>JADJUP010000044.1 GCA_016716965.1 Sulfuritalea sp. | reverse complement strand
CAGCGGCGTCGACCGCCATCGGCGCAGACCGCTACTTGAACTTGTAATAGGTCTGGTTCAGCCAGGCCGCAACATGGGCCTCTTCTTCGGGAAACCAGCCGGCGTTGGTCTGCGCGCTACAGGCCGCAACTCGTTGAGTCAGCGCCCGCGCGTCGTTGATCAGGCGCGGCTTGCGGGTATACATCGCAGAACCGTCGCCGCCCAGCAGCTTGACGTGGCAGGCCACGCATTGCTTGGCGTGCAGCGGTTTGCCCAGTTTGGGGTCACCGGCGGCCTGCGCCGGGAGCGACATCAGGATGCACAACAGGGGTAGCGCATAACGCATGGCATTGCTCCCGAAATTGCCGCTTGTCCGCCTACTGCAGGTAGCTGATTTCCATCTGCGAATCGAGCCCGGTCACCATATCGAGGATTTCCTCGGTGAATTGCTCGTCCTCGTCGCTCCAGGTGGCGTCGGGCGCGGTCGAGGCGGTGACCAGCGGCGTGATGTCGAAATCGACGAAACGATCCCCGACCTTGAGCACGAAAATGCCGGAGGAATGCTCGACCAGCTCCCAGTCATCGGGGATTTCCAGTTCCGCATTGAGTTGCAGCGACAGCTTCTTCATTTCGATCTCCGGCAAAAGGTAACAATACGCGCATCCTAATGCATCGCGCCGCGACGCGATAGGATTACGCTCCGTTTTCCCCCTGTCGCCGCCATGATCAATCCCCCCCTGCTGTTGGACGACGCCGCCGTGCGCCGCCACCTTTCGCTCGATGCCCTGCTGCCGGCCATCGCGCAGGCCCTGATGGACCTTTCCGCCGGGCGCGTGGTGCAGCCCATGCGCACCGTGCTGGAACTTGCCGAGCCGGGCAGCCTGCTCTTCGTCAAGCCGGCGCGCACCGCGGGTGCCCTGGCGACCAAGCTGATCACCCAGATGCCGGGCAACCCCGCGCGCGGCCTGCCGACCATGATTGCCACCTTGCTGCTGCTCGATCCCGCGACCGGCGTGCCGCTGGCGGTGATGGATGCGACCTGGCTGACCGAACTGCGCACCGCCGCCGTGTCGGCCGTCGCGACGCGCGCCTTGCGTGACGGCAGTCCGAAGCGCCTGGCCATCCTCGGTTCCGGCGCGCTGGCGCGCAGCCATGCGCTGGCGCTGGCCGCCGTCGTACCGCTGGCCGACATACGCCTCTGGAGCCCGACCCGCGCCCACGCCGAACGCTGCGCCGCCGAAGTCGGCGGCGTCGCCTGCGCCGACGCGGAATCCGCGGTGCGCGACGCCGACCTCGTGGTCACCGTCACCAATGCCAGCACCCCGGTGCTGCTGGGCCGCTGGCTCAAGCCCGGCGCGCTGGTGCACGCGGTGGGCGCGCCGCGCCCCACCTGGCGCGAACTCGATGACGAGGCGATGCACAACTACGTGATCGCCGACCATCGCCGCGCGGCCGAAACCGAATCGGGCGACGTGATCCTCTCCGGCGCGACCGTGCAGTGCGAGATCGGCGAAGTGCTCGCCGGCACGGTTCAGGTCCCCGATGGCGTTACGGTGATCTTCAAGGCCCTGGGCCAGGCCGTGGAGGACGCCGTGGCGGCGCAACTGGTGTATGCCGCGGCGACCGCGCAGGGGGCGTCGGCCGCAGCCTGAAGCCTCGCGCTCAGTGCGCGCGCCGCGCGCGCTGCCAGGCGATCACGGCCTGGTTGGCGTGGGCGAACATCGGCTCCGAAATTTCGCGCGGCAGGTTCTGGCGCAGGGCGGTGAACAGCGCCGCGTTGGTTTCCCGCGCCTGTTCCGTGCTCGCCGCCGCATCGCTCAGGCAGCGCAACTGGATGTGCGCCAGGGTGTCCGCCGCCAGGCGCCAGCCCAAGAGCGGCATGCGCTGCACCAGCACCACCAGCATGCCGCCCAGCGCGGCGAGGATGGGGGCCGCTTCGTCGGCGTCGTCGCAGGCGATCATGGCGTGCCACAGCGCCAGGTGGATGTTGCGCCGCAATTCCATCTTGAAATCGACGGCGTCGCCCTCGGCCTGCTCGATGGCTGCGTACATGCGCTGGAAGCGGGCGTCGGCCGCCGCGTCGAGCCCGTTGCGCAGGCCGCCGAGCAGGACGCTGACGGCAGGCAGCGCGGCAAGCTCGAAGGCCTGCGTGTAGGCCAGCCCCCACTGGTCGATGCCGCCGACCAGCAGGGCCAGGCGCAGCGCCCGCGCTTCGTCGCCGTCCGCGGCGCGCGCCCAGTTGCCGGCGCGTGCGCCCAACTCCAACAGCGCCGCCTGCAGCGCGGCTTCGTCGCCTTCCATGCTCAGGCGAAAGATGCGCGTGAAGGCGTCCTGCGCCATGCGTGCAGCCAGGCGCTGCACCTCGGGATCGACCAGCGCGGCCAGTCCATCGTTGGGCGGCGTGAAGGCGCCGCTATCGCCAGGGGACATAATTGGGGTTCCCAAAACCAAAACCCGCATTATGCAGATCTGGGTCGATGCCGACGCCTGCCCCGGCGTGATCAAGGAAATCCTGTTCCGCGCCGCCACGCGCCATGCGCTGGCGGTCGTCCTCGTCGCCAACCAGATGCTGCGCGTGCCGCCCTCGCCGCACATCCGCGCGGTTCAGGTGCCCAAGGGCTTCGACGTGGCCGACAGCTACATCGTCGAGCAGGCGGTGGCCGGCGACCTGGTGATCACCGCCGACATTCCGCTGGCGGCACTGGTGATCGAGAAGCAGGCATTCGCCATCAATCCGCGCGGCGAGCTGTACAGCGCGGAGAACATTCGCCAGTTGCTGGACATGCGCAACTTCATGGACACCCTGCGCAGCAGTGGCGTGAACACCGGCGGCCCGCCCGCCTTCAACCACGCCGACCGGCAGAATTTCGCCAACCAGCTCGACCGTTTCATTGCGCGGCGGCCGAAGCGGGGCTGAAGCCGTGTGGCGGACGTCCGCGCCGTGTCACCAGCGCCGACTTTTCTACCCTTGCCCGGTGTGGCGGCGGACGTGGCGAAAACCCCGGCGACTATAATCCCGGCTTCCCCGCCCAT
The DNA here is from genome assembly GCA_016716965.1 of Sulfuritalea sp. GTDB lineage: Bacteria > Pseudomonadota > Gammaproteobacteria > Burkholderiales > Rhodocyclaceae > Sulfuritalea. Next base: position 30,536 of record JADJUP010000044.1, on the reverse strand, counting down.
TCCCGACCATGCAACGCTTCCAGCTCCAGGGCGAGTTCATCGAACTCAACGTCCTCCTCAAACTGCTCGCGCTGGCCCCTTCCGGCGGCGCGGCCAAGGCCATGATCGCCAGCGGCACGGTGCTGGTCGATGGTGCGGTGGAAACGCGCATCCGGCGCAAGCTGCGCGCCGGGCAGACGGTGCGCATCGGCGAGCAACGCATCGGCATCGCGGCGCCGAACGCCGTGGACGGCGGGAAGGCAGTCCAGTGACCATCCAGTGGTTCCCCGGCCACATGACCTCGGCTCGGCGCAAGGCGGCCGAGACCATGGCGCTGACCGACGTGGTGATCGAGGTCTGCGACGCGCGCCTGCCCGAAGCCAGCAGCAATCCGATGATCCGCGAGCTGCGCCTGCACCGCCAGCGTCCCTGCCTCAAGCTGCTCAACAAGTCCGACCTCGCCGACCCGATCGCGACCCAGGCCTGGCTCGACCATTACAACAGCCAGCCCGGCGTCAAGGCGGTGGCGATTTCGAGCAAGAGCCCCGGCGAAGCGGCGCGCGTGCCCAGCCTGTGCAAAGGTCTCGCGCCGCATCGCAATGACGGTGTCAAGCCCCTGCGCATGCTGATCATGGGCATCCCCAACGTCGGCAAGTCGACGCTGATGAACGCGCTGCTCAAGCGCCGCGTCGCCGCCGTCGGCGACGAACCTGCGGTGACCAAGTCGCAGATGTGCATCGACCTCGGGCCCACCATGAGCATCACCGACACGCCCGGCCTGATGTGGCCGAAGATCACCCACGACAGCGACGGCTTCATGCTGGCCGCCAGCCACGCCATCGGCCGCAATGCCGTGATCGATTCGGAAGTCGCTATCTTCCTCGCCGACCTGCTGCTGCAACGCTACCCCGCCGCAGTCGGCGCGCGCTACGGGTTCGCCACGACCGGCATGGACGGCATCGGCGTGCTGGAAGCCGTCGCCAGAAAGCGCGGCTGCATCGTCAAGGGCCGCCGCGGCGGCGAACTCGACCTGGAAAAGGCCGCGATGGTGCTGCTGACCGACTACCGCGGCGGCAAGCTGGGCCGCGTCAGCCTGGAGACGCCGGACAGTCGCGCCGCGATGCTGGCGGGCGCGTCCCGCCCTGTCACGCCGGCAGCGGTTGCCGAGCCCGACTAAAACACGAGCCTTTTGATGGCGGGACCGCGCCGGAATCGCAGGGCGCGGCAGCCGGACATCCAGATGCCATTGCCTGGCATATGAGCTTCGCGTAAAGTCGGCCACCAATAACAAGAGTGCTTTCGGCTGTCTCGAATCGGGGGCCAGATGGCATGGGCGAAGCCGGCCCATCATGGGGGATGGATACATGCAAGGCCTTGGGGAGGCAGCAAGTTTCGTACGTAAAATCGCCGCCATTGGCGTATCGCTGCTCGCCCTTGCCCTCATCGGAGCGCTAGGCGCCTGCGCGCCCGTTGCTACCAAGACACAGAAGTCAGCGGCGCCGCAACGACTGCTCTGGCCGGCGCCGCCGGACCAGCCGCGCTTCGAGTTCGAAACCGTCCTGCAATCGGCCGTCGACATCGCGCCGGAATCTGAATCCGATCGCTGGCAACGCGCCCTGCAAGGCAGGCCCGCGGCGAACGATGCGCCGGTGATCAACAAGCCGACGGCGATCGCCAGCCGCGATGGGCGAACCTATGTCGCCGAGCCCGCGGTGAAGGCGATCACCGTGTTCGACGCCTCACGCAGGAAGTTGTTTCGCTTCGGTCTGCGCGAGCCGAACGACCTGAAGCGGCCGCAGGCCCTGGCCATCGACGGCGGCGGCAAGGTGTATGTCCTCGATTCCCTGTTGCACAAGGTCATGGTGTTCGATGCCATTGGCCTGTTCATCGGCTCGATCGACCTCGGTACCCGATTCGCGAACCCGGTCGGCGTGGCAGTGACGGCCGACGGTTCCACGGTGTATGTGGTCGATCGCGGCAATGTCGACCAGGACGACCACAAGGTGGTCGCGCTGGCGCCCGACGGGCGTGAGCGCTTCCGACTCGGCCCGCGCGGCAGCGCCGTGGGGCAATTCAACATTCCGCTGGCGGCGGCGGTGGCGACCGACGGGACCTTGTACGTGGTCGATTCGGGAAATTTCCGGGTGCAGGCATTCGATTCCCGCGGCAAGTTCAAACTTCAGTTCGGTAGCCTGGGCACCGCCTTCGGCAGTTTTTCGAGGCCGCGTGCCATCGCGCTGGACCCGGATGGCAACGTGTATGTCGCCGACGGCGGCTTCAACAATGTTCAGATCTTCAGCCCCACGGGAGCATTGCTGATGCCGCTGGGAAGGCTCGACCGCGAACCGGGGCCGGGAAATTTTGCGCTGCTGGCCGGCATTGCGATCGATGAAACCCGGCGCCTGTACGTCCTCGACCACTATTTCAAGAAGATCGAGGTGTATCGCTGGCTGGGCGGCACCGAACAACGGCGGCGTGTGGCCGCAGAGATCACGGCAGCACGCTAACCAAACTCCAACAATTAACCATGATCACCATGTCCGCACCCACCCATCACACTGCCGGAAGCCCGCGATCCGACCGCCGTCCATCACTGCGCGGCAAAACGTCGCGGCGGTTCGGGTGCCTCCTCGGGCTCCTGCTGCAGGCTGGCGATTGCCTGGCGGACGGTGACCTGCCGTCGGCGTTTTCCAACCAGACCACCATCCGCAATACCCGCCACAACCTGACGCAACGGCAGGCTACCGGCGGACCGGCCGGCGTCATCATGGATACCTACCGCAACGATTACGGGCAAGTCTGCGTCTATTGCCACACGCCGCACGGATCGAACGCGAGCGTCGCGGCGCCCCTGTGGAACCGCAGCATCCCCAGCACGACCTACACCGTCTACAGTTCCAACAGCCTGACGCAAACGCCATCCCAGCCCGGGTCCGCCTCCCTGATATGCCTTTCCTGCCATGACGGACAGCAGGCCGTGGATGCCGTCATGAACATGCCCGGGGCCGGACGCTACAACGCGACGCCGAACCCGGGTTTCCTGAGTACCTGGAGCAATCCCAGCGGTTTGGGCCCCTTCGCGCACCTGGGCCTCAACGAGGCGGAATGCCTCGGCTGCCACTCTCCGGGTCAGACCCCTATCTACAAGGTCGGCGCCGCCGATTTCACCATCGCCGCCATCGGTACCGACCTGCGCGACGACCATCCGGTCGGGGTCAGGTTTCCAGCGGCAAACGGCAACGGTACGGACTGGAAGACGCCCGGCGGCTCCGTTACCGGAGCAAAGTTCTTCGACGAAAATGGCAATGGACGGATGGAAAAGGGCGAAATCCGCCTCTACGACTACGGCGGCGGTCCCTCCGTCGAGTGCGGCTCCTGCCATGATCCCCACGGCGTCGCCTCGGTCGGCACGGTATTCAACGCCACCTTCCTGCGCAAGCCGAATTCCGGCAGCGCGGTTTGCCTGACCTGTCATTCGAAATAGGATTGCGGTCGAGCAAACAGCTCGCAATGAAAAACGGCGACCCGAGGCTCCGTTTTCCTTTGATCGACGAATCGGGTCAGAACGGGCGGTTCTTGCGGCGACGCGCCACCAGTCCCATCAGGCCGAGACCGGCGAGCAGCATGGCGTAGGTCTCGGGTTCCGGGACCGGGGTCATGACATGGGCCTCGGCGTCGTGGGAGAAGGGCGCAAATTCGTCGACATCGATATCAGTGCCCATGTGCCTTGCACCTGTTATAATTTCTCGTTGTAGAGGTCGAAATGCACCGAGACCGGGGCAAGGCCGCGGATGTCAAAATCGAAGCTCTTGTAGTACATCGCGGTCCCTAGCTGTGGGCCCTGAACCGGCGTCATCCTGGTGTTGTAAACCCCGACTGGTTGGCGGCACTGAAATGGAAGCCGATTTCGTTGAAATAGGCGGGAGAAACGTGCCTTGGCTGGACAGGCCGCCAGAATCCCAGTCGTCGCTTGATCGTAATCGACGGCGGTGGCCCCCGCGATCATGTCGGACGTGGCGTTGATCGTGATTGCCGTTCACGACGAACGAACCGTAGTTGCCGCCTGGGCGACGCCTGAGCACGAGCGCCAGGAAATAAAGTGTCCGCCAGCAACAGGCTTGCGGACCCTGGCCAGACCGTAAGCGTAGAGCGAAAAAGTGTTCGAGGAGGCGAATATCGATTCGTCCGCCAAATCGTAGGTCCCGCCTGCAATGTCAAGTTGCAGGGTTGGAACGGCCCAAGCCGGCGCGGTCATCAGGACCAGGGAAAGTGCAAGTGTTGTTTGCTTGAAGCGGCGGATGGCAGAGTGCATTTTTTTCCTTCACAAGAGCCCGCCGAAGGGACCCATACAACTATTCAGTTGATCAAATGATACCGAGACGCCCAACCATCCTCAATGGCCCGTTCGGACTATCCCGGCAGCGACATTTGTTGTCGACTTTCCTTCTTGCCCAAGCCGCACGCCACCATTCGTTTTGCAGTGCAGCATTCCCGCCTGTCTCCGATTCCGCGATCGGCGCCCACTCGAACTGCAACAAACCCCGTCAGGATGCCGCTTTCGGCGGCAACAGGCCAAACAAAAGGCGCCCATCGCGCAAGAAAGTCGTTTACAGCCCCCGGTACAATCAGTATGATTTCGAGTGTATTACAGAACTATGTTCCACTACGCAGAACTACATAATTCGGCGGCCCATTGGCGCTGCCGAGCCAACATCAAGAGGAGACAACAATGAAGAGCCCGTTTTTCCACCGCCTCGCCCTTGCCGCGGGCGTCATGCTGATCGGCGGCAGCGCCTTTGCCCAAGTCAAGATCGCTTACATCGACCCGCTTTCCGGACCCTTCGCCAATGTCGGCGAGGCCGGTCTCAAGGGCTTCAAGGAAGCCGCCGAAATCCTGGTGAACCAGAAGGGCGGCATCATGGGCCAGAAGCTCGAGTTCGTCGGCTTCGACAACAAGGGCAGCCCGCAGGAAAGCCAGATCCAGCTCAAGGCCGCGATCGACCAGGGCTTTCGCTTCATCACCCAGGGCAACGGCTCGGGTGCCGCCCATTCGCTGATCGACGCCGTTAACAAGTGGAACGCGCGCAATCCCGACAAGACGGTGCTGTTCTTCAACTATGCCGCGGTCGACCCGACGCTGACCAACGAAAAATGCAGCTTCTGGCATTTCCGCTTCGACGCCAACACCGAAATGAAGATGGAAGCGATCAGCAACTACATGGAGAAGGACAAGACCATCAAGAAGGTCTTCATCATCGGCCAGGACTACGCCCACGGCCATCAGGTGGCGAAGTACACCAAGGAGATGCTGGCCAAGAAGCGCAAGGACATCAAGATCGTCGGCGAGGACCTGCATCCGATCGGCCGCGTCAAGGATTTCGCCCCCTACATCGCCAAGATCAAGGCCTCCGGCGCCGACACGGTGATGACCGGCAACTGGGGCAACGACCTCTCGCTGCTGATCAAGGCGGCCAAGGATGCCGGCCTCAAGGCCCGCTTCTTCACCTACTACGCGGGCGGCCTCGGTACGCCGCAGGCGATGGGCGCGGCCGGCGAGAACCAGGTGCTGCAACTCACCGAATGGCACATGAACGTGCCGGCCAAGGACACCGAGAAGTTCGCACTCGACTTCAACAAGAAGTATCCCGGCATCTGGTTCTACTACATGCGGGTCAACAACATGGTGCAGATGGTGGCCCAGGCGATGAATACGGCGAAGTCCACCGATCCCAAGGCAGTCGCGCTGGCGCTTGAAGACATGCGCTTCAAGGTGGATACCGGCGAGGTCTGGATGCGCAAGAGCGACCACCAGGCCATGCAGCCGCTGTATATCTCGATCTTCAGCAAGGCCGATGGCAAGTCGGTCAAGCACGACTCCGAGGGCACGGGTTACGGCTGGAAGACGGTAGCGTCGATCTCGCAACGCGACTCGCAGCTGCCGACTTCCTGCATCATGGAACGCCCCTGAACCGGGCAGGCCAGTTCCCCCGGCAGGGCCATTTGCGGCCCGCCCTCCCTGCCTCCCCCTCGCGGGGGAGGTGATTGAGCTGCTCGCTGCGCCCCGGCGATCAACCCGGACTCATCGGAAGCCGGATTGCCTTTGTCTTGAACCAGGCATGAGGATGCAATGGAATTCATCGTCATCTCGCTGCTGAACGGAATTACCTACGGTCTGCTGCTGTTCATGCTGTCCAGCGGTTTGACGCTGATTTTCAGCATGATGGGCATCCTCAATTTCGCACATGCCAGCTTCTACATGCTGGGTGCCTACTTCGCCTACCAGATCAGTTCCTGGGTCGGCTTCTGGCCCGGCCTGCTGGTCGCGCCGCTGCTGGTCGGCGCCGTCGGCGCACTGATCGAACGCTACGGCCTGCGCCGCGCGCACCGCTTCGGCCACGTCGCCGAACTGCTGTTCACCTTCGGCCTCGCCTTCGTCGTCGAGGAAGTGGTGCACCTGATCTGGGGCAAGGTGGCGGTCGATTACAGGATTCCGGCCGAACTCGACGGCACCCTGTTCACCCTGTTCGACACCTCCTTCCCGATCTACAAGGGCTTCATGATGCTGGTCTCGGTCGGCATGCTGGTCGCCCTCTATGCCCTGCTCACACGCACCCGCATCGGCCTCATCATCCAGGCCGCGCTGACCAAGCCGGACATGGTCGAGGCCCTGGGCCACAACGTGCCGCGCATCTTCATGCTGGTGTTCGGCGGCGGCACGGCCCTGGCCGGACTGGCCGGCGTCATCGGCGGCAACGCCTTCGTCACCGAGCCGGGCATGGCGGCGGCGGTGGGCAGCATCGTTTTCGTCATCGTCGTGGTCGGCGGCCTCGGCTCTCTGGGTGGGGCCTTTGTCGCCTCATTGCTGATCGGCTGCATCCAGACCTTCTCGGTGGCACTGTCGATTTCGATCACCGACGTCTTCGCCCTGATCGGCATCGCCCTGCCCGAAGGCTCGCAGGTGGCGCGCCTGACCATCACGCAAATGGCGCCGGTACTGCCCTACCTGCTGATGGTGGCAATCCTGATCTTCCGCCCGCGCGGCCTGATGGGGGCACGGGAGTCATGAGCAGCCGTCTTGTCACGCGCAGCCGACTGCTGCTTTGGGGTGGCTGCCTCGCGCTCGCCTTTGCCCTGCCGCTGGTGTTCAAAAGCGGCTTCCTGATCTCGCTGCTGTGCCAGATGGGCATCATGGTGGTGTTCTCGCTGTCCTACAACATGCTGCTCGGACAAACCGGCCTGCTGTCCTTCGGCCATGCGGTGTATTACGGACTCGGTGCCTTCGCCACGATGCACACGCTCAATGCCATCGGCAAGGACGGCGGGCCGCTGGTGGTGGCGCTGCTGCCGGCCGTGGGCGCCTGTGCGGGGCTGGCGGGCGGCGTGCTGCTGGGCTATGTCACCACGCGCAAGGCCGGCACCACCTTCGCCATGATCACGCTCGGCATCGGAGAACTGGTGGCCGCCTGCTCGCTGATGTTCCCCGTCGTGTTCGGCGGCGAGGGCGGCGTTTCGGGCAACCGGGTGATCGGCAAGGAAAGCTTCCTCGGCTTGACATGGGGGCCGCAGGTAGAAATGTACGGCCTGATCGTGCTGTGGGCCTTCGTGGCACCGTCGCCATGTTCGCCCTGACGCAGACGCCGCTGGGGCGCATGGCCAATGCCGTGCGCGACAACCCGGAGCGCGCCGAATTCGTCGGTTACGACACCGAACGCGTGCGCCTGCTGATGGTGATCCTCTCCGGCATGTTCGCCGGCGCCGCCGGTGGCCTCACGGCGCTCAACTACGAGATCGTCACCGCCGAAACGCTCAACGCCCACACCTCGGGCGTCGTGCTGCTGATGACCTTCGTCGGCGGCATCGGCTTCTTCTACGGCCCGATCATCGGCGCGATCCTGATCACCGTGATGCAGATCGTGGTTGGTGGCATGACGCACGCCTGGCTGCTGTACTTCGGGCTGTTCTTCCTCTTCATGGTGCTAAAGGCGCCGGGCGGCATCGCCAGCCTGATCGCCGTCCAGCGCAACCTTTGGAGCGCCGGCCTGCTCGCCCGAATGCTGCCGCACTACCTGGCCATGACCCTGCCGATCCTGATCCTGCTGGCCGGCCTGATCGGCCTCATCGAGCTGACCTACGCCCTGCTCGCCGGTGACGGAGTCGGCGCTGGCGACACGGCGACCAGGGTGCTCGGAATGCAGTTGAAGCTCGGCTCGCCAGCACCGTGGGTGACCGCGCTGGCGGTGGCCGGCACCGGCATCATCCTCACACGCTGGGTCGGCCGTCGCGCCGGCGTGGCGTGGAATTCCGCGCTGGCGACGCTGCATGGAGACAAGGCATGAGCGCGCCGGCCATCAGCATCAAGGGTCTGAAGAAGAACTTCGGCGCCAGCGAAATCATCCGCGGCGTGGACCTCGACATCCATCGCGGCGAACGCCACGCCATCATCGGCCCCAACGGCGCCGGCAAGTCCACGCTGTTCCACCTGATCAGCGCGCGCCTGCCGGTCAGTTCCGGCACGATCGAACTCAAGGGTGAGAACGTGGTCGGCCTCAAGCCCTTCGAGATCACGCGCAAGGGCCTCTCGCGCAGCTTCCAGATCACCAACATCTTCCACAACCTCTCGGTGTTCGAGAACCTGCGCTGCGCCGTGCTGTGGTCGCTGGGCTACCGCTACTCGTTCTGGCAGCGCCTGGCCGGGCTCACCGATGCGCGCCAGCGGGCCGAGGCGGTGATGGAGGACATCGGCCTGGGCAAGCGGCGCGACACGCCGGCCGGCATCCTCTCCTATGCCGAACAGCGCGCGCTGGAAATCGGCATCACCATCGCCAGCGGCGCCGACGTGATCCTGCTCGACGAGCCCACCGCCGGCATGAGCAACACCGAAACCGAGGAGGCCGTGGCGCTGATCCGCCGCGTCACCGAGGGCAAGACCCTGGTCATGGTCGAGCACGACATGGGCGTGGTGTTCGGACTGGCCGACCGCATCTCGGTGCTGGTCTACGGCCAGGTCATCGCCACCGACGCGCCGGCCGCGATCCGCTGCAACGCCGCGGTGCAGGAAGCCTATCTGGGGACCTCCGTCAGCCATGAGTGAATCCGCCCAAGCCATGCTGGAAATCGCCGACCTCCACGGCTACTACGGCAAGAGCCACGTCCTGCACGGCGTTAACCTCCACGTCAATGCCGGCGAGATCGTCTGCCTGCTCGGTCGCAACGGCGTAGGCCGCTCGACCACCGCCAAGGCCGTGATGGGCCAGGTCGTCGCCAAGGGCGCGGTACGCTTCAAGGGCCGCGACATCCTCGGCATGAAGGCCTACGAAATCGCGCGGCTGGGCATCGGCCTGGTGCCGGAAAACCGCGACATCTTTCCCGATCTCACGGTACGGCAGAACCTGATGCTGGGCATCAAGGACCCGCGCGCCGTCGGGCGCTGGAGCATCGACGACATGTACGCGCTGTTCCCGCGCCTCAAGGAACGCGATGGCACGCCCGGCGGCGTGCTTTCCGGCGGCGAGCAGCAGATGCTGACCCTGTGCCGCACCATGATGGGCGATCCGGATTTCGTCATGATCGACGAACCCACCGAAGGCCTGGCGCCGAAGATCGTCGAACTGGTCGGCGAGTTCCTGCAGGAAGTGCGAAAGCGCGGCATCTCCATCCTGCTGATCGAACAGAAGCTGGCCATCGCGCTGGACATCTCCGAGCGCCTCTACCTCATGGGCCACGGCCGCATCGTTTTCGAAGGCACGCCGGCCGACCTCAAGGCCAACGAAGCCATCCGCAAGGAATGGCTGGAAGTATGATTATCCAACGCTCATGGCTTCGGTAGGCCACCCTAATTATGAGATCACGTACCCGGGGCCAGCATGAGCAGCGCCAAGTACGAAGTCATCGGCAACACCGCCGTCATCACACTCGACAATCCCCCGGTCAATGGCCTCGGCTATGACCTGCGCTGCGGCATCGTCGCCGGCATCGACCAGGCCGCGGCCGACCCCGCGGTCACGGCCGTGGTCATGATCGGCTCCGACCGCGCCTTCTCGGGCGGCGCCGACATCCGCGAATTCGGTTCGCCGAAGTCCTACGCCGAACCCAACCTGCTGACCGTGATCCGCATCGTCGAGGCCTGCCCCAAGCCCGTCGTCGCCGCGGTCGGCGGCGTCTGCATGGGTGGCGGCCTGGAACTGGCACTGGGCGCGCACTTTCGCGTCGCGGTGGCCGGCGCCTCGATCGCCCTGCCGGAGATCAAGCTGGGCCTGCTGCCCGGCGCCGGCGGCACGCAGCGCATGCCGCGCATCATCGGCGTCGAAGCCGCGCTGAACCTGATCCTGTCGGGCAATCCGGTGCCTTCCGAAAAGTTCAAGGGCACGCCGCTGTTCGACGAGTTCATCGACGGCGACCTGAAGGCAGGCGCCTTGGCCTTCGCCAGCAAAGTCGTCGCCGAGAAGCGGCCGCTGAAGCGCATCCGCGACATCCGGATCGACATGCCGAACCAGGAGGCCTACTTCCAGTTCTCGCGCAACATGGTCAAGGGCGTGGCCGGCCCCTTCCCCGCCCCGTTCAAGTGCATCGACGCGGTGCAGACCGCCGTGACCAAGCCCTTCGACGAAGGCATGAAGATCGAGCGCAGCTACTTCCTCGAACTCATGGGCACGCCCGAATCGCGGGCCCTGCGCCACGCCTTCACCGGCGAGCGCGCCGCCTCGAAGATCCCCGACGTGCCCGACGACACCCCGACGCGCAAGATCGCCAGCGTCGGCGTGATCGGCGCCGGCACCATGGGCGGCGGCATCACCATGAACTTCCTCAACGCCGGCATCCCCGTCACCATGCTGGAAATGAAGCAGGAAGCGCTCGACAAGGGCATGGCCACGATCCGCAAGAACTACGAGAACAGCATGAAGAAGGGCAAGCTGACCCAGGAAAAGCTGGACCAGCGCATGGGCCTGCTCAAGGGCACGCTGTCCTACGACGACTTCAAGGATGCCGACCTGATCATCGAGGCCGTGTTCGAGGAAATCGGCGTCAAGGAAGCCGTGTTCAAGCAACTCGACGCCATCGCCAAGCCCGGCGCGATCCTCGCCTCCAACACCTCGACCCTGGACGTCAACAAGATCGCCAATTTCACCAAGCGCCCGCAGGACGTGGTCGGCATGCACTTCTTCAGCCCGGCCAACGTGATGAAGCTGCTGGAAGTGGTGCGCGGCGCGGCGACGGCCAAGGACGTCATGGCCACCGTGATGCAGGTGGCGAAGAAGATCAAGAAGACCGCCGTGGTATCGGGCGTCTGCGACGGCTTCATCGGCAACCGCATGATCGAACATTACGGCCGCGTCGCCGGCTTCCTGCTGGAAGAAGGCGCGACGCCGGCACAGGTGGACAAGGCGCTGGAAAAGTGGGGCATGGCCATGGGCCCCTTCCGCATGGGCGACCTCGCCGGCAACGACATCGGCTGGGCGATCCGCAAGCGCCGCTACGTCGAGAAGCCCTCGATCCGCTACGCCAAGTTTGCCGACAAGCTTTGCGAGCAGGGCCGCTACGGGCAGAAGACCGGCAAGGGCTGGTACCTCTACAAGGCCGGCGACCGCAAGGCCATCCCCGATCCCGAAGTCGACAAGATGCTGGAAGCCTACCGCAAGGAACTGGGCATCACGCCGCGCAAGATCAGCGACGCCGAAATCGTCCAGCGCTGCATCTTCGCCCTGGTCAATGAAGGCGCGCGCATCCTCGAGGAAGGCATCGCCGCCCGCGCCTCCGACATCGACATGATCTACCTGACCGGCTACGGCTTCCCGCTGTTCCGCGGCGGCCCGATGCTCTATGCCGACGAGGTGGGCCTCTACAACGTGGCGCGGACCATGAAGGAGTTCGCCGCCAGTTCCGGCGACGCCTTCTGGGAACCGGCGCCGCTGATCGCCAAGCGCGTCGCCGAAGGCAAGCCCCTTGCGTCGGCCTGAACCCGACGAACCGAATCCTGGAGAATCACATGACTGATGCCGTTATCGTATCCACCGCCCGCACCGGACTGGCCAAGTCCTGGAAGGGCGCCTTCAACATGACCCATGGCGCCACGCTCGGCGCGCATTCGGTGAAGCACGCCGTGGCCCGCGCCAAGCTGGACCCGGCCGAGGTCGAGGATGTCCTGATGGGCTGCGCCACGCCGGAAGGCGCCACCGGCAGCAACATCGCGCGCCAGATCGCGCTGGCCGCCGGGCTGCCCGTTACCGTGCCGGGCGCCACGGTCAATCGCTTCTGCTCCTCGGGCCTGCAGACCATCGCCATGGCGGCGCAGCGCATCATCGCCGGCGAATGCGACATCCTCGTCGCCGGCGGCGTCGAGAGCATTTCCTGCGTGCAGCAGGAAGCCAACCGCCACATGATCGCCGACCCGGCCCTGCTCAAGGCCAAGCCGGAGATCTACTGGAACATGCTGCAGACCGCCGAACAGGTGGCCAAGCGCTACAAGCTCGGCAAGGACCGCCAGGACGAGTACGGCGTGCGCAGCCAGCTCAATGCCGCCGCCGCCCAGGCCGCCGGCAAGTTCAACGACGAGATCGTGCCGATGACGGTGACCATGGGCGTCGCCGACAAGGCCACCGGCGCGCTGGGCACCCGTGAAGTCACCATCGCCGCCGACGAAGGCATCCGCGCCGACACCACGCTCGAAGGCGTCTCCAAGATCCGCTCGGCGATTCCCGGCGGCGTCATCACCGCCGGCAACGCCAGCCAGTTCTCCGACGGTTCCTCGGCCTCCGTGGTGATGAGCGCCAAGGTTGCGGCGCAGAAGGGCCTGACGCCGCTGGGCATCTTCCGCGGCTTCGCCGTCGCCGGCTGCGAGCCCGACGAAATGGGCATCGGCCCGGTGTTCGCCGTGCCGAAGCTGCTGAAGAAGGCCGGCCTCACGGTGCAGGACATCGACCTCTGGGAACTCAACGAAGCCTTCGCCGTGCAGGTGCTCTACAGCGCCGACACGCTGGGCATCCCGATGGACCGCCTCAACGTCAACGGCGGCGCGATCGCCGTCGGCCATCCCTACGGCGTCTCCGGCGCCCGCCTGGTCGGCCATGCGCTGATCGAAGGCAAGCGGCGCGGCGCGAAACTCGTGGTCGTCACCATGTGCATCGGCGGCGGCCAGGGCGCAGCCGGTTTGTTCGAGGTTTGCTGAGCAAAGGCCCGCGTTAAACAACTTCTCGATCTGACCGGCAAGGTCGCCCTGATCACCGGCGGCTCGCGCGGCCTCGGCCTGCAGATGGCCGAGGCGCTGGGCGAGATGGGGGCGAAGGTCGCCATCACCGCGCGCAAGGCCGACGAACTGGCGGAAGCCAAAGCGCATCTGGAGGCGCAGGGCGTCGAGGTGCTGACCGTGGTCAACGACCTCTCCAAGTTCGACCAGATTCCCGGCATGGTGGATACCGTGCTCAAGCACTTCGGCAAGCTCGACATCCTGGTGAACAACGCCGGCGCCACCTGGGGCGCGCCGGCCGAGGACTATCCGCCGGAAGCCTGGATGAAGGTGATCAACCTCAACGTCAATGGCATGTTCTTCCTGACGCAGGCGGTGGGCAAGCGCTGCTTCATCCCGCAGAAATCCGGGCGCGTCATCGTCACCGCCGTCGATCGCCGGCCTGCGCGGCAACCCGCCGGACATGCAGACCATCGCCTACAACACCAGCAAGGGCGCCGACGTCAATTTCGTGCGCACCCTGGCCGCCGAATGGGGCAAGCACAACATCAACGTCAATGCCATCTGCCCCGGCTTCTTCCCCTCGAAGATGGCCAGCGGCATCATGGAAAAGCTCGGCGACCAGATCATCAATGGCACCGCGCTGCGCCGCGTCGGCGGGCCCGAAGACCTCAAGGGCCTGATCGTGCTGCTCGCCTCCGAAGCCGGCCGCCACATCACCGGGCAGGCCATCGCCGTCGACGGCGGATCGAGCTGCTTCTAGGCACTCGTCCCAGCACACCCGGCGGGCGAACAGGCCCCCGGGCGGGGGGGGCCCCCCCCCCTCCCCCCTTCCCCCCGCGGGGGTTTTTTTGTGTCTTTCTGCGCTCGAATTCACCGGCGACCCAAGCAGCCGTTTCGGCACAATGAGCGAAGCCACCGACTTCTTCGGCCTCTCGGTTCCCTTCCTCAAGCATCTCGGCGTCAAGGCCGAGATGGCCGAGGGCGGGCGCTCGCGCATCTCGCTCGATTTGCGCCCGGAGTTGCTCAACAGCTTCGAGGTTTCGCACGGCGGCGTCATCATGACCATGCTCGACGTCGCCATGGCGGTGGCGGCGCGCGGCCAGCAGAAGCATCCGGCAGGCGTGATGACGGTCGACATGTCGCTCAACTTCCTGCGCTCGGCCAAGGGCCGTATCGTTGCAGAAGGAAAGGTGCTGCGCGGCGGCCGCTCGCTCTACTTCTGCGAAGGCGAGGCCTATGATGCCAGCGGCGAACTCATCGCCAAGTCGCTCGGCACCTTCAAGCTGCGCCGCCTCGAGGAATGAACCCGGAATCGCCGTAGCGCCGGCGCCGACTTTCGGCCCCGGCATCAACTAGGAAGACACCATGGAAAAGAACCAGCGCATCGTCCTCGCCAATCGCCCCGCGGCCTGGGTCGAGGAAAGCAACTTCCGCTTCGAGGAAAGCGACATCCCGCAGCCCGGCGACAACCAGGTCCTGGTGAAGAACCACTGGCTCTCGCTCGATCCCTACATGCGCGGCCGCATGTCGGACGCCAAGTCCTACGCCAAGTCGGTCGAGATCGGCGAGGTCATGGTCGGCGGCTGCGCCGGCGAGGTGGTGAAGTCGAACCATCCGAAATTCGCCCCCGGCGACAAGGTGGTCGGCGCGCTGGGCTGGCAGCTCTACGGCGTCGCCGACGGCAATGCGCTGCAGAAGGTCGATGCCTCGGTGATTCCGCTCTCGGCCTACCTCGGCCCGGTGGGCATGCCGGGCGTCACCGCCTGGGTCGGACTCAATGACATCTGCGCGCCGAAGGAGGGCGAGACCGTGGTGGTCACCGCCGCTTCGGGCGCCGTCGGCAGCGTGGTCGGGCAACTGGCCAAGCTGAAGGGCGCGCGCGCGGTGGGCATCGCCGGCGGCGCTGAAAAATGCCGCTACGTGGTCGAGGAACTCGGCTTCGACGCCTGCATCGATTACAAGGCCGGCAACCTGCGCGGCGACCTCAAGACCGCGACGCCCAAGGGCATCGACTGCCTGTTCGAGAACGTCGGCGGCGAAATCTTCGACACCCTGCTCGGGCGCATGAACCCCTTCGCCCGCATCGCTGTCTGCGGCCTTATCGCGCAATACAACTCCGCCCCCTACCCGATGCAGAACATCGGCTCGGTGCTGATCAACCGCATCAGGATGCAGGGCTTCATCGTCTCCGACGACATGAGCCGCTGGCCGCCGGCACTCAAGGAACTCGGCGGACTGGTCGCCACCGGCAAGCTCAAGTACCGCGAGACGGTCGCCAACGGCCTCGCCGCCGCTCCAACCGCCTTCATCAGCCTGTTGAAGGGCGGCAACTTCGGCAAGCAACTGGTGAAGCTGGTCTGACAATGAGCAACGCACACACGGGCACCCGCCCGATCACCGAGAAGGACGGCCTCGACACCGGCCGCCTCGCGGCGTGGATGAAAGCCCACGTCGCGGGCTTTTCCGGCGACCTGCAGGTCGAGAAGTTCAAGGGCGGCCAATCCAACCCGACCTTCATGCTCGGCGCCGGTGGGCGCAAGTACGTGATGCGCCGCAAACCACCGGGCAAGCTGCTGCCCAGCGCGCACGCCGTGGACCGCGAGTACAAGGTGATCTCGGCGCTGGCCGCTACCGACGTGCCGGTGGCTAAGACCTGGGCGCTGTGTACCGACGACACCGTCATCGGCACCATGTTCTACATCATGGACTGCGTCGACGGCCGCATCATGTGGGATCCTTCCCTGCCCGGCATGAGCCCGGTGGAGCGCGCGGCGATCTTCGACGAGATGAACCGCGTCATCGCCGCCTTGCACAAGGTTGACTACACGGCCGTGGGGCTGGCCGACTACGGCAAGCCGGGCAGCTACTTCGCGCGCCAGATCGACCGCTGGAGCAAGCAGTACCGCGCCTCGGAAACCGAGAAGATCGAGGCCATGGACAAGCTGATCGAGTGGTTGCCGCAGAACATCCCGGCCGGCGACGAAACCAGCATCGTGCATGGCGACTTCCGCCTGGACAACACGGTGTTCCACCCTACCGAGCCGCGCATGCTGGCGGTGCTCGACTGGGAACTGTCGACGCTGGGCCACCCGCTGGCCGACTTCGCCTACCACTGCATGACCTGGCGCCTCTCGCCCGGGCAGTTCCGCGGCCTGGCCGGCAACGACCTCGCGGCGCTGGGCATTCCTTCGGAAGCCGAATACGTCGCCGCCTATTGCCAGCGTACCGGCCGCGCACCGATCCCGCCGCGCGACTGGGAGTTCTGCATGGCCTTCAACATGTTCCGCCTGGCCGGCATCCTGCAAGGCATCATGGCCCGCGCGCTGCAGGGCAATGCGTCGAGCGCCGAAGCCATAGAAACCGGCAAGCGCGCCCGGCCCCTCGCCGAAGAAGCCTGGCGCCAAGTTGAACGCCTGCTCGCCAATCACTGAACCTGCTTTCCGCAGATGACGCAGATTTTCACAGATGAATACTCGGCCTTCATTGATCCATCTGCGTAATCTGCGAAATCTGCGGATCAAAGCTTTTTTAACCTGATACGAACCAAACCACCAAGGACACACCATGGATTTCGACTACTCCCCCAAGGTCAAGGACCTGCAGAAGCGCCTCAATGCCTTCATGGACCAGCACATCTATCCGAACGAGGATGCCTTCCATGCCGAGGTCGAGGCCAACCGCGCCAGGGGCAACCCCTGGGTGCCGACCGTGATCATGGAGCAGCTCAAGGACAAGGCGCGCGCCGCCGGCCTGTGGAACCTGTTCCTGCCGCAGTCGGAACGCGGCGCCGGGCTGACCAACCTCGAGTACGCGCCGCTGTGCGAAATCATGGGCCGCTCGCACATCGCGCCGGAAGCCTTCAACTGCAACGCGCCGGACACCGGCAACATGGAAACCATCGAGCGCTACGGCAACGACGCCCAGCGCAACGAGTGGCTGATGCCGCTGCTCGAAGGCAAGATCCGCTCGGCCTTCGCCATGACCGAACCGGCCGTCGCCTCGTCCGATGCCACCAACATCGAGGCGCGCATCGTGCGTGACGGCGACCACTACGTGATCAACGGCCGCAAGTGGTGGACCTCGGGTGCGCCCGATCCGCGCTGCAAGATCCTCATCTTCATGGGCAAGACCGATCCCGACAATCCCAGCCGCCACAACCAGCAGTCGATGATCCTGGTGCCGATGGATACCCCGGGCGTGACCCGCATTCGTGCGCTCAGCGTATTCGGCTACGACCACGCGCCGCACGGCCACGGCGAAGTCGATTTCAAGGACGTGCGCGTGCCCGTCTCCAACATCCTGCTTGGCGAAGGCCGCGGCTTCGAGATCGCCCAGGGCCGCCTCGGCCCGGGCCGCATCCACCACTGCATGCGCCTGATCGGGCTGGCCGAGCGCGCGCTGGAACTGATGTGCAAGCGCGCGATCAAGCGCGTCGCCTTCCACAAGCCGATCGCCGACCAGGGCGTGACGCGCGAGCGCATCGCCGAAGCGCGCATCATGATCGACCAGGCGCGCTTCCTGACGCTCAATGCCGCGTGGAAGATGGACACCGCCGGCAACAAGGTGGCCAAGCAGGAAATCGCCATGATCAAGGTCGCCGCGCCCAACATGGCGCTGCAGGTGATCGACTGGGCCATGCAGGCCCACGGCGGCGCCGGCGTCTCCGACGACTTCCCGCTGGCCGCCGCCTACGCCCAGGCACGCACGCTGCGCTTCGCCGACGGCCCGGATGAAGTGCATCGCAACGCCATCGCCAAGCAGGAACTGGGGCGGTATCTGGGGAAGTAATCGCGCAAGGAAACGACATGTCTAGCCGCCACTTCGCCCACTGGCCCAAGGGCCTGCCGCGCACCATGACCGTGCCCGAGACAGACCTGTTTTACAACGTCGAGGTCTCGGCGCGGCGCTATCCGGCCAAGCCCTTCCTGGTGTTCTACGATACCCAGATCAGCTATTCCGAGTTCAAGGATGAGGCGGAACGCATCGCCGGCTGGCTGCAAAGCCAGGGCGTGACGAAGGGCGACCGGGTCCTGCTCTACATGCAGAACAGCCCGCAGTTCGTGCTCGCCTACTACGGCATCCTGCGCGCCAATGCCGTGGTGGTCCCGGTGAACCCGATGAACATGACCACCGAGCTGCGCCACTACGTCAAGGATGCCGGCGCCACGGTGGCCATCGTGGCGCAGGACATCTACCCTCAGATGCGCCCGCTGCTGGGCACCGGCGACGGCCAGGGCCTGCAGCAGATACTGGTCGCCACCTACTCGGACTACCTCAAGGCGCCGACCGAGATGAAGGTGCCGGATTTCGTCAAGGCGCCGCGCCAGGCGCTGGCCGAACCCGGCGTCACGCCCTGGAACGACATGCTGGCGGCGAACGCACGCCCCGGCCCCATCGACGTCGGCCCCGACGACCTCTGCGTGATGCCCTACACCTCGGGCACCACCGGCCACCCCAAGGGCTGCATGCACACCCACCGCACGGTGATGCACACGCTGATGGCCGGCTACCAGTGGTTCGGCATCCAGCAGGACGCGGTATACCTCGCCGTGCTGCCCTTCTTCCATGTCACGGGCATGCAGGGCAGCATGAGCGGCCCGCTGCAATCCGGCGCCACCGTGGTGCTGCTGCCGCGCTGGGACCGCGAGGCGGCGGCGCAGTGCATCGCGCGCTACGGCGTCACCTCGTGGACCGCGATCCCGACCATGATCATCGACTTCCTGATGAACCCGAACCTCGCCAACTACGACCTCAGCTCCATCACGCGCATGAGCGGCGGCGGCGCGGCGATGCCCGAGGCCATCGCGCAGAAGCTGCTCGACATGGGCATCACCTATGTCGAAGGCTATGGCCTGTCGGAGACCATCGCCCCCTCGCACATCAACCCGCCCGACCGCGCCAGGAAGCAGTGCCTCGGCATCCCGATCTTCGACGTCGAATCGATGGTGGTCGACCCGAACACATTCGCCGAACTGCCGGCCAACGAGGTCGGCGAAATCCTCACGCGCGGGCCACAGGTGTTCAAGGGCTACTGGAACAACCCGGAAGCCACGCGCAACGCCTTCATCGAACTCGACGGCAAGAGCTGGTTCCGCACCGGCGATCTCGCCTACGTCAACGAAGACGGCTATTTCTTCATGGTCGACCGCCTCAAGCGCATGATCAACGCCTCCGGCTACAAGGTCTGGCCGGCCGAGGTGGAAGCCCTGATGTACCAGCACCCGGCGATCCAGGAAGCCTGCGTGATCGGCGCGAAAGACCCGCATCGCGGCGAAACCGTCAAGGCCATCGTGGTGATCAAGGAAGCGCAGCGCGGCAAGGTCAGCGAACAGGACATCATCGACTGGGCCCACGCCAACATGGCCGCCTACAAGTCGCCGCGACTCGTCGAATTCGTCGAGTCCCTGCCCAAGTCCGCCACCGGCAAGGTGATGTGGCGCGCGCTGCAGGAAAAGGAAGCCGCCGCGGGCTGAGCCGGACCTGCGCGGCGGCCACGTGGCCGCCGCCGCTGCGGAATCGCCGTACTGCCAGCGCCGACTTTTGGAAGCGAGTAGTGCAGCACAGACCAATCCAATTCCGTTTCGTTGCGTTTCGTTGATGAATGGAGAACAACCATGGTCGCCAGAAACACGATCTGCCTCTGGTACAACGGTACCGCCCTGGATGCCGCGAGGTTCTACGCCCAAACGTTTCCCGACAGCGCGGTGGGAGCGGTCCATCGCGCGCCCGGCGACTATCCCTCGGGCAAAGAGGGCGACGTTCTGACGGTCGAGTTCACCGTGATGGGCATCCCTTGCCTCGGCCTCAATGGTGGCCCGGCGTTCGTGCACAGCGAAGCGTTTTCCTTCCAGGTCGCGACCGACGATCAGGCCGAAACCGACCGCTTTTGGAACGCGATCGTCGGCAACGGCGGCCAGGAGAGCGCCTGCGGCTGGTGCAAGGACAAGTGGGGCCTGTCGTGGCAGATCACGCCGCGCGCGCTCATTGACGCGATCGCCGATCCGGATCATGCCGCTGCCAGGCGCGCTTTCGAGGCGATGATGGAGATGGGAAAGATCGACATCGCGGCGATCGAAGCGGCCCGGCGCGGCTGACGCGCGGCCGCGTCCGTTTGCGGTCGTCCCCCTGTCGCGACTCATGGTAGAAACACGGTTCGCAACCACCAACCCGGGAGACACACCATGTTCAGTCACGTAATGCTCGGAACGAATGACATCGAGCGTTCGAAGCGCTTCTATGACGCCGTGCTCGGCGTCCTGGGAGCGGGAGAGCCCCTGCGCAACCAGTCAAAGACCGGACATGCCCGCCTGTTCTATCGGCACGACGGCTCGACCTTCTGCGTCAGCGAGCCCATCAACGGCCAGCCGGCAAGCTTCGCCAACGGCGGCACCACGGGATTCAAGTGCGATTCACCCGAGCAGGTGCGCCGCTTCCACGACACGGCAGTCGCCCATGGAGGAACGTCGATCGAGGACGCCCCGGGTCTGCGCGAAGGTAGCCTGGGGGCGATGTACCTGGCCTATGTTCGCGATCCCGACGGCAACAAGCTCTGCGCGCTGCACCGACCCAAGGCCTAGCGCCGGGTTCCTGCGCCTTCCGCAGGCATCCGTCACCGGCACAATTCCGATGGCAGCCCCGCTTCGAATTACACGGAGCACGCAATGAGCACCTTCACCAGCACACGCAACCTGGATGCCACGCCCGCGGCGGTGTTTGCCGCGATCGGGGACCCTGCCCGCCTGGCGAAATGGTGGGGGCCGGACGGCTTCTCCAATCGGTTCGATGTGTTCGAGTTCCGGCCCGGCGGCAGATGGGTGTTCGACATGATCGGCCCCGACGGCAGGGTTTATCCGAATGAGTCGGTCTTCGACGAGATCGAGGTCGAGCGCCAGGTCGTGATCCGCCATGTCTGCCTGCCGCATTTCACGCTGACCATCACGCTGGCGCCCGTGCCGGGCGGCACGCAGGTGCATTGGGAGCAGGTTTTCGCCGATGCCGCGGTGGCCGATGCCATCCGCCACATCGTCGCGCCGGCCAACGAGCAGAACCTCAACCGCTTGGGTGTCGAGGTCGCTCAGGGAAAGCTTGACGCTCGCTAAAGCGCAGCAGCAGGCGAGGCCAGCGAATTTCGCCGGCCGCGTCGGGCGTCGCATCCCTTATTTGGCCGTGTCGCCGGCGCCGACTCTTGCGCCGCGCTGACACGCTCAGCGCACCAGCAGCAGATAACCCTGGGCCTGGTTGCCTTCGTCGATCAGCAGGGACATCTGCAGTTCGGCGCGGAAGCGATCGGCGCCCACGTTCCAGGCCAGCGCCTGGCTGTGCAGCTTGCCGTTGCGCAGGACGTCGGTTTTCAGCACCGCGCGGCTGTCGGCCCAGCCCATGCCGGCCAGCACCTCGCGCAGGTCGCTGCCGGGCGCGGCGAAAGGCAGCAGGCGGGGCATCGCCGAAACGGCGGGATTGAAATAGACGATGCGGCAGGCGAGGTCGGTGGCGATCACCGCGGTGCCGGTGGCCGAACGCAGGATGTTTTCCAGCAGGGCTTTTTCGCCGACTACGGCCTGCCGGCTTTCCAGCACTTCCTCCTGGCGCTGGATCATGTCCTTCAGGTAGCTGACGTACTGCCCTTCGAGGCCGCTGACGACTTCGTGGTGGGTCAGCATGCCGCACATGGCGCCATCGCCATCGACCACCGCCAGGCGCCGGATGTGGGCCTGGTCCATGGCCTTGACGGCGTCGTGCAGCATGTCCTCGCGGCCCACGGCGCGCACCGGGTGGCTCATGGTGGCGCCCAGGATCAGGCTTTCGGGATGCGGGTGAAGGTGGCACAGGCGCACGATGTCGCGTTCGGTGAGCACGCCCAGCGGCCGCCGCGCGGCATCGATGGCGAACACGCAACTGTAGCGGCCACTGTCCATCAGGGCGACGACCTCGGCCACGGTGGCGGTTTCCGGCAGCAGGCCGGCGTCGGCGGTCATCGCGTCGCCGACGGTCTGGAAGCGCATGTAGTACTCGATGCCAAAGTCGCGCAGGATGTCGCCTTCGCTGACGACGCCGACCAGCAGGCCCTCGGCGTCGGTGACCGCGATGTGGCGGATGCGGCGGCTGCCCATCAGGTGATAGACGTCCATGCAGTTTTCCGTCTGCTCGACAGTGACTACCGGCGCCTGCATCAGGTCGGTACAGGCCAGCCCCTTGAGGCCGCTGCTGCGGTTGAGGTTGCGCACCACGTCGCGCTCGGTGACGATGCCCAGGGTGAGGCGGTCCTCGACCACCAGCACCGAACTGACCGACTTGCGATGCATGACTTCGAGGATCCGTTCGGCGCTGAAGTCAGTGGCCACTTCGCACACGGTGCGCGTCATCAGTTCGGATATCGGTTTCTTGTTGGTGTCCATGTCGCTCGACCTTTCGGCAATGGGTTCGGGGCGCTCGCATCCGTCATCGCGGCCGGGTGGCGCAAAGTATCCCCGGCAGCCCCGGGCAAGTCAATCGAACGGGGGTACCCGAGCTTTGCGACACACCAATGCAAACGGGGGCCGCAGCCCCCGTTGAATCGACGCCCGGCCAGGAATCAGGCCGACAGCGTGCGCCGGCGACGCTTCGCCACCATGGCCATCAGGCCGAGTCCGGCGAGCATCATGGCGTAGGTCTCGGGTTCCGGCACCGCGGCGGTCACCGTAACCGCGTCGAGCGAACCGCCGTAGCTGTCGCTGGTCCCGACGGCGCGGAACTCGAGCGTGGACACCGGACTGGCGCCTTGCACGACGTAGCTGTATAGGCCCCAACTGTTACCGCTGTTGGAGCCGTTGCCGGTCAAGGTCGCGACCAGGGATCCGTTCCACCAGGCTTCGATGCCGTTGGATGCCGCATTGATGCGCTCGCGCGCCGAATAGGCGAAGCTCAGGATGTAGCTGCCCGGCGTCGTGGTCAGCACCTGGCTGGCCAGGCTGTTCTTGGTGGTGTCGAGCTCGATGTAGTTGTTGCCGTCGTAAGCCGCACCGGCAACGTTGTTGCGCAGTTCGATACCGAACGCGCCACCCTGCCAGCCAACCAGGTTGCTGTAGATGTTCCAAGTGCCGTTGGCCTGCGAGTTCGCCTCGAAGCTGCCATTGACCACCTGGGCCTGGGCGGTGGACGCGAACAGGGCGCTTGCCAGAACCGAGCCCACAAGGCCCAACAATCGGTCTTTCATCGCCCGTCTCCTTCGCGTGGTGTATCCACATTGACTTCGGGGAACGCGCAATTGCGCTTCTGCCCTTGACGACAAGATACGCACGCTGCGACAAACGAACAATAGGCCGAACGGGCTAGCCCGTTCGGATACCGGGACCCAGCCGCCCCGCTCAGTTCGGCTTGGCGTTCGGGGTCGTCGAGAACTGCGTCCCACCGAGACCGTCGGCTTTGAACCTGACTGTGACCTGCGCCTGCTTGTCGCAGGCGGTATATGTCCAGGCTTCTTCCCACTGGCCGGAGACCAGGTAGGCGCGCTCGTAGCCGGGGATGCGGCTCGGCAGGTAGACGGCGTCGCTGAGCGGCTTGCTGACCTTGATCGAGACCAGGCGAGGCGGCGGCAGCTTGGCCGCGTCCTTGCCGTCGCGCAGGCCACAGGCCTGCATCGCCGCAGCCAGCATCTGTGGCGCCTGCGCGTCGACGAAGGCCTGCGGGCTGGCATTGCTCTGGCCCAGGGTGTCCATGTAGCTGGCGATCTTCTGGTAGTTGAGCAGGGCCGGATAGGTGACGTTGGGCAGCTTGGCCATCAGGGCCTGCAAGCGCTGGCGATTGCCGTCGCCGATCGACCCGCCCATGCTCATTGCCAGCGTCATCATGGCCGGCGGGAAGGACTTGTCGGCCGACCAGTAGAGCGCATCCCTGGCTTCGGTATCCATCGCGCGCTCGGACAGCGGGCGGCCGGCGAGCTTCATGTAGCGCTGCCGGTCCGGCTTTCCGTTGGCATCGAGGTAGCCGAGGAATTCGCCGGCCAGGATCACCGACACCAGGAAGGCACCTTCCGCATCGCCCTGCTGCGCCGCGCGCCGCGCCAGGGCCAGCGCCTTGTCGCGGTCCTTGGCCACGCCCTGGCCGCGGGCATGGGCCTGGGCCAGCCGTGCGTTGGCGTTGACCACGCCGCCCTGCGCGGCTTTCTCGAAATGCTTCACCGCCTGCGCATGGTCAGCGGTGACCCCCTGCCCGTTCTGGTACATCACGCCGAGGATCATGCTGCCGCGCGGCTCGCCGGCATCCGCGGCCTTGCGCGCCTCGCTCAAGGCAAGAGGGAAATCCTTTGCCTGGTAGGCCTTGAGCGCCTCGTCGAATCCCGCGCGGCTGACGCCGTGGATTGCGACCCCGAGAAAAAGCACCAGCAGCACCGGCAATCGCGAACCCGACATGACACGCTCCCTGACTATGTTTGCCCGATTGTAGGCGAATGCCCGGCCAAGCTGCCGTCTTGCCGCGGCAACGGGCGTTGCGGTAGGCTGCGCGGGTCAGCAGATTCTGGAGGGCGCCTGGCGCCCGTGATCGACACCCATGCCGGAGCCCTCATGCCCGCCCGCCGCAGATTCCTCGGTAGCGCCCTGGCGCTGCCGCTCATGGCCGTGATGCCGTCACCCGCCGCCGTCGCGACCCTCGCCACGCGTACGCTGCCGGGCGACCGCCTTGCGCTGCCGGTGATCGGGCTGGGCACCTGGCGCAGCTTCGATGTCGGCGCCGACGCCACGGCGCGCGCCAGCCTCGGGCGCTTGCTGGGCCGCTTTGCCGAGCTCGGCGGCACGGTGGTGGACAGCAGCCCGATGTATGGCAGCGCGGAATCGGTGCTCGGCGACCTCGCCACCGAGCGCGGCCTGCGCCGCCGACTGTTCCTCGCCACCAAGGTGTGGACGCAGGGACGCCAGGCCGGCATCGCGCAGATGGAGGAGTCGCTGCGCCGCCTGCGCGCGCCGGAGATCGATCTGATGCAGATCCACAATCTTGTGGAATGGAAACAGCACCTGCCGACCCTGCGCGCATGGAAGGCCGCCGGCCGCATCCGTTACCTCGGCATCAGCCACTACAGCAGCGGCGCCTATGCGGAGGTCGAGCAGGTCCTGCGCAGCGAAAAGCTGGACTTCCTGCAGATCAACTATTCGCTGGCGGAACCCGATTCGGCGCGGCGCCTGCTGCCGCTGGCGGCAGAACGCGGCATTGCGGTGATCGCCAACCGGCCCTTCGCCGAAGGCGCGCTGTTCGACACGGTCAAGGGCAAGCCGCTGCCAGCCGCCGCCGCAGAACACGGCTGCCGCTCCTGGGCGCAACTGTTCCTGCGCTGGATCCTGGCGCACCCGGCGGTGACCTGCACGATCCCGGCCAGCACCCGCCTCGACCACCTTGAGGACAACATGGCGGCGGGCCTCGGCCCCCTGCCCGATTTCAAGGAGCAGAAGGCGCTGGCGCGCATGGCAGGGTTCTGAGCCCTCGCAAGGAAACGCAAAAGTCGGCGCCCCACAGGGACTTCCTTCGGTCGCCGGCGACACGGCGAATTGCGCCGAATCGCAGCAACCGCATGGGCCGCAGAAACAAAAAAGCCCGGCCGAAGCCGGGCTTTTTGATGGAGCGAATTACCGATCCGGCTTACAGCATTTCCCAGATCGTGGTGATGCCCTGGCCGCCGCCGATGCACATGGTGGCGAGGCAGTACTTGCTGCCGACGCGCTTGGCTTCGTAGAGTGCCTTGGTGATGATCACCGCGCCGGATGCCCCGATCGGGTGGCCGATGGCGATCGCGCCGCCGTTCGGGTTGGTCTTCTTCGGGTCGAGGCCGAGTACCTTGGCGACCGACAGCGACTGCGCGGCGAAGGCTTCGTTGGATTCGACCACACCGATGTCGTCCAGCTTGAGGCCGGCCTTGGCCAGCGCGATGCGGGTCGACGGGATCGGGCCTTCGCCCATGACATCGTTGGGCACGCCGCCGATGCCGTAGGCCACCAGGCGGGCCATCGCCTTGTGGCCGCCGGCGGCGGCCTTGGCGGCGTCGGCCAGCACCAGGAAGCCGGCGCCGTCGTTGATGCCCGATGCATTGCCGGCGGTGACGGTACCGGCCTTGTCGAAGGCCGGCTTCATCTTGGCCAGGGTTTCCATGGTGGTGCTGGCCTTGATGTGCTCGTCGGTGTCGAACACGACGTCGCCCTTGCGGGTCTTGAGCGTGATCGGGACGATCTGTTCCTTGAAGTAGCCGGCGGCGACGGCGGCGGCGGCGCGGCGCTGCGATTCACAGGCGAACTCGTCCTGCTGCTCACGCGTGAAGCCGTGCTTCTTGGCCAGGTTCTCGGCGGTGATGCCCATGTGGCCGACACCGAACGGGTCAGTCAGGGCGCAGACCATCGCGTCGAGCATCTTGGTGTCGCCCATGCGCGCGCCGGAACGCATCGCGGGGGACAGGTAGGCGCCACGCGACATGACTTCGACGCCGCCGCCGATGGCGAAATCGGCATCGCCGAGCAGGATGGCCTGGGCCGAGCTGACGATGGCCTGCTGGGCCGAGCCGCACAGGCGATTCACGGCGAAGGTAACGGAATCCATGGTCATGCCGCCCTGGATCGTGGCATTGCGCGCGACGTAGGCGTAGCGGGCTTCGGTCGGGATGACGTTGCCGACGGTGGCGAAGGTGATGGCCGCGGGATCGACGCCGGAACGGGCGATGGCCTCCTTGATCACCAGGCCGCCCAGATCGGCCGGCTCCATGCCGGACAGCGCGCCGCCAAAGGTCCCCACGGCAGCACGAACAGCGCTCAGTACAACGACTTCTCTCTTGTCAGCCATCAAAAAGCTCCTTTTGTTATGTCCCCGGCTGCGCCAGGAACGGAATCCACCACGGAAAAATCAACCGCCGACCCAACTGGAAAGCCAGACCAGGGTCAGCACTGCCAGACCGAGCACGAGACTGCGCCAGACGAGGCCTATCGTGCTCAGCATGAAATCGGGGTCGGCATCTTCGCCCAACCCCAGTTCGGGGCGGTCGGCAGCTTCGCCAGAGTCGGGAAACGCCTCGTGCACCGGCATGCCCAGCCTTACCCCGAGCGCGCCGGCGCCACTCGCAAGGAGTATACCGGAGCCAGCTTCCGGCCACCTTACAGCCTGTGTGCGCCAGCAATGCACGGCATCCTCGAAATCGCCGACCACGGCGAAGGAAGCCGCCGTGACACGCACTGGCAGCCAGTCGATGACGGCAAACGCCTGCCGGGAAAATGCGCCGAACTCGCCGAACTCCGCTTCGCTGCGCCCGCCCCAGAGTTCATCCATCCCGTGCGCGAGGCGGTAGAACAAGGCCCCGCCGGGACCCAGCACGACGAACCAGAGCAGCGGCGCGAACACGTGACGATGCGAGGCGAGCAGTGCCTGCTCGATCGCCAGGCGCGCGATGTCGCTGCTGCTCAGGCGATCGCCACTGCGGCCGCGCCACTGGGCGAGTACCCGGCGCGCTTCGTCGGTATCGCCGCGACGCAACGCAAGATGGATGTTGGTGAAGTGGTGGCTGAACTGGCGAAAGCCCATGGTCAGGTACAGCGCCGCAATGCCCAGCACGAAGGCCAGCAAGGGCTGGAAATACATCAGCAAGCCATGCAGCAGCACCAGCAGGGCGGCCGGCAGCGCAACGCCCAGGCCCCAGGCAATGGCACCATGGCTGTGCCCTGCCATCGTTGAACTTGTCTTCGAGAAATCCGGCCAGAGGCCTGCGGCCGGTGCAAGGCGTTCGACCGGCAATGCGTGCAACTGCTCGAGGACCAGCGTGATGACGATGGAAAGCAGGCTCATCGCTCGGTCGCGGGAAAAAGCATTCGTTGCAAGGTCACCAGCATGCCGGCGGTGGCGCCCCAGATGAAGTAGCCCTGCCACGGCATGGCCCAGTATTCGTGGCGGGTGCCGCGCACTTCGAGGCTCTGGCGCTGGTGGTTGGCGGTGTCGAGGAGGAATTCCAGCGGCGGCTCGAAGACCTCGGCGACTTCGAAATCGTCCAGTTTCAGGTTTAGCGGCGGGGTCACCAGGCCGACCACCGGGGTTATGACGAAGCCGGTGCCGGTGCGGTATTCCGGCAAGCGGCCGAGGATCTCGACCTGGCTGGCAAGCAGCCCGACTTCCTCCTCGGCTTCGCGCAGGGCGGTGGCCTCGGGCGAGGCATCGTCGGTTTCGCAACGCCCACCAGGGAAACTGACCTGCCCGCCGTGGTCGCGCAGGTGCGCGGTGCGCTGGGTCAGCAGCATGGTGGGGCCGGTTTCGCGCATGACCACCGGCACCAGCACGGCGGCGGGAATCAGGTCCTTGCCTTCGCTGAACGAGGATTCGCAGACCGGGGGCGCGACAAGGCCTTCGCGGAATCGACGACGCATCAGGGAAAGCAGACCTCCGCTAGAATTCGGGCCCGCGCTAACTAGAGACTCCGCATGAAACCGATCGCAATCTTCCGTCATAGCCCCGGCGAGGGACCCGGCTATTTTGCCACATTCCTCGACAGCCAATCCCTGCCCTGGACGCTGTTCAAGCTCGACGAAGCCGTGGCGCCACCGCCGACTCCCGAGGGATTTTCCGGCCTGTGCTTCATGGGCGGGCCGATGAGCGTGAATGACGATCTGCCGTGGATCGCCCCGGTCCTGGAGTTGATCCGCGAGGCAGACCGGCAAGGCATCCCGGTGATCGGCCACTGCCTCGGCGGACAACTCATGGCCAAGGCCTTCGGTGGCACGGTGGCGCGCAATCCCGTAAAGGAGATCGGTTGGGGGCGCGTCGAGGCGGCCGGCGCCAACCCCGACTGGCTGGGCGATGCCGCCGGCTTCGAGGCCTTCCACTGGCACGGCGAAACCTTCAGCATCCCGCCCGGCGCGACGCGCCTGCTGCAAAGCGCCCACTGCGCCAACCAGGCCTTCCTGCGCGGTCGACACCTGGGCATGCAGTGCCACGTAGAGATGACATCGACCATGATCGAAAGCTGGTGCCACCACTGGGCCGCGGAAGGCGTTCCCGCATCGGCGTCGGTGCAGACCCCGGAACAAATGCTGTCCGGCATGGAGGCCCGCATCGCGGCGATGCGCGTCGTCGCCGACCGCCTTTACTCGCGCTGGACCCACGGACTGAAACGCTGAAAGTCGGCGCTGGCGCTACGGCGTCGCGCGAACTCAATCCCTGAAATTGCCGTACTGCAGCGGAAATCGGTTATCGACTTCTTCACCAGCGCGATGGCTTCCTGCAGCAGGTCGCGCTTGTCGCCGGTGACTCACAGCGTCGCCCTGTGATGCTGGCCTGCACTTGATCTTGCTGTCCTGATCATCTTGACGATCTGCTTCGCCAGTTCCTGCTCGATGCCAACCTTGATCTTGAGTTCCTGCTTGGCCTTGTTGCCGCCGACGGTCTCCACCGGCCCATGGTCGAGGCGCTTGGTGCTTTCTGCTCCTTCTTTTCCATTTCCGGAAACAGGATGTCGCTGACGCAGCGGAGCTGGAATTCGGAATCGCGCCGTGGATGGTGATCGTCTTGTGCCTTCTCGTTCAGTTTCGGCGCGCGCAGAGGTGCCCTTGAAGTCGTAGCAGTTTGCCGATGCTGGCGTCCAGCGACATGACAGCGTTCTTCAGCGCGACGGGATCAGGCGGCGGGGGTGATGTCGAAGGGGGGCATGGCGTCTCGGCGCTCAGTCGAAGTGGCAAACGTAGTGATAGGGCTCGCCCGTCACCTCGATGTCGAACGCGGAATTGCCCGGGACCTTGAACGACGCGCCGGCGGTGCATGTCTTCCAGTCTTCGCCCTTGAGGCGATAGCGGCAGGATCCGGCGACGGTCTCCATGATCTCGGGCACGCCGGTGTTGAAGGTCAGGGTTGACGGCAGGATGACGCCAACGCTCTTCTTCGTGCCATCGGCGAACTGCACGCTATGGCTGACGCACTTGCCGTCGAAATACACGTTGACCTTCTTGACCACCGAAACGTTTGTCGGCGAACTCATTTTTCTTAGCGGACATCTAGATTCCCCAGAGTTTCCGAATGATGAACTTGGCGACCAAGCCAAACATGCCGAAAGAAAGAACGAAGAACAGGATGAAGGTGCGAGCTTGCCCGCCTTGGATTTCCAGGCCAGTTCGCCGATGATGAACGGCATGTAGAGAGGGCATGAAGGCCCCGATGCTGAACATCCCGCCGAACCCTCAGCGAGATGCTCCTCGGAAAAGCCAAGCATAGAAGCCTGCCATGATTCATCCGGTGCCAGATCACCCCTTCTTCTTGCCGGCGCGGCTTTCAGCGGCCAGGGCTGGCCTGAAATGCGTACGCAAAGCATTCCAGCCGGATGAAGCAAGTGACGTCCTTCTGGTTGTAGGCGCCGGCATCGTCATCAAAGGTGGCGATGGTCGGGTCGAAC
>JADJUP010000043.1 GCA_016716965.1 Sulfuritalea sp. | reverse complement strand
CGCGCCCGGTCACGATCACGTTGCCCTTGTAGAGCAGGCCGCACCCAACCATTGACCGTCTGCTGGGTGTGGTCGATCAAGCGTTGCAGGGCACGCGACGCTCGAAGGGCTCCACCGGTAGCCGTTGTAGATCAGGCTGGCGTAGCGCGGCGGCCAGGTCGTCCTTGAGGTGGGCGACTGAGCGGTCAGGCAGACCGACTCGATGGCGCGGTGCGCCCTAAGCGGATGCTGCCGCCCGGGGTTTCATAGCAGCCGCGCAGACTACCATTCCGACAGTAGCGGTTCTCGACGGTCGAGGCGACCGATGCCGTGCTTGCCGCCGAGCTGGTTGAGCGTGGCAAGCAGGACATGGGGCTTCATCTTCTTGCCGTTAGGTGCGACCGGGTCGCCCTGCCTGAATTCGATGTCGAGGTACTCGGCACGGTCGCGCCTTTCCGGCGACACGGTCCAGCGCCACATGGATTCCTCGGCCTCCGCCCCGGGATCTTCGAAGTGGCTGACCTTCGTAGGAGATGTGCGGCAGGTTGGCGTCCAATCGAGTAGGCGAGCCGCCTTTCTTGTGCTCATCTCGACCGGGATGCCGTTCTTCTCGGCATAGGCCATCAGCTTCTCGCGCGAGCTGGTCCCACTCGCGCCGGTGCGATGACCTTGACATTGGGCATCAGGGCATAGGCGCCAAGTTCGAAGCGAACATGGTCGTTGCCTTTGTCCGGTCACTTCGGAAATCGAATTGGCGCCGGTCTTCTTCGTGTCTCGACCGGGCGCTTGGCGATCAGCGGCCGCGCGATCGAAGTGCCGGCAGTTATTCGCCCTCGTAGGGCAGGTGTTGCAGCGGAACGTCGGGAAGACGAAATCGCGGGCGGACTCCTCGCGCAGGTCGTCGATGAAGATGTTCTTCGACCCAATCCCCCATCTGCAGTGCCTTGGCACGCGCCGGTTCAGTTCCTCACCTGCCCCGGTCGGCGGTGAAAGTCACCACTTCGCAGTTGTAGGTGTCCTGCAGCCACTTTAGGATGACCGAGGTGTCGGAGACCGCCGGAATAGGCGAGGACAACCTTGTTGCTTTCCTTGCTGCCCGATTTCTTTGCTGCTTTCATAAATCTTCCCTCAGTCGTTCAGCCTGCCCGGAGCAGGAATTCCATCAAAGCCTTCTGTGTGTGCAGCCGGTTCTCGGCCTCGTCCCAGACTACGCTCTGCGGGCCGTCGATCACTTCGGCGGAGACCTCTTCGCCGCGGTGCGCCGGCGGGCAGTGCATGAACACAGCCTCCGGACACGCGGCACGCATCATCTCGGCATCGACCTGCCAGTCGGCGAAATCGCGCAGCCGCGCTTCGTTCTCGACGCCTCGAAACGCCCATCGACGTCCATACGTCGGTCGTCACCAGTCGGCGCCGCGCGCTGCCTCCCATCAGGTCGACGAACTGCTCGAAATGGTCGGTCCCGTGCAGGCCGCGCGCTCCGCCTCGACCTCATAGCCGGGGGGCGTCGATGCGCGCACCTTGAAATCGAACACCTCGGCGGCCTGAAGCCAGGTGTTGCGGACGTTGTTGGAATCCCCGATCAGGCCACCGTGCGGCCCTGAATCGGACCACGATGCTCGATGAAGGTGAAGATGTCGGCGAGGATCTGGCAGGGATGGTATTCGTTGGTCAGGCCGTTGATCACCGGCACCCGCGAGTGGCCCGCAAAGCGCTCGATGATTTCCTGCTCGTAAGTGCGGATCATGACGATGTCGCTCATGCGCGAGATGACCTCGGCGGCATCCTCCACCGGCTCACCGCGCCCGAGCTGGGAATCGCGCGTATTGAGGTAGATCGCCGAGCCGCCGAGTTGGTGCATGCCGGCCTCGAATGACAGGCGGGTGCGGGTACTGGCCTTTTCGAAGATCATCACCAGGGTGCGGTCCTGCAGCGGCCAATGGCGCTGGTAGGCCTTGAAGCGGGCCTTGATGACGCGCGCGCGTTCGAAGACGTAGTCGAGTTCCTCGCGCGTGAGATCGCCCGAGCTGGAGGGAAATGCCGCGGCTTGGCCATGGTCAGGCTCGAGAGTCTTTGATCAGGCGTCCCAGCAGGGTGACCAGTTCGGCAGCCTCGGCATCGCTCATTACCAGCGGCGGCAGCAATCGCACCACCTTGTCGGCGGTGACGTTGATCAGCAAGCCCGGCAGCCAGTGCCTGCCTGACCGGTCGCCACAGGGCCGATCGAGTTCGATGCCGATCATCAGGCCGTCGCCGCGAATATCGACCACGCCGGCGACACCGGCGAGCGCATGGCGCAAGCCGCCACGGATGGACTCGCCGAGGCTCGCCGCACGCTCCATGAGGCCGTCGGATTCGATGACGTCGATCGTGGTCAGTGCGGCGACACATGCCAGCGGATTTCCGCCGAAGGTCGAGCCGTGGTTGCCCGGCTTGAACACGCCACCAGCGCGCCCGGCAGCCCGGGCAGGCACCGATCGGCACGCCGGACCCGGGCCCTTTGGCCAAGGTCATCACGTCTGGCACGATGCCGGCGTGCTGGTGGGCAAACCAGGCTCCGTGCGTCCGATGCCACTTTGCACTTCGTCGACCATGAACAGCCAGTTCTTGCGGTCACAAATTTGCCGCAAGGAACGCGAAATCCCGATGCGCGAGGTTGATGCCGCCCTCGCCTGGATCGGCTCGAACAGGACCGCGACGATATTCCGGATTGCGCTCGGCCAGTTGCTCGATCGCTGCGAGATCATCGAAGGGACCGCACGAAGCCCGAAACCAAGGGCTCGAAACCGGCCTGAACCTTGCGGTTGCCGGTGGCGGACAGCGTCGCCAGCGTGCGGCCATGGAAGGCATGCTCCATCACCACGATGGCCGGCTGCTCGATGCCCTGCTGATGGCCGAACATGCGTGCGAGCTTGATTGCCGCTTCGTTGGCCTCGCAGCCCGAATTGCAGAAGAACACTTCGTCCATGCTGGCCAGCGCGGCGAGGGCGATCCAGGCCGCCTCGGCTTCACTGATCGATACAGATTCGAGGTATGGATCAAACGTGCGATCTGCGCGCCAAGCGCTTTCACCAACCGCGGATGGTTGTGGCCGAGCAACGTATTGACGGCAATGCCCGCAAGTGCATCCAGGTAGGTTTTGCCGTTCTCGTCGAACAGCCGGCAGCCTTCACCGTGGGTAAAGGCGACCGGCAATCGCCCGCAGGTATTCATCAGATGCGGCATGAAGAACTCCGCGGAAATCTCAACGCGAAAAACATACGGCGGCCGAGGAGCAACGCGGCCGCCGTGTGAAAACGCCTCTATACTAAGTGAAAAATCTGGCTCTGTACAGAGCGGGAATGCGAAGGAGCCGGTAGTGCGGATGGCGGTTTTCAACCAGAAAGGCGGGGTAAGCAAGACCACCACCGCGCTCAATCTCGCCGGTGCCCTGGGACGGGAATCCGTGCCTACATTGCTTGTCGATCTTGATCCACAGGCACACCTGACAGCAATCCACGGCAAGGTTCTGGGTGAAGCCCACAACAGCGTGTTCGCCCTGTATCAGGACAACAGGCCGCTTGAGGATCTGGCAATCGAGTGGGAAGGAATCGGGCGCCTGATTCCGGCTCATGCCGAACTGATCAAGGTTGATTCGATTTTCGGCAAGGGCCAGCGATCCTGAATCGGCTGAATTCCGGATTGCAGGCGCTCGAAGCCGCCGGCGGCGAAAATACCGCCATCATTGATTGCTGCCCATTCCTCGGCGTACTTTCGCTCAATGCGATATTCGCCTCCGACCGGATACTTGTTCCCGTATCGTCGGACTACCTGTCCTTGCGTGGCGCCTTGCAGATCGAACATACCCTGAAGGCGCTGGAACCGGTGCTCAAGCGACGCATCGAGCGTCGCTGCGTGCTGACGCTGTTTCGACCGTCGCCGCAAGATGAGTTTCGAAATACAGGATCGACTGAGCCAGCAATTCGGCGTCGAACTTTGTGAAACGGTGATTTCGGAAAACGTCGCTATCGCCGAAGCGCCGTCTCTGAATCGCGACATATTCGCGCACAACCCGAGCAGTCGGGGTGCTGCGGATTACCTTGAACTGATGGAAGAATTGCGGGCGGCGCGGTTTCTCTGACCGGCCGGGCGGACGCCGGCGGGCTGCCGAAGCTCCTGCTCCGACTCAGCGGACGATGAGGTTCGCAACTTCCTCGAAACTTGCCACCGGAACCCTGACGCTGCCGTGATGGCAAATGCATTCGATGATCTGGCAGTCGTGATACACCTGCCGCAGCTTGCGCTGAGCCTCGTGCTCGTCGCGACCATGGATCATGAGGTTATCCACAACCACGCCGAGCTTGGTCCGGATTCGAAACGCATATTTAATGAACTGATGGGATTGCATGAAACCCCTTTCACTTCAATGTAGTTTTGAATTATATGCAGCCCTTTCCTCAAATTCAACCTATTTAGTTAATTTAAAAGGGAATTAATTCACGGATATGATGAAGAGCTCTGCACTATCATTTCGTGCCCGAAATCCGCCTCAAAAACAAAAAGGCTGCCCGATTGGGCAGCCTTTTTTGATCTGGAACGGACGCTGCTCAGAGTGCCTTGATGGCAGCCGACAGCCGGCTCTTCTGGCGTGCAGCCAGGTTCTTGTGAACAATGTTCTTGTCGGCGATCGAATCGATCACCGGCTGGGATTCCTTGAAAACTGCCTGAGCGACCGCCTTGTCGCCTGCGTCGATCGCCTTGCGCACTTTCTTGATCGCGGTGCGCAACGTGGAGCGCAGACTCATGTTGTGAGCGCGCTGCTCGGTTGCCTGGCGGGCACGCTTGCGAGCGAACGGTATTGGCCATGTCTTATATCCGGTAGAGCTTTGGGAAAGCGAAGCGATTATAAGGGGGTCTTCCGCCCATTGCAAGCCGCTTCTGACTAGACCATCCCGTCTACATACCCGACATGAATCTATTGCGCGCCCCTGGCCACCGTCAGCGGGATGACCCTGCTCTCGCGCATCCTCGGGTTCGTTCGCGATTTCGTGATTGCGCGCATCTTCAGCGCCGGCATGTTGACCGATGCATTCTTTGTTGCCTTTCGCCTGCCCAACCTGCTGCGCCGCCTGTTCGCTGAGGGCGCGTTTTCCCAGGCCTTCGTACCGGTGCTCGCGGAGTACCGCAATCGGCGTGGGGAAGCCGAGACCAAGACGCTCGTAGATCGGGTCGCCAGCGTGCTTTCCCTCATCCTGGTGGCCGTCACGGCACTCGGCACGGCCGCCGCGCCCCTGCTGATCGCGGTCACGGCACCGGGCTTTGCCGCCGATGCAGACAAGTTCCAACTGACGGTGGAACTGACCCGGATCACCTTCCCCTATATTCTTTTCATGTCCTTGGTGGCCCTCGCCGCGGGAATCCTCAATACCTGGAGCCGCTTCGCCCTGCCGGCCTTCACGCCGGTCCTGCTCAACCTGTCCTTCATCGGCGCTGGCCTTGTTCGCGGCGCCGTGGTTCGATCCGCCGGTCATGGCACTGGCCTGGGCCCGTCTTCATTGGCGGTGGACTGCAACTGGCGCTACAGCTTCCGGCGTTGGCGAAGATCGGCATGCTGCCACGCTTCGATCTGGCCTGGCGCGACGAAGGCGTGCAACGAATCCTCAAGCTGATGGCGCCTGCCGTACTGGGTGTCTCGGTGGCCCAGATCAGCCTGCTGATCAACACGGTATTCGCTTCCTTCCTCGAAAGCGGCAGCGTCTCATGGCTTTACTACGCCGACCGGCTGATGGAATTCCCTGCCGGTTTGCTCGGCGCCGCGCTCGGCACCATCCTCCTGCCTAGCCTGGCCAAAACCCACGCCAGTGACCGGCCGGAAGAATTTTCGGCTTTGCTCGACTGGGGCCTGCGCCTGACCCTGCTGCTCACGCTACCGGCATCGCTGGCACTGGCGCTGCTCGCGGTGCCGCTGCTGTCGACCTTGTTCCAGTACGGCGCTTTTGCTGCCTCCGACGTGCTGCAAACACGTGAAGCGCTCGTCGCCTATGCGATCGGCTTAACCGGCCTTATTCTGGTCAAGGTGCTGGCACCCGGGGTTCTATGCCCGCCAGGATATCCGTACGCCGGTAAAGATTGCACTGGTCACCCTGGCCCTGACCCAGCTGATGAACATCGCGTTCATCGGATGGCTCAAGCATGCCGGCCTGGCGCTATCGATCGGCCTCGCCTCCTGCTTCAATGCCGGAATGCTCTGGCGCGGCTTGCGTCGGCGTGGCGTTTACCAGCCTCGCCCGGGATGGGGCGCATTCAGCCTCAAGCTCCTGATTGCACTTGGCGTACTTGGCGGCATCCTTTGGTTCGGTTGTAACGACGACATCGCATGGCTGGCAATGAGCGGTGGCCAGCGCATGGCTCAGCTATCGGGTTTGGTCCTGGGCGGAATCGCGGGCTATTTCGCCACGCTGTGGCTGCTCGGATTCCGTCTGCGCGACTTCCGCCTGCGCAGCGCGTGATCAGTCGCCGCCCGCGCTTCCTTCACGACGCGGGGTCCGCCGCCCCGATCCAGCCGTTTGCGTGCCGCACGATCAGGTTGAGGCCGCTGGTCATGTCGCCGCGCTGCAGTTCGTGGCCGCGCCGTTCCAGTTCCTTCGCCACGTCCTCCGGAAAGCGACCGCGCTCGATCTCCGTCGCGCCGTTGCGATTGCCGACGTGCGGCATGGCAATGGCGCTAGCCGGATCGAGGCCACTGTCCAGGACCGAAACAATGGTGCGCGCCACATAGTTGATGATGCGACTGCCGCCCGGTGAACCGAGCACGGCATGCAACTGCCCGGCGGCATCGAAGATGAATGTGGGCGCCATCGACGAAAGAGGGCGCTTGCCCGGTTCAAGGCGATTGGCGACCCGCCTTCCATCGCGCTCGGCGGTGAGGGAAAAGTCAGTCAGCTGGTTGTTCAGCAAGTAACCATCGACCTGGATCCGGCTACCGAATGCACTTTCGATTGAACTTGTGAGCGCCACGGCATCGCCGGCCTGGTCGACTATCGAAAGATGTGTCGTCGACGGAAATTCCGGCGCGTCGTCATCCGCTTGCACGCGATTGGTCGGCAGGAAACCAGGCCTGGCGATTCCCATGCTGCGGCTGAATCCAGAAGACGGGAGCGTTGCCGCAGGTAACGTGAATCGACCAAGGCCTGCTGCGGAACCTCGATGTAATCCGGGTCGGCAAGGTAGCGGGCACGATCGGCGTAGGCCAGCCGACCGGCCTCGGCGAAATAGTGGGCCGCATCCGCTGTTCCGGGTTGGGCATACGACAAGCCGCTGCGCTCCAGAATGCCAAGTATCTGCAGGACGCCGATACCACCCGAAGACGGCGGCGACATCCCGCAGACGCGCCAGTGACGATAGGGACCACACACCGGCTCGCGAACCTTTGGGCGGTAGCCACGAAGGTCCTCCACCCGCAGCGTCCCGCCACGTTCAGCGACCGCGGCAACCATTCGCTCCGCGGCGGGCCCCCTTTGCAATGCATCGGCCCCGCCTGTTGCAATTCGTCGCAGTGTCGCGGCGAGTTCCATATTGCACAGCTTGTCGCCAACTTGCAGCGGATCGCCGCTTTCCCTGAAATACATTGCCCGTGCGGCAGGATCGCGACGCAGCAACGGATCGTCGCGCAACAACAGGTGCAGGCGTGGTGAGACGGCAAAGCAGTTTTCCGCCAGCCGGATCGCGGGACGAAACAGCCTCTCCCAGCGCAATCTGCCGTGTTTCCGATGGGCAGCGTCTAGCATGGCAACCAGACCGGGAACCCCGACTGCCTTGCCAGCCGACAGCAATTCGGTGTAACCAGCCACGCTGCCATCGGCGCGCCGGGCAAAGTCGGCGCTGGCGGCACGGGGAGCCGTTTCGCGTCCATCCCACGCCGACACCCGTTTGTGCGCCGCGTCCCAGTGCAGCAGGAACCCGCCGCCGCCGATGCCGGAAGATTGCGGTTCGACCAGATTCAGGACCCACTGAGCGGCGATCGCCGCGTCAATCGCGTTGCCACCAAGACGCAGGATTTCCAGCGCAGCCTCGGTGGCATGGGCGTTCGCCGTGACCGCCATGAACTTCCCACCGACGGCAGTCGACTGCTGCGCATAACCGCTGGCCGCTTCGGGCTGTGCATCCTGCGGCCACGCTGGCGTAGCCAGGAAAATCGCAGCGAAAAGTATGCCGTGGCAGGAACACAAGGAACCGCGCCATGAAAAACGGGCAGCCCGCAGGCTGCCCGTTTGATCGAACACGTTGCGGATCACACCACCAGCGGGAGGATCAGCAGGGCTACGATGTTGATGATCTTGATAAGCGGGTTAACCGCCGGGCCGGCCGTATCCTTGTAGGGATCGCCGACGGTGTCGCCGGTGACGGCGGCCTTGTGTGCCTCCGACCCCTTGCCACCGAAATTGCCGTCCTCGATGTATTTCTTGGCGTTATCCCAGCAGCCACCGCCCGTCGTCATCGAAATGGCGACGAAGATACCGGTGACGATGGTGCCCATCAGCACGCCGCCCAGGGCACGCACGCCGGCGCCCGGACCCATCAGCATGTTCATGCCGAAGGCCACGACTACCGGAACCAGCACCGGCAGCAGCGACGGGATCATCATTTCCTTGATGGCCGCCTTGGTCAGCATGTCGACGCAGGTACCGTACTCGGGCTTCGCCGTGCCTTCCATGATGCCCTTGATCTCCTTGAACTGGCGGCGCACTTCGACCACCACTGCGCCTGCGGCTCGCCCGACAGCCTCCATGCCCATCGCGGCAAACAGGTAGGGGACCATGCCGCCGACGAACAAGCCGATGATCACAGCCGGATCGGACAAGTCGAAGGCGAACTTGACGCCTGGCTTGAGCGATTCGAGGCCATGCGTGAAGTCGGCGAACAGCACCAGCGCGGCAAGGCCGGCGGAACCGATGGCGTAGCCCTTGGTCACCGCCTTGGTCGTGTTGCCCACGGCGTCGAGCGGATCGGTAATGCCGCGAACGGAATCAGGCAATTCGGCCATTTCGGCGATGCCGCCGGCGTTGTCGGTGATCGGTCCGTAGGCATCAAGTGCGACCACGATGCCGGCCATCGACAGCATCGACGTCGCTGCGATCGCGATTCCGTAGAGTCCACCCATGGTGTAGGAGGCCCAGATCGCGGCGCACACCGAAAGGACCGGCCAGGCGGTGGATTTCATCGAAACGCCAAGACCGGCAATGATGTTGGTGCCGTGTCCGGTGGTCGAAGCCTGCGCCACATGCTGCACCGGCTTGAATTCGGTACCGGTGTAGTACTCGGTGATGTAGACCATCAATCCGGTGAGCACCAGGCCGACCACTGCCGCACCATAGAGCCGCATCTGTGCGCCACCATTGATGTTCAGCACGCTGTCGAGCAGGTGGTCGTTCACCAGCCACGAGGTCATCGGATAGAAAGCCACCAGCGCCAGTACGCCGGCAACGATCAGGCCTCGATAAAGCGCGTTCATGATCTTGCCGCCCGGCGAGGCCTTGACGAACATCACGCCGATGATCGACGCGATGATGGAGAAGCCGCCCAGAGCCAACGGATAGATGACCGCCTGTTCTGCGAAGGCGGGGTTCGCCTTGAGCAGCAGGGCGCCCAGCAGCATCGTCGCCACCGTGGTGACCGCGTAGGTCTCGAACAGGTCGGCCGCCATGCCGGCGCAGTCGCCGACGTTGTCACCAACGTTGTCCGCGATGACAGCGGGATTGCGCGGGTCGTCTTCGGGAATGCCCGCTTCGACCTTGCCTACCAGGTCGGCGCCGACGTCGGCACCCTTAGTGAAGATCCCGCCGCCAAGACGGGCGAAGATCGAAATCAGCGAGGAACCAAAACCGAGTCCCACCAGCGGATGAATGATGTCTTCCATCTTGGCGCCGGTACCCGCCACCATCTTCAGCACGGCGTAATAACCCGCGACACCCAGCAGACCGAGGCCGACCACCAGCATGCCGGTGATGGCCCCCCCCTTGAACGCTACGTTGAGCGCTTCGTTGAGGCCAACCCGTGCTGCTTCGGCTGTGCGCACGTTGGCGCGAACAGAAACGTTCATGCCGATATATCCGGCAGCGCCGGAAAGGACCGCGCCGATGATGAAACCGACGGCAGTGAAGGTTCCAAGGAAAATCCAGATCAATACGGCTAGGGCAACGCCGACGACACCAATCGTCGTGTACTGGCGATTCAGGTAGGCTTGAGCGCCCTCTTGAATGGCTGCCGCAATGGCTTTCATGCGGTCATTACCTGCCGGCTGACGGAGAATCCACTGGCTCATGATCCAGCCGTAAGCAATTGCCGCTACCGCGCAGATCAGCGCAAACATCAGTCCTGCTGTCATAACCCCCCCTTAATAGATTGATGAACTCAGCCAATAATTTTATCACGTCATTTCAACCGAGAAGTCCCGGTTTTGCGAACTTTAATGCTTCAAACCTAATTGGTTACCCTGACGCGCCAAGGGTTCCGGGGCGTCGGGTGTTCCCTGGTACCGTGTCGCAGCAAGGTCGGAGCTGCGTCGGCAACAACCAAAACTCCCTTGATGCACAAATCTGCCTTATGGATGTTCGGCGACTCCATAGACGGCTATAGTGGAAATTCGCCACCAGTGAATACGCATCCGGATCATTCACGCCACACAAGCGAAAGGACGCCAAATCATGCCGCAGGGAAAAGTACTCGTCGCGCAGGGAGGCGGCCCTACGGCCGTCATCAATCAATCGATGGCTGGAGTCGTTCTCGAAGCCCGCAAGTTCCGCAATGTCGAGCGGGTTTATGGCGCCTACCATGGCGTGTCCGGCATCATCGGCGAGGAATTCCTCGACCTCACGCAGGAAACCAGCCACAACATTGAAATGGTGGCCTGTACCCCGGCGTCCGCGCTCGGTTCTACCCGCGACAAACCCGACCTCAAGTATTGCCAGGAAATATTCAAGGTTCTCAAGGCGCACGGTATTGGCTACTTCTTCTACATCGGAGGCAACGATTCTTCCGATACGGTACGAATCGTAAGCGAGGAGGCTCGCCGTGCCGATTACGCCTTGCGCTGCATACATATCCCGAAAACCATCGACAATGACCTGGTCGGCAACGATCACACGCCCGGCTTTCCATCCGCAGCGCGTTTTGTCGCACAGGCCTTCATGGGCGCCAACCTCGACAATGCTGCACTGCCGGGGGTCTACCTGGCCGTGGTGATGGGACGCCATGCGGGTTTCCTGACGGCGGCATCCGCACTTGGCAAAAAATTCCCAGACGATGGTCCCCACCTGATCTACCTGCCAGAAAGGAAGTTCAGCGTCGAAAAGTTCCTGACCGATGTCAAGGCCATGTATGACAAATATGGTCGCTGCGTGATCGCCGCGTCGGAAGGAATCCACGACGAAAGCGGCGCACCCATCATCTCCCGCCTGACCAGCAATGTCGAGCGCGACGCGCACGGCAACATCCAGCTTTCCGGAACCGGAGCGCTCGCCGACCTGCTTTGCGAGGAGATTCGCAGCAAGCTCGGCATCAAGCGCGTACGGGGCGACACCTTCGGCTACCTGCAACGCTCCTTCATGGGATGCGTTTCGGACGTGGACCAGCGGGAAGCGCGCGAAGTCGGCGAAAAGGCCGTCCAGTATGCGATGTGGGGCGACCGGGACGGATCCGTCGCCATCAAGCGAACGGGTTTCTACTCGGTTGATTACCAGTTGGTCCCGCTCGAAAGCGTGGCCGGGAAAACGCGGGTGATGGAAGACGAGTTCATCGCGGCTAACGGCACCGACATCACCGATGCGTTCCGCCTCTACCTGCGCCCGCTCCTCGGCTCCGGAATGCCGGATGCCTATCGCCTGCGACTGAATAAAGTCGACAAGATACTGAATCCGGTCAGATAGGCCGACAAACGGACGCGCCGGAGGACGGGCCGGACTTCCCTTGACTCAGTCGCCGAAACAGATGCCCAGGTCACGACCGGTTTGCAGGGTGTCACTGTCGGATGGCACGGCCTTCATGCGTCCTGCGACCTCCTCCAGCGCCACATAGTTCACGTTGGGAAATCCAAGCGCAACCATGATGCCGGACTGCCCCTCCTCCAGAGCTCTAACCGCAGCACTGCCGAAGCGCATGGCGGCAAGCCGGTCGAACGACGTGGGACTGCCGCCGCGCAACAAATGGCCAAGGACCACGACACGAACATCCTTGCCACTGCGATCCGCCAGAACTTTGGCGACGCGTTCGCCGACCCCGCCCAGGCGTTCGGCATGGCCGATCTCCGCAGGCGCGAGGATTTCCCTGTGTCCGTGGATGGGTTCAGCGCCTTCGGCAACCACCACCAGCGAATAACTGCGTCCCTCGCCGTCTCGCGCGTGGATCTTGGCCGCAACCTTGTCCACGTCGAACGGAATTTCGGGAATCAATATGGCGTGCGCTCCGCCCGAAATGCCGGCATGCAGCGCAATCCAACCGGCGTAACGACCCATGACCTCCACCACCATTACCCGCTGATGGCTTTCGGCGGTGCTGTGCAAGCGGTCAAGGCATTCGGTGGCAAACGCAACCGCGGAATCGAAACCGAATGTGGTGAAAGTCTTGTCCAGGTCATTGTCGATGGTCTTGGGCACGCCCACCACGCGCAGGCCCCTCTGGTGCAACGCATTCGCGATGGTGAGG
Source organism: Sulfuritalea sp. (assembly GCA_016716965.1). Lineage (GTDB taxonomy): Bacteria > Pseudomonadota > Gammaproteobacteria > Burkholderiales > Rhodocyclaceae > Sulfuritalea. Next base: position 92,520 of record JADJUP010000043.1, on the reverse strand, counting down.
GAACCGTCGCCACCGATCGAAATCAGCGCATCGATTTCCTTGCGTGCGAAAAATTCCAGGATCTCATTGGTGCGATCCGTATCGCGCATCGTCCCATCGGGCATCTTCATCGGGAAATGCAGAGGATTGCCCTTGTTGGTGGTGCCGAGGATGGTCCCACCCAGGTGGCTAATGCCGCGCACCTTGTCCCGCGTGAGGCGCACCACGCCACCGTCAGGATAGCGCTCCGGAAACAGGATGCCGTTGAAGCCATCGTGGATTCCGTAGCATTCCCAGCCCCGATTCGCGGCGGCAATCGCGGCGGCGCGAATGACGGCATTGAGCCCGGGCGCGTCGCCACCGCCTGTGCATACTGCGATGCGTCGGATATGGCTGGTCATGGACACCTCCGCAATGGGATTGATTCTTCGGGATCGATCAGGAGAGTGCGGCGAACACGGCGCTTCGGATCGAGTCAAGCGAACCGACCCCCGACACCTTGCAGTGTTTAGGCGCCCCTTTGGCACCCGAGCCGGACCACTTGGAGTAATACTCGATCAGCGGCTGGGTCTGGCTGTGATATATCGCAAGACGCTTCCTGACTGTCTCCTCCTTGTCGTCGTCGCGCTGGATGAGCGGCTCGCCCGTCGCATCATCCTTGCCTTCGACTTTGGGCGGATTGAACACCACATGGTAGGTCCGCCCCGATCCAGGATGCACCCGGCGTCCGCTCATGCGACGGATGATTTCTTCGTCACTGACATCAATCTCAAGCACGAAATCGAGTTCGACGCCCTGAGCACGCAATGCTTCGGCCTGGGGAAGCGTCCGGGGAAAGCCGTCCAGCAGAAAGCCCTTGGCGCAATCAGGTTGCTTCAGTCGCTCGGTGATCAGGCCGAGAATGATGTCGTCGGATACAAGGCCGCCGGCATCCATGACCTTTTTTGCCTCAAGGCCCATCGGCGATCCTGCCTTGACGGCGGCACGCAGCATGTCGCCAGTGGAAATCTGCGGGATTCCGTACTTTTCGGTAATAAACGCCGCCTGAGTTCCCTTGCCTGCACCCGGCCCGCCCAACAGGATCAATTTCATAATTCCCTCGCGATGATTATCTTGATGATTTAAAAGTATTTTCGTAATTTTTAGATTGCCAAAACTTACTCTGAATCTATCTCTGCGTCAAACAATCGGCGAACCCGCTCAAGGTCCTCGGGCGTATCGATTCCCGCTGCAGGCGCATGATCGACACTCACTACCTGAATCGGATAGCCGTGCCAAAGTACGCGCAATTGTTCGAGGGATTCGCAGCGTTCCAGGGGTGAGGCCGCAAGTTCCCCATAGCGGCGCAGGAAGCCGGCACGATAGGCGTAAAGACCAATATGGCGCTGCGCCGGCAAACCGGCAGGCATCAGGTCGGGCTGCGCAGCCAACCGGTCCCTATCCCAGGGAATCGGGGCGCGGCTGAAGTACAGGGCGCGTCCGCGCACATCGCAGACCACCTTGACCACGTTCGGATTGAAGTAATCGCCTGCCGTGGCCAATGGATGGGACGCCGTCGCCATCACGGCCTCAGGGGCCCCACGCAACGCCTTGGCGACCGCTTCGATCAGCTCAGGATCCAGCATCGGTTCGTCACCCTGAACATTGACCACGATGTCGGCATCATCCCAGCCCAACTGCTCCGCGACCTCTGCGATTCGCTCAGTGCCGCTGGGATGATCTGCCCGAGTCATGACTACCTCATACCCATGCTGGCGCACCACATCGGCAATACGCTGGTCATCGGTCGCGACCCATACACCCAGCGCCGCCGAGCGGCGAGCCGCAGCAGCGACGCGCACAATCATCGGCTGGCCCGCAATATCCGCCAAGGGCTTTCCCGGCAGCCGCGTAGACGCATACCTGGCCGGGATAACGATGCGAAAACCAGGCATCGTGGCGGTTCAGTGGCCGCAGACGTCTGCATCGATGGGCGCAGGGAAACCCGAACCCATCACGCTTCTTCCGGGCCGAGCTGGCGCGCCTCGTCTTCCAGCATCACGGGTATGTCATCGACGACCGGATAGGCCAGCCGGCACCCCTTGCAGACAAGCTCGGCCGCTGCCTTGCGATTCTCCAATGGCCCCTTGCAGACGGGACATACGAGTATTTCAAGCAGGCGGACATCCATTGAGCTTCTCCAGGACAAATTCAGCGAGATCCGGGTTGAGGTGCGCCGTCACGGGCAAGACCCAGATCGGCAGCGGCAGGGAAAGATGAGCCAATTTTACGGCATCCTTTTCCGTCGTAAGCACTACACCGCCAGCAAAAGCGAGGTCATCGACAAAATATTCATGATGGTCGGAAAAGGGATGCTCGATAACGTCGAGACCCATCGCGCGCAGCATGTCGAAGAAGCGCTGCGGCGCACCGATGCCAGCGACTGCATGCAATTCCCCACCGATGAGATCGGCAACGCCGCAGATGGATTGCGGGGCGCCAAGGCGATAAAGGCGTTTGCCCTCCAATCGCATCGAAAACTCGGGGCGACCAAGAGTCGGCGCTGGCGACACGGCAGTTCCGTTGAGTACCAGCGCATCCACTTGTGCCAGGCGCGTCAATGGTTCGCGCAGGGGCCCCGCAGGCAGGCACCAGCCGTTCATTACGCCGCGGTCATCGAATACGGCCAGTTCGAGATCGCGCTTCAGGCGGTAATGCTGTAGCCCGTCATCGGAAAGAAGCACGTCGCAGTCCGGATGCGCCGCAAGCAAGGCACGCGCCGCCGCCGGCCGATCACGTCCGACGAAGACCGGACAACCGGTACTTGCGGCCAGCATTACGGGTTCATCGCCGACCACGGCCGGATCGCTGTCCGCCGTTACCCGGCTAACCAAGCGAGTTGTCCCGCGGTAACCGCGACTGATTATCCCGGGACGGCGCCCCCGGGCACGCAACGCTGACGCCAGATGAATTACCAGCGGCGTCTTGCCGCTCCCCCCAACCGTGAGGTTGCCGACCACCACTACCGGCACCGACACGCCATGACTTTGCATGAGGCCGGCGCGGTAAGCCGCGCGCCGCAGGGCGACCAGCGCGCGGAAGACCAGTGATACGGGATAAAGCAGGCAAGCCAGCGGACCACGCTGCCGCCAAACGGCGACCAACCCGCCAGGCTCAGCGCTGAGCCTGTTGCGTGGCAAAGGAAATGTGCGACAGCCCGGCCTGTTGTGCCGCCTGCATGACATCGATCACGCTCTGGTGCGCGGCCTTGGCATCAGCGTTGATGATAACCACCGGATCCTTGCCCGCACCCGCCAGCCGCTTCATCGCAGCCGCGATGGCCTGAATGTCACGGCCACCGATCGGTGCCTTGTTCACAGTGATCTCACCCGCGGCGGTCACTGCAACATTGATCTCGTTTGGCTGCTCCTTGTTCTGCGGCGCATCCGCCGTAGGCAGGTTGATTTCCAGACCGGAGAACTTCGCATAGGTCGTGCTGATCATCAAGAAAATCAGAATGACCAACAGCACGTCGATCATGGCGATCAGGTTGATCTCCGGCTCTTCGCGCTGCCGGCCTCGCTGAAAGTTCATCGCGTCGTTTCCCTACTTGCGCTCGCCGTGCATGACCTCGACCAATTTCACCGCCTCCTGCTCCATTTCGATCAGGAAACCATCGACCTGCGCCCGGAAATGGCGATAAAAAATCATGCTTGGGATGGCGATGATCAAACCGAAGCCGGTGTTGTAAAGCGCCACCGATATGCCATGCGCCAGCGCCTGCGGGTTGGTGCCCGAAGACGTCGGCGAACCGAAGATTTCGATCATGCCGACCACCGTGCCGAACAGGCCCATCAGCGGTGCAATCGAGGCGATCGTACCCAGCGTCGTCAGGAAACGTTCAAGCTCATGGGCCACGCCCCGGCCGGCTTCCTCGATCGACTCTTTCATGATTTCGCGCGAACTTCTGGCATTGCGCATGCCCGCGGCAAGTACTTTACCGAGCGGAGAATGAGCCTCGAGCCGGGTCAGTTGCGTGTCCGAGATGCCGCTCTGGCGAAACTCGGCGACCGTGGCCTGCAGCAATCCGGCGGGAACGATCTTGATGCGCCGCAACGCGACGGCCCGCTCGATGATCAAGGCCACAGCGATGATGGAGGCGAACAACAAGGGCCATATGGGCCAACCCGCAGCCTGAATGATTGAAAACACGAGGACAACTCCGGTAAGCGGAAAGCGCGAACTTTAGCCGGAGTGGAGCGATTCGGCAATACAACCCGCAATGCCACGATTGCGCCGGAGACGCCTGCGCTTGACTTTCAAGGGCTGATCACGGGACGTGCGAGGCGCTAATAACAGGATGCATCGCACGAAGGTTTATCCACAAATTCTGTGGATAAGCCTGTGGACCATCTGCGCCCGGACCCGCCACCCGGGGGATGGCGACGCCGAGTTCATTTTCGAGCAAGATCGCGGCAAATGGCGGATCGGGATTGGAACGGCAGAGCATTCTGCAATCCCGCAAGCGTCGAAGCCAGGAGGATGGTGGGCGGAAATTTCGCCCATCCGATGTGATGTAGAATTTTTGGCGCCCTCCCTGCGATCCCGGAACATCCAGCCCATGCTCGATCCATCGATTGTTCTCAGCGTCAGCGAGTTGAACCGTCAGGTGCGCCGGACGATTGAAGAAGGGTTCCCCTTGCTCTGGGTTGCCGGTGAAATATCCAACCTCACACGCGCCGCCTCCGGTCACGTCTATTTTTCCATCAAGGACGAAGCGGCACAGGCACGTTGCGTGATGTTCCGCTCACGCGCCCAGTCGATCCCCTGGAAACTGGAGAACGGCCAGCAGGTGGAAGCGCGCGTAACCGTATCCCTATACGAACCACGCGGAGAATTTCAGCTCGGCATTGAAACAATGCGTCGCGCTGGACTCGGACGTCTGTTCGAAACCTTTGCGCGCTTGAAGTCACGACTGGAAGGTGAGGGTGCGTTTGCCAATGAACGCAAGCGTCTATTGCCTCGATTCCCGCGCCGCATCGGCGTCGTCAGTTCGCCGCAAGCCGCCGCATTGCACGACGTACTGGTTGCGCTACGGCGACGAGCACCTCACGTCGAAGCAATCGTTTATCCGACGCTGGTGCAAGGCGACAAGGCCGCTGCGGAAATTGCCGAAGCGATTGCCTTGGCCGGGCGGAGAAATGAATGCGACCTGCTGCTGATCGTGCGCGGCGGCGGCAGCATTGAAGACCTTTGGGCCTTCAACGAAGAAGTCGTGGCCCGCGCGATTCTGGCGAGCAGCTTGCCTACAATTTGCGGGGTCGGCCACGAAACCGACACTACCATTGCCGACTATGTCGCGGACTTGCGCGCCGCGACTCCTACCGCGGCCGCCGAACTGGCAACCCAGGGATGGTATGCCGCCACGCGGGAGATTCTGGCACTGGCCGCTGCGCTGCCACGCGCGATTGAAAGCCGGTTGGACATGCGGCAACAGCAGTTGGACCATCTTTCCCTGCGCCTGATCCATCCTGCCATCCGCCTGACCCAGGCGAACAGCCGGCTGGCTCTGCTTTCCTCTCGACTTGACGCGTCGCTGGCGCGCATGCTGGTCAGACAGAGGGAGCGCCTGAATCGCACAAGCATTGGTCTCAGGCGCATCGCCCCTCGCGCTGACAAGCACCAAGGCCGGCTCGGACTTCTGTCGCAACGTCTCGGCGCAGCGATTCGCCGCCAACAGGCCCAGCGCGACAGCCGGGTCGACGCCCTGTCCGCCGCGCTCAGGCATCTGGATCCGGACGCCATCCTGACCCGAGGCTATTCGATTGTCCGTGACGCGCACGGCGCACTGGTCACCGATGCCGCCAGTCTGCGCTCGGGCCAAGCCGTCAGCCTGCGCCTGGCCCGCGGTCAGGCGAATGCTACGATCTCCAGCACCACCATGGAATCGTGATCAATTGCCACTTGAATTATTCTTGACTACAATAGTCAACTTTAACGCCCTTACCCTCAAGCAACAGGAGAATCGCCATGGAACATACCCTCCCACCCCTGCCGTACCCTATGGATGCACTGGCTCCGCACATTTCGAAGGAAACTTTCGAATATCACTACGGCAAACACCATCAGGCCTATGCGACCAATCTGAACAACCTGATCAAGGGAACCGAGTACGAAACCCTTGACCTTGAGGCCATAGTCAAGAAGGCGCCCGCCGGCGGCATTTTCAACAACTCCGCCCAGGTCTGGAACCACACCTTCTTCTGGAACAGCATGAAAGTCGGCGGTGGTGGCACGGCGACCGGACCTCTGGCTGAAGCGATCAACAAGAAATGGGGCAGCTTCGACGAATTCAAGAAAGCCTTCCAGGCTTCCGCGGTAGGCAATTTCGGGTCGGGCTGGACCTGGCTGGTGAAAAAGCCCGATGGCTCGGTCGACATCGTCAATACATCTGGCGCCGGCACACCGCTGAACACGGAAAACAAGGCGCTACTCACGGTCGATGTCTGGGAGCACGCCTATTACATTGACTACCGCAATGCGCGACCCAAGTTCGTCGAAACGTTCCTGAATTCCCTTGCCAATTGGGATTTCGCGACGAAGAACTTCGGCTGATCGTTTTACGGGTCGGCAAATTACAGGAACTGACCCGGGGCGCCGACAGGCGCCCTTTCTACATTGGCTCAGGGGACTCGGCGTGGAATCAAGAATCAGCGAACTGGAAATCAGACTCGGGTTGGCGGAGGACCACCTCGACACGCTGAATCGCACGGTCTTTCGCCAGCAAGAGCAACTCGACCTGCTCCAGGCACAGATACGCGAATTGGCCAGGATGACCCAGGCGAACGAACCGGGGGAGCCGCGCAATCTGGCGGACGAGGTTCCGCCGCATTACTGAAGCCACTTGCCGGCATTTTTGGGCAGTTTGGACTTTTTTCCCAGGCGGGATCAGCGGCCGGACGGCGCTTTGCTGATACCGGTGATCTCCGAACCAGGCCCAAGTCCCCGACTCTTGAACCATCCGAGGTTCATTTCCAGCGCATATCGTGCCGGCTGCGCGGCGCAGTGGTTGTTCTCTGTCCGCGGCTGCATGTCAGCAACATTGATGATCCTGCCGCGCCCATCCAGGAAGGCCACTGATAGCGGCAACAGGGTATTGCGCATCCACATGCAATGTGGCGCGAGTTCGGTAAAGACGAACAACATGCCGCGTTGCGGCGGCATGATGGTGCGCAGCATCATGCCGACCTGTCGGCTTTCCGGTGTAGCGGCCACTTCCGCTTCGATTCGATGCATCCCTGCAGACAGTTCGACTATGGGCAATTGGGGCTGCTGGGCCATTAGCGGTCCAGACATTGCCACCAAGCTTGCGAGAAACACGATTCGCAACATGACGTTGAGTCTCCATAAGCGCGCCATCACTCGAGCCCGCCCTTGTTCGAGTGGGAAAGCCGTATCACCCGTCGGTCGGGCTTTGTATCGGATGCCTCGCCAATTATCAACAGGAATCCAGTCGGCACAAACATCAAGGCGAAAAAAATGGCAGGGAAACCTGCCATCTTTTTTCCCCGTATGGGAAATTACTTGGCTGCGTCAGCCTTCTTGGCCTTCTTGGCCTTCTTGGCTTTCTTTTCAGCCTTGGCCGGAGCGGCTTCAGCCTTCTTCTCGGCAGCGGGGGCAGCGGCCGGAGCAGCGGCGGGGGCAGCAGCAGCCGGAGCGGCAGCCGGGGCAGCCTTGGGCGCGTCCGCAGCAAAAGCAGAAGTGGCGATCAGGCCAGCAAACAGGGTAACGAGGAGTTTGTTCATGAGTTTTCCTTGAATTTATGATTGGGTAGAGTGCTGCCAACACCACGGTTGAATGCGGCGTCAGGACCATTAACGCGGTGCTTCCCGCGCGGTTGACCTGATATTGCTAGTTCGCACCACTGTCCAGGCGCAAGCCCATCCAGTGTCCAGTCACCTACTGCCCACCGAATCAACCGCAGTGTCGGGAAACCGACGCGGGCTGTCATGCGTCGAACCTGACGGTTTTTGCCTTCGCGCAATACAAGTTGCAACCAACTGGTCGGAATCAAAGCTCTTTCGCGAATCGGCGGGTTCCGCGCCCAGAGGCCCGGCGGCTCGGCAACTCGGCACGCCTCGCAGGGTCGTGTAACGAAATCACCCAGGTCGACTCCGGCAGCCAGCGCGCACATTGCTTCATCCGTGGCAAGGCCTTCGACCTGGGCCCAATAGATCTTCGCAAGCTTGTGGCGAGGATCGGAGATCCTTGCCTGCATTGCACCGTCGTCCGTCAGGACCACCAAACCTTCGGAATCGGCATCCAGGCGACCTGCGGCATACACGCCGGGAACCGGAATGTAGTCTGCCAATGTCGGACGCCCTTCCTTGTCGCTGAACTGGGTCAGGACGCCATAGGGCTTGTTGAACAGGATCAGACGACTCAACTGGGCGGATCGTCGCGATAGATATTGCAGAAGCGCATGGCTTCGGGGTAGGGGAAGAAGTCTTGCATCGCTCCCTCGCGAACCTGTTGCTGGGTGTTTTGCCAGAACTCGGCGTCAAAGAGGTCCGGATGATGGCGCATGAAGGCATCGCGAATCCTCTCCGAAACCAGGAGGAAGGTTTCAAACTCTTCCGGGAAAACGTCCAGCCGCGATACCGAGTACCAAACCTCTCCGGACATCTCGGCTTCGAAATTGGGTGGTGGCGGAATGCGTCTGAACCTGCAATCGGTCATGAACTCAATTTCATCGTAATCATAGAATACGACCCGACCGTACCGGGTCACGCCGAAATTCTTCCACAACAGGTCGCCAGGAAAGATGTTCGCAATCGCGAGTTCGCGGATGGCATTGCCGTACTCGCAAACCGCATGCTCCACCAAATCGTCGCGGCCTGACTTCTCGGCTTTCTCGAGGTACAGATTCAGCGGCTCCATCCGCCTTTCAATGTAAAGGTGCTTGATGATTACGTCGTCGCCATCTTCCTCAATGAGTGAGGGCACCTCACGGTACAGTTCGTCGATCAATTCCCCGGAGAAGCGCGAACGTGGAAGTGCGACCTTCGAGAATTCGAGCGTGTCGGCCATCCGGCCGACACGATCCACCTGCTTTACCAGTTGATATTTACTCCGAACTGTGTCGTGGTCAACTTCCTTGGAAATGCCAAATACGTCCTTGATGACCTTGAACACATAGGGATACGAGGGCAGCGTGAAAACGAGCATGACCAATCCCCGGATACCAGGGGCGACGATGAACTGGTCCGCCGAATGGTGCAGGTGGAAAATCAGGTCACGAAAGAACATGGTCTTGCCCTGCTTGCCAAGACCCAGCATGGTGTATAGCTCCGAGCGCGGCTTGTTAGGCATGATCGATCGCAAGAACTGCACATAGCCGGATGGCACGTCCATATCGACCATGAAATAGGCGCGGGACAACGAAAAAAGCGCACTTATGCGCCATGCGTCGAGGATGATGGTGTCAAGGCAAAGTGTGCCGTCGTCCGAATGCAGCACGGGAACGGCAAATGGATACTCAAATGCACCGTTGACCGCCTTGCCTATTACGTAGGCGCCTTTGTTGCGATAGAACGCCGAGTTGAGCACCTGAATCTGCAGATTGGCCTCACGCGCCGGTATTGTTCCAAGGTGAGTTCCGATACTGCGCAGGATGAATTCCACGTCGCGATCGAGATCTTCAAAATCGCGCGCCCAACAAAAATCGGCGAACATCTGGCGGATCGATGAACGAAATCCAACCTGGTTGGGGTAGTAGCAGCGATAGGTAGGAGGATCCGATTCAATATATTCGGTCGAAACTGCCGGTCGAACAAAAATGAAATCATTGTGGAAGTAGGTGCGATGCAAAATCTGGCAGAACACCGAATTGAAAAACGTTTCCGCGAGCTCGGGCTGCTTGTGGTTGGTCAACAGTCCTATGAACTGGAGCTTTGCCCGCTGCCAGACACTGTCACTTATGCTATCCGCATTGAACTCGCGGTGTAGTTTCTCGGTGGTTTCACGAACCCTATCGTCATAGAACTGAATACGGTCGCGCACTGCCTGTTGCACTTCCTGCCAGCGAGCCTGCTCGAACCGCTGCTTTGCCAAGGCTGAACTCTCACGAAACAGGCGATAGTGTTTGTTGAAGCCATCCACCAGCACGGTGGCAATGGATTCAGCGATAAGGTCATCGGTGCCGCCGGCTGGCATCTTGCGGGATATTGGCGAATGGACGCACGGATTCTACCAGTGGGAACAAGGGTCAGTTCGACACCCTGAGGATTGAAGCCTCGCTGATTTTTGGAGGATAATCGGCATTGATTCATCCCGCATCCATCTTGAATTCCAACACACCATCATCGAACGGAGCAGGCATGAGCACCTCCCTTATCAAGGTTCCCGCGCAAGGCCAGAAAGTCATTCCGGGTCAGCCGATACCCGACAATCCGATCATCCCCTTCATCGAGGGTGACGGCATCGGCGTGGACATAACCCCGGTCATGCAGAAAGTCGTGGATGCCGCCGTGCAAAAATCCTATGGCGGCAAACGCAAGATATCCTGGATGGAAGTGTATGCCGGGGAAAAGGCGACGCGCCTTTACGGGCCCGACGTCTGGCTTCCCGCCGAGACCATCACGGCATGCAAGGACTATTCGATCTCCATAAAGGGACCATTGACGACACCGGTCGGCGGTGGAATTCGTTCCCTCAATGTCGCATTGCGCCAGGAAATGGACCTCTACCAGTGCGTCCGTCCGGTGCGCTATTTCAAGGGAATCCCATCGCCTTTGAAAGATCCCAGCAAGACTGACATGATCATCTTCCGCGAGAACACGGAAGACATTTACTGCGGTATCGAGTGGCAAGCCGAATCGGCGCCGGCCAAGAAACTGATCAAGTTCCTCCAGGAAGAAATGGGAGTCAGCAAGATTCGTTTCCCCAACACCTCGGGCATCGGCATCAAACCGGTTTCGCGCGAAGGCACCGAGCGCCTGGTCCGGGCCGCGATCAATTACGCCATCGCCAACAAGCGAAAATCGGTCACGATCGTCCACAAGGGCAACATCATGAAGTATACGGAAGGTGGCTTCCGTGACTGGGCGTATGCGCTGGCAAAGAACGAGTTCGGTGGGATGGAGATTGACGGCGGCCCCTGGCTCAAGTTGCCAAACGGTATCGTCGTCAAGGACGCCATTGCCGATGCATTCCTGCAGCAGATATTGCTGCGTCCCGCCGAATACGATGTGATCGCCACGCTCAACCTGAACGGCGACTACATTTCGGATGCGCTGGCTGCCCAAGTCGGTGGAATCGGAATTGCCCCTGGTGCGAACATCTCGGATCTTTACGCCTGCTTCGAGGCAACGCACGGCACGGCGCCGAAGTATGCAGGCAAGGACTACGTCAACCCCGGCTCACTCATACTCTCGGCAGAGATGATGCTGCGTCACATGGGGTGGACCGAAGCGGCCGACCTGATCATCAAGTCGATGGAAGCCGCGATCGGCGACAAGGTTGTCACCTATGATTTTGCACGCCTGATGGAAGGCGCCAAGGAAGTCAAATGTTCGGCATTTGGCCAGGCGATGATTGATCGGATGTAATTGCAGGCTTAGGCGCCACAAAAACAAAGCCCGCCGTTCGGCGGGCTTTGTTTTTCGGACCCGGTTTTCCCGGTATCCGAAAACTTCAACAATCAGGGCTTCTGAATGTTCGACGCCTGCTTGCCCTTGGGGCCCTGCACTACGTCGAAAGTCACCTTGTCGCCTTCCTTCAGGGACTTGAAACCAGCCATGTTGATGGCCGAGAAATGCGCGAAAAGATCCTCGCTGCCATCGTCCGGGGTGATAAAACCAAAACCCTTGGCGTCGTTGAACCACTTAACAGTACCAGTTGCCATGTAACTTTTTCCTTAATCAAAAACGAACAAATCGGCCACCGCTGCGGGCTGCAAAACACCGCACCCCGGCCGGGGCATGTTGAGACTCAAGTTCGGAGATGCAGAGGGGGCCAAGCGGCGATTCAGAGGAGCTGCGATTTGCCAGACTGTGAGACGACCGTAGGTCACTGCGGAGGGAACCTGAACTAAACACGTTTCGCGTTTTACGCACATTGTCAAGCAGCGTCAACAACTTTCTATGCTGCATCGCACATTCCACCCTCTTGCATATCCGCTCATCAACCCAAAATGCAGCAGCATCGGCGCGCTATTCCCCTCTTTTAAGAGGTGTTGAACCGCTCCCGAATCACATTAGAATCGAGACATGGTTACACGCAAGCAAGTTGGGCCAGGAGGCGGTGCTGCATTGGCGCCTGAGCAAAGTCGCACCAAGCCGCCACCAATGTACAAAGTCCTTCTGCTGAATGATGACTTCACTCCGATGGATTTTGTCGTCGTGGTGCTGGAAAAGTTTTTCGGCTTGTCGCGCGAGCAATCGACGCAGGTCATGCTGAAGGTGCATCGCGAGGGTAAAGGCGCCTGTGGCGTGTATCCTCACGATGTAGCGGCGACAAAGGTTGAGCAGGTAAGCGAATTTTCGCGCCGACACCAGCACCCGCTGGCTTGCGTGATGGAGGAAGACTGATGATTGCCCAGGAACTCGAGGTCAGCTTGCACATGGCGTTTGTCGAAGCCCGGCAGAAGCGCCATGAGTTCATCACCGTAGAACACCTGCTGCTGGCGTTGCTGGACAACCCCTCTGCAGCAGAAGTTCTGCGCGCCTGCGCTGCCGATATCGAGGGCCTGCGCAAGGAACTGCTTACCTTCATCAATGAACATACGCCGACCGTCGCCGGCAGTGACGAGATCGATACCCAGCCAACGCTCGGTTTTCAACGCGTTATTCAGCGCGCAATCCTCCATGTGCAATCTTCCGGCAAGAAGGAAGTGACAGGAGCAAATGTGCTGGTTGCCATTTTTGGCGAAAAGGACTCACATGCCGTTTTCTTCCTGCAACGGCAGAACATTACCCGGCTGGACGTGGTGAACTTCATCTCGCATGGTATTACCAAGACCCCGCAGGCTCGCGGCAAGGAAGAGCCCGCCGAAACCGAGTCCGAGACCCAGGAGAAAGGTGGCGCCCTAGAGAGCTTTACGCAAAACCTCAACCAGCTCGCGTTGACCGGCAAGATCGACCCCCTCATCGGACGCGACAAGGAACTCGAGCGGGTAATCCAGACTCTTTGTCGCAGACGCAAGAACAACCCGCTGCTGGTTGGGGAGGCTGGCGTTGGCAAGACGGCGATCGCCGAAGGCCTCGCGCGTCACATCGTCGAAGGACGCGTCCCGGAAATTCTTGCCAATGCGACCGTGTACTGCCTTGACATGGGCTCCCTTCTGGCTGGAACCAAGTACCGGGGCGATTTCGAACAACGGCTCAAGGGGGTTCTCAAGCAACTCGCAGACAATCCGAATGCCATCCTGTTCATCGACGAGATCCATACGCTGATCGGGGCCGGTGCCGCATCCGGCGGAACGATGGATGCTTCGAACCTGCTGAAACCGGCTTTGTCTTCCGGTGCGCTGAAATGCATTGGGGCCACGACCTATACCGAGTTTCGTGGCGTGTTCGAAAAGGACCACGCGCTGTCGCGCCGCTTCCAGAAGGTGGATGTCAATGAACCGTCGGTGGGCGAAACGGTTTCCATCCTGCGCGGGCTCAAGTCCCGCTTCGAGGAGCACCACGGGGTCAAGTACTCGGCTGCCGCCATATCGAGTGCGGCCGAGCTCGCCGCCAAGTACATCAACGACCGGCACTTGCCGGACAAAGCGATCGATGTGATCGACGAAGCGGGTGCCGCGCAGCGCATCCTGCCGAAATCGAAACAGAAAAAGACCATTGGCAAACTTGAGATCGAAGACATCGTCGCCAAGATTGCGCGCATTCCGCCGCAGCACGTCTCTGCCGATGACCGGTCCGCGCTCAAGAACCTTGATCGTGACCTGAAGAACATGGTGTTCGGCCAGGATGCTGCCATCGATGCGCTGGCCAAGGCGATCAAGATGTCGCGTTCCGGTTTGGGAGACCCGCAGAAGCCGATAGGATGCTTCCTGTTTTCCGGGCCCACGGGTGTCGGCAAAACGGAAGTGGCACGCCAGCTTGCTTATGGCATGGGCATCGAGCTGATCCGCTTCGACATGTCGGAATACATGGAACGCCATGCGGTAAGCCGGCTGATCGGCGCACCTCCAGGCTATGTCGGCTTCGACCAGGGAGGCCTGTTGACCGAAGCAGTCACGAAGAAGCCCCATGCGGTTCTCCTGCTGGACGAAATCGAGAAAGCCCATCCGGAGGTATTCAACATACTGCTTCAGGTCATGGATCACGGCACCCTGACCGACAATAACGGCCGCAAGGCGGACTTTCGCAATGTGGTGATCGTCATGACGACCAATGCCGGCGCGGAAGCCCTGCAGAAGACCAGCATCGGATTCACCACCAGCAAGGGTCCCGGGGATGAAATGGCGGACATCAAGCGCATGTTCACCCCCGAGTTCCGCAATCGTCTCGATGCCATCATTTCCTTCCGTGCCCTGGACGCCGAAATCATCCTGCGCGTGGTCGACAAGTTCCTGATGCAGCTCGAAGGGCAACTGCACGAGAAGAAGGTCGAGGTCATCTTCACCGATGCCTTGCGTGCCTGGCTGGCCGAGAAGGGTTTCGACCCATTGATGGGCGCGCGACCGATGGCGCGATTGATCCAGGACACCATCCGCTCCGCCCTTGCCGACGAACTGCTATTCGGCAAGTTGATCCATGGCGGACGGGTCACGATCGATCTCGACGAGCACGAGAAAATCACCCTCGGCTTCGAGGACGTTCCCGCTACACCGGCGATTCCCTCACCGATTTAGCGCGCGGGCGATTCATGGCTACCCGGCACTGCCGGGTAGCCGGTCTTTCAATTTATTCCCATTGCAAATCATGGACCTGCTGACTACCGATCTTTGCGATGCCAATGAGGCTGCCGTTCGCGTCGTTGAACCGATGTTCAACAGCTTTGGCGGGCGGGCGGCCTTTTTTGGCCGAATTGCGACGCTAAAGCTGTTCGAGGACAACTCGCTGGTGCGAAAAGCACTCGAGTCCGAGGGCAATGCCCGCGTCCTGGTTATCGACGGTGGCGGCAGCCTGCGCCGCGCACTGGTTGGAGACCAACTTGCTGCACTGGGTGTCAAGAATGGATGGGCCGGCATAGTCGTCTACGGATGCATCCGGGATTCGCGGGCTATCGGCGAAATGGATATCGGTGTGTTTGCGCTCGACACGCACCCCATGAAGACCTTGAAGAAGAACACGGGTGACGCTGAGATTCCAGTGACGTTCGGGGGTGTGACATTCACCCCGGGTGAGTGGCTCTATGCGGACGACGATGGTGTAATTGTGAGCGAAAAACAATTACACTGACTCGTGTCTTATATAAGACACAAAAACCAGCGGTACCGATCTCACCATTGCGAATTCTTTTTCGCAATGTGGAATATTGATATTAATTTACTGTTATTTAAAGATAAAAAAAATTGCTAAGTCTTATATAAGACTATTGCTGCAACGCAAAATCCTCTCTATACTGTCGCGACTGCTCCCGTTTGGAGCACCCCCTTTCGACAACCCCTGCAAGAGGATTCAACATGACTGATCGCAAAGCACAAGCTGCCGCCCTGGCCAAGGACTGGGCCGAGAACCCCCGTTGGAAAGGCATCAAGCGCGGCTACAGCGCCGAGGACGTGGTTCGACTGCGCGGTACTTTCCCCATCGAGTACACGCTCGCGAAGCGCGGCGCGGAAAAGCTCTGGGCTGCCGTGAATGGCGGCGCGAAGAAGGGTTACGTCAATGCCTTCGGCGCCATCACTGCCGGACAGGCCATGCAACAAGCCAAGGCCGGCCTCGAGGCGGTCTATCTGTCGGGCTGGCAGGTTGCCGCCGATGGCAACACCTCGGAAACCATGTACCCGGACCAGTCGCTGTACGCCTACGACTCGGTGCCGACCATGGTCCGCCGCATCAATAACACCTTCAAGCGTGCCGACGAGATCCAGTGGTCGCGCGGCATCAATCCGGGCGACAAGGAATTCATCGACTACTTCCTGCCCATCGTGGCTGACGCGGAAGCCGGTTTCGGCGGCGTGCTGAACGCCTTCGAACTGATGAAGAACATGATCGCCTCCGGCGCCGCCGGTGTGCACTTCGAAGACCAGCTTGCAGCCGTGAAGAAATGCGGCCACATGGGTGGCAAGGTTCTGGTGCCGACCAACGAAGCTGTCGAGAAGCTGATTTCCGCGCGCTTCGCCGCCGACACCATGGGCGTGCCGACCATCATCCTGGCGCGCACCGACGCCGAGGCCGCAAATCTGATCACCTCGGATCACGATGCCAATGACAAACCATTCATCACCGGCGAGCGCACCCCGGAAGGTTTCTATCGCGTCAGGAACGGCCTCGAGCAATCGATCAGCCGCGGCGTCGCCTACGCGCCCTATGCCGACCTGGTGTGGTGCGAAACCGGCAAGCCGGACCTCGGCTTCGCCCGCGAATTCGCCCAGGCGGTGCAGGCGGCCAGCCCTGGCAAGCTGTTGTCCTACAACTGTTCGCCGTCCTTCAACTGGAAGAAGAATCTGGATGACAAGACCATTGCCAAGTTCCAGGACGAGCTTTCCGCGATGGGCTACAAGTACCAGTTCATCACGCTGGCCGGCATCCACATCAACTGGTTCCAGACCTTCCAGTTCGCCCACGCCTATGCCGGCGGAGAAGGCATGAAGCACTATGTAGATATGGTGCAGGAACCCGAGTTCGCCGCGCGCGACAAGGGCTACACCTTCGTTTCGCACCAGCAGGAAGTCGGTGTCGGTTACTTCGACGACGTCACCACCGTGATCCAGGGCGGCGCCTCGTCGGTGACCGCGCTGCACGGCTCGACCGAGGAAGAGCAGTTCCACTAAGCTTCCCGAGCAAGGCATCATGGAAGGCCGCGCCGGATAACCGGTGCGGCCTTTTCATTTGCGCTACAGTGAAACGCTAATTTCCACCCGCTTGGCGAAACAGCGATGAGCGCAAGACGCGAAGGGAAAGGCGCCCAAATGCTCTGGTCGGCAATCCAGATCGGCCTTCTGGTCTACCTCGCCCTGCTCGCCCTGATCTATTTCATGCAGGGCAGCCTGGTGTTCCAGCCTGCGCTCGACCGGGAGTTTCGCGCGACTCCTGCCAACATAGGCCTGCCTTTCGAGCCACTGGCGCTGACCACGGCTGACAAGGAAACGCTTGACGGCTGGCATCTGCCGGCCAGGCGAGGAAGCCCGGCACGCGGCCTCGTCATCCTCTTTCATGGCAACGCGGGCAACATCAGCCACCGCCTCGACTACCTGCGCATGTTCCATGACCTGGGCTTTGCCGCCCTGATCATCGACTACCGGGGCTTTGGCCGCAGCAGCGGCAAGGCATCGGAGGAAGGCAGCTACCTCGACGCGGACACCGCCTGGCGCCACGCCACGGAGATGCTTGGCTATCCGGCCGAACGCATCGTCCTGTTCGGCGAATCGCTGGGTGGTGCCGTGGCGACACAACTTGCCGTGGCAAGAAAGCCAGGGGCGCTGGTACTGGCATCGACCTTTACCTCGGTGCCGGACCTGGGTGCCGAGATTTATCCATGGCTGCCGATCCGGCTACTGGCCCGAATTCGCTACGACAGCCGAGAGCGGCTGAACCAGGTGCGTTCCCCGGTCATGGTGATCCACAGCCGTCAGGACGACATCATCCCCTTCGCCCATGGCGAGCGCCTGTTTTTGGCGGCCAGGGAACCCAAGCGCTTCCTCGAAATCGCGGGCGGTCACAACGAAGGCTTCGTCTTTGGCCGCGACACGTGGGTTCGCCAACTTGACGACTTCCTGCGTTCGGCCCTGGAACGCCTCCCGCCTCAGACGCCGGCCTCCGCCGTCCAGTAGGCGGAATCGCGCCAGCGCGCTTTCAGAAGGTCAATGAACAGGCGTACCCGCAGCGGCAGATGGCGACGCTGCGGCACCACGGCATGGATGCCCACCGGCGGCGCCGCAAACTCGTCGAGCAGCGTCACCAAACGGCCGGCCTTGATGTCGGCCCCGACTTCCCACAGCGAACGCCAGGCCAGACCCTTGCCCGCGATCGCCCAGTCGTGCAGCACTGCGCCATCGTTGCATTCGAAGCCGCCACTCACTTTCACCAGCCTGACTTCGCCATCTACGCGCAAGGTCCAGCCGCGTTGCTGGCGCAACGAGAGGCAATTGTGTTCGGCAAGGAAAGTCGGCGCTGACGGTACGCCGAATCTGGCGATGTAATCGGGACTGGCGACCACCACCCGACGCATTTCACCCAGGCGAATGCTGATCAGGCTCGAATCGGCCAGATCGCCGATACGGATCGCACAGTCGACGTTCTCCTCGACCAGGTCCACCAAGCGATCGGAAAGCTCCAGCCTGACGGTTACGTCCGGGTTCTCGGCCATGAAGTCCATCAGCAAGGGTGAGACATGGCGCCGCCCGAAGCCGGCCGGGGCCGACACCTTGAGGTGCCCTCCGGGACGGATCCCGCCCAGGCTGACGGCGCCCTCCGCATCGGCCAATTCGCGCAGGATGCGCTGGCAATCCTCCAGAAACGCGGCCCCCTCGAAGGTCAGCGAAATCCGCCGCGTAGTACGCAGCAAGAGCTTGGCCCCGAGGCGCTCTTCCAGCGCATCCAGGCGACGCCCGATGATGGCCGGCGTGACCCCCTCAATCCTGGCGGCGGCCGACAGACTGCCGCGACTTGCGACATTGACGAAGGCAGAAATCTGCTTGAACTGATCCATTACATACTTTTAGTAACTAATCATTTGATCGCATAGTAGCTTCTATATCCTATTTGGCAAGAATAGAATTTGATCATCCCAGCAACCCATTTCAAGGAGTTCCCCATGGCCCTGCCCGCCGGCGTCCAGATCAACGCCCCCGTTTCAGACGAATACGCCACCATCCTCACGCCAGAGGCGCTGGAACTGGTCGCCAAACTGCACCGCGCCTTCGAGCCGCGCCGCAAGGAACTGCTGGCCGCCCGCGTCACCCGCCAGGCGCGCATCGACGCCGGCGAAATGCCCGACTTCCTGCCGGAAACCAAGCACATCCGCGAAGGCGACTGGAAGATCGCGCCGCTGCCGAAGGCGCTGGAATGCCGCCGCGTCGAAATCACCGGCCCGGTCGAAGCCAAGATGGTGATCAACGCCTACAACTCGGGCGCCGATTCCTACATGACCGACTTCGAGGACTCCAACAGCCCGAAGTGGGACAACCAGATCCAGGGCCAGATCAACCTCTACAAGGCCATCCGCCGCCAGCTCAGCTTCAAGAACGAGGCCGGCAAGGAATACAAGCTCAACGACAAGATCGCCACCCTGCAGATTCGCCCGCGCGGCTGGCACCTGGACGAGAAGCACGTCACGGTCGACGGCCAGCGCGTCTCCGGCGGCATCTTCGATTTCGCGCTGGTGTTCTTCCACAACGCCAAGGAGCAGGTCGCACGCGGCGCCGGCCCCTTCTACTACCTGCCGAAGATGGAAAGCCATCTCGAAGCCCGCCTGTGGAACGAAATCTTCTGCATGGCGCAGGACCACATCGGCATGGCACGCGGCACCATCAAGGCCACGGTGCTGGTCGAAACCATCCTCGCCACGTTCGAGATGGAAGAGATCCTTTACGAACTGCGCGAGCACAGCGCGGGCCTCAACGCCGGGCGCTGGGACTACATCTTCTCCTGCATCAAGAAGTTCAAGAAGAACAAGGATTTCTGCTTGGCCCAGCGCGGCGCCATCACTATGGAAGTGCCTTTCATGCGCAGCTACGCGCTGGCACTGGTCAAGGCCTGCCACAAGCGTGGAGCTCCGGCCATGGGCGGCATGAGCGCGCTGATCCCGATCAAGGGCGACCCGGTCGCCAACGAAAAGGCGCTGGCCGGCATCCGCCACGACAAGACCCGCGATGCCAACGACGGTTACGACGGCGGCTGGGTCGCGCACCCCGGCCTGGTGCCGATCGCCATGGAAGAATTCGTCAAGGTCCTTGGCGACAAGCCCAACCAGTGGGAAAAGCAGCGCACCGACACCTTCGGCCCGAAAGACTGGATGAATTTCCAACCCGAACAGCCGATCACGGAAGCCGGCGTGCGCAACAACATCAACGTCGGCATCCACTACCTCGGCTCATGGCTCGCAGGCAACGGTTGCGTGCCGATCCACAACCTGATGGAAGATGCCGCCACGGCAGAAATCAGCCGCTCGCAGATCTGGCAATGGGTGGTCTCGCCCAAGGGCAAGCTCGACGACGGCCGCAAGGTCACTGCCGAGATGGTGCGTGGCATGATCGGCGAGGAACTGGCGAAGGTTAAGGCCGTGGTCACCGCCCAGGGCGAAAAGACCGAGACCTACGACCAGGCCGCCGTCATCTTCGACAAGATGAGCCTGACCCCCGAGTACCCCGAGTTCCTCACCCTGCCGCTGTACGAAGCGATGGAGTAAGGTTTTCCCGCCACCGGCGCCAAGAGTCGGCGCTGGCGGCACGGCGAATTCACCAGGCTACGGCGCCCGGGGCTCGCTCCGGACGCCGTATTTCATTGGAGGCAAGGACATGCTTGGCGCCATTACCCTGTTGCTCCTGTTCCAGTTGGCCGGCGAAGCGGTCGCGCTCTATTTCGCGCTGCCGATTCCCGGTCCTGTCATTGGCATGGCGCTGCTGTTCGCCGCGCTGGCACTGCGTGACGGCCCATCGGACGAACTGCGCAATACCGCGCAGAACCTGCTCCAGCATTTGTCGTTGCTGTTCGTGCCGGCAGGTGTCGGCGTCATGTTGCACATGCAACGCATGGCCGACGAATGGCTGCCCATCCTCGTCGCCGTGGTAGCCAGCACCTTCGCCGCGATCGCCGTCACCGCCCTGCTTTTGCAACTCATGACGCGGCGTACGCCATGACGCCGCGCATCAACGAAATCTGGGTGTACCTCGCCGCCTCGCCGCTGCTCGGCCTGACGCTGACCCTGCTCGCCTACCAGGGCGCGGCTTGGATCAACCAGCGCTGTCGAAGCCACCCGCTGGCCAACCCGGTATTGCTTGCTGTCATCGCGCTTGTCGCATTGTTGTGGCTCACCGGGACCCCTTACCGGACGTACTTCGACGGCGCCCAATTCGTGCATTTCCTGCTCGGCCCGGCAACCGTGGCGCTGGCAATTCCCCTCTACGCGCAACTCGACAAATTGAAGCGCATGGCCGGACCGTTGCTGGTGGCGCTTCTTGCCGGATCGACTTGCGCCGCGGTATCTGCGGTACTCGTCGGCAAGGTACTGGGGGCGAGCGACGCGACACTGCTTTCGCTAGCCCCAAAATCGGTAACCACCCCCATCGCCATGGGCATCGCCGAAGGCCTGGGCGGGCTTCCTTCACTCACCTCGGTGCTGGTGATCCTCACCGGAATCGTGGGCGCCGTCGGTGCACGCTACATTTATGCCGCATTGCGAATCGATAACGATGCCGTGCGCGGCTTCGCACTCGGACTGGCGTCGCACGGCATCGGCACCGCACGGGCATTCCAGGTCAGCGAACAGACCGGCGCATTTGCCGCGCTGGCCATGGGCCTCAATGGTTTGTTGACAGCCCTGCTCCTGCCCTGGCTGATACCGCCCCTGATGCGCTGGCTTGGCGGCCTGCCCTGAAAGTCGGCGCCGACCCTACGGCAATCCGACCCGGCAGCACCTCTCCTGCAATGGCTGAAACCCGCTCTGATAGTGGGCGCCGGGCATATTAGGAAACTCAAAAGCAAGCTGCCAAATGGGTCAATCACAATTTTTATTTCTTCGCGCGGCACAGCCTGCAATAATCTCCATACAAGTAATAGTGACGCTGTTAAACGTTGCATCAGGGGAGATCAGCAAAGTGAACAGTCGCGGGTGGGACTGGCCTCGCTTTGCCATTTCCGTTGTCTCAAGCTCAATCGATTCGCCTCGTTCCGGCGAACGGACTCTTGGATTTGACCAATGGCTGACCAGACTGAAAACAAGGAATGCAAGGACGGGTTCTTCCAGTGCCTGATGAACCCGCCCAAATGCTCGATGCTGCGCATGATCGTGATCGGAGTGCTGGGCGGAATCGTGATCTGGGGCGGCCTCAACATGGGAATGGAGTACACCAACCGTACCGAGTTCTGCCTCTCCTGCCACACGATGAGAACTCCCTACGAGGAGTTGAAGAAGACGGTGCACTACAGCAACCGCACCGGCACCAGCGTCGGCTGCGCCGATTGCCACGTGGCCAGCAGCAAGGAGCCCTTCGACTACGCCCGCAAGCTCACGCAGAAAGTGTTTGCCTCCAAGGACGTCATCGGCGAGATCCTTGGCACGATCGACACTCCGGAAAAATTCGAGGCGCATCGCCTGACGATGGCCAAGCGCGTCTGGGCGCACATGAAGGAGACGGACTCCAAAGAGTGCCGCAACTGCCACAAGTTCGACAAAATGGATACGACCAAGCAGAAGGATCGCTCGGTGGTCAAGCACGAGGGCGCGCGGGAAGACGGCAAGACCTGCATCGACTGCCACAAGGGCATCGCGCACAAACCCGTACATCATCTCCTCGAAAAGGAACAGGGCAAAACCGATCAGGAGGCGGCACCGGCCGTCAAGACTGAAGCGGCACCGACACCGACGCCTGCCGGCAGCGTCACCACTGCTGCAACCGCGGCACCGGCCACGCCACCTGCAGCGAGTGCTGTTACCCCGACCGTGGTCGCCGCAGCGCCAGCTGCGGCCGCACCGGCAGCCAAGCCTGCCGCAAAGGCCGAGGCCAGCGAGAAGTCCGAACCCGCCGGAAGCGCGGCCGGCGGGTCGGTCACCGCCATGGACTGGAGCAAGGTTCCGTCGCGCCAGATCAAGGTGTTCTATCCCGGACAGGCCGGCCTGGAATGGGTAATGAACAAGGCTGACCATTCCTCCGCTGCAGACATCATCGAAAAGAAGCGCGCCTGCGCGAAATGTCATGAAGGCGACGCCAATGAAGTCGGTGCCGCAATCGTGGCCGGCAAACCGGTCGGTGTATCAAAGACCGTGATGGAACCCAATCCTCCGGCCGGCAAGGTCGGCTTCATCCCGGTAACGGTCCAGGCGACCCATGACGGCAACAAGATATTCTTCCGCTTCGAATGGGTACCACCGAAGAACGGCGACAAGAAGCTGGACCCGAAGAACGAAGTCAAGCTGACCATGATGTTCGATGGCGGCGGCACAGTCGAAGGCAGCGAACTCAACGGCTGCTGGGGTACCTGCCACGTCGACCTGCGTACCATGAAGGAAGCCAAGGACGACAAGAAGACCAAGTACATCAATGGCGCCGACCTCGCCAGTGGCAAATTCATGGATCTGATCCAGTATCGCAGCGGCAAGGGTCAGGCTCCGGTCGATGGCTGGGTCGACAGCGAACGCCACATGAGCGGCGGGAAAAGTCAGCTCAAGGCCGAGGGAAAGAAAGAAGGCAACAAGTGGGTTGTGATCTTTGAACGGGCGCTCGCCGGCGGCGGCAAGGGAGACCATGCCATCACGGCGGATAAAGTGTATAACTTCGGCTTCGCGCTTCACGAGGACTACACCAACGCCCGCTATCACTACGTATCACTGGGCTACCAGTTCGGTCTGGACAAGCCGAGCCCGGGGGGCAAGAACTACATTGACGTGCAAAAGCAATAAGGCGACAGACGATTTTTCAGCAGTACATTCATCAAACTCAGGAGGAGAAAATATGATGATGAAGTGGAGAGGATGGACGCTGGCCACCGGCGTCCTGGCGATATCCGCGCTGGCCCAAGCAGCACCGCCGTCGGCGGCGATGCTGTCGAATGCCTGTGCCGGCTGTCATGGCACCAATGGCGGCAGCGCGGGCCCGACCATGCCGAGCCTGGCCAGTCAGTCGAAAGAAGCGATCGAAGCCGCCATGAAGAAGTTCAAGAGCGGCGAACGGCCCTCGACCATCATGGGGCGCCTCGCAAAGGGTTACAGCGACGCAGAAGTCAGTGCCATGGCCGAGTACTTCTCCAAGCAGAAGCTCCACGCCACGAACCAGGCCGTTGATGCCGCCAAGGTCAAGAAGGGCGCCAGCCTGCAGGAAAGCAATTGCGGCCGTTGCCACATCGAAGACGGCAAGGAAGGCAAGGACGACACGCCGGTGATGGCCAGCCAGTGGCTGCCCTACATGCAGATGCAGATGGCCGACTACCTGTCGGGCACGCGCAAGATGCCGGAAAAGATGAAGGAGAAGGTCGATCCCATGTCGAAGGAAGACCTGGACGCCCTCCTGCACTTCTACGCCAGCGTTAAATAACAGGGGGGAAATGACATGACACTGGATCGCAGAAGTTTTCTGAAATTGGTCGGCGCTGGCGCTGGCGCGGCAGGACTGCCGTTGATCGGCCGTGCTGCAGAGCTGATGCCCAAGAGCGGCAAGCGCGTAGTTGTAGTCGGTGGCGGTTACGGCGGCACCATCGCCGCCAAGTACATCCGCATGATGGACAAGAACATTGAGGTCGTGCTCGTCGAAAAGAACGACCACTTCGTATCTTGCCCGTTCTCCAACCTGTATATCGGCGGAATCCTGCCTGATCTGACGGAGCTGACGATCAAGTTTGACAAGCTTGCGTCCAACCACGGCGTAAAAGTCGTGCAGGCCGAAGTCACCGGTATCGACGCAGCTGGCCATACCATTACGACGTCAAAGGGTACGTTGAAGTATGACCGCCTGGTTGTTTCGCCCGGCATCGATTTCCGCATCGAGGAGATCGAAGGATACAACGACAAGACGCCGGAACTGATGCCGCATGCCTGGAAAGCCGGCCCGCAAACTTCGTTGCTGCGCAAGCAACTTGTCGACATGAAGGATGGCGGCACCGTCGTGCTGTCGGTACCGCTAGGTCCCTTCCGTTGTCCTCCCGGGCCATATGAGCGCACCAGCATGATCGCTCACTACCTGAAGACCCACAAGCCGAAGTCGAAGATCATCGTTGTCGACGCCAACCCGGATATCGTCTCCAAGGGAGGCCTCTTCAAGAAGGGCTGGAAAAAGTACTACGAGGGCATCATCGACTATCGCCCTGCGAAGAAGGTCACCGCCATTGATGCCGGCAAGATGAACGTCCTGATCGAGGGCATCGAGGAAGTCCATGGGGATGTCATCAACCTGATACCGCCGCAGCGCGCCGCCAAGATCGCCCAGGTGGCCGGGCTCGTCGGTGACGACAAGAAATGGTGCCCGGTTAACCAGGCAACCTTCGAATCCACGCTGCACAAGGACATCCATGTCATCGGCGATTCGTCCATCGCCGGTGCCATGCCGAAGTCGGGCTATTCTGCAAACTCCGAAGCCAAGATCTGTGCGACCAACATCGTCGCCCTGATGAATGGTCGCGAGATCGTCGGACTGTCCGGCATCAACACCTGCTACAGCTATATCACCGACAAGGAAGCAGTCAGCGTAGCTGCGGTGTACGCATTGCAGGAGGGGAAGATCGCCGGTGTCAAGGGTGCGGGTGGCGTTTCGCCTGACCTCAGCGCGGCCGAGGCGGTCTATGCCAAGAGTTGGCTGAAGAACATCCTCACCGAGATGTCGACCTGATCGTCCAGGTCTTGCCAACCAACAAACCCCGCCTCGGCGGGGTTTGTCGCTTCGGCCACCTATTGGTGCCCGGTGCTACCGAAACCGCCTGCCCCGCGCTCGCTGGCAGAAAAATCGTCAACCACGTTGAATTCCACCTGCATCACCGGCACCACCACCAGTTGCGCCAATCTATCCAGCGGGTTCAGGGTAAAGCTGTCGTGGCCACGGTTCCAGGTCGACACGAAAATCTCGCCCTGGTAGTCCGAGTCGATCAGGCCGACCAGGTTGCCGAGCACGATGCCATGCTTGTGGCCAAGACCCGATCGCGGCAGGATCATCGCCGCCAGTCCAGGATCGGCGAGGTGGATGGCGATTCCGGCGGGCACGAGGATCGTCTCGCCAGGATGGATCTTGATCGCCATTTCGATGCAGGCACGCAGATCGATACCGGCCGATCCCGGGGTCGCGTATTGCGGTGCATAGCGCTCGTCCCGCAGGCGCGGGTCGAGTATCTTCAGGTCAATGCTTGCCATGATCCTTCCCCATCAGGCGCACGATGTGCGCCACGATGCCACGCGCCACATCGATCTTTCCGGCTGGCGGCAACGCCGTGGCGCCGCCCGCATCGAAAAGTGTCACGGCATTCGTATCGCCGCCCAGTCCGTCCTGCACCAGATTGCCGACCACCAGTTTGAGGTTCTTCGCTATGCGCTTGCCCTCGGCATAGGTCGCGAGGTCTCGGCTTTCTGCAGCGAAACCGACACAAAACGGCGCATCGGGACGAGCCGCCACTTCGGCCAAAATGTCCGGATTGGCTTCAAGCTCGATCTCAAGGGTTTGAGTGCCTTTCTTGATCTTGTGCTCTGCCGCTTTGCGTGGTCGGTAGTCGGCAACGGCTGCCACCGCGATGAAGATGTCCTGCCCCGGCAGGGCCTGCATCACGGCTTCCCGCATCTGCAAGGCATTCTGGACGCTTATCCGATGCACGCCGCGCGGCGTCGGAATAACCACCGGACCAGCGATCAGGGTGACTTGCGCGCCGACCTCGGCACAGGCGCGGGCAAGCGCAAATCCCATCTTTCCAGAGCTCGAATTGGTCAGCCCGCGCACCGGATCCAGCGCTTCGAACGTCGGGCCGGCGGTGAGCAATACCCGCTTGCCTGCCAGCGACTTGACTTGCAGAGCGGCATGCATATCTTCAAACAGGTCGAGAGCTTCGAGCATTCGCCCGTCGCCTACTTCGCCACAAGCCTGTTCGCCATGCCCCGGACCAAGAACGATGACACCGTCGGTCCGCAGTTGCGCGGCATTGCGCTGCGTCGCAGGGTTCTCCCACATCTGGCGATTCATCGCCGGTGCCACCAGTAGCGGGCAGGCGCGCGCCAGGCACAGCGTGGATAGCAGATCGTCGGCAAAACCATGGGCCAGTTTGGCGAGGAAATCCGCCGTGGCGGGTGCTACCAGCAATGCGGCAGCGCCGCGGGTGAGGTCGATGTGGGCCATGCCGTTGTCCATCCGCTCATCCCACAAGGCCTGCCAGACACGACGGCCGGAGAGCGCCTGAAACGTGGCGGCACCCACAAACTGGGCGCCGGCGGCGGTCAGGACCACATCCACTTCGGCGCCGGCCTTGACCAGCAATCGCACCAGTTCTGCCGACTTGTACGCAGCGACGCCGCCGGTAACACCGAGGACGACGCGCTTGCCCTGAAATTCGTTCATGACATTAAAATCCCGCCATTCGGCAACCAGACGGGGATTCTAAACCATGGCCATACGCGATTGGCCCGAGGCCGAGCGCCCGCGGGAACGACTTGCCCGGCAGGGCGCCGCCGCCCTGTCCGATGCCGAACTACTGGCGATTTTTCTGCGTATCGGCATCCGCGGCAAGAGTGCGGTCGACCTTGCCCGTGAGTTGCTTGAAAGCTTTGATGGCAATCTGGCCACACTGGCGGCGGCTACTACCAAGGAACTCGCACGACTTCCCGGGATCGGCCCGGCCAAAGCCGCCCAGCTTGCCGCCTCGCTGGAACTGGCACGCCGCGCCCTTGCATCACCCATGAAGGCAAAGGACGCGCTCGCTTCGCCCGAAGCGGTTCGCGACTGGCTGCGTCTCTCCTTGGCAAACTTGCCGCATGAAGTCTTCATCGCACTCTGGCTCGATGCCCAGAACCGCCTGATCGCCAGCGAGGAACTGTTTCGCGGAACGTTGACCCAAACCAGCGTCTACCCGCGCGAAGTGGTCAAGCGGGCGCTGCTGCACAATGCTGGCGCCGTCATCCTCGCCCACAACCATCCGTCGGGCCTCGCCGAGCCCTCGCGCGCTGACGAAGTGCTTACTTCGTCGCTGAAGCAGGCGCTGGCGATGATCGACGTGAAACTGCTCGACCATTTCATCGTTGCCGGCAACGCCAGGCCGCTTTCCTTCGCTGAACGCGGATTGATTTAAAAAGGATTGAGTTTTGGCGCAATTGTTTGGTAAAATTGCCGACTTTGCGAAATCAGCATTCAGGAGCACATCATGTCTCGCGTATGTCAAGTGACGGGCAAGGCCCCGATGGTTGGGAACAACGTATCCCACGCCAACAACAAGACCAAGCGTCGCTTTCTGCCTAACCTGCACAGCCGCCGCTTCTGGAGTGAAACCGAAAACCGCTGGATCAGTCTGCGCGTGTCGAACGCCGGCCTGCGCACCATCGACAAGAAGGGCATCGACGTTGTCCTCGCCGAATTGCGTGAGCGCGGCGAGCGCGTCTAACAGGAGAAACGATCATGGCCAAAGGCGGACGCGAAAAAATCAAGCTGGAATCCACAGCCGGAACCGGTCACTTCTACACGACCACGAAGAACAAGAAGACTACTCCGGGGAAGCTGGAATTCCTGAAGTATGACCCGAAGGCGCGCAAGCACGTCGCCTACAAGGAAGTTAAGCTGAAGTAACACATCGCAGCTTTTCTTCGAAACCCGCACCGTGCAAGCGCTGCGGGTTTTTTGTTGCCCAGATGTTGCCCATCTCCTTGCGCACGACGAACCGATCCTGCCCGGTCGCCTCGACCATTTGGGTGTCAGTACTTCGATTTGCCCCGGATGGGAACCGCTTCGGCAAGGCGAAAATCTATCTTGTTGGCTTCCATGTCGACCCGCGTCAGCTGCACGCGCACCCGATCGGAAAGACGGAATCGCCTGCCGCTGCGCTCGCCGACCATGGCATGCGACTTCTCTTCGAAATGGAAGTAATCCTGGCCGAGTTCCGACACATGGACCAACCCTTCGACAAAGACGCCATCGAGTGCGACGAAAATACCAAATGGAACTACCGAGGAGATGCTGCCCTCGAAGATTTCGCCAACGCGGTCCTTCATGTAGAAGCACTTCAGCCACGCCTCGACGTCGCGTGTGGCATCGTCGGCACGACGCTCGGTCATGGAACAGTGCAAGCCGATTTCCTCCCAGTTGCCGGGCTCGTAACGCCGTGCCGCCAGCGCCGACTTTATCGCCCGATGCACCAGCAGGTCCGGATAGCGGCGGATGGGAGAAGTGAAATGTGTATAGCTTTCGTAGGCCAGGCCGAAGTGTCCGACATTGTCCGGGCTGTAGATGGCCTGTCGCAAGGAACGCAGCATGACGGTCTGCAATAGCTGCCGGTCCGGACGCTGGCCGATTTTTTCCAGCAGCTTCGCATAGTCCTGGGCCTTGGGCGCATCGCCGCCGCCCAATTGGAATCCGAAGGTCCCTAAAAAGTCGCGCAGTTTGAGCAGGCGCTCGGGAGTCGGTCCTTCATGCACTCGATACAGTGATGGATGCTCGCGCTCGCGCAGGAACTCCGAAGCGCAGACGTTCGCCGCCAGCATGCATTCCTCGATCAGTTTGTGCGCTTCGTTTCGCTCGTAGGGCTCGATACGTTCGATCTTGCCGTGGTCATCGAAAATCATGCGCGTTTCGACCGTCTCGAAATCGATCGCGCCGCGCTTGACGCGCTCCTTTGCCAGTTGCCGGTAGAGCGCGTCAAGCGCTTCCAGGTGCGGCAGTAGCGGTCCCAATCGGTCGCGTGCTGCGGGATCGTTCTCATAGAGCGCGGCCGCGACTTCCGTATAGGTCAGCCGCGCGTGCGAAAACATTACTGCCGGATAGAATCGGTAGCGCCTTATCGCGCCGCTACCGGCTATCTCCATGTCGCACACCATGCACAAGCGCTCGACCTGCGGATTCAATGAGCACAGGCCATTGGAAATCTTTTCCGGCAGCATCGGGATCACGCGCCGCGGGAAATACACCGAATTGCCGCGTGCATAGGCGTCGGAGTCCAGCGCGCCGCGCGCCGTCACATAGTGCGATACGTCGGCAATCGCCACGACCAACCGGAAACCCTTGCCCTTGCGTTCACAGTACACCGCATCGTCGAAATCCCGAGCGGTCTCGCTATCGATTGTCACCAAAGGCAGGCCGGTAACGTCCTCGCGCCCCTTCCAGTCCGACTTGCGTACTACATCGGGCAGCTTCTTCGCTTCCGCCAGCGCGTCAGCCGAGAATTCATAGGGCAGTTCATGCTTCCTGAGGGCGATTTCGATTTCCATCCCGGGATCGGCATAGTTGCCAAGTACCTCTACCAGGCGCCCGATGGGCTGGCCGTGCTTGGTCGGCTGCTCGATCAGTTCGATCATCACGACCTGGCCGGATTGTGCCTTGAGCGCTTTCTTCGCACCCTTCTCCGGCGGAGCAAGCAGGATGTCCTGACTGATGCGTTTGTTCTCGGCGGCGACAAAACGCACGCCGTGTTCTTCGATCACGCGCCCAACTACGAACCGATTGGCGCGCTCGGTAACGTCGACAATCTTGCCTTCTGGACGTCCCTTGCGATCGACGCCAATGACACGTGCAATGACCTTGTCACCATGCAGCACCTTGTCCATTTCCTTGGCGGAAAGGAACAGGTCGGGACTGCCATCCTCCGGCGTCAGGAATCCATAGCCATCCGGATGTCCCGTGACGCGACCACGTACCAGATCCGCCTTGTCCGGAATCAACCAGTCGCCGCGCCGGTTCTGCATCAACTGCGCCTCACGAGCCATGGCGCCCAGGCGCCTTTGGAACGACTCCAGCTCAGATGGCTGCACGTCGAGCAACTCGACCAGGCGCCCGATCTCCAGCGGCGCGCCCTGGGCCGCCAGCATCTGCAGGATGTACTCGCGGCTCGGCAGCGGATGCTCGTACTTTGCCTTTTCCCGCTCAATCCAGGGGTCGGCGCGACGAATTTTTGAAAGTGTTCCGGTCTTATGTGGCTTGTTTGACAATCTGGGTTTTTCCTTTAGAATTCGCGCCTCGTTTCGGGCCTGCCCAGGTGGCGGAATTGGTAGACGCACTAGTTTCAGGTACTAGCGCTGCGAGGCGTGGGGGTTCGAGTCCCTTCCTGGGCACCAAGCATGTGATGCGATGAAGAAAAAAGCAAGGGCCGCCGGGTTTTACCCAACGGCCCTTGGCTTTTTTGTGGTGCCCGTCACAGAAAGGGATGCCTCAACACGATGGTTTCCTCGCGGTCCGGTCCGGTCGAAATCATGTCGATCGGCACGCCGCACAAGACTTCCATGCGCTTGATGTAGTTCTGCGCATCCTTCGGCAGTCCTTCGAAGGTCTTCACGCCCACCGTACTTTGATTCCATCCCGGCATTGACTCGTAGACCGGTTCGCAGCGCTCCAGGTCATCGGCACCCACCGGAAGGATGTCGGTGAATTGCCCGTCCAGCTTGTAGCCGGTGCAAAGTTTCATCTCTTCGATGCCATCAAGCACGTCAAGCTTCATCACGCACAGGCCGGAAACACCGTTGATCTGGATCGCCCGCTTCAGGGCCGCCGCATCGAACCAGCCGCAACGACGGGCACGGCCGGTGGTGGCACCAAACTCGTGGCCTTTGGTTGCCATGTGCTTGCCCACCGGATCCTGCTTGTCGAGCGCGTCGTAGAGTTCCGTGGGGAATGGGCCGCTACCGACGCGCGTGGTATAGGCCTTTGTGATGCCAAGCACATAGTGAAGCATTCCGGGGCCGACGCCGGCGCCGGTGGACGCACCACCGGCAACGCAATTCGAGGACGTGACATAGGGATAGGTGCCATGGTCGATGTCGAGCAAGGTGCCTTGCGCACCCTCGAACAGAATGTTTGCGCCGCCCTTGTGGGCTTCGTAGAGCGAACGCGGGACATCCGCAATCATCCGGGTCAAGCGCGGCGCCAGAGCCATCGCGCCGTCGAACACCTGCTGGAAATCGACCGGATCGGCACCGAGATAATTCTTCAGTGTGAAGTTGTGATAATCGAGGACTTCGGCGAGCTTTTCGGCAAAGCGCTTGGGACGCAACAGGTCCTGCACGCGCAGGCCGCGCCGCGCAACCTTGTCCTCATACGCCGGCCCGATCCCGCGCCCCGTGGTGCCGATTTTCTTTGCACCCTTTGCCGCCTCGCGCGCCATGTCGAGCGCCTGGTGGTAGGGGAGGATCAGCGTGCACGCCTCGGAAATGCGCAGGCGCGCGTCGGCATCCACTCCGGCCGCCTTGAGCTCGTCGAGTTCCTTGGTCAACGC
This sequence comes from Sulfuritalea sp., assembly GCA_016716965.1. Classification (GTDB taxonomy): domain Bacteria; phylum Pseudomonadota; class Gammaproteobacteria; order Burkholderiales; family Rhodocyclaceae; genus Sulfuritalea. The sequence goes on along the minus strand of JADJUP010000043.1, from coordinate 60,361 downwards.
TTCGGGAGACAGCACCACACCATTGCCGATGTAGCAGGTAACGCCGTCGCGCAGGATCCCGGACGGCACCAGATGCAATACCGTCTTCTTGCCGTTGATGACCAGAGTATGGCCGGCATTGTGTCCGCCCTGGAAGCGCACCACAGCCTGCGCGTGGTCGGTCAGCCAATCGACGATCTTGCCCTTGCCCTCGTCACCCCACTGGGTGCCCACCACTACGACGTTCTTCGCCATTTCAATCTTCCCTCAGGGATTCAATAATCCAGTTGTCGCCGCTACGCACCAGCCTGCGGTCGCAGCCGGCCTCGCGCCATCGTCCTTCATGACCTGGCAGGGCCAGCACCACGCGCTCGCCCTGGGCCCGCAAGCGCAGGACCTCGGCGTTCAGGGCCCGCGAAGCGGTTTCCCCGTCACGCACAGCGAGTGCGTCATCCTCCGGCCAAGGCGCAAGGATCGCCGCGCGGCCTTGTTCGTGCGGCGTAAGCCGCCCCAGTTCGCGCAAGTCCATGGAAAAGCCCGTCGCTGCCCGGGCACGGCCAAAAGTCTTGCCAAAATTGTCGTAGCGGCCGCCAAGTGCGAGTGCTCCAGGACTGCCAGCACAATAGGCCGCAAACACGACGCCGCTGTGATAGTCATAGCCGCGCAAATCGGCGAGGTCAAAACTCAGGGGCAAGTCCGCGAGCGCATCCGCAAGGCGGCGCAGGTCTGAAATGGCCTGGGTGATTTCCGGCAGATCCGGCAATATTTTCTCGGCCCGATCCAGCACATGGCGGTCGCCATAGAGTTCGGGCAATGCCAGAAATGCCTCGCGCAAGGGGCCGGATACGTCCAAAACGAGTTCGCGCACCGTCGGCAGATCCTTCCCCTGCAACGCGTCGAACAATTCCTCCTCGGCTTGCGGCGCCAGTCCGGCATGCCTCGCCAGGGCGCGAAACACCGCAACGTGGCCTAGGTCGATGCGCGATGCGGCAACGTTGCACAGGCCGAGTGCAGTGGCAAGGACGCGGATCACCTCGATGTCCGCCTCCAGGCCTTCGTGTCCGTAGAGTTCCGCCCCGATCTGCAGGGGTTCGCGCGTCGCGTTGAAGCCTCCCGGGAGGGTGTGCAGCGTGCTTCCGCAGTAGCAGAGTCGAGTTACCCCGGCTCGGTTCAGCAAGTGGGCATCGATGCGCGCCACCTGCGGCGTGATGTCGGCGCGCACGCCCATGCTGCGCCCGGACAACTGGTCTACCAGTTTGAACGTGCGCAGGTCTAAATCGTGGCTGCTGCCGGTAAGCAGGGATTCGACATACTCGAGCAGCGGCGGAATGACGAACTCGTAGCCGTGCCGGGAAAACTCATCGAGCAAGCGGCGTCGCAGCGCTTCGATTCGCGCCGCATCGCCTGGCAGCACGTCCTCGATCGCTTCGGGCAGGAGCCAGCGCCGATTTGCCATGGATCAACGGAAAATGGTGAGCAGAACGATGCCGACCAGCATCGACGTCAGGCCGATGAAGCGAATCTGGCCATCACTCAATTCGGTCACACGCCGGAAGGTTTCGCGCCAGATTCGTGGCGCGAGGAACGGCATGAGCCCCTCGATTACAAGCATCAGGGCGAACGCCAGCAACAAAAGATTGAGCATTGCAACCGGAACCCGAAGGGGATCACTTGCCCTTGCCGCTGTTCTTCAGGTATTTGAAGAACTCGGAGTTGGGTTCGATTACCATGAGGTCGCTCTTGTTCCTGAAACTGCCGCGATAGGCTTCCAGACTTCGATAGAAGGCGTAGAACTCGGGATTCTCGCCAAAGGCACGGCCGTAAATCGCTGCGCCCTTGGCATCGCCTTCGCCCTTGATCTTTTGTGCATCGCGATAGGCCTCGGCCAGGATAACCTCGCGCTGACGGTCGGCATTGGCCCGGATTTTTTCCGCTTCTGCGGCACCTTCGGCGCGCAACTCACTGGCGACGCGCTTGCGTTCGGTTTCCATCCGGCGATAGACCGACTCTGAAACTTCCGGTGGCAAATCGACGCGTTTCAGCCGAACGTCAACGATCTCGACACCGATCGCCCGCATGTCGGCATCGGCCTTCTTCTTCACCACGACCATGATGTCGTCACGTGCGCCGGACACCACGTCATGCACCGTGCGCCGACCGAACTCTTCGCGCAGGCCGGCATTGACGGTCTGCGAAAGCCGGGTCCTGGCCAGGGTTTCATCGCCGCCGACCGAAACGTAGTACTGCTTGACATCGTGGATGCGCCATTTGACGAAGGAATCCACCAGTACGGGTTTCTTCTCCGCGGTCAGGAACCGCTCCGGCTCCGGACTATCCATCGTCAGGATGCGCTTGTCGAAAATTCGCACGTTCTGTATCAACGGCCACTTGAAGGCTAGGCCCGGCTCGGAAACGACTTCCTTGATTTCTCCGAGCTGAAAAATGATCGCGAACTGGCGCTGATCGACCGTAAAAACCGTCATGGCGAACAGGGCCAGAAGACCGAAGATGAACGACCCAACAAAAGACAGATGGCGCTGCATCAACGTTCTCCCCGTTCCCGCGAGCCAAGGCTGCCGCGTACACGCGCATCGCCCGGTGCCGATCTTTCCGTCTGCGGAGGAGCATCCGGCGAGGCGATCGACGCGCCGGGAACGGTGCGAGGAACCACTGTTTCAATGGCTGCCGGCGCTGCTACGGTGGCACCAGCCGCCTGCATCAGCTTGTCGAGAGGAAGGTAAAGCAGGTTGCCGGACCCCTTGGAGTCCAGCATAACTTTGCTGGTGTTCGCAAATACCTGTTGCACAGTTTCCAGATACATGCGGCTGCGCGTTACTTCGGGGGCCTTGCTGTATTCCGTCAGAATCTGCTTGAAGCGCGATGCATCGCCCTCGGCGGTTACGATGATGCGTTGCCGATAGCCGGTGGCTTCTTCCATCAGTCGCGACGCTGCGCCGCGCGCGCGCGGGATCACGTCGTTGGCGTAGGCCTGGCCTTCGTTCTTCTGCCGCTCGCGGTCCTGCCCTGCCTTGACCGCGTCATCGAATGCAGCTTGCACCTGTTCCGGCGGCTGGGTGCTTTGCATGTTGACCGAGCGGACCAGAATGCCGGTCTTGTACCGATCGAGGATATCCTGGATCAGTTTCTGCGTATTGGCGGCGATCTGGTCGCGCCCTTCGTAAAGCACGAAATCCATCTTGCTCTTGCCGACCACTTCGCGGATCGCGGTTTCCGCAGCCTGCATGACCGCATCGTCGGGATGCCGATTGTTGAACAGGTAATCCTTGGGATCGGACAGCAGGTACTGCACGGCAAACTGCACGTTGACGATGTTCTCATCGTCGGTCAGCATCAAAGCTTCCTTCAGCACCTTGTTCTTGTCCGAACCTCGATAACCGACTTCGACCGTACGAACGCCGGTGACGTTCACTATTTCATTGGTCTGGATAGGCCACGGCAGGCGCCAGCGCAATCCGGGTTCGGTGACCTCCTTGAATCGACCGAACTGCAGTACCACGCCCCGCTGCGATGCATCGACAATATAAAAGCTGCTACCCAGCCAGATCGCCGCGACCAGCATCAGGATGACACCGATGCCACCACCGAATTGACGCGGGCTGATGGAAGGCATTCGACTTCCGCCGTCACCGCCGCCATCGCCGCTGCCGCCAGCTTTTTTGCCAAAAAGGCCCGACAAGCGGCGATTGAAATCGCGCCAGAGTTCTTCGAGGTCGGGAGGGCCTTGATTGCCGCCACCGCGCTTGCCGCCGCCGGGTTGATTACCCCAGCCGTGGTCGTTTAGAGACATGAGGATTCCGGCAATCACGTTTTGTCTGTTCAGGGAGTTGAAAAAGTTGGATGGAGTGCGAATGTCATCAGGCCGCAATAACGCGGAGTTCGCCAAGCGGTCCCGCAAACTCGGCGAGGGCCTCCCGCAACAGCGGTATTCCAGCCCCACTGTGGGCGCTGAGTCGAACGGCTGAAATGTTACCACAGTCGTCGCGCTCGACTCCTGGACTGGCCGCAGTGAGGTCGGCCTTGTTCCAGACCACGATCTGCGGCACATCGAGCGCACCGATTTCCTTCAGCACTTCTTCGACGGCATGGATCTGCTGATCGCGATCGGGGCTGGAGGAATCGACCACGTGCAGCAGCAAATCGGCCTGCGCGGTCTCTTCGAGGGTGGCATGAAAAGAGGCCACCAGTGCATGCGGCAAATCACGGATGAAACCGACCGTATCCGACAACACCATTGGACAAGAATCAGCCACGAACAATCGGCGCGATGTCGTATCGAGGGTCGCAAAAAGCTGGTCGGCGGCATAGGCACCGGCCTTGGTCAGCGCATTGAACAAGGTGGTCTTGCCGGCGTTGGTATAACCGACCAGGGAAACAGCCAGCACCTCGCCGCGGGTGCGCCCGCGGCGTCGCACGGCGCGCTGCCGCTCCAGTTGCTTCAGCCGATCCTTGAGCAGTGCGACGCGCTTGCCGAGCAGGCGGCGGTCGGTTTCGAGCTGCTTTTCTCCGGGACCGCGCAAGCCGATGCCACCCTTCTGCCGTTCGAGGTGGGTCCATCCACGAACCAGTCGCGTCGCCAGGAACTGAAGCTGGGCAAGTTCAACCTGCAATTTTCCTTCGTGGCTCCTCGCTCGCAGCGCGAAGATATCCAGGATCAGGCTGCTGCGATCGACAACGCGGCATTCCAGGGCCCGCTCGAGATTGCGCTGCTGCCCGGGCGACAATTCGTGGTTGAAGACCACGACATCGGCATGGTGCAGGCGCACCGCCGCGGCGATTTCTTCAACCTTGCCCTTGCCTGCATACAATGCCGGGTCGGGCCTCGCGCGCCGACCGGAGATTACCGCCAGCGGCCGCGCACGGGCGCTGCCAACCAACAGGCGGAACTCCGATAGGCGTTCTGCAAAATCGCCTTCGCCAAAGTCAAGTTGTACCAGTACCGCATTCTCGCCACTGGCGGGACGTTCGAACATCAGGACAATCGCCTCATGGCAATCGCCGGGATTCGCGCGAAATCGTCAATCGGCGTCGGCTTCCTGGGCGAAACTCACCGGACGCCCGGGGACGACCGTCGAGATTGCATGCTTGTAAACCATCTGCGTCACCGTATTCTTGAGTAGAACGACATATTGATCGAAGGATTCGATCTGCCCCTGCAGCTTGATCCCGTTCACCAGGTAGATGGAAACCGGAACGTGCTCGCGACGCAATGTGTTCAAAAACGGGTCTTGTAGCATTTGCCCTTTATTGCTCATGGTGGTGATCCTTTGGGGATTGTTGGTTTTTTGAGTGAATTACTGTAATCGATTTTGCGGTGCCGTGCCACCAGCGCCGACTTTCACTTTTCACGCCGAAGCTTCGGATTGACCGGCCGACCCTCTTTTGTAAAAGGGTTCTTGCTGGTCTTGTATTGAATGCGCAACGGGGTGCCCTGCAGTTTGAACGCTTCGAGAAAATAACGTTCCAGGTAGCGGGTGTAGGACGCCGGAATGTTTTCCAGCGCGTTGCCGTGGATAACGATGATGGGCGGATTGCTGCCACCCTGATGGGCGTAGCGCAATTTCGGACGAAACGCTCCATGGCGCGGTGGTGTCTGCTTTTCCTGGGCGGCGATCAGCACGCGCGTCAGCTTCGGCGTGGACAGCTTGGCCATGGCTGCGGCAAATGCCTTGTCCACCGAAGTCAGGACGCCGGCGATGCCCTGCCCTTTAAGCGCCGAGATGTGATGAACCCGGGCGAAACCAAGGAAGTTCAGCTTGCGCGCCACGTCCAGCTTGATCTGCTCGCGCCGGTAGTCGTCCACCGCATCCCACTTGTTTACGGCGACCACCAGTGCCCGGCCGGCATCGATCGCGAAGCCGGCGATGTGCGCGTCCTGGTCGGAGATCTCCTGGGTCGCGTCGACCATCAGCACCACCACGTTGGCTTCCTCGACCGCCTGCAGGGTCTTGATCACCGAAAACTTCTCGATGGTCTCGAACACCCGTCCCTTGCGGCGCAAACCCGCGGTATCGATCAGGGTATAAGCGCGGCCATTGCGTTCGAAGGGAACCTCGATCGCATCGCGCGTAGTGCCCGGCATGTCGAAAGCGATCACACGCTCTTCGCCAAGCAGGGTATTGACCAGCGTGCTCTTGCCGACATTGGGCCGCCCGGCGATGGCAACCCGGGGACCATCTGCAGCATCCTCGGCTTCGCTTTCGTCCGGAAAAGGGGCCAGCGCAAGTTCGACCAGTTCGCGCACGCCTTCGCCATGCGCCGAGGATATGACGCAAGGATCGCCGCAGCCGAGCTCGTAAAATTCGGCGGCAACCACCGCGCGATCCATGCCTTCGCCCTTGTTCGCCGCGAGCAACACCGGGCGCCCGCTGCGACGCAACAGTTCGGCGATGACCCGATCCTGGGGCGCCAGGCCGGTACGAACGTCCACCACGAAGACCAGCACGTCGGCCTCGGCAATCGCCGCCTCGGCCTGGCGTGCCATTTCATGGACGATGCCTTCCTTGGCCTGGGGCTCGAAACCTCCGGTGTCGACGACGAGGTAGGGCTTGCTGCCGAGGCGGCCGTGTCCGTAATGCCGATCGCGGGTCAGTCCCGGCTGATCGGCGACCAACGCATCACGCGAGCGCGTCAGGCGGTTGAACAGCGTCGACTTGCCGACGTTCGGGCGACCGACGATCACCAGCGTAGGCTTCATATGGCGCCGGCACCCACGGCATTGTGTGCGTGACGAATGAACACGGAATCAGCGGACTTCAAGCGCATGCAGGCCGCCATTCGCGGTCTGCACCAGCAATCCCGCGCCGAAGCGGACGGGTTCGGCGCGCACCGCGCTGCCATCGGTGCTCGTCCGGGCTGCAAAAGCGCCGTCTTCACCGCGCAGCAGATGCACCACGCCCTGAAAGTCGGCGACGGCGACACGGCCATCCAGTGCCAGCGGACGCGTAAGCCCGCGCAGCGCGAGCTTGTCTTGTTTCCATATGCTGGCCCCGCTATTGCGATCCAGCGCGTGCAAGCCGCCTTTGTCGTCCGTTACGTAAACGCGGCGGTCGTCAATGTCCACGCCGGCGCTGGAGGACATTTCGCGCGACCAAAGCGTGTTGCCGGTGTTGCTGTCGAAACAGGCGACCCGCCCCTGGAACGCCGCGGCACAAACCGTGCTGCCGCTAACCGCCGGCGAACTGGTGACGTCGGCCACGCGTTCGAGCTCTGTGGCTCCCTTGGGCAGGGCAACCGTGACTTCCCACACCGCCGCGCCATTGTTGTTGGCGATCGCTACCAATTTGCCGCCCGGGAAGCCAGCCAGCGTGACCTTTCCGGCGGGCATCACACCCACGTTCGAGCGCAGCGACAGGGTCGGAGTGCTGCGTTGGTACACCCAGCGCCTTTTTCCATCCACCACGTCGAAGCCGAAGATGCGCGAATCGCCGGAACGCACGATGGCCAATCCTTCTGCCACCGCCGGCGCCGCCAGCACTTCCGAACTGACGCGCGCCTTCCACGCTTCGCGGCCCGTCGCCGCCTCGAAGGCCAGCACTTCGCCCTTGGGCGTCCCCACCACCACCAGCTTGCCATCGCTGCCGACGCCGCCGGAGATGGTCTGCCCGGCCGCGATGCGCCAGACCTGGCGGCCCGCGTCGAAACGCGCCACCGAGCCGTCGCGAGCAGCCGCATAAACGCTCTCGCCAACCACCGCGGGAGAAAAAGTGAACTCTCCGGCACTGCCGACCCCGGCCTGCCACGCCGTCCGGAATTCGGCACTGGCCTGGATCGCCGCCAGTTCGGTCGGCTTCACCTTGGGCCCACTGGAGGCAAAGGGATTCAGCTTCTCCACGCTCGAGCAGGCGCCCAAGGCAAGTGCGGCGGCCGCTAGCAGGGAAACTCTCATGGCACCCAGGTTCACTTTGCCGCCCCGAGTGCGTCGCGCTTGGCTTCGATCACATCCTTGTAGCCGGAACGCTGCCTGGCTTCATCGTCCTTGGATAACGCCGCGAGCTTGGTCAGGGCCGAGTCATAGGCGACGCGCGCCTCGGCGGCCTTCCCCTGGGCAGCAAGGATGTCTCCCCGCAGTTCCGCGAAGCGCGGCGCGAACGGCGCCGCCGGTTCGGCCGCAAGCTGTTTCAACGCATCATCGTAGGATTTTTCGTCGAGCAGCAGCGTCGCCAGCCGAAGCCGGGCCAGTTCGCGCAATCCGGGGTCCGTGGCATTTTCGGCCGCCCACGCCAGCTGCACGCGGGCATTGCGCGCATCCCCGGTATCGACTTGAACGCGCGCCGCTAGCAGGGCGCCCATGCCGGCATAGGCCGTCACCGAGTACTTGTCGACCAGTTCCCCAGCCAGCTCGCGCACACGTTTCGCGTCGCGCTTCATCGCCGCGGCCTGCAAGTTGGCAAATGTCGCCGACGCCTGGACGGCCTGCTGGCGCTGCCACCAGTTCCAGCCCTGCCAGCCGGCCATGGCCAGCGCGACGACGAGCAGGAGCCCGGTCACCAGATTGCCGTACATTTTCCACCAGGTCTTCAGCTCGTCGAGCTGTTCCTGTTCTTCCAGGTCATAGGCTGCCATTGTCGTCTTCCATTGGGAAAAGAATATCGCCGATGTGATCGGCCAGATCGTCAAAACTCACGCGCACCTGCTGCGCCGGATGATCGGCATCCGACCTCAGGGGTTTCACGCTTACCTCGTTTGCCGCCGTCTCGTCATCGCCGACTATCAACGCAAGCTGCGCTCCGGAGCTGTCGGCCTTCTTCATCTGCGACTTGAAGCTGCCGCCGCCGCAATGCAGGTGAACGGAGAATCCGCCGCTGCGCAGAGCCTCGGCGATGCGGAAAGCAAATCTTCCGGCGGCCTCGCCCTGATGGACGAGGTAGGCGTCGGGCGCCGGCACTTCATGACGGTGCCCCTGGTCCTGCCACAGCGCCAGAAGCCGCTCGATGCCCATGGCAAAACCGCAGGCCGGAGCCGGCTTGCCGCCCAGCTGCGCGACGAGTCCGTCGTAACGGCCGCCGGCACACACCGTGCCCTGCGCCCCAAGCTGGTCCGTGACCCACTCGAACACGGTGAGGTTGTAATAGTCGAGCCCGCGCACCAGGCGCGGATTGATGCGATACGGAATCACCGCATCCTTGAGCAACTGCTGCACGCCCTCGAAATGCTTGAGCGATTCTTCGCCGAGATAGTCAATCAGCTTCGGCGCTGCTTCGACCAGGCCCTGCAGCGCAGGATTCTTGGTATCCAGGATGCGCAGCGGATTGCTGTGCAGGCGGCGCAAGGCATCGGCGTCGAGTTGTTCGCTATGGGCTTCGAGGTAGGCCTGCAGGTCGGCGCGATGACGTGCCCGCTCGTCGCTCTGTCCGAGCGAATTGATTTCGAGCCGGATGCCCTCGAGTCCGAGGTCGTCCCACAGGCGCGCGCACATGGCGATCTGCTCGGCATCAATGTCCGGTCCGGGAAAACCCAGCGCCTCGACACCCACTTGATGGAACTGGCGATAGCGGCCCTTCTGCGGTCGCTCGTGGCGAAACATCGGCCCCATGTACCAAAGGCGCTTGGGGCCGTCGTAGAGCAGGTTGTGCTGCAGTACGGCGCGCACGCAGGACGCCGTGCCCTCCGGACGCAGGGTGAGGCTCTCGCCGTTCAGCGCGTCCTCGAAGGAATACATTTCCTTTTCGACGATGTCGGTCACGGCGCCGATGGCGCGTGCGAACAGCGGCGTCGGTTCGACCATCGGCATACGGATCGGGCGGTAGCCGTAGGCGCGCAACCAGTCGCGCACGGCCTCCTCGAACTGTTCCCAGAGTTCGGCGTCGGCCGGCAGAATGTCGTTCATGCCGCGGATGGCTTGCAGTGTCTGGCTCATGTGTGTTCAGCAGGGGCGCCGGATCGATCCGCGCCCGATGCAATCAATGACTCGCTCTTTCGGGATATTTGCGCGCGACGTAGTCGTCGACGATCTGGCGGAACTCGGCGGAAATGTTGTCGCCGCGCAGCGTGACTACGCGTTCGCCATCGACATACACCGGCGCGACCGGCGCCTCGCCGGTGCCGGGCAGCGAGATGCCGATGCTGGCATGCTTGCTTTCGCCGGGGCCGTTAACCACGCAGCCCATCACGGCCAGCGTCATGTTCTCGACGCCGACACGCGCCAGGCGCCATTCGGGCATGCGTTCGCGGACATAATTCTGGATGTCCTGCGCCAGTTCCTGGAACACCGTGCTGGTGGTGCGTCCGCAACCGGGGCAGGCCGCGACGAGAGGGGTGAAGGCGCGCAGGCCCATGGTCTGCAGGATTTCCTGGGCGACGATCACCTCGCGCGTGCGGTCGCCGTTGGGCTCGGGTGTCAGCGATACGCGGATGGTATCGCCAATGCCCTCCTGCAGCAGCACGCCCAGCGCGGCGGTCGACGCGACGATGCCCTTGCTGCCCATGCCGGCCTCGGTCAGGCCCAGATGCAGCGGGTAGTCGCAGCGCCGCGCGAGTTCGCGATAGATCGCGATCAGGTCCTGCACGCCGGACACCTTGCATGACAGGACGATGTGGTCGCCGGGCAGCCCCAGCGCTTCGGCCTGCGCCGCAGATTCCAATGCCGAGGTCACCATCGCTTCGCGCATGATCTCGGTTGCATCCTTGGGCTCCGCACGCCTGGCGTTTTCATCCATGACCCGGGCAAGCAGCGCCTGGTCGAGGCTGCCCCAGTTCACCCCGATGCGGATCGGCTTGTCGTACCGGCAGGCGATTTCGATCAGTTGCGCGAACTGCTCGTCGCGCCGCGCGCCCTTGCCGACGTTGCCCGGATTGATGCGCAACTTGGCCAGCGCCTCCGCACAAGCGGGATGCTCGGCAAGGAGCTTGTGTCCGTTGAAATGGAAGTCGCCGATCAGCGGCACATCGACGTTCATCTGCGCCAGGCGGTCGCGGATCTTCGGCACCGCTGCAGCGGCTTCCCGCGTGTTGACCGTGATGCGCACCAGTTCGGAACCGGCACGCGCAAGTTGCGCCACCTGCATGGACGTCGTGAACACGTCCTCGGTATCGGTATTGGTCATGGACTGGATGACCACGGGTGACGCGGGCGCCGTGCCGCCAACGCCGACTTTCGCCACCATGACGCGGCGACTGCTCCGCCGCGCCGCCAGTCCACTGGAAACGTCGTTCATTCGAGGGTGAACCGCGCGACTTCTTCGCGGGTATGCGGTTTGAGATCGATGGCTCGCTCGCCCATGAACAGGCGGACGCCGGATGCCTTGCCTATCCATACCTGGAACGGCGGCTTGCCCTCGATGTCCTGCCGGGTGCCGGCGGGATACTCGCCGACAAAAACGATCTTCTGCGCCGCATCGCGAATCTCGACCCAGGACCGGTCGTCGAATTCGACGCGCAGCCCGCCAGATGGCGGTACGACAACCGGTTCGCCCGGAACGTTTGCCGGCGTCGGCACCACTACCGGAACGACCGGCGCGGATGTCGGCGGATTCGGTGCCGGGTCCGCAACGCCGGAGGTGGCCACCGACCCGGCCGGCTCCCCGGGTCCGGACATCGAGAGATACCAATAGGCGCCCAGGGCGAGGACTACGAATACCCCGATGATGGCCGGCAGGCTTGCAGACCTGCTATCCAGAAGCGTCGAATCCTCGGCTTCACCCATGTTCGCCGGCGGACGGACATCGGATTCCGGAACCGGTACCGCCGGATCGAGTTGGGCCAGCAGGGGCGCCGCATCGAGCTTGAGGAATTTTGCATAATTGCGCACCAGGCCGCGAACCGCAGTCGAGCCGGGCAAACTGCCGTAGTCGTCGCGCTCCAGCGCCTCAATTTGACGTGCGCTGAACCGGATCACCTGCACCACGTCGGAAATCGACTGGCCACGCTCTTCCCGCGCACGACGCAAGATCGCACCCGGCGTATTCGACTCCACCGGCGCTACCGCAACGGTCGCGGGCGTTGCGGCGAGCTCTTCCGCTTCCGCAACGCCGGATTCTGTCGCCGGCGTCTCAGTCATACTGCCCCTGGGCCATCAGGCGCAGTTCGGGCGAACCGGGAAACCGGCGTCGCAGCTGAGATGCATAGCGGGCTTCTGCTTCCCGGTTGCCCAGTCTGCGCTCGATGCGCAAGGCCAGCCAGACCAGTTCGGCCGTCGGTTCCATCATTTTTTCGATATCGGTCGCCCACTGGCGCGCGTCTGCAAAGCGACCCTTGCGGTAGGCAATGTCAGCCAACCAGTAAAGGGCCTGCGTATTGGTGGGCGAAAGTCGCAGTGCGATCAGCAGATAGTCTTCGGCGGCCTTGTCATCCTTCATGCGCAGGGAACAAATCCCGGCGTTGGTGTAGGGCTTGGTCGGCGTCGGATACAGCGGGTTCTTCGCCGCCGCCAGGAGATAGGCTATCGAGTCCTTCTCGCGACCGTTGTGGCAAAGGAACCAGCCGTAGTTGTTGTTGATTTCCGGATCGCCAGGCGCCAGACCAAGGGCCTTGCGGAAATTTTCGTCGGCCAGGCCGGGCTCGTTCATGCCCATGTGGGTGAGGCCCAGCAGGTTGTAGGCGGGCGCATAGCCGGAATCGGCCGCGAGCGCGATACGCGCCTCCTCGAGTGCAATCGCCGAACGTCCGTCGAGCATGTACAGGGAGCCCAGTTCGACATGGACCTTGGCTCGCTGTTGCTGTTCGCTGGCCGCGGGTTGTGCCGAGACGGCCTGCTGCGCGCCCTCGCCGGGACCGGACCCCGTCGTGGTGCAGGCCGCCAACAGGAATGCCATCGATAAAACCAGGATCGTCTTGTTCATGGGCGCAGTTCAACTCCAGCAAGGCTGCCAGTCGTCTCGCTGGCCGAGGCGGCGAAACGGACCACGCGCCGTGACTTGTCCTGCACCCGCCCCGCCAGTTGTCCGCAGGCGGCATCGATATCGTCGCCGCGCGTCTTGCGGGTGGTGGTGACGATGCCGGCGTCAATGAGTACGGTCGCGAAGCGCCGCACACGTTCCGCCGGAGAACGGCGAAAACCGGAGTCCGGAAACGGATTGAAGGGAATCAGGTTGAACTTGCAGGGAACGTCTCGCACAAGATGCAGCAAAGCGCGTGCGTCGGCTTCGCTGTCATTTACGCCGTCGAGCATCACGTATTCAAAGGTGATGAAGTCGCGCGGCGCATGCACGAGGTAGCGCTGGCAGGCGGACATCAACTCCGCCAGCGGATACTTGCGATTGATCGGAACCAGCTTGTCGCGCAGGCCGTCGGTCGGCGCATGCAGCGATACGGCGAGGGCCACCGGACATGCCTCGGCCAGCCGGTCCATGGCCGGCACGATGCCCGAAGTCGATACCGTCACCCGCCGCCGCGACAGGCCATAGGCATTGTCGTCGAGCATCAGGCGCAGGGCCGGCACCAGGTTGTCAAAATTGGCCAGTGGCTCGCCCATGCCCATCAGCACCACATTGCTGATGATGCGTTCGCCGCCCGCTGCGGCCCCCAGGGCGCGATTGGCCTGCCACAGTTGGCCAATGATTTCGGCGGTGCTCAGGTTCCGGTTGAAGCCCTGGCGCCCGGTGGAACAGAACGAACATTCCAGCGCACAGCCGGCCTGCGAGGAAACACAGAGCGTGCCGCGGTCATCCTCGGGAATGAACACCGTTTCCACCGCATTGCGATTGCCGACATCGAACAGGAACTTGCGCGTGCCGTCTTCCGACAGCGTGTCGCTGAGAGTCGGCGGCGGCGACACGGTAGCAATCGCCAGCAACTTCTCGCGCAAGGACTTGGCGATGTCGGTCATCGCATTGAAATCGCCCTCCCCGCGTTGATGGATCCAGCGCAGCACCTGGCGGGCGCGGAAGGGCTTCTCGCCCTGCTGCGCGAACCAGGCTGTCAGGCTGTCTGCATCGAAATCGAGGAGGTTGACGGCCATTGGCGATTAGCGCGAATAGACGTTCAGCGCGGGAAAGAAGTAGGCGATCTCGACCGCAGCGGTTTCGGCCGCATCCGAGCCATGAACCGCGTTGGCGTCGATGCTGTCGGCAAAGTCGGCACGAATCGTTCCGGCCGCAGCCTTCTTTGGGTCGGTGGCACCCATCAGATCGCGATTCTTGGCGATCGCGCCCTCGCCTTCCAGCACCTGGACCATCACCGGACCGGAAATCATGAACTCGACCAGATCCTTGAAGAAAGGACGATCCTTGTGTACGGCGTAGAAACCCTCGGCATCCTTGCGCGACAGATGGACCATGCGGGATGCTGCAATCTTGAGGCCATTGGTCTCAAACCGGGAATAGATCTTGCCGATCACGTTCTTTGCTACTGCATCAGGTTTGATGATCGACAGGGTGCGTTCGACAGCCATTACTTTCTCCAGTACAGGTTGGACTTCGGGTTTTAATCAGACATCCCGCCATGGGACATCGTTCGCAGCGCGGTGCCGCGGACAGAAATAGCTAACTTGATATTTTAGCTCAGTTTCTTGGACGGATTCGGGCTCGCCCTGGTTCGTCGTCCATAAAAAGCAAGGGCCCGGGGTCACCGGGCCCTTGTCACCGCCTGAGAAAACGCTACATCATGCCCAGCGTCTTCGGCAACCAGGTTGAGACCGCCGGCACGTAAGTAATGATCATCAGATAAACAAGCATGGTCATCAACCAGGGCCAGACCGCCTTGGAGCAGTCGGTCAGGCCCATCTTGGCGATGCCGCTGGCCACGTACAGATTGAGTCCCACCGGCGGCGTGATCATGCCGATTTCCATGTTCACCGTGATCATCACGCCGAAATGGATCGGATCGATGCCCAGCTTCATGGCGATCGGGAACAGGATCGGCGCCGTGATCAGGATGATCGACGAGGGCTCCATGAAGCTGCCCATGACCAGCAACAGGATATTCACCGCAATCAGGAAGCCGACCACGCCGATGCCGGAGTTCGTCAGCCATTCGGCGATGCCCTGGGGGATCTGCTCGTTGGTCAGGATGAAGGAGAACAGCACGGCGTTGGTGATGATGTAGAGCAGCATCGCGCTCATGTTCGCCGAGTTGAGCAAGACCTTCGGCACATCCTTCATGCCGATATCCTTGTACACGAACACCGCGATGAAAAAGGCGTACACCGCACTCATCGCCGCCGCTTCGGTCGGGGTGAACAGGCCACTGTAGATGCCACCCATCACGACGATGACCAGCAGCAGGCCCCAGATCGCCTTGCGGAAGGCATCCCAGCGCTCGAACCATGACTTTGGCTGTTCGCGCGGATAGTTGCCCTTCTTTGCCTCGTACCAGGTGATGAAGCCGAGGAACAGCGCCAGCAGCAAACCGGGAATCACGCCAGCCATGAACAGCGCACCGATCGAGCTGTTGGTCGATACCGCGTACATGACCATGACGATCGACGGCGGAATCAGGATGCCGAGGCCGCCCGAGGACGCGATGACGCCAACGCCGAACTTCTTCGGGTAGCCCGCCTTGACCATGGCCGGCAGCAGGATCGAGCCGATCGCCACCACGGTCGCCGGCGAGGAACCGGACACCGCGGCGAACAGGGCACAGGCGAACACCGCGCTGAGACCAAGGCCGCCACGCAAGTGGCCGACCATCGAGGTGGCGAAGTAGATCATGCGTTTGGCCACGCCGCCGTGGGTCAGGAAGTTGCCGGCGAGGATGAAGAACGGAATCGCCATGATCTCGAACTTCTCGATGCCGGTGAACAACTTGAGCGCCACCGACTCCAACGGAACTTCCGTGAAGGCGAAGAGGAAGGTCAGCACCGTCAGGCCGAGCGAGATCGATACCGGCATCCCGGACAGCATCAGGAAGGTGAGCAGGACAAAGATGATCAGGGCGCTCATTTGGCGTCTCCCTTGTCGCCAGGGGCCGTGCCGTCAGCGCCGACTCTTGACTCGGGATGCCGCTTGCCGTACTTGAGGTCGTGGGGGTGCAGGTTGTCATCCATGTTGTAGGGATTCACATCCACCGGTACCTCGCCTTCCTCGATGCCATCGACGTGGCCGTGATCGTGATGCGGCAGTTCGCCGGTCTTGATGAAGCCCCGAGTGACTTGAAGGAAACGGAAACACATCAGGGACGATCCGATCGGGATGGCCGAGTACACGATCCAGGTCGGCCATTCCAGGTCGGGCGTGGTCGGGCCTGGGTACAATTCCTTGCCTGCCATTCCCAGTGCGTTGGCGAAGGCATAGTGGGCGCCGTTCTCCCAGACAAAGTGGGCACCCAGGGCGGCGATGATGCCGGTGAACAATGCGCCGGAAAGCATGCCGAAAACGATGAACTTGGCGCGCATCCGGCCCGACAGGCTGTTGATCAGCACATCGACGCCGACGTGGATGCCGGTGCGCACACCGTAGGCGGCGCCGAACTTGGCCATCCAGACGAACATGATGATGCACAGCTCCTGGGCCCAGCTCAGGTCCTTGCTCAGCAGCCAGTCCTGGACAACGGGAATCGACAACCCCGCAGCATAGCGGTGCATGACCGAAACGAAGATGATCAGCGTCGCCGCGCCGATGAGGAAGGTGATGATCCATTCCTCGAGATGATCCAGCAGCTTCATGGCTACTCCCCAAAAAAGCCGCGGGGGCCGATGCCCCCGCGGTCATTCCCTCAATTACAGCTTGGAAGGATCGAAGTTGGTCGCCTTGTAGACCGTGTCGATGTTTTCCTTGCCGATCCGGCCCGCCATTTCGTTATGGACCTTGACCAGGGCCTTTTTCAGCGCCAGCTTCTGCGCCGGGGTCGGAACGGTAACCTGGCTCTTGCCCGACTTGCGGACTTCTTCCATGGCCTTGTCGTTCTCTTCCTTGGCGATACCGTTGGAGTAGGTAGTCGCTTCCTTCATGGCCTGCTCGAGCTGGCCGCGCACGTCCGCCGGCAGTCCGTCCCAGAACTTCTTGTTGGTGATGACCGCATAGCCGAGATAGCCATGGTTGGTCATGGTCACGTACTTCTGGACCTCATGCATCTTCTGGGTGTAAAGGTTGGATGGCGGATTCTCGGTGCCATCGACAACCCCGGTCTGCAGCGCCTGATACACCTCGGAGAATGCCATCTTCTGCGGGATCGCGCCGAGCGCACGCATCTGGGCGTCGAGGACGTTGGAGGACTGGATGCGCATCTTCTGGCCCTTGTAGTCTTCGGGGGTTGTGATGGGCTTGTTCGAACTCATTACCTTGAAGCCGTTATCCCAGAAGGCAAGGCCGACGAGGCCGCGGCCCTCGAGCTTCTGCATCAGGCCCTTGCCGACCGGACCTTCGGTAATCAGGTGCAGTTCCTTGTAGTCATCGAAGATGTAGGGCAGGTCAAAGAGCTCGAATTCCTTGACGCCGAGCGGGCCGAACTTGGCCAGGGAGGGGGCAAGCATCTGGACGGCGCCCAGCTGCAGGGCTTCCATTTCCTCCTTGTCCTTGTACAGCGTCGAGTTGGCGTACACCTCGACCTTGACTTTGCCTTTGGTCAGCTCCCCTGCCTTTTTGGCAAAGAATTCGGCGCCTTTACCCTTAGGTGTGTCCGTGGCGACGACGTGGCTGAACTTGATGACGATCGGGGCCTGAGCCATGGCGATCATCGAGAACGTGGCGGCGACTATGCCGACAACCATGGTGCGAATTTTCATTTTCCATCCTCCTGTTGATTTGGTAGTGCGCAAAAGATTACCACTCCGCACGCTGCGGTGTGGCGAATTTTCCTCGTCAGCGATGTCTCTCGCTATTGTGGATTTCCGCAAACACGCCACTGGATGCTGCCGGCCACGCTAATATCGCGGCGTGAAACTTGGCCCACCCAACGCCTTGCCCGAACGTACCAGCCGCTGGCGCTGGTTGTGGGTATTGCCGCGGCTGGCCTTCGTCCTCTTCGTCGGCGGCGTCGGGCTCTTGCTCTGGATGTCCGACCAGGCAGACAAAGAGGAGAAGCGTACGACGCTGACCAGCGACATACTATGGCTGGAGCAGAATCTCCGTTTTCACCTGGCGCGCAACGAAGAGCTTCTTGGCCGCATCGACCTTGCCCATGCCGCCAGCGCCAAAGCCTTCGAATCATTCGCGCGCACCCTGTTCGGCTTTGAAAGCGGCCTGCGGCAACTGATCTGGTTGGATGTCGAAGGGAAGGTCGGTCAAGCCCACCCCGCCATCATGGATCGGGGTCTGGTTGGCGAGGCCATGGAAGCCTTGCCGTCGCGGCAAAGTTTTCGCCTGGCGCGATCGTTGGGCAAGCCGGTTTATAGCTCGGCATATCCCTTGTTCACCAATGACTGGCAGTTCGAAGTTCATGTACCTGTATCGCGGGAAGGCAGGGTCGTCGGGGTCGCGGTAGGCGTCTATCGGATTCGCGACATCCTTGGCGACAGCGTTCCCTGGTGGCTTGCGGAGCGCTACCGAATCAGCGTTGTCGGCGATTCCGGCAAGGTTCTGGGTACTCGTTCCAAAGTCGAGGCGGTAGTAACCGAAGAGGGCTATGAAGTCGCCTTCGATCCTCCGGGCTGGGGGCTCACGCTGCACGCCGTCCCTTACCGCGCACCCAGACCACTGGCCAGCATTCTGCTTTCAGCGAGCCTTGTCATCCTGGCCATGATCGTGCTCTGGAGCCTATGGATCCTGCGTCGTCACGTCCTGCGGCGGCAAGCCGTGGAAGAACAATTGCGTCAGGAACATGCATTTCGCAAGGCCATGGAAGATTCCCTGGACACCGGAATGCGGGCACGCAACCTTGATGGTGAAATCATCTACGTCAATCCGGCGTTTTGCCGCATGGTCGGGTGGACAGCCACCGAACTGATTGGCCGCCGTCCGCCGATGCCCTATTGGGCAGATGACTACCTTGACGAAACCCGCGCCATTCACGACCAGGTGCTGGCGGGAGACGGCCCCGAAGAGGGATTCGAGCTCAAGTTCAGGCGCTGCGATGGCGAAGTCATTGATGTTCTGATACACGAGGCGCCACTGATTGACGCCCAGGGCAGGCATTTCGGCTGGATGGGGTCGATGGTGGACATTACGGAACGAAAGCTGGCCGACGAGCGCCATCGCCAGCAGCAGGAACGCCTGCAATCCACGGGACGCCTCGTTGCCATGGGCGAGATGGCATCGAGCATTGCGCATGAGCTGAACCAGCCGCTCGCCGCAATATCTAGCTACTGCACCGGTGCAATTAACCTGCTGCGCAATCACACGGCGGCGAGCGAGGTGATTCCGGCGCTGGACAAGGCGGTTGATCAGGCGCAACGCGCGGGACAGGTGATCCGCAGAATCTACAGCCTCGCTCGCCATAGCGAACATAGGGTCGAAGCGGTCGATTTGGCGGAACGGATCGATGCCGCGCTTGCCCTCGTGGATTCGGATCTTCGGCAAAAGGCAGTTCGCATACGCCTGTCTGTCGTGGACCGCGCCCTTATTGAAGGCGATCCGGTCCTCATCGAGCAGGTTCTGCTCAATCTGCTGCGCAACGCGGTCGAATCGATGCGGGAATGTGCCGCGGATTTGCGCTCGATCGCGATCTCGCTATGTTGCGTCGACGGTTATGCACAATTGAGGATTGCAGACCACGGTTGCGGGATCGATCGGACGATTGCAGAAAGACTGTTCGATCCGCTATTCACGACAAAGCCTGACGGCATGGGCATGGGGCTGGCAATTTGCCGTTCGGTGATCGAAAATCATCGCGGGCGCCTGGTGTTCGAGGACAATCCGGAAGGAGGAACCGTGTTTTGCATCATGTTGCCGCTGGCCAGTCCATGAACAACGTCACCACTCATATCGTCGATGACGATCCGGCTGTGCGCGACGCGCTTCAGTGGCTACTCAAATCGCGGGGAGTCACGTCACAAGCCTGGGACTCGGCCCCGGTTTTCCTTGCGGCTGCGCGTCCGGATTTTTGCGGCTGTCTTTTGCTCGACGTGCGCATGCCGGGCATGAGCGGCATCGAGCTTTTCGATCGCCTTCGCGTTGCCGGCTGCGGATTGCCGGTGATTTTCCTGACCGGCCACGGCGATGTGCCGATGGCGGTACAGGCCCTGAAGGACGGCGCCTTCGATTTTATCGAGAAGCCTTACGACGACAACGCCCTGGTGGACAAGGTGTTGGCCGCGATTGGGCACGACGTGAAGCGCTGCGCTCATGCGAATTCGGTTCGACTATTGCGCGACAAGCTGGACCAACTCACGCAACGCGAGCACGAAGTGATGCAGATGATTCTCGCCGGAAAGCTGAACAAGGTTATTGCCGATGAACTGGGCATCGCGATGCGAACCGTGGAGGTTCATCGCTCCCACATCTTCGAAAAAATGCAGGTGCGGTCTGCGGTGGAACTGTCCCAGTTGCTGAGCGCCCTGGGCTGGCCGTCGTCCGCCTAAGCTACGGTTTCAAAATGCAGCAGGCCTGACTCGCACCGGAGCGTATAGCCACCAAGGGTTATGCGGGGTTTCCGGTCGTTTCGGGCCGTGCGCAGTTGGCGAACGAACTCTGTCAGGCGCCGCTCGTCAGGCGGTTGAACCCGTTGCCAGCCAAGCAAAGCCCTCAGCATGTTGCGGGCCCTGGGCTCCGGCAGATCGCGAAACAGTTGAACCGGTACCGGAAAATGCGGCGGCCGTTCGCCAAGGTCGACCATCGCCAGTTGGTCAAGCAAGGATTCCGCTTCCCCAAAACGGCGGGCCGCCGCCGCAAGTTGATGGCTGACTTTTGGGAATCGAGCGGCGACTATGGGCATTACCCGACCCCGCAGAAAGTTTCGTGTATACCTGTGGTCGGCGTTGCTTTCGTCCTCGATCCAGGACAGATGCCTTGCATGCGCATATGCCCGCAAATCGCTGCGTGGCAAGGTCAGCAAAGGCCGCAACAGGCGTCCGTTTGATTCCGGCATGGCTGCGGCACCTCGCAATCCCGAACCTCGCAACAAATTGTGCAACAGGGTTTCGGCCTGGTCGTCGGCGTGATGCGCAAGCAGGATCCATTCAGCGGGGTGATCCGCCAAAGCGCCATGCCTCAATCGCCGTGCCGCCCCCTCCTGGCCTTCCATGCTTGACCCCGGTATGTGAATCCGGACCACGTCAAGTGGCACTCCCAGATTCCGACAAAACCGTACGCACGATTCCTCCCAGGCGTCGGCATGCGCACTTAGGCCGTGATGAACATGCCGGGCCGCAACCGGGTAGCCACTGCTCCCGCCCAGGAAGTGCACGGCGTCCAGCAACACGGTGGAATCCATCCCGCCCGAGTAACCGACAACCAGCGACCCGGCGTGCTTGACGTGCCTGGAAAGCGTCGACGCGACAGCCCGCAGTACGGGCTCAGTGGATGGATTGTTCCTTGAATCGGCCATAACTCATCAGGCGCTCGAAGCGTCTTTCGATGAGCTCGCTGGAGGACAAGCCCGACAGCTGCTTGACCGATTCCTGCAAGGATTTCTTGACGTTCTGTGCCATGAGGCGATAGTCACGATGAGCACCACCGACCGGTTCATTGATGATTCGGTCGACAAGCCCAAGCGACTTCAAGCGGGGCGCCGTGATTCCCATCGTTTCAGCCGCATCTCCCGCTCGTTCCGCACTCTTCCAGAGGATGGATGCGCAACCCTCCGGCGAGATCACCGAGTAGGTCGAGTACTGCAGCATGGCAACCACATCCGCGACCGCAATCGCAAGGGCCCCGCCCGAGCCGCCTTCACCGATAACTGTCGCGACAATCGGCACCTTCAGTTCGGTCATGACCGCGAGGTTCTTGCCGATGGCCTCGGACTGGCCACGTTCCTCCGCGTCGATTCCCGGATATGCCCCCGGGGTATCAACAAAAGTAAAGATGGGCAATCCAAACTTCTCGGCCAGCCGCATCAGCCGCAAGGCCTTGCGATAGCCTTCCGGGCGAGGCATGCCGAAATTGCGATGGATCTTTTCCTTTGTATCTCGCCCCTTCTGATGCCCGATAACCATGCATGACTGACCGTTGAATCGCGCGAGCCCGCCG
Organism: Sulfuritalea sp.; assembly: GCA_016716965.1. GTDB lineage: Bacteria > Pseudomonadota > Gammaproteobacteria > Burkholderiales > Rhodocyclaceae > Sulfuritalea. Next base: position 38,426 of record JADJUP010000043.1, on the reverse strand, counting down.
ACAATCGCATGATCGTCAGCGTAGTTTCGATCTCCGTGCAATTCCTGAAAGTCCGTGAATACCAGGTCAAGGTAATCCAGCGTGTAAGGGCGCTGCGGATGCCTGGCCACCATGGCGCACTGCCATGGCGTGAGCTTTGCGTAAATGTCCTTTGTCAGGCTTTGGCCTTTTGCGTCGAGTCGGGAAATCTCTTCTGAAATATCGACCGCGGAGTCATCCTGAACAAAGCGCAATTGCTCGATCTTCGCCTCCAATTCAGCGATGGGTTGTTCGAACTCCAGGAAACTTGTTTTCATGGTTGCATTTTAGCAGTCCCCGCTCTTCAGGCATCCCCGAACCGGGCCTGAACTCGAAGAGAAGGATTTGCCCGAATGAGTGCAGAGCCCCAGAAGGTGGTCCGGCAGTCTCTTGCGCGCTCGCACTAACGCTGGGTCTGACTCGGCGTTCAGCGCGCTAATGGTTGGCGCCCAAGAAAAACGGCCACCCGAAGGTGGCCGTTTTCTACAGCAACTGCTTTCGTTTCATATCTGTTCGAGGTCAAACCCCAATCAGGTTTAGAACGAGTGCGACATGCCCAGGTGCCATTGAGCGGACTTGGCACCAGCTGGGGTTCCGACCGGCGTTGCAAAGAAGTCGTAGGTGCCGTTGGCGGCATCGTTCTTGACCGTCGTGTAGCTGAGACCGATGTTGGTGCGCTTCGACAGGGCATAGTCATAACCCAGCAACCAGGCCTTGGCGCCGGAACCGCTATCAAGCACACCAGCACCCGATGTGTCGCCAGCCTTGGCGTACTGCAGGTAAAACTGATTGGCGCCCATCGTGTACTGGCCGGTCAGCTGCCATGCATTGCGCTTGACCCAGTTGGTGCCGGCGGTAGCGTCGCTGTCGTACTTCGACGAGTCATAGCCCACGCCGATCGACAGGCCCATCGGGAAGGCATAGCGGCCCCAGATGCGGTTGGAACGCTGGTCGGTCATGACCATAGTCGCCGCGCCATTGCCGCCTTCTTCGTTGTTCTGCCAGTAGCTGTAGCCGGCGTTGATCGGGCCGTTGGCATACTTCAGGGTGGCATTCCATGCACCGCCCTTGGAGCCGTTGGCAGCTTGGGCACCTTCGCCGGTAGCGCCAGCAGCAGTACCACCCGCCTGAGTCGAGCCAGCGACCTGAACGGCGAAGCCGCTCATGTTCGGGCTGTTGTACATCACGACGTTGTTGGAACGGGTGCGCGGGGTGATCGCCACGCCGTTAACTTCACTCATGATGCCGTGGCCCAGCAACGACTGCAGGGAGCGGACGCGCATGGCGCCGATGCCGCCAGCGAGTTCGTTATAGTGCAAGTCATGCTTGCCGGCGACCAGACGGCCCCAGTTGCCCGACAGGCCGACAAAGGAGTTGCCACCCGCCCACGTACCACCGGCTTGATCCAAGCCGAAACGGGTATCGATCTGGAACAAGGCCTTCATGCCGCCGCCGAGATCTTCGGTGCCGGTGATGTTGAGGTTGCTCGAATGGTCGGTCACGCGACTGACGGTACCAAAGCCGGCGGTGGCGGCGGTACCGCTGGTCTTGTTGCTGTCGTAGCCCATGAAGATGCCACCGGAAATGGTCACGTTCGACTGGGCGAAAGCGGCACCCGACATCAGGCCGGCGACGGCCAAGGCGATAATTTTCTTTTGCATAGATTTCTCCAAAAAGAGAGTTGGTTTGAACAGTCGGCAATGACACCACGTGGTCGGTCACTGCTCGCTGTCACTACCCGAATCGGGAAGCTGTCGGCATTTTGCTTTAGGGGGAGCAAGTGGGCAATTGCCGTCGCCGATTTCAGGCGATTTGGCTTTGATGTTGTCGTTTTCTTGCAACACGAAAACCCTGCCTTTGGTCATATCTGCATAGCGTCGGCAACTCGCTGGTCGGAACACGCGATCGACCGGGTAGGGGGACCCGGATGAAATGTGGACAGCAATGGAATCGCAACCACGGCGACCGTCAAATAAAAACCCCCTGCCCGGCAATCCGGGAGGGGGTTTTTGAGGGGTTAGTCTGGCGTTGACCTACTTTCTCACACGGTGAAGTGCAATATCATCGGCGCGGTCTCGTTTCACGGTCCTGTTCGGGATGGGAAGGGGTGGTACCAAGACGCTATGGACACCAGACTGAAAGGGGGTGCGACGGGAAGGGTGTCCGGTGAAGGGGCCTTGTGACGTCGCACATGATTCGGAGGAAGTAAGGGTATTGGGTGGTGATTGCGTGTCTTTGGTTACTGCGCATAGACATAGGCTCGGTACTGCATTGAGCTCAATGTTATAGGGTCAAGCCGCACGGGCAATTAGTATCGGTTAGCTTAACGCATTGCTGCGCTTCCACACCCGACCTATCAACGTCCTGGTCTTGGACGACCCTTCAGGGGGGTTGAACCCCCGGGATATCTCATCTTGAGGCGAGTTTCACGCTTAGATGCTTTCAGCGTTTATCTCTTCCGGATTTAGCTACCCGGCGATGCCACTGGCGTGACAACCGGTACACCAGAGATCCGTCCACTCCGGTCCTCTCGTACTAGGAGCAGGTCCCCTCAAATATCCAGCGCCCACGGCAGATAGGGACCAAACTGTCTCACGACGTTTTAAACCCAGCTCACGTACCACTTTAAATGGCGAACAGCCATACCCTTGGGACCGGCTACAGCCCCAGGATGTGATGAGCCGACATCGAGGTGCCAAACTCCGCCGTCGATATGAACTCTTGGGCGGAATCAGCCTGTTATCCCCAGAGTACCTTTTATCCGTTGAGCGATGGCCCTTCCATACAGAACCACCGGATCACTATGACCTGCTTTCGCACCTGCTCGACTTGTGGGTCTCGCAGTCAAGCCTTCTTTTGCCATTGCACTATGAGCACGATGTCCGACCGTGCTTAGAAGACCTTCGTACTCCTCCGTTACTCTTTGGGAGGAGACCGCCCCAGTCAAACTGCCTGCCATGCACGGTCCCCGATCCGGATTCACGGACCAAGGTTAGAACCTCAACGACACCAGGGTGGTATTTCAAGGTTGGCTCCGCGCGATCTGGCGACCACGCCTCACAGCCTCCCACCTATCCTACACAAGTCCCGTCAAAGTCCAATGCAAAGCTACAGTAAAGGTTCATGGGGTCTTTCCGTCTAGCCGCGGGGAGATTGCATCTTCACAAACATTTCAACTTCGCTGAGTCTCAGGAGGAGACAGTGTGGCCATCATTACGCCATTCGTGCAGGTCGGAACTTACCCGACAAGGAATTTCGCTACCTTAGGACCGTTATAGTTACGGCCGCCGTTTACCGGGGCTTCGATCAAGAGCTTGCACCCCATCACTTAACCTTCCGGCACCGGGCAGGCGTCACACCCTATACGTCGGCTTTCGCCTTTGCAGAGTGCTGTGTTTTTATTAAACAGTTGCAGCCACCGATTCTCTGCGACCTCATCACGCTCCACCCGCAGGGGCTTCACGCTACCGAGGCATACCTTCTCCCGAAGTTACGGTATCAATTTGCCGAGTTCCTTCTCCTGAGTTCTCTCAAGCGCCTTAGAATTTTCATCCTGCCCACCTGTGTCGGTTTGCGGTACGGTCAATCTGTAACTGAAGCTTAGAGGCTTTTCCTGGAAGCAGGGTATCACTCACTTCAGATCCGAAGATCCTCGTCATCACGCCTTGGCTAAGCCGCACGGATTTGCCTATGCAGCACGCCTACACGCTTAAACCGGGACGTCCAACACCCGGCTGAGCTAACCTTCTCCGTCCCCCCATCGCATTACAGATCGGTACGGGAATATTGACCCGTTTCCCATCGACTACGCCTTTCGGCCTCGCCTTAGGGGCCGACTCACCCTGCGCCGATGAACGTTGCGCAGGAAACCTTGGCTTTCGGCGAGCGTGCTTTTCACACGCTTTATCGCTACTCATGTCAGCATTCGCACTTCTGATATCTCCAGCATGGTTTACACCACACCTTCGCAGACCTACAGAACGCTCCCCCTACCATATCCTTACGGATATCCGCAGCTTCGGTGCATGGTTTGAGCCCCGGTACATCTTCCGCGCAGGACGACTCGATCAGTGAGCTATTACGCTTTCTTTGAAGGATGGCTGCTTCTAAGCCAACTTCCTGACTGTCTATGCCTTCCCACCTCGTTTTCCACTTAACCATGGCTTGGGGACCTTAGCTGGCGGTCTGGGTTGTTTCCCTCTTGACGATGAACGTTAGCACCCACCGTCTGTCTCCCATGCTCGCACTTCACGGTATTCGGAGTTTGCTATGGCGGAGTAGATCGCAATGACCCCTCCAACCATTACAGTGCTCTACCCCCGCGAGTGATACATGAGGCGCTACCTAAATAGCTTTCGGGGAGAACCAGCTATTTCCAGATTTGTTTAGCCTTTCACCCCTATCCACAGCTCATCCCCTAATTTTTCAACATTAGTGGGTTCGGACCTCCAGTACCTGTTACGGCACCTTCATCCTGGCCATGGATAGATCATCTGGTTTCGGGTCTCACGCCCTGCAACTAAAGCGCCCTTATCAGACTCGCTTTCGCTACGCCTCCCCTATTCGGTTAAGCTCGCTACAGAACGTAAGTCGCTGACCCATTATACAAAAGGTACGCAGTCACCCCTTGCGAGGCTCCCACTGTTTGTATGCATGCGGTTTCAGGATCTATTTCACTCCCCTCCCGGGGTTCTTTTCGCCTTTCCCTCACGGTACTGGTTCACTATCGGTCGATCACGAGTATTTAGCCTTGGAGGATGGTCCCCCCATCTTCAGACAGGATTTCACGTGTCCCGCCCTACTTGTCGCAAACTTAGTCTCGCTACTTTGTTTTCGCGTACGGGGCTATCACCCACTACGGCCGCACTTTCCAGAGCGTTCCACTAACAAAATAGTTATCTCTTGCAGGCTGGTCCCTGTTCGCTCGCCACTACTTAGGGAATCTCGGTTGATTTCTTTTCCTCCGGCTACTTAGATGTTTCAGTTCGCCGGGTTCGCTTCCACTGACCTATGTATTCAGTCAGGGATACTCCTTGCGGAGTGGGTTTCCCCATTCGGACATCTGCGGATCAAAGCTTGTTTGCCAGCTCCCCGCAGCTTTTCGCAGGCTACAACGTCCTTCATCGCCTGTAATCGCCAAGGCATCCACCACATGCACTTAGTCACTTGACCCTATAACATTGAGCTCCGGTTCCCCGAATCTCTCCTCTACAGGAAGCAACCAAAGTATTACTTGTTCAGACTCCCGCGCCGGTTCAAAGGACGGGAGTCGTGAAGATACAATCACAACCCATGTGCCACCCCTTCCAGGGTGACACAACCTTACTTCTTCCGAATTTTTAAAGATCCAACAACCGCTTACTCATAAGGAGTAATGACTAAGGAGAAGCCTTCCGCTTCTCGTTACTCATTACGCTTCATGTCTCGCCACACCGCCCTTGATGAAGGAGGCTTGGTGGAGGATGACGGGATCGAACCGACGACCCCCTGCTTGCAAAGCAGGTGCTCTCCCAGCTGAGCTAATCCCCCTTTTGCGGCGATTCCCGCGCCCCCCCCCCCCCCCCCCCCCCCCCCCCCCGCCACCTGGTGGGTCTGGATGGGTTCGAACCATCGACCCCCGCCTTATCAAGACGGTGCTCTAACCAGCTGAGCTACAGACCCGCTGTTGGGTTCTAAACAACCGATAGGTTGTAGGTGCTCACCGCGCCTTTGCTCTAGAAAGGAGGTGATCCAGCCGCACCTTCCGATACGGCTACCTTGTTACGACTTCACCCCAGTCATGAATCCCACCGTGGTAAGCGCCCTCCTTGCGGTTAGACTACCTACTTCTGGTGGAACCCACTCCCATGGTGTGACGGGCGGTGTATACAAGACCCGGGAACGTATTCACCGTGACATGCTGATCCACGATTACTAGCGATTCCGACTTCACGCAGTCGAGTTGCAGACTGCGATCCGGACTACGATCGGCTTTGTGGGATTGGCTCCCCCTCGCGGGTTGGCAACCCTCTGTACCGACCATTGTATGACGTGTGAAGCCCTACCCATAAGGGCCATGAGGACTTGACGTCATCCCCACCTTCCTCCGGTTTGTCACCGGCAGTCTCATTAAAGTGCCCAACTGAATGATGGCAATTAATGACAAGGGTTGCGCTCGTTGCGGGACTTAACCCAACATCTCACGACACGAGCTGACGACAGCCATGCAGCACCTGTGTTCAGGTTCCCTTTCGGGCACATCCACCTCTCAGCAGACTTCCTGACATGTCAAGGGTAGGTAAGGTTTTTCGCGTTGCATCGAATTAATCCACATCATCCACCGCTTGTGCGGGTCCCCGTCAATTCCTTTGAGTTTTAATCTTGCGACCGTACTCCCCAGGCGGCGAACTTCACGCGTTAGCTGCGGTACTAAGAAAGTCTCCTTCCCCAACACCTAGTTCGCATCGTTTAGGGCGTGGACTACCAGGGTATCTAATCCTGTTTGCTCCCCACGCTTTCGTGCATGAGCGTCAGTGTTGACCCAGGGGGCTGCCTTCGCCATCGGTGTTCCTCCACATCTCTACGCATTTCACTGCTACACGTGGAATTCCACCCCCTCTGCCACACTCGAGTCCTACAGTCACAAACGCAGTTCCCAGGTTAAGCCCGGGGATTTCACATCTGTCTTATAGAACCGCCTGCGCACGCTTTACGCCCAGTAATTCCGATTAACGCTCGCACCCTACGTATTACCGCGGCTGCTGGCACGTAGTTAGCCGGTGCTTCTTCTTCAGGTACCGTCATTAGTAGCCCGTATTAGGGGCCACCGTTTCGTTCCTGCCGAAAGAGCTTTACAACCCGAAGGCCTTCTTCACTCACGCGGAATGGCTGGATCAGGGTTGCCCCCATTGTCCAAAATTCCCCACTGCTGCCTCCCGTAGGAGTCTGGACCGTGTCTCAGTTCCAGTGTGGCTGGTCGTCCTCTCAGACCAGCTACGGATCGTCGCCTTGGTGAGCCTTTACCCCACCAACTAGCTAATCCGATATCGGCCGCTCCTATCGCGCGAGGTCTTGCGATCCCCCGCTTTCACCCTCAGGTCGTATGCGGTATTAGCTATCCTTTCGGATAGTTATCCCCCACGACAGGGTACGTTCCGATATGTTACTCACCCGTTCGCCGCTCGCCGCCAGGGTTGCCCCCGCGCTGCCGCTCGACTTGCATGTGTAAAGCATTCCGCCAGCGTTCAATCTGAGCCAGGATCAAACTCTTCAGTTCAATCTGTCTATTTACTACTCGCTCAAACGAATTTCAGAGGCTAAATTTGCATTTAACCTTACTGTTTTATTTCGTGTAAGCACTTGCTTTTAATACTCTTAGCATCCAGCAGCAGCAGATCCTTCACGCAGCACTTTCGCACCACCCTCAGAACTCGGCCCAGGTTTTTCAACCAGAACCAGCAATCGCCTCTTCGATTTCGAGCCAACTGCCCACCACCACCACCAGCCCAGCAAGCACCTACACCTATCGGTTGTTTGGTTTTTAAAGAACTTCGCCCTTGGGCGCCTCCGCAAGCAGCAGAGAGAGGAGATTATATGGACGCTTTTGACGTCTGTAAACCCCCCGCGTACTTTTTCTTTCCGTTTTGTGACAAATGCTCCTCTTGGGCGGCAACGTAGAATGTCCGACCATGATTCCATATGCCTTGATCCGCCCCCTTCTGTTCGCTTTCGACGCCGAGCGCGCCCATGAATTGACGCTGGATTTCCTTGCTGTGGGCGCATCACTGGGTTTTCGAGGCGCGCCTCCCCCAAGCAAGGCACCCGTCGATGCGATGGGGCTCCGATTTCCCAACCGGGTCGGACTCGCAGCCGGCCTGGACAAAAACGGTACCGCGATTGATGGACTTGGACACCTGGGCTTTGGCTTCCTTGAAGTAGGCACCGTGACGCCTCGTCCGCAGCCGGGCAACCCCAGGCCACGCCTGTTCCGTCTGCCCGAGCAACGGGCCATAATCAACCGCATGGGGTTCAATAACGCCGGAATAGACGCGCTGCTCGAAACCCTTTCGCTGTCCCGGTACAAAGGCATTCTCGGCATCAACATCGGCAAGAACTTCGACACCCCCATCGAACAGGCCGTCGATGACTATCTGATCTGCCTCGACAAAGCCTATCCGGCGGCAAGCTACATTACCGTCAATATTTCCTCGCCCAATACCAAGAACCTGCGCCAGTTGCAGGGGGCTTCAGAGCTGGACGCCCTGCTCGAAGCACTCAAGTCCCGCCAGGGTGCGCTCGCCGACAGGCATGGCAAGTACGTTCCGCTGGCCCTGAAGATCGCACCGGACCTAGAACCCGGCCAGATTGACACGATCGCCGACACCCTCAGGCGCCACAGGATCGACGCGGTGATCGCCACCAACACGACGCTGGGGCGCGAAGGTGTTGAATCCTCACCTTTGGCTGCCGAGGCCGGAGGCCTATCCGGCGCCCCGCTCTTCGAGAAATCCACCACCGTGATTCGGCGTCTCGCCCTGGCCCTGGCGGGCGAACTGCCGATCATCGCGGCGGGCGGCATCGACAGCGGCGAGCGAGCGCGCGCGAAGATCGACGCCGGCGCCACGCTGGTGCAGGTATACAGCGGGCTGATCTACCGGGGTCCGCGGCTTGTCACCGAATGCATCGCCGCGACGGATGCCGCCACGCGGCAGTAACATCCCGGTTCCACTTGCGGAAACACTATCAATAGCGAGATAATTTGATCTCCACCAATCATTGCGAATCGGCTCCGGCACTGCGCGCCACATGACCACCTACCTATTTATCATTCTTGGCGCGGTCCTCGTCAACAACGTCGTATTTGTGCGCATTCTCGGCCTCTGCCCGTTCATGGGCGTATCCAAGAAACTGGAAACGGCACTCGGCATGGGTGCGGCGACCACCTTTGTGCTGACCATGGCCTGCGGTGCCAGCTACATTATCGACCGCTGGCTGTTGATGCCGAACCAGCTCGAATACCTGCGCACTCTGTCCTTCATCGTCACCATCGCCGCGATCGTGCAGCTGACGGAACTGGTGATTCAGAAAACCAGTCCCCTGCTGCACCAGGTGCTTGGCATCTACCTGCCGTTGATCACCACCAACTGCGCGGTACTCGGCATACCGCTACTCAACGTCGCCCTGCGCCACAACTTCCTCGAATCGCTGCTGTTCGGTTTTGGCAGCGCACTGGGTTTCACGCTGGCGCTGATCCTCTTCGCCGGCATTCGCGAACGCCTGGAGGCCGCAGACGTACCGATCCATTTCCGCGGCACCGCGATCGCCATGATCACGGCGGGCGTGATGAGCCTGGCCTTCATGGGCTTCGCCGGCCTGGACAAGTTCAAGTAACAGACATGCTCGAAGCCCTCCTGGTCATGGCGCTGGGCGCCGTACTCCTTGGTGCCGCGCTCGGTTACGCTGCAGTGCGCTTTCGCGTCGAGGGCGACCCGCTGGTGGAAAAGATCGACGCGATCCTGCCGCAAACACAATGCGGCCAGTGCGGCTTTCCTGGGTGCAAGCCCTACGCCCAGGCCATTGCCAAGGGCGAGGCCGAGATCAACCAATGCCCTCCCGGTGGCGAGGAGGGCATCCACAAGCTGGCTGACCTGCTCGGCCGCGAGTTCAAGCCCCTTTCGGCCGAACACGGCATCGAGAAGCCGAAATCCGTTGCCATCATCGACGAACAGGCCTGCATTGGCTGCACGCTTTGCATCCAGGCCTGCCCGGTCGATGCCATCGTCGGTGCCGCAAAGCAGATGCATACCGTGGTCGCCGCCCAGTGCACAGGCTGCGAGCTTTGCCTCGCACCATGCCCGGTGGATTGCATCCGCATGGAGCCCATCCAGGAAACAGTGGATAGCTGGAAATGGAAGTATCCGGTCATCCCCCTGCGGCAGGCGGCATGATCGCCAAACTGTTCAGATTCAAGGGCGGCGTAAAGCCCGCCTCCCACAAGGACGAGTCGGCAAATGTCCCGATCCGTGTCGCGCCGCTGCCGTCAAAACTGGTCATTCCGCTTCGCCAGAGTGCCAGGGCGATGGCGCGATGCCTGGTGCAACCCGGACAGATCGTGCTCAAGGGCGAAATGATTGCCGCAGCCGAAGGCCCGATGTGCACGGTCGTCCATGCGCCCACGTCGGGCACGGTACGCTCGATAGAGCCGCAGCCGGTACCGCATCCCTCGGGACTACCCGCGCCCAGCATCGTCATCGAACCGGACGGGGAAGATCGCTGGATCGACCGGAAAGCCTTCGACTTCCGTTCCGCCACGTCGCAGGAGACTCGGAACTACCTGCGTGACTGCGGTGTCGTCGGCCTTGGCGGCGCGGGCTTTCCAAGTCATGTCAAGCTGGGTCCCGGCGAAAAGGGCATCGAGACCCTGATCCTCAACGGCGCGGAATGTGAACCTTGGATCACCTGCGACGACCGCCTCATGCGCGAGCGTGCCGACGCCATACTCGCAGGCGCATCGATAATGCGCCACATCACCGGAGCGCGCCGCGTGCTGGTCGGCATCGAGGACAACAAGCCGCAGGCAATCGAATCCATGCGCGCAGCCGTTCAGAAACTCGGCGAACCGGACATCGACGTTGTCGCGATCCCCACCCGTTATCCTGCCGGTGGCGAGAAGCAGTTGATTCGGGTTCTGACCGGAATAGAAATCCCCTACGGCAAGCTCGGTACGCACTTCGGCGTCCAATGCTTCAACGTCGGCTCGGCCGCCGCCATACACCGCGCCATCGCCCACGGCGAGCCGCTGATCTCGCGCGTCCTGACGCTAAGCGGCAACATGGCCCATCCGGGCAATTTCGAAGTCCTCATCGGAACGCCGGTCGGCGAACTGCTGCCTCTGGCCGAACCGCGTGCCGACACCAACCGCTATCTTGTCGGCGGACCGATGATGGGTGTCGTCCTGCAAAGCCTGGAAACTCCGGTGATCAAGGGCACCAACTGCATTCTTGCCGGCTCGCCCAGCCTGTTTCCGACGCCGCCGCCGGAGATGCCGTGCATCCGTTGCGGCGAATGCGCCAAGGTCTGTCCGGCCGAACTGCAGCCGTTCGAGATGTACTGGTATTCGCGCGCACGGATATTCGGCAAGGCCCAGGAATACTCACTCTTCGACTGCATCGAATGCGGCTGTTGTTCCTACGTCTGCCCGTCGCGCATTCCGCTGGTCGACTACTTCCGCTTTGCCAAGGGTGAGATCTGGGCTCGGGAAAAGGAAAAGGCTGCGGCGGACCTTGCCCGCGAACGTTATGAGTTCCGCCTTGCGCGCGAAGAGCGCGAAAAGGCGGAGAAAGCCGCCAAGCTCGCTGCAAAAACAGCTGCCGGGCGCGAAAAGGCCGCTGTGGCTATTGCCGTCGCCGAAAAGCCGGCCACGACCCCTGAAGAAGATGCAAAAAAAGCCATGATCGCCGCTGCGCTGGAACGTGCCAAGGCACAGAAGGAGCAAGCGCATCCGGAAAATGTCAGCGACCTGACACCCGAACAACAGGCTGAAATCGCCGCCATCGAGAACCGTCGCGCCGAAATCCGCGAAATGGCCAAACCCCACGTGCGCCAGGACGACTAGGCAGAATGACAATCCCGTCGTGAACAACTCTCCCTATTCGCTCAAACCCGCCAGCGTCCGGTCCGTGATGTTGCGCGTGCTGCTCGCCCTGTTACCCGGCATCGCCGTCTATGTCTGGTTCTTCGGCGCGGCGATCCTGGTGCAGATTGCGCTTGCCTCCATCACCGCATTGATTGCGGAGGCCGCGATGCTGAAGCTGCGCGGCAAGCCAGTAGCGATGTTCCTTGGTGACGGATCGGCACTCGTCACGGCCTGGCTGATCGCCCTGACCTTCCCGCCCATCGCACCATGGTGGGTGACCGTGGTTGGCGTACTGGCCGCCATCGTCATCGCCAAGCATCTCTATGGCGGCCTCGGCCAGAACCCCTTCAATCCGGCAATGGTGGCGTTCGCCCTGATGATCGTCGCCTATCCCCAGCTCATGTCGCAGTGGCCCGCGGTCGGCTTCACCGATTTCGCACCGCAACTCAATGCGATTTTCGGACCGCGCCAACTCGATGCGATCACCATGGCCACGCCACTGGACGCCCTGCGCACGGCGCTCCATACGGCCGACGCCCGCGCCACGGTGGCCGGCGTGCTCGGCAGCAACGCGACCTTCGGCAACATCGGCGGCAAGGGCTGGGAATGGATCGCCGCCGCGTATTGCCTGGGCGGCGCCTACCTGCTGCAGCAGCGCATCATCACCTGGCACCTGCCCGCGGCCTTCCTCGGTGCCCTGCTGCTAGTTTCCGGCGGCTTTTCGCTGGTTGACGCGGAACGCTTCGCAGCGCCCAGCTTCCACATATTCACAGGCGGCGCCATGCTCGCCGCCTTCTTTATCGTGACCGACCCGGTTTCCGGTGCGACGACGCCGAAGGGCAAACTGATCTTCGCCGCCGGCGCCGCGTTGCTGACCTGGATCATCCGCAGCTTCGGCGCCTATCCGGACGGAATTGCCTTCGCCGTGCTGCTGATGAACATCGCCGCCCCCCTGATCGACATCCATACCCAGCCACCGGTATTCGGCCACAAGCGTCAGGACGGAGATTCGACATGAGCGAACCGGTCGACGTCGATACACGCGATTCCGGCGCGCTGCGCATCTCGGTGCGCACGGCCGGCATCATGCTGGCTTTCACCCTGGTGTTCACCGCGCTGATGGCAGGCACCTACAAGGCGACGGCACCCATGGTCGCCGCCAGTGCGCTGGCCGAGAAGCTGCGCCTGATCGGCGAAGTCCTGCCCGCCGGCAGCTACGACAACAATCTGATGGCCGATGCGATCAGCCTGCCGCCGACAAAGGCCCTGGGACTCGACGACGAATCCCGTCTATGGCGGGCGCGCAGGAACGGCGCACCGGCCGCACTGGTGCTGGAGGCCGCTGCCGCGGACGGCTACTCCGGCCGCATCGGACTGATCGTCGCCGTCGGCGCCGATGGCCGGCTGATCGCGCTGCGCGTCACCAGCCACAAGGAAACCCCCGGCCTGGGCGACTACATCGATCCGAAGAAGGATCGCAACAAGTCGAAACCCTGGATCACCCAGTTCGCCAACCTCGGTTTCGATAGCGTGCCGCGCGAAAAATGGCGCGTGAAGAAGGACGGCGGCCACTTCGATCAAATGACCGGTGCGACGATTTCCGCCCGTGCCGTGACCAATGCCAGCGGCCGGGTACTTGCGTGGACGATGGAGAACCGGGAGCGCCTGTTCGCCCTGCCAGCCGACGGACGATATGAGGAGAGCAAGCCATGAGCATCTACAAGGACATCGCCTGGAACGGCCTTTGGAAACAGAATTCCATCCTCGCCCAACTCCTGGGGCTGTGCCCCCTGCTGGCGGTAAGCAGCACCATGGTCAATGCCGTCAGCCTCGGCCTTGCCACGATCCTGGTGATGATGCTCGCCAACTTCGCGATCTCCGCGCTGCGCGCGCTGATTCCCTACGAGATCCGCATCCCCGTGTTCGTCCTCATCATCGCGGCGCTCGTCACCGTGGTCGACCTGGCCTTCAACGCCTTTTTGCACGACCTCTATCTGGTGCTCGGCATCTTCATCCCCTTGATCGTCACCAACTGCATCGTGCTGGCGCGCGTCGAGGCCTTCGCCGCCAAGAACGGCCTGCGCGCCTCGACCTTCGACGGCTTGATGATGGGCATCGGTTTCGTCTGGGTGATCGCACTGCTTGGCGCCGTACGCGAGTTCATCGGCCAGGGCACCGTCTTCTCTGGCATCGAGATGATTTTTCCGACACTGTCCGGCATCCAGGTGTTGCCGGAGTCCTACCCCGGATTCCTTGTCGCCATCCTGCCGCCCGGTGCCTTCTTCGTGCTCGGCCTGCTGATCGCCGGTCGCAACTGGCTCGAGGCGCGCGCCAACCAGCGCCTGCGCGACAAGCGCCTGCACGAGCAGCCACCGCCGGCGGCCACCGCCGCCGCATGAGCCCGAAAAAGGTCCGCGAGTTTTTCGCCCGCCTCGCCGCGGCGAACCCGGAACCGAAGGGCGAACTCGAGTACGCGACACCCTTCCAGTTGCTGGTGGCCGTGGTGCTTTCCGCACAGGCCACCGACAAGGGGGTGAATCGCGCCACGCGCGCGCTGTTCCGCGACCACCCGACGCCGCAGGCGATCGCCGCGCTGGGCGAGGAAGGCCTGGTCGAGTACATCCAGACCATCGGCCTCTACCGTACCAAGGCGAAGAACGTCGCCGCGCTCTCGCGCCTGCTGCTGGAACGCCACGGCGGCGAAGTGCCGCACGACCGAGCCGCGCTCGAAGCCTTGCCCGGCGTCGGGCGCAAGACCGCCAACGTGGTGCTCAACATCGCCTTCAAGGAACCGACCATCGCGGTCGATACCCACATCTTCCGCGTCGGCAACCGCACCGGCCTCGCACCGGGCAAAACAGTGGATACCGTCGAGCAGAAGCTGCTGAAAGTCGTGCCCGCCGAATTCCGCCTGCACGCCCACCACTGGCTGATCCTGCACGGGCGCTACACCTGCAAGGCGCGTTCGCCAGACTGCGTGCATTGCGGTGTCTTCGACCTGTGTTCATGGAAAGAGAAAAATGTTTAACCCGAGCCGCGACCAGGCACGCCAGTTCCTCATTGACGCCTGGACCAAGCGTCGTCAGCGACTGCCCGGCACACCGATGGACACGCTCGCCGCCGACCTGGTCGAATTGCATCCCGAATACCACGAGTTGCTCGAAGCGCCCGATGCGCTGACGCGCGAATGGACGCCGGAGGATGGCGAGACCAATCCCTTCCTGCACTTGTCGATGCACCTGGCGATCGAGGAACAGCTTTCCATCGACCAGCCGCCCGGCATCCGCGGCGCCTTCAGCCTGCTGCAAGGCCGTCGCGGCGACCGCCACGTGGCGCTGCACGACGTGCTCGAATGCCTCGGCGAAATGCTCTGGCGTGCCCAGCGCAGCAAGCTGCCGCCGGACGGCGATGCCTATGTCGACTGCGTGCGGCGCAAGGCTGGCTAAGCCAGAAAGTCGGCGCTGACCACACGGCGGACAAAGCGACAAGCGGCCCGCACTGAGCTATTCTTCTGCTTCAACCCTGAAAGAGAACACCATGCGCTTTGAAGGAACCAACTCCTACGTCGCCACGCCCGACCTGATGCTCGCGGTCAACGCCGCGATCACCCTGCAACGCCCGCTGCTGATCAAGGGCGAGCCCGGCACCGGCAAGACCATGCTGGCCGAGGAAGTCGCCGGCGCCCTCGGCGTGCCGCTCTTGCAGTGGCACATCAAGTCCACCACCAAGGCGCAGCAGGGCCTCTACGAATACGACGCGGTGTCGCGCCTGCGCGATTCGCAGCTCGGCGACGAGAAGGTCAAGGACATTTCCAACTACATCGTCAAGGGCGTGCTGTGGCAGGCCTTCGAGCAGGGCAAGCCCTCGGTGATCCTGATCGACGAAGTGGACAAGGCCGACATCGAATTCCCCAACGACCTGCTGCGCGAACTCGACCGCATGGAGTTCCACGTCTACGAAACGCGGCAGACCGTGCGCGCCGCCGTGCGCCCCATCGTCATCATCACCTCGAACAACGAGAAGGAACTGCCGGACGCCTTCCTGCGCCGCTGTTTCTTCCACTACATCAAGTTTCCCGACAAGGAAACCATGGCGCGCATCGTCGACGTGCACTTCCCCAACCTGAAGAAGGACCTGCTGCGCGAAGCGATGGAGGTGTTCTTCGAGCTGCGCGAAGTGCCGGGCATGAAGAAAAAGCCCTCGACCTCGGAACTCATCGACTGGCTGAAGCTGCTGGTGGCCGAGGACATCCCGCCCGAGGCGCTGCACTCCAAGGACAAGAAGGCCGTGGTGCCGCCATTGGCCGGCGCGCTGCTGAAGAACGAACAGGACGTGCATCTGTTCGAGCGACTGGTATTCATGGCGCGTCATAACCGTTGATTTCTCGTCCGCAGATTTCGCAGATTTGCGCAGATGAATTCAGGTGATGACTGGCAAACTCAAACCAACATCGAGCGCCAGGGGCCATTGCGAATCTGGGACCGTAGGCCCCGCCCCCGCCTCCCCATCGGAGTGACATTAATTTCAAGCCTCCAGAGGCAGCGCCGCGGGGCCAACCGTTGTCTGCACCTATCGCGCCGACTTTCTATGCTACGAAGAGGTGGTTGTCGAATTGAAAGCAACCAGCAAACTCACAGCCGCAGACTCTGCCCAAGTCATCAACTATTTGAAAGCTGCGCATCGAAACAAGGCACTGCTGCTCAATTTCGGCGCATCGCCTCGCAAGCGTTGGTCTGAAGCGCAATCTGCGAATGGATAACCCCCCCATGCTGATCGACTTCTTCCTCCACCTCAAATCCAAGAAGCTGCCCGTCTCCACGCGCGAGTTCCTCACGCTGCTGGAAGCGCTCAAGGAGCACGTCGCGGGGAATTCGATCGACGACTTCTACTTCCTCGCCCGCACCTGCCTGGTCAAGGACGAGACCCACTACGACAAGTTCGACCGCGCCTTCGGCGAATACTTCAAGGGCGTGACCCAGATCCCCGGCCTCGAAGCCGACATCCCCGAAGAGTGGCTGAAGATGATGATGAAAAAGCATCTGACGCCCGAGGAAAAGGCCAAGCTGGAAAAACTCGGCTGGGACAAGCTGATGGAGGAATTCAAGAAGCGGCTGGCCGAGCAGAAGGAACGCCACGCCGGTGGCAGCAAGTGGATCGGCACCGGCGGCTCCTCGCCCTTCGGCCACGGCGGCTACCACCCTGAGGGCATCCGCATCGGCGGCGAATCGGCGGGCAATCGCACGGCGATCAAGGTCTGGGAGAACCGCGAATACCGCAACCTCGACGACACCGTCGAGCTCGGCACGCGCAACATCAAGGTCGCGCTCAGGCGCCTGCGCCGTTTCGCCCGCGAAGGCGCCGAGGACGAGCTCGACATGGACGGCACCATCGCCGGCACGGCGCGCAACGCCGGCTGGCTCGACATCAAGATGCGTCCCGAGCGACACAACAAGGTCAAGGTGCTGCTCTTCCTCGACATCGGCGGCTCGATGGACGACCACATCAAGGTCTGCGAAGAACTGTTCTCCGCGGCCAAGAGCGAGTTCAAGCATCTGGAATACTTCTACTTCCACAACTGCATCTACGACTACGTCTGGAAGGACAACCGCCGCCGCCATGGCGAGCGATTCCCGCTGTGGGACGTGATGCACAAGTACGGCGAGGACTACAAGGTGGTGGTGGTCGGCGATGCCACCATGAGCCCCTACGAAATCCTGCAAGCCGGCGGCTCGGTCGAATATTCCAACGAGGAAGCCGGCGCGGTCTGGTTGCAGCGCATGCTCGACACCTGGCCGCGCGCGGTCTGGCTCAACCCCGAGCCCGAGCGCCTGTGGGACTATCGTCACTCCATCGAACTGATCCGCACCATTTTCAACAGCCGCATGTTCCCGCTGACGCTGGCCGGTCTCGAACGCGCCATGCGCGAGCTGAACAAGTAAGCCGCAATGCATCTCAAGGAGGAAGCGCCATGGAAGAACGTCGCCGTCTGCTGAAAACCCTCGCCGCCGCCGGCCTGCTCGGCCCCGCCGGCATCTCCGGACTGGTGCGTGACGCCCTGGCGAAGGGCGAGGTGCCGATCCGGCCCGGCCTCAACCGGGTTCGCGGCGAAGTCGTGGTCAACCACAAGCTGGCAACGGAAGGACAATTGATCAAACCCGGTGACACCATTGTCACCGGAAAGAACAGCGAAGCCATCTACGTCATCGGCCAGGATGCCTTCATGCAGCGCGAACTCACCACGGTGGAGTTCGGCGCCAGCGCGGTGCAGAACCTGATGCGCGTCGTCTCTGGCAAGATCCTCTCGGTATTCGGCAAGGGCGCCAAGACCATACAGGTATCGACGGCCACCATCGGCATCCGCGGTACCGGCTGCTACATCGAAGAGGAAAACCACGGCGCCAAGGCACGCACCTATTTCTGCCTCTGCTACGGCAGCGTCGACCTGACGCCCTCGGCTGCACCGCAGGAAGCCGAGAGCTACAGCACGCGGCACCATGACAAGCCGATGTACATCCACAACGACATGAAGATGGCAAAGATGATGGTCCCGGCTACGGTCATCAACCACACCGACGCCGAACTCGAACTGCTGGAAGGCCTGGTCGGCCGCGTCACGCCGAACTGGGGTTCGACACCGCGCTACTGAAGCGCCGCTTGAGGCCGCCACGAACGGGCGGCCTGAGGTTCAGATGCTGTGAAGAAACCGTCCCCCAAAGGGCTCCTGCAGCGCTGGGCCCAGGGGGTGCCGCCGCTACCGGATGTCGTCGCGAGGGGGTTCGCGAACCCCCCCCCCCCCCCCCCCCCCCCCCCCCCCCCCCCCCCCCCCATCCCGCACCAGGTTTATTCACAGCATTCAGTCCGGGTCGACCATGGGTGGCGCCACCTTGATCACTTCCGCAATGGTCGTCAGCCCCGCCGCGACCTTCTTCGCTCCCGCGATGCGCAGCGGCTTCATGCCTTCGCGCATGGCCTGCTCGCGCAGCCTGGACAGTTCCGGGCCGTGCACCACCTGCTTCCGGATCTCGGTCGACATCGGCATGATTTCGTAGATGCCGACGCGGCCCTTGAAGCCGGTCATGCGGCAATCGAGGCAGCCGACCGGATGGTAGAGCTGGGCCGGCTTGCTGGATTTCCACGGCGCCACCAGCGCATTCCATGCCGCCTCGTCCTCCGCGCGCAGGCCGCCGGGCTGCTTGCAGGCCGGACACAGGGTGCGGATCAGGCGCTGCGCCATGACGCCGATCACCGTCGCCGACAGCAGGTAGGGCGGCACGCCGAGTTCGACCAGCCGCGTCATCGCCGATGGCGCATCGTTGGTGTGCAGCGTCGACAGCACCAGGTGCCCGGTCAGCGCGGCCTGGATCGCCATGTCGGCGGTCTCGATGTCGCGTATCTCGCCGACCATGATGATGTCGGGATCCTGCCGCATCAGGGCGCGGATGCCTTCGGCGAAGCCGATGCCGATCTCGGGCTGGATCTGGATCTGGTTGAAGGACGCCTCGACCATCTCGATCGGGTCTTCCAGCGTGCACACGTTCACCTGGGGCGTCGCCAGTTGCTTCAGCGTCGAGTACAGCGTCACGGTCTTGCCGCTGCCGGTCGGCCCGGTCACCAGGATGATGCCGTTGGGCTGGGCGGCCATGCCGTTCCACATCGCCAGTTCGTCGGCGGCGAAGCCCAGCTCGGAAAAGTCGCGGACCAGCACTTCCGGATCGAAGATCCGCATCACCAGCTTTTCGCCGAAGGCGGTCGGCACCGTGGCCAGGCGCAGCTCGACTTCCTGGCCGTCGGCGGTGCGCGTCTTGATGCGCCCGTCCTGCGGCCGGCGCTTCTCCACCACGTCCATGCGGCCGAGCACCTTGATGCGGCTGGTCATGGCGTTGAGCACCGCCTTCGGTATCTGGTACACCTGATGCAGCACGCCGTCGATGCGGAAGCGCACGATGCCGAGGTCGCGCCGCGGCTCGACGTGGATGTCCGAGGCGCGCTGCTCGAAGGCGTACTGCCAGAGCCAGTCGACGATGGTGACGATGTGCTGGTCGTTGGCGTCGAACTGCTTGTTGCTCTTGCCCATCTCGACCAGCTGCTCGAAATTCGAGGCGCCGCCGGCGACATCGCCCTTGCTCATCGCGCCCTTGATCGAGCGCGCAAGGTTGTAGAACTCCACCAGGTAGCGCGTGATGTCTTCCGGATTGGCGATGACGCGCCGGATGTCCTTGCGCAGGATCGGCTGCATCTCCGCTTCCCAGGCGCGCTGGAAGGGTTCTGCGGTGGCGATCACGACTTCGTTCGACCTGACGTCCACCGGCAGGATGCGAAAGCGCGTCGCGTAGATGTTGCTCATCACCTCGGTCACGGCCGAGAAGTTGATCTTCAGCGGATCGATGTGCAGGTAGCCCAGCCCCGACCACTTCGCCAGCCACTGCGTCAGGGTGTCGATGTCGAGCACCGGATGCGGCGGCAGCAGCGATTTCCAGCGCTGTTCGGCGATGACGATCAGGGGATGCGCCTCGCCCTTGTAGTAGCGCCTTTCCTGCTTGAAGGTGGCCGCCGCGTCGCTCGCCACCAGGCCGTCGGCGACGAGCGCATCGACCACTTCGGGAAGGGTCAGTCGGTGGTCGGCGGGCTCTACCTTGCTCATGGCGGGAAAGTCGGTGCTGGCGATACGGCGAACTATAGCCGACAACCCGGCCGGCCCTCAATGCGGGAGTATTATTCCGCCATCGATTTCACCCGATTTCCGGAGCACGACCCAAGATGATGCGACTGCTGATCCTCGCCGCGGCCGCGCTGTTCTCGCTGCCCGCCCTGGCCGAACCCGCCGCCGACGATTGCGCCCGCGCGCGCGACCCGGGACGCTGCGAGGCACGCCAGGCCGCGCTCAAGGCCTGCTCCGAAAAGCGCGGCAAGGAACGACGCGCCTGCCTCGACGCCAGCATGCCGCCGGTCGATTGCAGCAAGTCGCGCGACCCGGCCGCCTGCGAAGGCGCGCAGAAGGCCAAGGAACTCTGCAAGGGCAAGACCGGCAAGCAACTGAAGCAATGCCTGCGCGAGGAACAGCCGCGCAAGAAGAAGACGCGCAAACCCCGGCCCCGGACATGACCTGCCGGCCCCCGCGGGAGCGCGGCGCGGCATGCTGAACATCGCCGGGCTGTCCAAGCGCCACCCCCATGCCCCGCGACCGGTGTTCAGCGGCCTGGGCTTTGCCGTCGCCGCCGGCGAGATCGTCGCCCTGACCGGCGAATCGGGCGTCGGCAAGAGCACGCTGCTGAACTGCATCGCCGGGCTGGAACCGGCGGACGCCGGCACCATCCTGGTCGGCCGCGAGTCGACCGACATCCTGCGCCTCGACGAAGCGGCACGCGCCGCCTTGCGCGCGCGGAGCATCGGCTTCGTGTTCCAGGCCTTCCACGTGCTGCCCACGCTCACCGTGGCGCAGAACGTCGCGGTGCCGCTGCTGCTGTCCGGCGTCGCCGCCCGCAACCATGCCGCGCGCATCGAGGCGCTGCTGGCCCGCGTCGGCCTCGCCGGCTTCGGCCCGCGCTGGCCGGCCTCGCTGTCCGGCGGCGAGCTGCAGCGCGTGGCGATCGCGCGCGCGCTGGTGCATGGTCCGGCGCTGATCCTCGCCGACGAACCCACCGGCAACCTCGATCCGCGTACCGCCGACGAGGTGCTCGCGCTACTGCTCGAACGCGTGCGCGAGGAGCACGCCAGCGCGCTGATCGTCACCCATTCGCAACACGTCGCGCAGTGCTGCGACCGCATCCTGACGCTGACGCCGGACGGGCTGGAATGAGATTGCTAAAGCCATTGGTCCGCAGATTTCGCAGATTCACGCAGATCATCAAGACGAACCCGAGCAAGTACCCAACATCTGCCCGGTGCGGCTGGCACCCTCTCGAAATAGCCGTTCAATCTGCGCCAATCTGCGAAATCTGCGGATTGAATTTGACTTCACCATGAGCAGCCCGACGTGGCGGCTTTCCTGGTGGCTGATCCGCGCCCAGTTCATGACGCGGCGCACGGCGACCGCGCTGTCGATGCTGGCGATCGCGCTGGGCGTCTCGCTGGGTTATGCCATCCACCTGATCAACGATGCTGCGCTCGCCGATTTCTCGCAGGCCATGAAAAGCGTGCAAGGCGAACCCGACGCGGTGCTCGCGCCGAGGGACAGTTCCGGCCACGTGCCGCTGGCGCTGGTCGACGCGCTGGCGAAGGACGAGGCCGTCGCCCTCGCCGTGCCGGTGATCGAAACCCGGGTGCGCCTCGACGACACGGCGACCACGGTGCGCCTGATCGGCCTCGACGTGTTCAGCGCCGCCCTGCTGATGCCCAAGCTGATGCCGCGCCAAAGCGGGCCGGAAGGCGCGACCACGAACATCTTCGAAGACGGCGTGTTCGCCTCGCCGGCGCTGCTGGCCCGGCTGAATGCAAGAGTCGGCGCTGGCGTCACGGCGACGCGCGGCGCGGCGCGCTGGACCACGCGCATTCGCGGCGACCTGCCCGCCGTGCGCGGCGACGAACTGCTGCTGGTGGCCGACATCGCCTGGGTGCAGGCGCACTTCGGGCCGCGCGAGGGCGTCGGCGAAGTGCGCCTGCGGCTGGCCCCCGGCGTCCGCCCGGCGACATGGATCGCGACCTGGTCGGCACGCCTGCCGGCCGGGCTCGGCCTGCGCGCGGCCGACGACAACCTGGCGCGGATGTCCAACGTCTCGCGCGCCTATCGCGTCAACCTCAACGTGCTGGCCATGGTCGCCCTGCTCACCGGCGCCTTCCTGGTGTTCGCCACCCAGCTCACCGCCGTGGCGCAGCGCTCGACGCAGTTCGCGCTGCTCGGCGTGCTCGGCCTGCCGCCGCGCATGCGCCTCGCGCAGGTGCTGGTCGAGGGACTTGCCATCGGCATCCCCGGCGCCGCCGCCGGCCTCGGCCTCGGCTACGGGCTCGCGGTGCTGTTCACGCGCCTGCTGGGCGGCGACCTCGGCGGCGGCTTCTTCGCCGCGAGTTCGCCGGTGGTGGTGCCGGAACTCGCGCCGGCACTCGGCTTCTTCGTCCTCGGCTGCGGCGCCAGCCTGATGGGCGCGCTGTACCCGGCCTGGCTCAATCGCGTGCAGCCGCTGGCGCAGGCGCTGAAGACCGGCTTCGCGCAACTGGCGCCGGCCGCCGCCGCGCCGCGCCGCGGCCGGCAGGTCGCGCTGGCGCTGGTCGCTGTCGCGGCGGTCGCGCTGACGCGCCTGCCGGCGATCGACGACCTGCCGCTGGCGGGCTACACCGCCATCGCGCTGGTACTGGTGCTGGGCATCGCCGCGGCGCCGGCGGCGACGCGCCTGGTGTTCGGCGCGCTGGCGCGCACGGCCTTGCCGGCGCCGCTGCGCGTCGCGGTGCAGAACATCCTGCAGGCGCCGCTGATGGCTCAGGTGGCGGCCAGCGGCCTGATCGTCAGCTTCGCCCTGACGGTGAGCATGGTGACCATGGTGTCGAGCTTTCGCACCGCGCTCGACCACTGGCTGGATGACGTGTTGCCGGCGCCGATGTACATGCGCAGCAAGGGCGTGCCGCTGCCGGCCGACATGCTTGCCGCGCTCGAACAAGCGCAGTCGCCCTTCGCCCGGGTCGAACGCATGGCCACCGTGATGCTGACGCTCGATCCGCGCCGCCCGCCGGTGGCGCTGCTGGTGCGCGAACTCGACCGCGCCGACCCCGCCGCGCGGCTGCCCTTCACCGGCGCGGTGCTGGCCGCGCCGCCGGGGCGCATCACGGCCTGGATCAGCGAACCGCTGCAGGAACTGCACGGCCTGGCGCCCGGCCAGACCCTGCGCCTGCCGCTGCTCGGGCGCGAGGTGGAGGTCTTCGTCGGCGGCGTCTGGCGCGATTACGCGCGGCAATTCGGCGCCGTGGTGATCGCCGCAGCGGACTACCGCGCGCTGGGCGGCAGCGTCGCCGCCACCGACCTCGCCCTGTGGCCGCGGCCCGGCCAGGAGGATGCCGCCGGCCTCTGGATGCGCGAGCAGGCCGCACGCCACGGCATCGAAGGTGCCAGCAGCGGCGAGATCCGCGAACTGAGCCTGTCCATCTTCGACAAGAGCTTCGCCGTCACCTACGCGCTGGAAGCCGCCGCGATGCTGATCGGCCTCTTCGGCCTCGCCGTGACGCTGGCCGCCAGCGTCTGGCTGCGCGCGCGCGAACTGGCGACGCTGTCCGCGCTCGGCTTCGACCGCGCCATGCTCGGCCGCGCCATCGTCTTCGAGGGCGCGCTGATCGCCGTGATCGGGCTGGTGCTGGGGCTGGCCTGCGGCATCGCGGTGGGCGCCATCCTCACCCACGTGGTCAATCCGCAGGCCTTCCACTGGCGCATGCCCCTGCAGGTCCCCTGGACCCAGGTGCTGCTCGGCGCCGCGCTGACCCTGGCCGCCGGCATGGGCGCCAGCCGCTTCGCCGCGCGCCAGGCCACGCGCCTGCCGGCGGCGCAAGTCTTGGCCAGCGCGCAGTAGAAGTCCGCCATGCAACGCCGCAGCTTCCTGCTCACCCCCTTGCTGCTGCCCGCACTGGCTGCCGCCCGCGATGCGCCGCGCTATGCGGTGGCGAGCCGCGCCACGCGCCTGGCCTTTCCGCGCGACCACGGCGCGCATCCCGACTTCCGCACCGAGTGGTGGTACGTCACCGGCGCGCTGGATGCGCCGGGCGGCGGCATGGGCTTCCAGCTCACCTTCTTCCGCAGCCGCCCAGGCATCGCCGAAGAACTCGACTCGCCCATCGCCGCCAGCCAGATCCTGTTCGCCCACGCCGCACTGACGCGGCCCGGCCAGCGCCTGCTGCATGCCGAGCGTGCCGCGCGCGCGAATCTCGGCGCGGGATTCTCCACCACCGACTGCGAGGTGCATGTCGGCGCCTGGTCCATGCAGCGCAGCGGCGCCGGCGCCGACGAACATTTCCGGCTCGTGGCGCAGGACGCCGCCTTCGCCTTCGACCTGCGCCTGACGCCGACCCAGCCGCTGCTGCTGCAAGGCGAAGGCGGCTGGTCGCAGAAGGGACCGCGCCCGGAACTCGCCAGCCATTACGTGAGCTGGCCGCAACTGCGCGTCGGCGGCAGGCTCGTCATCGACGGCAAGGCGCAGGAGGCGACGGGCCGCGCCTGGTTCGACCACGAATGGTCGAGCGAGGTGCTGGCCGCAGGCGCCGTCGGCTGGGACTGGATCGGCATCAACCTCGACGACGGCGGCGCGCTGATGGCCTTCCGCATCCGCGATGCCGCCGGCAACACGCTCTACGCCCACGCCAGCCTGCGCGACGCCGGCGGCCGCCTGACGCGCTTCGGCCCCGGCGAGGTCGGCTTCACGCCGGTCCGCCGCTGGACCTCGCCGCGCAACGGCGCGCTGTACCCGGTGCAGATGGAAATCCGCGTCGGCCCGCATCGCATCGAAACCGCGCCGGTGGCCGACGACCAGGAAATTTCCGCGCGGCGGCCGCTGCCGGTCAGCTATTGGGAGGGACTGGTGGCGATTCGCGGTACCCTTGCCGGTCGCGGCTACCTCGAACTCACGGGCTATGCCGGCGCACTGAGACTTTAGGAACACTACCCACGATGATCGACGGCATACGAAACTTCTTCAACCAGGTGATCGCCCCCGGCGCGACCGGCGGGTCGGGCACCGACTCGCAACACGCGCTGCATGTCGCCACTGCGGCGCTGCTGCTGGAGATGATGCGCATGGACGCATCCATCACCGCCGCCGAGACCGAATCGGTGACGCGTTCGCTGCAACGCCAGTTCGGGCTCGAAGTGGCGCAGGTCGATACGCTGATGGCGCTGGCCGCCGAAGAGGCGCGGCTGGCCACGGACTACTTCCAGTTCACCTCGCTGATCAACCGCAACTTCAGCGCCGAACAAAAAGTCCAGGTGGTCGAGTACCTGTGGCAGGTCGCCTACGCCGACGGCCACCTCGATGCCCACGAACAGCACTTCATGCGCAAGATCGCCGACCTGCTCTACGTCTCGCACGCCGACTACGTGGGCGCCAAACAGCGGGCGCGCGACGCCAACCCGGCCACGCCGTAGCGCCAGCGCCGACTTTCAGCGCTGCACTAGAACATCGTGTTGCCGTTGGCGGATTCCGCGGGCACCACCTGCAGCACGTCCCAGTGCTCGACGATCCTGCCTTGGTCGTCGAAGCGGAAGATGTCCATCCCCGCCCAGTCGCGGTTCGCGTCGCCGGGCCAGACCTGGTGGCAGTGCAGAACCACGAGATTGCCCGCGGCCACCGAGCGCTTGAAATGCACGCGCTTGCCCGGGTACTCGCGGGCCATGCGCTCGAAGTAGTCGATGAAGGCCTGCTTGCCGTCCGCCACGTGCGGGTTGTGCTGGATGTAATGCTCGCCCGCGTAGCACGCGATGGCCTGCGCCGGCTGGCACTGGTTGAACATCAGGTCGTAGAACGCCATCGCGTTCTGCCGGTTGCGTTCGCATGCGTCGCTCATGGATTGCCTCCGCGGATCGGTCGGGTGTGCACAGCGGCTCACACATGGGGAAAGGCCGGATTGTGCGCGACCTCCCAGAGGAAGCCGTCGAGGTCGGTGAAGTAGCCGGAGTAGCCGCCCCATTCCGTGGCCTGCCCCGGCTTGGTGATGGTCGCGCCGAAAGCGGCGACGCGTTGCAGCAGGGCATCCACCTCCGCCGGCGAGCGTACGTTGTGCGCCAGCGCGAAGCCACGGAAGCCGGAGCCGTCCGGCGCCAGGCCGGCATCGGCGGCCAGGCTTTCGCGCGACCAGAGCGCCAGCCAGGTCTTGCCGAGTTCGAAGAAGGTCACCGACGGCGGCGTCTCGATGCGCGGCAGGCCGAGGCACTCGGCATAGAAGCGGGTGGCGCGCTGCAGGTCGGCGACGCCCAGGGTGATCAGGCTGATGCGTGGTTCCATTGTCGGCTCCCCGGAATGCATCGGTGCCATCGAATGCCGCCGGGGCTCAACGTGCCAGCAGCGCCCAGGCCCAGTAGCCCGCGATCCCCAGCTGCGCCGCGAACGCGGTGAAGCGCGCGGTCACCGCGAACTCGCTCAGCGAGGCGAGGTGGATGCTGGACTGCAGCACCCGCGCCAGCATCAGCCACGGCGCCAGCGGATCGGTGATCGCGGCGCGATCGGTGACCAGCGCCACGATCAGGAGGCCGCCGAAGATCGGAAAGCCCTCGACGCAATTCGCATGCGCGCGCGCCAGGCGCTGCATGAAGGGCGACAGGTTGCCGTTGTCCGGCTGGAAACCATTGGCCGGCACCTGCCGCGACGTGACGAGCCAGGAACGTCGCAGCTCCATGAGCACGAGCAGGAACAGCGTCCAGGAGATGAAGAGGGTCAACACCACGGCCGATGTACTCATCGCGAGACTCCCATGCAAGGCAACGCCCGCGGCTGCGGGCCGGATTGGTCGCTGCCGACAGTATGGCAAATTTTCAGGCGTCGGCCGCGCGTCGACGCCGTGTCACCAGCGCCGACTTTTCGGCATCGTCAACCTTATCGAAAACAGAATTGAAGCCGACTCCGTATCGCATCTCGCTGGCTCAAGCCGCCGACTTCAAAACGAAGTCCGCGCGAATTTGGTCGAAAGGCACGACGAGCTTTCCTTCCGCCGTCTTTTCCACCATGCCGACCTCGATCATTGCCGAAGCGTCTTCGTGAACTCGCTTTACGTCACGACCCAGGGCGCGCGCAAGTGCGCGCACGCCAAGCGGCCCGGTCCCTTGCAGGCACTCGATCAATTCCCAGCGCTTGGGTGTGAGGACGCGGAACAAGGCGGCGGGCGACTCGAAATCGAAATGCTCGCCCTTGTATTTCCCGCTGCTCCAGGCCGACAGAAATCCTGCGCGGACCGCCTTCAGGGAATCGTCCGACTTGCGGATACGTATGCTCGCGGTTCTCATCGTCCTGCCCTCCTGTCTTCGACCTCTCGCAAAAAATCATCGATCAGGTGCTCGGACCGTCAAATGTCACGAACCCCGAATCACCCATGGCCTATGCCGGAGAATGATGCTTTAGCCACTCGCGCAAGGCGGCATCCACGCGGGTTTGCCAGCCCTCGCCACTTTCGCGAAACTGGTCAACCACTTCTCGCGACAAGCGGATGGTGATGCGCTCTTTGGTCGGTGCTTTCTGCGGGCCGCGCACGCCGAGCTTCTTTTTGAGGGATGACGGCAACACCTCGGCAGCGGGCCGGAACTTCGCCATATCGTCGGCGGTCAGTTCGCGAACCTCGCCGTCGGCGTCAATCAAGGGCTTGCGGCTTGCCATATCTCTTTGCCTCTCTGGTATTTGCCTTGCGGAAGCTGATTACCCGAATTCCCGAGTCGGTTTCCGTAAAGCACAGCACATGCAGCCGGCGGTCCAGGTAGCACAGCGCGATGTAACGAGTTTCGCCATATGCCTTTCGGGTATCAGGAAGAACCAGCGCAGTATTGAAATCGACTTCTGCCGCGCGCTCGAACGAGAGCCGACGCTCCCTGATGTTTCTCTCGTTCTTGATCGGGTCGAAGTCAACTTTCACGCGCTAGAGTGTATGTACAAACAAGTGGTGCGTCAAGGTTTATTGTATGCACAACAATGCTGCGCTTTCGGGGAAGTCGAATCAAAGTGACTTTCCTGTCCCAAGAAACCCGCCTCGGTTACTCGTGCCTGGATCGAAAGTGGTCGATTCGCCGTGTGGTCAGCGCCGACTTTCGGGAATTCATCGAAGGGGCAGGAAGGGAAATGATGCTGACCCCTATCGACTCGCACGTTTTTCGCTTGGGACAAAATGACGCCGGGGAATCACTCGATGAACTGGTGGAGCGAGGCATCCTCCTCCAGATTTTCGAACAGTGCTGCGACTGGCACCCGCGTACCGCGAAAAACCCAGGAACCGCTCGCGCGGTCAGGATCGCATTTGACATCGGGGCAGGAAGACCAGTCAATCATCGCTGATTGGTAGTGCTTTGCTCATGGCAAAACGAACCCGGCGCCAATACCATCGTCCGGCCACCACTGACTTTTGGGGAACCTTCGAAAGGTCAGAAAGCGAAATGATGCTGACCCCTATCGTCCCTCTATCGTCCCTATACATCGGCGGATAGAGTGGCCACAAGCATCACAACGAACGCGAAACCAACAGTAACGAGAAAGAAGGAAACGCTAAAAAGCGCGTTGAATGCGGCGGGAACTGCGATCAACGGAATGAGGGGAAGCCATGTGGCGCGGCGATAGAAGCGGAGGCGGCTCGACTTGGCGGAGGCAAGCGGATTGTTGCGGCGAAAAGCCAATAGTTCTAGCCAAGTGATAAATGCGTTGAAACTGAATGCCATCCCACCCAAGACGACAATGACGGCGTAGGTCCAGGTGCACGGAACAATTGACGGAGCTGAACCTTTGAGCATTGCTCCGGCGGTGGAGCCAAAGACAAAGCCGTTCGCACCATTTGCGAACAGCAGCAAAATGATAACTGCGGTGACGCCAACGACGTTACGCCAGACCAAGTCTTTCAATTGAGCCTCAGCGCGAAACTCGTCCGCGAGTGCTTTGGCCTTGGCCAGAACATCAGCGGGAAGCATTGTGAAGACAGGGCTATCGTTCTTTTTCATTCGTGCGCGAGTAAATGCCAAGCAGATGTATAACTTAAAAGTAAGGGGCTGCGCGAGGGTTTATTCGCGCAGTCCCTCTTGACTGCCGGGTTGGGCATCTACTATGCGAGCTGAACCGATCATGGCATGGCCACTTCGCCACCAAGAAACATCGCACGGAGTATCAGATGATGCCATCTCTGGCGTTGTTCGAGTCATAGCGCACGGAACACTGTATGAAGCCGCGCTGGAGAGTGGCTTTCCTACATGGCGGGCACTGACCACAAGAAATTCGTAAAGCGCGTCTTGATACTGAAACGGATTGTCGAGTTTCACCAGCCAATCGTCCCCCTCTGTTCGAGTAACGATGCCGGTAATTTGAGGCCACTTCAGGATCTCGCCCATCTCCCAAGGGTCACTAATGCCGAGCCGGACTTTCATTTGATTGCCCAACGTCTGAAATCACAGGCGCTGCGCGGCTTCATCGCGCAGCGTCCTGTGGATTGATTGGTTGGGCAGCAGCAGGCCATAGCATGAGGCAGTAACGCTCTTCGCTGCCTGTTGAGCCAGCGAAGTAGGCGCGCCCACTATAGCTTCCGGGAGCCACGGTCATGCGCGGGCACTCGGGAACAAAATCCGTGCAACCGCAGAGAGCCACCGTTCCGGACGGGAGCGAAAGGCTGAACTCGGCCTGGTGTTCCCATGCACCTTCTGCCTCGATTGGCTCGGGCACGAAAGCCACCTCTACGGGCACATGCGTGGCGGACTCAGTATGAAAGACGACGATGTGCGGTGCCGTTCGCAGACGCCTCAACATGTCTTGTTCTGTCACCGCTTCCGGGATACTTGGCTCAACGCTCGCATCCATCAGATAGAACTGATGATAGTCAGCAAACACCTGAAACTTGTGCGCGTCTTTCATGCTGCCCAACGAGGCTGTAGAAAAACCCCCTGAGGGGTCGATCGGAATCCGTTGCTGGGGTCCCTTGACCATTCCCTGGCTGGAGATCGGCCCGTGTAGCGTGTTTTGAGAGGTCGCATTATGGACACGGCATTCGTCAAATTCTCAAAGGGGTTTTTCTACAGCTTCAACGTAGAGCTAACCGGCGCTGCGCGGCTTTATCGCGCAGCGTCCAGCGACCGAAGGGAGCGAGGTTGAGTGATGGGATGGACTCCCCCGTTTTGTTGGCGCACTGTATGCGCGGCTGAAGCTCATTGGTCGTGGGTATCAGCACCGTACAACTCCGGGAGGAATCCAAATGCTACTACTGTTGCCGTGGATCTTGCAAAAGTGTCTTCCAGCTGGCTGTCGCCGATGCGTCCTGGAAGGTTGTGGAAACACACCGCCTGACACGCACCCAGTTCGAGCGTTGGTTCGCCAATCGCGAGGTGTCGCTGGTCGTCATGGAAGCCTGCGGCTCGGCCCACCACTGGGCGCGCTGGCTCGGTCGCCTGGGCATCGAGGTCAAGCTGTTGCCAGCGGCTCACATCCGCGCCTATGTGAAGCGCAACAAAGACCGATGCCGCCGATGCCTGTGCCCTGCTCGAAGCAGCGCGCGCCTCCGACATCGTTCCGGTGAAGGTGAAATCGGTCGAGCAGCAAGCATTGCAGGGTCTGCATCGCACTTGCTCCCTGTGGATGAGCACCCGCACCGCGCATCAATGCCCTGCGCGGCTTTTTGCCGCGAGTTCGGCCTGGCGGTTCCCCAGGGCGCCCGCACCGGCGTCGAAGCCATCAGCCGGGTCCTGGCCGATCCGAATTCGGCGGTGCCCGGCCTGATTCGCGGCTCGATGAAGTTGCTGGTGGAGGAGATCCGTCTGCTCGAGGCCCGCATTGCCCAGCTGGAGCGGGAACTGCATGAGGTGGTAAAGCACAGTCCGGCGTGCAAGACTCTGCTGTCGATTCCCGGTGTCGGGCCCTGACGGCCACAGCGATGGTGGCGGCCACCGGCGGCCAAGTGTCCCACTTCAGGGTGCCCGGCATTTTGCGAGCTGGTTCGGGCTCACGCCACGGGAGTTCAGTTCGGGCAACAGTCGTGTCTTGGGCCGCATCTCGAAACGCGGCGACCGCTACTTGCGCATGCTGCTGACCCATGGCGCACGTTCGGTACTGCGTGCCGCGGCCACGGCCCGCACGGTGGGGCGCAGTCTGGATGGCTTGCGCACCTGGGCGACCGCCGTTCAGGCGCGCACCAATCACAACAAGGCGGCGTGTGCGCTGGCCAACAAGATGGCGCGCATTTGCTACGCCACCTTGCGCGATGCCACGCCCTATGGCCAGCCGGCGCCACGCCAGCTGCGCAAGATGGAACGCCTGAGTTTTGCTGTCGCTGTTTAGTCTGCAAGGAGAAAGCATCTTGAGTTTCACGTCCCCGCGCTTGCTTTGAGAATGATCGCCCATCATGGCTAAACGGGTCGCACCTCACGCAACGATGCCGATAACCCTGCCAGGCAGCTTCAGGCTTGCCGCTTGTATCGATTGCACTGCGTGCGCAGATTCCATGTCGGCACGGGCCACTCAGAGCCCACTTACGATGCCGGATATACGACTGCATGCGCTTCCAAACCAGCCAGACCTATCGGTCAGTTCTCTTGACTTCGGGGGGAGTCCATATACGCCGGGTTAGGGTTTGTGACCACTTGGCTATTGCTCCAATGTTGAGTCGCATGAATGGCAACGCTCGGACGGCCAACGTAGATCGAAGAATGACAAACCGCGAAACACCTGATGCTTGCGGCAGCCTGGCACGGGGCACCGAATTGAAAGGGCATAACCAACCAGGGTCACGCCGACAATAAGGGCCGGCCAAAAATGCCACTCGAAGGCAGGCGAAGCGCTAGCCTCGGTGGGTGCGCGAAGGGCGACATGAAGCGCAACAAGCGCAGCTTCAATGAGAAGCAGCGAAATAAGCCGGGCCTTGTGTTTCGCCATCTGTAGAGAACCCTAACGTTAAATGTGGCACCTATTTGACGGAATGCTTTCCATCACGACGGAAAACATTCCATCAAATAGGCTGTATAAAAATCCGGACATGGGTGCAAAAGGCATTGAAACAGCGTGTTAGGGAAATTTAGTGGGGCCTAAAATGACAGAAAAAGGATCAAGCCGGAATTGCCTGAATCCAGGCCAAGGGCAGAATACGCCAACGGCAAGTTCCCGTCCAGCATATGGCCCGGCGAGGCAAACGGGGTGGCTCCAAAGGGGGACCGGGCGAGCGCGGATACGAATGACGGTACCCCGGCGCCGCTATGCCGCCGTACCGCCAGCGAGCAAAGGAAGTCCCTGTGGGGCGCCGGCTTTCACCCCACCGCCCTTCCCCGCGCCTCCACGTTCCAGATCGTCTTCGCATACTGCCCGATGGTCCTGTCCGACGAGAACTGGCCCATGCCGGCGACGTTGAGGATGGCTTTGCGCACCCAGGCTTGCGGGTCGCGGTAGAGGGCGCCGACCTTTTCCTGGCAGGCGATGTAGGCGGCATAGTCGGCCAGCAGCAGGTAGTGGTCGCCGTGGTAGGTGAGGTTGTCGAATATGGGCTTGTAGCGGTCGCGGTCCTCGGGCGAGAAGAAGCCGTCGCGCAGGGTGTCGAGCGTCTGCTTGAGCTCGGCGTTGCTGTCGTAGTGGGTCCAGGGGTTGTAGCCGGCGGCGTATTGCTGCGCGACTTCGTCGGCGGTGAGGCCGAAGATGAAGATGTTCTCGACGCCGACTTCGTTGCGAATCTCGACGTTGGCGCCGTCCAGGGTGCCGATGGTGAGCGCGCCGTTCAATGCCAGCTTCATGTTGCCGGTGCCGGAGGCCTCGGTGCCGGCGGTGGAGATCTGCTCGGAGAGGTCGGCGGCGGGGATGATCAGCTCGGCGTTGGAGACGTCGGAGTTGGGGATGAAGACGACCTTGCGCCGGCCGCGCATGATCGGGTCGCTGTTCACCACGTCGGCGACGTCGTTGATCAGGCGGATGACGAGCTTGGCCATGCGGTAGCCGGGCGCCGCCTTGCCGCCGAAGATCACCGTGCGCGGGGTGGCGTCGCCGCCGGCGCGCAGGCGGTTGTAGAGCGTGATGACATGCAGCACGTTGAGCAGTTGCCGCTTGTATTCGTGGATGCGCTTGATCTGCACGTCGAACAGCGAATCGGGATCGACGGCGATGCCCAGCCGCTGGCGGATGACCTGCGCCAGGCGCGCCTTGTTGTCGCGCTTGACGCGCACGAAGGCGTCGCGGAAGGCGGCGTCGTCGGCCAGCGGCGTCAGTTGCCGCAACTGGTCGAGGTCCTTCAGCCAGCCGCGGCCGATGCGGCTGCCGATCAGCCGCGCCAGGCCGGGGTTGGCCTGGTTGAGCCAGCGCCGTGGCGTCACGCCATTGGTCATGTTGACGATCTTGTCTGGCGACAGGCGATGGAAGTCGGCGAAGATGGTTTCCTTCATCAGGCGGGTGTGGATCGCGGCGACGCCATTGACCTTGTGGCTGCCGACGATGGCGAGGTGCGCCATGCGGATGCGCTTGCCCTTGTTCTCGTCGATCAGCGACATGCGCTGCCATAGCGCCGGGTCGCCGGGGTAGTGGTGCATCACGTCCTTGAGGAAACGGTAGTTGATCTCGTAGATGATTTGCAGGTGGCGCGGCAGCACGCGCTCGAAGAGGCCGACCGGCCAGGTTTCCAGCGCTTCGGGCATCAGCGTGTGGTTGGTGTAGGCGAAGGTGCGGGTGACGATGTCCCAGGCGCGCGACCACTCGAAGCGGTGCTGGTCGATCAGGATGCGCATGAGCTCGGGCACGGCGATCGAGGGATGCGTGTCGTTGAGCTGGATCGCCACCTTCTCCGGCAGGCTGTCGAGCGGGGCTTCCGACTTGGCGAAGCGGTAGAGCATGTCCTGCAGCGAGGCGCTGACGAAGAAATACTGCTGCTTGAGGCGCAGTTCGCGGCCCATCTCGGTGGTGTCATCGGGGTAGAGCACCTTGGACAGGTTCTCGGATTCGTTCTTGTCTTCGACCGCGGCGATGTAGTTGCCTTCGTTGAAGTAGCGCAGGTCGAAGTCGCGGCTGGCCTTGGCCGCCCACAGCCGCATGTTGTTCACGGTGCCGGTGTCGTAGCCGGGGATCGGGTAGTCGTAGGCCATGGCCATGACGTCGTCGGAATCCACCCACTGGTGGCGCTTGACGCCCTGCTCGTCGATGAAATCGACCACGCGGCCGTGGAACTTGACCTGGTAGAGCACCTCGGGCCGCGGGAATTCCCAGGGGTTGCCGTAGCGCAGCCAGTTGTCGGGATGCTCGACCTGCTGGCCGTCCTCGATGCCCTGGTGGAACATGCCGTATTCGTAGCGGATGCCGTAACCGTAGCCGGCGACGCCCATGGTCGCCATCGAATCGAGGAAGCAGGCGGCGAGCCGGCCGAGGCCGCCGTTGCCCAGTGCCGCGTCGGGCTCGACTTCCGCAATGTTCTCCGGCTTGATGCCGATTTCGCCCAGCGCCGCCAGCGCATCGCGGAATTCCTGCTCGGCGCAGATGTTGAGCATGCTGTTGGTCATGGTGCGGCCCATGAGGAATTCCATGGAAAGGTAATAGACGCGCTTGCGGTCTTCGACGTAATAACTGCGCATGGTTTCCATCCAGCGCTCGATCAGGCGTTCGCGCACCACGGCGGCGGCGGCGTGGAACCAGTCGCGGTCGGTGGCGGTGATCGGGTCCTTGCCGATGGTGTAGATCAGCCGGTTGTGCAGCGAGCGGCGGATCGAATCGGCATCGAGTTTCGGGTGGTCGAGGTCGGGCAGGGCGGCGGGCTTTTTCATCGGAGCATTCCCACAAAAATAACAAGGGCATGATACTCGCGGCGGCCGTGGCGATGCCGCGCTTCGAAAGCGCCGGCGCCGGGCGCTTGTTCCGCATTTTTCGATTCCCGCTGATAATGCGTGCTCCAAAAAGGGACAGGGAATGGTCGACAGCGAAGCCAACACGCAGGAAGAAGCCAGCGCCAAACCGATCGCGCTGGAGGAGGCACGGCTGCAGATCGGTGACCTGATCAACCTGCAGGCGCAACTGAGCGACCGGGTGGAACGCTACTCGGTACGCCTGCTGGGCATGTCCAAGGGCCGCAGCGTGCTGGTGACGACGCCGATGGTCGACGGCCACTACCTGCTGATGCGCGAGGGACAGTCGCTGATCCTGCGTGCCTTCTCGGGCAAGAGCGCATATGCGTTCCCGACCCAGATCCTGAAGACCGTCAATACGCCCTACCCCTACCTGCACCTGGCCTACCCGCGCGAGGTGCGCTCGCTGGTGGTGCGCGCAAGGTGCCCGCGCCAACGTGAATGTGATCTGCGCCATCACCCATTGCGACGGCACGCCCATGCAGGCCGCCGGCGCCCTGGTCAACATGAGCGTCGGCGGCGCGCTGATGATTGCAAAGAACGCGCCGGGCAAGAAGGGCCAGCGCCTGTCGATCACGTTCAAGGTGATGCTGAACGGCATCGAGGCGCTGCTGGAACTCGAGACCATGATCCGCGCCATCAGTCACGAACCGGGCGGGGATGCCGCGATGCCCTACCAGATCGGCATTCAGTTCCTCGATGTTTCGCCGGAGAACTCGATCCCGCTGCTGGCATTCGTCTACCAGGCGCTGCTGGAACAGTCGCCGGGCGCCTGAGGCACCGCGTTCAGGCCGACAGCGCGCCGCGCCAGCGCGCGAGCTTTTCCGCGTAGGGGTGTGCCGGCATTGGCCGGGCTGGTGGAGGGCAGCACCACGGCCTCATAGCCCATGGCTTCGATTTCGCGGATGCGCTGCGCCGCCATGCGGCCGTTGAAGCAGATGCGCCGTAGCGCCGGCGCCGACTTCTTGAGCCCGGCCAGCGGATTGGGCAGCGCGTCGCGAATCGCGGAATCGAGGCTGCCGGCCCGCGTGCAGGAGGCGAACACGTCCCAGATGGCGATGCCGGCGGCCTGCACCGCGACGATCCGCGCCGGGTAATCCATTTCCTTCAGCGGCTGCCCGACCACCTCGCCGACGATGCGCCAGAACAGGTTCTGCGGATGGGCGTAATACTGCTGCGCGGCAAGCGAGGCGGTGGACGGAAACGAGCCCAGGATCAGCACCCGGGCTCGTGGGTCGATGACGGGCGCGAGACCGTGGAGAATCAAAACCTGTTAGCCACAGAGACACAGAGATCACAGAGAAAGGCATGAGGGTTTTCCCCAGTCGTCCTCTGTGATCTCTGTGGCCAAAGTGTTTTGCTCTTTACTCAGGAACCGGTCATCTCCAGCATGAGTTGATTCATCCGCTTGACGAAAGTCGCCGGGTCGTCGAGCTGGCCGCCTTCGGCCAGCAGCGCCTGGTCGAACAGCACCGCGCACCAGTCGTCGAAGCGCTTCTCTTCGTACTTGAGCCGCATCACGACCGGATGCTGCGGGTTGATCTCGAGGATGGGCTTCGACGCGGGCGCCTTCTGCCCGGCGGCCTTGAGGATGCGTGCGAGGTTGCTTGAGACGCCGCGGTCGTCGGCCACCAGGCAAGCCGGGCTGTCGGTCAGGCGGTACGTGACGCGCACTTCGTGGCGCGACGACGCTCGCCGAGTGCTCCTGGCGATCTTCTCGGTCAGTTCCTTGAATTCGCCGGCGGCGGATTCCTGTTCCTTCTTCCGGCTTCGCCTTCCAGCTTGCCCAGGTCGAGAGCCGCCCCTGGCCACCGACACCAAGTCGCTTGCCCTCGAACTCTGGTGAGGTGCGACACCACCCACCATCGACGCGATCCGACAACAGGACGACCTCGATGCCCTTCTTGCGGAAGACTTCCAGGGGCGTGGCTGCTTTTCGCCGCGTTGAAGGTCTCGGCGGTGACGTAGTAGATCTTTTCCTGCTCGGGCTTCATGCGGCCAATGTAGTCGGCCAGCGAAACGGTTTCGTCGGGCGTGTCGGCGTGCGTGCTGGCGAAACGAAGCAGCGAGGCGATCTTGTCCTTGTTGGCGTGGTCTTCGCCCATGCCCTCTTTCAGCACCTTGCCGAACTCGCCCCAGAACTTGGCGTACTTTTCCTTCTCGGCCGCGTCCTCGCTGCTCGCCAGGCTTTCCAGCATGCCGGAGAGGACCTTGTTGGTGCAGCCCTTGCGGATGGCGTCGATGTCCTTCGGATTCCTGCAGGATCTCGCGCGAGACGTTGAGCGGCAGGTCGGCCGAATCGACGATGCCGCGCACGAAGCGCAGGTAAAGCGGCATCAGTTGCTCGGCGTCGTCCATGATGAAGACGCGGCGCACGTAGAGCTTGACGCCGTGACGCGCGTTGCGGTCCCACAGGTCGAAGGGGCGCGCGCGCCGGGAACGTAGGAGCAACCTCGGGTGTATTCCGACTTGCCCTCGACGCGGGTGTGGGTCCACGCAGCGGGTCCTCGAAATCGTGGCCGACGTGCTTGTGGAACTCCTTGTACTGCTCTTCGGTGATCTCTTTCTTGAACGGGCCCAAAGCGCCGAGGCCTGGTTGACGGGTCTCGTCCTCGCCGGTGGCGCACCTGTTCCTTCTTCTCGTCATCCCACTTTCGCCCTTCATCACGATGGGGCGTACGAGTGGGTCGGGAGTACTTGCGGATGATGGATTTTGATCTTCCAGGCCGACAGCAGGTCGTCATGGCCGTCCTTGAGGTGCAGGGTGATCTCGGTGCCGCGGCTGGGGCGGTCTACCATCTCGATGCTGAACTCGCCCGTGCCTTCGGCGCCCTGGTCACAGTGCCAGCGCACGCCCTGGCTGGGCTCGGCGCCGGCGCGACGGGTCAGCACGGTGACCTTGTCGGCAACGATGAAGGAGGAGTAAAAGCCGACGCCGAACTGGCCGATCAGGCTGGCGTCCTTCTGCTGGTCGCCCGACAATTTGGAGAAGAATTCGCGCGTACCCGACTTGGCGATGGTGCCGAGGTTAGTAATCACTTCCTCGCGGGACATTCCGACGCCGTTGTCGGCGATGGTCAGCGTCTTCGCCACCGGATCGAAGGCGATGCGGATCTTGAAGTCCGAATCGCCCTCGAACAGCGCCGCATTGTGGAGAGCTTCGAAGCGCAGCTTGTCGCAGGCGTCCGATGCGTTGGATATCAGTTCGCGCAGGAAGATCTCGCGGTTGGAGTACAGCGAGTGGATCATCAGTTGCAGCAGTTGCTTGACCTCGGTCTGGAAGCCGAGGGTTTCTTTGGAAGCGGTCGGGTCTTGGGTCGCGGTGGTCATGGATTTCCCCTGAAGAAACAGAATGTACCG
>JADJUP010000042.1 GCA_016716965.1 Sulfuritalea sp. | reverse complement strand
AAGGGTAACCTCCGGGAAAATCAATTCCGGATGATTATGCCGAAAAGCTCCTTTGACGGATAGTCCGTTGGCCGGACGGGGATATCGGAGCGCGCGCCGAGGGTTTGTAACCCGGCGTTTCGACAAGAAACCAGATCGGCATTCGACGCCATGGCGAATCAGCGCACCGTTGGGCGAGGGGTGGCCTGACGCAGGTGTCTGGCGTCATGGGGTGGCGATCGGAGAGCGCGGGCGATCATCAGGGCGGTGCGCGTTGGGGCGGCAGACGTTGGACGGTGCGCAGGGGCTGGGTGCAGCGGGGGCAGCACGGCGTTGGTCGCGGATGGGAGGCGAAGCGGCGCGGGACGTGATTGGGCGAGACCGGAACAAGAGGCCGGGCGAGTTGGCGGGCGGCGTGCGCGGCGGGCGCATAGAGTCCGTAGCGGCGTAGCGCATGCTGGCCGGTGACGGGAGTGTGTTCGAGGTAGCGGCGCAACCAGGCGTGCGGTGCGAGCGCGAGCGTGGTCGAGGGCGCGCCGTGGGCCTGGTAGCGGGTGACGATGCGTCGGTCGTCGGCGGCGACGAGTTGCGAATCGCGCACGGGGCCGCCGCGCAGGTAACGGGCGAGATAGAGCAGCACGCCCTCGCCATGGGGGTAACGCTGGCATAGCCAGACGTGCCAGGAAGCGCGGCCGAGGCGGTTGATGAGGGAGGTGGCGCGCTCGGGCGAGACCTCGGGCGGCAGGCGCAACGCCCCCTCGGCGAGCGAGTGGGCCAGGGCGGCGAGGAACTTGCCGCGGAACAGGGCGCGCAGGACGCGGGCGGGCAGGAAGTGGCTGCGGCGGGGCGTTCGCCAGTGGTCGGTGGCCAGCCCGCCGTCGGTAACGAGCGCGTGGATGTGGGGATGCAGCGCCATCGAACGCGACCAGGTATGCAGCGCGAGCAGGAGCCCGGGGGTGGCGCCGAGGTAGCGCGGATCG
Organism: Sulfuritalea sp.; assembly: GCA_016716965.1. Lineage (GTDB taxonomy): Bacteria > Pseudomonadota > Gammaproteobacteria > Burkholderiales > Rhodocyclaceae > Sulfuritalea. The sequence continues at coordinate 43,196 of JADJUP010000042.1, read as the reverse complement.
GCGAGCAGCTCGGTGAGGGTGGTGGCGGCGGCGGTGAACAGCAGGTCGGTCATCCGGGCGCGGTTGAAGCGCCACCAGGGGAGCAGGTCGTGGGGCACGGTGAAGATGACGTGATGGTGGGCGCAGGGCAGCAGGCGGGCGCCCTCCTTCGCCAGCCAGTCGTCGTTCACCTTCCGCGCGCAGCGCGGACATAGTCGGTGTTTGCAGCTATGCCAGACGACGCGTTCGGTCTGGTGGCAGGGGCAGCGCTCCAGGTGGCCGCCCATCTCCGAGCGGCCGCAGCGGGCAATCAGCGCGGCGGCGCGATGCTGGTGCAGCGGCAACCGCCGACTGCGCGCGTACTCCGGGAAGTGCCGGCGCACGATGCCGGCGATGGTGGGCGCCATGCGCATAGCATGACACGATTTCGACGGCGTCGCATCCCCCGGCGTAGCCGGGCACGTTCAACGTGCAGGTAACCGGCGCTGCGCGGCTTCATCGCGCAGCGTCCAGCGACCGAAGGGAGCGAGGTTGACCGGCGGTTAGCGAGCATTTTCGACCGCTTGTTCAGCTGCAATGGCCCACCCCCTTAAGAACGTTTGGTCTGCCTCGAACGACCCGGATAGCGTTGGGCCAAGGCTGAAATTCTCGGGGCTAAATTTGTACGCAACCTCTAAGGTACCGTGCTTGTGCAATGTGAAGCGAAACTCAATGTTTTCTTCCATGTTGCTCCAACAAGAGTTCGGTATCTTTTTCGATCGATGTTTCGAGAGCCCGTAGCGATTGGATGAATGCGCTCCATTCTTTCTTTTCGACCGAGCATGAAAAAATTACCTTCGCGTTTATCCGCCGCTGAGGGAGAGCAGGATGAGCACGGAGGGTCATGGCGGCGGATAAACCTCGTTGGACTGAACCGCGGGTGGGCGGTTGTTATGGGGATTGTAAGGCGGGGGGACGCGGAGTCAAGCGTTTGGCATGATGCCCGATGCAAGGACGGCGCACGGATTCTGCGGATGAGTGGCGACAGACGCCGCGGGGTTGCCGCAACCACCTGCGCTTGAAGGCACGTCGGGTGGCTTTGGCAGGACACGGCGACAGCCTCCCCCGGCCATGGCGCGCAAGGCCGCCGCAATCCACGCGGGTTGATGCGTGCCGCATCACGGCGGTCCCCGCGAGGCGGGAGCGCGGAGGCATGTCGGTGCAATCGCCGCCGTCGGCACATAAGCGCCGCTGCCACAGTGCGGGCACCGCGTCCATTCGATCCGGTCGATGCGACCCATGAACGCCGCCACCGATTCCACCACCACCGGATCGGGGGCCGGCACCGAGAGCGCCGCACGGGCCTGCGCCAGCTTCGCCGCCTTCCCGGCGGGTCCCAGAAGGCCGTAATGGCGTATGCGCTTGAAACCCTTGGGCAACACATGCAAGAGGAAGCGCTCGATGAAGGTCTGGGCCGGCAAGGCCAGCGTTCGCTTGGTGTGCTCCTGCGCGGAAGCACGCACCCGGAACCGAACCTCGTGATCATCGATCCCGACGATGCGCTCGTTCGAGATCGCCACGCGATGCGTATAGCGCCCCAGATACTCCAGCACCTGCGCCGGCCCACCCAGCGGCTGTTTCGCATACACCACCCACTCATGGTCATGAAGCCGCGCCAGCAATGCCTGCCAGGCTCCCGCGTCAAGAACTGTGGCGGTGGCCAGCTTGCCGTGCTCTCGTTCCGTCTTGAGCGCCGCCACGAACTTGCCGCGAAACACCCGGGAGAGCGCCTTCACCGGAAACAGGAAGCCGCGCTTGGCGGCGACCCACTCTCCACTCGCCGTCAGCGCCCCGCCGGCCACCAGCGCATGGACATGCACATGCCGCCCCAGATCCTGCTTCCAGGTATGCAGCACCAGCGAGAAGGCCGGCGTGCCGCCCAGCCAGCGCGGGTTGGCGGCAAACTCGGTCAACGTCGCCGACACGGCCCCGAACAGGGTTTCGTAGATCACCCGCGGGGCCATGCCGATCAGGCCGTTCAGGTCATGCGGCAGGGTGAACACCAGGTGGAAGTACGGCACCGGCAACAGTTCGCGCCGTCGTTGGACCAGCCACGCCTCCTTGGCGCGGGTCTGACATTGCGGACAATGCCGGTTGCGGCAGGAATGGTATCGATGGCGGGTCGTGCCGCAGGCATCGCAGGTCTCGATGTGTCCGCCCAGCGCCGCCGTGCGGCAACCCAGGATAGCGCGCCAGACCTTGGCCTTTGCCGCCGAAAGATTGTGGGTGGCGAGGTATCGCGGGCCGTGGCGACGCAGCACCTCGGCCAGCCCGCCGTGGTGACTCACGACCGTTCAGGCGGGTGGCGTATCGAGTAGTTCGAGCGGGGAGGTGGTTCCGGTCAGGCGGTTCTGCGCCAGATGCAGGTAGCGCATGGTGGTGCTGATGTGGCCGTGACCGAGCAGGCGCTGGATGGTGTGCAGGTCCACCCCGGCTTCCAGCAGGTGAGTGGCGAAACTGTGCCGCAGGGTGTGGATGCCGGCGGCGTCGGTGAGACCCGCCCGAGCACAGACGGCCCGGTACATGCGTTGGGCGGTCTGGTCGATCATGGGGCCGTCGCCGGCCTTGTTGGGGAACAGCCAGGTGCGCGGCCGGCAGATGCGCCAGTACAGGCGCAAGGTCTCCAGCAGTCGGGGCGAGAGCAATGAATAGCGGTCCTGGCCGCCTTTGCCCTGGCGAACCTTGAGGCACATCCGATCGGGCGCGGACTCGATGTCGGCCGGTTGCAGGACGCAGACTTCAGAGACGCGCAGGCCGGCGGCATAGGTGGTCATCAGCACGGTGCGGGTGCGCAGGTTGCCGCAGGCGGCGAACAGACGATTGATGTCGGCGCGGGGTAGCACCACCGGCAGGCGCTTGGGCACCTTGGCCATCGGGATGTCGAGCCAGACCTTGCGGTGTTGCAAGACGGTACCGAACAGAAAGCGGCAGGCGCAAGCGGCTTGATTGACGCTGGCGTAGGCGAGTTTCTTCTCGGTGATCAGGTGCAGCAGGTAACTCTGGATCTGCTCGGCATCGAGCCGGTCCGGCGAGCAGTGGTAGTGCTTGGCCAGTCCAGCCACGCAGGCCAGGTAGGTCTCCTGCGTGCGTAGCGCAAACCCGCGCAGGATCATGGCGTCAATCATCCGCTGGCGCAGTTCAGTCATGTCGTTCGGCTCACCCTTCTTCCACATTGAATCGGGCACAAGGCCAAGGGTATTGCACACGGTTTGAAGTGCTTCGTCAGTGCCTTCGACTCTCAGCATTGCGAGGTTCATAGATCAGACGGAGCGCCGGACAATGGAAGACGCATAACGTGTTGTAGACAGCAACGGCGCCTGATATGTCGACTGCCGCTCAAATAACCGGACAACCCGCCGGGCGGGGAACCGCGGTGGCGCTTGATCTTGCCGCATCTGTCCATATATCCACACCGATATGAGGATGGCGAAACCCGCCGAGTCGTTCAGCATACTCAACCGGCAATACCTTGTCTATCGCCCGTTGATTTCGCCGCGACTGGGGGCTAACGGTCGCAGCGACAGCCTTTCCGACCTCACGAATGGCGGTTTCGAATTGTTCCAGGCACACGCCCGCACGTGCGACGGTTTGCCTTCCCCTCTGAGCCGCCGAGCGAGGAAGGTTCGCCGGGGGAAGTCCGGGCGCGTTGTCCGACGACGGCCGCTTTTTGGCCGGCTAGTTTAGCGACCGGCCCGGCGGGCCTTCCGCAGCGAGGGCAGCCCGCAGGGCCGGGGAGGCGGGGAGCGCTTCTTTGCCTACTTTCTTGCGCAAACAAGAAAGTAGGTCGCCCGCCGGGGCGAGACCCGGCGCGGGCGTGGAAGCAAAGTGAGAAAGTCGGCGCTGGTGATACGGTGACGAAACAGGCCTGCGGCTGGATTCCGGCTTTCGCCGGAATGACGAAAAACCAAAAGTCGGCGCCGGCGCTACGGCGCCATGGTCGGCAGTATCCAGCCGTCCTTGAGTTCGATCGAGCGCGAGCGCAGCAGTTCGCCGAGCAGCCATGAGGCGAAATCGTCGTCGGAGAAACCCAGCATGCGCTGGTTGACGTTGTGGAAGAAGGGCACGCTGGCGAGGTAGGCGGCGAGTTCGTCTTCGCGCAGGCGTTGCAGGTCGAGCAGGTTGAAGGTGAAGCAGGCGCGCACGGCATTGCGGCCGACGCGGGTTGAATCGGCCTCGAAGGATTCGAGCCGGCGCAGGGCACGCGCCATGGCGCCGTCGAAATCGTCGAAGGGCGCGCCGTGGCCGGGGATGACGATGTCCACATCGAGTCGGCCGATCATTTCGAGGGTGCTGCGCGTCGCCGGCAGGGCGTCCTTCCTGCCCATCACTTCGCCGAAGATGATGCCGAAGCCGTCCTGCCACAGGGCGTCGCCGGAAATCAGGAGGCGCTGTTCGGCGCAGTAGTAGATCAGCGCCTCCATGTCGTGGCCGGGCGCTGCCAGAGCCTTCCAGGCCAGGCCGCCCATTTCGAATTCGCTGTCGGCTTCGATCACCGCGTCATGCGCGAAGCGGTCGCCGCGCTGGCGGGCGGCGTCGAGCAGCAGCGCGTCGGTATCCCACTCGGCGACCATGCGCTCGATGCCGGCGGGGATCGCGATCTTGCAGCCGAAGGCTGCCTGCAGCGAGGCGTTGCCGCCGATGTGGTCGGAGTGCGAGTGGGTATTCACCAGCAGGTCGAGCCGGGTAGCCGGGCGCCGTGCCGCCAGCGCCGACTTTACGAGTTCGACGGTCTGCGGCGCGTGGCCGACGTAGCCGGCGTCGACCAGCGTGGCCGATTCACCGGCGTAGAACAGGATGTTGTTCGACGAGAGCCAGCCGCGCTCGATGACCTGGATGGCGTCAGGCAGCTGCATCGGTCGGCTTTTTGCCGGCGCTGCTTCTGCGCTGCGCCACGGCGGCCAGGATCAGGCGCTTGCCGTCGTCATCGACATTGGCCCAGCGCGTGATTTCGTCGAGGCTGCGCTGGCAACCGATGCACAGGCCGGCTTCCATCTTGCAGATGTTGATGCAGGGCGACTCGACCGTGCCGCCGGCAACGCGGCGTTTCACTCGGCCGCAGCCACGGCCTTGGCGCGCCGGGCGACGATGGCGCGCGCCACGCGGGAGGCCGTCTCGCGCTTCAGTTGCTTGGAGATCCAGGCGCCGGTGTCGACCAGCGCGTCGAGGTCGATGCCGGTGTCGATGCCCAGCCCCTGCAGCAGCCAGACCACGTCCTCGGTGGCGACGTTGCCCGAGGCACCGGCGGCATAGGGGCAGCCGCCGAGGCCGGCGATCGAACTGTCGAAGATGCCGATGCCCATTTGCAGCGAGGCGTAGATGTTGGCGGTCGCCATGCCATAGGTATCGTGGAAATGGCCGGCGATCTTTTTCAGCGGAATGCGCCGCGCCACGGCCTCGATCATGTCCTTGGTGCGTTCCGGCGTACCGGCGCCGATGGTGTCGCCGAGGCTGACTTCGTAGCAGCCCATTTCGATCAGCGCCTTGGCCACGTCGGCCACAGCCAGCGGCATGATCTCGCCCTCGTAGGGGCAGCCCAGCACGCAGGAGACGTAGCCGCGCACCTTGACGTCGGCGGCCTTGGCGGCCTCGACGATGGGGCGGAAGCGGTCGAGCGATTCGGCGATCGAACAGTTGATGTTCTTCTGCGAGAAGGATTCGGACGCGGCGCCGAATACCGCGACTTCCTTCGCACCGGCCGCCAGTGCGGCCTCGAAGCCCTTCAAGTTCGGCGTCAGCACCGGGTAGGTGACGTCGGGCAACTTCTCGATCGCCGCGAACACCTCTGCGTTGTCGGCCATCTGCGGCACCCACTTGGGCGAGACGAAGGAAGTGGCCTCGATGCTGCGCAAGCCCGCGGCGCCGAGGCGGCGGATCAGTTCGACCTTGATCGCGGTGGAGACGGGCTTCTTCTCGTTCTGCAGGCCGTCGCGCGGGCCGACTTCGACGATGCGTACTTTGCTGGGGAGGGTCATGTGTGCTTGAAGACTATTTTTTTTCGACCTCGAATTCTACTAGCTCGGCGCCGTCACTGACCTGCTCGCCGACATTGAACAGGAAGGCTTTTACTGTTCCGGCAGCGGGTGCGGCGATGGTGTGCTCCATCTTCATGGCTTCGAGGATCAGGAGCGGCGCGCCCTGCTCAACCTTGCTGCCGACAGGGGCAATCAGCGCGATGACCTTGCCCGGCATTGGCGCCGTCAGCCCGCCCTCGGCACCGCCGCCGCTGCCTGCATGGAACAGCGGATCGATGGCGGCGAAGACGTGGCAGACCCCGTCGATGAAGACGTGGCGCTTCTCGTTGGCCGAGACCACGGTGACGTTGATGCGCCGTCCGCCGAGGTCGACGCGCAGTTCGCTGCCGGCGGTGAAGCGCCCGGCGGCGGTCACCGTCTGGCCTTCGAATTCGAGGCGGATGTCGTCGCCGGCGTAGCCGGCATGGACGGCCTTCTCCACCTCACCGGCGCGCAGGCGTATCTCGCGCCGCGCGCTGCCGTTCATGCGCCAGCCGTCGCGCGCGTGCCAGGGCGAATGCGGATCGCGGCTGGCGGCGGCTTCCGCCGACGCATAGGCCTGGTCGTGGATCAGCTCGGCCAGCGCCGCGACCAGCCATGCCTCCGCAGGCGGCTCGGCGCCCTCGGGAAACAGGAAGGCGCGCTCGCGCTCGATCAGCCCGGTGTCGAGGTCGGCCTGGGCGAAGGCCGGGCAGGCCACCAGCCGCGACAGGAAGCCGATGTTGTTGGAGACGCCGACCACACGGTAGTCGGCCAATGCCTGCAGCATGCGCGAGAGCGCCCGCTCGCGGGTCTCGTCCCAGACGATCAGCTTGGCGATCATCGGGTCGTAGTGCGGCGAGATTTCGTCGCCCTGCTCGACGCCGGTATCGACGCGCACGTTGAGGCCTTCGAGCGGCGGCGCCAGGTGGATCAGGCGGCCGATGGACGGCAGGAAGCCCTTGTCCGGGTCCTCGGCATAGATGCGCGCTTCCAGCGCGTGGCCGCGGATCGCCAGTTGTTCCTGGCGCAATGGCAGCGTCTCGCCGGCGCCGACTTTCAACTGCCATTCGACCAGGTCGAGCCCGGTGATCATTTCGGTCACGGGATGCTCGACCTGCAGCCGCGTGTTCATCTCCATGAAGTAGAAGGTGCCATCCTGGTTCACGATGAACTCGACGGTGCCGGCGCCGACATAGCCGACGGCCTTGGCCGCGTCGACCGCGGCCTTGCCCATCGCGGCGCGGCGCTCGGGCGGCATGCCGGGGGCCGGGGCTTCCTCGACCACCTTCTGGTGGCGGCGCTGCACCGAGCAGTCGCGCTCGAACAGGTAGACGCAGTTGCCGTGGCTGTCGCCGAAGACCTGGATCTCGATGTGGCGCGGGCGCTGCAGGTACTTTTCGATCAGCACGTGCTGGTCGCCGAAGGACGACTTCGCCTCGCGCTGGCAGGAGGCCAGGGCTTCGGCGAATTCCTCGCCCTTCCATACCGCGCGCATGCCCTTGCCGCCGCCGCCGGCCGAGGCCTTGATCAGCACCGGGTAGCCGATCGCGTCGGCCTGCTGCCGCAGGAAGCCCGCGTCCTGGTTGTCGCCGTGGTAGCCGGGCGTGAGCGGCACGCCGGCCTTTTCCATCAGCTTCTTGCTTTCCGACTTGAGGCCCATGGCGCGGATCGCCGACACCGGCGGACCGACGAAGACGATCCCGTTCTTCGCGCAGGCCTCGGCGAATTCCTCGTTCTCGGAAAGGAAGCCGTAGCCCGGATGGATGGCCTGGGCGCCGGTGGCGAGCGCGGCGCCGATGATCTTGTCGATCACCAGGTAGGACTCGCGCGGCGGCGGCGCGCCGATGCAGACCGCCTCGTCGGCCAGGCGCACGTGGCGCGCGCCGGCATCGGCCTCGGAATACACGGCGACGGTGCGGATGCCCATGCGCCGCGCGGTCTTGATGACGCGGCAGGCGATTTCGCCTCGGTTGGCGATCAGTATTTTGCTGAACATAAGGTGCGGATTCCTATTGAAAAGTCGGCGCTGGCGGGATCAAATGCCCGGCATGGTGTCCGGTGCGGGGAGAACTATTTCGCCCGGATGTAAAGAACTTTGTATTCGGAGCCAGGGACTGATCGTTCCTCGGTTGCGAACAGATCGGTCTTTGCCCTGACGAGATCGGAAAGCTTCTTGTAGCCGTAGTTTCTTGAGTCGAAGTCTGATTTCAGTTTGGTCAGGTAACTGCCGAAGGTGCCGAGATTTGCCCATCCTGCGTCGTCGATGGACTGTTCGAGGGCGGCCAGAAGAAACTTGGTCGGGAAGTCGGGTTTCACCTCGCCCATCTCTGCGGGAGGCTGTGGTGGGACTGGCTTTGTGTCGTCCTGGCTGGAGGGAATGGTGCTTGTGATTTCCGGCGCCTGAACCCGGCGGAGCACTTCGGTAAATACGAACTTGTGGCAGGCATTGCGAAAGGCATCGGGCGTTTTCTTTTCACCGAAACCCAGGACGGTAAGGCCCTCCTCCCGCAAGCGCATCGCCAAGCCGGTGAAGTCGCTGTCGCTGGTCACTAGGCAAAAGCCATCGAATTTCCGGGTATAGAGCAAATCCATGGCATCGATGATCAAGGTGCTGTCGGTTGCGTTCTTCCCTGTGGTGTAGGCGAATTGCTGCACGGGTTTGATCGCGTGTAGCTGTAGCACCTTCTTCCATGACCCGCTTGCCGATGAGGTGAAATCGCCGTAGATGCGCTTTACCGTGGCTTCCCCGAAACGGGCAATCTCGGCGAGCAGGCCTTCGATGACTGCGGCCTGCGCATTGTCCGCATCAATCAGAACTGCCAGACGAAGGCTGGGTTCCTCGGATTCGATTTTTGCGATCAGTCGTGGCGATACCATCATGATCCCTTTGTTCAAGAATCGCTGTTGTGAAAAGTCGGCGCTGGCGGGACGGCGCCCGCGCTGGAGTTAAATGCCGCCAGCACCCCCGGCAGATCGCGCCAGCCGATGGCGCGCACGCCGCTGCGACTGTAGGTATCCACCCCGGCATGGATCAGCCAGGGTTCCCGGCTTTCCTCCGAGGCGAATCGATTGCTCTTTTGCCCGGCACGTATCGTGTCGGCGGTGACGGTGGCACCGGATTTGATTTCGACGGTTTGCAGTCGATCGCCGTCCTCGAACAGCAGATCCGCTTCGAGGCCGTTGTTGTCGCGCCAGAAATACAGGTCGGCCGGCTGGCCGGCGTTGTAGCGCGCCTTGAGAAATTCGCCGACGATGAAATTCTCGAACAGGGCGCCGCGCATCGGATGCAGCGCGAGCTGGTCGGCTGCGCGCAGCCCGAGCAGCCAAGCGGCGAGGCCGGTATCGGTGAAATACAGTTTAGGAGTTTTGACCAGCCGCTTGCCAAAGTTGCGGTGGTAGGGAGGAAGCTGGAAAACGAGGTAGCTGGCTTCGAGCAGCGAAAGCCAGGCCCGCGCGGTGCTGTGCGCAATGCCGGCTTCTTCGCCGAGCGCGTTGAGATTGAGCAGTTGCCCCGCGCGGCCGGCGCACAGGCGCAGAAAGCGCTGAAAGCTCGACAGGTCGCGGATGCGCAAGACCTGCCTGACGTCGCGCTCGATATACGTCGCCACGTAGCTGGCGAACCAGTCCGTGGGGTTCATTTCCTCGGCATGAAGCGCCGGGTAGCCGCCACGCTGCATCAGTCCATCCGGATTGGGCTTGCGCAGCGTCGCCGCTGGCAGTTCACCAAGCGCCAGGGGCAGCAGATGGGTAACACCCACCCGTCCCGCGAGTGACTGGGTGATCCCGGCGAGCAGGCCGAACTGTTGCGAGCCGGTGAGAACAAAGCGTCCCGGCGTCCGGTCCTGATCCACCATCCCCTGCAAATGCGAGAACAAGTCGGGCCAGCGCTGGGCTTCGTCAAATACGGCACCCGCCGGAAAGCGCGCCAGGAATCCGCGCGGATCTTCCTCCGCGAAGGCCCGTTCGACCGGGTCTTCGAGGCTGACGTAGGGCTTGTCTGGAAACTGTGCCCTTGCCAGCGTGGTCTTGCCTGATTGACGCGGTCCGGTGATCAGCACGACCGGGAACTGCGCAGCCATGCGTGACAAGGCGATGGAGAGTTGTCGCGGATACATATCTATACTAATTGGCGTTTATTTCGTCCGATTGTATAAGTTTTAAGCTCGTCAGGCCGAGTTCAGTTACCTTGTATCCAGCTCGGCTTGCGCTTCTCCAGAAATGCCGTCATGCCTTCGCGGCCTTCCTCACTGGCGCGCAGGCGCGTGATGCGCTGCGCGGTGTCTTCGACGACCTCGTCGGACAGCGGCTTCCAGGCCACGGCGGAAATCAGTTGCTTGCATTCGGCGATCGCGCGCGGCCCGTTCTTCAGCAGGGCGTCGATGATCTCGCCCAGCGCTTCATCGAGCGATTCCTCGTCGGCGACCATCTCGTGCAGCAGGCCGATGCGGTAGGCCTCGGCGGCGGAGAAGCGTTCCGCGGTGAGCATGTAGCGCCGCGCGTAACGCTCGCCGATGGCGGCGATCACGTGCGGGCTGATCACGGCGGGGATGATGCCGAGCTTGACCTCGGTCAGCGAGAACTGCACGTCGAAGGTGGCGATGGCGATGTCGCAGCAGGCCACCAGGCCGACGCCGCCGCCGTAGGCCGGGCCCTGGATGCGGGCGATGGTCGGCTTCGGGCATTGCGCCAGGCGCCGCAGCATGTCGGCCAGCGCGCGCGAATCGCGCAGGTTCTCCTCGCTCGAATAGCCGGCGGCGCGCTTCATCCAGTTGAGGTCGGCGCCGGCGCAGAAGCTCTTGCCGGTGCTGGAGATCACCAGCACGCGCACCACCGGATCGGCCGCCATGCGGTCGATCGCGTCGGAAAGCTCCGCGATCAGGCCGTCGTCGAAGGCATTGTGCCGCTCGGGCCGGTTGAGGGTGATGATGCCGACGCCGAGGTCGATTTCAGTAATGATGCTGTTGTACATGAGAACCTCACTTCCAGCCACAGAGGGCAAGAACCGCCCCCCCCCCCCCCCCCCCTCTGTGGTTTTACATTCTGAAGACGCCGAACTTGGTCGGCAGGATCGGTGCGTTCAACGAGGCCGAGATGCCGAGGCCCAGCGTGCGGCGCGTCTGCGCCGGGTCGAGGATGCCGTCGTCCCAGATGCGCGCGGTGGCATAGTAGGGATGGCCCTGGGTTTCGTACTGGGCGCGGATCGGAGCGCGAAAGGATTCTTCGTCCTCCTTGCTCCATTCCTTGCCCGACAGTTCCATGCCGTCGCGCTTGATGGTGGACAGGACCGAGGCGGCCTGCTCGCCGCCCATCACGCTGATGCGCGCGTTGGGCCACATCCAGAGCATGCGCGGGCTGTAGGCGCGGCCGCACATGCCGTAGTTGCCGGCGCCGAAGCTGCCGCCGATGATCATGGTGAATTTCGGCACCTGGGTGGTCGCCACGGCGGTGACCATCTTGGCGCCGTCCTTGGCGATGCCGCCGTTCTCGTACTTGCGGCCGACCATGAAGCCGGTGATGTTCTGCAGGAACAGGAGCGGGATGCCGCGCTGCGAGCAAAGTTCGATGAAGTGCGCGCCCTTTTGCGCCGATTCGCCGAACAGGATGCCGTTGTTGGCGACGATGCCCAGCGGATAGCCGTGCAGGCGGGCGAAGCCGGTGACCAGCGTGGTGCCGTAGCGCGACTTGAATTCGTCGAAGCGCGAACCATCGACGATGCGCGCGATGACTTCGCGCACGTCGTAGGGCTTCTTGGTGTCGAAGGGGATCACGCCCCAGAGTTCGCTGGGGTCGTAGAGCGGCTCTTCCGGCGTGGCGATGTCGAGCGACACCGGCTTCTGCCAATTGAGGTTGCCGACGATGCGGCGCGCGATGGACAGCGCGTGGTGGTCGTTTTCCGCGAGGTGGTCGCAGACGCCCGAGATGCGCGTATGCACGTCGCCGCCGCCGAGGTCTTCGGCGCTCACCACTTCGCCGGTGGCCGCCTTCACCAGCGGCGGGCCGCCGAGGAAGATGGTGCCCTGGTTCTTGACGATGACCGATTCATCCGACATGGCCGGCATGTAGGCGCCACCCGCCGTGCAGGAGCCCATGACGATGCCGATCTGCGGGATGCCCAGCGCCGACATGTTGGCCTGGTTGTAGAAGATGCGGCCGAAGTGGTCGCGGTCGGGAAACACTTCGTCCTGCGTCGGCAGGTTGGCGCCGCCCGAATCGACCAGGTAGATGCAGGGCAGGCGGTTCTGCAGCGCGATTTCCTGCGCGCGCAAATGCTTCTTCACCGTCAGCGGAAAATAGGAGCCGCCCTTCACCGTCGCGTCATTGGCGACGATCATGCATTCGACGCCCTGGACCCGGCCGATGCCGGTGACGACGCCGGCCGAGGCCACGTCGCCGCTGTACATGCCGTAAGCGGCCAGCGCGGAGAATTCGAGGAAGGGCGCGCCCGGATCGACCAGTGCGTTGATCCGTTCCCTGGGCAGCAGCTTGCCGCGCGCCTTGTGCTTGGCCGCCGTCTCCGGCGAACCGCCGCCCGAAACGGCGACGGTCTTGTCGCGCAGGTCGTCGACCAGCGCGCTCATCGCCGCGGCGTTGGCCTTGTACTCCTCGCTGCGCGTATTGAGCTTCGATTTGATGACACTCACTCGGAATCCTCCGTTTTCAACCACCGCGATGCGTGGTCGCACCGCCGTTGCGAGGGGCTTGCGGGCCCCTCCCTGTATTCGAACCTATCGTGCTTCCGGCGCAAGCCCCCTGATCGACTCGGCGAAGCGCGCATGCGCCTGAGGATCCACCGGCCGGTGTTTGACCACCGTGCTCGCCGGATCCTTGCCCAGAAAATTGTCGTTCTTCCAGTTGTGCGCCGGCCTCACCGGGCGCGGCACGAAGCCGCCGCCGCAGTTGGGACAGACGTTGCCGAGGATCGTGTCCACACATTCGGCGCAGAAGGTGCATTCGTAGGAACAGATGCGCGCGTCCTGCGCCGCCGGCGGCAGCGGCTTGTTGCAGTGTTCGCAGTTCGGCCTGAGTTCGAGCATGACGAAATCCTCCGGGCGCGGCGTCAGAAACCGCCGGTCTCCAGCCACTTGTCGATTTGCGGCAGGCGGTCGGCGCCCCAGAAGGGCTCGCCGTCCACCATGAAATAGGGTGCGCCGAACATGCCCTGGGCAATCGCCGCATCGGTTTCCTGCTTGACGCGATCCTTGATCTCCGGCGTGGCGATCGCCGCGGCGAAGGCATCGCGGTCGATGCCGAGCTGGCCGGCGATGTCGAGCACCACCGGGGTTTCGCCGATGTCGCGGCTGTCGACCCAGTAGGCGCGGAATACCGCATGGGCGAATTCGCGCGCCTTGGCGCAGTCCTGCCCGTGCAGCCAGTAGTAGCCGCGCGCCGCGGCCAGCGTGGCGATCGGGAACTTCGGCGGGAACGTATAGGGGATGCCGAGGAAGCGCGCCGAGCGGTCGAAATCGCGCTTGCTGTAGTCGCCTTTGAGCGGGATGGTGACCAGCAGCGGCATGCCCGAGGCCTTGAAGGCCGCGCCGAGCATCATCGGCCGCCACCTCACTTTGCGTCCGTGCTTCGCCGCGAGCTCGTCGATGCGTTCGCTGGCGAGGTAGGAGTAAGGCGATGAAAAATCGAAGTAGAAGGTAATCGGTTCGCTCATGCCGGCTCCTTGCGCCCCCATCCTTCCATCGGATGGCCGGGCATCAGTTGGTAGGGATGCCGCCAGCCGGGCAGCGCCGCGATGCGCGCCGCCCAGTCGCGCAGGTTCGGGTAGTCGTTCCAGTCCACGCCGATCTCTTCGGGCCAGAACACATAGCCGGCCAATGAAAAGTCGGCGATGGTGGTACGGCGACCGACCACCCATTCGCGGCCGGCGAGGTGGGCGTCGAGCACTTTCCACGCGGCTTCGGCGCGCGTGCGGAACATCGCAATCACGGCGGGATCGGTACCCGGCACAAAGTTGCGCAGGTAGCGCAGCGTCGCCGTATAGCTGGTGAACTTGTGGTTGTCGAACAGGGTCCAGCGCAGTATCTCGCGCCGCTCGTCGTTGTCCTGCGGGCCGAACCTGCCGAGCGTTTCGGCCAGGTAATCGAGGATCACGCCGGATTGCGACAGGATGCGGCCGCGATGCTCGAGCAGCGGCACCTCGCCCATGACATTGAGCGCGCGGTACTCCGGCGTCTTGGTCGCGCCCTTGAAGAAATCCACGAAGCGCGGCTCCCAGTCGGCGCCCGACACGGCCAGCATCAGCGCCGGCTTGTAGGCGTTGCCGGACTGGGCGAAGCAATGCAGGATGTATTCGGCCATGGATTTTCCTTTGGTGTGCTCAGCGCAATCTCAGTGCACCGCCAGACCGCAGCCGAATTCATTTGCCACCTGTTGCAGGGCCTTGTCCAGCGTCCACAACTGCAGGCGATCGATCAGGGCTGCAGCGAGCAGATGGCTGTCGACGTAACCGAGGCCGCGGCCGGCCAGATGGCGCTCGGCGATCAGATGCATCACTTCGTCGTGGCTGGCGCAGCGGCAGCGACGCATCTGGCTGAACATCGCGAGTTTGGCCTGGCTGAGGCCACCCAGTGCCATTTCGCCGATCACGTAGTCGTGCATCACGACGTCGCCCAGATTCAGGGGATCGAGGATGGGTGCATTCTTGTGGCGCAGATAGTCCACCCATACCGACGTATCGGCAAGGACTCTCACGGGTTCGCCTTCGAGCGCTTTTTGGCCCGATAGGGTGTCGCCTCCGGCTCCGATACGAAATGAGGCGGTCGGCGACGTGGCGATGCAACGACATCGGGCTCGGTACCGGCGAGCAACGCCAGCCGCTGGGAGGCGAGACGATGCCGCATTTCCAGCAAGGCTTCGCGCAGCAGCCGGGAGCGGTCGCGAATGCCGCTCAACTGTTCGACGTCAGCCAGCAGATCGTCATCCAGGGTGACTGTGGTTCTCATCGGATTCTCCAGGGCGTTACGGATGCATCAAATATAGCACCAAATGATGTCGTTCATGATGCACCGTCCAGCGACCTTCCGATCACCAGCCGCTGGATGTCCGACGCGCCTTCGTAGATCTGGCAGACGCGCACGTCGCGGTAGATGCGCTCGACCGGGAAATCGCTGACGTAGCCGTAGCCGCCATGGATCTGGATCGCGTCGGAGCAGACCTTCTCGGCCATTTCGGAAGCGAACAGCTTGGCCATCGAGGCTTCCTTGAGGCAGGGCCGTCCGGCATCGCGCAAGCTCGCGGCGTGATGCACCATCTGCCGCGCCACTTCGATCTGGGTCGCCATGTCGGCCAGCCGGAAGTTCACGGCCTGATGCTCGAAGATCGGCTTGCCGAAACTCTCGCGCTCTTGCGAGTAATGCAGCGCCGCCTCGAAGGCCGCGCGCGCCATGCCCACCGCCTGCGCCGAGATGCCGATGCGGCCGCCTTCGAGGTTGGAGAGGGCGATGCGGTAGCCCTGCCCTTCCGCGCCGAGCAGGTTTTCGGCCGGAATGCGGCAGTTCTCGAACAGGATCTGCGCCGTATCCGAGGCGTGCTGGCCGAGCTTTTCCTCGACGCGGGCGACGATGTAGCCGGGCGTGTCGGCGGGCACGATGAAGGCCGAGATGCCCTTCTTGCCGGCGCCCGGATCGGTCACGGCGAA
Organism: Sulfuritalea sp.; assembly: GCA_016716965.1. Classification (GTDB taxonomy): domain Bacteria; phylum Pseudomonadota; class Gammaproteobacteria; order Burkholderiales; family Rhodocyclaceae; genus Sulfuritalea. Next base: position 27,539 of record JADJUP010000042.1, on the reverse strand, counting down.
GACCACGGCGACATTGGCGTTCTTGCCGGTGGTGATGAACTGCTTGACGCCGTTCAGGACCCAGTGGTCACCATCGCGCACGGCTTTCGTGCGGATCGCCGCGGCGTCGGAGCCGACATGCGGCTCGGTCAGGCAAAAGCAGCCCAGCCATTCGCCGGTCGCCAGCTTCTTCAGGTATTTCTCTTTCTGCGCGTCGCTGCCGAAGGCATTGATCGGGCCGCAGACCACCGAGTTCTGCACGCTGATGATGGTGGACACGGCGCCGTCGCCGGCGGCGATTTCTTCGAGGGCCAGCGCCAGCGAAACATAGTCGAGCCCCGCACCGCCCCACTCTTCCGGCACCACCATGCCGCAGCAGCCGAGTTCGCCCAGTGCGCGCAATTCCTCGCGCGGGAAGTGGGACGTCCTGTCCCACGCGGCGGCCTTCGGCGCCAGTTGCTCGCGCGCGAAATCGCGCAGCATGTCGCGGATCTGTTCCTGTTCGGGACTCAGTACCATTTCAGTAATCCTTGTATGACTTGCTGCCGGGAATCGGCTCGCCGGAATCGCGCAGGCGCACGGCTTCCTTGTAGCCCTTTTCTTCGGCGTAGTGCTTGAACCACTGGCCTTCGGGCGAATGGCGCGTGATGCCGTCGAACAAGGTAGCGATCATCTGGGTGTTGGCCAGGCCCATGTTGTCGTAGGCCTGGTTGATCATCAGCTTCTGCATCATGAGCTGGTTCTTCGGCACGCCGGCCATGCGGTTCGCCAGCTTCATCACGGCGGCTTCGAGTTCGGCCTCGGGCACGGCATCGATGACCAGGCCCCATTCCTTCGCCGTCCTGCCGTCGATGGTGTCGCCGGTCAGCAGCATGCGCTTGGCCTTCTCGGCGCCGAGGCGATAGACCCACATCGCGGTGGTCGGGCAGCCCCAGACGCGCGAGGGCATGTAGCCGATCTGCGCGTCCTCGGCCATCACCACCAGGTCGCAGCACAGCGCGATGTCGCTGCCGCCGGCAACGGCGAAGCCCTGCACCTTGCAGATGGTCGGCTTGTGGCTGCGCCAGAGGCTGAAGAAGTCGTCGGTGAAACCCTTCATGGCGCGGTAATCGACCATCGGGTCCCAGGGCATGGACTGGGTGCAGGGCGTATCGACATCGGCCTCGGCGAAGTCCTTGAGGTCGTAGCCGGAGCAGAAGGCGCGCCCGGCGCCCTGCAGGATGATGACGTGGATGTCGTCGTCCGCGTTGGCCCGCTCCACCGCGATCCGAATCTCGCGTGGCATCGCCGGCACGATGGCGTTGAGCCGCTCGGGACGGTTCAGCGTGATGCGCGCGATGCGCCCCTCGGTGCCGTAGGTGAGCGTCTGCAGGCTCATGCCGGACTCAGGCGAGTTCGATGCCGACGGCCGTCGCCTCGCCGCCGCCGATGCACAGGCTGGCGACGCCGCGCTTCTTGCCCTGCTTCTTCAGCGCGCCGATCAGCGTGACGATCACGCGCGCGCCGGAGGCGCCGATCGGATGGCCCAGGGCGCAGGCGCCGCCATGCACGTTGACCTTGTCATGCGGCAGTTCGAGGTCGTGCATCGCCGCCATGGTGACGACGGCGAAGGCTTCGTTGATTTCCCAGAGGTCGACGCTGTCGACGCTCCAGTTGTTCTTCGCCAGCAGCTTCTTCATGGCGCCGACCGGGGCGGTGGTGAACAGGCCCGGCTCCTGGGCGAAGGTGCTGTGGCCGACCATCGTGGCAACCGGCTTGAGGCCGAGCTTCGCGGCGGTCGAGGCGCGCATCATGACCAGCGCCGCGGCGCCGTCGGAGATCGACGAGGAATTGGCGGCGGTGACCGTGCCGTCCTTGCGGAACGCCGGCTTCAGGCCGGGGATCTTGTCGAGCTGCGCCTTGAAAGGCTGCTCGTCCTTGTCGATGACCGTGTCGCCTTTCCTGCCGGACACGGTGACCGGCGCGATTTCCCAGGTGAAGCTGCCATCGGTGTTGGCCTGCTTGGCGCGCGTGGTGGAGGCGATGGCGTAGGCGTCCTGCGCCTCGCGGGTGAATTTGTAGCTGCCGGCGCAATCCTCGGCGAAGGTGCCCATCAGGCGGCCCTTGTCGTAGGCGTCTTCGAGGCCGTCGAGGAACATGTGGTCCTTGACCTCGCCGTGGCCCAGCCGAAAGCCGCCGCGCGCCTTGGGCAAGAGGTAGGGCGCGTTGGTCATCGACTCCATGCCGCCGGCGACCATCACGTCCACGCTGCCGGCCAACAACATGTCGTGGGCGTACATCGCCGCGCGCATGCCGGAACCGCACATCTTGTTCACCGTGGTGCAGCCGGCCGCCAGCGGCAGGCCGGCGCCGAGGCTGGCCTGCCGCGCCGGGGCCTGGCCCTGGCCGGCGGGCAGCACGCAGCCCATGATGACTTCGTCGACCTGCTCGGGCTTGAGGCCGGCGCGCTCGACGGCGGCCTTGATGGCGACGCTGCCGAGTTGGGCGCAGGTCAGGGAGGCGAAGTCGCCCTGAAAGCCGCCCATGGGGGTGCGGGTGGCGGAGACGATGACGATGGGGTCGGACATGGTGGTTCCTTCAGAGCAAGGTTGAAAGCGCAAGTGCATAGCGGCCGGGAAGCTGGTCGGCGGCAGTGACGGTGATGTCGAGATCGCGCATCAGGCCGTCCTTGAGGCCGTAGATCCAGCCGTGGATGGTCAGCGGCTGGCCGCGCTGCCAGGCATCCTGCACGACATAGGTCTGGCAGACGTTGGCGACCTGTTCCAGCACGTTGAGTTCGCACAGCCGGTCGTGCCGTGCCTCCGGCGGCAGGGTGTCGATTTTGAGCAAGTGCTTGGCGCGCACGTCGCGCACGTGGCGCAGCCAGATGTCGACCAGGCCGACGCGCGCGCCGTCGAGCGCGGCCTTGACGCCGCCGCAGCCGTAGTGGCCGACGACCATGATGTGCTTGACCTTGAGCACGTCGACGGCGAACTGGATCACCGACAGGCAGTTGAGGTCGGTATGCACCACGACGTTGGCGACATTGCGATGGACGAAGACCTCGCCCGGCAGCAGGCCGACGATTTCGTTGGCCGGCACCCGCGAATCCGAGCAGCCGATCCACAGCAGTTCGGGCGTCTGCAGGTGGGAGAGCTTTTCGAAGTAGCCCGGATCGACTTCGCGCATCTTGTTCGACCAGGCGCGATTGAAGTCGAACAGGTGGTGCAGCGTCCGGTTGTTGAGCGCGTCTTCGGACCAGTTTTCGAGGTCCAGCGCAAGGAACTGCGTGCCTTCCACCGCGGTCTGGTAATAGGCCGGCGCCTCGTCGAAGCCCAGTTCGCGGTAGAGCTTGACGGCGATGCGCATGGCCGGCAGCGTGTCGAGCATGATCTTGCGGTAGCCGATCTGGCGCGCCGCGCGGATCGCCGCCAGCGCCAGGTCGCGGCCGACGCCCAGGCCGCGAAATGCCGGATCGACATACAGGCGCTTGAGTTCGCAGACGCCTTCCGCCAGCGGCCGGATGCCGACGCAACCGGCGCCGCGTTTTTCACCATTTGCATCGACCGTGGCGTAGAAAAGTCGTCCGTCGGGGGCCGTGTAGCGACCGGGCAGGGTCGCCATCTCCTCGTCGAAATTCTGGAAGCACAGATCGACGCCCAGCCATCCGGCGTAGTTGCGAAAGAACTGGCGTACCTGTTCGATCTCGGCCACATCGCCCGCACCGAGGATCCGGATCGCCGTCCTGTCAGCGCCGACTTTCGAGGATCCGTTCAGTCATGGGGTTTCCTCGCTCAATCCCGGCGCCGCATCAAGGACCATGGCAGGACGTAGTCCACCATGAGTTCGCGCGCCCGTTCGCGGACGCCCTCCGGCAGGGGGCAGGACTTGCGGGCCTGGGTATCGAGGTGCACGCCCGTCAGCAGCGTGATGGCCGAAATCTCGTCCTTGTCGGCGTCGCGCATTTCGTGGAAGAAGATGATCTTCTTTTCGCCGACGGATACGACACCCGTGCGGATGGCCACCGTGTCGCCGGCATGAAGTTCGCGCTGGTAGCTGAGGCGCTGGTCCACTGCCGCCATGCCGCGATGGTGCTTGCGCAGGAAGGCCGCGTTCATGCCGATGTGCGACATCAGGTTCCAGGTCGCCTCGTCGAACTTGCCGACGTACCACATCACGTTCATGTGGTTCATGTGGTCGCAGTGCCAGGGATAGACCGTGCCGCGATAGGTGTCGAGCAGGGGCATGGCGGCTTAGAGCGGAAAGACCAGGCAGGTGGTGGAGGCGTGGGCGTAGAGGCGGCCCTGCACGTCGACGATGCGCCCCTCGGCAGTCGCTACCTGCTTGCCGACATGGATCACCTTGCCTTCGGCGCGCACCGGGCCGACGCGGTCGGTCAGGGCGCGCACGTAGTTCACCTTGAGTTCCAGCGTGGTGTAGCCCTGCCCGGCTTCGAGCGTGGTGTGCACCGCGCAGCCGACGCAGGAGTCGAGCAGCGTGGCGTGGAAGCCGCCATGCACCGAGCCGATCGGGTTGTAGTGGCGATGCTCGGGCGTGCCCTGGAAGACGACGTGGCCCTTGTCGGCGCTGATCAGCATGAAGCCCAGGGTATCGGCGATCGGCGGGTAGGGCAGCTCGCCGGCGATCATCTTGCGGAAGATTTCCAGCCCGGAATACTCGCGCAGGGTTTCCAGCGCCAGCGTGCCGATGCTGCCGGCACTGGCGCGCACGGCGGCTTCCTGTTCCTGCCAGGTCTGTAGGTTGCCGCTCATGGCGCTCACATGGTCTCGTTGTAGAGTTCGCGCCCGATCAGCATGCGGCGGATCTCGCTGGTGCCGGCGCCGATCTCGTAGAGTTTGGCGTCGCGCCAGAGGCGGCCCGCGGGGTATTCGTTGGTGTAGCCGACGCCGCCCAGTGCCTGTATCGTCTCGCCGGCCATCCAGGTGGCCTTTTCCGCCGAGTAGAGGATGGCGCCGGCGGCATCCTTGCGCAGGGTGCGGGCGTGGTCGCCGCGATCGCAGGCCTTGCCCAGCGCATAGACGTAGGCGCGGGTGGCCTGCCACGTGGAATACATGTCCGCCAGCTTGCCCTGCATCAACTGGAACTCGCCGATGCTCTGGCCGAACTGCTTGCGCTCGTGGATGAATGGCAGCACGACGTCCATGCAGGCGGCCATGATGCCCAGCGGGCCGCCGGAGAGCACGGCGCGTTCGTAATCGAGGCCGCTCATCAACACGCGCGTGCCGTTGCCCTCGCCGCCCATGACGTTCTCCACCGGTACTTCGCAGTCGTCGAAGAACAGCGGGTAGGTGTTGGAGCCGCGCATGCCCAGCTTGTCGAGGTGCTGGCCCTTGGAGAAGCCCTTGAAGCCCTTCTCGACGATGAAGGCGGTCATGCCCCTGGCGCCGGCGTCCGCGTTGGTCTTGGCATAGACCACCAGCGTGTCGGCATCGCCGCCGTTGGTGATCCACATCTTCGAACCGTTGAGCACATAACGGTCGCCCTTGAGGTCGGCGCGCAGCTTCATCGACACCACGTCGGAGCCGGCGCCCGGCTCGGACATGGCCAGCGCGCCGACGTGCTCGCCGGAGATCAGCTTGGGCAGGTATTTCTTCTTCTGCGCCTCGCTGCCGTTGCGGCGGATCTGGTTCACGCAGAGGTTGGAGTGCGCGCCATACGACAGGCCGACCGAGGCCGAGGCGCGCGAGATTTCCTCCATCGCGACGATGTGCGCGAGGTAGCCCATCTTGGTGCCGCCGTATTCCTCGTCGGCGGTCATGCCGAGCAGGCCCATGTCGCCGAACTTCTTCCACAGGTCGGCGGGAAACAGGTTGTCGCGATCGATCTCGGCGGCACGCGGCAGGATTTCCTTCTGCGCGAAATTCCAGATGGCGTCGCGCAGCATGTCGATATCTTCACCGAGGTCAAAATTGATGCCTAACATTCATTTCTCCTTGCCGTGCATTGTCATTAGAGTTTGCTGCATGGTCGCGCAGTGCGTCGCCGCGCCGTTCCTGATCGCGTAGACCTCGCCGCGCGAGATCACGAGGTTGCGCCCGGTCTTGAGTACCTGCCCCTCGGCGACGAGGTACTCGCCGTCGGCCGGCGCCAGCAGGTTGAGCTTGAATTCCACGGTCAGCACGTCGGAACCGGCCGGCATCAGCGTCAGCCCGGCGTAGCCGCCGGCGCTGTCGACGATGGTGCTGGTGATGCCGGCGTGGAAAAAGCCGTTCTGCTGGGTGAGGTCGGCGCGGAAAGGCAGGCGGATCTCGCAATGCCCGGGAGCCAGTGCCCCCATTTCTGCGCCGATCAGCGTCATCACCCCCTGCCGGGCGAAGCTGCCGCGCACCGTGGCTTCCCACTCGGGATTGCGCGGCTCGAAGCGTTTCTGGGCGGGACGTGCGGTGTGGGGCATGTTTTCTCCGGCCGGGGAAGCGGCTGTCGAATGGTAGTTGACGTTGACGTCAACGTCAACTACCTCGGGCTTTCTTGGCGGGTACCTTGGCGGCGGCCTTACCGGCCTTGAGCATGTCGCGGCACTGCCTTTCGAAACGGGTGATTTCCTTGAGCACGGCCTCGATGTCGTCGCGCTGCTGTTCCAGCGCGGCGCGGCGCTGTTCCAGCGCGCCGAGGAAGGACAGGAGCTGGGTGGACTCGTCCTCGGCCGTGTCGTACATGTCGATCAGGTCCTTGATCTCGGCCAGGCTGAGGCCGAGGCGCTTGCCGCGCAGGGCCAGCTTGAGGCGCGTCTGGTCGCGCTTGCTGTAGATGCGATTGCCGCCTTCGCGCGCCGGCGAAACCAGGCCGTGGGATTCCCAATAACGGATTGCGCGCGTCGTGACGCCGAAGTCGCGAGCCAGTTCAGTGATGGTTTGGGTATCGTTCATGGCGCCGGGCCGGCGGCGGCAGAATGCTGCACCGCACATAAAGCCCTGAAAATTGGATAAAATGTCAAATTGACTGCCGACAAGTTAAGCAGATTTCCCATCACGATGCAAAGAACCGCGGCTTGAACGCTCCCATCGCCTATCCCCACGAAACCTCGCCGGCTCCCGGCGTGGCGGTAACGCTCCTGCCCGGCGTGGAATGGCTGTGCATGCCGCTGCCGTTCGCGCTGAACCACATCAACACCTGGCTGCTGGCCGACGACGACGGCTACGCGGCGGTTGATACCGGCTTCGCTCAGGATCCAATCAAAGACGCCTGGAAGTCGGCGCTGGCGGGACGGCGCCTGACGCGCACCATCGTCACCCACTGCCACCCCGACCACCTCGGTCTGGCCGCCTGGCTGGAGCAGGAAACCGGCGCCGGGCTGTGGATCGCCCAGGGCGAATACCTCGCGGCGCACATGATGGTGGAGCAGGTCGCCGGCTATCGCATCAGCGCCATGGTCGAATTCTTCCGCCGGCACGGCCTTGAGCAATCGCGCATCGACGGCCTGGTCGAGCGCGGCAACGGCTACAAGCGCGGCGTACCCGAGATTCCCGCCACCTACCGGCGTCTGTTTCCCGACCAGCGCCTGCGCATCGGCGTGCATGAATGGCGCACCATCGTCGGCCACGGCCACGCGCCGGAACACATGAGCCTGTACTGCGCGGAACTCGGCGTACTGATTTCCGGCGACATGCTGTTGCCGCGCATTTCGACCAATATTTCGGTGATGGCCAGCACGCCGCTGGCGGACCCGCTGGGACTGTTCCTCGCCTCGATCGACGAATTCCTCGCCCTGCCGGCCGACACGCTGGTGCTGCCCTCGCACGGCCGACCGTTTCGCGGCCTCCACGCCCGCGTCGAACAACTGCATGCGCACCACGCGCAACGCTGCGCCTTGCTGCTGGACGCCTGCCGCGGCGCGCCGAAGTCGGCGGCCGAACTGATCCCGGTGCTGTTCGACCGCGAGATCCCCGATCCGCACCAAACCATGTTTGCCATGGGTGAATCCATCGCCCACCTGAATTACCTGGAACACGCAGGAAAATTGCAGCGTATCGAAGAAAACGGGTTCATCCGTTTCGTCAGTCAACCCTAGGAGTCCCCATGTCCGCCAAAGAAGCCAACGCCTTGCCCGATCCCAAGGAAATCGCCAAGACCTATGCCGAGGTTGCCGAGCGCGCCTCGCACCTGATCACCGACCACATGAAGCGCCAGATGAAGAAGGGTGTTTCGGTGCCGTCGGACGACCTGGGCATCGCCCAGGCCTTCATGGACATGATGGCCAAGATGCTGGCCAATCCCTACAAGCTGGCCCAGGCCCAGATGAACCTGGTGTGGGACTATTTCTCGCTGTGGCAGCATTCGACCATGCGCATGATGGGCATGCAGGGCGCACCCGTGGCAGAACCGAAGAAGGGCGACAAGCGCTTCGCCGATGCCGAATGGGAGGAGCATTTCCTGTTCGACTTCGTCAAGCAGTCCTACCTCATCACCGCCCGCCACGTCCATGACTCGGTGGGCAACGTCGAGGGCCTCGACGACATTTCGAAGAAGAAGGTCAACTTCTTCACCCGCCAGTTCATCGATGCGCTGGCGCCGTCGAACTTCGCCATGACCAATCCGGAAGTGCTGCGCGAAACCGTCAAGACCAACGGCCAGAACCTGCTCAAGGGCTTCAACAACCTGCTGCGCGACATCGAGGAAGGCGACGGCCAGTTGCGCGTCAAGATGACCGATCCCTCGGCCTTCGAGATGGGCAGGAACGTCGCCTCGACGCCGGGCAAGGTGATCTTCCAGAACGAAATGATCCAGCTGATCCAGTTCAGCCCGACCACCAAGGAACAGTGGAAGCGCCCGCTGCTGATCATCCCGCCCTGGATCAACAAGTACTACATCCTTGACCTGCGTGAGAGCAATTCCTGGATCAAGTGGTGCACCGACCAGGGCCACACCGTATTCGTCATCTCCTGGGTGAACCCCGACGCCAAGCTGGCGAAGAAAGGCTTCGACGACTACATGACCGAGGGCGCACTGACCGCCATCGACGTTGTCTGCCAGCAAACCGGCGAAAAGGAAGTCAACCTGATCGGCTACTGCCTGGGCGGCACCCTGCTCGGTTCGACCATGGGCTACATGGCGGCCAAGAAGGACAAGCGCATCGCCTCGGCCACCTTCTTCGTCGCCCTGCTCGACTTCTCGATCCCGGGCGAACTGGGCGTCTTCATCGACGAAGGCCAGGTCGCCAGCCTCGAAAAGAAGATGGAGGAACGCGGCTACCTGGAAGGCTCGGAAATGGGCACTACCTTCAACATGCTGCGCTCCAACGACCTGATCTGGACCTTCGTGGTCAACAACTACCTGATGGGCAAGGAACCCTTCCCCTTCGACCTGCTGTACTGGAACTCCGATTCCACGCGCATGCCGTACAAGATGCACAGCTACTACCTGCGCAACATGTACCTGAACAACAAGCTTCGCGAACCGGGCGGCATCACGCTGCTGGAAACTCCGATCGACATCACCAAGGTCAAGACGCCGTGCTACTTCATCTCCACGATCGAGGACCACATCGCCCCCTGGCGCAGCGTCTACCTCGGCTCCACGGTGCTCGGCGGTCCGGTGCGATTTGTCCTCGGCGGCTCCGGCCACATCGCCGGCATCGTCAATCCGCCTTCGGCCAACAAGTACGGCTTCTGGACCAATGACGAGCGTCCCGAAACCCCGGACGAGTGGTTCGCCGGCGCCAAGCAGCACGAGGGTTCCTGGTGGACCGACTGGCAGAAGTGGATCACCAAGCTCAACGACGACAAGGTACCGGCGCGCGACCCGGCCAAGGGCAAGCTCAAGGCGCTGGAAGATGCGCCCGGCTCCTTCGTCAAGTTCCGCCTCGACGCACCGAAGAAGAAGTGAGCAATGCCCCGCAGGACGTCCCGTCGCGGGACGTTCCTCCGGATTGCATCACGGGCTTGGGATCGGTCGATCCCGGGCCCGTTTGCTTTCAGGGCCTGCGGCACAAGGTGGTGCTTGATACCAACGTCCTGGTCTCGCTCTACGTGTTCGCCGACAGCCGTTTCGCCCCCCTGCGCGCAAGGATGGAATGCAGGGAATGGCAGGCATTCACTGACGATGCCTGCCTTGCCGAATTTCGCCGCGTATTGGGATATCCGCTCTTCGCGCTGGACGACGCCAAACAGGAGGCAGCCTGCGCTGCCTATGAAGCGAACGTCACGCCGCTTGCCGGACCGCGCCTGGAGCCGCGCGCCAGCCTGCCGCGCTGCAGGGATCGCGACGACCAGAAATTCCTCGAACTGGCCCGTGACGCCAGCGCCGACTTTCTAGTGACGGCAGACAAGGATCTGCTGCGCCTGGCGCGCCGCGATCGCTTGCGCGGTATGTTTCGCATCCTCACGCCGGAAGCGGCACTGACGGCCGTCTGACCTATCCCGCCACCGGCACGCCGGAGGCAATGCCGATCAGATGGTGATGTAACGGTGCTGGCGCGGCTCGCCGTGGATCGCCGCGACACCCTCGGCGGTCGGAAACCGGACCAGGCATACCAGCCAGCGACGCCGGTCGCGGCACACCAGCAGCGGCAAGGCGTCGATCTTGAGTTCCGCTTCCTGGGCCGCAGCGCCAGCGCCAACCTGCAGGTACTCGGACGGGCGTTGCAGCCATGCGATCAATCCGGCAAGTAGTTTGTCCGGACTGAGTTCCTGCGCCGCAACCAGAAGTTGGCCCTTGTCCGCATCGGCGATCCTGGGATCCGCGAGATTCTCGATGTTCCATTCCTGGCGAGTCAGCTTGTCGTTCTTGCGCAAATGGGCCAGATGCTCGCCGAACGACGTCACCAAACGCATCATGGCCGCAGTGCGCAAACCCTGACGGGCTCCGGATTCGGTGGCGGCCAGCGAACGCAGGGTATGGTCGATGAATACCGGGGGGGCGCCCGGCGGTTCGTTGAGCTTGCGCCGCACCCCCAGCAGCGCGAACGCTTCGTGCTGTTCGGCACCGGCGAGAAAGGCCAGCGGCTGCTTGACTTCGAGGCTGCGACCGATGGCATGGGCGATTTCGTTGCGGGCCGGAAACATGGCGTGGACTACCGGATGGTGCATGTAGTGCGCCGCGGATATATCCAGTGGCCCGGGAATCGCCGCGATCTGCTGGTCCAGGTAAGCCACGGCGGAGTTGATGGCGGGGGCCAGGCGGGACGCATATTCCGGCAGGCTGACCACGTCGAACCCGAGCACGGTGACGATCTGGCGAATCACGGCATGCGTTTCCGGCAGCACGCAGGCCGCCGGCTGCGATTGATGCATCAGTTTGCTGAAAAAACCCATCGTGTCCTTCCCTGGAGATCGGCGGTTCGAAACAGACCGTTCCCGATTTTATCGGCCTTGGCGTGGTGGCGGCAGGCAGATCCGAATTCTATCGAGCGCCGGACCTGGAATTGATGAACTTTTGCACATCGGCCTCGAAGCGCGCCCGTGCAGATGCATTGTCGATGTCGCGGCTTAGCGCCGCCACCAACTGGTCGGCGGCCGCAGTAGCGCGGATCGCGCGATCCACCAATGCACTGGCAAAGGGACCGACATCCTCGGCGAGGCGTCGCTTGACGAAATCGACGAACGCCGGATCGGCACTTGGGGGCAGGTCGCCGCCACCGCGCTGCGGCGCCACGCTACGGCCGCCAAATACAATCTGGCTCATGCTCTGGAACGCCATCCCTTCGTTCATGGCCTGAAGCCGGAATGGCGGATTGAGCAGCTTCGCCGCATAGGCAGCGAAATCTTGGGTCGCGATCAGGCCACCCGCCACCGGCGCCCTGCGCAGTGCGCTTAGCGTCGAACGAATCGCCGAACCGACATAGCTGACGTCGCCCACCGACTCGGTGCGAAAAACAACTCCGAAATGAACCACGGAACGGAGGCGCAAGGGCGCCACGTCGGCGTCAAAGGCAGCCGCGGTCTTGGCGAACTGCCCCAATACCTCGCCTATGGCCAGTTCGGGGGCCAATGTCAGGCACAGGTTGGGCTTGCCCGGCTCCTGCGTGACGAAACCCAACCCGCGGGCCGCAGCGAGCACCTTGGCAAAACTTTCAAGGACTCGGGCCTCGAATGATTCGGCGCCGGAAATATCGCAGGCAATGACCGTGGTCGATACCGGGGCGCTGACTTGCGAAGCCAAGGGTGAACATCCTCCAATCGAATCAAAACCGAAACCCGAACGGCATTTCGGCAACATTCAGGCTTGCTAATGCCTGTTTTTGTTAGTTTATTCCTAAAATATGCCCTTTGCCATATGCCTCGGCGCAGCGGGCGACGCGCCACGCGAAACTTTAGCCGATGTCGCGCCCCGATGGCGCATCCGGCAATGGCAGGCAAAGGCCGGCAAAGTGCTCATGTTATGCTTTGGCCCTGAAGATTATCGCGGAGAAAACGCATGAAGCTTAGGGGGAAATTCAATTCAATGCTGGTAGTCGTGTTCGGCATGGCTCTCGGGGCCTCCGGCTATTTTTCCTACCAACAACTCAACAACAATGCACGTGACGAAGTCCTTTCGAACGCAGGCGTGCTCATGGAAACCATACTTTCCGCGCGCACCTGGGCGGTTAACGAGGTCGGCCCGAACCTGAGGGAAACCGAGGAAGACGAGGATACCTATGTGCTGAATCTTGGCCGTGGCAGCAGCGATGTGACCACGGCTGCCGGTTATGCTCAGGCCAACAGTGGGACGGGGGGCTCGGTCCCAGACACATGGAGCCGCCTGCACAGCCTGCAACTCTTCGCCAAATGGGACTACAGCAAGCAGATTACCTGGCGCTTCAACTACCTATACGAGAACCTGAACTCTTACGACTGGGCGCTCAGCGATGTCGGGGCGCAGTCTAACGCCGGGATACTGCTGACCGGCCAGCAGGCACCGCGTTACAGCAACCACGTCTTCGGCGTGTCGGCGGTGGTTAAGAGCTGGTAGCGCTACCCGTCCGTCAAGCAAACAGGCCGCAGGAGCGGCCTGTTTCATTTTTGGCGTCGCATTGAATGCGTCCGCCGGATCGTTCGACTATTCGCGGCTGAGAACCCAGCGCACCAGATTGAGCAGGTCGGCCGGATCCTTGGCCGGCGGCGGTTCGTGCTGTTCGTCGGACCCGTCCTCGACCTTGACCTGCTGACTGCCCGAGAGATGCTTCAGCAACGCAGCCTCGGCATCCGCCTTGCCTTTGTATTTCTGCGCTATCCTTTTGTAGGAAGGAGCCTTCTTCGCCTTGTCGACAGAATGGCAGCGAAAACATTTACCCGCCTTGGCCAGTGTAACCGCCGCGTCTTCATTGACCGACTGCGCGCTTGCAGGATGCATGGCGCACGACAAGGCCCCGATCAGAATGGCTTTTCGCAGCACAACGCCAGAATAGAGGAATGACTTCATCAATATGTCGTTATATTTTGATTTCAAGCAATATTACCGCATTGTCGCCTGCCTGTCGCTGGCACTGGTGCTTCCGGCGGCCAGTGATGCATTTGCACAAACTTCGCCACGCAAGGTCGTCGCGCCGATCGCCAAGCAGAAGGCCAAGGTATCCAAACCGCGCAAGGCCTCGGCACAGGCGTTGAAAAACAAATCCAAAACCAAGGCGACATCTAAATCGCGCGCCGGGAAGACAATCAAGCGCTCCAATTCAAAATCCAAGGCAGTTGTCGCACTGCAAATCGATCCGGTCGCGGAAATGGAGCTCATAGGCGACGAAGCGCGCAACCTGCGTAACGCGCTCGGCGGCGGTTCCGATGACAAGCTTTTGCGACAGAAGCTTGCCGAGCTTTCGCTGCGCGCTGCGCGCGGCGCCGAACGCGCCCTTTCGCGCGGCGACGACAGCCTTTTTGGTGCCTACCGGGAATTGATCCGAACGCGATTGGCCGACACCCGCCCAGGCCTCGAGGGTATGGCGGCGCGCGGCGTCGGTGCCGCCGAATTCGCACTGGGAACCTTCGCGTTGCACGGCTTTGTCGATGCACCCAGCATCGAAGGCGCCTGTCCGCGCTTTGCTGCAGCGCTCGACAAGGGATTTGGAGGGGCGCGGTTTCGCCATGCTCAATGCATCGAAGCCAGCAATCCGGAGCAGGCGCTGACCCTATTCCGCGAAGCGGCGACTTCCGGACATGTTGGCGCCATCGAGCGCCTGGGCCGAATCTGCCTCGAGGCGGAACCGCCTGACGCCACGTGCGCCTTCGAACAGCTCGAACGGGCCGCGCGCGAAGGCAGGGCCAGCGCGCGATCCCTGCTCGGCTGGATGCATGCCGAAGGCATCGGCGGCAAGGTCGACCTGGAGCGCGCCGGGCAGTACTACCGGGATGCCGCCAGCCTGGGCGAACCGTCGGCGCGCAATAACCTCGGCGAATTCTACGAGCGCGGGCGCGGTGTCGCCCAGGATGAAAAGGCCGCCTTCGAACACTACCTGGCGGCCGCGCAGGCCGGGTTCCCGCCGGGGCAGTTCAACGTCGGCCGGCTCTATGTCGCCGGCCGCGGCACTGCCGAGAACCAGGACGAAGCGCGACGCTGGCTTGATCTTGCGGCCAAGGCGGGCATTGCCCCGGCACAGGGCATCCTCGACATGCTGGACCGGCAGGGCGGCAAACCGTAACCCAACCAGCCGCCGGCGCGGCGGTTCGCCGACGGGGCAAGACCCGCCGCTTGCTATGATCGCAGTATGAAACCTGCCCCGTCTCGCTCCCTGCGCGCCACCCTGATCATCTTTCTTGCGGCGTCGCTGCTGACAAGTTGCGCAACCATCGTCCCCGGCACCCTGCGCGATACAGATCATCCGCTGGCCGGACGCGTATGGGATGCTTCCGCGCAAGGCTTCATCGACGAGACCGAACTGCTGCGCCGCGCCGCTAATGCCGATGTGCTACTGCTGGGCGAAATCCACGACAACGCCGAACACCATCGCCTGCAATTGAAAGTCCTAAAGGCGCGCCTTGCCGCGGGGGCCAGGCCTGCACTGCTGATGGAACAGTTCGATACCGACCAGCAAGCGGCGCTGGAAGATGCGCGTCGCACCGGCCACGACCTGGCACCACTTATGCGCGGCTGGGAGTGGCCGCAGTACCAACCGCTGGTGGCGCTTGCCAACACGGCGCGGTTGCCGTTGCAGGCGGCCAACCTGCCGCGCGCGGCGACACGGCCCATCGTGCGCGATGGATACTCGACACTCCCGGCCGGCGAAATGCAGCGACTCGCGCTCGAGCAGGTCTGGGACGAGCCCCGGCAGAAGTACATGGTCGGCCTTATCGAAGCGTCGCACTGCGGCATGGTGACACCACAACTGCGTGACGGACTGGTGCGCGCGCAGCGCCTGCGCGATGCAACGCTGGCCGATGCAGCACTGGGCAGAATCGATCAGGGCGTGGTCTTCATCCTCGGTCGCGGCCACGCCCGGCGCGATGTCGGTGTGCCGCTCTACCTTGCGGCGCGGCGCCCCGGTACGCGCGTGCTCTCGATCGGCTTCGTGGAAGTCGGCGCTGGCAAGACGGCGCCGGCACAGTACGAGACCGAACGCATCGGCAACAGCGCCCCCTACGACATCCTCTGGTTCACGCCGCGCGCCGAACGGCCCGATCCCTGCCTGGCGTTTCGCAAGTAGAGCCGCCCCCGGCCTTGCTGCGGGAGCAGGCTCGCCTCATTGGCCTGGAGGTGGACGTTAGAGCACCAGCCGCCGTTACATGCCGCCGGTCACACCCGGGATCCAGCTCGTTCCGGCCAGCGGAACATGGGCCATCGCTGCGGCTTCGATGGTCAGCGCCACCAGGTCCTCGCGCTCGAGGTGATGCACGTTCTGCTTGCCGCAGGCGCGGGCGATGGTGGTGAGTTCCATGTTCAGCGTCTTCAGGTAATTCTTCAGATGCCGGGCGCCGACTTCCGGCGTCAGGCGTTGCTCCAGCATCGCGTCCTGCGTGGTGATGCCGACTGGGCATTTGCCGGTGTGGCAGTGGTGGCAGAAGCCCGGCGCGGTGCCCAGCGCCGAATAGTCGGCGCTGGCGATACGGTGTTCGCCATCCTGAAAGTAGCTGTGGTGGTTGCAACCGAGCGCAATGAGCACGCCCTGACCGATGGCCACCGCATCGGCACCCATGGCCAACGCCTTGGCCACATCGGGACCGGTGCGGATACCGCCGGAAACGATGAGCTGCACCTTGCCCTTCATGTCGAGGTCTTCCAGCGCATGCACGGCCTGTCGCACCGCTGCCAGCGTCGGGATGCCGATGTGCTCGATGAAGCAGGTCTGCGTCGCCGCCGTGCCGCCCTGCATGCCATCGACCACCACCACGTCGGCACCGGAATGCACGGCGAGCTTGACGTCGTTGAAGACGCGCGTGGCGCCGACTTTGACGTAGATCGGCTTCTCCCAGTCGGTCATCTCGCGCAGTTCCTGAATCTTGATGGCCAGGTCGTCGGGGCCGGTCCAGTCGGGATGCCGGCAGGCCGAGCGCTGGTCGATGCCTTCGGGCAGGGTACGCATGCCGGCAACGCGCGCCGACACCTTCTGCCCCAGCAGCATGCCACCGCCGCCGGGCTTTGCGCCCTGGCCGATCACCACTTCGATCGCATCGGCGCGGCGTACGTCGTCGGGATTGAAGCCATAGCGGGAGGGCAGGCACTGATAGACCAGAGTCTTCGAGGACTGCCGTTCTTCCGGCGTCATGCCGCCATCGCCGGTGGTGGTCGAGGTGCCGACCTCGGTGGCGGCGCGTCCCAGGGCTTCCTTGACGTTGGCCGACAGCGAGCCGAAGCTCATGCCGGCGATGGTGATCGGGATGTCGAGCTCGATCGGCTTTTTGGCGAAGCGCGTGCCGAGTATGGTTTTGGTGCTGCATTTCTCGCGGTAGCCTTCGAGGGCATAGCGCGACAGCGAGGCGCCGAGAAACACCAGATCGTCGAAGCTGGGCAACTGGCGCTTGGCACCCATGCCGCGTATTTCGTAGAGGCCGTGGGCCGCCGCGTTGCGGATGTAGTCGATGGTCTTGCGGTCGTAGCCGAAGGATTCTTCGCGCTGTATCGGTTTTTCAGACATGGTCAATATTCCTGGTTGGCGTCGGCATTCCAGTGATAAAGGCTGCGGGCCGAAGCCACGCGCTTGAAGTCTTTCGGGTCGTGATTCATGCCGGCGGCGGCGAGCAGATCCTTAACGGTCTTGAGGTCGGCCTCGCCCATCGGCTCGATCTGCGCATCGGCACCCAGCGACTTGATCTTGCCTTTGACGTAAAGCACGGCCTCGTAGAGTGAATCGCCCAGCGCATCGCCGGCGTCGCCGCAGATCACCATGCGTCCGGCCTGCGCCATGAAGGCCGAGAAGCTGCCGACCGAGCCGCCGACCACGATGTCGCCGCCCTTGAGCGAGATGCCGCAGCGCAGGCCGGCATCGCCGTCGATCACCAGCAGGCCGCCGTGCATCGAGGCGCCGGCGCCGTTGGAGGCGAAGCCCTTCACATGCACGCGGCCCGACATCATGTTTTCCGCCACGCCGGTACCGGCGCTGCCGGTGACGGTGATGCTGGCGGCCTTGTTCATGCCGCCGGCGTAGTAGCCGGCATGGCCGATCACTTCGACCTCGACCGCAAAGTCGAGGCCCACAGCGATGTTGTGGGCGCCATCGGGATTGGCAATGGTCACTTTCTTCACGCCCTGCCCCGGCGCTTCCTTGTGCAGAAAATCATTGACGGTGCGCAGCGGGATTTCCGTCAGGTCGAAGTTCAGGCCGTCCATACGTACATCTCCTCGGGCGCGGGTTCGAACACCTTGGCGTTCTTGATGTCGGGCAGGTGCGCCAGCGAGCGGAACTCGGAGGCGATCGCCACGTAGTCGTCGGTCTCGGCCACCACGGCGGGCTTGCAGGCGAAGGGATCGCGGATCAGCGCCAGCTTGTCGGGCGTGCCCATGAGGAAGGTGTAGAAGCCGTCGAGTTCCTCGAAACCTTTTTGCAGTGCGGTCTCCAGATCGTCACCTTCGCGCAGTCGCCATTCGAGAAAGCGGCAGGCCGCCTCGGTGTCGTTGTCGGTCTCGAACTTGATGCCGCGCGGCTCCAGCATGCGGCGCACGCCGTAGGGATTGGAGAGCGAGCCGTTGTGCACCAGACAGAAGTCTTCGCCGGCGGTAAAGGGATGGGCGCGATCCGGCGTCACCGCCGACTCGGTGGCCATGCGCGTGTGGCCGACCAGATGCGTGCCGGTGAGGTGCTTGAAGTCGTAGCGGTTCGACACCTCGGTCGGCGTGCCGATGTCCTTGTACAGGTCAATGGCGCGACCGGTGGAGAGGATGTGCAGCTTCGGGTGATGTTCCTTGATCCAGCGCTTCACGGGTTCGGGCGCAATTCCGACGGTGAGGATGGCATGGTTGCCCTGCGGCGCGATCCTGGCCTCGACACCCAGATGCTGCTTCAATTCGTGTGCGAGACCGAGCCAGTTGAAGTCTTCGCCCTCTTCCGTCAGTCCCGAATACAGACTGATCTTGCGCTCGCCCTCGGCCAGCGGATCGGTGAATACGGCCAGCCCGGCCGAGTCGGGGCCGCGCTCGGTCATGCCGATCAGCATCGGCACCATCAACTCACCCAATCTGGACTTCAGCGCCGGGTTCTTCACCAGCAGTCCGACAATTCCACACATTGCAACGTCCTTTCAGAAGAATTCCAGATAGCTTTCGATTTCCCACTCCGAAACATGGCGCATGTACTCGACCCATTCCATGTGCTTGAGCCTGAGGAATTCGTCGGCCACCGGATTGAGTGCCTCGCGGATCACCTTGTCCTTTTCCAGCGCGGTCAGCGCTTCGTGCAGGTTCTGCGGCAGGATGCCGATCTTTTCCTTCTTCAGTTCGGCGGCAGTCAGTTCGTACAGATTCATGTTGTGCGGCTCGCCCGGATCGAGCTTGTGCTCGATGCCGTCGAGGCCGGCGGCGATCACCGCAGCGGTCGCGAGGTAAGGATTGCAGGCGCCGTCGGGCAGACGCAATTCGAGCCGTCCGCCGGGAATGCGCACCATGGACGAGCGGTTGTTGTCGCCGTAGCTGATGTAGGCCGGGGCCCAAGTCGCGCCCGTCAGTGAGCGGCCGACGACCAGACGCTTGTAGGAATTCACCGTCGGCGCGCAGATCGCCGCCAGTGCCGGTCCGTGCTTCAACAGGCCGGCGGCGAACTGGTAGGCCAGCGGCGAGAGATCCAGCCCTCGCTTGTCCTTCTTGTCGAGAAACAGGTTCTTCTTTCCGTCCGACAGGCTCATGTGCATGTGCATGCCGTTGCCCGGCAGGTTGGCGAAGGGCTTGGGCATGAAGGAGCAGATCAGGCCCATCTCGTTGGCGATCTCGGCGGCGGCCATCTTGAAGAAGATGTAGTGGTCGCACGAGGTGAGGCAGTCTTCAAAGGTGTAGTTGATCTCGAACTGGCCGTTGGCGTCTTCGTGATCCACCTGATAGACGTCGATGCCGACGGCGACCAGGCTCTCGACCAGTTTGTCGAGAAAGGCACGCGAGCGCGACAGGCCCTTGTAGTCGTAACAGGGCTTGGCCAGCGTATCGCTGTCTTCGCAGGGAACGATCTTGCCGGTAACGCTGCGCTTGAGCAGCGAGAATTCGGGTTCGAGACCGGTCATGAAGGTCATGCCAAGTTTGTCCAGTCGCGCTATCTGCTTCTTCAGCGTGACCCGCGCGTCGTAATCCCACGGCTTGCCCTTGACGTGACCGTCGCAGACGATGCGCGCGTAGCCCGGTTGCCACGGCACCAACGAGAGCGTGGATAGGTCGCCGACCGCCATGTAGTCGGGGCCGTGCGGTTCGATGCCGAGGCCCCACACGGCGAAGCCGGCGAAACCGGCCCCGGCGTTGAGGATGTCCTCGAAGTGCGCCGCCGGCACCGACTTGGCCTTGGCGGCGCCATGGATGTCGACGAACTGCGCCAGCACCGACTTGACGTTGTTCTTGGCGAGGAATTTCTTGGCTTCGGCGAGATTCATGGTGAGCTCCCAGAAAGTGGAGAAAGTGTCAGGACAGTTCGGCGGCAACGCCGGTCATGGTTTGCAAAAACCAGTCGCCGTAGGTGCTGTCGCACCACAGGCGGTAGCAGGGAATTCCGGCGTCCTCGCCGGGAATCACCGTGACGCCAACGCCGACTATCGAGGTCAGCACCACGGGACGCGAAGCCAGGTCGAGCGCAAGGAAATTCACGCTGCAGGTTTCCAGCAGCAGGTCGTTGAGCCGGGCGCCCTTGAGCACCAGCGCCAGGTCCTGGCGCAAGACCGGATAGACGCCATGACCGAGCGGTACATCGAGCTTCGCCGATGCCGGACCTTCGACCAGAAACTCGGTGACGCCGAGCCGGGCGATGAGGCCGCCTTCGAGCGGCAACCATTGGTTGGGCGCGTCGGGCGTGGGCAGCCCGAGACCCGCCAGCCACTCGGCAGCGCCCGGACCCTTGACGCCGGCACGCGGATTGCGCGAGACATTCTCGAAGTCAATCATGCGGACTCCTTCTGGCGCAGATTCTCGGGATCGTAGAAAGGAGTCCTGGCGACGCTGGCGGTGACCAGGGCACCGCCGGTGAGGCGGATCTGGAACTTGCGATTGTCTTCCGTCATGTCCGGTCGCACGTAAGCCAGACCGATGTAACGCTGCAAGGCGGATGACCATGCCACGCTGGTCACGCGTCCGGCGATGTCGCCGTCCTCGATCACCAGATGGCATTCCTTCGGCGTCTCGGCCGTGTGACCGGCGGCGAGCATGAAGCCGACCAGTTGCTGGCGGCGCGGTTTGGTGGCGATGATCTGCAGGCTGCGCTGCCCGACGAAGAAGGGCTTGTCCATTTTCACCGCCCAGTCCAGTGCCGCCTCGCCCGGCGTGGTCAGGCCGTCGGTGTCCTGGCCGATGATGATGTGGCCCTTTTCCAGACGCAGCAGGCGCTGGGCTTCGACACCGAAGGGGCGGATGCCGTGGGGCTTGCCGGCCGCCACCAGCGCATCCCATACCGCCGCTCCGTGTTCGGCCGGCACATGAATCTCGACGCCCCATTCGCCGACGAAGCCGACACGCATTAGTCTTGCGGTCACGCCGCAAACCTTGCCTTCGTGCACCGCCAGATAAGGCAGCGAGAGGTCGACGTCGGTCAGGCCGCGAGTACGGCCCGGGCCTTCGGCCCGGCAAGTTCATCGCAGCCATGGCGCCGGTCGATTGACGATGCCGCAATCGAGTTTCCACAGCGTGTTCCAGCGCGGCAGCTCGCGGTAGATCGGCGCGCGCCGGAGGTCGTGGTGGTGAAGTAGAAATGATCGTCGGCCAGCCGCGCCACCACGCCGTCGTCGATCACCACACCGGATTCGTCGCACATCACGCCGTAGCGCGGCTGCCGACCTTGAGCCAGGCGTATTTCGGGATGTAGACGCGCTCGAGGAAGCTCGGCGCCTGCGGCCCCGGACCTCAGCTTGCCGAGCGTGCCGACGTCGATGATGCCGACGCCAGTGCGGACCGCCACTGGCCTCGCGCACGAATGCTGTCGATTCGTGATTGTCCGGGCGCCGCGTAATACTCGGGCCGCTGCCAGACGCCGGCCGCCATCCACTCCGCACCGAGCGCCTCGTGCCGCGTGGGCATCGGCGTGCGGCGCTCCGGCTCGAAGCCGCGCCCGCCAGGATGCGACATCGGCACCGGATGGAAGAAGGGCCGCGCCGTGGTGGTGCCGACTTCGCCGGGGTGGGACCGGTGCATTTCGCCAGCACGCGCGAGGGCGTTCATGTTCGAGTGCTTGCCTGGCTCGGGCCCATGCCGACCGTCGAGAAACGCTTCATCAGCTCGATGTTGTCGAAGCCTTCCTGAATCGCGTTTTCCTGATCGCCAAGCTGCAGGTCTTCGTCGAAGTCGAGGAAGTTCTTGCCATCGGGATGGTCGGTGATCGGCCACGGATGGGTAGGCGATGCGGCTTCCGCAGGAACGCCGACGACCCTGGCCACGCCAAACCCGCAATGTGCTGCGGCGGCGGTGCCGCCGCGCTCGCCATCGGCGGCGCGTGCGGTATGCACCCCATTGACCCGGCCGCAGGCGAATACGCCCGGCGGCAGCTGCGCCGGCACGAATTGATGCACCGCCTCGTCGTAACGCATTCTGGTGCCGGCCTGATACAGCAGCGGTGCCGCCGGCGCCCAGCCGACGCTCATCAACCAGGCCGTCGCAGGCGATCTCTCAGGCGAGTGTCAGGGCGTGCGCACGCCGACGACGGCCTTGCCGTCCGCCGAGGCGATCGCCTCGGGCTGCGCTTCCGCACGCAATGGTAATTTGCCGTGTCGCCAGCGCCGACTTTTCCGCCTCGGGGACATCCGATGCGCAGATCGATCACGGCCGCGACGGCGATCCCGGCATCGCGGAGTTCTTCGACGGCCCGATACGCATCGGCGTTGGCCGCCAGCACCACCACCCGTTGGGCCGGCTTGACCGACCAGCGATGGATCAGGCGCTGCGCCGCCGAAGTCAGCATGACGCCGGGCAGGTCGTTGTTGCGGAACACGGCAGGCTGCTCGTAAGCCCCGCCCGGCGACGATCACGGCACGGGCGCGCATCGGTGATGCGATCCGCTTCCACCAGCGGAACCCAGTGGTCGGCATAATAGCCGGCGGCGGCGAGGGTGCGGGTGCAGCGAATATTCAGCGCTGCGCCTGCCAACGCGTGCAAGCGCGCGAGCGATCGTTGCCGCCGCCTGGTGGACGAGGCTGCCGCCGAGCCGGGCGTTCTCGTCGACGAGCACGACCGTCCGCGCCCTGCTCCGCCTGCCGCGAGGGCGGCACGCGATTCCGAGGGCCGCCGCCGACGACGAGCACGTCGCCAGGGCCGTAACGCTTGGGCGTGCGCCCGGCGGCGTGGAGAAGTCGACCTGCCCAGGCCGTGGATGGGGCGGAAGAGCTTTTCCCACAAGCGGAAACAGGCGCCTTGGCCGAGGAAGGCCTTGTGGTAGAAGCCGACCGGCGGGAAGCGCCGCAAAAGCCGGTCGAGGATGCGTGGCGGCGTCGGTCCGCGACGCTGAAGGTCGTGTTGACCGCCTCGATCGACATGCCGGGGACGAGCGGCGTCGCGTCGGCGCGCACGTTGGGCGCGCGCCCCATTGCATCAGCGCGTTCACGTCGTGGTTCGCCGCGGACAGCACGCCGCGCGGCCGGTGGTACTTGAAGCTGCGACCGAGCACACGCACGTCGGCGGCCCAGAGCGCGCTGGCGATCGTGTCGCCTTCGAGGCCGTCGTACGCGGCGCCCTTCGAAGCGGAAGACGACCGTCTTGCCGCGCGTGATCCATTCGCCGTCTTGACCGGGCAGGCGCATCACACCGCCCGCGTCACCGGTAGGTGCGCAGGATCATCACGGTCGGTGTCGCGCTCGGCGACCAACCAGGTGTTCGACGGCGTGTGGCACCACCATTCGTTCTTCACGCCCGGTGCCCCGTTCCGGTTGAAGACGTGGTCCGCCCACTGGACGTCGGTGGCCGCCGCCGGATCGGGCATGGGCCGGATTTCGCCGCCGCAGGCGAACTCGGAAATCCGCAGGGCCGTTGATGGGGCAGGTCATGATCTTCGAAGATCAGTGGCCGACAGTGGCCGCCCCTTCTCGCCCGTCAGTCGCGGAGCGCGGAAGCGGTCGAGGTGAACCGGTAATCAGGTCGTGGTTGCGGCCCGTCGCGACGGTGTGCGCCATCGTCTTGCCGCTGACCGGCGTCGCCTTGAATCCCCACGTCCCCCAGCCTGCGTCGAGGAAGAAGCCGGCGACCGGCGTCGTCCCCATGATCGGTGCGAAGTCCGGGGTCATGTCGGCCATGCCGGCCCACTGGCGGTTCACCTTCGCGTGCGACAGGAACGGGAACATGTCGAGCATGTGCGCCGCCCACGGCTTCACCGGCTCGCTCACCATGGCCTGCAGCGGATGAATGTAAATGGGCGTGCGTACCCGATCATGTTCGGGATGCGCGGCGTGAATCCGGCGACGGCGCAGAGCACCTTGTTGGTGGCGATGCGGCCGCGCGAGTGTGCACGCCGCTGACTTTGCCGCCGGCCGCATCGTGCCGGCGACCCTCCGGTGCGCTGGTGGATTTCGACTCCACGCCTGTCCGCGCCGCGCCGTAGCCCCAGGCCACCGCGTCGTGGCGGGCGACCGAACCGGCGCGTGGTAGAGCCCGCCGAGTCGGCGCGTGGCCGCCGCAGAGAGGGTCCAGTGATGGCGCCCTTCTTGGCAAAGGCGGCGTCGACCACTTCCGATTCGACGCCGTAATGTCGTTCCACTCGGCCCGCCAGCGCCTGGTGCGCAGGGGCTGCGTCGGTGCCCTGGGCGAGCGTGAAATGGCCCGCGGTGGAGTAGAACAGGTTGAGGTCGAAGTCCTGCACGGTCCTGCCACGGGCCGCACCGACTCGTCGTGGGAACCCGACACCTTCGGGCGTCAGGTAGTTGAGCGGATGATGGTGGTGTTGCGCCCGTGTTGCCGCCACCGTTAAGCCCTTTCGAGCACGCAGGCGTTGGTGATGCCGTGGTCCCGCGCGGGTAGTAAGCGGCGGCCAGCCCGTGGCCGCCCGCGCCGATGATCACCGTCGTCGGGATGGTTTGAGCGTGTCGCTGCGTAGTGGTCATCCGCGGTTCGGATGTTCCGTGCCAGCGCGAAGCGGGGAGCAGTCACTTGAGGGCATCTGGAGACCTCTGCCGGAACACCACGGTCTCTTGTAGCGGTGGGTCAGCACGATCTTCGGTGGCAACGCAGGCCGCGCACCGGCACCGTTTTCGATGTCCTTGCCATGGCGCACCATGTCTTCCGGCGCGTCGGGTGATCGATGCGGATCAAGTCTGTTCGATGATGAGACTGGTCGAGTTCTTCCCGGTGACGTAGTGGCAGGTGGCACCGATCGGTTGTCACCGCGCTCGTAGGCCTGATGGTAGGGTTTGGCACCGACGAAGCTGGGCAGGAAGCTGTGGTGGATGTTGATGATCCGGCCCGGATAGTCGCGGCACAGTTCGGGCGACAGGATCTGCATGTAGCGCGCCAGCACCATGGTGTCGCCGTGTATTCGTCGAACAGGCGCTGCACCTCGGCGTAGGCGGCCGGCTTGTTCTCGGCATGGACCGGCAAATGATGAAACGGGATGCCATGCCACTCGACGAAGCCCCTGAAGGTATCGTGATTGGAAATCACACAGGGAATCTCGATATCCAGTTCCTTCGACTGCCAGCGCATCAGGAGATCGTAAGAGGCAATGGTCCTGCTTGCTGACGAGATGACAACGCGCTTTTTTAAACCGGAATCACTGATGCGCCAGTCCATGCCGAACTCGTCGGCAATCGGGGCGAACGCGGCGCGGAAGCCGGCGACGTCGAAGGGCAGCGAGTCGGCCTGAATTTCCTGGCGCATGAAAAAGCGCTGCGCGAGTTCGTCGGCGTGGTGGTTCGCCTCGAGAATCAGCCTTTTGATGCCCGGCCACGAAACCGCTGACGGCAGCGACGATGCCGACGCGATCGGGGCAGGACAGGGACAGCGTAAAGCGGCGGCTGGAAGGCATCAAAATAATTCTCTACAAGAAACAATAGTGAATATTATGCATCAACAGTTCGCCGCCATGGGTAACTTTATTGAATTTCATGCAACTTTCTTCATGCCATAATTGGCCATGGAAGACACTCAGGAATTCCGTGCGATGCCGCCGGCTCCATGGAAGGCATTACTCCGCAACGTGCCGTGCGCGACCTGCGCCAGCGTCACGTACTGACCATTGCCGAGGTGGCCAGACGCGCCGCCATCAGCCGCGGCATGCTGTCGAAGATCGAAAACGCCCAGACCTGCAAGCCTCGATACCTGACCCGGCTGGCGCGGGCTCTCGGCGATGTCGACCCTGTTTCGCAGTGACGACGTACCAGATGGCAGCGCGCAACTGGTCAAGAATGGCGAAGGCATGGAGGTGAAACGCCGCGGCACCAAGCGCGGTCACACCTATCATCTGCTGGCCTATGACCAGGGGCCGACCAAGCTGTTAGAGCCCTTCCACAGATTACCATCGACTCGGAATCGGCCATGTTTCCGGTATTCGGGCATCCTGGGACGGAATTCCTTTACATGCTCGAAGGGCGCATGGAATACCGCCACGGACAGCACGTATCTGCTGACGCCCGGTGACTCGCTCACCTTTGCGGCGGAGTGCCGCACGGGCCGGAAAAACTGATCGAATGTCCGGTCCGCTTTCTGGCCACCATTGTCTATCCCGCGCCCGTCGATAACGCATGAGAACCCGCTAATCACTGGCGCGCCAGCCAGTCGGATATACCGGAGCTGATCGGCTTGCCCGGCATCCTGTTCGCGATCGAGCAGGACTTCACGCCCGACGTGGAGAAGCAAGGCGCGGCTTGAACGGCCTGCTGGCACTCGAATTTTATGAACACATCTCGGCTGGCAGAGCACCCGCCTTGGCGCACGGCGCCTGATGCTGTAAGACACCGACTCCGTTCGTGGTGGAGCTGGCCGGAGCGGCATTTCCGAGTTTCCGGCCGGGCTGCGCGGCCCGAATGAAAAACGGGCGCTACCCTTTGGGTGCGCCCGAACCACAGTGGAATTACCCGTGTGGAGGAGAACAGAGGTCTCCGCCCTGGGGCCAGAGGGACTGGATTCCAGATTACGAGTGGTAAGCCGGTGATTCGCCGTGGGACGCGCAACGTCGACACCTTCGCGCTCTTCGTCTTCCGGCACACGCAGACCGATGAAGATATCGACCAACAGGCAGCAGATGAAGGACACGACACCGGACAGATCACCACGGTCGCAACACCCCGGAACCTGGGAGGTAATCTGCGTCATCATGTCGAAGTCGCCGACCTTGTTGGCCCCGTAGTCGTACACTCACGTGCCGCCCAGATCAGCGAGACAAATACGCCGGTCGGGATGGCGCCGAGGATGCCGCCCACGCCGTGGACACCAGACACGTCGGGCGGGAATCGTCCATGCCCAGCATCTTCTTCCAGGCCATTGACCGCCCAGAGGCAGATCACACACCGGCCAGCAGACCGATGGCGATTGCACCCGCCAGGCCAACCCAGCCGCATTCCAGATGATGGCTACCAGACCAGCAACGGCACAGGAAGCGGCGCAGCATCGAGGGCTTGCCCTTGATCACCGGTATTCAGCGAAGGTCGGGCCACGGTCGCTGCGCCAGCACCAGCGGGGTGTTGAGCATCACCAGTGCAATCGAGGCCGTTGGCTTCGAGGTTGGTCGGCATTGAAGCCAAATAATGACTGGAAACGTGGATGCACCGATCGCCGGTCATGGTCAGGCTGTGCAGCGCCATCGATTCCTTGCCGTAGCCGGTAAGCAAGCCCACCATGTAGGCGCCCACCAGACCGGCCATGGCCGCGTTGATGTACTGCGGTACCGCCATGGAAGTCAGGGCGCGCGCCCTTCTGGAACAGAAGCGCGCATTGCGCCCAGCTTCTCAGCAGCTTCGGCCGAAGTATAGCCATCGGACCCGCCAGTACCAGACCATGCGCCATCGGCAGGTAACAGAACAATGAACCACAGCACCATAGTTAACAGCACCGCCGAGAACTGTACGCTCATGAAAGCACCAATGATCAGCGCCGGTGTGATGGCGGCAAAGGTCAGCTGGAACACGATG
>JADJUP010000041.1 GCA_016716965.1 Sulfuritalea sp. | reverse complement strand
CAAAGGTGTAGTTGATTTCGAACTGGCCGTTGGCGTCCTCGTGATCCACCTGATAGACGTCGATGCCGACGGCGAGCAGGCTGTCGACCAGTTTGTCGAGGAAGGCGCGCGAGCGCGACAGGCCCTTGTAGTCATAGCAGGGCTTGGCCAGCGTGTCGCTGTCTTCGCAGGGAACGACCTTGCCGGTCACGCTGCGCTTGAGCAGCGAGAATTCGGGTTCGAGACCGGTCATGAAGGTCATGCCCATTTTTCCCAGCCGGGCAATCTGCTTTTTCAGCGTGACACGCGAGTCGTAATCCCAGGGCTTGCCTTTGACATGACCGTCGCAGACGATGCGCGCGTAGCCCGGTTGCCAAGGCACCAGCGAGAGCGTGGATAGTCGGCCGCACCGCCATGTAGTCGGGACCGTGCGGCCCGATGCCGAGACCCCACACGGCGAAGCCGGCGAAACTGGCACCGGCGTTGAGGATGTCCCGGTGCGCCGCCGGCACCGACTTCCGCCTTCCGGCGGCGCCATGGATGTCGTCGAACTGCGCCAGTACCGATTTGACGTTGTTCTTGCTGAGGAATTTCGGCTTCGGCGGAGATTCATGGCGAGCTCCCCAGAAGTTGGAGAAAGTGTCAGGACAGTTCGGCGGCAACGCCGGTCAAGGTTTGAAAAACCAGTCGCCATAGGTGCTGTCGCACCACAGGCGGTAGCAGGGAACTCCCGGCGTCCTCGCGAGAATCACCGTAGCGCCCAACGCCGACTATCGAGGTCAGCACCACCGGGCGCGTGCTTGGATCGAGCGCAAGAAATTCACGCTGCAGGTTTCCAGCAGCAGGTCGTTGAGTCGGGCACCCCTGAGCACCAGCGCCGTGTCCTGACGCAAGACCGGATAGACCCCATGACCGAACGGTGCACCAAGCTTCGCCGAGGCCGGGCCTTCGACCAGAAACTCGGTCATGCCGAGCCGGGCGATCAGGCCGCCTTCGAGCGGCAGCCATTGGTTGGGAGCGTCGGGCACGGGCAGCCCGAGACCCGCCAGCCACTCGGCAGCGCCCGGACCCTTGACGCCGGCACGCGGAGTGCGCGAGACATTGTCGAAGGCAATCATGCGGACTCCTTCTGGCGCAAGTTCTCGGGGTCGTAGAAGGGTGTCCTGGCGACGCGGGCGGTGACCAGGGCGCCGCCGCTGAGACGGATCTGGAACTTGCGATTGTCTTCCGCCATCTCCGGCCGCACGTAGGCCAGGCCGATGAAGCGCTGCAAGGCGGGCGACCACGCCACGCTGGTCACGCGTCCGGCGATGTCGCCGTCCTCGATCACCAGATGGCATTCCTTCGGCGTCTCGGCCGTGTGACCGGCGGCGAGCATGAAGCCGACCAGTTGCTGGCGGCGCGGTTTGGTGGCGATGACCTGCAGGCTGCGCTGCCCGACGAAGAAGGGCTTTTCCATCTTCACCGCCCAGTCGAGCGCCGCCTCGCCCGGCGTGGTCAGGCCGTCGGTGTCTTGGCCGATGATGATGTGGCCCTTTTCCAGTCGCAGCAGGCGCTGGGCTTCGACACCGAAGGGGCGGATGCCGTGGGGCTTGCCTGCCGCCACCAGCGCATCCCACACCGCCGCGCCATGTTCGGCCGGCACATGGATTTCGACGCCCCACTCGCCGACGAAGCCGACACGCATCAGGCGCGCTGTCACGCCACACACATTGCCTGCGCGCACCGCCAGATAGGGAAGGGAAAGATCGACGTCGGTCAGGCCCGCGAGCACGGCCCTGGCCTTCGGCCCGGCCAGATTCATCGCGGCCATTGCGCCGGTCAGGTTGACGATGCCGCAATCCATTTTCCACAGCGTGTTCCAGCGCGACAGCTCGCGATAGATCAGCGCGGCGCCCGAGGTGGTGGTGGTGAAGTAGAAATGATCGTCGGCCAGCCGCGCCACCACGCCGTCGTCGATGACCACGCCGGATTCGTCGCACATCACCGCATAGCGCGTCATGCCGACCTTGAGCCCGGCGTACTTCGAGATATACACGCGCTCCAGAAACTCGGCGGCCTGCGGTCCGCGGATTTCCAGCTTGCCCAGGGTGCCGACATCGATGATGCCGACGCCATTGCGCACGGCCATGGCCTCAGCGTGAATGCTGTCGATGCGTGATTGACCCGTCACCGCGTAATACTCGGGACGCTGCCAGACACCGGCGGCCATCCACACCGCACCGGCCGCCTCGTGCCGCGTGTGCATCGGCGTGCGCCGCTCCGGCTCGAAGCCGCGCCCGCCCAGATGCGACATCGGCACCGGATGGAAGAAGGGCCGCGCCGTGGTGGTGCCGACTTCGCCCGGCGTCGAATCCGTGCACCGCGCCAGCACGCGCAGCGCGTTCATGTTCGAGTGCTTGCCCTGGCTCGGCCCCATGCCCACGGTGGAAAAGCGCTTCATCAGCTCGATGTTGTCGAAGCCCTCCTGGATTGCGTTCTCCAGGTCCTTGAGCTGCAGGTCTTCGTCGAAGTCGATGAAGTTCTTGCCCGCTGGATGCGCCGCCATTGGCCAGGGATGGGTGGGCGATGCGGCTTCGGCAGGAACGCTGACGGCCCTGGCCACGCCAAATCCGCAATGCGCTGCGGCGGCGCTGCCCGCCCGCTCGCCATCGGCGGCGCGTGCCGTATGCACCCCATTGACCCGGCCGCAGGCGAATACGCCCGGCGGCAATTGCGCCGGCACGAACTGATGCACCGCCTCGTCGTAGCGCATTCTGGTTCCGGCCTGATACAGCAGCGGGGCTGCCGGCGCCCAGCCGACGCTCATCAACACGCCGTCGCAGGCGATCTCTCCCCGGCGATCATGCGGTGCGCACGCCGACGACGGCCCTCCCGTCCGCCGAGGGGATCGCCTCGGTGATGCTGCAGCCGTCGTGCAAGGTAATTTGCCGTGTCGCCAGCGCCGACTTTTCGGCCTCGGGGATATCGGTGCGCAAATCGATCACGGCCGCGACCTCGATCCCGGCATCGCAGAGTTCTTCGACGGCCTGATACGCATCGGCATTGGCCGCCAGCACCACCACACGCTGCGCCGGCTTAACCGCCCAGCGATGGATCAGGCGTTGCGCTGCCGAAGCCAGCATGATGCCGGGCAGGTCGTTGTTGCGGAACACGGCGGGCTGTTCGTAAGCACCGGCGGCGACGATCACGGCACGGGCGCGCATCTTGGTGATGCGATCCGCTTCCACCAGCGGCACCCAGTGGTCGGCGTAATAGCCGGCGGCGCAGGTGCTGGTGAACACGCGTATTTTCGGCTGCGCCTGAATGCGGGCAAGGAGATCGGTTTTCCCGTGCGTGCTGCCGCCCAGCCGGGCGTTCTCATCGACCAGCACGACGTCGGCGCCCTGCTCCGCAGCCGCCAAGGCGGCACTCATTCCGGAGAGGCCGCCGCCCACCACCAGCACATCGCAGAAGCCGTAACGCTTGGGCGTGCGCCGGCGCGGCGCAGTGACATCGACCTTGCCCAGACCGGTGGTAAAGCGGAACAGCTTTTCCCACAACGGAAACAGTCGCTTGCTGTGGAAGGCCTTGTAGTAAAAGCCCACCGGCAGGAAGCGCGCAAAGCGGCCGAGGATGCTGGCGGCGTCCTTGTCCAGCGAGCTGAAGGTATTCACCGCCGTCAGGTCCATGCCGTCCACCAGCAGCGTGGCGTCGGCACGCACGTTGGGCACACTGCCGGACTGCATCAGGGCATTGACGTCGTGATTGGCGGCGGAAAGGATGCCGCGCGGGCGGTGGTACTTGAAGGAGCGGCCGAGCACCTTGACGCCATTGGCCCACAGGGCGCTGGCGATCGTGTCGCCTTCGAGACCTTCGTAATCGCGGCCTTCGAAGCGGAAGCGCAGCGTCTTGCCGCGCGTAATCCATTCGCCGCCTTGTTCGGGGAGACGCATCACGCTTCTCCCGGATACAGATAGGTGCGCAGGATCATGTCGCGCTCGGTGTCGCGCTCGGCGACAAACCAGGTGTTCGACGGCGTGTGGCACCACCATTCCTTCTTCACGCCCGGTGCCCCGTTGCGGTTGAAGACGTAGTCGGCCCACTGGTCGTCGGTGGCCGTGGCCGGATCGGGCATGGGACGGATTTCGCCACCATAGGCGAACTCGGAAATCACGCGCGGGCCGTTGATGGGGCAGGTCATGATCTTCATGATCAGTGGCCGACGGAGGCCGCGCCTTTCTCGCCGGTCAGCGCAAAGTTGCGGAAGCGGTCAAGGGTGAAGCCGGTAATCAGTTCGTGGTTGCGGTCATTCGCGACCGTATAAGACATGGTCTTGCCGCACACCGGCGTCGCCTTGAAACCCCAGGTGCCCCAGCCGGCGTCGAGGTAGAAGCCTTCGACCGGCGTCTTGCCCATGATCGGCGCGAAGTCCGGCGTCATGTCGGCCATGCCGGCCCACTGGCGCATGACCTTGACGTTGGAGAGGAAGGGGAACATGTCCTGCATGTGCGCGGAGAGCCCTTCGACAAAATCCAGCGTCGAGCGCGTGCTGTGCACTTCGTAGGGATCGAGCGAGGCCCCCATCACCAGCTCGCCGCGTGAGGACTGGGAGATGTAGATATGCAGGCTGCCCGACACCAGGATCGGATCCAGCCAGGGCTTGACCGGCTCGCTGACCATGGCCTGCAGCGGATGAATGTAAATGGGGGTGCGCACATCGATCATCTTCAGGATGCGCGGCGTGGAACCGGCGACGGCGCACAGCACCTTGTTGGTGGCGATGCGGCCGCGCGAGGTCTGCACGCCGGTGACCTTGCCGCCGACCACGTCGATGCCGAGCACCTCGGTGCGCTGATGGATTTCGACACCACGCATGTCGGCGCCGCGTCCGTAGCCCCACGCCACCGCATCGTGGCGGGCGACCGATCCCGGCGCGTGATACAGCCCGCCCAGAATCGGCGCATGGCCACCGCAGGAGAGGTCGATCATCGGCACCGCTTTCTTGACGAAGGCGGCATCCACCACTTCCGATTCGACGCCGTAATGCTTGTTCACTTCGGCGCGCCAGCGGCTGGTGCGCATCGCGGCATCCGTGTGCGCCAGCGTGAAGTGGCCGCGATTGGAATAGAACAGGTTGAGGTCGAAGTCCTGCGCCAGGTCCTGCCAGAGGCGCACCGACTCGTCGTAGAACTTGACGCCTTCGGGCGTCAGGTAGTTGGAGCGGATGATGGTGGTATTGCGCCCCGTGTTGCCGCCGCCGATATAGCCTTTTTCCAGCACGCAGACATTGGTGATGCCGTGGTCGCGCGCCAGGTAATAAGCGGCGGCCAGCCCGTGGCCGCCGGCGCCGATGATCACCACGTCGTAGGATGGTTTGAGCGTGTCGTGCGTGGTGAACATCCGGGGTTCCGGATGCTTCTGTGCCAGCGCGAAGCGGAGCAGTCGCCAGGGCATCGCCGACCCCTAGCGGAACACCACGGTCTTGTTGCCGTGGGTTATCACACGATCTTCGAGGTGATAGCGGAGGCCGCGCGCCAGCACGGTTTTTTCGATGTCCTTGCCATAGCGCACCATGTCTTCCGGGGCGTCGGAGTGATCGATGCGGATCACGTCCTGTTCGATGATGGGGCCCTGGTCGAGTTCTTCGGTGACGTAGTGGCAGGTGGCGCCGATCAGTTTGACGCCGCGCTCGTAGGCCTGATGGTAGGGCCTGGCGCCGACGAAACTGGGCAGGAAACTGTGGTGGATGTTGATGATCCGGCCCGGATAGTCGCGGCACAATTCGGGCGACAGGATCTGCATGTAGCGCGCCAGCACCATGGTGTCGCCGTGCGATTCGTCGAACAGGCGCTGCACCTCGGCGTAGGCGGCCGGCTTGTTCTCGGCATGGACCGGCACATGATGAAACGGGATGCCGTGCCACTCGACGAAGCCGCGGAAGGTATCGTGATTGGAAATCACGCAGGGAATCTCGATATCCAGTTCCTTCGACTGCCAGCGCGCCAGCAGATCGTAGAGGCAGTGCTCCTGCTTGCTGACGAGGATGACAACGCGCTTTTTCACACCGGAATCACTGATGCGCCAGTCCATGCCGAACTCGCCGGCAATCGGCGCAAACGCGGCGCGGAAACCGGCCACGTCGAAGGGCAGCGAATCGGCCTGGATTTCCTGGCGCATGAAAAAGCGCTGCGCGAGTTCGTCGGCGTGGTGGTTCGCCTCGAGAATCCAGCCCTTGTGCCCGGCCACGAAACCGCTGACGGCAGCGACAATGCCGACGCGATCGGGGCAAGACAGGGACAGCGTGAAGCGACGGCTGGAAGGCATTAAATTAATTCTCTACAAGAAACAATAGTGAATATTATGCATCAACTGCTCGCCGCCATGGGTAACTTTATCTAGTTTTATGAAACTTTCTTCATGCCATAATTGGCCATGGAAGACACTCAGGAATTACCCGATGCCGCCGGTGCCCTGGAACGTTATCTGGGCAATGCCGTGCGCGACCTGCGCCAGCGCCACGGCCTGACCATTGCCGAGGTGGCCGAACGCGCCGCCATCAGCCGCGGCATGCTGTCGAAGATCGAAAACGCCCAGACCGCCACCAGCCTCGATACCCTGACCCGGCTGGCGCGGGCGCTTGGCGTGTCGCTATCGACCCTGTTTCGCAATTACGACGTGCCGGATGGCAGCGCGCAACTGGTCAAGAATGGCGAAGGCATGGAGGTGGTGCGCCGCGGCACCAAGCGCGGTCACACCTATCATCTGCTGGCCTACGATCAGGGGCCGACCAAGCTGTTCGAACCCTTCCTGATTACCATCGATTCAGAATCGGCAACCTTTCCGGTATTCGAACATCCGGGCACGGAGTTCCTTTACATGCTTGAAGGGCGCATGGAATACCGCCACGGGCAGCACACCTATCTGCTGACGCCCGGCGACTCGCTCACCTTTCGCGGCGAGGTGCCGCACGGGCCGGAAAAACTGATCGAATGCCCGATCCGCTTTCTGGCCACCATCGTCTATCCCACCCCCGTCGACAACGCATGAGCCCGCGCATCACCACCGCCACCGAGGCGGACATACCGGACCTGATCGGCTTGCTGGGCATCCTGTTCGCGATCGAGCAGGACTTCACGCCCGACATGGAGAAGCAAAGGCGCGGCTTGACTGGCCTGCTGGCCTCGCCTTCCGGACAGGTGGCCATTGCCCGCGACGCCCGTGGCCGTGCCATCGGCTTGGCCACAGCGCAACTGGTGATATCGACTGCGGAAGGCGCGCCCTCGGCCTGGATTGAAGATGTCGTGGTTGAAGCCGGCTGGCGCGGCAAGGGTCTCGGCCGCGCGCTGCTGGCTTACGTGCTGCAATGGGCACGGTCACAGGGCGCGACACGGGCCCAGTTGCTGGCCGACCTGGACAACACGCCGGCACTCGAATTTTATGAACATCTCGGCTGGCAGAGCACCCGCCTTGGCGCACGGCGCCTGATGCTGTAAGACACCGACTCCGTTCGTGGTGGAACTGGCCGGAAATGCATGTCCGGATTTCCGGTCAGGCGGCGCTCTCCAATAAAAACGGGCGCTACCCTTTGGGTGCGCCCGAACCACAGTGGAATTACCCGTGTGGAGGAGAACAGAGGTCTCCGCCCTGGGGCGGAGGACCTGGATTGAATTACGAGTGGTAAGCCGATTCGCCGTGGGACGTAACGTCCAGGCCTTCGCGCTCTTCGTCTTCCGGCACACGCAGACCGATGAAGATATCGACCAGCTTGTAGCAGATGAAGGACACGACACCGGACCAGATCACCACGGTCGCAACACCCCAGACCTGGGAGGTAATCTGCGTCATCATGTCGAAGTCGCCGACCTTGTTGGCCACGTAGTCGTACACACCCGTGCCGCCCAGATCCGGCGAGACAAATACGCCGGTCAGGATGGCGCCGAGGATGCCGCCCACGCCGTGGACACCGAACACGTCGAGCGAGTCGTCCATGCCCAGCATCTTCTTCAGGCCATTGACCGCCCAGAGGCAGATCACACCGGCCAGCAGACCGATGGCGATTGCACCCACCGGGCCAACCCAGCCGCAGGCCGGAGTGATGGCTACCAGACCAGCAACGGCACCGGAAGCGGCACCCAGCATCGAGGGCTTGCCCTTGATCACCCATTCAGCGAAGGTCCAGGCCACGGTCGCTGCGCCAGCACCCAGCATGGTGTTGAGCATCACGAGTGCGGTCAGGCCGTTGGCTTCGAGGTTGGATCCGGCATTGAAGCCAAACCAGCCAAACCAGAGCATGGATGCACCAATCATGGTCATGGTCAGGCTGTGCGGCGCCATCGATTCCTTGCCGTAGCCGATACGCTTGCCCACCATGTAGGCGCCCACCAGACCGGCCATGGCCGCGTTGATGTGCACCACGGTACCGCCGGCGAAGTCGAGCGCGCCCTTCTGGAACAGGAAGCCTGCCGTTGCGCCCAGCTTCTCAGCAGCTTCGGCCGAGGTATAGCCATCCGGACCCGCCCAGTACCAGACCATGTGCGCCATCGGCAGGTAGCTGAACGTGAACCACAGCACCATGAACAACAGCACCGCCGAGAACTTCATGCGCTCGGCGAAAGCACCGATGATCAGCGCCGGTGTGATGGCGGCAAAGGTCAGCTGGAACACGATGTAGACGTACTCGGGAATCGCCACGCCCTTGCTGAACGTGGCGGCCATGCTATCGACCGTAACGCCCTTGAGGAACATCTTGTCGAGACTGCCGAAGAAGGCATTCCCCTCTGTGAACGCGATCGAGTAGCCGTAAACAACCCAAAGCACACCCAGCAGCGAGAAGATGACGAACACCTGCATCAGCACCGACAACATGTTCTTGGTGCGGACAAGGCCACCATAGAACAGTGCCAGCCCGGGGATGGTCATCAGCGTGACCATCGCGGTCGCCACCAGCATCCAGGCCGTATCGCCCTTGTTGACCGTAGGTGCCGGCGCCGCCGTGGCCGCGGGCGCGGCTTCGGCGGGTGCCGCAGCCGCTGCTGCTGGAGCCGCCGCAGCGGGAGCCGCGGCTTCCGTTGTGGCGGGCTTGTCGTCGGCGGCCCAGGCGCTCGATGCGCCGCCACCGATGCCGACGACCAGGGCCGTCAGCAGTATCGCTAGATATTTTTTAGCTACGGCATAACCCCCGCTGACGCGGGCGTAAGCCTTCACTGAAACCTCACTGTGTTCGGTTTTCATTTCAGCTCTCCCTTACAGGGCTTCCTCACCGGTTTCACCGGTGCGGATGCGTATGACTTGTTCGACGTCGAAGACGAAAATCTTGCCGTCGCCGATCTTGCCGGTGCTGGCGGATTTCTCGATGGTTTCGATGACCTGGTCCAAAAGATCGTCGCGAATCGCAGCTTCGACCTTGACCTTGGGCAGAAAATCGACGACGTATTCGGCGCCGCGATAGAGCTCGGTATGACCTTTCTGCCGGCCGAACCCCTTGACCTCGGTAACGGTGATTCCCTGCACGCCGACGGCGGCGAGGGCCTCGCGTACCTCGTCAAGCTTGAACGGCTTGATGATGGCGGTTACGAGTTTCATGGCTGTTTCCTTTAATGAATTGGAGGTATTGGGCTTTGCTGTCCGTTCCGCCGACGCCGGCCGGGTCGCCGGCGGAACCTTCATTCAAACCTGTCAGAACGTCTTGTTGAAAGTCAGGACCGCAGTGCTCTTGCCAGCGCTGTAATTGACGGCACCCGCGACGCCACCGCCCCAGCAATAGGGGTTTTGTGCGGCGGCACCGGCGGCGGCGGCACCGCAGTCGTCCTTGGCATTGGTCGCCGAAGCTGCCAGTCCCACCACACCGAAGCCGAGGTCCTTGGTGACACCGACCTTGTAATCGGTGTAGGAAGCATCGCCATAGCCCTTGACCTTCTGGTGGCCGACGTGACCCGAGATGCCCCAGCCGCTGCCCAGATCGTAGGCGGCGTTAAGTTCCAGGTAGCCGCTACCCGAGGTCTTCTGGTTGGCGGTGGCGGACGGGGTCTTGGCCCAGCCGAACAGCGCACCCAGCGAGTGCGAATACTTGACGGTCAGCCACTTCCAGCTCAATGCGCCGTAGATTTCCTGGGTGTCCTGCTTCAGGATGCCGCCAGGGGTCTTGTTCTTGCCCGGATAGTTGTAGGTCAGAACGCCGACGTCGAAGCCGAGGTCGCCCGTGACCGTGCCCTTGTAGCCGCCGTAGACATCGATTTCGAGGCCGGCGTTGGTGGTCTGCAGCGCGCCCGGCACGTTGAGGCCGTCCTGAATCCAGCTGACATTGGACGCCCAGGTTCCGGCGTAGAGGCCGCTCGAGTGAGCGTAGTCGAAGCCACCTTGCAGCGCCGGCTCGCCGGAGGTCTGCGAAATGCCGCGATACAGGTAATCGGTGGCGAAACCTACGTTGCCGGTGAAGGTGTGCGGGCTGGCCGGTGCTGCGGCCTGAGCCATGACGGCGGTGGGGACAGAGAAAAGGGCGGCGACGGCGACGGTGATCAGGGTATTGCGCATGATTGGCTCCTAGAGAAAATTAAAAAATTACAGACCCATCAATGCAGAGACCGTGCCAACTGGTTTAGCTTATAAATTTCAGTGGGATACAAACATTGCTGCGGCGCAACTTCGTTACCTCGCACCAAGCCGGGTAGCAAACGCCGGCCACCCGCACCATCATGGTGCGCACCTGCAGTTGCAGGCGGCTGTATCTGGTGCTGTGCTAGACTTTTGCCGTGATCGCTCCGCGTCAGGCCGATCCATTCCGGAGGGGATCTCGACCGCAAGAAGGAGACAACTTCGGACTTGGCGCCGGCATCCCCCACCTCGAAAACCGGTATTGCCCGTCATTGCGAAGCCGCCCATGCTCAATCCAAAACTGCTCGATGAAATGTCCGCCCGCGTCTCCTCGCTGCTGGCCGCAACCCCGGCCGGCGACGTCGAAAAAAACTTGCGCGCTGCACTGGCCGGCCTCTTCGCCAAGCTAGACCTGGTGACCCGCGAGGAATTCGACGTGCAGCGCGAAGTGCTGACGCGAACCCGGGCCAAACTCGAAGCGCTCGAAGCTCGGGTCGCCGAACTGGAAGCCAGCCGACAACCCGCCGTTGCCAATCCGGCGGCACGCTAAACAGTCCAGTTAGATGTCGCTCGCCGTCCTCCGCTCGCGAGCGCTGGCGGGCCTTGCGGCCCCGGAAGTCACGGTCGAAGTCCATCTCGCCGCCGGGTTGCCGTCATTCACCCTGGTCGGCCTGCCCGATACCGAAGTCAAGGAGGCGCGTGACCGCGTGCGCGCCGCGATCCAGAATTGCGGCTTCGAGTTTCCGCAACGGCGCATCACCGTGAACCTCGCCCCGGCCGATCTACCCAAGGAATCCGGCCGCTTCGACCTGCCGATCGCACTGGGCATCCTGGTCGCCTCGGGACAGGTCAATGCGGCGAACCTCGACGACCACGAATTCGCCGGCGAATTGGCGCTGTCGGGCGACTTGCGCGCCGTGCGCGGCACGCTGGCCATGTGCGCCGCGATTCATCGCCAGGGCGGCGGCGGCGGCGCCCGCGCCTTCGTCCTGCCGCTGGAAAGCGCGCCGGAGGCGGCGCTGATCGAC
Organism: Sulfuritalea sp.; assembly: GCA_016716965.1. Classification (GTDB taxonomy): domain Bacteria; phylum Pseudomonadota; class Gammaproteobacteria; order Burkholderiales; family Rhodocyclaceae; genus Sulfuritalea. The sequence continues at coordinate 84,835 of JADJUP010000041.1, read as the reverse complement.
GGCATGAACATCCTGCCGGCGCGCACCCTGCTGCAGGTCTGCGCCCACCTTGCCGGGCGCGAACTGCTCGCCCCCTTTGCCGTGTCGCCAGCGCCGACTCTTGCGTGGTATCCCGACCTGGCCGAGGTCAAGGGCCAGGCGCAGGCCAAACGCGCGCTGGAAGTCGCGGCGGCCGGTGGCCACAGCCTGCTCATGAGCGGCCCGCCCGGCGCCGGAAAATCGATGCTGGCGCAACGCCTGCCCGGCCTGATGCCGCCGATGACCGACGCCGAGGCGCTGGAGTCGGCCGCGGTGCATTCGCTGGCCGGCAGCTTCAACCTCGCGCAGTGGAAGCAGCGTCCGTTTCGCGCCCCGCACCATTCCGCATCGAGTGCCGCCCTGGTCGGGGGCGGCGGCACGCCGCGGCCGGGTGAGATTTCGCTGGCGCACCACGGCACACTGTTCCTCGATGAATTGCCGGAGTTCCAGCGCGGAGTGCTCGAAGCCCTGCGCGAACCGCTGGAAAGCGGACAGATCCACATCGCGCGTGCCGCGCGCCGCGCCGATTTCCCCGCGCGCTTCCAGTTGGTCGCAGCGATGAATCCCTGTCCCTGCGGCTGGCTGGGCCATGCCTCCGGCAAATGCCGCTGCACGCCCGACCAGGTCGCGCGCTATCGCGGCAAGCTGTCGGGGCCGCTGCTCGACCGCATCGACCTGATGCTCGACGTCCCGGCGGTGGCGGAGGCCGATCTCGCCGCCCGTGGCGACGGCGAAACTTCGGCCACGGTGCGCGCCCGCGTCGGCGCCGCACGGACGCGCCAGCAGCAGCGTCAGGGCAAGCCCAACGCGCTGCTCGCGCCCGACGAAATCGACGTGCATTGCCTGCCCGATTGCGACGGCGCCGCCCTGCTCAAGCGCGCGATGCAGCAGCTTGGCTTGACCGCGCGGGCTTATCATCGCATCCTCAAGGTGGCACGCACGATCGCGGACCTGGCCGACCTCGCCGAGGGCATACCCCTGTCCGCCGCGCACGTCGCCGAAGCGGTGCATTACCGCCGCGGCCTGGCCAACTGAGGAACCCTGCAAGATGTCCGACGCAAAGCCCACCGACGACCTCACCGCCGCCCAACTGCAGGGACTGCTGAGCATCGCCGATGATGCGATCGTATGCTTCGACGGTGCCATGCGCATCGTCCTCTTCAATCACGGGGCAGAGCGCATCTTCGGCTGGCCGGCGGCGGAAGCCCTTGGCCAGGGCATCGACATGCTGCTGCCGCCGCGCCATCGCGCGGGACATGGCAAGCTGGTCGAGGGGTTTCGCAACTCGGGCGATGTCGCACGACGCATGGGCGAGCGTCGTGCGATCAGCGCCGCACGCAAGGATGGCAGCGAGTTCCCGGCCGAAGCCTCGATCTCGCGCCTCGAAACGGAAGGCGCCGTGGTATTCACCGTGATCCTGCGCGACATCACGGCGCGCGTCGAGCGCGAGCGCGAACTGGAAGCGGCGAAGGAGAGCGCCGAAACGGCGATGCAGGCCAAGAGCATGTTCCTGGCCAACATGAGCCACGAGATCCGCACCCCGCTCAATGCCGTGATCGGCATGACCAGCCTGCTGCTCAACACCCGCATCGACGACGAGCAGCGCGACTACGCGGAAACCGTGCGCGCAAGCAGCGAAGCCCTGCTGACCATCATCAACGACATCCTCGACTATTCGAAGATCGAGGTCGGCAAGCTCGAAATCGAGCGCTATCCCTTCGACCTGCGCCGCTGCCTGGAAGAGGCGATGGACCTGATCAGCGCCGACGCCGGGGAAAAGAACATCAACCTCGCCTACTTCATCGACGACAGCGTACCCGCGTCGCTGGTCAGCGACGTCACGCGCCTGCGCCAGATCCTGGTGAACCTGCTGTCCAACGCGATCAAGTTCACGCATCGCGGCGAAGTCCTGATCACCGTCTCCGGGGTGCCGCAGGAGGGTCAGACCCACGAGCTCAGCTTTTCCGTGCGCGACACCGGCATCGGCATACCCGCCGACAAGCTGGCGACCCTGTTCCAGTCCTTCACCCAGGTCGATGCCTCGACCACGCGCAAGTACGGCGGCACCGGGCTGGGCCTGGCGATCAGCCGCCGGCTGGCGGAAATGATGGGCGGCCGCATGTGGGTCGACAGCGAGGTCGGCGCCGGCTCGACCTTCCATTTCACCATCACCGCCGAAGCCGCCGGATCGCAGCTGGCCAACAGCTACCTGCAGGAATTCTCCGCCGCGCTGGCCGGCAGGCGCGTCCTCATCGTCGATGACAACAGCACCAACCGGCGCATCCTGGTAAAGCAGAGCCTGGTCTGGGGCATGCTGCCGTCGGCTGCCGCGTCGGGCATCGAGGCGCTGGATTTCATCCGCCATGGCCACGCCTTCGACGTCGGCATCCTCGACATGAGCATGCCGGAAATGGACGGCCTCGCCCTCGCCCTGGAAATCCGCAAGCACCGCGATGCCCAAGCCCTGCCGCTGGTGATGCTGACCTCGGTGTTCAACCAGCGGACCATGGACGACAAGATGGGCCGCGCCGCCTTCGCCGCCTACCTCAACAAGCCGATCAAGCCGGCCGCGCTGCTCGACGTCCTGCTGCACGCAATGCGCGTCGCGCCGGCGCGCGTCGCGTCACGCGCGGACAGCGTTCCCGAGGCGGCCCTGGCCGACTCGCTTCCGCTCAAGATCCTGGTCGCCGAGGACAACACGGTCAACCAGAAGGTCGTGCAGCAACTGCTGGCCCACCTCGGCTATCGCGCTGACCTGGTCGCCAGCGGCATCGAAGTGCTCGATGCGCTGGAGCGCCAGAATTACGATGTCATCCTGATGGACGTGCAAATGCCCGACATGGACGGTCTCGAAGCGACGCGCCGCCTGAAGGCCCGCTTCGGCGCCGACGGCTCGCCGCGCGTGGTCGCCATGACCGCCAGCGCGCTGGCCGGCGACCGCGAAAAATGCCTCGCCGCAGGCATGGATGCCTACATATCGAAGCCGGTGGAACTGGTGCACATCCGCGCCGTGCTGAGCCTCGTCGCACGCAACACGCCAGGCGCACCGCTTGGGACATTACGGCGCGCCGAAGACGCCGACACGCCGGTAGTCGACCGGCGCCGCATCGACCAGTTGCTCGAACTGCAGGATGACGAACAGCCAACCATGGTCGCCGACCTGATCGCGCTGTTCGTCGCCGACACGCCACGCCATTTCGACTACCTGGCCCAGGCCATTCGCGACCGCGACGCGGAACGCATGGCCAACGCCGCGCACCGCTATTTGTCCAGCATCGAAAACCTCGGCGCGCGACGCATGCGCACCTACTGCATGGAGCTGGAAAACCTCGGCCGCGCCGGAACCACCACCGGCGCCGAGGCCGGCCTGGAATTGCTGCGGCAGGAATTCGAGCAGGCGCGGGTCGTACTGGCGGAATTCACCGCGAAGCCGGCATAGAATTCCGCGTCCTGCCTAGCACGCCGTTTCCGCCGCCGGCCCACCTTGCCCCAACCGAAAATGGTCCCTCGCGCCAAGGAGCGTCACCATGAAGTACCTCATCGTTCCAGTCACCCCTTTCGAACAGAACTGCACCCTGATCTGGTGCACGGAGACCATGCAGGGTGCCTTCGTCGATCCCGGCGGGGACCTCGAACGCCTGACCGATGCCGCTTCGCGGCAGGGCGTCGCGATCGAGAAGATCCTGCTCACCCACGGCCACATCGACCATGCCGGCGGCGCCGGCGAACTCGCTGCGCGGCTCGACGTGCCGATCGAAGGCCCGCAGCGCGAGGAGAGCTTCTGGATCGACCAGTTGGCCGCGCAAAGCCGCAGCTTCGGCTTCCCGCCGGCGCGGCCCTTCACTCCCGACCGCTGGCTGGAGGACGGCGATACCGTCACGGTCGGCAAGGAAACCCTCTCCGTGCTCCACACACCGGGCCACACGCCGGGCCACGTGGTGTTCTTCCACGCCCCGTCGAAGCTGGCCCTGGTCGGCGACGTGCTGTTCGCCGGTTCGATCGGGCGCACCGATTTCCCGCGCGGCAGCCACCAGGCGCTGATCGATTCGATCCGTCTCAAACTCTGGCCGCTGGGCAGCGACGTCCAGTTCATTTCCGGCCACGGGCCGATGTCCACCTTTGGCACCGAACGCCGCAGCAATCCTTTCGTCGGCGACAACGCGTGATTTCGACCGGACATCGTTTTCCGCCTTCCCGGGTTCCCGCCGCCCCCCCCCTCCCCCCTTGGCGCGCCAATGCGGAAATCTGCGGAACAACAGCTTTTCTGGATTCAATAATAGGGAGACCAAATGAGCCATCAATGGAAATTCTTCCGCGCCGGCGGTTTCGACCAGGTGCGCATCGACACCGCCGCCGACCTGCTTCACCTCGGGGAACTCGACCAGAAGCTTTGGGTCGCCCTGTCCTGCCCGACCAAGGGCATCGAGTTCGACGCGCGCACGCTGGAACTGCTCGACAGCGACGGCGACGGCCACATCCGCGCGCCGGAACTGCTGGCCGCGATCGACTGGGCGGCGGCGCGCCTGGTCGACGCCACCGTGCTCGAACAGAAGCTGGACGGCGTGCCGCTGGCCGCGATCAAGGACGAGGCCATCCTCGCCGCCGCCAAGGGCCTGCTGCCCGACGGCGGCGCGATGATAAACGTCGACGCCGCCAGCGCGGCCGAGGCCGAATACACGGCGCGCGCGCTGGCCGCCTGGGAAGCCTCCGGCAGCGCGGCACGACCGCTGGGCGATGCCACCGAAGCGGCCTGCGAAGCGCTGGCGGCGGTCAAGGACAAGCTCGACGATTTCTTCGTGCGCTGCCGCCTGGCCGCCTTCGACGAACGCGCCGGTGACGCCATGAATGCCTCCGACGACAGCTTCAAGGCGCTCGGCAGCGTGACGCTGACCAACGGCCACGCCGACATCGCCGCATTGCCGCTGGCAAGAGTCGGCGCTGGCGCCACGGTGCCGCTCGGCGCCGGCATCGATTCCGGCATCAACCCGGCCTGGGCCGAGCGCATCGGCGCCCTGCGCGAAGCCGTGGTGGTGCCGCTGCTCGGCGCGCGCCCCGGCCTTTCCGAAAGCGACTGGCTGGCAGTGCAGGACCAGCTCGCCGTGTACCACGCCTGGCAGGCGGCCAAGCCCGCCGGGCTGCCGCCCGAAGCCGAGGCCGTGCGCGACCTCGAACGCCTGGCGCGCTACGTGCGCGACCTCATGCCGCTGGCCAACAACTTCGTCGCCTTCCGCGACTTCTACACACGCCAGGGCAAGGCCACTTTCCAGATCGGCACGCTCTACCTCGACGGCCGCTCGGCAGAACTCTGCGTCGCCGTCGCCGACGCCGGCAAGCACGCCGCGCTCGCCGGCCTGTCGCGCATCTGCCTGGTGTATTGCGACTGCGTTCGCAGCGGCGGCAACGGCAGCGAAAAGCTCTCCATCGCTGCCGCATTCACCGCCGGCGATTCCGACCAGTTGATGGCGCTCAGGAATGGCGTCTTCTACGATCGCCAGGGACGTGACTGGGACGCCACCATCACCAAGATCGTCGACCACCCCATCAGCCTGCGCCAGGCCTTCTGGTCGCCCTACAAGAAGCTCGCGCGCATGGTCGGCGAACAATTGCAGAAGCTCGCCGCGAGCAAGGCCGCCGGCGTCGAGGGCAAGCTCGCCGAGACCGCCGCCGCCGCGGCGAAGAAGGCCGATGCACCAGCCAAACCGGCACCCGCGCAGCAGGCCTTCGACGTCGGCAAGTTCGCTGGCATCTTCGCCGCCATCGGGCTGGCGGTCGGTGCCATCGGCACCGCCGTGGCCTCCATGCTCACCGGCCTGCTCGGCCTGCACTGGTGGCAGATTCCGATCGCGCTGGCCGGCCTGATGCTGCTGATCTCCGGACCCGCCGTGATCATGGCCTGGTTCAAGCTCAGGAGCCGCAACCTCGGCCCGGTGCTCGACGCCAATGGCTGGGCGGTGAATGCGCGTGCCCGCATCAACATTCCCTTCGGCACATCGCTGACGCAGATGGCGCAACTGCCCGAAGGCGCGCAACGCGCACTGACCGATCCCTACGCGGAAAAGGAACAGCCATGGAAGACCTATGCCGCGTTTGCCATCATCGCCTTCGTCGCGCTGGCGTATTGGACGCGGTAGGCACTCGCTGACGCGGAGGCGGCGCCAGCGGCAGTGCCGCCGCCTGCCGCCAACCCTACAAAAAAATGACTGTCCGCAACCTCGAATTCCTCTTCCATCCGCGTTCGGTAGCCGTCGTCGCCGAGACCGACGAACAGGGCTGCTATGCCGACGTGGTGTTGCGCAATCTGCAGGCGGGCGGATTCGCCGGCCCGATCCTCGCGGCGACGGCGAAGAAGCGTTCGCTGTTCGGCATCGGCGCCCGCATGCACATCGACGAACTCGACCCGGTGCCCGACCTGGCGATCGTCTGCGCGCCGTTGTGCGACGTGGCGCAGATCGTGGCCCAGCTCGGCGCGCGCGGCACCAAGGCGGTGATCGTCGGGCCGTCGTTGCGCGAGCGGATGACCCCGGCCCAGGTACAGGAAGCGCACAAGGCCATCCTCGAAGCGGCACGGCCCTTCCTGATGCGGGTCCTGGGACCGGGCAGCGGCGGCATCGCGGTGCCTGCACTGGGCCTCGCCGCCAGCGTGGCGCCCGTCGGCGCGGCGACCGGCAAGATCGCGTTGGTCACGCAATCGGCCGCGGTGGCGGCAGCCGTGCTCGATCGTGCGCACAGCAAGGGCATCGGTTTTTCGACCGCGCTGCACCTGGGTGCCGGCATCGACGTCGACCTGGCCGACGCGATCGACTGGCTGGCGAACGACCCGGATACGGAAGCCATCCTGGTGCAGTTCGACACCGTCGCGGCGGGACGCAAGTTCATGTCGGCGGCGCGGGCGGCAGCACGCAACCGGCCGATCGTGGTGATTCGGGGCAAGCGGAATGCCGCGCCCGCGTCAGAGACGGCGCCATTCAGCACCGACGATGCCTACATCGCCGCACTGCGCCGCGCCGGTTGGGTGCGCATCGAAACGCTGGAAGACATGTTTGATGCCGCCGAAGCGATGGCGCGCGTTCGCCCGATGGCGGGCGAACGCCTGTGCATCCTCGGCAACGGCCATGGCCTGATTCGCATAGCGGCCGAGGCGCTGCTGGCGGCCGGCGGCCGGCTGGCCAGCCTCGAAGCGGACACGGTGAAGCGACTCGGCGAACTGCTGCGGATAGACGTGGCGGGCAATCCGCTGGCCTTGCCGGCCAACGTTTCGCCTGCCCTCTGGGCCGATGCGCTGGCACTGGTGCTCGCCGACCGCAACACGGACGCGGTGCTGACGGTCTGCTCGCCTTCCCCGTTTGCGCCGGGCAGCGCCGTGGCCGAGGCCATCTGCGATGTCGCGCAGAAAGCCACGCGCAACGTCTTCACCTGCTGGGTCGGCGGCAGCTCGATGCAGGTGGCACAGCGGATCGCCGCCGAGCACGGCGTGCTGGGCCATGATTCACCGGAGAAGGCGATCGCGATTTTTGTCGGCATCGTCAATTACGAGCGCAACCGGAAACTGCTGGTGGAAATGCCTCCTTCGCTGGCCGAGGACTTCAGCCCGGACCTGGATCGCGCCCGCAACGCGGTGGCCGAGGCCATCGCCGCCGGTGTCGAAATGCTTACTGCGCGGCAGGTACGCCAGGTGTTGCAGGCCTACGGCATCGATGCGGCCGAGCGCCCGCTGGCCGGGAGCATCGACGAAGCGATCCGCGTCGCTGACGAGATTGGCTACCCGGTGGATCTCGGCCTGGTGCTGGCCAATGCTCCGGACTACCGTTCGATGGCACGTTCGCTGCGTTCCCCCGAGGATATTCGCCTCGCGGTGCGCGGTCTGCGTAACAACGTACGCAATGAGCGTCCGGGCAGCCGCGTCAGCGGCTACCGGCTGCGCCCCGGCGCGGCGCGCAGCGGCATCGCGGCCTTGCGCCTCGGTGTCGGCAGCGATCCGGTGTTCGGGCCGGTGATCTTCATCGCGCCGGCCGCGGGCGAAAACGGCCACGACGGCGACTATGCCGTCGCGCTACCGCCGCTCAACCGTGCCCTGGCGCAGGACCTGGTGACACGCTGTGGCTTCGCGCGTGAAGCGGCCGAGGGCGAGCGTGACGCGCTGGAAGCAGCTCTGGGGACGGCGCTGGTGCGCCTGTCGCAGATGCTCACCGACATCGACGAGATCGCCGGCATCGAGCTCGATCCGCTGCACGTGGAGGCGACCGGAGTGGTGGCGCACGAAGCGGGCATCCGCATCGAGAAACGCGGGCGCAAGCTCGGCTTCCGCCGCTTCGCGATCCGCCCCTACCCGCAGGAATTGGAGCAGCTAGTCGAGTGGCAGGGGCGCCAATTGCTGATCCGGCCGATCCGGCCGGAGGACGAGGCAACCCTGGGCGACCTGATCGCGTCGCTCGACCCGGAGGATTCGCGGATGCGCTTCTTCGGCACCATGCGCCGCCTGCCGCGCTCCAAGCTGGCACGCTTCACGCAGATCGACTATGACCGCGAAATGGCGCTGGTGGCGATCGAACGCGATGCGCAGGGAATTGAACGCTCGCTGGGCGAAGTGCGCGCGATGGCCGATCCGGACAACGCCTTCGCCGAGTTCGCCATCGTGGTCAGCTCACAGGTCAAGGGCCTGGGGCTGGGCCGCCTGCTGCTGCAAAGCGTCATCGACTACTGTCGCAGCCGCGGCACCGGCGAACTACGTGGGGAAACCCTGGCCGGCAACCTGCGCATGCAACACCTGGCACGAGAGCTCGGCTTCGAACTGAAGACCGGAGCCGATCCCGGCACCATCGACTTGCGCCTGCCGCTGCGCAAGTCGATGGTGCCGACATAGGCTTCATTGCGAAGAGTCGGCGCTGGCGGTACGGCGCGGGGGCGGTCCGCCGGCCAGGATCTCAAGGAATGTCGGATCGGCCTCCACCCAGGCCATGTCTTTGAATTCACGGTAGAGCGCAAGCATAGGTTCGATGACCTCCAGGCGCGGCTCGTTGCCGCTGTAGGGGCGATTGAGGACGATCGAAAAATAGCCGTCGCGACGATAGGGATTGCCGCAAGGACCGGCGCTGAGGAACCAGACGGTGTAATTGATACCGCCGCCCTGGCAGGACACCGGTTCGGCGGAGAACAGCACGCGCGCCACTGCGCCCAGCGCGAGATGGCAATGGTGATCGTCGAAGGCGCCGATCTGCCATGACACATGGCCATGCTCCACGTAACGGTGCAGGCCGTCGAGTTTTTCAGTCTTGAATTCGATCAGGGTTCTGTCGCGATACAGCACCAGCGATGCGTCACGCAGGCGCAGCGCCTGCTCCAGCAATGCGATGCAGGGCGGTTCGAGCGGCGGCACGGACGGAGACGTCGCGCCCGGGCACAACGCGGCGACCAGTTCGGGCCACTGCCCGGACGGACGGCCGCTACGCGCGCGCAGCAATTGCAGCAGTTGCAGCCCTTCGGAAGTATCGCGCACGGATGGCTCGACCTCGAATTCGACCAGGTCGGGGCGTCGCGCCGCCTGCTCGCTGGCCAGGTCGAGGAAGCGCTGCACGCGCGCGGAATCGAGCACGCCGCGATCGTAGGGACAGGACAGCATCAGCGACACCACCCAGTGGTCGCTCGGCGCGCCGCCGGGCCCGAGGACCAGCAGACGGGCTTCGAACGAGGGCTTGAAGTCGAGGCAGACACTGGGCGCGACGACATAGCGGATGCGATGGACGCGGCCGAAGTCGATGTGCAGGTGATGGGCGGAATCCTCCAGGCGCAGTTCGCGCACGCCGGCAAAGCAGCCTTCGTAGATTCCCGGCAACAGGTAGCCGCGCCCCTGCGGAATCAGCTCGCCGATCGCGCCGTCGGCCCAGCGCCCGCAGGCCACGGTGATGTCGGGCTCGCGCAGCCAGTCTTCCAGCGCGCCATGAAAAAAGCGGGATTGCTCCGACAGGCTGTCCGCGTCGAATGCGGGTTCCCTGATCATCTCGCGTCCTCCTTGCAGGTGGCTACTCGCCGGCACCGAACGCCACGTACGCAGAGCTCGGTGCCGTCTTGTCGCGTGGTTCCCGCCGCGAATCAGATTCCGCGCCGATGCACCTCGCGCAGGCTCTTGCTCATGCGGGCGCCGACGAAGGCCAGCAAGCGCAAGCCCTCCTGCGTGCCCGGATCGCTCATCAACTTGATCAGGCCGCCAATGCCGCCGGTGGACGGCGGCGCCGCCGCCAGTTCGCGGCTCGCCGCGGTGAAGGCGTTCGACATGCAGATCAGGAACCGCTGGTTCTCGGCGCGGTCGAGTTCCCGCAGCAAGTGGGTGAAGCCCTCGTTGCGCGTCAGGCGATCGAGCAGCGTGATGCCCTCGGACAGGGCCGACGCCAGCCGGTTGACCATGTCATCGGACAGCGCATCCTGCGCCGAGGTAACGAGCTGGGCGAACTCGACCAGTCGCTGCAGGTCGCCTTCGTTGATCGGCGGTGGGGAAGTTGTTTCGGTCTGGGTGCTCATGGTGTGATCTCTTCAGAGTAGTCCGCGAACGCTGGTCCAGTACATCTGGTTGTAGGAAAGCTTGAACCAGTGCATGGGTTTTGACGGCGGCTTCAGGTCGGGGGGATTCTGGTAGTTGAACATGGCATAGGTCGCGCGGTCGTGGCCTGCCTCGATGAAGCAGTATACTTTGCCGTCGTAATCGCGCACCGGCGCCCCGATCTTGACGATGGAGGCGATGTTCTCGGCCAGCGTCTCGGCCTGGAAATGCGCCGCCGATCCCGTCTTGCTGACCGGCAGGTTGGTGGTGTCGCCCACCACATAGACGTTGTCGCGCCCCTTCATGGCCAGGCTGAAGCGGTCGGTCGGGATCCAGCCGCCCTCGCCCAGGTTCTCGGTTTCGAGCACTTCCATGCCGCGATGTGCCGGAATGACGATGAGCAGGTCGTAGGGAACCTCGGTGTCCTCCTCGCTCTTCAGCAGCTTGTTCTTGACGTCCACTTCCTTGATATTGAACAGGGTCTCGGTCGCGACGCCGATACGTTCGAATTCCGGCTTGGCCCAGATGGCGACGTTCTCGATGGTGTGGATGCGGCCGATCGGATAGTGGTAACTGAGCTGGACCTTGTCGCGGATGCCGCGCGCCTTGAAGTAGTCATGCAGCATGAACATGACCTCGACCGGCGCGATCGGGCACTTGTGCGGCACGCCGACGGCGACCACCACCTTGCCGCCCTGGAATTCGCGCAGGCGCTTGAACATCTTGACCGCCGATGCCTCGGTGTAGAAGAACTCGGCGCCTTCGTTGAGGCCCGGGGTTTCCTCCGGCACCATGCGCGAACCGGTGGCGATCACCAGGATGTCATAGTCATGGGTCTTGCCGCCGGCGGTCAGCACCTGGTTCTTGTCGAGGTTGAACTTGGTGACCGGATCGACGTGGAAATCGATGTTCGGTTCGAGCAGGCTGGCCTCGTCGCGATACAACTGGTCCGGGGTCATGTGCCCGAAGGCGACGTAGAGCAGGCCGGGCTGGTACATGTGCCGGTCCGAAGCCGACAGCAGCGTGATGCGCACCTTGCCGGCGCGGGTTTCCCCGGTCAGCCGGCGCGCGAGGTTGTTGGCCACGATGGTTCCGGCCGTGCCACCACCGACTACTAAGATTCTCATTGCATTCTCCTATCCAGAATCCCCGCGTATCCGGGGCCTATTCGCGGCCGGTCGGAATCTGACCGGCCGACCGACGTCCGTTTCGATTATTTGGCCTTGCGTACCTTGATGTGCCAGACCCCTTCGACCTGCTCGCTGCTGAGCATTTCGTGCCCGACCTTCTTGATCCATTCCGGGATGTCGTTGATCGAGCCCTTGTCGGTGGAAAGCAGTTCGAACTCGTCGCCGACGCTGGCGCGCTTCATGTAGCTGATCAGTTCCATCAGCGGCCCGGGGCAGAACGTGTCGCGCGCGTCTATGATCCTCATTTCACTCATTGCCTGTGTCCTCCTGTTGATTCGGGGTCCGTGCGGCGATCCGCTCAGAACGTGAAAATTTGCGCGCCTTCGGCGTCGCTCAGAAAACGGGTCAGGCCGGTCGGCGGGCCGAGCATCGGATCGAGGTCTTCTTCCGACGCCTTGAGCAGGTCCACCGCCATCGAACAGGGCAGCAGCTTGGCATCCCCAAGATCGGCGGCGTAGGCGAAAAGCTGCTTGAACGAGGGCACGCCCTTGTCGGCGGCCATGAGCCGGCCGAACTCGCCTTCCGCCGGGGCCTCCGCAGCGCGGCCCTTGACGAAGTGCAGCATGGCGTTCATCGAAAAGAACACCGTGACCTCGTCACCCGAGGCAGCGGCAACCGAGGCGACCATGGCCGCCATCTGCAGCTTTTCGCGGGAATCGGACACGCACATAACAAAAATTTTCCTGGACATTGTTCAAGCTTCTCCATCAGGGCCGCGTCGGTGACGCAGCATTGCACTTCGAATCCGTCACGCCCCGAAGGGTGCCCGGAGCTACCATTTCTTTCCCACCACGAGCTTCAATGCCTGGTTGCGCAGGGTCAGGTCGGCGACGGCCATCTTCAGGCGCTGGTTCTCTTCTTCCAATTGCCTCAGGTAGCTTTCTTCCACCGCCTTCCGCGCCTCCGCTCCTCCTGCCGGTCCGGATTTCGCTGTCGTAGCCGGCCTCGGCCGGTGACGCGGTGAGCGGCGGCTTTTTCATGGTCCGGGCGCGCGACCCGCGTCGCGGATTTACTGCCCGCTGGGCTGATTCCGACATGCGGAAGCCGGGTTGCCACCATGGTCAACCGCGGTGCCAACTGAAACGCTTGATTAGCATCAGGAGCGTCGCGTCGAGGATGTAACCGACGGCGCCGATGACCAGGATCATGGCCATCAGGTGGTCGTATTCCAGCGACTCGCGGGCGTCCTCGATGGTGTAGCCGAAGCCCGAGGTGACGCCGAGGAACTCTGCCGGAACCAGCACCACCCAGGCCACGCCGACGGCAAGCCGGATGCCGGTCAGGACGTCGAATGTGATCGCCGGCAGGATGATCTGGGTCACCACATGCCAAGGCTTGGCGCCGAGGTTGCGCGCCACCTTGAACCAGGCCGGGTCGACCTTGGACAGTCCCGCGGCGGTGGAGAACATCACCGGCCAGACGGCGGCGACGGCGATCAGGAAGATGATGGCCTGGTCCCAGCCGGCAAACACGATGACGGCGATCGGCTCCCAGGACAGCGGGCTGATCATGCGCATCAACTGGAAGGGCGAATTGCTCAGTTCGCGGAAGCGCTTGCTGCGGCCGATCATGATGCCAACCGGCACGCCGATCAGGATGGCGATGGCGAGGCCCGCGCCGAGGCGATAGCCGCTGGTCCACAAGGCCTTCGGGATCAGGCCGCTCTCCCACATCTTGATCATGGCCTTGAATGCGGGAATCGGTCCGAACGCGGCCCAGTGCGAGGCCTTGGGATCAAGCGTGGCGACGAATATCGCCAGCCACCAGAGCGCGAACAGGATCACGATTCCGGCGAAAAAGTTGAACAGGCCTGTGCCAGATGCCTTGAGGGCACGCGAGGACCGGGTTCCGGTCGGAACGGCGGCGGCGGCGGCGGTGCCACTGGGCGTCGCGCCATGTGGCCGCACGGAACCGGAACATCGTGGCGCATTGGCCACCCCCCCCTTTTTCTCCCCCCCCCCCCCCCCCCGCGGGCCGCCCCCCCCGGTTCCCGCCCCCCCCCGCCCGCCCGGGCGGAACCTTCCTATCCAGTGGGCGCAGGGTCCGCATGGGATCAGGCATCTCCGCGATGCCAGCTATAGCGCTTGACGAGCAGCGCGCAGCAGGTGTCGAGCACGTAGCCGATGACCCCGATGGTGAGCACCATTGCGGTAAGGTGATCGTAGGAAAGGGTTTCGCGTGCATCCTTGATCGCATAACCAAGGCCGGATGTCACGCCGAGCAACTCGGCGGGTACGAGAACCACCCAGGCGATACCCAGCGCCAGCCGGATGCCGGTAAAGATGTCAAAGCTGATCGCCGGCAGGATGATCTGGGTGAGCATTTGCACCGGCGTGGCGCCGAGGTTGCGTGCCACCTTGAACCAGGCCGGGTCGACCTTGGCGAGGCCGGCGGCGGTGGAAAACATGACCGGCCAGACCGACGCGATCGCGATCAGGAAGATGATCGAGTGGTCCCAGGCGGCAAAGACGAACACGGCGATCGGCATCCACGACAGCGGGCTGATCATGCGCAGGAACTGGAAGGACGAATTGCTCAGTTCGCGGAAACGTTTGCTGCGCCCCATGATGATGCCGATTGGCACGCCGATCGCGATGGCGATCAGCATGCCCATGCCGAGCCGGTAGCCACTCGCGGCGATGGCGCTCTGCAGCTTGCCCAGCTGCCAAAGCTCCGGAAACGACGTCAAGGTGGGAATCAATCCGAAGCCGGCAAAACTCTGCGTCTTCGGATTGATGGAAATCATGTAGCCGCCGAGCCCCCAAAGCGCGGCGAGGATCAGCAGGCCAAGCGAAAAGTTGAGGACGCCCCGCGCCGTCGCCTCGGCGGCGCGGGAGGTCCTGGTGCCGGCCAGACCGGCGGCCGGGGGGTGGTTGCTCATAGACTGATGGTTTCCGTGCGGACGAAGGGATCGCCGGTCTTCGGCACGCTCTTGTCGTTCTTCCACTTCGGATTGGCGTCGAGCGCCTTCTTGATGAAGTTGTAATTGACCAGGTCGTTGGCGACGAACTTGGCGTCCAGCTTCTCAAGAAATGCGGCGTCGCCGGTGATGGTGGTCTTCTTCAGGTCGTTGACCACCAGTTCCGTGGCAGAGCGATACGGCCAGCTTTGGAAGTTGATGCGGTCCATGCCCCAGTCCTTGTTCTTGATCGCGGCGGCGTTGCCCGGATAGGGAATGTCGTAGAGCATGATGGCGCGCTGCACCACTTCCTTCGGGAACGGCAGGTAGCCCTTGCCGTCCTTGGACAGCATTTCAGCCATCGCGGGCCGGTTCTCGTGGAGATGGATCTGCGCGGAAACAATGGCGTTGTGCACGCCCTGCGCCCAGGCGGCGCGCGCGGGGTCCATGGTGTCGGCCTCGTGCATCACCACCACGCAGCACGGGTGACCCTTCCAGACGTCGCCGGTCATGCGCAGCATCTTGCCGCCGGCACGGAGTTCACCCAGCGCGTTGAACGGTTCCGCAACGCAATAGCCGTCGATCGACTTGGCCGCCAGCGCAGGCGGCATGTCGGGCGGGTTGAGCACGATGAAGTTGCACTCGTTGGGGGCCAGCTTCGCGTCCTGCGGACGGATCACCGGCGTGATGCCGGCATCCTTCATGACCTTCTGCGAAATGATGTTGTGGATCGAATACCAGAATGGCACGGCGAACTGCTTGCCACCGAAATCCTTCGGCGAATTGATGCCGCTGTCCTTGTGGACGATGATGCCGGAGCCGTTGGTGTGGTTCCAGGCGGTGATCTTGACCGGGAACTTGTTGTTGTAGCGCATCCAGATCGGAATCGGGATCAGCATGTGCGTGAGGTTGGTGCGGTGCGAGGAAAACGCCTCGACCAGCGGCGACCAGCCGCGAATCAGCGTCGGCGCGACGGAATCCAGGCCTTCCTTCTTGAAGAAACCCATTTCGTGCGCCACCAGCAGTGCAGCAGCATCGGTGATGGGGAGGTAGCCGATGCGGATCGTCGGATCCCATTTCTTTTCCTGGGCGTAGGTGGCCGCCGAAGGCACCAGGCTGCTCAGCGCACCGAGGCTGCCCATCTTGAGCAGTTCGCGGCGATTGACGCTGGTACCCAGCACGCTGCTGAATAGCGGGTCATACTCGATCACCAGATTGGGATCGTCGATGCCATCGCCATGACGCTTGAAATCGAACTGCGGTTCGCCGTGCTCGTCGTGTGGTACCTGGACTTGATCATTGCAAAATCTGCACATTCTCGGTCTCCTTGGGTAATGGTTCCTGATCTGGGGTGTGGTCAGGCGTGCCGGGTAACGCTGTTCAAGCGGGTTCGGATGCCGTCTCTGCCTCCGCCTTCTCGGCGGGCGACCCCGCCACTTGCGCCGCCGTGTGAAAGGCATCCATGAGACGCGCGCGCATGCTCTGTACCGCCGGATCCTGGCGTTGCCGGGGATCGGTCAGGTTGACTTCGAATTCGTGGACAATCTTGCCGGGCGCGCCGGCCATGATCAGTGCGCGATCGGCCATCAGAATGGCTTCGTCGATGTCGTGGGTAACGATGATCAGATTGAAACCGAGGCGCTTGGCGATCGAGCGGACATCGCGTTGCAACGAGGCGCGTGTAAAGGCATCGAGAGCCGAGAACGGCTCGTCGAGCAACAGCAATTCGGGCTCCATGACCAGCGAGCGCGCCAGCGCGACGCGCTGCTGCTGCCCGCCGGAAAGGTCCTGCACATTGGTATCGGCGTAGTCGGACAACTCGACCAGCTTCAGCGCCTCGGCGACTCGTTCGGCCTTCTCCTTTTCCGGCCAGCCCGCAAAACCCAGGCCGACCCCGACGTTCTGCGAAACCTTCATCCAGGGAAACAGGTGCGGCGCCTGAAACATCATGACCCAGCGCGACGATGGCCCCTCGATTTTCTTGTCGTCGAAATGCATCGTGCCCTCGGTGGGACGATTCAGGCCGGCGATGATGTGCAGCAGGGTGGATTTGCCGCAGCCGGAACGGCCAATGATGGCCAGCGCCTCGCCGCGCGGCGATTCCAGCATCAGGTTGCTGAAGGTCGGATTTCCACGAGAACTGTAGCGGTAACCCAGTCCCTTGATACTGATGTTCACTCCGCGTATTGACACCGATCGTCTCTCCGTTGGCTAGATTCCGCGACAAGCTCCGGCCGCGATTGCATCACTTTCCGCGAACAACCCACCCTGCGCGTCCTGCGGACACACATTGGTGGATGCCGTATTTCAAAAGCGCGCCGATGACCGGGTCCAACGTTTTCGCCCTCACCAATAAGGCGGGGCCCCGTTGCAACTTCCGACGCCGGTCATGGCGACCAATTTCCTCAGGTCGCGGTCAGCCGCTCATGCACCGCTTTCATGCGAGCGGCAAGCTCGTCCGGATTGACAAGACCACGCTTTATAAGGGAATGGGCCAGGCAGAGCAGTTGCCGCTCGGGGAACGGAACGTCCTGATATAGCGTTTCCGAAAGCTCGTCCTCTTCCCAGCGCCGTTCGAGCAGGGGCAGCGGCGAATCCAGGCTGGCGCGGTCGACCTTGCCATCAAGCCAGCGCTTTTCGGCCGCAGCCACCGAAGAACAGGAACCGGCCGCCAGCGCCTCGCAAATTCCGTCGAGGCTGGTCTTCCACGGAGGATCCGGATTCGTTACGCCGTACTGGTTGGCGAGGTCTTCCCAGACCCGGCCGTGCTCCTTGATCTCTTCCAGCAAGGGAACGGGGGTCCAGTTGGCCGCCCCGTCCGCTGCGCCGGCCGAAGCGTTCATGTTCCCTGAGTCAGCCATGGCTAGCTCCTTACTTAATGGTGGCCCGGCTTGGCCGGCTTATGGACTGGCAGCGGAATGTTGGTAGTCATCCCTGGCTTGGGCAGGGCGACACCGATCAGGCAGTCGCGGGTCACTATTTCCGTCAGCTGATCTTCGGTCCAGCCTTCGGTACCGGCGGGACGTACCGGCATCACGATGAAGCGGCATTTCTGGTTGGAATCCTCGACGCGAATCTCGACTTCCGGTGGCAGTTGCAGGCCAAACTCGGCAAGCACAGGACGCGGCCAGCGGACCAGACGACGGCGGTAGTTCGGGGTGCGATACCACTCCGGCTGGAAGCCCAGGATGGGACGCGGATAACAGGAACACAAGGTACATACGACGACGTGATGCAGGGTCGGCGTATCCTCGAGCACACGCAGGTCGGTGTAGTCGCTCGGCGTGCCGAAACCGGTCGGGTTCAGCCAATCCACGCCGACAGCAAGGCTCGCCTTGATCGCATCGGTCAGGCACTGCTTCTTGTACTCGGGGTCGAGCCATGCCTTGGCCACCATGCGTGCCGCCGGAGTCGGGCCGATGTGCTCGGCGAACTCGGTGAAACGGCGATGATCCTCGGCGGTAAACAGCCCCTTCTCGATGGCCAGTTCGCGGACGGCGATTTCCAGCGCCTCGAAGTCGCTGACTTCCTCGACCATCGGACCCGGAGGATTATGACCATGTCCGTGGCCATGGCTGTGATCGTGATCATTTGACATTTGCGTTACCTTTCTGTTCTGGGTCTCTGTTTGACTGGCGAACTACACGGCTTCCAGCCAACGCTCGGAAAACTCGGTCTGCAGCGTGTCGTTGGCGAAGGCGGCGGGATATTCCGGCCACAGGTCCTTTTGCTTGAAACGCACGATGTAGAACCATTCGGAATGATCGACATGCCCCCAGGCTTCGTCCTCCGGCGCCGGACTTTCATGCGTCACGACCGCCACTTCGCCGACGGCGCCGCGCGTGTAAACCTGGCAGCGGGTGTAGAAAACGTCCGGCAAATCCTTGATGCGCACGGTCTGGCCGACCTTGAACTTGGCGGGACCGGCGGTACCCTTGAAGCACTGGGGATCGCCCTTGCCGGTGGCGATCGTGGCGTGATGGGTTCTATCGTGCTGGCTCATGGCGCTTTTTCACCTCGTCTATCTTGTTGATCAGTTCGGTCAGGGTGACGTGGTCCCGGTCTACCAGGATCCGCGCGGCCGACAGCAGCCACCGCCCGTAGTAGGGCAGCCCGAGGTATTGCGTCGTGCCCAGGTCGACGTTTTGCATGCGACGCCGCTCTTCCGCGCACCAGGCGCCACGCCAGGCGAGGCACTCGGTGGTGACGTAGGCGCGATGCCCCCACGCCTCATGCTCCTCTTCGGTCCATTCGCAGGGAACATCAAACTCGCCGCCGACGTCGTGTGGCGACCGCGTATAGGCCCGAAACAGCTCGGATGTAATTTCGGTTGGATATGGCGCCTTGCCGGTCTTCTGCACCGGCGGCTGCAAATCGGCGACCGCGGTCAGATGCCGCAATACCCTTTCCCTGGTAGTCGATGACATAGCTGGACTTCTCCTTTGATGTATGACTTGCGAATTCACTCGCACGCATTCCTTGCAACCAAACAAACCGGAGGGATACCCGCGAACGCGTATTCCTGCGCCCTCGATTTCCGCTGGCGGTCAACCGAAGCCGCCTGTCTTGTCGGACCCCCGAAGTATCGGCAGGTTTTTTTGACACGCCACTATTTAGTTGACGTTTAAATTTTGTATGCCTTAAGTGAAATTGTCCAAGACTATTTTCCGATCCAACCTATAGGCTTCGACTATTCAAACAATGTCGAGCACCCGTGCAAATCCGTTCGTTGGCGGAGTCATCCTGATCCCGGCACCGGGGTGCGCACGGCCCGCCCATGGCTCACCTTTCAAGCTCGCGCCGGCGGGGCTTTGGGCTAGAATCGTTGAAGACTATTCTTCGACCGAATCTATAGGAATCGACTATGGAATCAAAACTGGTGTTCCCGCGCTCGATTCGTTATCTGTTCGCGGTCGCGGAACACCACAGTTTTACCCGCGCGGCCGAAGCGCTGCATGTCTCGCAGCCGACACTTTCGCAGCAAATTCGACTTCTGGAAGAAGTGCTCCACGTGCAGTTGCTCGACCGGTCCGGCCGCAATGTACGACTCACCGACGCCGGCGAGGTCTATCTGCACCATGCGCGGCGCGCGCTTGGTGAGCTGGAAGCGGGAACCCGCGCCATCCACGAAGTCCAGGACCTCAGCCGCGGCTCACTGCGCCTGGGCATGAACCCCATCACTGAATACATCACCACGCCGCTGCTGGAAGATTTTGTTGCCCGCCATCCGGGAATTGCCATGAGCGCTGTGGAAATGTCGCAGGACGACATCGAAGCCGGCGTCGCCGAGGACCAGATTGACATAGGCATCGTATTCTCCGACACGTTTTCATCGGAGGGCCGCTCCAGCGAAATCGACAAGCACACGCTGTTCGTGGAGACGCTCAACCTTGCGGTGGGCAAGGGCCATCGGCTGGCCGGTCGGCGAACCCCACTCAGTGCGTCCGAACTGGAGAAGGAATCGCTGGTCCTGCTCAATACCCAATTTGCATTGCGACGCCACTTCGACCTTTACTGCCTCGAATACCGCATTGCTCCGCACATAGCCATCGAAACCAACTCGCTGAACATGCTGGTTCAATCGGCAAGCCTGGGCCGCCTGGTTACCATTCTGCCCAGTTCGATTTCCGAGGCGCAATCTGGCCTCTATTCGGTGCCGCTGTTGCCGCAGTTACCGCACCATGCGATTGCACTGATCTGCCACAAGGGTGCCTACAAGAGCGCCGCCTGCCAGGCTTTTGGCGAAATGGCCACCCAATGGAGTGCCGCCAGGTATCAGGCGCTGCAACAGCGACTGGGTGATTCGAGCCTGCAGGCGGACGCGGGCGCGGAGCTCGGCGTGGCGAGGCCCATGGCGGTGGGCGCGGAAGACGCCGCCAACCGCTGACTGCGAGGGCCCGAGCCAGGCTTCCGGGTAACGCCAGCAATCGCCGACCGGCGACTTCAGAGGCGTGTTGCGAGATAGGTGTAGTAGTTGCAGGCGGCGAAAAAGCTGCCTTCCGCCATCGCCTGGTGCTGTGCCGCGAGCCAGGCGTCTACCGCCTCGGCGGAAAACATCCCTGACTTGATGATGTAGGGCGCATAAGTCTCGGCAAATGACTTGAAGTAGCTGGCCGTGCCGATCTCGACCACGGCATCGCCCCAAGCCTGCTGCAATTGCAACCCCAGTTGCGGCATCAATCTGGGCAGATCGCGCATGATGTGCGGATTGTTGAAGGCGGCCGTGGTCAGGGCCACGTCCATGCGATGCCCCAGATCGTGATCCGGCATGGCATAGGTCATCGAGGAATAGTCGCCGTCGAAGATGGCCACGATGCCGCCGGGACGTACGACGCGAACCATTTCTCGCAATACGGCCTGCGGATCGG
Organism: Sulfuritalea sp.; assembly: GCA_016716965.1. Classification (GTDB taxonomy): domain Bacteria; phylum Pseudomonadota; class Gammaproteobacteria; order Burkholderiales; family Rhodocyclaceae; genus Sulfuritalea. The sequence continues at coordinate 63,829 of JADJUP010000041.1, read as the reverse complement.
TAACGTGGCTGATCAGGGTATGGGCGAATGCAGCGTCGAAAGTTGCATCCGGGAAATCGAGGTCATGCGCGTCACCGACGCGAAAGTCAACGCGGTCGCCCACGCCGTGTTCGGCGGCAAACCGACGTGCTGCTTCTATGAAGGGATGACTCTGGTCGACGCCTACGGCCCTGCCGGAAAAGTCGCCACGGCGGGCCAGCGAACGGGTCATGGCGCCAGTGCCGCAGCCGACCTCCAGCACGTGCGCCGACTCGCCCGGCGAGATGTGCCCGGCATACTTGTCGAACAGCCGGGTGAACACGACATCCTTGGCGCGACCTTCGAGGCGGGCGATCAGGCGCTCGATGGCCGCTTCATCGAGTTCATTGACAAAGCGGTGTGGATCACGTGCCGGCATGGATCACCTCTCCTTCAGGTTTCGCGGCGGGCGGCGAACTGTTGTGCACCACCCGGACCCGCGCAGGCTACCAGGACTTGTAGGGGAGGAACTTGCCGCTCATCGTCACCAGCACGCGATCGCCCTTGGGATCCTCCTGCTTGTCGATCTTCATCGTGAAGTCGATCGCGCTCATGATGCCATCGCCGAACTTCTCGTTGACCAGTTCCTTGATGGTCTCACCATAGACGTTGATCATCTCGTACCAGCGATAGATCAGAGGGTCGGTGGGTGCTACCTGAGTCCAGGTCTTGAGCGGAAATGCCTGCAGGGCGGCGGATCCGTCCTTGCCCAGACCGAGCAACTTGGCCACGGCATCGGCGGGCTTCTTGTCAAGATGATTCATGCCCAGGCAGGCGGAACAGGTGAATTCGGCGGACAGACCGGCGGCCTTGGCGATATCGTTCCAGCTCAGGCCCTTCTTCTGTTTGGCATCGAGAATCGCTTCCTTCATTTCGGCTTTGTTCGCGAGAATCGTCCTTTTCATGGCGTCGGAAGGGCGCGCCGGGGCGACAGGCAACGCAGCCCGCGAGGCCCATCCGGATCAATCGAAAACGGGGAACGAACGTCCCCCGCGAAACGACTCCGGCCAGGGCCGGAGTCTTGGGAGCAGCGCGACCTGATCAGGCGGCGGCGCTGTACAGGCGCGGGTTGAACACGCCACTGGTTTCCAGGCGATGTAGCGCCTTGGCGGCTGCCAGCACACCCAGATCGAGAACCGGCTCGACCAGGATCACGCTCATGTAAGCAACGCTGAACGTGGCGATCTCGGCAAGGTTCTCGGCACCGACACCGGCACCATACACGGCCCAGAATCCGACCCAGGCTACGACGCCGCCCTGATAGGCGGTGGACAGCTTCAGCGCCTGGCCGTAGGTGACATCCTTGTATGCCGTATTGGCGGGGATCACGCGTTGCGCCAGAACATTGATGGCAAGCAGCGGTACCAGCAGGCTGGTCACGTTCATGCCGTATTGCGGCAGGTCCGCGGGAGCAACCAGCAGACCCTGGGCCAGCAGGCCGATGGCCAGGCCGAGCGCGGCGGGAGCGGCGCCGAACATCAGGAACAGCGTCGAGCCGAGGATGAAATGGACCTCCGACACGCCTACCGGGTAGTGCGGCAACAGCTCGAAGAAGCTCAGGACCAGCATCGCGGCCAGAACGATGCGAATGGCGAGCGGTGCGACACCGTCACGTTTCGCCATGTCCTTCGCCAGCTTGAGCGAATAGCCGACCGCGCCGGTCGCAGTGATGAAGCCAAGCGCCAGTTTGGCGCCAACAACAATACCTGGTTCGATGTGCATGCTTGAATCCTCCTTTTCACGCTACCCAAGATCGAATCGTCCGGCCGAAACCGGCGACTCCTGCAATACCGGACAGAGTCCCTTCAATACCCGCGGCGCCCGCCAGTTTCCCGGGCTAATCGGAAAACCGGAACCAGGCGACTGCCACGAAAATTTCCGTGCGGCACACCGAAAGCAATTGACGATTAAATTGTGTTGGATTGAAATAAGATTGTCCAAGACTATTTTCCGATCCATTGCATAGGAATCGGCTATGCATCGAAGACGATCGTTCCGGGCCTGCCGCCCGGCTACCCCGTAAAGAAACTCGACGCCTGCCGCGTCAGACAGCTCGCGCGGGCGCGCCGGTATGCAGTTCGATGCGGTCGACGAAAATCATCGCGACCACCGTGGCGCCAACCGCCAGCCAGCCGACATGGTCGTAGCCGACGATGCGGCCCGAGGCATCGGCGGCAATCATCGTGCCGCCGAGCCAGGCCGCGGTGCCCGAGGACAGCTGCTGCACGGCACCATTCATCGACAGGAATGTACCGCGCAGGCGCGGCTGCACCGCCGAGGTGACGATGGCCATGGCCGGCACCATGCGTCCCGGCACGAAGATGAAGAACACCGTGGACCAGAAGATCATGACCCATAGTGGCACCGGCCATAGATGGGTCTGCACCAGCAGGGGTACCATCGAGCACAGCGCCATCGCCCGATATACGCGGATCTTGCCGTAGGCATCGGCGAGGCGGCCGACCAGACGCGAGGTGAAGAAGGTAGCGCAGCCGCCGAAGAGGTAGATCAACGGAATGTCTTCCTGGCGGATGAGTACATTCGCGGTTAGATAAATGGTGATGTAGGGGATCACCGAAAAGCCTGAAACCATGATCAGCGCCATGAACAGCAGGGCTTTGAGGTGGTTGGGATCGCGTAGCACGGCCGCCATCGCCGCCAGAGGATGGGCGCGTTCGGACTCCGACACGGTGGCGTTGGGCAGGTGCCCGCGCAAGGCCGGCAGCATCTTCCAGCCCAGCAGCAGGAAACCGGCGGAAAGCGCGGCGATGAAAAAGAACGGAAAGCGCCAGCCGAAGTGGTTGGCGAGATACAGGGACAGCGGAACCCCGGCCACGGTCGAAATCGAAAACGCCGACATGATGGTGCCGCTGGCGCGACCGCGGCGTTCGAAGGGAATCAGGTCGCCGACCATGGTTTGCACCATCGACCCGAGCACGCCGCCGAAAGCGCCGGCCGTGCCGCGCGCCACCAGCAGCGTGAGGTAACCCGGCGCCAGGCCGCAGGCCAGCGTGGCCAGCCCGAACAGGCCGAACATCGTAAGCAGCAGGCGCTTGCGCTCGAAGCGGTCGACGAAGGTGGCCGCCAGCACCCCGGCGAAGGCCGCCGTGAAACTGTAGGCCGAGACCAGCAGGCCGAACTCGTGGGTGCCGACGCCCAGTTCGCGCATCAGGATCGGGCCCAGCGGCATCATGATCATGAAGTCGAGGATGTGGGCGAACTGGATCCCGGCCAGGGTCAGCAGCAGCGCGCGTTCGCGCGCGGGATCGAGGGTCTGGGGAGTCATCGGGCAAGCAAAAGTCGGCGCTGGCGGTACGGCGGTCAGGCCTGAGCCAGCGCGCCGGGCGCCTGCAGGCGCTCGCGCCACCACTTGCGCGCCTCGCCTTCCGCGTCGCGGTTCCAGGCCAGCCACAGCGGTTCGCTGGCGCGCGGCTCGGCGACCTCGCGCGCCACCAGTTCGCGCCGCGTCAGGGCGCCATCGATGCGGCAGCGCGGCAGGAAACCGTAGCCGAGGCCGGCGATCTGCAAGGCGATCTTGGCCTCGATGTTCGACACCGTGATGCGCGACTGTCCGGACAGCACGCCGATGCTGCGCGCCGGCAGCAGGCGCGCGCTGTCGGCGACCACGATCGCCGTGTGCGCCAGGAAATCCTCCGTCGTCAGCGGACGGTCGATGCGCGCCAGCGGGTGCTGCGGCGCGACGCAGAACACGAACTCGATGTCGCGCAGGCGTGTGGCCTGCTGCGCGAAGCCGGAGGGCGGATCGCCGACCGCCAGCACCAGGTCGGCACGGCCTTCGCGCAAGGCCTCCCACGCGCCGGTCATGACTTCGGTGCTGATGCGCAGGCGGGTGCCGCAGTCCAGTGCCTCGAAGGCGCGGATGTCATCGACCAGCGCGGAGGTCGGCAGCAGCGAGTCATGCACCAGTTTCAGTTCGGATTCGTAGCCGGTGGCGATGCGGCGCAGGCGCGATTCGAGGTCGGCGGCGGAACGCAGCAGCCAGCGCCCTTCGCTGAGCAGTTCACTGCCGGCCGGAGTCAGCGTCACGCGCGGGCCACGCCGCAGGAAGAGCTGGAAGCCGAGTTGTTCCTCCAGCTTGGCGACTGTGTAGGAAATCGTCGATGGCACTTTGTGCAGCGCATCGGCGGCGGCCGCGAAGGAACCGCCACGGTCTATGGCGTCGATGATTTCGATCGCATCGAGGGTCAGCTTGAGCATGTGAAACGATTGATATTCGATATTTTCGACTATAGATCACAAAAAGTATCAGCACGCCATGCCTTGCTATCGCTGATACTCGCCCTTACTTGAGAAATTAACTCGGCTTTAACTCAGGTCACAACGGCAAACATTCTAGCAGCCATCATCAGCAATATCGAAGCTTTCAACCCGGAGGAAACACCATGTCCCATACCGTCGTCGTCTATCACAGTGGCTATGGCCACACCCGCAAACAGGCCGAGGCCGTTCAGCAAGGCGCCGCCGGCGTTCCCGGCGCCAGCGCGGAACTGGTCGAAATCAACGCCGAGGGCCAGTTGGCCGAGGGCGGCTGGGAAAAGCTGGAAAAGGCCGACGCCATCGTCTTCGGCTCGCCCACCTACATGGGCGGACCGTCGTGGCAGTTCAAGCGCTTCGCCGATGCCAGTTCCAAGCCCTGGTTCGGCTCGAAGTGGAAGAACAAGGTCGCCGCCGGCTTCACCAACTCGGCCTCGATGAACGGCGACAAGCTATCCACGCTGCACTACATGATCACCCTCGCGATGCAGCAGGGCATGGTCTGGGTCGGCACCGGCATGATGCCGGCCAACAGCAAGGCCGCCACGCGCAACGATGTGAACTGGCTGGGCTCCTTTGCCGGCGCCATGGCACAGTCGCCGTCCGATTCCAGCCCCGAGGAAGGCCCGCCGCCCGGCGACCTGGAAACCGCCCGGCTGTTTGGCGCCCGCGTCGCCGAAACCGCCGCGCGCTGGAACCGTTAAATTCACCACCGGAGGAAATCATCATGATCGAACTGCGCAGGGCCGCCGAGCGCGGAGTGGCCAACTTCGGCTGGCTCGATTCGCGACACACGTTTTCCTTTGGCCACTACCACGATCCAACGCAGGTCGGTTTCTCCGACCTGCTGGTGATCAATGACGATCGCGTCGAACCGGGCATGGGTTTCGGCACCCACCCGCACCGCGACATGGAGATCTTCTCTTACGTGCTGGAAGGCGCGCTGGAGCACAAGGACTCGATGGGCACCGGCTCGGTGATCCGCCCCGGCGACGTGCAGATGATGAGCGCCGGCAGCGGCATCACGCACAGCGAGTTCAATCCCTCGCGCCAGGAAGGCGTGCATTTCCTGCAGATCTGGATCGTGCCCGACCGCCAGCGCGTGACGCCGCGCTACCAGCAGACACATTTTCCCGCCGACGAAAAACGCGGCCGCCTGCGCCTGATCATTTCCCCCGACGCCGCGGACGGCGCGCTCGGCGTGTATCAGGACGCGCGGGTGTATGCGGGCCTGTTCGACGGCGCCGAAGCGGCGGAGTTCGAGGTGGCGGCGGGGCGCTACGCCTTTGTTCACATCGCGCGCGGCAGCCTGCGCGTCAATGGCACGCCGATGTCCGCCGGAGATGGCGCGCGCATCCGCGAAGCCGGTGCGCTGCGCTTCGATGGCGGCGCGGAGGCGGAAGTGCTGCTGTTCGACCTGCGGCCGAACGAACTGCCGCAGCGCCCGTAGCGGCGACCTGCCGATCAGGTATCCGCGTGCCCGACCCTGCTCCGCGGGGCAGAGTCGATTGGCGGCAAAATTCCCAAGGACCAACAAACGACGGAGGAACCGATGGCTAACGAATACATCTTCTTCGAATCGGCACTGCGCGACCGCTTCGTCGGCCTCCTCGCCGCCCGCGGCATTCCGTGCGAACTGCAGGCCGATGGCATGAAGGGTTTCGTCGTGGCCCTGTCCGACGAGTTGGAGAAGGCCATCAAGGACGAATACACAAAGCTGATGGAAGCGCAGCGCGACCTGGTCGAAGCCGCCGACGGCGACCAGGCGCTCGCGCTGATGGCCGTCGCCATCAGGCTGCCCGACAGTCAGCCCGGCGTGGCGCGGATTCCCGCGCGCCACGCGCGCCGCCTGGTCGCGCACTTTTCCGTCGAGGAGGTGCATGAACTAGTCGCCGTGGTCGCGCAAAGCGTCGCCAATCCAGTGGCCGGGCCGCTATGCCACAAACCATAGCTTTCGCTTTGCGCCGGGTTCTGTCGACAAAATGCGGGTCGGGCAGCACGAACCGCTAATCGCACCGCCTGCAACACGACAAGCCGTTGCTCCCCACGAGCAGGAAATCGGGCCGCGCTACTTTCAATGCCTTTCGAATACAATTGCCAACTTTCGGCCGGCCATCCGCGCCCGCCGACCATGCCAGGGAAAAGTCATGACGGGATTTTGGCGATGGGTAGCAGCGCTGGCGAGCGCGGCAGCCGTGGCAATGGCCGGCAGCGCGGCGCAGGCCGCCGAAGCACAACCGGCAACGGATACGGCAATAGCTCCGGGCACGTTTTCGCGTGGCGACCCAATTCCGGAATGGGTACATCCGGTCGCGATTCCGCCCACCAAACGCAGCAATCCTGTCGTCACACGCCTTGCCGATACCCAGTTCCGCGCCGGCAAGGTCAATTCCTTTTATTCCAACCGCGCCATACAAGTTAATGCCAGCGCCGCGCTGGCGCGCATCGGACAGTACCAGCTGTATTACGTGCCGCAATACCAGAAACTGCGCCTGCACCGGGTGCACCTGCTGCGCGGCGACGCCATTCTGGATCGCACTGCCAGCAGTAACGTTAGCTTCCTGCAGCGCGAGATGGACCTGGAACGAGGCGTCTATAGCGGCGGCGTCACCGTCGCCCTGCTGATTGACGACGTGCGTGTCGGCGACACGCTGCATATCACTTATTCGGTCGAAGGCAGCAATCCGGTGTTCGGCAATACCTATTCGGAAAATGCCAGCTGGGACCAGGAGGATCCGATCGAGCTGCGCAGCGTCACCTTGTCGCACCCGATCGAGCGCGACATCCGCTGGCAAATGCAAGGCGATTTTCGCAGCGGGCGGCAGAATCCCGAGCTCACGCTGAGCAAGACTCACCGGCAGTTGCGCTGGCAGGAGGCCGGCATCGACGGCATCGATTCCGAACCCGGCACCCCGGACAATTATTTTGCAGCGCGCGCTGCAGTTCAGTGAATATGCCGACTGGAGTGCCGTGGCGCGCTGGGCCGAGCCGTTGTTTGCAAATGGCGGTGCCCTGCCCAAGGAAATGCACGATCTGGTCGAGAAATTGAAGCAGTTGCCCGGGGAAGAAGCCCGCGCGCTGGCAGCTTTGCGCTGGGTGCAGGAAGAGGTACGCTATTTTGCCGTGACGCTGGGCGAAAGCTCGCATCGGCCCAATCCACCACATGTAGTGGTCGGGCGCCGCTTCGGCGACTGCAAGGACAAAACCTTCCTGCTGCTGACCCTTTTGCGCGAACTGGGCATCGAAGCGCATCCGCTGCTGGTATCGCAGCGCTATCCCAAACTGCCCGAAAAACTCCTGCCGACGCCATTGGCATTCGATCACATCATGGTCCGCGCCAAAGTGGACGGCCAATACCGGTATCTGGACGGGACGCGACTCGGACAGCGCGGCCGGCTGACACGCCGCAGCGCCGTAGCTACCGAGATGGCAGGACTGGCGGTCGCGCCGGGTGCCGCCTCGCTGGCAAGCATTACAGCGCCGGAGGCGCGCGAACTCAATACGCAGACCCTCAACGAACATTTCACACTGACCAGCTTCGGCAGTGACGCCAAGCTTGAAACTTCGATCACATGGAACGGCAACGATGCCGAAAACATCAGGATTGCCGCCGCTCAATTCACTCCCGAGCAGCTGGGCAAGTTCGCCCTGAGCAACTACGAGCGCATTTACCCTGGCATCGAACTGGCCGGCGTGCCCACCTGGCAGGACGATACCGAGGACAATCGCATGACCTTGCGTGCCACCTACAGCGTGCCCAAGCCGGCGACCGAATTTGGCCTGGAATGGGGCATACGCTTCTTTCCCGCAAATCTGCGCGGCGCGGTCCATGTACCGCCTCAGCTCAAGCGCAAATTCCCACTGGTAGCGCTGGGCTCGTCCTACCAGGCCAAATACGAACTCACCATAGACTGGCCGCAAAGCGTGGCGATGGCGCACGACCCCAGCTCGAAACGGGTCAGCAACGAATTCTTTAACCTCGATGTGACGCGCAGCTTCCGCGGCAATCGCGCCCGGGTTGGCGTAACGTTTGCCGCCCTGACGGAGGTCGTGCAGCCGGAACAGTTGCCGCGGCTGATGGAGGAGGTCAAAGCCATTGACCAGGCCGTGCGCGGCTACGTGGTGGTGGAGAAATCAGCGATCAAGAACGATGGACTGTTTGGCTTGGGTCGCAAGACCCTGCAGGAAAATCTGCGCAAGCGCCTGCAGGATACTGTAGAACGCATCGGCAAGACGATTGCCGACGGCCGCTTGAGCGGCGAAGACCTGGCCGAGGCGCATTGCAGTCGGGCCGAGGCGCTCGCCGATCTTGGCACGCCGGCTGATGGACAGAAGGATGCCGAACGCGCGGTTCAACTGGCGCCACAATTCGGACGCACCCGCCAATGTCGTGGCAATCTGTATTTCAATCAGGGCGAGTTCGCAAAAGCCGAACTCGATTTCTCGAAGGCACTGGCACTCGGCGCCAATCCGTTCGAAACCTTCTACCGCCGCGGCCATGCGCGGTATTACCAAGGAAGGACCGCCGAAGCAGCCGAGGATTTCGCCAAAGCCGCCGCCGCAACCGACAGTTCGCGACGGGTGTATGCCGATCTTTGGCGGATCTGGTCCCTGCAGCGCCTGGGACAAGCCGTTCCCCCCGATCTGGATAGGCAGGCGCGGGCGGAACCGCAGGGCGAATGGCCGCGCCCCGCGCTGGCCATGCTGGTCGGCGCCCTGAGTCCGGAAAAGATGCTGGCGGAAGTCGAGAAGAAGACGGGGGACGAGCGCGAACTGAACATGACCGAAGCCCTGTTCTACCTCGGCCAGCAGCGTCTCAACCAAGGCCAACCAACCCTGGCCAGGACTGCCTTCGAGCAGGTCCGGCAAAAAGGCATAACGATGTACATCGAGCATGTCGCGGCCGGGTTCGAACTTGGCGCGAAGGCGGTGCCTGCTCCGGACAAAAAGTAGCCGGCGACGGACCGGTAGCAGCGCAGCGCGCCGCCACCGGAGTGAGTCAGCGCTGCTGCCGCCGCAATGCGGCCAGGTAGCGCAGGCCGGCGATCGCCCGGCTGCCGTACCAGGAAACCATTTCACCGTCGATGCGGGTCACCGGCAGGCGCGCCAGTTCACCGACCTCGGCCTCATCACGCACGGTGAAGGCATAGGGCTCCGACGGCAACAACACGCGCTGCACGTCGGCCAGCCACGGGGCATTCCAGTCGAACGCCGGATAGCGGCTCGCGGCCTCGACCGGCAAACTGTCCCACCCGGCAGCGGCCAGCATCGCGGCAATGTAGGTATCGCGGCGCACCGTCATCCAGGGCTCGCGCCAGATCGGATACAGCACCGGCTCGCGCGGCAGATTCCGCGCCAGGTCGTCCAGTTCGGCGCGCGCGGTGGCGAACGCAGTGGCCAGTCGCGCGGCGACATGCTCGCGACGGAATACGTGGCCGAGCAGGGCATACAGGGCGAGGTTGTCGTCCACCGTGTGCGGATGCACGACTATGACATGGGGCACGAAACCCATGATCTCCTCCACAACCTCGCGCCGGCTTTCGTCGATGTCGGCGATCACATGGGTCGGCGCGAGTTGCCGCAGTACGTCGAGCTTCACGTCCTTGGTGCCGCCGACCTTGGGAATGCTGCGCAGGGCCTCCTTCGGGTGCACGCAGAATCCGGTGCGGCCGACCAACTGGCCGGCGAGATCCAGGTCGCAGACCAGTTCGGTCAGGCTCGGCACCAGGCTGACGATGCGCGGCGCGTCAGCGCATGGCGGATGTTCGCGATGAAGCGCGTCGCGCATCGGCATCAAAGGTCGAGGCCGCGCGGCTTCCTGCCGGCGCGGGCAAACAGTCGGTCGAAAACCGGGTTGGGCAACAGGCGCATCAGCTTGGCCACCACGCCCATCTGCCAGGGGATCACGGTGTAGCTGGTGCCGCGTTCGATGGCGCGGGCGAAGCGCCGCGCCGCCTCGTCGGCCGGCAGCAGGAAAGGCATCGGATAGCGGTTGACCGCCGTCATCGGCGTCGCGATGTAGCCCGGCGCGATGGTAACCACCTTGATCCCGCTGCCGCGCAATTCGACACGCAGGGCTTCGAGGTAGGCGATGGTCGCCGCCTTTGATGCCGAATAGGCGCCCGCGCCCGGCAGGCCGCGGATGCCGGCCACCGAGGCGATGCCCACCAGGCGGCCGCTGCCGCGCGCCTTCATGGCGGCGATGAATGGCTGGAAGGTCTGCGCCATGCCGGCCACGTTGGTGTCGAACACGCGGCGCAGGGCCGCCATGTCGTCGGCTTCGTGCGCCAAAGTGCCCACCGATATGCCGGCATTGGCGATGACGATGTCGGGGACGCCGCCGGCAAGGAAATCCGCCGCCGCCGCGCGCATCGCCTCGGCGTCGGCCACGTCGAGCGGGTAACAGGGGTGGTTGCCGGGAAGCTCGGCGGCAAGCGCCTCAAGCTTCTGCCGACGCCGCGCCGCAAGGCCGAGCGTGGCGCCCGTAGCCGCGTAATGGCGCGCCAGCGCCTCACCAATGCCGCTCGATGCGCCGGTCAGAAAACAACGCATTTCCGTTTCAGTGGAGGCTAACGCCGACATTATCGGCGTTAAGCGCAGCGGCCGTAACTAAAACAGCGGATTCCGGTGGAGGCTGACGGTGGCATTGTCGGCGTCAAGCGCAGCGGCCGCGACGAACGGCGCGCACCGCGCTTACTTGCGGCCCGTCTCGCTGCGCACCCGGGCGACCAGTTGATCGACCACTGCGATCAGTTCGCCATAGTTGCCCTGCGTGACTGCCTGGTAGCGGCCGTGCACGACCATCGCCGGCACGCCGGTCAGGCCCGCCGCGATGCCGAGTTCGCGCGCCTGGCGGACGCGGCTCTGCACGCCGAAGGACGACCATGCCTCACGAAACCTGGCAGGATCGACGCCCTTGCCGGCCACCCAGTCAAACAGGTGCTTCTCCTCGTCGATGCGCTTGCGCTCGACATGGATCGCCTTGAACACCTCGACATGCAGCGCGTCGAGCAGATTCATGGCTTCCAGGGTGTAGTAGAGCCGTGCACCCGGCGACCACCTGCCGTCAGGCAGGACGGCAGGCACGCGACGAAAACTGGTGTCGGCCGGCAGCCGCGCAATCCACTGCGTCAGTACCGGCTCGAAATCGAAGCAGTGCGGGCAGCCATACCAGAAGAACTCGGTAACCTCGATGCGGCTGTTGTCCGCCACCAGCGGCGGATTGATCACGCGAAAATCGCGGCCGGCCTGCAATTCGGCCGCGCTCGCGCTGAAGCAAAGCATCGCGAGAATGGCCCCGAACAATCCGCGCCAGGATTTCATCGCCAGCTATTCCTTCTGTTTGATGACGGTGCCCTGCACCCCGCTCTGGGTCAGCAAGCCGCGCGCCCGGTTCATTTCTTCGGTATCGCGGAAGGGACCGACGCGCACCCGATGCATGGTGCCCTTGTCCGGAATATTGACTTCCTGCACGCTGGCGTACAAGCCGGTCAGCGCCAGCTTGGCCTTGAGGTTGTCGGCATCGGCGGCCTTCTGGAAGGAACCGACCTGCAGGAAATAGATGTCCGCCGGCGATGGCTTGGCATCGGCTACCGGCGCGGCAGCCGGGGCTGCAGGCGTGGGGCAGGCGCAGTGCGGGCAGCGGGCGCCGGTGCGGTCGGGCCGGCGGTGGGCTTGCCTTCGAGGATGTTGTAGAAGTCGAAGCGTTGGCGTTCGGTGGGCTTGTCGCCGGGCTTGCCGGGCAGCGCAACCGGCGCCTTGGCATTTGCGCCGTTCGCTCCGTTCGCGGCCTTGTCCGCCTTGGGCGCGCCTTCGTACTTGTTCTGAAAGGGCAGCGGCGACTTGTTGAGGTACAAGACTATGCCGAAGGCGATGCTGACCCCGATCACCAGGCCGATGAACACGCCGAGCAGCGTGCCGCCGCCGCTCTTTTTCTGCGGCGCTCTCGGTTTCGCGGCGGGGCGCACGCCCTTGTCGCCCGTCTTGTCAAATTTGCCCATGGTCACATGCTCACCGGTTGCGATACGCCAAGCAGGGAAAGTCCGTTCTGCAGCACCTGCCGCGTCGCCAGCGCCAGCGCCAGGCGCGCGCGACGGACCGCCGGGTCGTCGACCAGCACCCGCTCGGCGTTGTACCAGCTATGGAAATCGCCGGCCAGGTCCTTCAGGTAGAAGGCCAGCGCATGCGGCGCATGGTCGCGCGCCGCCTGCTGGATCAGATCGGGGAATTCGGCCAGCCGCGCGCACAGCGCGAACTCGCGTTCGTTCTGCAGCGGCGACAGGTCGGCCGCCGCCAGTTCGGCCGCATCGCCGTCCCACTGCGCCAGCACCGAACAGATGCGGGCATGGGCGTACTGCACGTAGTACACCGGGTTGTCGTTGCTCTGCGACTTGGCCAGGTCGAGGTCGAAATCCAGCGCCTGGTCGCACTTGCGCAGCATGTAGAAGAAGCGGCAGGCGTCGTTGCCGACTTCCTCGCGCAACTGGCGCAGCGTGACGTATTCGCCGGAGCGGGTGGACATCGAGACCTTCTGCCCGTCGCGAAACAGGCTGACGAACTGCACCAGGGTGACCTCGAGCCGGCTCGCATCGGCGCCGGCTGCTGACAGCGCACCCCGGACGCGCGGGATGTAACCGTGGTGGTCGGCGCCCCAGACGTCGATTACCTTGTCGAAGCCGCGCTCGAACTTGTTGAGGTGGTAGGCGATGTCGGAAGCGAAGTAGGTATAGATGCCGTTCTCGCGCTGCACCACGCGGTCCTTCTCGTCGCCGAAGGCGGTCGAGCTGAACCATTTGGCGCCGTCCTGGACATAAATGTGGCCGGATTGTTCCAGCGCCGCGACGGCGCGCGCCACCATGCCCGTGTCGTAGAGGCTGCGCTCGGAAAACCAGACGTCGAAATGCACGCCGAATTCCTCGAGGTCAGCGCGGCAGTCGGCCAGTTGCTCCGACAGCACGTGGCTGTGCACATAGGCCCAGTCCTCGCCGAGCAGGTCCTTGCCGGCGAGGATCAGGCCGTCGAGGCGCGCTTCGATGTCTTCGGTATCGGGCACGCAGGCCAGCACGGCCTCGGCCGGATGCACGTAGCGGTCGCCGTGGGCCTGCCGGATCTGCTCGGCCATTTCGCGCACGTAACCGCCCTGGTAGGCATTGGGCGGAAAGGGCACCGGCTCGTCGAAAAGTTCCAGGTAGCGCAACCAGGCCGACACTGCCAGGATGTCCATCTGGCGGCCGGCGTCGTTGACGTAATACTCGCGCGTCACTTCGTAGCCGGCGAAGGCCAGCAGCGATGCCAGGCTGGCGCCGAAGGCGGCGCCCCGGCCATGGCCGACGTGCAGCGGACCGGTCGGATTGGCGGAAACGAATTCGACCTGCAGGCGGCGCGCGGCACGGCCGTTACGCACCGGGCTGCGGCCGAAATCATGCCCGGCGGCGAGCACGGCGCCGACCACGGCGCAGCGGGCGGCGGCGGTCAGCGTGAAATTGATGAAGCCGGCACCGGCGATTTCGACCTTCGCCACCGCCGGCGAGGCGGGCAGTTCGCGCACCAGGCGCTCGGCGATCTGGCGCGGATTGGTCTTCAGTTCGCGCGCCAGCTGCATGGCGAGGTTGCTGGCGAAGTCGCCATGGCTGGCCTGTTTGGGGCGTTCCAGGAGTATTTCGGCCAGCCCCTGGCCGGGAGCCACGCTGGCCAGTGCCGTGCGCAGCAGGCCGGCGAGATGCTGGCGGGCGTCGAAGCCGCTACTGATTTTTTCGCTGGATGCAGCCATATCGGTGGTTGGGGGCTTTCGAAAGGCTGTGAATTATACTTCCCGTTTTACCTGCGGCCGCTGCGCTCGACGTCGATGGAACCGACGTTGGCCGGCACTGAAATTTTTCAATTTGGATACCATCGCCATGCTTAGCGCCGATAATGCCGGCGTCGGCCCCCACTGATTCCCGGTTCTCCGCCAGCCCCCGTGCGCATCTTCCGCCTGATCCGTATTGCCCGCGTCGCGTACCTCTACGGACTCGACAGCCTGGTCCTCGAACACGAGGTCGAACCGGGCATGCGCACGCGCCTGCTGCTTGCGGCGCAGCGCCTGATGTTCTGGCGCGACCTGTCGGCCCCGCGCGCCGTGCGCCTGCGCCAGGCCCTGGAAGACCTGGGACCGATCTTCGTCAAGTTCGGCCAGTTGCTGTCGACCCGGCGCGACCTGCTGCCGCTGGACATCGCCGACGAACTGGCGAAGCTGCAGGACCGCGTGCCGCCCTTTCCGTCGGAAATGGCCATCGCCGAGCTCGAAAAGGCCTATGGCAAGCCGGTGGACCAGGTCTTCGCCGCCTTCGACCGGACGCCGGTTGCCTCGGCGTCGGTGGCGCAGGTGCATTTCGCGGTGCTGCCGGACGGCCGCGAGGTCGCGGTCAAGATCCTGCGTCCCGGCATCCAGCCGGTGATCGAGCATGACATTGCGCTGCTGCAGGTCGCCGCCAACCTGCTCGAAACCCTCTGGGCCGATGGCCGGCGACTCAAGCCGCGGGAGGTGGTGGCCGAGTTCGACAAGTACCTGCACTACGAACTGGACCTCATGCGCGAAGCCGCCAACTGTTCGCAGCTGCGGCGCAATTTCGAAGGTTCCAACCTGCTGATCCTGCCGGAGGTGCACTGGGACTGGTGCAGCACCAGCGTCATGGTCATGGAACGCATGCACGGCACGACCATTTCGCAGATCGACACCCTGCGCGAAAAAGGCGTGGACATTCCGCGTCTGGCGCGGGCCGGGGTCGAGATCTTCTTTACCCAGGTATTCCGCGACGGCTTCTTCCACGCCGACATGCATCCGGGCAACATCTTCGTCGCCACCGACGGCCCGCTCAAGGGCAGCTACATCGCGCTCGACTTCGGCATCGTAGGGACGTTGTCGGATGTGGACAAGAACTACCTGGCGCAGAATTTCCTCGCCTTCTTCAAGCGCGACTACAAGCGCGTCGCCGAAGCGCACATCGAATCCGGCTGGGCGCCCAAGGGCACCCGCGTCGACGAGTTCGAAGCGGCGATCCGCTCGGTCTGCGAACCCTTCTTCGACCGCCCGCTGAAGGAAATCTCGCTCGGTCGCGTGCTGCTGCGGTTGTTCCAGACCTCGCGCCAGTTCAATGTCGAAGTGCAGCCGCAGCTGGTCCTGCTGCAGAAGACCCTGCTCAACGTCGAGGGCCTCGGCCGCGAACTGGACCCCGACCTTGACCTCTGGCAGACCGCGCTGCCCTACCTGGAACGCTGGATGAGCGAACAATTGGGCTGGCTGGCGCTGGAGAACAACATCAAGCGCGAAGCCACCAACTGGGCGCGCCTGCTGCCGACCCTGCCGCGCCTGGTGCATCAGGCGCTGACGGCCACCGCCACGCCGGCACCCAACCTGGAGCTGGAAAGCCTCGCCGCCGAAGTTCGCGGCTTGCGCCAGTTGCTCTGGCTGGCATTCGCTGTCGCCGCAGGCGCACTGGCGTTCGCCTTCCTGCGTGCCTGAGGAGAGGGATTTACGCAGCTTCGCCGTCACATTTATACTTGTTTTACTGACTACTGATCTCTGCCATGCTGCTCTGGTTCGTCGTCCTCTATCTGATGGTCTCGGTCGGCATCGGCCTGTTCGCCGCGACCCGCGTCCATAACGCCCGCGACTTCGCCGTTGCCGGTCGCCGCCTCCCGCTTCCCGTCGTTACCGCCACGGTGTTCGCCACCTGGTTCGGCGCCGAGGCGGTGTTCGGCGTCTCGGCCACCTTCGTCAAGGACGGCCTCGGCGGCGTGGTCGCCGACCCCTTCGGCTCCTCGATGTGCCTGATCATCGCCGGCATCATCTTCTCGCGCTACCTGTACAAGCTCAACATCATCACCCTGGGCGATTTCTACCGCATGCGCTACAACCGCACGGTCGAAATCATCACCACGATCTGCATCGTGCTTTCCTACCTGGGCTGGGTCGCGGCGCAGATCAAGGCGCTGGGCCTGATCTTCTTCGTCGTCACCGACGGCGCCGTCAGCCAGGAAGCCGGCATGATCCTCGGCGCCGGCATCGTGCTGACCTATACCGTGTTCGGCGGCATGTTCTCGGTGGCCATCCTTGATTTCGTGCAGATGGCGGTGTCGATGGGCGGCCTGCTATTCATCGCCTGGACCGTCAGCGGGAAAGTCGGCGGTGGCGCCACGGCGGTAATCGACCACGCCGCGGCCGCCGGCAAGCTGGACTTCTTCCCCGCGCCCGATCCCTGGCTGTGGCTGACCTTCATCGGCACCTGGATGACCATGATGCTGGGTTCGATCCCGCAGCAGGACGTGTTCCAGCGCATCACCTCGGCCAAGACCGCGAACATCGCGCTGTGGGGCTCGGTGCTCGGCGCCTCGATCTATTTCTGCTTCACCTTCGTGCCGATGTTCATCGCCTACTCGGCGACGATGATCGATCCGGTGCTGTTCGCCGACCTGCTGGAGAAGGACACCCAACTGGTGCTGCCGACCCTGGTGCTGCAGCACACACCGCTGTTCGCCCAGGTGCTGTTCTTCGGCGCCGTGCTCTCGGCCATCATGAGCTGTTCGTCGGCGACGCTGCTGGCGCCTTCGGTGACCTTCGCGGAGAACGTGGTGCGCGGTTTCTACCCCAACATGGGCGACCACCAGTTCCTGCGCGTGATGCGCGGCTGCCTGGTGGTATTCACCTGCATCGTGCTCGGCTTCGCGCTGAAGTCGGAAGCCTCGATCTTCAAGATGGTGGAAAACGCCTACAAGGTGACCCTGGCCGGCGCCTTCGTGCCGCTCGCGGCCGGGATCTTCTGGAAGCGCGCAACGACGCAGGGCGCGCTGGCGGCGACCTTCGGCGGCCTGCTTTCCTGGGTGCTGATCGAAGTGCTGATCGGCGAGGCCAGCCTGGTGCCGCCGCAACTGATCGGGCTGGGCGTGTCCATCCTCGGCATGGTCGCCGGTTCGCTCCTGCCGCAGTGGGTCGGCCATCACGTACCGGGCCACGATCCGCATGCGATCCTGCATCACCATGCTGCGTCGCAGACGCATCACGCGGAAGCGGAACACCGACACTGACATCTCGTGGCCGACAAGCAGACCCTCTACGAACTTCTCGGCCTCAGCGACAAAGCCTCCCCCGCGGATATCCAGGACGCCTACGCCGCCCTGCGCCTGACGCTGGATGCGCAACCCGACAGCGAGGAAAAGCACAACCGCATTGCGATCCTGACGGACGCCCGCGATCTGCTGCTTGATCGGCGCCAGCGCGCCGGCTATGACCGGCATCAGCGCGACCGGCGCGAAGGCGAACGACGGCAGGCCCCGACGACGACGCCCGCGCGCTGGCTCAAGCCGACCGTGGCTTCGCTGCTCATTGCCGGCGTGGCCTATGCTGCCGGACGCTACATGGCTCCCGCGCCGCCGCCGGTCGAAACGCCTGCGGTCGCAAGGACCGTATCGCCAGCGCCGACTCCCGTGGTACAGGCCAATCCCGGCGGGCCGGACGATGATGCCCTGGCTGCCGACATCGCCGCGCAGTTGCCGCCGGCAGTCGCCGCGGCCGCCTCCTCGGCGCCGCCAGCCGCGGCGCGGACTACGCCACCCCCCGCCGACGCACCCCAGCCGTCGGCCGAACGCATCATCGCCGAGTCCACCTATGCGATCGTCGGCGGCGGCGGCCAGGGAACGGGCGTCGCCATCGAACGCGACAAGTTGCTCACCAATTGCCATGTCATCGCCCCCAACGTGCACAAGGGGCCGCTGCTGGCGATCAGCGCCGTCACCGGCGCGTCGACACGAATCACCCACGCTGCCTTCCTCATCACCGAGGATGCATGCATCGCCCATGCTCCGGGGCTTGACGCCAAGCCGATCAACATGGGCAACACGGCACGCCTGACTCGCGGCACCCAGATCTACAACCTCGGCTTCGCCAAGGGCCGCCTGACGTTTTCACCGGGCACACTGCTCGGCGTCATCAATCGCCGTGGCCAGAACTATCTGGTCTCGAACAACTACTGCGACAACGGCGTCTCGGGCGGACCGCTGGTCGATGCGCGAGGCGACCTGGTCGGCCTGACCTCGGGCGGCACGCGCGACCGAAGCCTCTGCGCTTCGCTCACCGTGGAAACCGCGCGCCGGGTTCTCGACCAGACGTTGATCGTGATCGACGGCTTCCCGACCGACTACCTGACCAACCTCCAGCGCAACTGGTAGCGCGGCAGTCGCCACCGGCGAGGCTTGTCGCCCCCGCGTGAAGGGGGCAGAATCGAACTCGTGGCTAACGGCACGCGCACCCATCTGACGCTCTACCTGACCGGCGGCTACCTGCTGTTGATCGTCTATGCCAGCCTGTACCCCCTGGCCGGCTGGCGCGACAGCGGCGGCAATCCGCTGGTCTTCCTGACCGCCGCGTGGCCGAGGTATTACACCGGATTCGACCTGGCGACCAACGTCGCCGTCTACTTGCCCTTCGGCTTCCTCTGTGCCGCCGTATTGCGCCGCCACCTGCCCGGCATCCCGGCCTGGCTGTTGACGACCCTGCTCGGCAGTGCGGTGAGCCTGTCACTGGAACTGCTGCAGAACTACCTGCCCGACCGTGTCCCCTCCAACCTCGACCTGGCCTGCAATGCCACAGGCACATTGCTCGGCGCCTGGCTGGGTGCCAGCAAGGGGGGCTACCTGCTGGACGAGGGTCGTCTCGCCGAGTGGCGGCGACGCACACTGATGCGCGGCTCCGGCGTCGACATGGGGGTGCTGCTGGTGGCGGCCTGGCTGCTGACCCAGCTCTCGCCGGAATCGCTGCTGTTCGGCAGCGGCAACCTGCGCCTGATGCTCGACCTGCCGCCGGTACAGCCTTTTCTCGCGGAACGATTCATCAGCGTCGAAGCCACCATTGCCGCCGCCGGCCTGCTGGCGGCCGGACTGGTCGTCACGCTGCTGCTGCGACGCCACGCGCGGCCGCTGACGATCGGCCTGCTGCTGTTTGCCGTACTGGTCAAGGCCGCCACCCACGGCGTTCTCATGGGCCAGCCGGCGGCACTGGCGTGGATTACTCCCGGCAACAGCACAGGCATGGCGATCGGGCTGGCGCTGTGGTGGAGCGCCACCTTCCTCGGCATCGAGTTGCAGCGCGCGGTGGCAGCTCTGGCGCTGCTGTTCGCCACCGTGATGGTAAACGTCGCGCCGGAAAACCCCTACCTGCTGAACGCGCTGCACATCTGGAACCCCGGCCAGTTCCTCAACTTCAACGGCCTGACGCGCCTGATTTCCTCGCTCTGGCCCTTCCTGGCGCTGCCCTGGCTGATGTCCTACCGACCGAGAACCCATGACACCGATTACTGACCTCGTCACCCTGCGCGATGCGCTGCGGGATTTCTGCGCCGCACGCGACTGGCATCGCTTCCACACCCCGAAAAATCTCGTCATGGCGCTCAGCGTCGAGGCGGCGGAACTGGTCGAGCATTTCCAGTGGGCGACGCCAGAGGAAAGCCTGGCCCTCCCCGCCGACAAGCGCGCGGCGGTCGCCGACGAAATCGCCGACGTGCTGATCTACCTCACCGAACTGGCTGACGTGCTGGACATCGACCCGATCGCCGCAGCCCGGGAAAAGATCGTCAAGAACGCTGCCAAGTACCCCGCCCCGTCCCGGTAAAATCCGTCCTCCGTCCCCAGACTGACCCGCGACCATGAGCCACTTCACGCACCACGTCTTCTTCTGCACCAACCAGCGCGCGGCGGGCGAAGCCTGCTGCAACGACCACGGCGCCAGCGCCATGCGCGCCTATGCCAAGGACAAGGTCAAGGCGCTCGGCGACAAGATGCCGGGCAAGGTGCGCATCAACGCGGCGGGCTGCCTCGACCGCTGCGAGAAAGGGCCGGTAATGGTGATCTATCCCGAGGCGGTCTGGTACACCTACGTGGACCAGGAAGACATCGACGAGATCATCGACGAGCACCTGGTCAAGGGCCGAGTGGTCGAACGGCTCAAGGTGGACTGACGCCCATGGCTTCGACAACCACCCGCAAATCATGAAACGCGCGCACCCTTGCCGGCCGTTGGGCGAGCAAACTCGGCCCGCCCCTTCCCGCGCGCCCCCGCCGCCCCCTGCCCTCGCGGGGGTTCCTGTATGGCTCGCTGCGCTCGATATCGCCAGCGACCCGTTCCACTGTTGCTCGCTAGATCATGTCGCGCCACGAACGCGTGCTGCTGGACGGGCCCGACGGCAAGATCGAGGTCTTCGTCGAGGACCACGAGAATCCGACCGGCATTGCCCTGATCGCCCATCCGCATCCACTGTTCGGCGGCACTGCCGACAACAAGGTGGTGACCACGCTGGCGCGGGCCTTCCGCGAGCGCGGCTGCATCACGCTGCGGCCGAGCTTTCGCGGCGTCGGCGGCAGCGAAGGCGAGCACGACCACGGCGACGCCGAGACCGACGACGTGCTGGCGGTGCACGACTGGGCACGCGATCGATTCGCCGGCCGGCTGACCCCTGCCGGTGCCCCGCTACCGCTCTACCTCGCCGGGTTTTCCTTCGGCGCCTATGTCACCACACGGCTGGCGAAGCGCCTCGCCGCCGCCGGCGATCCGCCGCGCTGGCTGGTACTGGTGGGCACCGCGGCCGGCTTCGTCGAAGGCATGCGCCGCTACGAAACCGAGGCAGTGGCGCCCGACACGCTGGTGATCCACGGTTCGGAAGACGAAACCGTGCGCCTGGCCAACGTGCTGGCCTGGGCTACTCCGCTGGATCTGCCGGTGGTGGTGATTCCCGGCGCCGACCACTTCTTCCACCGCCGCCTGCACCTCATCCGCAACCTCATCGAGCGCGCCTGGCACTGACGCGGGTTAGTGCGGCGTGGCGTCCCAGGTCTTGCGGATCTGGTCCAGGCGATGGTTGCCGACGTCGCGCTGGGCGACGAAATTCAGGTAACCCTGCATCCGGTTGTTGAGGCGCTTGCGCGTGTCGCCATCGATCGCCAGATGGCCCGAGGCGACTTCCTCGAAGCACTTGACGATGCAGGTCGCGGCATTGAGGTAGACCGCGACGTTCTTGTTCGACTCGGCCAGCCGGGCGAATTCCTCCACGGCGTCGAGCAACTGGCCATGCTTCGCCATGTTCGCGGCGGCGACGTTCATCTTCCGCAGGTTTTCGCTGGCGCCTTCCGCGATCCGCGTCGCATGGGCCTCCCAGCCGCCGCTGGCCATCATGGTCTTGATGCGTTCCTCGATCGACTGGTTGCCGATGTGGTCCTGGTACAGGGACTGCGCCATCTGGCACGCCGTCTTCTCGTCGCCCATCTCGACCGCGGCCTCGAGTACGAACATCGACTCCTCGCGATCCATCTCGTGCCCGCCTGACTCGGTCGCCTCCAGCGCCTGGCGCATCTTCTGGTAGGCGTCCTCGGCGGCCTTGCGGTCGCCCTTGGCCACGGCGGCCGCGTAGGACACCGTCTTGCCGGAAAGCGCGTAGGCAGGGTCGTTCTTGTGGAAATCGGCGAGGTTGCCGGCGAGGCCTTCGAGCCGCTCCAGTGCGGCCTTGCTGCCGCTCTTGATCAGCATGCCGGCATAGGTGCTGAAGTCGCCCGGACGGATGAAGCTCGAACCACGCCCGTGCTGGTGCATCATCGCGTAGGCGTCGATCGCCGTCAGCGGATCGTCGGTGGCCACCGCGATGCGCGCGATCTCGCGCTGGCGCTGGAGCGACTTCGGGTTCTTCTGCAGCACCAGTTTGAGCAGCGCCTTGGTCGCTTCGAGGTCGCCCTTGCGTTCGTGCACCTTGGCCAGCAGGTCATGGGCGTGCAGGTAATCCGGGTTGTCGTGGATCAGTTCTTCGATGATGGCCGCGGTCTCGTCGTAGCGATCGAGGTGGAAGAAGGCGCGGGCCTTGCCCAGCTTGGCCCAAGGCAGCATCGGGCGGTCCTCCAGGATCGACTCGAAATGATCGTAGGCTTCCTGGTAATGCTCCATCTGCAGCATGCATTCGCCCGCGATGCGCTGGAATCCGGCGGCGTGGCGGGGATTGTCTCGAGAGCTGCGCCGGCAGACTTCCAGCGCATCGCTGAAACGGCCGGCATCGAACAGGTCGGTTGCTCCCTTCAGTGCCAGGCGGTGGTCCCAGGCCTTGCCCAGCCTTTCGTGCAGAAGCTCGGGCGAGATGGGCTTGATCAGGTAGTCGTCGGGTGCGAGTTCCACCGCCGAAAACACCTGCTCGTACTTGCGCTCGCCGGTGATCATGATCCAGATGGTCGACTGCGGCAGCAGCTTCTGGCGCCTTACCTCTTCCAGAAGTTGCTGCCCGTCGCGCGTGTCGGAGAGGATGTAGTCGCACAGCACCACGTCGTAATTGCCGCGGTTCCGTATCCGGTAGAGCGCGTCGTGGTAGCTGTCGGAGACATCGATCTTGGTGCCACCCGCATTGGCGATAGTGTTGCGCAACCAGACGCGCATGGTCTGCGAGTCCTCGATCAACAGATAGGACAGCGACTCGTAGGGGCAGGGCAGGAGCTTCGCGACGGGGCGCCGGACCGGGGTCGCCGCGCTCTCGCCGCCACCGTCATCATCGTCGGCAAACAGACCATCCAGATCAGTAAGTTCAGACATCGCCGACTTCGCCTCCCGGCAAGCACCTCGTCAAATTCGGGGATCACCGACATCCCCTTTCGTCCGTCGCCAGCCGGACGGTCGTCGCCACCGCCGAGTTTGCCGGCGCGGACGGGTGGCGGCAGACTGTTAGAATTTTACCTTCAGGCGAAGGAACAGGAACATGCGCTGCGTCAAGGATCAACCATGAGCCCACTGCGGGTGGTCGCGCTGCGCAAATCCTATGAAGGCCGCGAAGTCGTCGCCGGGCTCGGCTTCGAACTGCAGCGCGGCGAATGCTACGGCCTGCTCGGCCCCAACGGCGCCGGCAAGACCACCACGCTGCGCTGCTGCCTCGGCCTCACGATGCCGGACTCCGGAGAAATCGTCCTCGCCGGCGAACCGGTGCCGGAGCGGGCCCGCGAAGCCCGCATGAAGATCGGCGTGGTGCCGCAGTTCGACAACCTCGACCCGGATTTCACCGCCGCCGAAAACCTGATCGTGTATGGCCGCTACTTCGGCATGAAGGATGCCGAGATCCGACCCAAGATCGCAGAACTGCTGGATTTCGCCGGCCTCTCCGGCAAGGAAAAGGCGAACATCCGCACCTTGTCCGGCGGCATGAAGCGGCGCCTGACCCTGGCCCGCGCCCTGGTCAACGACCCCGAACTGCTGCTGCTCGACGAGCCCACCACCGGCCTCGACCCGCAGGCGCGCCACCTCATCTGGGAACGCCTGAAGCGCCTGCAGGCGCAGGGCAAGACCATCCTGCTGACGACGCATTTCATGGACGAGGCCGAGCGCCTCTGCCAGCGCCTGGCCATCATCGACGCCGGGCGCATGGTGGCCGAAGGCGCGCCGCGCGACCTGATCCGCGACAACATCGAAGCGCAGGTGGTCGAGGTCTACGGCGAGGATGCGCCCGGCTGGGCCCAGCGCGAGGCGCAGGCTTTTTCGAATCGCGTCGAGGTCAGCGGCGAGACGGCCTTCTGCTACGTCGCGGATGCAGCCCCCCTGCTGGCCCACCTCGCCGCCTGGCCCAGCCTGCGCACCCTGCACCGGCCGGCGAACCTGGAGGACGTGTTCCTCAAGCTGACCGGACGCGAGTTGCGCGACTGACATGAACATCCTGCCCCGCCTCTCCCTGCGCGCCTTCGCCGTCTGGCGGCGCAATTTCCTGGTCTGGAAGAAGCTGGCGATCCCGTCGCTGCTGGGCAACCTGGCCGACCCGATGATCTATCTGTTCGGCCTCGGCTACGGCCTCGGCGGGCTGTTGCCGCAGGTCGGCGGCGTGTCCTACATCGCCTTCCTCGCCGCCGGCACCGTGTGCGCGTCGACCATGAATGCGGCCTCCTTCGAAGCGCTCTATTCGGCCTTCTCGCGCATGCACGTGCAGCGCACCTGGGAGGCGATCATGAACGCGCCGGTGACGCTGGAAGACGTGATGGCCGGCGAACTGCTGTGGGCGGCGGCCAAGGCCACGCTGTCGGGCATCGCGATCCTGCTGGTGATCTGGGTGCTGGGCCTGATCGGCTCGCCGCTCGCGCTGTGGGCGGTGCCGGTGATCTTCCTCACCGGGCTGGCCTTCGCCGCGCTGGGCCTGATCGTCACCGCGCTGGCGCCCTCCTACGATTTCTTCATGTACTACTTCACGCTGTTCATCACGCCCATGGTGCTGCTGTGCGGCGTGTTCTTCCCGCCCGACCAGTTGCCGCCGGCGGTGCAGGCAGTGGCCGCATGGCTGCCGCTGACCCACGCCGTGGCGCTGGTGCGTCCGCTGCTGTTCGGCGAGATCCCGTCGGGCATTGTCGGCCACGTCGCCGCGCTGCTGGCGGTCGCCGCGATCGCCTTCGGTATCGCCTCGGCGCTGATCCGGCGCCGCCTGCTGAAGTAAAATTCACGAATGGACCTGATCATCAACGGCGAAGCGCAGCAACTGGCGGCACCGCTTTCCGTCGCGGCGCTGCTCGAGGCGCGCGGGCTGGCCGGCAAGCGCGTCGCCGTGGAGCGCAACGGCGAAATCGTGGCCAAGAGCCGCCATGCCAACACCCTGCTCGCCGACGGCGACCAGATCGAAATCGTCGTCGCCGTCGGCGGCGGCTGAAATTTTCCGGAACCCGAACCCATGAGCAACGATTCCCTCGTCATCGCCGGCAAAGCCTATGGCTCGCGCCTGCTGGTCGGCACCGGCAAATACCAGGATTTCGCCCAGACCCGCGCCGCGATCGACGCCTCCGGCGCCGAGATCATCACGGTCGCCATCCGCCGTACCAACATCGGCCAGGAACCCGGCCAGCCCTCACTGCTGGAAGTGCTGCCGCCGTCGCAATTCGCCATCCTGCCCAACACCGCCGGCTGCTACACGGCCGACGACGCGGTACGCACCCTGCGCCTGGGCCGCGAACTGCTCGACGGTCACGCCCTGTGCAAGCTCGAAGTGCTGGGCGACCCGCAGACGCTGTTCCCCAACATGCCGGAAACCCTGAAGGCGGCTGCGACCCTGGTCAAGGACGGCTTCCATGTCATGGTGTACTGCTCCGACGACCCGATCCAGGCGCGCATGCTGGAAGACATCGGCGTCGTCGCGGTGATGCCGCTGGCCTCGCTGATCGGCTCCGGCATGGGCATCCTCAATCCGTGGAACCTGAAACTGATCATCGAGCAATCGAAAGTTCCGGTGATCGTCGATGCCGGCGTCGGCACCGCGTCCGACGCGGCCATCGCGATGGAACTGGGTTGCGACGGCGTGCTGATGAATACCGCGATCGCTGCGGCGAAGGACCCGGTATTGATGGCCGGCGCCATGAAGAAGGCGGTCGAAGCAGGCCGCGAGGCGTTCCGCGCCGGGCGCATGCCGAAGAAGTTCTACGCCGCGACACCGAGTTCTCCGGTCGGCGGAATGATCGGTCAGTCCGGCGCGTGAAGATATTCGCCGCCGCGGTGCTTTGCCTCGCGCTGTTCGGTCCGGCGTTGGCGGCGGATGCCGCGCCCGAAGCGACGCCGGCGATGACGCAGGCGACAGCCGAACTCCTGCCGCGGCATCACGGCTACGCCTTCGAGCAACCGCAGGTGCTGCTGCGCCAGCGCCTGTTCGGCCTGGCGCACGGGCTTTCCATGCTGGCCGCCGCCTGCCTCGACCTGCCGCAGCATTCCGCCCCGATCCAAAATGCCTACGCGAGCTGGCATGCGAAACAGGCCCGCTCCATCGAGGTGCTGGTGCTCGACCTGTCCCGCTATTATTTCGGCGAACGGGCCGACGAGGCCAACTGGCCCGACCTGGCGCGCGCCCTGGGACTCAATGACAGCATCCTGCCGGCGCTGGGCAAGGTGCCGCTGGAAGACGCCTGCGCCACCCTGCCACAGGCGATAAGCGGTGCGCGCTACGATTTCGCGCGCCTGCTGGCGGACGTTCCTGCGCCCGAGGGCCCTGCGCCAATCGCGGTCGCCGTGCCGCCGGCGCCGACTTCTGAAAGTCCTGCCGAATGAGCGATATCGACGACCCCGCCGCCGCGGCCGACGACCCCGCCGCGCCCGGCCACGGTCATATCCGTAGCTATGTGCTGCGCCAGGGCCGTGTCTCCGAAGCGCAACGCCGCTTCCACGAGGAAGGCATGCCGCGCTGGGGCATTCCCTACCAGGCGACGCCGCTCGACCTCGACGCCGTATTCGGCCGCCGCACCCACCGCATCCTCGAAATCGGCTGCGGCATGGGGGAAACCACGGCCACCATCGCCGAACGGCACCCGCAAAACGACTACCTCGGCATCGAGGTGCACACGCCCGGCGTCGGCAGCCTGCTGAAGGAAATTTCCACGCGCGGCATCACCAACCTGCGCGTGATCCAGCATGACGCGGTCGAGGTGGTGCGCGACATGATCGCGCCCGGGTCGCTGTCCGGCATCCACGTCTTCTTTCCCGACCCCTGGCCCAAGAAGCGCCAGCAGAAACGTCGCCTGATCCAGCCCGAATTCGTCGCGCTGCTGGCCGACCGCCTCGCGCCCAGCGGCTACCTGCATTGCGCCACCGACTGGGAGGACTATGCCAACCAGATGCTGGAGGTCCTCAATGGCGAGCGGCGGCTGCAGAACATGGCCAACGGCTTCACGCCGCGGCCGCCCTACCGGCCGCAAACCAAGTTCGAAAGCCGCGGACTGAAGCTCGGCCACGGCGTCTGGGACCTCGTCTTCCGGCGCGCCTCGATGCGATGAGCATCGATCCGCGCACCGTCATCCTGCTCGCCGGTGTCATGGGCGGCATGATGTCGGTAGTGCTGTTCGTCATGCGCCACAACTACCCGACGGCGATCGTCGGCCTCGGCGAGTGGGCGTCCGCCACCGGACTGATCTTCGTGTCGACGCTGCTGCTCGGCGCGCGCGGCTCGATTCCCGACCTGGCCTCGGTGGTCGCCGGCAACCTGCTGCTGCTCGTCGGCCTGGCGCTGTTCCACATAGGCAGCCAGCGCTTCCTTGCCGTGCGGGCCTGGACGCGAACCTGGGCGGCACTGATACTTTTCTCGCTGCCGGTGATGGTGTGGTTCACCGTGGTCGAACCGCATTACGGGATCCGCGTGCTGACGATGAGCCTGCTCATGCTCGTGCTCACCGCGGCCCACGCCTGGACCATCGCCCGCCACGGCATCCGCAGCCTCGCCAGCTACCTGTGCATCGCGGCCCTGGTGGTGCAGGCCATGGCGCAGGCGGTGCGCTTCGTCGCTGCATTCGGCACCACGCCCGACAGCTCTTTGTTCATCCTGTCGCCGACGCAAACCTATTTCGTCACCACCTATGCCTTCTGCCTGCTGTTGCTGAGCATCGGCGTGGTACTGATGGCGACCGACAAGCTGCGCGCCGAGTTCGAGCACATGGCGCGACACGACTCGCTCACCGGCGCCCTGACGCGGCGCGCCTTCCTCGATGCCTGCGACCAGGAGCTCGAGCGCGACCGACGCAAGAACCGGGTCAGTTCGCTGCTGATCATGGACCTCGACCATTTCAAGGCCGTCAACGACACCTATGGACATCAGGCCGGCGATCGCGTGCTGGTGGATTTCGTCGAACGGGTCGGCGGCCTGCTGCGTCGCCCCGACAAGCTGGGCCGCTTCGGTGGCGAGGAGTTCGTCGCGCTGCTGCCGGAAACCGTCCTCGACGAAGCGTTGGTGGTCGCCGAACGCATACGGGCCGGAGTCGAGCAGGCGCGCGCGCAACCGGGTTGCACGGTAAGCATCGGCGTCGCGACCAGCGTCCCCGGCGAAGGAACGATGGACACCATCCTCGGACGCGCCGACGAAGCCCTGTATCGCGCCAAGGCCGGCGGCCGCAACTGCGTCCGCGCCGCCGCCTGAGCGATCGTGAATCTCCTCGCGCACCCGCTCTGGCTGGTCGGGTTCCGGCCCTTCTTCGCGCTGGCCTGCCTCGCCGGCATGAGCCTGCCCACGCTCTGGGTTCTGATTCATTTCGGTCTCCTGCCGGCACCCGCGCTGCCGGTGGCGGCGCTGCAGTGGCATGCCCATGAGATGTTCTTCGGCTTCGGCTGGGCGGTGCTGGGCGGCTTCCTGCTGACGTCCACCAAGAACTGGGTGGGTATCCGCGGCTACCACGGCGCGCCGCTGGTCATCCTCTCCGCCGCCTGGCTGTTCGAGCGCGCCGGCATGTGGCTGGGCGGCGCCTGGCCGGGCTGGCTGTTCGGCCTGTCCAGTGCGGGTTTCCTCGCCGCCATCGTCGCCATGCTGCTGTGGACCCTGGTGCGCTACCGCAAGGACGACAGCTACCGCGACAACTATTTCTTCCTGCTGATCCTGCCCACCTTCCTGGTGGCGAAACACCTGATGCTGGACGCGGCGCAGTTCCAGGTTGGCATCGCGATGGCCACCGGACTTGTTCCGCGTCGCCTTCCTGGTGATGCTGGAACGCACCCTGACCCAGTTCATGAAGAACATTTACCAGGTCGATATCCTGCGCCATGCCGCGCTGGATCGCGCCATCAAGCTGCTCGGCCTGGTCCTGGTCGGCGCCGGTTGGATGCCGCCGGCGCTGGCCGCCGGCCTTTCGCTGACGCTGGCGCTGCTGCTGGCGGGGCGCCTGGCATTCTGGTACCCGCACCTTGCACTGCGCCGGATCGACCTCGGCATCATGGTCCTCGGCTATGCCGCCATCGTGCTGCAACTGCTGGTCGAATTCCTCGCCGTGGCGGCGCCGCCGAACTGGATCGGCGCCTTTTCCACGCACGTATTCGGGCTCGGCGTGATGGGCCTGATCATTCCCGCGATGCTGATCCGCATCGCCAAGGGCCACACCGGGCGCAAGGTGGTGTTCGACCCCGCCGACCGGGCCGTGCTGTGGATCATGATCGGCGCCTTCCTGCTGCGGGTCCTTGCGCCGCAATTGCTGCCGGCATCCTATGCGCTATGGCTGGCACTGGCCGCCACTGGCTGGCTGGCCGGTTTCGGCATCCTGGCGTGGCGCCTGATCCCTTTCCTGTTGCAGCCCAGGGTGGACGGCAAGGAGCACTGACGCTCATGGCACCCAGGGCCACCCGCGGAAGATGAAACACGCGAAAACGAAGTTTCAGTGGAGGCTAACGCCGGCTTCATCGGCGTTAAGTGCAACGGCCAGAACTAAAGGCGAATTGAACGCCCGCCCCTCCCATCCGCTTCGCGGCCCACGGCCGGCTTTGCACAGCCAGCCGGCTGCGGCGGCGCACCGCATGCGGTGCGAAACCCCGCCTCGCCCCCTCACGGGGAGGCTTCTGATCAGCTCGCTGCGCTCGATATCACTAGCGACCCATCCTGACGTTAGCCGCCCCTGCGCGGCTAGCGACCGCTACTGCCCGAGTTCCAGGTCGCTGCGGTAGGGTTCGCGCGGATAGTGGAAGGCCACCGGGCCATCCGGTTCGGCGTGGATGAACTGGTGCACCGAGGGATTCGACGAGTTCAGCAGTTCGTCGGGCGTGCCGGCCGAGACCACCTTGCCGTCGTGGATGAAGTAGGCATAGTCGACCACCTTCAGCGTTTCCGATACATCGTAGGTGACCACGATGGAGGTCGCGCCCAGCGCGTCGTTGAGGCGGCGGATCAGTTGCGCGATGACGTTGAGCGAGATCGGATCCAGCCCCGCAAAGGGTTCGTCGTACATGGTCAGGCCGGGGTCGAGTGCGATCGCCCGGGCCAGCGCGATGCGGCGCGCCATGCCGCCGGACAGCTCGTTGGGCATCAGCCCGCTCGAGCCGCGCAGGCCGACCGCATGCAGCTTCATCAGCACCAGGTCATGGATCAGGTCGTCGGGCAGGTCGGTCAGTTCGCGCATCGGAAAGGCGATGTTTTCGTAGACGGAAATGTCGCTGAAGAGGCCGCCGGCCTGGAACATCATGCCCATGTCGCGGCGCATCTCGTAGAGGCCGTCGTCATCGAGCTCGTGCACGACGCGGCCGTCGACGCGTACCCGGCCGCGGTCGGGTCGCAACTGGCCGCCGATCAGCTTGAGGAGGGTGCTCTTGCCGGCGCCGCTGACGCCGAGGATGCCGACCACCTTGCCGCGCGGCACGGTGAGCTGGATGCCTTGCAGCACCTTGTTGCCGCCGTAGGCGAAGTGGAGGTCTTCGATCTCGATCAGGTTTCCGCTGGTGCCCTTCACGCCGCTGCGTCCTTGTCCGTGGTTTGCCGGGCCGTATGGTGACACAGAACGCGCATTCTCAGGCCCCGTCAGCGGCGAGGAAGCCGGCCAGCAGCCGATTGAGGAAACGCCGGCCCTGCATGGTCGGCCGCATCCAGCCGTCGGCCGCTTCCAGCAGCCCCTCGCGCCGTGCCGCCAGCGCCGACTTTTCGATGGCGGCCAGCGGCAGGCCGGTGCGTTCGGTGAACAGCGCCAGCGGAAATCCGCCGTTGAGGCGCAAGGCATTCATCATGAACTCGCCGGGCAGGTCGGCGCGATCGATGTCCTGCCGGGTGGCGATGAAATCGCCGCGCGCGGCACCCTCCAGGTAGGCGCGCGGGTTGCGGTGGCGTGCCTCGCGCCAGATCGTGGCGTGGTTCGACAGCTTGCCGTGGGCGCCGGCACCGATGCCCAGGTAATCGCCGAAGCGCCAGTAGTTGAGGTTGTGCGCGCACTGCGCGCCGGGCCGGGCGAAGGCCGAGGTTTCGTAGTGCTCGAAGCCGGCGGCACCAAGCCGGGCTTCGACCATCTCCTGCATGTCGGCCGCCAGGTCGTCGTCGGGCAGCGGCGGTGGCGCGTGGTGGAATGCGGTGTTCGGTTCCAGCGTCAGGTGGTAGGCCGAGATGTGGCCGGCGCCGCTGTCGATCGCGGTGGCGATGTCGGCGTCCGCCTGCGCCAGCGTCTGCCCCGGCAGCGCGTACATCAGGTCGAGATTGACGCGCTCGAAATTCCTCAGCCCCAGTTCGATGGCGCGCCGCGCTTCGCCGCCATCGTGGATGCGACCCAGCGCGGCGAGCTTGGCATCGTCGAAACTCTGCACGCCGATCGAAAGCCGGGTCACCCCGGCGGCGCGAAAGGCGGCGAACTTCGCCGCCTCGGCGGTGCCGGGATTGGCCTCGAGCGTGATCTCGGCGCCGGGTTGCAGCGGCAGTCGCATGCGGATCGCCGCCAGCAGCGCCTCGGCGGTTTCTCCGCGCATCAGGCTCGGCGTGCCGCCGCCGATGAAGACGCTGGACACCGGCCGGTTCCAGACCTGCGGCAGGGCGGCTTCGAGGTCGGCGATCAGGGCGGCGAGATAGGCGGCCTCGTCGACTTCGCCACGAACCTCGTGCGAATTGAAATCGCAATAGGGGCACTTTTTCACGCACCACGGCCAATGTACGTAGAGGGCAAGCGGCGGCGGGGCAACCAGTCCGGAGGAACCTGCGGCAGTCGGCGCCGGCGGGACGGCGACGATCGAAATGATCGGAATCACATCCCGAGCCGCAGCCGCGCGATGAGTTGCGCCAGCGCCTGCCCGCGATGCGAGCGGCGGTTCTTTTCGTCGTGCGGCAGTTCGGCCACGGTAAGCCCGAGTTCGGGCACCAGGAAATACGGGTCGTAGCCGAAGCCGCCTTCTCCACGCGGCGCATCGACGATCTCGCCATGCCATTCGCCCTCGGCGACGATGGGTTGCGGATCGTCGGCGGCACGCATCAGCACCAGCACGGCGACATAGTGCGCGCGACGGTCGGCGACGCCGGCCAGATCGGCCAGCAGTTTGGCGTTGTTCTTCGCATCCGATTTCGGCTCACCGCCATAGCGCGCCGACCAGACTCCCGGCGCGCCGCCCAGCGCCGCCACGCACAGGCCGGAGTCATCCGCCAGCGCCGGCAGGCCGGTCAGCTGCGCCGCATGGCGTGCCTTGGCGATGGCATTCTCGACGAAGGTGACGTGCGGCTCCTCGGCTTCCGGCACGTTGAAGGCCGACTGTGGCAGCACCTCGAAATCGAAGGGCGCCAGCAGTTGCCCGAATTCGCGCAGCTTGCCGGCGTTGCCGGAGGCGAGGACGAGTTTTTCACACTCAGTCACCGCCGTGCCGCCAGCGCCGACTCTTGCGCCTTGACGATGTCGCCGATGCCGGCAGCGGCGAGTTCCAGCAGGGTATCGAGTTCGGCGCGCGAGAAGGGCGCGCCTTCCGCCGTGCCCTGCACTTCGATGATGCCGCCGCCGGCGGTCATCACCACGTTCATGTCGGTGTCGCAGGCGGAGTCCTCGGCGTAATCGAGGTCGAGCACCGGCATGCCTTCGACGATGCCGACCGACACCGCCGCCACCAGTTCGCGCATCGCGTGCTGCGCCAGCTTGCCGCCGGCGACCAGGGTGCCGATGGCGTCGTGCAGCGCCACGCAAGCGCCGGTAATGGACGCGCAGCGGGTGCCGCCGTCGGCCTGCAGTACGTCGCAGTCGAGCGTGATCTGGCGTTCGCCGAGCGCCTTGAGGTCGGTCACGGCGCGCAAGGAGCGGCCGATCAGGCGCTGGATTTCCTGGGTGCGGCCGGACTGCTTGCCCTTTGCCGCCTCGCGCGCGGTACGGGTGTTGGTTGAGCGCGGCAGCATGCCGTACTCGGCCGTGACCCAGCCGGAACCCTTGCCGCGCAGGAAGCCGGGCACCGACTCCTCGACGCTGGCGGTACACAGGACCTTGGTATTGCCGAACTCGACCAGCACGCTGCCTTCGGCGTGGCGGGTGTAGCCGCGGGTGATGCGCAGCTCGCGCAGTTGCGCGGCGCTGCGGGTAAGGCGTTGCGAAGGACGATTCATCAAGGAACTCCGTTGGCGTGAAATACGCTCTCCAACAATCGAGCGTAGCGAGGAAATCAGTCGCCTCCCCCGCGAGGGGGGTGTAGGCGGGAATTCGCGGAGGACTCCTCCGCGCCGCCGGAACCGGCCGGCTGTGCAAAGCCGGCCGTGGACGGATGGGAGGGGGCCGGCGTTTGAGAAAACCCCTCCTGGGCGGCAGCCCTGGAGGTGTAGGGTATGCGGCGACGGATGTCGGCCACGGCGAGTTCGATGTCCTCGTCGCTGATCGGCGCCAGCAGCAAGCGGCGCAACGCGTCGGGGCGCTGGTCGAGGGTGTGCGCATCGGGATTGGGCGCGTCCCAGCGCATGGCAATCACGGTCAGGTTGTCCGCGCCGGGACCGGCGGCGCGTTCCGCCGCGTCGAGCAGGTGCGGCACGGAACTGGTCAGCGGCGCGCAGGCCAGCTCATTGACCAGGCGTTCTCCGAGCGGCGACCAGGCGCCGTCGGTGCACAACGCAATCAGGTCGCCGTCATCCAGCGACACCAGGCGCGAGACCTCGATGTGCGGGTCGACGCTGCCGCCGAGGCAGCTGAAGACGCGATTGCGCATCGGATGCGAGGCGGCCTGCTCGCTGCTGAGGGTGCCATCGTCGACCATGCGCTGCACCACGCTGTGGTCGCGGGTGCGCATCACGTTGGCATTGTCCGGGGCGCGGCCGTGGATCAGGTACAGCCGCGAATCGCCGGCATGCGCCCAGCAGGCCTGGCCGTCCTGCACCACGCAGGCGATGCAGGTGGTGCGCGGCGCGGCATGGGCGGCAATCTGACAGGCGTTGGCATGGTTGAGGATGTTGGTGTGGGCCTGCCCGAAAGCCTTGGCCAGAAAGCGGCCTGGATCGGCTAGGCGCGGCAGGGCCTCGCGGCGGAAACATTCGACCACCGTATCGACGGCGAGCTGGGCAGCGATCTCGCCCTGCAGGTGGCCGCCCATGCCGTCGGCCACCACCATCAACAGCGCGTCGTCCGTGGCCAGCCAGGCGGCGCGATCCTGGTTGATGTCGCGCCCACCGATGCGGCTGTCATGGACGATGGTGTATTTCATCGATGGCGTCAGAAGCCCAGGCGGGACAGCCACGAGCGCGACCTGACGGCGTCCGGATCGGCCATCAGCGAGGCATGCAGGGCGCGCGCGTGCTGCGGCCGGCGCGGCGGGTCGAGGCGCAGGCATTCGTCGATGGTGGTCAGCAGGCGCAGCGAATAGTCGCGGCCCCAGCGCTGGCGGGCGGGCAGCAACTGGTCGTCGACCAGGCGCTCGTCGGCCGCCTGCGGCGCCGAGCCGGCCAGCGCGGCGTAGATGCAGGCGCCGACCGCGTAGATGTCGGTCCACGGCCCCAGCGTGTACTTGCCGTGGTACTGCTCGGGTGCCGCATAGCCCGGCGTGTACATGGCGCGCGGCTCGGGCGGGCCGATGTCGACCGCGTAGCGCGCGGCGCCGAAGTCGAGCAGCACCGGGCTGCCGTCGGTTCGCAGCCAGATGTTGGCTGGCTTGATGTCGAGGTGCAGCAGGCCGCGGCCATGCACTTCGCCGAGGCCGTCGAGCACGCCGCAGAACATGCCGCGCATGAAGGCTTCGTCCATCCGGCCGCGATGCTGGCGGATGTAGTCGCGCAGCGTCTGCCCGGTCTCGAAGCGCATCACCAGGTAAACCGTTTCGTTGGCGCGGAAAAAATTCAGCACCTGCACCACGTTGGGGTGGACGATGCCGGTCAGCGCGCGGCCTTCCTCGAAAAAGCACTTGAGGCCGAAGTTGAACTCCGCCTGGTATTCGGGCGGGATGACCGGCGCCACCTGCCCTTCGCCGCGCAATGCCAGGGCATTGGGCAGGTACTCCTTGATCGCCACCGGCGTGCCCTGGGCGTCGTGCGCCAGATAGACGATGGAAAAGCCGCCGACCGAAAGCTGCCGCTCGATGCGATAGCCTTCCAGTTCGTAACCGGGAGGAAGCGAGTGATTGTTCTGCGAGACCACGATGGGCTAGAAGCGCGTTGATATACTGCCCCGATTTTCCTTGTTCGCCCCCTCGCTGTAAACAACTGCTTTTGGCGCCGCGAACCGGCTCCGGAACGGAGACCCCCAAAACATGATCCACAGCATGACCGGCTATGCCGCCGCCAGCCGCGACCTGGGCAGTGCGGTAATCAACCTTGAAATCAAGAGCGTGAATTCGCGCTACCTGGACATCGGCTTTCGCCTGAGCGAGGACCTGCGCTTCATGGAAATGCCGCTGCGCGAGAGGATCACCGAGCGCATCGCGCGCGGCAAGATCGAATGCCGCGGCTACCTTCAGGCCCAGCCGGCGCAGGGCCACGCAAACCGCCAGCGCCTGCCCGACAGCGCGCTGCTGGCGGAACTGGGCAGCCTCGACCAGGCGGTACGCGCGGTCCTGCCACAGGCCGCGCCGCTGTCGGTGGCCGAGGTGCTGCGCTGGCCCGGCGTGCTGGCGGACGACTCGCTGGGCGCAGATCAGTTGCAGGCGGCGGCGCAGGAACTGTTCGCCACCCTGCTCGACGAATTCGTCGCCTCGCGCGAACGCGAGGGTGCCAAGCTGGCCGACGTGCTGAGGGATCGCGCGGCGCGCATGCGCGAGCGCGTGGCCGCCGCCGAGCCCCTGCTGCCGGCCGCGCTGGCGGCCTACCGCGAACGCCTGGCGACCAAGCTGCGCGAAGCCGTGGCCAACCTCGACGAGGAGCGGATCCGCCAGGAAGTCGGCGTCTTCGCCGCCAAGATCGACGTCGCCGAGGAAATCGCGCGCCTCGTGACCCACCTCGACGAACTCGACCGGGTCCTGAAAAAGGGCGGCGCAGTCGGCAAGCGGCTGGATTTCCTGATGCAGGAACTCAACCGCGAAGCCAATACGCTGTCCTCCAAATCGGTCTCGGCCGAAGTCACCGCCATCGCGCTCGACCTCAAGCTGCTGATCGAACAGATGCGCGAACAGGTGCAGAACCTCGAGTAATCGTCGACGGCCGGCGTCGCGCCCGGAAGGTCGGCGCTGGCGACACGGCAGCAAACCGTCCCATGCCGGCCCGTCCTTCCTTCATCGCCATCCATGCCGCCGCCCCCGCCAAGCCCGTGCCCGGCGCACCGTGCAACGGCTGCGGCGTCTGCTGCGCCGCCCTGCCCTGCCCGGTCAGCCGCGTCCTGCTCGGGCATCGGCAAGGCGCCTGCCCCGCGCTCTGCTGGCAAGCCGAAACGGGGCGCTATGCCTGCGGAATGATCACGCGACCCGCCGATTTCCTGCGCTGGCTGCCGGCGCGCTGGGAGGCCGCGGCCGGGCGCCGCTTTGCCCGCTGGGTCGCGGCCGGCATCGGCTGCGACTCGGACATCGAGCCGGAGTGATGCAGCGAACGGAGCTGGCGACGGATCGGTGACGACACCGATCCGGCTTCGTTCGCAGGCCGGGCAGCTTTTAATGCTTGTGCTGGTGGTCCATCTTTTCCGGCGCCTTGGCCGCGCCCGCCAGGGGTTTGGCCGGTGCCTTGACCTCGATGGTGGAACGCTTCTTGTCCTTGCCCTCGACGACCAGGGTCAGAGGAATGACGTCGCCCTCCTTCACCTGCTGCTTGAGGTCCATCAGCATGACGTGGTAACCGCCCGGCTTGAGTTCGACGCTCTTGCCGGCTGGCAGGGCCAGGCCTTCGGTCAGGGCACGCATTTTCATGACGTCCTTTTCCATCTTCATCTCGTGCACCTCGACCACGCCGGCGACCGGCGACTTGGCTTCGATCAGACGCGCGTCCTGCGTCGAAGTTATCTGCATGAAAGCGCCGGTAGCCTTCTGCTGGGATACGGTGGCGCGCACCCAGGGATCCTTGACGGTAACCTGCGCCTGGGCGGGCAGGGCGAAAGCGGCGAAAAACAGGGCGGACAGCACGGTAGAACGGACGATGAGATTCATGGTGACTCCTTGCGATGGATTTTGTCCCGCGCCGGAGCGCGGATCGGTTAGCGTGCGCCACGAGTGTGTGACGCGGCACGAACGACGGGGCGAAGCGGGATTCAGGCCGCGGCCGGAGGGCCGCGCGGGGCGTGGGCAGTCAGGGGAAGATGCGAGCGCGGTACGAACCGGCGCGAATCCTGCGTGATGCGAAAAGTCGGCGCCGGCGCCACGGCAGGACTATCGCCCGGTGCCAGCAGCGGAGCGCCAGCGGCGCACAGCGTGCAGCAATCGTGGACTTCACCGCTCGGGACCTTGCTACCGTCCCGCCCGAGATCGAACCTGACCACGCCGTGGCTGGTACACAGTTCGCCAGATATCGCGCCCTTGACGGTTTGTGCCGCCGCGGCGCGCACCATCCCGCTGCCCGCCACCAGATGCAGGACCATGGCCAGCAGGCCGAGCGCTAGCAGCAAAGCGGGCCGGCGTCGAATCGGGAAGGGGTGGGCGGTATCGCGCATGGGCCGCGTATACTAATGCATCGATTCCTTGCCCAGCCTTGACTCACCTCAAGCACCGCCAACCATGATTTCCGGAACTCTTTTCATCGTCGCGGCGCCCTCTGGCGCCGGCAAGACCACGCTGGTAGGACGCTTGCTGGCCGACGATCCGCAGGTAAAGCACTCGGTCTCTTTCACCACGCGCGCTCCGCGTCCGGGCGAGCAGGACGGCCGCGAATACAACTTCATCGACGTGCAGCGCTTCCTCGCCATGCGCGAGCGCGGCGAGTTCGCCGAATGGGCGGAAGTGCACGACAACTTTTACGGCACCTCGCGCACCTGGCTCGAACAGCGCATGCAGGAAGGCTGCGACATGATGCTGGAGATCGACTGGCAGGGCGCGCAGCAGATGCGCCGCCAGTTTCCCGAAGCCGTCAGCATATTCATCCTGCCGCCGTCGATCGCCGAACTGGAACGTCGGCTGCGCGGCCGCGGCGCCGATAGTGAAGATGTCATAGCGCGCCGGGTGGCCGGCGCCCTGGGCGAAATGCGTCACGTAGCCGAGTTCGATTTTGTTATAATCAACAATGACTTGGATGTGGCGCTCGGCGAACTCAAAGCCGCCGTGTGCGCTTCGCGTCTGCGCTTCCCGCGTCAGCGCGCACGTCACCCCGACGTATTCCGCTTTTTAGAACAGGACTGAAACCATGGCCCGTGTCACCATCGACGATTGCATCAAGCTCATCCCCAACCGTTTCCAGCTGACCCTGGCGGCGACCTACCGCGCGCGCCAGCTGACGCTGGGCAACACGCCCCAGGTCGATCCCGGCCGCGACAAGCCGACCGTGATCGCCCTGCGCGAGATCGCCGCCGGCAAGGTCGGCGTCGAGATCCTTACCCGCAGCAACACGTAAGCAACATGCGAACGGGGTGAATCGTGACGGCGGCGCAGGTTCCACTCCGGCCTCATCCCGCTTCGCCCCTGATGGACCCCGGCGTGGTGCCGGGGGCCCTCGACGAGCCGCCTCTGATTTCGGCGGACATGCATCCTCCGGTCGATCTGGCCGAGGACCTGGAACGATTCAACGGCCGGCTCGCCACCTACCTCAAGCCTGAAGACATCGCGCGCGTCGGCGCCGCCTATGTCTTTTCCGATGCGGCGCACCGCGGCCAGATGCGCGTCAGCGGCGGCCCCTACATCACGCATCCGCTCGCCGTGGCGGAAACCCTGGCGGGATGGCACCTCGACCCGCACGCGCTGATGGCGGCGCTGCTGCACGACGTGATGGAAGATACGTCGATCACCAAGGAGCAGATTGCCGAGCGCTTCGGCAAGGTCGCCGCGGAACTGGTCGACGGCGTCTCCAAGCTCGACCGCATCGAACACCAGAGTTTCGAGGAAGCCCAGGCGGAGAACTTCCGCAAGATGCTGCTGGCGATGGCGCGCGACGTGCGCGTGATCCTGATCAAGCTCGCCGACCGCCTGCACAATATGCAGACGCTGGACGCCATGCGGCCGGAGAAGCGGCGCCGCATCGCCCGCGAAACCCTCGACATCTACGCCCCGATCGCCAACCGGCTCGGCCTCAACGCGCTCTATCGCGAACTGCAGGAGCTCGCCTTCCGCCACGCCCATCCGCTGCGCTATCGGGTGCTGGCCAAGGCCGTGAAGGGCGCCCGCGGCAACCGCCGCGAGGTGGTCGGCCGCATCCTCGAAGCGATCCGCCAGGCGTTGCCGGCCGCCGGCATCGACGCCGACGTCATGGGCCGGGAAAAGCACCTGTACGGCATCTACCGCAAGATGCGCGACAAGCGCCTGTCGTTCTCGCAGGTGCTGGACATTTATGGCTTTCGCATCATCGTCAAGGATCGCCCCACCTGCTACCTCGCGCTGGGCGCGCTGCATGCGCTGTACCAGCCGGTGCCGGGCAAGTTCAAGGACTACATCGCGATCCCCAAGGCCAACGGCTACCAGTCGCTGCATACCACGCTGATCGGGCCCTTCGGCACGCCGGTGGAAATCCAGATCCGTGACGCCGACATGCACCATGTCGCCGAATCCGGCGTCGCCTCGCACTGGCTGTACAAGGACGAGACGGCGCTCGACCAATTGCAGAAGAAGACCCACAAGTGGCTGCAGTCGCTGGTCGAACTGCAATCCACCAGTGGCGACTCCTCGGAATTCCTCGAGCACGTCAAGGTGGACCTGTTCCCCAGCGAAGTCTATGTGTTCAGTCCACGCGGCAAGATCTTCGCCCTGCCGCGCGGTTCGACGCCGGTCGACCTGGCCTATGCCGTGCATACCGACATCGGCGACCGCTGCGTCGCCTGCCGCATCAATTTCGAAACCATGCCGCTGCGCACCGAACTGCGCAACGGCGACCGCGTCGAGATCGTCACCGCACCCAACGCCGCGCCCAATCCGGCCTGGCTGGGCTACGTCAAGAGCGCACGGGCGCGCTCCAAGATCCGCCACTTCCTCAACACCAAGCAGGCCGAAGAATCCGCCGCGCTGGGAGAGCGCCTGCTGTCACACGCCTTGCGCGACCTCGGCCTGGCCCTGGCCAAGCTGCCGGCGCAGGCCTGGGATCGCTTCAAGCGCGCCTCGGGCGCCCGCTCGCAAAAGGCCGTGCTGGCCGAGATCGGCCTGGGCAAGCGCCTGCCGGCCATCGTCGCGCGCCGCCTGGCCGAGGGCGTCGACACCGGTGCCGCGAATGCCGCCACCGAGGGGCGCGGCAAGCAGGCCATCCTGATCCACGGCCCCGAAGGCGTCGCCGTCAAGCTCGGCAATTGCTGCCGTCCGATCCCAGGCGACCCGATCGTCGGCCTGATTCGCAAGGGGCAGGGCCTGGTGGTGCATACCCACGACTGCACGGCGATAGCAAAGCTGCGCAGCGAGCGCGGCAACTGGGTGGACGTCGAATGGGAACCCGACATCAAGGGCATGTTCGAAGCCAGCATTCGCGTCATCGCCAAGAATGTGCGCGGCGTCCTCGCCCGCATCGCCGCCGGCATCGCCGAAGCCGGCTCCAATATCGTCAACATCAGCATGGACGACGACAGCGGCGAGGCCACCACGCTGTTCTTCACCCTGCAGGTCACCGACCGAATCCACCTCGCCCGCATCCTGCGCTCGCTCCGGCGCGTGCCGGAAGTGGTGCGCATCACCCGTTATGTCGATGTAAAACCCAGAAAGGAAAACTGATGGCACTCTATGAATCCGAGCACACCAAGTTCATGCGCGAATGGATGGAAAAGCATCCCGAGGAAAAGGCCGAGCAGCAGAAAGGGCGCGCCCTCTGGTGGGACAAGGCGCCGCAGTCACTGGACACGATGAAGGAAAAGATCGAGGCGAAGGTGCCGAGCAAGGCGTATTACTACGACGCGAACTGAACGTAACCGCGCACCGGAAAGCACGAAAGTCGGCGCCTGCAACACGGCGCCGAACCCGAACGGAAAAACAAACGGCCACCCGGAGGTGGCCGTTTGTTTTCGATGCTAGTCGCTGGCCGCCACTGGACAGGCCGCCGCTCGTGCTACTGGAACTTGTAGTTGTAGCGAACGCCGACAAACGATGCCGACTCGTCCGGATTGTTCCTGACCTGCGTGCCCTCCGTGGCATAGCTGAACGGAGCGCCGGTACTGAAACGCCACTGCCAGTCGTCGGTCCGGTAACGCTCGCTGATCACGTCAAACCGGAGCGACGAATTCTTTTGCAGTGCGTAGTCCGCGAACAGGTGAAGCCTGCTCTCACGATTTGCCACTGCCGGCAAGGGGCTGGTCGAACTCGGCGTCTGTGTGAAGTCGCCACGGCTCAGGGTCACATCAAGCTTGGCGCCTACAGTGAAGCCGTCGGAAATCCTGCCATCTACCCCCAGCCCGATGGATTGACCTTTGTCGCGAGAATCCTCAACCCAGTCCGTCGCCCCGGTAATAGGGCCCGTCAGGTTGGTCCGGATGGATTCATGCGAATACCAGGCCTTGGCCTTCCAGTCGTCGGTCATGGCGAGGTTTGCGTCCAATGAGAAGATCTGCGATTTGCCTTCCCTGACGCCGTCCTTGCGCTCGCCAAACGTCGGATAGTTATCCTTCGTATAGGCGACGGACGCCTGCAATCCGAAATCCTTGGTGGCCGCCCAATCCATGGCAAGCTTTATCTTGTTGCGCTCGCGGTCGGCGATGTAGATCGGGGTGATCGTCGCCGAATCGACGCCGACACTGACGTCCTCGTACTTGCTGCCGGTACGTTTGCTGTAGGAGTAGCCGACAGAACCGCTCAATTCCTCTGACATTGCGCGGCGCAAGTCGATCCGGTAGGTCTTTTCCTCGACACTTGAGCGATAGGGCACCCACAACTCGGCGGTCTTCACGATGTCGCTCGAAATCGAACGACGCTGATGGAAGAGGTCGACTCCGCCCTTGAGGCTGTAGGTTTCGGACAAACGATAGTCGCCTTCAAACTTCGCCTTGGTATTGGTGAAGCGGAAAGGATTGTTGTGACCGCCGGCTCTATCCACGATGCGAACTTCGGTCTTGTCGTTCCGGTCGTAGTAGCTCAACTCGCCGCGCAGCGACAGCTTGGGCAAGGGCCGGGCTGAAACGCTCAAGAGCATGTCCGTGGTATCGACCACGCCGTCGAGGCTGCCACCCGCGCTC
Source organism: Sulfuritalea sp. (assembly GCA_016716965.1). Lineage (GTDB taxonomy): Bacteria > Pseudomonadota > Gammaproteobacteria > Burkholderiales > Rhodocyclaceae > Sulfuritalea. Next base: position 21,667 of record JADJUP010000041.1, on the reverse strand, counting down.
GGCAGCGGCACCCAGGTTGCCACGTTGTTGTTCATGGTGGCGATGAAGGGGTCGTTTTGCGTGGCGTGCGTGTAGGCGAGCTTGAACAGGGCGCGCGTGGTCGGCGTGAACATGTAATTGGTACGAACATAAAGCTGGTGTGCCTGATTGTCCGGGGGCAGCGCCATTTCGGTTACACCGGCTGCCGTTCCAATCACGTCGAGGCGGGTATTCTTGTTGTTGTACCAGCTGCCGTAATAGCCGCCCGTGACGGACAGCTTTTTGTCCTGATAATTAATCACGGCATCGAGCTGCCGCGTCGTGCTGTTGATCGGTTCGGCAACGAATGCGGGAAAGCTGCCACCGGTCGCACCAAGCGTCGGATAGTTTCGGACGCCCCACTGGCGATTGCCTTCCTTTGTCTCGTTCTTGAAATTGACCCGGAACTCGAGTTCGGGAGAGAAGCGCTTGAACATCCCAAGCGTGGTGCCGTCGCGGCGCAAATCCAGGCTTACGTCCGTGCCGGCGCCAACTGCGACGGGCGTCACTATCTGTCGCTCGGTGCCGATACCCCTGAGCCCGGTATTGATCGTGAGGGGGTGTTCGCGCTTGATTTGCGAGTAACCGAAATTGACGCCCCAGTCACCCTGCTTCTCATAACGCGCGCCGAACTCTGCGGTGTCCAGACCGAGGTTCTTCAGATACAGGCTGGTCCACGTGCCGGTCGCATCGTCACGCTTCAGATACGTCCCGTCGATAGTGCCGTAGCTTCCCTTGTCGCGCATGCCGTCGAACTTCCCCTGCTGCATGCGCTTGTCGGACCAGCTTCCAACGCCGACCGAAATCGAACTAGAGTCGGGTTTGATGTATTCCGCCAGGTCGTCAGCTGCCGACGCCATCTGCGAATAGCATGAAAGCAGAGCGGCGGACAAAGCGGTGAGGGCGATGTTGTGCTTTTTCATTTTGATCTCCATTCCACCGTTTAGCGGAAGAAGCGACGGGTAGCTGTCGCGCCTTGCGGATTGTTGTCGCCGTGGATGCTGGTATGGCAGTTCAGGCATCCCTCCAACGCTACCGAGTTGGCTGGTCGTCGTCGTCGGTGCGGCGGGCAGGAAGTTGCGCTGGCCCGGATGGCCGGTGGCAACTTCGTTGTGGCATTCCTGACAGATCATCGGCGAACGCGCCTTCAGCATCGGCGTATTGGTCGAGCCGTGCGGATTGTGGCAGAGGCCGCAGTCCTCATTCACCGGCTGGTGGTTGTTCAGGAACGGACCACGCTTTTCCATGTGGCACTGGTAGCAGGTTTCGTTGGTGTTGGAGCGCACGAGCTGCTTCGGATTGTCGCCATGCAGATTGTGGCAGGACGAGCAGCCCATCTTGCCTTCCGGCACCGGATGGCGCGACTGCCGGTGCATTTGCGCGCGCTGTTCCTTGTGGCAGGTAAAGCAAATTTCCGTCTGCGCGGATCTGTCGCGAACGGCGTCGTACTTGCTATGGATCTTGTGGCATGTGCTGCAGGTCAAATCGCGATTGCCATGCGTGCTTGCCTGCCAGTTGATCTGGTTGCCGCGCTGGTGGCAGGTCAGGCAAGCCTCCTCGTTGCGCGCCTGAACGGATGTTGTCGTCTTCTTGCGGAAGCTGCGATCGACCTGGGGCGGCTTGTCGCTTCCCTTGTGCAGGCGATGCTTTTCGCTTTCGCCGTGGCAATCGGTACAGGTCGGCGTACGACTATCGGCCTGCGTGCCGTGCTTGGTCTTGCCGATGGCGAGAACGCCTGGATTCAATTCCAGCATCGTGCTGCGCCCCGTCGGCTCGTCGGCCTCGTCGTGGCAGCCGGTGCATTTGGCATCACCCTTGAGGATCAGGTCCTTGGCGTTGGGGTCGGCCGCAAGGTTCTTCGTCGGCGCCGCCTTGGTCGCATCGGACGCGGCGAATCCCGGCGGGATGGCAGCGAGGGTGCCGGCCAAGGCAAAAATTGTAAGCAAGTGTCGCGCGATTCGCATCTGGATATCCCCTTGAACAAGCCTCGCCGGCGCGTTCTCGCCAGCAATGCCGTTTGCATTGCACGTTCCGCGGCGGCGCGGCACGTTTCGTTGAGGTCGCGAGGATGCGCTGTCGATTGACTAAGGTTAAGATATAAAAGTGCGCCCCAAAGCAGGGCCTTACAATCCTTACAATTGAAATTCCGTGCGCCGCAAACACTGGGCATCGGCGAACCCCTCTGCTCAGCCAGTGGTCAATTCGTCGAAAGCACCTCGCAGCACCAAAGAAACCACTTCCAGAATATTTTATTACTTATTGTTGTATAACACCTTTATTCTTGCTTCCATAAAGAGCCTCGGTGTCTCGAAAATGAGAACTTTGAGGGCGAGTGGCAGCGAGCAGTTAGTTCAGACATGCAGGATTCAATTATTGTAAGATTTCGTAAGTGTCAAAAATGCAACATTACACGCGAGCGCGGTCGGCTCGCATTTGTTTGCCGCCCGCCTGGAGGTTTCCCGATGGAGCAAGTTCCCCGACTGTTGCTGGTCGACCATGACCCGGTGCGCTGCCAGGTGCTGGGCGACTACCTGCGGGAGCAGGGATTCGGCACCATCTTGGCCGCCGACTGTGAAACTGCCCTGCGCCTGGTGGCACAGGACGGTTGCGATCTGGTGATCCTCGACGACATGCTGCCCGGACTGGGCTGCATGGAAGCTCTGCGCCGCATCCGCCGCCAGGGAGAACTGCCGGTGGTGATACTGAGCGCGCGCAACGACGACGTCGACCGCATCGTCGGCATCGAACTGGGGGCGGACGACTATCTCCCGAAATCCTGCAACTTGCGCGAATTGACTGCGCGCCTGAGATCGATCCTGCGCCGATCAAGGCATGCGGTGGCCGCCGAGAACCTTCGCAAGAACACCATCGGCAGCCTGGTGATTTCACCGGGCGAACGCAAGGCGACCTGGCGCGGGAAGGCCCTGCCCCTGACGAGTACCGAATACGACCTGCTGGAACGCCTGTACAACAGCCCCGGCAGATCCATCGGCAAGGCCGAACTCGCACGCAGGGTACTCGGCCGCAACCTGACACCCGAGGATCGCAGCATCGACATGCATATCGGAAACCTCAGGAAGAAGTTAGGGCAAACTGTAAGCGCTCTATTGACATCGCTATTGACGATGGCGGAAGCGATGATGTAGAGGCGAAACCTAACGGCGACAGCCCGCCAAACACCAGGGCAGGAGCGCTTCGAAGTCGTCGGCGGTTTGGGCAGTGGGGAGTTTGCTAAAGAGGCTGACCAGATAGGCGTAGGGATCGACGCCGTTGGCCTTGCAGGTCTCGACCAGCGAATAGAGGTTGGCACTGGCATGGGCGCCGGCCACGGTATCGGCGAACAGCCAGTTGCGGCGGCCGACGACGAAGGGGCGGATGGCGTTCTCGGCGAGGTTATTGTCGATCGGCCATGCGCCGTTCTCGACATAGCGGATGAGCTTCGGCCACTGCGCCGACAGGTAGTGCAGCGCCTTGCCCAGCAGGCTGTTGGGCACCACCGCGTGCAGATGGGCGAGCAGCATCGTCTCGATCCGCGCCAGCACTGGACTGGATTTCTCGGCGCGTAGCTGCCGGCGTGCCTCGGCGTCGAGCTTGCGCTCCCGCGCCTCGGATTCCACGGCATACAACTCGCCGATGGCGGCAATGAACTGCGTGGGAATCTGTTCTGGCCCCCGGCTGGCCTTCGGGATCACGGCCTCAGCCTCGACGAAGTAGCGGCGAGCGTGCGCCCAGCACCCCAGGTGCGTCAGCCCATGGACTTGGGCGATTCCGCCATAGACCTCGTAGCCGTCACTCATCAGGACGCCACCGGGTTTGATGCCGGCAAACAGCGGTTCGGCCTGCTTCGCCCCTCTTCCGGGGGCATAGCCGAACAAGCGGATGGGCGGCCCGGTGCCACTCGCCTGTGCCCAGAGATAACTCTTCGTCTGCGCCGCCCGCCCCGGTTCCTTGAGCACCTGGAGCGTGGTTTCATCGGCATGGATGAGGTCGGCCTCAAGCAAATGATCGCGCAGCAGGTTGATGATCGGCTGCACCGCGTCACCGACCTTGACGATGCTCGCCGCCAGCGTGGCGCGTGACAGGTCGCCGCCGAAACGGCCCAAGAGTGCTGCTTGCCGATACAGAGGCAAGGCATCCATGTACTTCGAGGTCACCACCCAGGCCAAGGCCGAGGCCGTCAGCAATCCCTTGGGAATGATCCGTGCCGGTGCCGGCGTGACCTTGATGCTCTCGTCGCAGCAGGGGCAGGCATATTTCACCCGCTGGTGCTGGATCACCCGTACCTGCTGGGGGACGATGTCCAACTGCTCGCTGATCTCGACACCGATCTCGACCAGGGCGGCACCGTCGTGGGCGCAGATCCGCTCCGACTCGGGCAGTTCATGGCGGACGATGTCGCGTGGCAGGTTCGGATCGAGCGGCTTGCGGCCGCGCTTCTTGCGCGTGTGCGCGGGAATCTCGATGTCCGGCGTTGCTTCCTCGGCAACCGGCGTACCGGTCGGCGTCAAGGCTTCGGCCTCGTTGAAGAACATATCCTTCTGCTCGGTGCCGCGTACTTCCGACTTGGCGTCGAACAGCGTGCGCAGATGGGCCTTGAGGCGTTCTTCGAGCAGGCTGACCTTGACCTTCAGCGTGCGTACTTCACCGTTCAGTCCGTCACACGCGTCGCGCAGACCGTCGCGCTCGCCACGCAGTGCATCCCGATCGGCGACGAGCGCGGCGTACTCTTCGGTGGTCAGGGTGATCGTCGCCATGTCCCAAATTAGACCAAGGGCATGACGACCGGTTCACCCGGCCTGCAAATATTTCCGCGTCGGATGCGGTTGCATGGCCGCCAGATCGATGCCCGCCAACAGCCAGTGCAACTGCTCCACGCTCAGCGTGACGACGTCGGCGTCCGTCGGCCATTTGAACCGGTCGGCTTCCAGTCGCTTGATCATCAGCCAGAAGCCGGTGCGCTCCCACAGCAGGATCTTGATCCGGTCGCGCCGCCGGTTGCTGAAGACGAACAGGGCTGGCGCGAAGGGGTCCAGCCCCAGCGCCTGTTCGACCAGCAAGGCCAGACCGTTGATGTTCTTGCGCCCATCGACCGCCTCGCGGTGCAGATAGACTTTCAGCGCTGGGTCGAAACGGAACATGGCAGGCCGGCCAGTACCGGCAGCAGGGCAAGTACATCGTCGCGGCTCAGGCCGCGCAGGTCGGCCTGGATGCCGTTGTCCAGGGTGATGTCCAGTCGCAATTCCCTCGGTCCCGCCGCCGTCTGCTGTATCGGCGTGGTGACGACCGGGATGAATGACGTCGGCGCGCAGGCCGACGTTTCACGCAACGGTGCGGGCAGCTTGCCCGTGCCTTCCTTGCGATACAGGGCGATCCAGTTGTGCAGCAGGTTCGGATTGATGCCGTAGGTCAGCGCCACTTTGGCCACCGAGACCGTACCGCTTCGGCAAAGCTCGATCAACTCGCGCTTGGCGCCTTCGTCATAGGTGCAGTTCCCGCTTGTCCCACGTCGCACTACCAGCCGTCTGGCCAGTTTCTCGTCTCTCACCATCTCGTGCCCACTCACGTTCTCGTGGGCACCAGTTTCGCGGTTCCCGTCGCCGCCGGCTACGCGCCACGGGCCACGGCTGGTGTCTGGCTCAGGAAGAGGGCTGTAGCGGTGCCGGCCTGTGCGGAGGCGACTCGATGTGTCGATTGCAAGAATGCCGTCATTGACGGCTCCTTTGCCGACGTCTGGCAAGGACCTATATCGGCAACAGCGCGAATTGCTGGCCATCGACGGTGCCGGGCCGGCGGTCGGGCAACGCGCCGGGCATGACAGCCTCAATAAGGGCGCAACAGGTGCGCCACAGACCTCTCGGCATGTTGCCGGAGTCTTCAAAACTCACCACAGGCAGGGGTATGCGATGAGTGACCGAAGGCGCTGGACCGAAAACAGACGATCGACGGCATTCAGCAGGCCATTGAACAGTTACAGGCAAGCCAAGGCAAGTTGTCGATTTCCGCTGTAGCAAAGCTGGCCGGGGTTACTCCTGCATGATTCACAACACCTATCCCGATCTCGCCGAGAAGGTCCGGGCTTGGTGGGCAGAGCGACACGAACCCAGCGGGATTCCGACACAGCGAACTGGTGCGTGAGCGTGGGGGCCAATCGGACACTTCGACAGGAACTTGCCGAGACTAAGGCCCACTGGCGAAGCTTGCGTCTGTCAATCAAGTGCTGCTGAACGAGGGTGGCCGTGCTGAAGGCTTCGCCACGGGCAAAAGTGGTCTCAGTCCTGCGTGCTCGCGAAGCGTACGCAATCCTTTCAACGTAGTCGACTATGTACGCCACGGTGGATGGCAGCAATTTCACCGTCGGTTTGTGAGCGGGTATTCCAGCCGATTCTCAACGGTCGCCCTGTGGTTGTCTTGTCGTCAAATGATGGATGCGCGATTGCCCGTGGCAATGAGGCGAAAGCCTTGGGCATCAAGGTGGGTGCGCCACGGTTCCAGATCCGGCATCTGGAAGGGGAAACAGGCCTGATCGGTTTCTCAGCGTGAATTTCACCCTTTATGGTGACATGAGTACGCGCATGATGCGGATTGCTGCGGATCCAGGACCGACCGGGAGATATACAGCTTTGACGAATCCTTTATCGGTTTGCATGGCGTGCGCGATGACGTGGGGCTCCGGGCATGGACCGTTCGCAATCGGATACTCGGTTGGATCGGTATTCCGTGTGGGGTTGGTATCGGTCCGACCAAAACGCTGGCAAAATCGCCAATCACATTGCCAAGTCGGCTGAGCGTAAGCCCGGCAGCTATCCGTCCGAGCTCGCCACGGTATGCAATCTGGCGGTCTTGCCAATGGCCACCATCGAGGCCGTGATGGCGGCGACTGCGGTTGGGGATGTCGCAGTGTCGGCCCGGGTTGGCAAGCAGTTGCGTGATACCGGCGTGTTGACTGCCCTCGATCTGGCGCAGATAGGCCCGTCGTTGGTGCGCGAGCGATGGAGCGTCGTGCTGGAGCGCACCGTTCGCGAGTTACGAGGGGAGTCCTGCAGGCGATTGAGGACGCGCCGCCCCAAGCAGCCGATTGCCCATACGCGAGCTTTGGCCAACCGATCAGTGATCTGGATAGGCTCGTTGAAGTCGTCAGCATTTTCGCGGTTGGTTGGACAAGGAAGGTCCGCCAGCAAGGAAGTGTGACCCGGCATGTAAGCGTGATTGCTCATACGTAACGCGGACTTGGTTCAGGACGCGACCTTCTCGCGTAGCGTCGTGGTTGCACTGCCACGGCCGACATCGACACGCGTCCTCTGGTCAGGGCGGCAATACGCGGGATCAAGCAGATTACCAGCCCGGCTTCCATCTAAGCAAGGCGGGTGTCATGCTGCTGGATCTGGCACCTGAGTCGGTATGCGAGGGGAACTGTTTGAGCAGAACGACTCCGTTGATTCGGGAATCATTTCCAAAACGCTGGATGTGATCAATGCGCGCTTTGGGCGTGACGCAATTCAACTGGGTTCGTCAAGTTTGAAAAAATGCGAGGCGAGACTGGGCGGTGACGCGGGGGGAGCGTCTCAGTCCGCAATACACGACCCGATGGGAAGACTTGCCGATCGTAAGAGCGTAGCTATGCGCGGATAATGGCCGGATGCGGCCGGGAGCAGCCAGTGGCCTATGTGCGGTGGACTGTCTGCTTCAGTCTAACAGCAGCCATCGCAAAGCCCGTCAAGACGTTGGCGGAGCCTTGATGGAGCGAAGAATGTTTCGAGTAATCTCTTGCCGTTTGGAGAGGTCGTCGAATCTGTTGGGCGTGTCGATGTTCAGGTGCAAAAAAACCGGCCCTGTTGGCCACTCGACCCAGCCTACCCGCCAGCCAATTTTCCGCTCCAACCGGTCTTGGCCCGCAGTATCCAATCTCAGCCAACCTCATTTACCATCACATCCTTCGCAGCCGCTGGTACTCCACCCGGAACGGCAGTTCGTTACGATAAAGATGGCGCAAAAACGATATTGTTCATTTCAGAAATTGCCGTCCGCCTTCGACCCAGAAAGGTTTACTACCTCCCGCAACTGCGTTGCCAAATACACAATCTTTCGCATGTATGCGAGTCTCACGCGCATCGCCAAGCCTCTGAGCGAATCTTTCGTAAACCAAACAGGTCGAATTACGCATCGCGGAACGGCGAGTTCTGATCCTCATTCCATGCTTCTATCCAGGCGCTTAACGCCATCCCAAGGTATTACACCGGAACTCACTCACGGAGGATTCCCGCGTCAAGAGCAAAAAGGCTATGGAATTTTGAAGGTTGAAGCCGGCGAGTAGCGACGACCTGCGCGCTCGGGTCGTAAACGAAAGGTCACGTCACTCCCCATTGCGGTTGTCCCAGACAGCGATAGTGCCGTACGCCTCTGCTGCAGCAAAGAAACTGGACCATTCTGTGCGCTCCTGTGAAGTAGGGGCGGCAAGCGCTCGAAACGCAAGGAGAATTGATAGAGCAAAGAGAATGAGGCTACGTCGATTCATTGCTCCAATTGTAGCCGTGTAGCCAAGCTCGAATGACCGGTCCGTATTTGATTCCGGTCGTGCTGGCGGAGAAAGCGACCGGCGACATTGGGTCGATTTGAGTCAGCTACCCGATTTAGTATCATCTTAGAGACGAGCAATTTTCTTGGAGATGAGCGTTGTTTTGCTCTCGATTTTTCGGAAAATTGTTAGTTCTTCAACATCTTTGATTTCCGGGTGTTACTGGCTAACTAACAGTAAGCATCATTCAGAAATAATGACGGTTGTGTCGTAGCCAGAAGCAATGAGGTCAAGGCACTGGGGGTGCGGATGGGGGTACCTTGGTTCCAACTAAAGGATCTGGCCAAGAAGCACGACATCATTGCTCTCTCCAGCAACTACGCGCTATACGCGGACATGAGCAACCGGGTAATGAGCCTGCTCTCGGCTTTTTCACCAAGCCAGGAGGTGTATTCGATCGACGAATGTTTTCTGGATCTAACGGGGCTTGAACATCTGGGGCTAACTGCCTACGGCCAAGAATTTCGAGAAACCATCCAGCGCCATGTTGGCCTGCCAGTCTGCGTTGGAATAGCCCCAACCAAGACGCTTGCCAAGATGGCCAATCATGTCGCCAAGAAGCGGCCTGAATATTTCGGTGTGTGCGACTTCACCAAATTCGATAACGCTACCCTTGATCAACTCCTCGACCAGATCGAGGTAGGCGAAGTCTGGGGTGTTGGCCCACGCATCACACCTCGACTGCAAGACATGGGAATCAAGACGGTGCTAAATCTTAAGAAGGCACCCCGAGGAAAGATTCGCCAAAGGTTTTCCGTCGTAATGGAACGTACCGTGGCCGAACTTAACGGTGAGTCCTGCATTGAGCTGGAAGATGTCGCTCCGCCAAAGCAACAGATTATGTCTTCACGCTCGTTTGGTGTTCCGGTCTTCGACCTTGCCGAACTCGAGCAATCCGTTGCAAGCTATACAGCCCGTGCCGCCGTCAAACTTCGCAACCAGGCAACCCTAGCTGGCGCTGTACAGGTTTATATCCGCACCAGTCCGTTCAAGGACAAAGAGCTCATCACAGCCAGGAGTAACGGTTCCCTCGCCTTCCCCACGAGCGATTCAAGGACGCTCGTAGCGGCTGCGCTGACCGCCCTAAAGAGGATTTTTCGACCAGGTTTTGCCTACGCCAAGTCCGGGATCATGTTGATGAACCTGATTCCAGAAGAGCGACGAGAAATGACACTCTTTGATGATCCCGTGCAATTAGGCCGATCAGACGCACTCATGGGCGTGATGGATCGAATCAACCGTAATTTTGGGAAGGGTGCCATCCGACTTTTTGGTGAAGGTGCCGAACAGCGCTGGAAGATGCGAACGGGAAACAAGTCTCCCAACTACACCACCCGGATTTCAGATCTCGTCGTGGCCAAAGCCTAACAGCTTCATGATGACGCGGCTTTTGCATGCTTGATATAGATGATGGCCTTGACCAGATGGCTTGCCTCTCGCCGGATGTCGGCTAACTGAGTCTCTGTTTCTTCCACTTTATCTTTTGCCCAGTCAGGCGACAGGGTTAGCAATTTCGACAAGGTGTAGCCATAGGAATCTTTCGGTTTGATGATCTGTCGTCTGACAGCGTGCCTACCACCCTTGGATGACGATCCATACCATCTGACCTCGCACCAGTCTGCTCGAATTGAGTTTCCCGTTAGCATGCACCGAATCTGGAGCCTGATTTTGTTTTCCCATCCAGGTAGCTTCGGTTCCATTGCGCCAACATGGTTCCAGTAAGCATCAACGATTGCTTCACCTCGGTCTTGCAGTTGCTTGATGCGCATCTCAAGTAGTTCAATCGCATCCTCGTGGTGGCGTATCTGAACAGTGGCGTCAGCCATGTGTATTAGCTCCCTTTACCTTGTGCAATCGGATAGCCGATTGCACCAGAAGATCTCTCCCGCATTGATTAGAGCTAGTCGATGTCGTATTCATAGAGCAATCCACCCCCGGATTGCTCCTCCTGAAATCGACTCCATTCGATCATTACCTGCCCAGTCGATTCCGACATCAACTTGCCCATACCTGCTTGTAGCCGCCTCATGGAACAACTTGTTCATAAGAGCTTTCTGGGGGGCGATAGCGCTGGATAGTTTCAGTCTCTCAGATGTGGATATCAGGCACGGGGAATATGTCTGGCGAGCAGTTCTTGGCATTTGGATCAGGGCAGAAAAAATATTGCGGCTCACCACACTATCAAAGTCAAAGCTGATATCGACGGTCAAAAGCGCACAGTTTGTGCGCTTTTCGCTCTCGTTTTGAGAATGCCAATTGCTATGTTTCCAAGCGGTGCACTAGTGGTCGACAAGCAGGATTCAGCAGCCAGCTAATTGAGCATTTGTTCTCTGAAAGTCGACTGGGAGTGCACAAGGCTGCCACACGTTCGTGGCGATTGAGACTTTGTGCTCTAGCGATTCACAGGAGGTCGACTTGAACATTCTTGGCATTGATATCGGGTATTCCAATCTAAAGCTCGCCTATGGAAGTAAAGGGGCGAGTCCTACAACCTTACTTCGACCTGCCGGCGCAGCTCCCGCGGATCGGTTCAGTTCGCGATTTGATGGAAAGGCTCAAGATGACTTTCTCCACGTCCAGGTCAATGGGGAGCCCTTTATTGCAGGGGTAGCCCCTGACAGGGCGGAACTTTGGAGCCGATCCCTGCACGCGGACTATGCATCGAGCGCGTCCTACCAGGCACTCTTTCACGCAGGCCTCTTGCTGTCTGAAATGGAACACATAGATATTCTGGTGACGGGCTTACCGGTGACTCAGTACCTTGATGAAGGACGACGAAAAGTCATCTCGGAAAAGATGATCGGCAATCATCAAGTAACCCCTAAACGATCGGTAACGGTGGAGGCTGTCAAAGTGATCCCCCAACCCGTTGGAGGTTTTCTTGATTTCATTGCCAGGGGCGACGCCGACGTTGAAGATGCGCGCGTTCTCGTTATTGACCCAGGATTCTTTTCGGTTGATTGGGTGGTAATCGCCGAATCGGATCTGCATCGTCAATCCTCGGGCACCAGCTTGGAAGCCTCGTCAGTCGTTCTGGAGGAAGCATCCCGCCTGATTGCCAAGGATCATGGCTCAAACGTCAGCACGGAGAAATTGGAGAACGCCATTCGCAGCGGCAAATCTGACGTTCTGGTCCTTGGCCAACGAGTCGAGCTTTCACCGTACATCGAGCAGGCCTCCAGAAAGGTCGCCCCCGTTGTTGTCGAATCAATTCAGAAATCACTGCGTAAGGAAAGCGAGTCCGTCGACCGGGTGCTTCTTGTGGGCGGGGGGGCGACGTTCTTTCAGAACGCGGTAGCGGCAGCATTTCCACAGCTATCCGTTGCGACCACAAAAGACCCTGTCTTTTCGAACGCTCGAGGCTTCTGGTTCATGGGAGCTTCATTGTGAAGTCGATCCGGATTCTGCTGAGCGTCACTGAAGGGAGTCCGGAACTTTATGCCACTCTGATCAGTGTGCCGTCTCGACTCCGTGCAGAGCGTGTCCGCGCCCTGGCAACCATTGGTGTCGCTGCCGTGTCAGGGGGCATGCCCACGTCAGATCAAGACAGCTCGTCGCGACGAGCACAACCATCCCATACAGAACCCGAGTTCTCACTGGATAAGGTTCAGGCTATGGCGAAGCGTTTAGGGGGTGGGTTGTAAGTCATGGCCAGTTCAGAACGCAAGCTTGGCAGACATCACCTCGCTTTGTATCGAGGGTGGTTACAGGGTGTCCCACTCAAGACACTTGCTGATCGCTACCTCGAGACGGGTCTCGATCTGCGACTTGCCAAGACGACGCTCACCTGGATTGGCGACACGATTCGACAAGCAGCCTTGCGTAATGGGAAACATGGTGAAGCTCGTCTGCTTCGTCTTTCACTTGCAAACGGAATGGGATCGGCCAAATCGGATATTCCGACGCTTGAAGACTTCCAGTCAGATCGAGATCCCAGCGGCTTTTACACGGAGGAGGAATTGATACGCCTCTTCCTGGAATCGTACCCACAGGCCGCTGACAAGAAATCACGTCAGCGGCAAAAGCTGATCGGTCGTCAGATCGAAGCGCTGGTCTGGGTTGAAAACCTGCTTGCCACGGATCCAGTACCAGAGGATCTCGTATCCGCTTGGTTTGACCAGATAGTTGCCAACCGTCTCGTGCTCGCGGATATACCGACCGTCGGCGCGCTACTCGATCGAATTCGGCGAAAAGGCTATCGATGGTGGATTACCGTTCCAAAACTGGGCGAGAAAGGTGCATCACGTATCGTTCAGTGGCTCCGAGGCTACGAGTCGGTTCTAGGAGAACTACCTGACCATACCTTGTCACCCCTCAGAACCCTGGCTCTGCCGACGCTCCTGAGGCAGCGTAATTCGCAAACTGCGATTGTGCCGATCGAGGCCTTTGCCGTGCCAGACGGTATCGATGGTGGAACTGGGTCTAATCGTTGGCCAGGATCACCACGCATCAACGCAGGCAATGATCATCAGGCCATTCATGCTTGGCTTGCAACCAAGTCCGGCAATCAGAATACACAGCGCGCCTACCGCAAAGAGGCAGAGCGAATGTTGCTTTGGGCTGTCATCGAGCGAGAAAAGGCGCTATCGGATTTGACGGTGGATGATTGTGCCCGTTACCGCGACTGGCTTTCCCTTCTTGGACGCACAGACTCGGGTGACTGGAACTTCCGGTTAGCACAGTCAGCCTGGATCGCCCCCAGAAACACGCAACGCTTCAGTCCGGACTGGCGACCCTTTGACGGTGCCCTATCCGCTTCCAGCGTGAAGCATTCGATCACGATCGTCAGCGGACTCTTTGAGTGGCTGGTTCGCGTTCAGTACTGCGCGTTTAACCCATGGGACGGCGTTGGCAAATCACTGTCCAAGAGCAACGATGAACCGGAGGATGTCGAACTGACTCGCGTGTTTTCATCTGGACAATGGGAGTTCCTGATGTCGCATCTTGGATCGAGGGAACCCACGGACCACACAAGCAGACTCCAGTTCGCCCTCCCCTTCGCTCACGCCACTGGGTTGCGATTGTCGGAACTTGTCGATGCGACGCTTGGCCGGCTTTACACGATGCCAGTGCGGGATGGAACCGGCGTTCGATGGATGCTCAAGGTATTGGGGAAAGGCGCCAAGTGGAGGGCAGTACCTATACCTGAGCGGATCCTGATCCTTCTTGCTCAGTACCTAGTGCATCGAAATCTTGATCCCGACCCACTGGCCAATCCTGTAGATACCCCTCTGCTCGCCAGGATCAATGGGACCGAACCCATTTCGGGCAGTGGGCTTTACAAGGCATTACGCGCATTTTTCCAGGATGCAGCACTCTCACTTCATGCATTAGGTAAAAAACATGAGGCCTCGGCGTTTGAGCATGCCTCGGTACATTGGCTGCGGCATACCTGTGGCAGTCATATGGGGAGCTCAGGTGTACCAGTCAATCTGATCCAAAAGCTCCTCGGTCATTCCAGCGTAGCCACCACGAGCATCTATACCGAATCGGACTCAGAGCGTCTGTGGCAGGAGGTTACCGACCTGGAGGAAAATCATGCGCGTTGAATTCAAGACCGAGAAGCGTGGCTACATATTGTTGCTGGATCAAGACCTCTTTGGCGCATTCATTTTGTATCGCCAATGGTGGGGCTTGCTGAATCGTCGTGGGGGCACCAAGCGCCAGGTGTTTTTCGACAAGGACGCCGCGACCCGGGAGTTTCAACGCATTCAGAAAACCCGATTGCGACGCGGCTACGTGTCGGTCGACTGGCGGTCGACAGATTCGCCATGATGCGCAGAAGGAGTTCAAATGTGATGACTAGCGGTCGACAAGGTGTCTAGGTCACCCATGACATGTCGACAAGCGGTCGACTAGCGGTGGGGATGTTACTTCTCGAACGAGCAGCGATGCACTAGCAGTCGACTGCATGACGACAAGCTCAGAAAAGCTGTTCATGCCATGCATTACCGAGCTTTCGAGCGAACTAAGGGCCGCAGCTTCCCCAACCTATTGATCAATAAGCTGATCTGGCCGGTAGATCCTGTACAGGTAAAGTTACCGAGAAAAAGTCGCACTCTTGATAATGGTAATTATCATGAACGACATGGGTTCGTGCCCGTGCAGCCGAATTGGTTGATGGCGCCGCGCTTGTTATTGCGCATAATTCAAGATTCGACCGTTCATTTCTTGAGCAACGATTCCCGATCTTTGAAAGTAAGCGCTCAGCGCGCCCACGTACGCTTACGAAGAGACTTGGTGTAGAGGTTCCGCACGAAGCGGCAACAACGAATCGATCTGGCTGTTGAGGCAAGTCGGCAGCGCCTCGAGCGTTGCACGTAGCCATGCCGCAGGATCGAGACCATTGAGTTTGGCGGTGGCCAGCAAACTCTGAATCGCCGCGGCCCGTTTGCCGGCACGCTCGGAACCGGTGAAGAGCCAGTTCTTCTTTCCGAGAGCGATGGGGCGGATGGTGTTCTCCACCGGATTGTTGTCGATGGGCAAGTTCCCGGCAGTGGCATAGCGACTCAAAGCCACCCAGCGTTTCAGGCTGTAGTCGATGGCTTTCGCCGTCCCACCACCATTGGCCACATTCACCCGGGTCTTGAGCAACCAGTCGTGCATCGATTGAAGCAGCGGTTGGGCATGCTCCTGTCGCAACTGCGAGCGTGCATCCACGTCCATGTCCCGACCCTGCGCCTCGATGACATACAGCGCCGCGATCCGGGAGAGTGCCTCCTGCGCAATCGGGTTGGCCTGGGCTTCATTCAGATCGAAGAACTTTCCGCCGCGCATGCGCCAGGCAGCCCAGTTCCGTCACTCCTTGAGCGAACAGCGCCTTGTACCCAGAGTAGTCGTCCACCATGAGATAGCCTTGCCACTCCGACAGGAAGTTCTGCGCATGGCGACCGGCGCGGCTGGTTTGATAATCAAACACCACCATCGGCGGGCCGGTTTCCAGCACGTTGCTGCGGTAGGCCCACAGGTAGGCCCGCTTCGTCTTGCCTTGGCCCGGGTCAAGCTGCGCCACCGGCGTTTCATCGGCATGCAGCACCGGGCGTTCAAGCAAGAGCTCCGCCAGACGATCCGCCAAGGGCTGCAGCGCCACCCCCACGCGCCCCACCCATTCCGCCAGCGTGGAGCGGGACAGCATGACCTTATCCCGTGCCGCGATCTGTTCGAGGCGATACAGTGGAAGATGGTCCAGATACTTGCCGATGATCACCCAGACGTACAGGCCCACCGCCGCCATGCCGCCGTCGATCACCGCGGGCGGGATCGGTGCTGCGGAAACGGTCTCGCAGGCCCGGCAGGCATACTGCGGGCGAATGTGACGATGGACGAAGAAGCGGGCGGGCTCGACATCCAATTGCTCGCTGACGTCTTCGCCGATCTTGACCAGGTCGTTGCCGCACTGCCCGCAGGTGCATGACTCCGGTTCGTGCCGATGTTCGATGCGCGGCAGATGCTCAGGAAGGGCTTGGCGCCCGGCACGCTGACGCTTGGGCCGATCCTTCGGTTCCAGTGCCTCGGTTTGTCGCTCGGTCTCGGCTTCAAGGGCCGCCAGGTCGGTATTCCAGGTTTCCTGAAACAGTTCCCGCTGCTCCGGCGAGAAAGCCTCGCTCTTGTTGCCAAAGCGGATGCGCCGGTGGTGTGCAAGTTCCAGTGCCAGGGCCTGGATCTTGAGGTTCGCCGCCTTGAGGGTGGCCGCATCTTGTTGGGCCTTGTCGAGTAGTTTCTGAACCGTGCCGGCGACCCAATCGGTGAGTTCCGGAGTGGCATTTAGTCGGGTCAGTTCAGCGTGTAAATCCATGCCGAAATTATATCGGCCAATCCGCCGCGAAGCCCGATGAACAGGTCGTTTCAACGATGATTGTTCTGTCGTTTCATCAGTGATTTTGCGTACGGTTTTTGCGTGACGTTACACTCGCCAATGCGCCGGTGGCGCGGCCTCGAGTCGTTGCCAATCGACGCCCGTAATCAGCCACTGCCACTGCTTCGCCGTGAGGGTGCAGGTGCTTGCGTCAGAGGTAGGCCAGATGAAGTGGCCACGATGCAATCGGCGATGACACAGCCACACGCCGGTGCCGTCCCAGACGAGGAGTTTGATCCGCGTGCGCCGGTGATTGTGAAAGGCGTAGGCACTGCCGTCGCAGGGTGAGCGGCCCAGGGTGTTCTGGATCCGCTGCGACAGGCCGTCGATGCCGGTGCGCATGTCGATGGGTTCCACCACCAGCCAGACGTGAGTGGGCGCCGGAATCATGAGAGGTGCTTCAGGAAGTCGACCAGCAGCGGCACGCTGTTGCCCGGTAATTCGATTTCCCAGCCGTCCGGGCTGCGCAGTCGAACGACGCTGGTGGTATCCGGCTTGCCCACGCTGACAGGCACAAAGGTCAGGGACGATCTCGCCGCCGCGTTGGCCTCCTTCTCTCTACGTCGCCATCGACGTAACGACTCGACGCTCAGGCCATGACTTGCGCAGTAGTCCTTCTGCGTCAGGTCGCTTTGATGCCATGCCTCCAGATGCCGGCGCCAGTATTCCGGTCCGTTCCTCTTTGCCATTTGTCGCGCCTTCAGAAAAGGCGACAACATTGCACAGCACTACACGCTCAGCATAGATGGAACCGTTGGACGCTTACCTTTGAAAACCTTCCTCGGGGCTGTTCATTTGCCCAAGTGAATTGTGTCGCTGAAGGACTTGGCGTGCAGAAACTTCACTACATCGCATTTCAGTTCGGATTCTTCTTCGACGCACACCGTGCCGAGGCCGACTGTATGGCTTTGCTGAACAGACTCTAGAATCATGCTAAAATGTAATCACATAAGTACTTACATTGGAGTGCGACATGAACCCCGAAACCTACTCAGGAAAAGTTACTGCCGTCGGTAATTCGACGGGTATCCGCTTCGATTCTGCTTTATTCAAGTTGCACCCCGAGTTTTCCGGCGACATTCGGGCCACAATTGTGGCCGATGGTCACATGCTGGTGTCAGCCAAATCATCGCCCGCTGACATTACCGATGACGCAGAAGATCCGGTGATGCTTGCCTTCCTGCATTTCATTGCGAAGGACATGCTCGACCATCCTGAAGGTATCGCCCCGCTCGATGTCGCTCAGATGGATCGCATCGCCAGCCTTGTGGCCGGCGTGGAAACAGACTGATCCGCGACGGCAACGCGACCTATGATAAGGAACGGATGGCACCTTTACCGCTACCGGTTGTTTGCCCAGCGGCTTACTGAACTGGAACAGGCCGTTGCCTCGTTGGCCGCCCGTGATCCGACGGGCTACAAGCTTCACCCCCAAACGAAATTGCTGGCTTCGGTGTTCAAGGCGATCAATGAGACCGTTCCTGCCAATCCGGCGGATCCCGTGTTTCGACTGGGTCATACGCTCGGTGATGACAATGCGCACTGGCGTCGCGTCAAAAAGGGAATGCCTCAACGGTATCGTTTGTTCTTCCGATTTGCCTCATCCCCACTGCCTTTGATTGTCTATGTCTGGCTGAACGACGAGGACTCGCTGCGCAAGGAAGGGGCCAAGACCGACGTCTATGCGCGTTTTCGTGCCATGCTGGAGCGCGGTGAGGTTCCTGCAGGCATTGAGGATCTGATTCGTGACAGTGCGCTGTGATTCTCTCGAGGGAGGCACGTCCCCCTTCAGATTTTTTACGATTCCAAGAATATTGCATTCATTCTGTGCGCTAATTCCACCATTCTGATGCTCCAGAGCAGACGCCCACCAACGCCGCTTTCGGCCATCAGCGGTCACTGGGAATTTTTCTCCAAACCGGCCGTTCAACCTGGGCCGTTCTCCAGACCGGCCATTCAAACGCAGCCACTGATCGGAGCCACCAACTTCGCCCACCTGAACTTCGGCTGTACAGCGTCACCAGCGCGCCATGCTGAACCAACCGATGCGGCTGTGCTCCTACGTCCGAGTGCTGATGATATATACAGTATCCTGTCCAGGTCACCCGACCAGGATGGGCCACCTCAATGGCAGCCGCCGCTCAATGCGCCGCGCCCACACCCAAGCGCTACCAGCGCCGCCGTCCTGAGCGGACGCTGTGGTATCGCATCGTCCAGACCCACCTCGAAACCTGGCTGGAACTCGCCAGCGGCGAGGACGGTGAAGCACCGCCGGCCCATGTCGAGCGAACCTTCCGCCGCTATCTCGAATGCGGCATCCTTGCTCACGGCTTCGCCCGCGCCTACTGCGACGAGTGCCAGCACGATTTCCTGATCGCGTACTCCTGCAAGTGTCGCGGTGTGTGCCCCTCGTGCAACACGCGGCGCATGGCCGAAACAGCGGCGCACCTGGTCGATCACGTTTTCCCGCCGCTACCGGTGCGGCAATGGGTGCTCGCCGTGCCCAAGCGGCTGCGTTACTTCCTGCAAGCGGACGCGGCCCTGCAAGGCACGGTGCTGCGCATTTTTCTGTCCGTGGTGGAACGCTGCCTGCGCGAGCATAGCCCCAGCAGCCCCGCCGATGCCCGGATCGGGGCGGTCGCCTTCATCCACCGGTTCGGCTCCAGCCTGAACGAGCACGTTCACTTCCACTGCTGCGTCATCGACGGCGTCTTCGAGTCAACCGCCGATACAGACAATGCCCCGAAAGAGGCACCGAGCGTCAGCTTCCATGCCGCCCTCGAACTTGACGCGGCGGCGTTCGCCGACGTGCAGGCACGCGTGCGGACCCGCGTCCTCTCCACCTTCGTCAGGCGCGACCTGATCGACAAGGATGACGCCGCCGAGATGCGCGCCTGGGCGCACGACGGCGGCTTCTCGGTGGATGGCTCGGTGCGCATCGAGGGTGCCGATCGGGTCGGACTCGAACGTCTGCTGCGCTACTGTGCCCGTCCGCCTTTCGCGCTGGAGCATCTGCACCAGCGCGATGCCGAGCATCTGGTCTACCGCAATCCCAAGCCGGTGCGTGGAACAGCGCCCGGCACTCGCCCGGCGGCGCTGGTGCTGACACCACTCGAACTGATCACGAAGATCGCCGCGCTGGTGCCGCCACCAAGGGCGCATCGTCATCGCTATTACGGCGTGCTCGCGCCCAATTCACCGCTACGCGCTGTGGTGACGGCGCTCGCTCCTGCCGCCGTCTCACCAGCGCCGACTTCTGCGGCGACCCGCGAAGAGTCCCGCCATCGCACCGTGGCCCGGTATCTGTGGGCGATGCTGCTGGCGCGCATCTATGAAGCCCTGCCGCTGAGTTGCCCGATCTGCCACAGTCAGATGCGGATCATCGCCTTCATCAACGATGCCGGCACCGTGAAGAAGATCCTCGACCACATCGGCGAATCCACCCAGCCACCACGCATCGCCCCGGCGCGCGGGCCTCCGCTGTGGGAAGCAGCAGCGGCGGCGGAAGCGCGCAACGATCCTCAGTGGGATTCGTCAGCCCAGCCCGCACCGGAGATCGAGTTCGATCAGCGCATCGCCTGGTAGGTGCGGGGGGACAGCTCGTGCCTGATGCATGGAGAGTGGCCGCCGGCGGCCACTCTCCAGTCATCAGGCAGTACTTGCGATGCTATTCGGCGGGGCCCGTCGCCCCGGACGATGCGCCATGCCGGCCCAAACTCGGCGATTGACGGCTGCACTCGGCGTCAGCCATACTTCGCGAAAGCACATTGGATTTCCTATCCTTATAACCCGAATTGAAGTCAAGCCAGGCGACAAGCTCGCAAGCGGCGACGTCATTATGGAATTTTCCTGATGCTCCTCTGTTGGGCTCGACATGCGCTGCCTGTGCACCGCCCTTAACCGGCAGGGCTGTGCACAGTAGAGCGTGGCTTTAAGCAGGGACTGCGGTATTGGAGCGTTCGAGCATTTCATCGCAACTCATGACATGCGCGGTTGAGAACGCCAGGATGCGCAAAGTGGCCTGATGCACTTCTTGGGCGGGCATGGCGCCGAACCCCATGTCGGGGTAATCGAAGGTGCCTGTGCCATCGGAAAGAAACACCACACGATAGTTGTGGAACATCGCATCGCGTGCCGTTGCGTGGCAGCAGTTTTCGGTTGTGGTGCCGGCAACAATGACGGTTTTGATACCCCATTCGCGCAGCATTATGTCTAGCGTCGTACCGAAGAATGCGCTATAGCGCGGTTTCTTGATGACATGTTCGCCGTCTTTAGGGGCCAAAGGAGGGTAAATGGCTACGCCCTGTGTGCCGTCGATCAGGGCTTTTCGTTCGGCGATGGGGGGATACAAATCATCGTACAGGCCCATGTCTGAACCGTCGCTTCTATGGGCGTGCGAGGTAAAGACCACACGCATGCCGCGCTCGCGGCAGGTATCCAGGGTTTCGGCAAGGCGCGGCACCAGGTCTTGCGCCATTTGTGAAAGTAGTGGAGCGCCGGGCGCGACAAAGTCGTTTTGCATGTCAACGACGATGACAGCGGTGGTTTTTGGGTCGATTGCGTCGCAGCGATAGGGCATGCTAGTCTCCTTTTAAGGTTTGGTGTTGTTGTTCATTGTGGCGCGAGCGGCGGCACATTGCTTGCCCGTAGACGCCATTTGTTTTCCTGGAACGGCCAGGAGGGACATCATGATTCCCTTTTCTTATGTAGGTCCTGAAGATCGCTTCGATCATTGGCATGAAGTTACATGCCGCAATTTCTCGCATACCGAGTGCCGTGCGATTCCTGACGACTGCTTTACCGCGACGGTTGACGCCCAGCCTTTCGACTCTCTGGTCTTTAGCGACATCAGCTCCCGTATCGGCGGCGGCAAAAAGTTGAGTCTTCAACGAGAGCCTGCACACATTCGCAAGGATGGCCACGAAGAATTTTTTCTATGGATCGGCCGCGAAGGGGCAACCATGTTCGAGCAGCAAGGTCGAGCCGTCACGCTGGGGCCGGGCGAGATTATGTTGATGGATCAAACCAAGCCATTTCGGCTGGAGTTCTGCGGGGTTTCCGCGACGTCGTTGATAATTGCCGAGAGGTCGTTGTTGACAAGCAGGCTGCCGTGGATTGACGCCGTGGTGGCCAGGAAAATTACCGCTGGCATGCCTTTGTCCAGGTTGTTCGTGTCGCTGCTGGACGGCCTTAAAAACGACGAGCCTATGCCTGCCGACGCT
>JADJUP010000040.1 GCA_016716965.1 Sulfuritalea sp. | reverse complement strand
GTTGCGGGTCACCACGGTCATGCCGTGGACGAGGGCGGTAGCGGCAATCATTCCGTCGCGCACGGGACGCGGATCGGGAATATGCAGTTGGGCACTGCGCAGAGCCACTGCGACATCGACAGCAAGAATCCGGTTGTCAAAGGCGGGGAGCACGTGACGATGGAGCCAGGTGCGCAGCATCGATCCCTGCTTGGGGTCGCGACGCTCAACGAGGAGGACGCCGATTTCGAGTTCCTGAACCGTGATTACTGAAATGAAGAGTTCATTCGCATCCACGCTGTCTGCCCACTTGGCGACATTGCGGGCGGCCTTGCCGGAACGGACCTTGCGCAGTTCGGATACTACATTCGTGTCGAGCAGGTACATCAGGCGAGGTCGGCGGCTTGTGCGAGGTCGGGCGCCTTCGGGGTATCGAACTCGATGTCTTCGACGCCAGTCATCGACAGGAGGTCGGCGATACGGGTGCGCCCACGGGTGAGCCGCTTGTAGTCTTCGAAGCTCAAAAGAACGTGAGCGGGTCTTCCGCGATCGGTGATCACGACCGGGCCGGACTTTGCAGCCTTTTTGGCCTTGCTGGCGTCCTGGTTGAATTCGCGGCTGGAAAGGGTTGTGAGGGTCATGGCCTTACCTCTTGTCCAATGAATGTAGGTACGTTACCACAAACTAAGGCCGTTCGCGTTGAGCTTGTCGAAACGCAAGCCAGTCAATTCAAGGGCTTCGACAAGCTCAGCCCGAACGGTTTGACTTGCTCAGCGTTTTCCTGGGCGAGTTTGGCGAAAAGTCGGCGCTGGCGGTACGGCGATCGTTGCTGGTGCCAGGAAAGAAAAGGCCCGTTCATTCGAACGGGCCTCGATCTCTCTTGCGCTGGCGGCGTGAGGCGAACTATCGCACGCAGTTCCGGCGCCGTCGTGCCAGCCCGACCAGACCGAGGCCGGCGAGGAGCATGGCGTAGGTTTCGGGTTCGGGCACGGCGGTGACCGCAACGCCGATGTCACCCTCATGGACGGCGATCGCCAGCCGCTGGCCGCTCAGGTCGACCTTGCTGAACATGAACTGGCCGCCATCGGCGGGAACGAAGGCCCAGGCATAGACGGTGTTCGGCGCGTACTCCTGGCCGAACCAGTAGTAGGTCGCCAGGGTCGGCGTGATCAGGTCTTCGAAGTTGCTGAAGTTGCCGCTGTTGAGCAGGCCGTAGTCGATGCCCATGACGCCGGGCCGCACGGCGCCGGCGGTGGTGTATTTGCCGACATTGCCGAGCGTTTCGTGGAACAAGTGGGACAGCTCGCTGTACACGGTGGCGCCGGACTTGGTCAGGGAATTGTGGCCACAATCGGTGCCGCCGGCGAAGCTGAAGTTGCAGCCGGCCGTTCCGGTATCGAGCATCTTCGGCAGGCGCCATTCGGTGTAGCCGCCGAGGTCGAGGTTTCCCGCCCAGGACATCGCCGCGCCCCAGGTCAGGTTGCCGCCAGCATAGACGTTGGGCACCTGGTTGGCGTTGGCGAGATTGGCATTGGCGTCGGCCAGCCAGGTGATGTCGAGCGCCGAGTCGTAGAAGGCGTCGGCGACGTTGTCGCCGGTCAGGTCGCGCGCCTGCAGGGTGGATTCCCAGGTGCCCTGGCCGGGGATCGGGCCGGCCAGCGCCGGCGCGGCGATCAGGACCGGGACAAGGGCGCAGGCGGTGCGCAGGATTCGGAATCGGGCCATTTCATGTGTCTCCTCGGGCCGGGGGCCGATGGCGTCGAGTCTAAGGGCGGCGCGGGTGCCGCTGCAATAGGTCGTTCGGGCTATCCAAAGGGAATTTTCGGCAGAATCACTTGAGGCTTCTATAAAACCTGTCATTTCTGACAGGTGCTTTCCTGCGCCGGACCTGATAAGTTCCGGCCATTCAAATTGCGTGCGCCGCCGGCGCGGCCTTCCATCAGGTTTCCACTGAATTCAACGTCATGAACACAAGCAAGGTACTCAAGAAGATCGCGGACGAGATCAGCACCGGGCGGCAGGACCTGGAGGTGTGGACCTGGGCGCTGGCGGAAGCCGGTGGCGATGCCGAGCAGGCCAAGGCGCACTATGTGCAGCGGCGCATGGCGGCGCTCGCGGCGAAAGAGCCGGACCCGGATTCGCCCGAGGCGAAGCTGGCCCGCCTGCGCGCAGAAATTCGCCGGCAACTGGCGCTGCAGAACCGGAAGTCGCTCTACTCGGTGCTGGGCGTGCCGGCCGACGCGGGCGACACGGAGATTGCGCGGACCATCGCGCTGCGGGTCGATGCGGGGGCATCGCTCGATCCCGAGACGCGCTATGCGTTGGAAATCCTCGGCAATCCGGAAGCGCGCGAGCAGTTCGACAGGAACCTGCTGGGCCAGTTGAGCACGCGCTTCGTCGCCGCCGCGCGGGCCAGCGACATGGTCGAACCCGATCCGGTCTCCTCGCCCGGCAGCCATTGGCAGATGTGGCTGGCCGCGGTACTGGTGGTGCTCGGCGCCGGCTACCTGTGGCAGGGCCACAGCCGCGACATGGCGGAGCGTGAAGTGCGCCTGAAGGAAGTCGAGGCGCACAAGGAGGAGGTTCGCCTCAAGGCACTGGCGACCGAGCGGATGGTCGAAACCCGGGCCATGCAGGTCGAGGCGACGATCGAGCAGCAGCAGCGGGCCAACGAGCAGCGCGAACGGTTGGCGCAGGAATCCATCCAGCGCCAGGACCGGTATAACTTCGAATTGGCGCTGCGGCAGGAACAACGCGCGGAGCAGGTTGAACAGCGGCGGGTGCAGGCCGAACAGGCGCGGGCACTGGCGGAAGCCAGGCGCCGCGATGCCGAAGCCCAGGCGGCGACGCGGATGATCCGGCAACAGGCGATCCAGGACGCGATGGCGCGCGGCAACCACAACGAGGCGCAACGCCTGCGCAGCCAGCAGTACTGAGTACCTGCATACGCGCCGCGCGACAAAAGTCGGCGCCGGCGACACGGCGCACGCTCAGGAGGCGTCCTGCTGCAGGGCCAGTGTGGTGTAGCGCAGGCGCGCGGCGATTTCGACGCCGAGGTTGAACAGGATCTGGGCGGCGAGGTTCGGGTTCTGCGCGCGGATCTGTTCGAATGCCCGCTGCGTCAGCTTCAGCACGATCGTGTCCTCGTCGGCATAGACGTCGGCGGAACGCGGCCGGCCGTCGAGCAGGCCGAGTTCGCCGAACATCACGCCGGGCGCGAACGAGGCCAGGCGCTTGTGGTTCGGGCTGCCGCGCAATACCACGCTGACGCAGCCGCTCAGGAGTACGAAGAGGCCGTCTGCCGCGTCGCCGGCTCGGAACACCGGCTCGCCCGGGGCGAACTTCAGTTCCACCAGCGCGGCCAGGAGTTGCGTCGCTTCCTCGCCCTTGATTCCCCACGCGAGCTGGGTCTCGCGCAGTTCCAGCACGCGTTCGCGCGGCTCGGGCAGGTCGAAGCGCTGCAGCAGGTCGTCTTCCGCCCATTCCAGGGCGGCGTCGGCGCTTTCGAACCAGTGGCCGTGCGGCACGACGCCATCGATGCCGGCCGAACTGAGGATGCGGCCACGGGCGCCGTAGGGGCGGATCGCGGCAAACAGCGTGCGGCAGCGCGCCGCCGCAACCTGGCGCGTGGCCTGCAGCAGGATGCGCACGCCGGTGACGTCGATCTCGGTGACGCGGCGAAAATCGAGTATCAGGTAGTCGGCTTTCGCGGCGACGCGTTCGGCCTCGCGCGCGAGCTGGTCGGCGGTGCCGAAGAACAGCGCGCCTTCGAGTTCGAGCACGACGATGCGCCAGCCTTCGCGTTCGAGTTCGCGCATGCGCGACAGGCTGCGCCGCCGCAGCGAGCGCTGGCGGTCGCCCACCAGCTCGCGGCGGATGATGCTGCCGCTGTTGCGGCGCACGAAGAGGAAGGCCGCGGCGATCACGCCGACGAACACCGCCGCGAGCAGGTTGGCGACCACGGCGGTGGCGACCACCAGCAGCATCACCAGGTAGTTGGCGAGCAGGGTCTTGCGCTGGGCGCGGGTCAGCCGGTGGCGCGAGAGCAGTTGGCGCGGCACCTTCCTGCTCCAGTCGTCGACCATGATCCAGGCCACGGCGGCGATGATGCCGCCCATCACCGCCAGCGGCATGCTGCCGATGTAGCCGATGCCGGCCAGCATCAGCATGCCGAGCCCGGCATAGACCAGCGAAGCCAGGCGGCTGCGCGCCCCGGCCTTGACGCTGTTGGTGCAGCGCGAAAGGCCGCTGGCGCTGGCCAGCCCGCCGCAGCAGGCGGACAGCGTGTTGGCGACGCCCTGCACGACGAGTTCGCGATCGGAATGGTGGCGCGAGTTGAGCATGCCGTCGACCACGGAGGCGGTGAGCAGGGTTTCCACCGTTGCCAGCACGGCCAGACCGATCGCCGGGGCAAGCAGCGAGGGCACCCGGGCGCGCAGCTCCGCGTCGCCCAGGATGCGCGCGAAGCCGCGCAACACGTCGAGGTCGGGCAGGGTGGGCACCAGTTGGCCGAGCGAGCCGCTCAGGCGCGACGGTTCGATGAACAACGCGAGCACCTGGTGCAGGAGGGTGCCGACGACCATCGCCACCAGCAGGGGCGGCGCGCGCGAGGTGAATTTCGGCGGGCGCAACGCTACCGCCAGCGTGACGGCGCCGACCAGCAGCGTCCAGGGGCTGGCTCCCGGCAGTTGATCGAGGAAGCCATCCAGCGAGTGCGTGCTGGGCAACCCGATCAGCGGCCGCAGCGCCGATAGCAGGATCAGCACCGCGGCGCCGTTCACGAAGCCGACCAGCACCGGATAGGGCAGGTACTTGACGATGCGGCCGATGCGCGCGACGCCGAGCAGGATCTGGAAGACGCCGGTGAACAACAGGGTCAGCATGGTGAAGGCCATGATCAGCGGCACGTCGGGCCCGTCGCCGCTGCGCAGGTCTTGCGCCAGGCTTGCGATCAGCGCGGCGATGCCCAGCACCAGCGCCGGACGCGTACCGCCGAGCAGGCCGGGGCGGCTATTGAGCAGCGCGCCGACCAGGTTGGACATGATGGAGCAATAAATCGCCGCGAGTGCTCCGAGCGCCATGTAGCCCGGACCGAGCGGCGCCAGGGCGATCGCGCCGTAATTCGCCTCGACCGGGATGCTGACCATCGCGGCCGTCAAGGGCCCCATGAGGTCGCCGCGCCAGTGGGCAAGAAATCCGGGGGGGCTGGGC
Organism: Sulfuritalea sp.; assembly: GCA_016716965.1. Classification (GTDB taxonomy): domain Bacteria; phylum Pseudomonadota; class Gammaproteobacteria; order Burkholderiales; family Rhodocyclaceae; genus Sulfuritalea. Next base: position 45,619 of record JADJUP010000040.1, on the reverse strand, counting down.
TCTCGGGGTGCCATGGATTCCGGGCGGGATGATGGGTGGTCGGTGGCCACCGAAGCGCCCGGCCTTGTGCAGGGGATCAGTGGAAAAGCCGCAGGTCGAAATGATTATATTTGAAATATACAAAGTGCTACCACTCCGCCAAGCGCCGTTGTGGCCGGCCGATCGAAGTAATATCCGCAATTCCATTCATGCCACGGAATTGCTCCCATGAGCCAGGAACTTCGCTGGAACACGCGTTATCAGGATGCGGGTGACGAGTACCTGTTCGGCACCGAGCCGAACCGTTTTCTGGCGCATCGTGCCGATTTGCTGCGCAATGGCCGCACGGCCCTCTGCGTGGCCGATGGCGAGGGCCGCAACTCGGTATGGCTGGCGGAGCAGGGGCTGGAGGTCACCGCCGTCGAGATCTCCGCGGTCGCCGTGGAAAAGGCGCGCCGGCTGGCGGCAGGGCGCGGCGTGAAGATCGAATTCATGCAGGCCGACATGCTGGCGCCGGGCTGGCCGCCGGCGCCGATGCACGGCCTGTTCGACTGGGTGATCGGCGTCTTCATCCAGTTCACCGGCGCCGCCGATCGCGCGCGGCAGTTCGCGGCGATGAAGCAGCTGGCCGCTCGCGGCGGGCGCATCCTGTTACAGGGCTACACGCCGAAGCAACTCGAGTACGGTACCGGCGGCCCCGGCGTGCTGGAAAACCTCTATACCGCCGACATCCTGCGCGAAGCCTTCGCCGGGTGGGAGATCGAGGAACTGGTCGAGTACGAAGACGAGATCGTCGAGGGCTTCGGCCACAAGGGCCGCTCGGCGCTGATCGGTCTGGTTGCGCGCAAGCCCTGAGGCGGAGCGCCTTCCGCTGGCGATAGGTTTGCCCTCCCCAATGGCGCTGAGCGGCCAAGGTTGACGATTTGTTAACCGCCCGCACGGGCGACCTTCGGCAGATCCTCCCACTCGTGGTTCCGGGGCAAACGATTGCCGTGAAAGTCGGCGCCGGCGCTACGGCGCGGCCGGCAAATCTTCGCGGGTGACGAGGAATATCTTGCCCGCCGCGTACTCGGTGTCGAGCCAGACGGCATTGAGCTCGGGAAACGCGGCGGTCACCAGGTCCTGGTTGTGGCCCACCTCGATGGCGATCACGCCGCCCGGATTCAGGTGGGCGGCCGCGTCGGCAAGGATGCGGCGCACCACGTCGAGGCCGTCGGCACCGGCGGCCAGCGCCAGCGCGGGCTCGTGGCGGTATTCGGCGGGCAGCGCGTCCATTGCCTGCGCCGTGACGTAGGGCGGATTGCAGACGATCAGGTCGTAGCGCCTGCCCGGCACGGCGGCGAACAGGTCGGACTCGACGGCATTCACGCGAGCGTTCAGGCCGTAGTCGGCGATGTTGCGGCAGGCCACCACCAATGCGTCGGGCGAGATGTCGATGGCATCGATGGCGGCATTGGGGAAGGCGTGGGCCATCAACACGGCAAGGCAGCCGGAACCGGTGCACAGGTCGAGCGCGGAGCCGACCGTGTCGGGATCCTCGATCCAGGGCGCGAAGCCGTCTTCGAGGAGTTCCGCGAAGTACGAACGCGGCACGATCACGCGCTGGTCGACGTAGAAGCGGAATTCGCCGAGCCAGGCTTCGTGCAGCAGGTAGGCGGTGGGCATGCGATGCGCGACGCGCTGCTGCAGCATGTCGAGCAGCGCCAGGCGCTCGCCGTGGGTCAGGCGCGCGTCGAGCCAGGGCTCGAGCGTGTCGCGCGGCAGGTGCAGGGTGGCCAGCACCAGCCACACCGCCTCGTCCCAGGCGTTCTCGGTACCGTGCCCGTAGCTGAGCCCGGCTTCGTTGAAGCGGCTGACGGCCCAGCGCAGCCAGTCGCGTATCGTGACCAGTTCTTCGGTGGCGCTGTTGATCATGCGGTTAGAAGCTTTTCGAAAGTCAGTTCGTAGATGCGCGCCAGCGGTTCGAGGTCCGCCACGGCGACGCGTTCGTCGATTTTGTGGATGCTGGCGTTGACCGGGCCGAACTCCACCAGTTGCGGGCAGATGTCGGCGATGAAGCGGCCGTCCGAGGTGCCGCCGGTGGTCGACAGCTCGGTGGCGACGCCGGTGGCTTCGGCCGCGGCCGCGGCGAGCGCGATGCACAGTTCGCCGCGCGGCGTCAGGAATGGCTTCGCGCCCAGCGTCCAGGCGATGTCGTAGTCGAGGCCATGGCGATCGAGCAGCGCATGGACCCGCGCTTGCAGGCCCTCGACGGTACTGGCCGTGGAAAAGCGGAAGTTGAAGTCGATCACGAAGCTGCCGGGCACCACGTTGCCGGCGCCGGTGCCTGCGTGGGCGTTGGAAATCTGGAAGCTGGTCGGCGGGAAATACTCGTTGCCCGTGTCCCAGGTGGCGGCGGCGAGTTCGGCCAGCGCCGGCGCCGCCAGGTGCACCGGATTCTTCACCAGATGCGGGTAGGCGACGTGGCCCTGCACGCCGCGCACCGTGAGCTTGGCCGAGAGCGAGCCGCGGCGGCCATTCTTCATGGTGTCGCCAAGTCGAGTGACGCAGGTCGGCTCGCCGACGATGCAGAAATCGATGGTCTCGTTGCGCGCCTTGAGTGCTTCCACCACGCGCACCGTGCCGTCGATGGCGTCGCCTTCCTCGTCGGAGGTGAGCAGCAACGCCAAAGAGTCGGCGCCGACGCCACGGCGATTTATCAGCCGTTCCATGCCGACGATGCAGGCGGCGATCGAGGTTTTCATGTCGGCCGCGCCGCGCCCGTACAGGTAGCCGTCACGCACCGTCGGCTCGAAGGGCGGCGAGGTCCATTGCGCCAGCGGGCCGGTGGGCACCACGTCGGTGTGGCCGGCGAAGCAGATCAGGCGGCCAGCGGGTTTGCCGGCGGGATCGCGCCGCGCCCAGAGGTTCGAAACGCCGCCGGCATCGATGCGCTCGATGGCGAATCCGAGCGGTTCCAGCCACGAAGCAATCAGGTCGAGGCAACCGGCATCGTCGGGCGTGACCGAGGGCCGCGCGATCAGAGCGCGGGTTCTTTCCAGTACCGGCATCAACTGCCCATGTCCAGCTTGAAATCGCTGAAGGAGCCGGGCGCGGCGGACTTGGTGTAGTCGGGGGCGGCGCCGGGCTTGTCCGGTTGCGCCGGCGTGTCGGTGGCCGATTTCTCCGGCGCGGCGGCGTTGTTGATGACCTGCTGCAGGTTGTTCGCCGAGTCTGCGTTGTTGAGCGCCTCGTCGAGCGTGATGATGTTGTCCTTGTACATGCGGTACAGCGCCTGCTCGAAGGTCTGGCTGCCCGGCACCATGCTTTTCTCCATGGCGTCCTTGATTTCGTTCAGCTCGCCCTTTTCGATCAACTCGGCGATGTGGCGCGAGTTGATCAGGATTTCGACGGCGGCGGCGCGCCCGCCGCTGGGGGTCTTGACCAGGCGCTGGGAGATGATGCACTTCAGCGTCACCGCCAGGTCGGCCAGCAGCGAGGGGCGGTTGTCCAGCGGGTAGAAGCTGATGATGCGGCTCATCGCGTGGTAGCTGTTGTTGGCATGCAGCGTGGCCATGCACAGGTGGCCGGATTGAGCGTAGGCGATGGCCTGGCTCATGGTGTCCTTGTCGCGGATCTCGCCGATGAAGATGACATCGGGCGCCTGGCGCAGGGCATTTTTCAGCGCGATCTGGAAGGCCTTGGTATCGCTACCGACTTCGCGCTGGTTGACGATCGACTTCTTGTTCTTGAAGAGGAATTCCAGCGGGTCTTCGAGGGTCAGGATGTGGCCGCTGGCATTCTCGTTGCGGTAGTCGATCATCGAGGTCAGCGTGGTCGACTTGCCCGAGCCGGTGGCGCCGACCATCAGGATCAGGCCGCGCTTCTCCATGATGACTTCCTTGAGCACCGGCGGCAGGTTGAGCGAGTCGAAGGTCGGGATGTCGACGGGAATGTAGCGCGCGACGAGCGCCGGCGTGCCGCGCTGGAAGAAGCAGGACAGGCGAAAGACACCGACGTCCGGCGCCACGACGCGGGTCTGCAGTTCCTTTTCGCGAGCGAACTCGGCCATCTGTTCCGGGCTGAGCACTTCGCCGAGCAGGTTGTTGATCTGCGCGGCATCGAGGATGGCGGGGTTCACCGGCACCGAGTTGCCGTGCATCTTGATCGTGATCGGCGCGCCGACCGAAAGGAACAGGTCGGTCGCCTTCTTGTCGGACATCAGTCGGAACAGCTTGTCCATCGTGCCCATGGTGCGGTCTCCCAGGTTCAGTCGCGCAGCAGTTCGTTGATGCCGGTCTTGGCCCGCGTCTGCGCATCGACGCGCTTGACGATGACGGCGCAGTACAGGCTGTACTTGCCGTCGGCCGAAGGCAGGTTGCCGCTGACCACCACCGAGCCTTCCGGAATGCGACCATACATGACTTCGCCCGTGGCGCGGTCGTAGATCTTGGTGCTCTGGCCGATATACACGCCCATCGAGATCACGCAGTTGTCCTCGACGATGACGCCCTCGACCACTTCCGAGCGGGCGCCGACGAAGCAGTTGTCGCCGATGATGGTCGGGTTGGCCTGCAGCGGCTCCAGCACGCCGCCGATGCCGACGCCGCCCGAGAGGTGCACGTTCTTGCCGATCTGCGCGCAGGAGCCGACGGTGGCCCAGGCGTCGACCATGGTGCCTTCATCGACGTAGGCGCCGATGTTCACGAAGCTTGGCATCAGCACCACGTTCTTCGCGATGAAGCTGCCGCGCCGCGCCACGGCCGGCGGCACCACGCGGAAGCCGCCTTTCTGGAAGGCGTGCGCGTCGTAGTTGGCGAACTTGGTCGGTACCTTGTCGAAGTAGCGCATCGGGCCGCCGTCCATCAGCACATTGTCCTCGAGGCGGAAGGAGAGCAGCACGGCCTTCTTGATCCACTGGTGCGTGGTCCAGGCGCCGTCGATCTTTTCCGCGACGCGCAGCGTTCCGGCGTCCAGTTCGCCGAGGACGTGGGCCACGGCGTCGCCGATGCGGGCGGGCGCCTTGCCCGGGCTGAGGTTGGCCCGGTCTTCCCAGGCTTGCTCGATGGTCTGCTGGAGTTCATTCATGGCGGTTTCTTTCAGAGGGATTGACAAAAATCGTTGATGCGCTGCGCCGCTTCGAGGCATTCCTCGTGGCTGGCGACCAGCGCGATGCGGATGAAGTCGGCGCCCGGGTTGATGCCGTTTGCCTCGCGCGCCAGGTAGCTGCCGGGCAGCACCACGACGTTCTGCTGGCGCAAAAGTTCGCGCGCGAAATCGGTGTCGGCGATCGGCGTTTTCGCCCAGAGGTAGAAGCCGGCATCGGGAATCCGGCAGTCGAGGTGGCGCGCAATCAGCGGTGTCACCTCGTGGAACTTTTCGGCGTACATCCGGCGATTGTCGCGCACGTGGGCCTCGTCGTTCCAGGCCGCGATGCTGGCCGCCTGCACCGCCGGGTTCATGGCGCTGCCGTGGTAGGTGCGGTAGAGCAGGAATTTCTTCATGATCGCCGCGTCGCCGGCGACGAAGCCGGAACGCAGGCCGGGCACGTTGGAGCGCTTCGACAGGCTGGAGAAGATCGCCAGGTTGCGATAGTCGTTGCGGCCCAGTTGCGCGGCGGCGGTGAGGCCGCCCAGCGGCGGGCTGGCCTCGTCGAAATGGATCTCGGAATAGCACTCGTCGGAAGCGATGACGAAGCCGTGGCGGTCGGACAGTTCGAACAGGGCCTTCCACGCGGCGAGATCCATCACCTTGCCGGTCGGGTTGGCCGGCGAACAGACATAGACCAGTTGCACGTCGCGCCAGGTGGCCTCGGGCAGTTCGCTCCAGTCCATGGCGAAGTCGTTGTGCGGCAGGGTGTTGAGGAATACCGGCTGGGCGCCGGCGAGCAGGGCCGCGCCTTCGTAGATCTGGTAGAAGGGATTGGGGCAGACCACCTTTGCGCGCCCGGAACTGCGGTCGATCACGGTCTGGGCGAAGGCGAACAGCGCCTCGCGCGAGCCATTGACCGGGACCACCTGCGTGGCGAAGTCGGGCGCCGGCACGGCATAGCGGCGCGCGACCCAGGCGGCGATGGCCTGGCGCAGCGCATCGCTGCCCTGGGTGGTGGGATAGTTGGCCAGTCCGGCGAGGTTGTCGGCCAGCGCGCGCTGGATGAAAGGCGGCGTCGGATGCTGCGGCTCGCCGATGGACAGCTTGATTTCCTTGAAAGTCGGCGCTGGCGATACGGCGGCGAACAGGTGGCGCAGCTTTTCGAAGGGGTAGGGCTGCAGGCGGTCGAGGTCGGGATTCACGTCTGTCATGGCAAATTGGGCAAGGCCGCATTATACGAGGCGGCCCCCGCATCGATGGCGGCGGATTTCCGGTAAATTGCCCTCTGGCTAACAGCATGGAGAAGCACATGGGACAAATGATCGATTTCAAGCGCCCGGACGGCAGCGCCTGCCGCGGCTATCTCGCCAGCGCCGGACAGGGCCGTCCCGGCGTGGTGGTGATCCAGGAATGGTGGGGACTCAACGACCAGATTTGCGGCATCGCCGACCGCTTCGCCCGGGCCGGCTACAACGCGCTCGCGCCCGACCTGTTCCAGGGCCGCGTCACGCAGCAGCCCGACGAGGCCAGCCACCTGATGAACGGGCTGGATTTTCCCGGCGCAACACATCAGGACATTCGTGGCGCGGTCGAGCATCTCAAAGGCATGGGCGGCAAGGTCGCCACCATGGGTTTCTGCATGGGCGGCGCGCTGACCATCGCGGCGGCGGTGCATGTGCCGAACGTCGCGGCGGCGGTGTGCTTTTACGGCATTCCGCCCAAGGAATTCGCCGACCCCGCCAACATCCGGATTCCCTTCCAGGGCCATTTTGCAAGCAAGGACGACTGGTGCACGCCGGCCGCGGCCGACGCGCTGGAAGCCGACATGCGCGCCGCCGGCAACCCTCCCGAACTGTTCCGCTACGAAGCCGACCACGCCTTCTTCAACGAGCGGCGCGGCGAAGTCTATGACGCGAACTGCGCCAACCAGGCCTGGGAGCGCATGGCGGCGTTTCTTGCCAAGCACCTGGGCTGACGCCCGCGCCTTTGAAAGCCATCGTCGAACCATGAAACGCTCCCATCCTTGTCTCGTCATGCGTGGGCAAATTCGGCCCGCCCCCCTTCGCCCCCCTCGCGGGGGGTTACCAATCGGCTCGCTGCGCTCGATATCACCGGCGACCCGATCTACAGTTTTGCGTTGACAACGTGCCGACACCCGAACTGACCCCAGCCGACTGGGTGAACATAAGCCTCACCGAAGCGCTGCTTGCGCGCGACGGTCCGCCGCTCTACGTAGCCGCCAAGCTTGGCTGCCTGGCGGCGGTGAAGGTGATGTGCGAGGCCGGCAGCAACGTCGAGGTGCTCGGCCCGAAGCGTGAGCGTCCCCTGCACGCGGCGGCGGCCGGCGGCCACGAGAGCATCGCGGCGACCCTGGTCAGCGCCGGCTGCGAAGTCGATGCCCAGGACGAAGACGGCAACACGCCGCTGATTACGGCCGTGCTGCACGGCCATGCGGCACCGGTGGAACTGCTGCTGGCGGTGGGCGCCGACATGGACGTCACCCGCGTCGACGGACTGACGGTGATCGACATCGCCCAGCTTCCGGGCACGCCAACCGGCATCCGCGAACTGATCCTGCTCGGGCAGGACGCGCTTGAGTAAGCTTTACCTGGCCGGGCCGGACGTATTTCGTCCGGATGCCCTCGCGTGGGCCGCACGGGTCGTCGCACTCTGCGAAGAATGCGGCCATCAGGCACTGGTTCCGCTCGACGAAGCGCGCGCCACGGCGGGCGACATCTACCGCAACAACCTGCGCCTGATCGCCGAGGCGGACGCCGTGCTGGCCAACCTGAATCCATTTCGTGGCGCCGAACCCGATTCCGGCACCTGTGTAGAAATCGGTTATGCGCTGGCGCTGGGCAAACCGGTGGTCGGCTACGCCGACGACCTGCGTTCCTTGCGCGAACGCCTGCGCGCGACCGGGCCGGGCGCCGACGGGCGTTACCGGGATGGCGCGGGCAACGTGGTGGAGGATTTCGGACTGCCCCTCAACCTGATGCTGGCGGTGCCGGTGCAACTGGTGCAGGGCGGCATCGAGGCGGCCCTGGCGGCGCTGGGTACTGGCTAGGGAATCGCCGGAATGGCGGCATCAGGCTTCTGCGGGCGCCATTCGCACTTCCGGCACGATGCGGGTGTTCTCGCCGTCGACGATCAGCCATAGCTCGCCGTCCTGCAGCGTGCATTGCAAAGCCATGCCGCGTTCGGCCAGTGCCGCCAGCGCGCGCGTGTCCTCGGCGGCAAGGTTGAGCACGGTGAGCTTGTCCTGGCGCCGCAGGGCGACCTGGTTCTGCTGCCACCACATGTCGGCGACGCGACCGCCATAGGTCAGCACCACGACCTTGTCCGAACGCCCGCAGGCGCGGCGCACGCGCTTTTCGTCGGGCAGGCCGACGTCGATCCACAGTTTGATGGCGCCGGTCAGGTCCTTGCGCCACAGGTCGGGTTCGTCTTCCGAGGACAGGCCCTTGCCGAAGGCCAGCGCCTCGTCGGCATACATGGTGAAGGCCAGCACGCGCACCATCATGCGCTCGTCCGTCTCTGAAGGGTGGCGGGCGACCGTCAGCGCGTGGGTCTGGAAGTAGTTGCGTTCGAGGTCGGCGATTTGCAGCTCGACCTTGTAGATTGTCGACTTGAGGGCCATGGTGGCAGCGTGAAACGGCGCCACATTAGACTACAGATCGGAGCGTGGAACATGGCATTGCGCAGGATACGGGTCATCGGTGTGGCCAGCGGCTACGGGGCGGGCATTCCGGACTGCCAGGACGGTTCGGAAGTGCTGCGCGCCCTGCATGTCCTCGACGACCTCGCCGGCGCGGGATCCGGACTCGCCTGGGATGAGGCGCTGCACCTCGCGCCGCCAGTGCCGGCCGACCCGGTCGAGGCGGTGCGCCAGATTGCCTCGGCGCTGGCCGGACGCGTCGCCGAACTGCGTGCTGTGGGAGATTTCCCGCTGGTGATCGGCGGTGATCATTCCTGTGCCATCGGCACCTGGAGCGGCATACGCCGCGGCCTCGATTCCGGGCAGCGCCTGGGCCTGGTCTGGGTCGATGCCCACATGGACAGCCACACGCTCGAATCCAGCCCCAGCCACAACATCCACGGCATGCCTCTGGCCTGCCTGCTTGGGCACGGCGACCCGCGCCTGACCGGCATCGCCCCGGCCGGGGCCAAGCTGTTGCCGGCCGATGTCTGCCTGATCGGCGTACGCAGTTTCGAGGTGGCCGAGGCGGCGTTGCTGCGCGAACTCGGGGTGCGCGTGTATTTCATGGACGAGGTGCGCCAGCGCGGCCTGCCGGCGGTGTTCGCCGAAGCCCTGCGCCGTGTCGCTCAGGATACCTTCGGGTATGGCATCAGCATCGACCTCGATGCGCTCGATCCCGCCGAAGGCCCCGGGGTCGGCACGCCGGTCGGCGGCGGCCTGGCGCGCGCCGAGCTGGCCGCCGCACTGGCACTGGCCGATGGCGACGAACGCCTGCTGGCGCTGGAGATCGTCGAATACAACCCCTATCGCGATGAAGGCTTCGTCACGGCCGGCGCCATCCATGATTTGTGTCGCTCGCTGATCGAGATTTGACTTTCGCGGCGCGAGGGCATACATTGAATCCGCGTTCGACTTGAGTGCATTTCAAGGAGGAACTTAGCGCTGAATAACACGATCCGTTCCATCATTCTTCGCTGCAACCGGGAGTCTTTCTGACTCCAGCCCTTATGGGTCGCGCCGTTTGAATTTCAGCTTGCGGGCGCATGAAAAATACCGCTAAAGCGACAAGCAAAAAGCCTGTTTTGACGATGCTGCCGAAACAGGCTTTTTGCCGTTCACCCTCCGCGAAAGCCGCGCCGGGCTTTCAGGAACTGCACGACAGCGCCGAACAGCCGGCCTTGTTGCGCGCCCATTCGGGCTGGCGTGCGGCCATCTCTTCGTGTTCCGGCTGTTCGTCGTAGGGGTGTTCGAGCACTTTCATCAGGCGTTCGAGGACCGAGGTGTCGCCCTGTTCGGCGGCGTCGATGGCCAGCTGGGCCAGGTAGTTGCGCGGCACGTACTTCGGGTTGGCGCGGTTCATCCGGGCGCGGCGCAGGGCGGCCGGTTCCGCATCGCGCCGCACGCGGTCGAGGTAGCGGCGCAGCCAGGGCAGCAGGCAGGCGCCGGCGTCGTCGCCCTCGTAGAAGGCAGGACGCAGCGGTGCCAGCAGGGACTCGTCGTCGCTGTCGGCCGCCGGGCCATCGAAAGGCAGGTCTGCCAGCCGGCGGTAGAACAGCGTCATGTCGATGGCGGCCTGCGGCAGCAGGGTTTCGAGGTCATCGAGCAGGGCGGCGTCGCCTTCGTCGATGGCGACCAGCCCCAGCTTGTCGGCCGTGATGCGGTTCGAGGCGATGGCGAAGGTCCGGCCGAATTCACGCAGGCCGGCTTCGAGGTCGGCGTGCACCGGAATCAGCGGCAGCAGGGCTTCGGCCAGGCGCATCAGGTTCCATTGCGCGATCGCGGGCTGGCGGCCGAAGCAGTAGCGCCGCATCTGGGCGTCGGTGGTGTTCGGCGTCCAGTCCGGGTCGTAGCGTTCCAGCCAGCCATAGGGGCCGTAGTCGATGGTGAGGCCGAGGATGGACATGTTGTCGGTGTTCATCACGCCGTGCACGAAGCCGACGCGCATCCATTCCGCCACCATGCGCGCCGTGCGGCGGCAGACCTCGGCGAACCATTGGGCGTACACCTCGGGCGAGGGCGCGCCGAGTTGCGGGAAGTGGCTGGCGATGGTGTGGTCGGCGAGGCGACGCAGTTCGTCCGTTTCGTCGTGCGCGCCGTGGATCTGAAAATTGCCGAAGCGCAGGAAGGAGGGCGCGACGCGGCAGACGATGGCGCCCGGTTCGTCCTTCGCGTTGCCGTCGTAGAACATGTCGCGCTCGACCGGTTCGCCGGTGGCGACCAGCGAAAGCGCGCGCGTGGTGGGCACGCCGAGGTGGTGCATGGCTTCGCTGCAAAGGAATTCGCGCAAGGAGGAACGCAGCACGGCGCGGCCGTCGGCATGGCGCGAATAGGGCGTGCGGCCGGCACCCTTGAGCTGCAGTTCGTGATGGCGGCCGTCGGCGCCGCGCAGTTCCACCAGTGTCGTGGCGCGGCCGTCGCCGAGCTGCCCGGCCCAGTTGCCGAACTGGTGGCCGCCATAGCGCGCGGCATAGGGCTGCATGCCAGGCAGCACGCGATTGCCGGCGAGCACCTCAACGCTGGGCGCCGTCGCCGAGGCCGGGCGGGCGAGGCCGAGCAGGGCGCCCACCGCGTCGCTCCAGGCCAGCAGCCGGGGCGCCGCGACCGGCGCCGGTTCGACCCGGCTGTAGCAGGCGTTGCGCACCGGGCGCGGCACGTCGCGTTGCAGCGGATCGGCCGGCAGTTCGCGCACGAAGCGGTTGTCGAAGTGCTCCGCCAGCGCGGGATCGCAGAGGTCGAGCAGCGGGGTAATGCCAGATGTATTACGGAATATGTCGTTCATGCTGCGGTGCCGGCAATCGAGGGGGCGCGTTTGGCCGATTCAAAAGTCGGCGTCGACGCCACGGCGTTTTACCTGCGCACAGGTCGAATATCAACCCTGCGCCTGGTGGGGCATAGCCGGCGGTGAGCCTTACCGGCGCGGCGCGGGCAACGGATGGATGCGCACCACCTTGCCCTTCGCGGCCAGGAGTTGCGGGCCGCAGCGCTGCGTGTCGTGGTAAATGCCGACGCAATCGAGGCACTGGTGGCATTCGTCGTAGTCGATGGCGCCGTCCGGCGCGATCGCGTCGTAACGGCAGGCGATGCGGCAGCGCTGGCAGGGCTGGCCGCAGGCCTCGATGCGCGGCAGCCAGTTCCAGCGCCGCAGGCGGCCGCCCAGGGTCAGCGCCGCGCCCAGCGGACAGACGAAGCGGCAGAAGAACTTGTACACGAAGGCGCCCGCCAGCAGCAAGCCGAGTGCCCAGAGCAGGAAGGGCAGTTCGCGCTGGAAGCCGACCGTGATCGCAGTCTTGAAGGGTTCGACTTCCACCAGTTTCTCGGCGGCGGCCGGGGCGAAGGCCGCGCTGCCGACCAGCACGGCGAGCAGCGCATAGCGGCTGCGCGCGAGAAGGCGCGCCAGCCGGTCCGGCATGCGCCATTGCGGGATGCGCAGCGCGCGCGCGGCGAGGGCGACGAATTCCTGCAGGGCGCCGAAGGGACAGAGCCAGCCGCAGAAGGCACCGCGGCCCCACACCGCCAGGCTGACCAGGGTGAAGGCGATCAGCAGCAGCGATACCGGATCGTAGAGGAAGCTCTTGAGCCCGGCGCCGGCCGCCAGCGATTTGATCGCGCCGGTGATCTGCACGATGGAAAGCTGCCCCTGCGCATACCAGCCGATGAACAGCAGGGTGAAGGCAAGGAAGCCGAGGCGGAAGCGGAACAGGACCTGCGGCCGGATCGACACGGCGCGCGGGCGCAGCAGCACGCCGCCCAGCAGCGCCAGCGCGAGGCCGATGACGATCAGGTCGGGCAGCCGTCCCTGCCAGGCCTGCAGCCATTCCGGCAAGGGCTTCGGCGGAAAGTCGAATAGTCCGGTGGGCGGGACATAGCGCAGGCTGACCTGTTTTTGCGTGACCACCGGCATGATGAAGCCGCGCGCGCGGCTGACGGTGAACTGGAAATCCATCGGCCGCCCCGGATCGAGTCCGGCGTGGGCCTGCGCGGTCAGGATCAGCGCCGCGCTGAGCTCGCCGAAGCCTGTCAGGCGCGCGTAGTCGCGGTTGGCGTCGCGCAGCTCGACCGGCAGTTCGCTTTGCGCCAGCGCCAGGCGCGGCGGTGGCGTGCCCGGCACGAAGTTGTCGTCGACCAGCGCGTAGCGCCCGCGCGTGGCGACCCAGAAGGCGGGGCGGTCGTCCAGCATGTAGGTGCGGAACTTCTCCCAGTTGGCATCGCCCAGCAGGTTGCGGCCGATGTTGGGCGCGTTGAGGTAGGCGACGAAGACTTCGACGTAGGTCTCGTCGGGATGGCTGGTTGCCCGCTCGTCGGTGCCGGCGCCTTCGGTGCCGGCGAAGAGCTTCTCGATGTCCGCGTTGCGGAACGCGATGCGCTGCACGTAGCCGCGCTGGAGCAGGGTGGCGAGGTCCATGCGTTCGAATGGCAAGGCCTTGACCACTGCCGCCGGCGCACCGTCGCCGGGGGCGGCGAAGCCGAGGCGGGCGCGCGCCACCGCTAGCGCGGCGGCGAGCACCGACTGGTTCACGATGCGTACCGAGGCGGTGGCCTTGGTCACGCCGTCGAGCACGACGCGATTGCCGCCGGCACCGGAGCGGGTGTTGCCATAGGCGCTGGAGACAGTGATTTCCTGCTTCAGGCTCTTGCCCTGGTACTGCTTGACGAATTCCTGGAGCGGCAGCGGACCGAGGCCGCCGAGAAATACCGGTTCGTGCTGGCGCAGGACTTCCACGTCGAGGAACTTGCCGTCGGAATCGATCGCCACCAGCAGGTTCATCGGCGTGCCTTCGAAACCCGGGATCGGCGCCAGGTCGATCGATTCGAAGACATAGCCGACCGGCCCGGCATCAGGCTTGAGTTCGCTGGTCAGCGGCCAGGCCGGCACCTCGCGCAGCTTTTCGCCGACATGCAGCGGGCGCTGGAAGCGCCGCTCGATGTCGGCCCGGGCGAGGTCGCCCGCCGTGGCCGGCAGGCAGGCGAGGACGGCCGCCAACAGACAGGCCAGCCTGATCGCCAGGCCAGCGAAGAGGCTATTGGGGCGCATCGGCACGGATGAGGTCGGTCGCGGCCGCTTTGATCGCGCCTGGTGCATTTGTTTCAAGCTGTCTCCCGATGGTCGGGCGGAGTCGCGGCCCGCAAAAAAGTTTGAAACCTTAAGCAAGGATAGGGCCAGAGAGGCTTTCTCGGGTGGTCGTCGAGACTGTCCGGTAGGGCGGTCATGATTTTCATGAAATACCGGCCGATGCTGGCAGGCGACGAACGGATGCGCTAACTTTGCCGCATGAATTCCGCAGTACTTGCCCATCCCGCCAGCTTTCCCGCACTGTCACTGCCCGACGCCAGCGGCAGTTGGCACATTGGCGGCGCGGTCCTGGCCTCGCTGCTGATCCACGGCTTCGCTCTGGGTTGGTTGCCCGGCCTGCCCGGCCGCACGGAAGCTCCGGAACTGCGTCCGGTGCAGGTGCGCTTCGCGCCGCCGCCACCCGAACTGCCGCCGGTCGCCGTGTCGCCAGCGCCGACTTTTGTGCCGCCGGCACAAACCGCCCGCCGCGCCCCGGACCCCGTGCCGCAACGAGAAGTGCCGATACTCGCCCGGCCCATGGCGGAGGCGGACGCCGAAGCCCCCGTGATACGCCGTGAAGTACCGCCGCCTGCGGCGCCGGTGGAAACACCGCGCGCCAGCCAGCCGGCGGTCGCGCCGCGCGCGGCGAGCCTGGATGCCGGTGTGCTTGCCGCTTACGGACGCGAACTGGCCGGCGCGGTCGCCACCCGCCAGCGCTATCCGCGCGTGGCGCTGATGCGCCAGTGGCAGGGCACCGCCGTGCTGCAACTGGAACTCGCGGCCGATGGCCGGCTGCTCGGAGTGCGCGTGATAAGCTCAAGCGGCCATGACACTCTCGACAGGCAGGCACTCGATATGGTGCGCGAAGCCGTTCCCCTGCCATCCCTGCCCGAGGCCCTCGCCGGCCGGCCGCTCACCGTCGATGTTCCGGTGGTGTTCCGCATCGCATCCTGAAGCCTTGCCGGTGCGTCATGCGCTGCGCCGGCTGCTCGCCGCGGCCGCTGTCCTGATCGCTTCCCTGACGGCCGCCGCCGGCACCCTGCCGGTGCAGCGCATTGCCGACGATGTGTACCTGATCCCCGGTGTCGTCGCCGACGCCGCGCCGGCCAACCGGGGACGCGTGGTCAATACCGGCTTCATCGTCGGCACGGACGGGGTGATCGTGGTCGACAGCGGCGCCAACCATGGCCACGGCGAGGCCATCCTCGCCACGGTGGCGAGCGTTACCGGCAAGCCGGTGGCGCTGCTGGTCAATACCCATCCGCATCCACAGAACGTGCTCGGCAATTCCGCCTTCGCCGCGCGCGGCATCCCCATTCTGGCCACGGCGGTAACGATTGCGGCGATGCGTACCCGCTGCCCGGACTGCCTGCGCAGCCTGGAACGGAGTGTCGGTGCCGAGGCCATGGCCGCCACCCGCATCCAGCTTCCCGACTTGGTGGCCGGCAGCGAGGTGCGCGAGGTGGCGGGGCGGCGCCTGACGCTGCTGCACACCGGACACGGCCACACGGAAGGCGATCTCGCGGTGTTCGACGCGGCGAGCGGCGTGCTGTTCGCCGGCGACCTGGTGTATCGCGAGCAGGTGCCGCACCTTTCGGAATCCGATACGGCGGGCTGGCTGTCAAGCCTGCAACGGCTGCGCGACCTGCCGATCCGGACGCTGGTGCCAGGCCGCGGCCCGGCGGGCGCCGCCGCCGACCTGGCGCCTATCGGCCGCTACCTGTCGCAACTGCGCCAGCGCGTGGCCGCCGCCTACCGTGACGGGCGCAGCGCCGACGAAGCGATCGCGCTGGCCGAACTGCCCGAATTTTCCGCATGGCAGGGTTACGCGGAGCGCCATGGGCGCAACGTGCAGCATGTCTACTTCGAGATCGAGCGCTACGACCTGAACGGCGGCGGGGCAATAAGATGAGTCTGCGCCTGCGCCTCAACCTGCTGGTGGCCGGCCTCAACCTGGGTTTCCTGGTTGCGCTGACCTGGCTCATGGTGGACAGCCACCGCAATTCCATCCAGGAGGAAATCGAGGCCGCGCACCGCGTCACCGTGCAGATGCTCGGCACCGCGGCGCAGACCAGCCGCGTCTTCGGTTCGGCGCCGGCGGTGATGGTCGATTACCTGCAAAGCCTGGGCCGGGTGCGCGCCAACGAGATACGCCTGTATTCGGACGACGGCGTGCTGCGCTACGAATCGCCGCCGAGCGGCTACAAGGCCGGGCGACGCGCGCCGGACTGGTTCGAGTCGCTGATGCGCCAGCGGCTGGAAGCCACCGTGATCGGCCTGCCCGGCGCGCGCATCGAGATCGTGCCGGATGCCTCGCGCGCGGTGCTCGACGCCTGGGACAACGTCACGGCGGTATTCCTGCTCGGGCTCGGCTTTGTCGCCGTGCTCCATGTGGCTTTGCTGCTGTTCCTGCGGCGCCTGCTGCGCCCGACTGAAGCCGACGCGCTGCGCCTGGTAACGACCACCCGGCAACTGGCGGAAAACCGCGAGGTGACGCGCCTGATCCAGGCCGGCGTCGAGGAGGAGCGCAAGCGCCTTTCGCGTGAACTGCACGACGAACTCGGCCAGTCGGTGACCGCGATCCGCCTCATCGCCGCATCGATCTCGCGCAGCGGCGAATCGGCCGGCGCCATGCAGGGGTCGGCGAAGATCAACGAGATTGCGGCCGGACTGTACGACAGCGTGCATCGCATCGTGCGCGAGCTGCGCCCCGCTGTGCTCGAACAGCCCGACCTGGCCGCGGCGCTGGCCGACCTCGGGCGCGAATGGCGGGCGCGGCATCCGCAGATCGATTTTGTGCTGAAACTCGACGGCGACCTGGGCGACCTCGGCGAAGCGGCGACGCTGGCTGCGTTCCGCTGCGTGCAGGAAGCGCTGACGAACGTGCTGAAGCATGCCGGCGCAGGTCGCGTCGAGGTTTGCGTGCGCCGCCACGACGACAGCCTGGAAGCCGTCATCGACGACGACGGACAAGGGCCGGCGATCGGCGGCGCGGTGTCCGGCCATGGCCTGGTCGGCATGCGCGAGCGGGTCGAGGCGCTGGGCGGCAGCCTCGAGGCAACGGCCCGCGCCGGCGGCGGGTTCCGCGTTAGCATGGTGCTTCCGCTGCCAGGAGACTCCAGTTGAATCCGACATTGCGCATCATGCTGGTCGACGATCATGCCGTCGTTCGCATGGGCTTTCGCCTGCTGCTCGACACCACCAGCGACCTGCGCGTGGTGGCCGAATGCGGCAGCGGCGAAGAGGCGCTGAAGAACTTCGCCGAGGTGAATCCGGACGTGGTCGTGCTGGACCTGTCGATGGCGGGCATGGGCGGCCTCGAGACGCTTTCGCGCCTGCTGGCGAAGTGGCCCGGCGTGCGCGTGCTGGTGCTTTCGGCGCACGAGGACACCGCGCATCCGCGACGCGCGCTGGCGGCCGGTGCGCTGGGCTACCTGACCAAGCGCAGCGCGGCCGAGGCGCTGATCGAGGCGATCCGCCAGGTCGCCGCCGGCAAGCTCTTCCTTGAGCCGGCGCTGGCCCAGGAGATCGTGGTGGAGCAGGTCGGCAGCACCGGCAATCCCCTGGAAACACTGTCCGCCCGAGAATTCGAGGTCTTCGTCATGCTCGCGCGCGGCAAGTCGGTGACCGAGATCGCCGAGGTGCTGTTCCTCAGTCCGCGCACGGTCGGCACCCATCTCTACAACATCAAGCAGAAACTCGGCGCCGGCAATTCGGCCGAACTGACGCTGATCGCCATCCGCAACGGGCTGATCGACGTCTGACCCGCTTTGCCGTCTCATGATAATCATGAGCGCCGCCGCGCGAATTGACGGCTGCGCTGCGGTCGCATCCCGGCAACAATGCGGCCTCTGTCGATTTCCTGTGGAACTTCCATGTCACTGCCCAATTCCGGTCGTCTGCTGTTGCCCGTTCTTCTCGGCTCGCTGCCGACCCTGGCGTTCGCCGCCGACGCCGCCCTGACAACCTCCCCGGTAGTGGTGACTGCCACCCGGGTCGAGCGGAACACCTTCGATCTGCCGCTTTCCATCGACGTGGTTTCTGCCGAGACTTTGAGCGAGGGGCGGCCGCAGATCAACCTGACCGAGACGGCGGTGCGGATTCCCGGCGTGGTGGTCAATAACCGCTTCAATGCCTCGCAGGATCTGGCCGTCTCAAGCCGGGGCTTTGGCGCGCGGGCCGCCTTCGGTGTGCGCGGCGTCCGTATCTACGCCGATGGCATCCCGATCAGCATGCCGGACGGCCAGGGCCAGACCGGTACTTTCAATCTGGATACGGCGAAGTCGGTCGAATTCATGCGCGGTCCGTTCTCGGCGCTGTACGGTAACTCCTCCGGCGGCGTGGTCCAGATCCTGACCCGTGATGGCAGCAAGACACCGTCAGTCGGCGCCGCCATAAGCGCCGGCAGTTTCAATACCCAGCGCCAGAGCCTGGTCGCCGAGGGGCAGGCTGGGGCGCTCAACTACATCATCAACGCCACCGACCTGGATGCGGAAGGCTATCGCGATCACAGCCGTTCCTCGCGTGAAACCCTGCATGCCAAACTGGCCTACCAATTTAACGATGCCACACGGTTGAGCCTGGTGGCGAGTACGCTGGACCAGGTGGCCGAAGATCCGCTGGGTCTGACCGAAGCCCAATTCCGCGCCGACCCCCGGCAGGCCGGCACCAACGCGGTGGCGCGCAATACCCGCGTCTATCGCAAGCACGATCAGGCCGGCATGGTGCTCGATCATGCCTTGTCGGCCCAGAACAAGCTCAGCCTGATGGGCTACTACGGCACCCGAAATAACCAGCAATATCAGACCCTGGGCGCGACCGGTCGGGTGGCGGCGATCGATCGCCGCTTTTCCGGCGCCGAATTCAAGTGGTCGCACCAGTCCACGCTCGCCGGTCTGCCGTTCAGCCTGGTCGCCGGCCTCAATTACGACCAGATGAAAGATGTGCGCAACCAGTTCAACGCCGCTGCCGGCAACCTGATTCCCGGCGCCACGCGCGACGAACTGCAGAAGGTGCATAGCTTCGACCAGTTCGTCCAGGCCACCCTGGAACCGACCGAGCGCTGGCTGCTGGTGGCTGGCCTGCGGCGGACCGATATCCGCTTTGACATCACCGACAACATTCCGGCGCCGGTCGATAGTAGCGGCAAGCTGCGTTTTGGCAATACCTCGCCCGTGCTTGGCGCCACCTATCGCCTGACCCCGGCAGTCAATCTGTATGCCAACTACGGCCGTGGCTTCGAGACCCCGACCTTCATCGAACTGACCTATACCGGCAATCCGCTTACCAATGGCGGCGCCGGTCCCAATCTCGCCCTGCAGCCGAGCAAGAGCCGCAATTACGAAGCGGGGGTCAAGGCCCTGATCGCCGACCAGACCCGGGCCAATCTGGCCGTGTTCCGCATCGATACCGAAAACGAAATCGTTACCGATCTCGGCGCTGGCGCCACGGCCTCCTTCAAGAACGTCGGCAAGACCCGTCGCACCGGACTGGAGCTGTCGGTGGATAGCGCGCTGCCGCACGACTTCAACCTCTACGGCGCCTTCAGCTGGATGCGCGCCGATTTCCGCGATGATTTTTGTACCGGTACGCCGCCCTGCGTGGCCGTCCCGGCGGGTAACCGGATTCCCGGCACCTATGCTGGTACGGCCTATGGCGAACTGTCCTGGAAGCATCCGGCCAGCGGCTTTTTCTCGGCGCTGGAAGTCATGAAGTTCAGCGATACCTATACCAACGACAGTAACGTGCAGCGCGCCGACGGGTATACCCTGGTCAACCTGCGTGCCGGTTTTGCCCAGACGCTGGGCGGCTGGAAATTGCGCGAATACCTGCGGATCGAGAACCTGAACGATGTGGTCTATGCCAGTTCGGTGCGGGTAAATTCGGCGCAGAACGCTACCGGCGCGGCCTTCGAGCCGGGAGCAACGCGCAACTGGATGCTGGGGCTGAGCGCAAACTACAGCTTCTGATGGGCACTTTTTTTGCATGCATCAGCGCTTCGTATCTGGTGTGTTGCAAAGGGAAGTGCATGTTGCGTTGCGGAATTCTGGTTTTTCTGTTGTGGGCGGGAGCGGTGCATGCTGCTGCCGGCGACGATCCTTTGCAATCGCCGCAATGGACCGACCTGAAGCAGCGCTACCTGGGGGCGGCGAGGGTCGTCTTTGATCCGCAGGTGGTGGTCACCGGCCCCAAGGTGGCGGAAGATTCGATGAACGTGCCGGTGGGCGTCAAGATATCCGGCCTGGCCGACGTGCGCCGCGTGCTGGTGGTGGCCGACCTCAACCCCATCGTCAAGGTACTCGAGTTCTCGGCGCAGGGTGCCTTGCCAGTCCTGCATTTCCGCATGAAGCTGCAGCAGGGCAGCCCCGTGCGTGCCATGGCGGAAACGGCGGACGGCGTCTGGCACGTCGGCGGGATCTGGATCGACGCCAGCGGCGGCGGTTGCACGGCGCCCAGCGTCGGCCGCGGCACCGCGAACTGGCACGAAACGCTGGGTCAGGTGCAGTCCCGTGTCTGGCCGGGCGAGCAGCAGAGTCGGGTCAAGGTCAATATCATGCATCCGATGGACACCGGCCTCGCGCCCGGTATCCCGGCCTTCTTTATCGAACGGCTGGCGCTGCAAGATGCCACCGGGCGCGAGTGGATGCGCATCGACACCTTCGAGCCCGTTTCCGAGAACCCGGTTTTCTCCTTCGACTTTCCCGGTACGCCACCGCCCGGGCTCAGCCTGGTCGGCCGCGACAACAACGGCAACCGGATCAATGCGCGGGTGGCGCAATGAGTTGGAGGTGCGGGTGTCGCGCGGCCGGCCTGTTGCTCACCGTGTTGCTGTGCGGCCTGCTGCCAGGCGCCGCGGTGGCCTCCGACGATCTTGATTACGGCCTGACGCCGCGCAAGGTCGCCGACGACACCTGGGTCCTGATCGGCAAGACCGAGGATTTCAATCGCAGCAACGGCGGCAACATCGTCAATACGGCCTTCATCGTAACGACGGAAGGCGTGGTGGTGATCGACAGCGGCCCCTCGCGCCGCTACGCGCAACAGATGCGCAGGGCGATCGCCCGGGTCACAGAAAAGCCCGTGATCCGGGTGTTCAACACCCACCACCATCCTGATCATTTTCTTGGCAACCAGGCGTTCGCCGGGATACCGACCTCCGCATTGGCGGCTACCATCGCCGGACAGAAGGAGGAGGGCGGCGCCTTCACCGACAACGTCTATCGCCTTTCCGGCGACTGGATCAAGGGTACGGAGCCGGTGCCTGCCGGCGAATCGCTGCGGCCGGGTGTGCAGTCGATCGGCGGCCACGAACTGGAGTTGATCTCGCTGTCGGGTCACACCTCGGGCGACCTGGTGGTCCTCGATCGCAGCACCGGCGTGCTCTTTGCCGGCGACCTGGTTTTTTACCAGCGCGCGCCGACCACGCCCCATGCAAGCATCGCGCAATGGCTTGCCGCCCTGGACCGCCTCGCGACCGTATCCTACCGAGTGCTGGTGCCGGGTCATGGCGACCCAGTCGGTGACGGCCGCGCCATCGAGCAGACCCGCCGCTACCTGGTCTGGCTCGAAGACGCCCTGCGCCGGGCGGCGGAACGCGGCGACGAAATGAGCGAGTTGTTCGGCCTCGCCATACCCGCCGAGTTCGCTGCGATCCCACTCTCCCGAGAAGAATTCGCGCGCTCCGTGGCGCATCTTTATCGCCGCTATGAAAGCGAGACATTGAGGCGTTCGCGTTAGCGTGAAATGTCTGGTTCGGAGCGACGATCGATAGTCGAGCGAAGCGGATGGGGGCGGGCCTTCCATTCGCTTTTCCGGCCAACGCCAGCGAGGCCTTCCCTGCTTGGTTCCGGCGTGGCCCGGACAGTTGCGGCAGAACAGGGCTTGTCGCATTCTGGAACACCTGCACGCATTTGAACCACGGTGCGACGCAGCATTTTCCGGGAGAGTCCAAAAAATGCAGGATTGCGGCTTTTCATGAGTTGCTTTCCGCTGGCATCGTGCTTGCTAAGAGGTTTCGGACGGACGTGCGAGGGCATGTTCGATGAACCATAAATTCCAGGAGGTGGATTTGATGAAACGTACCCTGACTTCGGTGCTGGTTGCAGGCGCCCTGTTTTCACTGGCTGGCGCGCCGGCTGTTGCCGCCGTCACTGACAAGGACATCGAGAACGACGCCAAGTCGACTGGCGACGTATTGTCCTGGGGCCTCGGCACCCAGGGGCAGCGCTACAGCCCGCTGGCCAAGATCAATACAAAGAACGTCAAGGATCTGGTCCCGGTCTGGTCCTTTTCCTTCGGCGGCGAAAAGCAGCGCGGCCAGGAATCGCAGCCGGTAATCCACAACGGCAGGATGTTCGTGACGGGTTCCTACTCCCGCCTGTTCGCCCTCGATGCCAAGACCGGCAAGAAGCTCTGGCAGTACGAGCATCGCCTGCCCGACGGCATCATGCCCTGCTGCGACGTGGTCAATCGCGGCGCGGCCCTGTACGACAACCTGGTGATCTTCGCCACGCTGGATGCCCAGCTGGTCGCCCTTGACCAGGGTTCCGGCAAGGTCGTCTGGAAGGAAAAGATCGACGAGTATTCGGCCGGCTATTCCGCCACGGCGGCACCGATCATCGCCAAAGGCCTGGTCCTCACCGGCGTTTCCGGCGGCGAGTTCGGCGTCATTGGCCGCGTCGAAGCGCGTGATGCCAAGACCGGCAAGATGGTCTGGGTTCGCCCGACGGTAGAAGGCCACATGGGCATGAAGGATGGCAAGGAGAACGGCGTTTCCGGCACCACCAACGCCACTTGGCCCGGCGACCTGTGGAAGACCGGCGGCGCCGCCACCTGGCTCGGCGGCACCTACGATCCCGAGACCGGCCTGGCCTACTTCGGCACCGGCAACCCGGCACCGTGGAACAGCGCGCTGCGTCCCGGCGACAACCTCTACTCCTGCTCGACAGTGGCCATCGACGTTGCCACCGGCAAGATCGTCTGGCACTTCCAGGGCACGCCCAACGACGGCTGGGATTATGACGGCGTAAACGAGTTCGTCACCTTCAAGAGCAAGGACGGCAAGCACCTCGGCGGCAAGGCCGATCGCAACGGCTTCTTCTACGTGCTCGACGCCAAGAGCGGCAAATTCCAGAAGGGCTTCCCCTTCGTCAAGAAGATCACCTGGGCCACCGGCCTGGATGAGAACGGTCGTCCGAAGTTCGATCCGGCCAACCGTCCCGGCGATCCCGCCAAGAGCGCCGATGGCAAGAAGGGCACCTCCGTGTTCTCCGCGCCGTCCTTCCTCGGTGGCAAGAACCAGATGCCGATGGCTTACAGCCCGGATACCGGCTACTTCTATGTGCCCGCAAACGAATGGGGCATGGAGATCTGGAACGAGCCGGTCACCTACAAGAAGGGCGCGGCCTACCTCGGCGCCGGTTTCACGATCAAGACGCTCGATTCCAAGGAGATCGGCGGCGACTACATCGGCGCCATGCGTGCCATCGATCCCGCCACCGGCAAGATCGTCTGGGAAGTCAAGAACAACGCTCCGCTGTGGGGTGGCGTGATGACGACCAAGGGCGGCCTGGTGTTCTGGGGCACCCCGGAAGGCTACCTGAAGGCGGCAGATGCCAAGACCGGCAAGGAAGTCTGGTCGTTCCAGACCGGCTCCGGCGTGGTCGCGCCTCCGATCAGTTGGGAGCAGGATGGCGAGCAGTACATCGGTGTCGCGTCCGGTTGGGGTGGTGCGGTTCCGTTGTGGGGTGGTGACGTAGCCAAGAAGGTCAACTACCTGAACCAGGGCGGTTCGATGTGGGTGTTCAAACTGCACAAGAGCGGCAAGTAAGGAAAGTCTCCTCCTGACGTGGTCCGTCCGAGAATGCGGATCGCTTCATTTGAAGGCCGGCGCAACGCAAGTTGCCGCCGGTCTTTTTTCTTTCGCCGGGTTCGTGAGGACGGACGCGCCATGAAACTTCGATACTTGTGGGTCCTGTTGTGCGCGTTCCTTCCGTCCGCTGGCGAGCTTTGCCGCAGAACTGTCGGGGAGCCGCGGCATCTGGTTGAGCAACGCAGATGGCGAGCGGCAGCGCATCGGGACGGTGGTATTTACGCCGGCCGGCGGGGGGCAAACCCGCTTCAAGGTGACGATGGAGGAAACGCTGGAGGAATATTTTCTCGCCATGCGCCCGTTTCGCTGCCTGACCGGGCCGCGCCAGCGCCTGTGCCATTTTCCGGTCGAACGCGAAGCCCAGGTCATCAGTGCCGGCGATCTCGTGCCGCTGGAATACGCATTGCTGTTCATGCGCACGGCGCCGAAATCCCTGCACATCGATCCTTTCAACGGGCTGTACTACCGCATGACGCTGACCGAAAACGGCATCGTCGGCCAGTTGCACGATGTCGACATGGATCCCTTCATCACTCCCGACAGCGTGCCGGTCGAGCGTCGCCAGAGGCCGATCCGCGCGCTGGACCTGACGCCGGGTGACCCGCGCAGCCACTGGCTGCCGATCCTGAAGATTGAGTGACATGGCCCCCCGCGCCGGCCCCGGATCGTTTGCCGCAGTATGATTCTGCGGGTACCCACGAAGGAGTTTTCATTTTGAGGCGCTTGATGGCAGGCTTGATCGCGGTCGCCACGTTGGCGATTCCCACCGCCGGGGCAACCAGCCTTGCCGGCGTCAGCTTCTGCGGCGGCACGGTGATCCCGGGCGATCCGACCGACCTCGAGAACCAGGTCGGCGACATGACGTTGCAGGCGGCGGTCGACCAGCCGGCGAGCGTGACCACCTGCAGCAAGGGTTACCTGCTGGCAAAGTGCGGCGACCATGACAATGCCAACAAGATATTCGACAAATGCATCGCCGCCGGCTATGTCGGGGCGATGATCTGGAAGGCGCTGCAGGTCGAAAACGGCAACGGCACGGAGCGCGACCTGAAGGTGGCGGCCGACCTGCTGCGCCAGGCGGCGATGAGCAGCGATCCGGCCTACGGTCCGCTGGGCCGCATGCATTACGCCACGGTGCTGTTCGAGGGGCGCGGCGTCGCGCGGGATCCCGACGAAGCCATGAAATGGTTCCGCCAGGCGGCGGCGGAAGGCAGCGAGGAAGCCGCCGAATTCCTGCGCACCGGCTACCACACCGGCGCCCGGGACAGTCGCGGCATGGGCGCCGGAACGCCGACGGCGGCGGCACTGGCGCCTATGCTTTCGGTGCAAGGCATCGACGTCGGAATTGCCGGTGACCGCTCCGCGCGGCAGGTCCCGCCGCGTGCCGTCGCCCTGGCGCCGCGCTCCGATCAGATGCCCGATCTGGTTCCGCCGCAACCTGCCGCAGCGTCAACCGACCCGACGATCGTGGGCCTGCAGCTCAATCCGGCGACAACTGCGCCGGTGGTTCCCGCGGGCGGGCTCGGCGGTCTGGCCTGGCTGCTGTTTGCGGCCTTCCTCGCGGGTGTGATGTTCCAGCGTCCCGCGCAGGGGGTTCGCGTTCGCGTCCATCTGCCGCATGCGGCGGGCACCTGATGGCGGCGGAGGCGGCGGGCGCGGCGGTGAACTTCGGCACCCTGCTGGAAACCCTGATGTTCGGCATCAGCCAGTTGTTCCTGGTGCCGGTGCTGCTCGCCATCGCCTTCCTTTTTCTCTACGCGTTCTATGCGCTGGGCGCCTTCGCCTGGCAGTGGCGGCAGCGCCAGAAGCAGGTGCCGGCCGCCTTCGAACTGCTCGACGCGCGGCGACGCATGCCCGACCTGTCCCTGGCCGAGCTCGAGGCCGAGGCCGTGACGCGACTCGAATTCATTCGCATCGTGACCCGCGTGACGCCGATGCTGGGCCTGGTGGCAACCATGATTCCGATGGGCCCCGCGCTCAAGGCGCTCGGCGATGGCCAGTTGATGGATGTCTCGCGCAGCCTTATGGTGGCTTTCTCGGCGGTAATCTTGGCGCTGATCGCCTCGGCGCTGACCTACTGGATCGCCAACGTGCGCAAGCGCTGGTATGCCGTCGAGCTGTTGCAGGCCGAGCGCGAGATGGGTGGCGGGGCATGAGGCTGCGCCTGGATGACGACGGCGATGGCGACGATCCGATCCTGTCGCTGGTCAACCTGATCGATGTGTTCCTCGTGGTGATCGCGGCGCTGATGCTGGCGATCGCCAACAATCCGCTGAATCCCTTCACCAGCGACACGCTGACCCTGATCCGCAATGCCGGCAAGCCGGACATGGAGATCGTCACCAAGGATGGCGCGAAGATCGAGCGCTACCAGGGGGCCGGCGTGGTCGGCAGCGGCAAGGGCGTGCGTGCCGGCGTCGCCTACCGCATGGCCGATGGTTCCCTCGTGTATGTGCCTGATCCCGCCGGCAGCGCCGCGAAGCCGTAAAGCGGATTCGAACTGCCGTGTCGCCAGCGCCGACTTTTCTATCTCACCGGATCTCGGCCCGCCTCAAGGCGCATCCAGGCTGCCGAAGGCTTTCGGATAGGTGACTATGCCCCAGGGCATCTGCTTGTCGGCAATGCGCTTGACGATCTTGCCGCTGGCGGCATCGAGCACCACGACCTCGTTGGAACGGCCGCAGGCAAGCAGGATGTGCTTGTCGTCGGGGGTGAAGCTGAAATGCCAGCAACGATCGCCGATCGGATACTCGGTGACGAAAGCGAGGCTCGCGCCATCGAATACCTGCAGGGTCTTGCCCCGGGCCAGGGCGACATACAGGCGCTTGCCGTCGCGGCCAAAGGCCACGCCATAGGGCGTATCGCCGGTGGCCACCACCTTGACCAGGTTGAATTCCGCATCGAGCAGCACCATCCTGTTGCCGAACTCGATGGTGGCGACGTAGGACTTGCCGTCGGGCGCCATCTTGATGCCGCGCGGACGCACGCCGTAGGGCTTGGTGTCGATGGTCTTGAGCAGCTTGCCGCTGGCGATGTCGTGCACCGTGAGGTTGTTGTCTTCTTCATTGGTGACGATGATCCTGCTGCCGTCGGCGGAGAATTCGATGCCTTCGGTTTCCATGCCGCCGGTGATCTCGCCGACTTTCGTGCCGGCCTTGAGATCGACGATCGCGATGCGCGCCCGCTCTTCCTTGTCGTCGGCGCGTTTTTGCTTCAGTTCCACGGCTTCCTTCGAGCCGGGTTTCGGTGGCGGTCCCCCTGCCGAGGCGGGCTCGAAGGAGACGAAGGCCTGGTCGCCGCGGACGCGGACGAACTCGGGGTTCTTGCCGATCGGAATGCGCCTCACCAGCTTGCGCGTTTGCAGGTCGACTACCGCGAGATCACCCTTTTCGCGCGTCGCGACCACCAGCAGTTTGCCGTCGGCGGTGACGCCTATGCCGCGTGGGGACGCACCGCCTATATCGATTTCGCCGACCGTTTCGAAGGTGGCGAGGTCGATGGTCGTGACATTGCCCTTCTGGTTGCTGACGTAGGCAAATGCTGTGGCGGCACTGGCCGGAAGCGCGAGGCAGAGGGCGGATACGGCCAGCAGCAGGCGGGCAGGGCGGGGCGCAATGAGTTTCATCAGGAATCCTTGAGGGCTTCGACCGGAATGGTGATCCTGACCTCGTCGCCGATGCCGGGAAGGTTGGCGCTCATGCCGAAATCGGAACGCTTGATCGTGGTTTCGAGGTCCGCGCCGCACAGTTGGCGCGGCAGGATCGGATGCTTGGCGCAGCGCCATTGGGAAACCTTGAGCACCACATTTCGGGTGACGCCGAGCAGGGTCAGTTCGCCGGCGACCGGCGCGGGCTTGTCCGCGTCGAAGGCGAAGTCGCGGGCGACGAAGCGGGCTTGCGGAAATTTGTCGGTCTGGAAGAAGCGCTCGCCGCGCATGTGCTTGTTCCAGTCCTCGAAGCCCATGTCCACGGATGCCGTGTCGATCGTGACCTCGACCGAGCCTTTCTTCGCCGCGGGATCGAGATCGAGTTTTCCTGCGACCTTGTTGAAGCGCCCGCGCTGCAGCGAGAAGCCGTAGTGGCTCACTTCGAACATCGGAAAGGTGTGGCGCGCGTCGATGGCATAACCCTCGGCGCAGGCGACTGTGGCGAACATCGATAGCAGGGCAGCGAGGTGGCGTGGCTTCATCCGGTCTCCTTGATTGGCTCAGTTCAGGCTGAGACTGATTGCAACAAATATACTCCGCGGCGCACCGGGAGCGAGGAAGCTTTCTCGCGTCCAGTCGTCGGAATTTGTCTGGAATGCGCCGGCCGCAGTGAAGGGATTTTCGGCAAGGGCGCCGGCCGTTGCATAGCGTCTGTCGAAGGCATTGTTGAGGCGCGCGGAAACCTGCCAGCGTTGGTCGAGCTTGACTCGTGCCGCAAGGTTCAGCACGGCATAGCCGGGTGCAGTGCCGGCACCGAGGAATGTGCGCGGTCCGCCGCCGAGGATGTCGGAATAGGTGCCGGACTGGTGCGCGTTGTTCTCGTTGCCGCGCAGGTACTGGCTCGAATAGGCGACCACGTCGGCAGACAGGGTCCAATCGGCGCCGGCGCGCCAGTCGGCGCCTAGCTTGAGGCTGTGCAGGGGTATCCCGGGGATGCGGTTGCCGGCCTGGACCAGGATTTCGTCATCCTGGCCGCCGCCGGTGCATTCGGCCGTTTGTCCTCGCGTACTGTTGTTTTCCGCCAGCAGGCAGGCCGCCGAGCGATAGGTGGCCTTGACGTAGCCGTAGTCGGCGCGCAGGGAAACGGGGCCGACGTCGGTGGCGGCACCCAGCTCGATCCCGGCGCGCCGCGTGCGCCCGAAATTGGTGAAGTATCCCTGGCTGGTCGACGTGCCGACGAAGAGGATGTCATCGCGATTGTCGGCGCGGAACAGGGTCGCATTCCAGCGCAGGCCCCCGGCCTTGCCGCGCGCACCGGCCTCGAAGGTCTGCGTCACTACCTGCTCAAGGAAGGGATCGGCCTGCATGGCGTTGGGCAGCGAGCAGGGGTTGGCGCGATCCGCGCAGCCCAGCTCGATCGGGCTCGGCGCGCGATTGCCCTGGGCCAGGTTGGCAAACACGGAAATTCCGGGTGTCACCGTCCAGTTGGCGCCGATAGCGGGGTTGAGCTTGGTGTAGAGCTGGTCGCCGTCGAGGTTGGGTGCGACCGCCCGGAGTTGGTCCCGGGTGGTGACGCGAGTCTGGTTCAGGCGCAGCGAGGTGGTGATCGCCAAATCGGTGCGCGGCTTCCAGGTATCCGTGGCAAACAGGCTCCAACTGCGCGACGTACCGTCGAGGCGGTTGTTCAGCACCTCGCCGGCACCGCCTGAGATGACGCCGCGCTGGCTGTCGAACACCCCCAGTTCGGTGGTCTGCTGGAAGGTCGAGCGGCTGAAATCGCCGGTGATGCCAAAGGCCACGTGGTTGTCGTCGTCTATCCGCGACCACTGCAATGCGCCGCCCCAGCCGCGCTGTTCTGTGGCCGTGCGATTGCTGGCCGCAGTGTCGGTGTTGAAGCCGAGGCCACCGTTGGCGCCGGCGTCGCCGTCGAGCGCGGCATCGCCTTCGAAGGCGTCGCTGGCATCGCCGTTCAGGGTTCTGACGCGGTTGCCGCGATGGTAAATCGCGCCCGTGAGGCGCGCTTTGTCGTCGAGCCAGTAGCTGGCGCCGAGGCTCAGCAGGTGCAGCCGGTTGCGCGTGTTGTCGGGCTTGGTGAAGATGGCCTCGCGCCGTGCGCGCAGCATCGAGTCGGGCAGCAGGCCGTTGCCGATCAGGTCGGTATCGGCGTGGGTATAGGCGAGGTCCCATTCCAGCGGGCCGCGCTGCTGTGAAAGCTTGAGGAAGAGCTGGCCGACCCGCGACGGCGAGAAGTCGCGCCAGCCGTCTTCACGGAACATCGATGCTGCCGCATAGAGACCCATGTCGCCCTGCTTGCCGCCGAATTCGGCTTCGACTTCGCGCCGGCCGAAACTGCCGGCACTGGCTTCCAGCGCGGTACCGGGGTTGGCAAAGCCGTCCTTGGTGCGGATCGACAGCGCACCGCCCAGGGTGTTGAGCCCGAACAGGGGATTCGAGCCGGGAATCAGGTCGATCGAACTGATCGCCGCGCGCGGCACGAGATCCCAATTCACGGAATCGCCGAAGGGTTCGTTGATGCGCACGCCGTCCTGGTAGACGGAGATGCCCTGCGGCGTTCCCAGCAGCGGGCTGGCGCTGAAGCCGCGAAAATTGACATCGGCCTGGTAAGGGTTGCCCTGGATCTCGTTCACATTGATTCCGGATATCCGGTTGCCGAGCAGTTCGGGCAGGGGTTGCCGTTTGCTTTCCCTGAGCGCGCGCGCATCGATCGACTGGAGGTGGCCCGGGACCTCCTCGCGCGGCTGTTCCAGTCCCCTGACCGGTGACAGGCCGACCACCTCGACCGCCGGTGCGCCGATGTCCGCGGCTTCCGCGTGCGAGTGGGACAGCGATCCCGTGATGGCAATCGTCAAAGCGAATACGGGCAGGGGCAAATTTCTCATCGACATCTTCGGGACTCCGGATCGGCGGTGGGTAATGGCCGGAGTCTGCCGTCGCCGCAATCGCACGCCAAGGGAGTTTTTCCCGAGAACAACTTCAGCCATGGCTTTCCGCCACAAGCGCGCCCGACGTCGAACGCGTGTTGGTCAGGCCACATTCGACGGCGATGCGCAGCAGTTGCATGGCGTTATCGCACCCGAGCTTCTGCCGTATGCTGGTTTGGTAGTTGGCCACCGTCTTTCCGCTGACACACAGCAGCGTCGCAATCTGCGTCAGCCCGTGGCCGGCGGCAAGCAGGCGCAGGGTCTCGAACTCGCGTTCGGTCAGGCTGTCGAGGTTTTGCCGACCGGCGTACCTCGCACTGCCTTGCACCATGCGCGAAAGTTCGGCTGGCACGAATCGTTGTCCCACCGCGATGGTCTGGACCGCCCTCACCATCAGATCCGGTGCGCTGGCCTTGGTCAGGTAACCCAGCGCACCGCCATCCAGTGCCCTGGCTACGAACACGGGATCTTCGTGCATGCTGAACATCAGCACGCGTGCCGTCGGCTGGCGCCCGAGTATGCGGCGCAGGGCTTCCAGCCCGCTGATTCCGGGCAAGGTAATGTCCATCACGATCACATCGGGATCGAGTTGAACAAAGCGTGCATAGGCTTCCTCGCCGCTGCCGGCTTCCGCGATCACGCGAATCCCGGCGGTGGCTTCCAGCAAGCGTCGGTAGCCCTCGCGCACCACCGCGTGGTCATCGACCAGCAGGACCCGGATGGGTGCCGTCATGCTGCGCCCACGGCATTTGCGCCAACGGCGAACGGGACGCTGGCCTCGAGGCGAAATCCGCGTGCCGGCTGGCTTTCTAGCTGGAACGCGCCACCCAGCGCCTCGATCCGTTCGCGCATGCCGAGCAGACCAAGTCCGCTGCGTATCGTGCGCAGTTCTACGCCACGGCCATCATCCCGCAACGAAAGGCTCACGACTGCCGGTTCCCGGTGAAATGTCAGGGCCAGCGATACATTGCGGGCGTCGGCGTGGCGCACGACATTGGTCATGCCCTCTTGTGCCACACGATAGAGCGCGATGGCGCAGGGGGCGTCCAGTCTTTCCGGGAGCTTGTCCGCCTTGAAATCGAACTCGATTCCGGGGAGGCGTTGGCGCCATTTGGCCAGGTCGTGTTCGAGCGCCTCGGCCAGTCCCAGTTCGTCGAGTGCCACAGGGCGCAGGCGGCTGGTCATGTCGCGCACGACCGAATACACATGGTCCGTGAGACGGATTATCGACAGCGCTGCGGCATGAGTCATCGAACCGCGTTCGCCGCTGGCATTGCGAATGAAGACGGATTCGATCTTGATCGCATTCAGGGATTGCCCAAGTTCGTCGTGCAACTCGTGAGCTATTGCGCGCCGTTCGTTCTCCAGGTTTTCCGTGACGCGACGCGAAAGACTGCGCAGCTCGAGCTGTTTGGCTTCCAGCGCGGCTTCGATTTCGCGCCGCTTGCCCAGTTCAAGGAGCATTTCTCGCCAGCGACGCCAGGCAAACCAGGCGAGCCCGAGGCTGAATGTCAGGAGTGCCAGCGGCAGTTCGTCTAGTTGCAGCCGCTCGAAGCGCTGCGCGCCAGTCATCAGCCGTTCGCTGAACTCGGTACCGGCGCCGATGATGAAGGTCGCGATCGGCAAGAGTGCGACCAGAAGGATGTCGCCGACAGGTCTGGAGGCAGAGGGAATCGAAGGCATGTCGGGGAAATTTGCTCAGGGTGCATCACGTTTGGGCGTGACTGATCGTGAGCAAATCGTAAGCCCAGAGGCCCCCAATGACGGCCACCAGCAGCCAAATCATGAAAATCATGACCCCTGCGATTTGGCTGACAGGTTTTGATTGCGCGGCCATGCGCGCTGCTCGCTCGCGACATTCGGCAAGGACGGGCTCCGGGATCATGCGCAGCGCCAGGGCCAGTAGCAGCGGCAACAGGATCAGTTCGTCGAGGTAACCCAGCACGGGAATGAAATCGGGAATCAGGTCGATCGGGCTCAGCGCGTAGCCGACGATGAAAACCACCAATAGCCGCGCGGCCCATGGCGTCGCCGGGTGGCGCGCGGCCAGGTAGAGAACCACGGCTTCCGCCTTGAGCCGCCTGGCTTCCTGCGCCAGTCGCGCCAGCACGCCGCCCATCCGTGGCACCGGCGTCCGGGTCAGTGTTGCAGCTTGCGGTAAAGGGTGCTGCGACTGATCCCTAGTTCGCGGGCCGCCGCCGACATGTTGCCGTCGGCTCGCGCCAGCGCATCGCGGATGGCGTGCATGGTCAGGTCGTCGAGATTGGTGGTGGGACCTTCTGGCGCCTGTAGATCCTGTCGCGCAGGCGTCGGAGCCGGTTCGTGATGCACCGGCGTTGCACCAATCGTGGCGGGGGGCGCAGGGGGTGCGAGGGGCGTCTCGCTCTGGCGCGAGGCGCCCAAACCCTGCTCGACATCCTCGATGAAGTCATCCGGCAGGTGTTCGCTACGGATGGTGGCTTCGCCTTCGGCCATGACGACGGCAGTGCGCAGCAGGTTTGACAACTGCCTGAGGTTGCCCGGCCACGGATGCTTGCGGAACAGTGCCAAAACCCCGGGGTCGAGCGAGGGGGGATGGTCACCGCCGAGTTCCCTCAGCAAGGAAGCGACCAGTGCGTCGAGGTCGGTCCGAGCGCGCAGCGGTGGTAGCATCACGGTCAGCCCGTTGAGGCGGAAATAGAGGTCCTCGCGAAACAGGCCATTGCTGACACTGTCGCGAATGCGGCGGTGGGTGGCACAAATCACGGCAATGTTAACCGGGTAGGATTTTGCGCTACCTAGAGGAACTACCACGCGTTCCTGAAGGACGCGCAGCAAGCGGGCCTGCAGGGACAGTGGCATGTCGCCGATCTCGTCGAGGAACAAGGTGCCGCCATCCGCCTGAAGTATGCGTCCGGTGCTGCCCTTGCGCCGGGCGCCGGTAAACGCACCATCCTCGTAGCCGAACAGTTCGGATTCGATCAGGCCCTCGGGAATTGCGGCGCAATTGACGGCGATGAACGGCTTGGTCGCGCGTGGTCCCACACAGTGGATTGCATTTGCCAGTAGCTCCTTTCCGGTGCCGGTCTCGCCCTGGATCAGGATTGGTATATCGCGTCCGATCACCTTCCGCACCTTGGTCAGGACAGCATTGATCTGCGGGTCTCCGGTCTGCAGTCGCTCCATTGGACAGGTGCTGCGTGCAGGGTCGGTGGCGCTCGCGACAGCAGGCGATGGCGGGGCTTCATGCTGGATAGCAAGGCGTGCATGGCGCCGCAGGTGGGAAGGACGGAAATCTGCACGCGCCTGGACCCTGACGCCGCTGCTCAAGGTAAGCGCGATCGAGTCCTGCGGACGAACCAGCAGGTGGTCAAGAAGGCGGCTGATCGGTTGGCCGAACAGGGAGTTGAAATTGGCTCCGCGCAACTGCGTGAGTTCCTTGCCGAACTGGAAACAGGCGTTGCGGTTCGCCGAGAGCAGGGTGCCGTCCTCCGAAAATGCGGCCATGCCCTCGCACAGCGTACCGACGAATTCCGGTCGGGCATGGAAACGCAGGGTCAGCATTTCGTTGAAGGCCGAGGCGAACATGCGGTTTTCGATCATCTGCACCGACATGCGCACCAGGGCAATGGTGTGCCGGTTGGAACTGCGGTGGTCGCCGGATACGTCGAGAATCCCACTCAATTTCCCGTAGGGATCGAAGATCGGCGAAGCCGAGCAGGTCAGGAATCGGTTCGCCGAAAGGAAATGCTGGCTGCCGTCGACCACTACTGGCGCCCCCATCACCAGCGCGGTACCGATCGCGTTGGTTCCTCGATTCGCTTCTGACCATTCCACACCCGGTGCCAGGGCAACCTTCTCCGCGCGTGACAAAAAATCGGGATCGCCGCAACTGTGGAGGATGTAGCCGGCATTGTTGGCGAGCACGACCACGTTCTGCGTATCGACGATCTGCTCGAACAGCACATCCATCACCGGCTGCGCATGGGTCAGGAGGTGGCGGCTCTTCTCGATCTGTTCCGCCAGCAACACACGCTCCAGCGGGTCGAATTCGGTTGTCTGGTCATTGTCCAATCCGTAGCCGAGGCAGCGCTCCCAGGACATTTCGATCGTCGACGGAACCAATCCGGCCGGGATCGACCCGAAATCTCGCAACTTATCCTGGGCCTTGCCTGCTGCATCAATATCCAGCGCCCCGATGCCTGCGGCCTGTTTCATTGAAGTATCTCCTCGCGGCTTAAGGATGCGCCAGGCACCCGCATAGCCATTGGCTGCGCTTTCTTTGAACGCGCCATATGTTGTGTTTGCCCGGTAATGATACATCCGATGTCTCAAGATGCGACAGTCCACGCTTCTGATAGGGTCGAGTTGTGGCATTTTCCGTGCCAGTTGCTTTGCGCGCGTTTATGGGGAACGCCGGCGATGCAAATTCCGCTTTGGCACGCAACATGCTCACAACCCCGGGTTCAACGCCGGCCATGTCCCGGCGCGCCAGGACTGAACACTTCGAGGAGGAAAAATTCATGCATGCAAAAATTCGAACATTCACATTGCTTACCCTGATGGCCAGCTTGCTGCTGCCGATCCTGGCCCGCGCCCATGGCGACGTGACGCCGCAGGCGGTTGACGTCAGCACCCTGAAACCACTTGGGGACCAGAAGCGCGACGAGAATCCCTACCGTGGCGACAAGGAGGCGATCCGCATCGGAACATCGGCATATAACCAGAATTGCGCGCGTTGTCATGGCCTTGAGGCGATCAGTGGCGGCATCGCGCCCGATCTGCGCAAGCTCGACATCGACAAGGAGACCGATATCTACTTCCGCGATTCGGTGCTGCGCGGCAAGGTGCGCAATGGCGCTGTATATATGCCACCTTTCGAAGGCATCCTGTCGCAGGAGGCGATCTGGTCGATCCGCTCCTACCTGGACACGCGGCACGAAGTTGCTGCCGCGCCGGTCAATGAAATGGAAGCGCTGGCGAAGAAGTCGAACTGCCTTTCGTGCCACGCGGTTGATACGCGCGGTGTCGGTCCTGCCTACCGCGAGGTAGCAAAGAAGTATGCGAAGGACAAGAATGCAGAAGCCAAATTGCTGGCAAAGGTCAAGAAGGGAGGGGCCGGAAACTGGGGAAAGGTGCCGATGCCGCCGATGGACAGCGTTCCGGAATACGACCTGAGGACATTGGTCAAATGGATCGTGGACGGCGCCAATTAAGGCCTCGACTCGATGCGCCGATCCGGCGGCTTGCTACTATGATCGTCGGCCAGTGACTTGTGAATTCCGGGAGAGTATCAAGATGATTGGATGGGCTGACTCGATGTTGCGAAACCTTTCGGCCGGCTTGCGCACGGCGGCCGTGCTTGTCGGCATGTTGCCGGCCTTTCTCGTAGCACCTTCGGCGCATGCCGAGGAACTCTCCGCTTTGGCCAAGATCCGGCAGAGCGGTGTGCTCAAGGTGGCGCTCTACAAGAACTTTGCCCCTTTCTCCCATGACGGCCGCGGGGTCGATGTCGATCTTGCGCAGGCCCTGGCCGCAAAACTCGGAGTCAGGATGTCAGCGCTTTGGTTCGATGCCGACGAGAACATGGAAGACGACCTGCGCAATATGGTCTGGAAAGGCCACTACCTGGGTTACGGACCGGCGGACGTGATGATGCACGCACCGATCGATCCGGCCTACATGGCCAAGGTCGACCGGGTCAAGTTTTTTGCACCGTATCATCGGGAACGTTACGCCATCGCGCGCAGGCTGGATGTGTTGCCGACCCTCGACAGTTTCGAGCCTTTCGAAAAGCTCGGCATAGGCGTCGAGGGCGATACCCTGGCAGCTACCGTGATGCTTTCTGCTGACGGTGGGCGCTATCGGCAAACCATCAAGACCTACCGTACCGCCGGGGAAGCGGTGGAGGCGCTCAAGAGCGGGTCGGTAGCAGCGGTGATGGCGCAGCAGGGGGAACTCGAAGGCGGCCTGGCTGGAGATGCGCGCATGGCCATCGACCTGCCGCCCCATCCGATCTTGCAGAAGCGCCAGTGGCCGCTCGGCTTGGCCGTAAAGAAACAGAGCGATGACCTCGCACAAGCGTTGCAGGCGGCGATCAATGAACTCATCGCTGACGGAAGTTTGAAGGCCATCATGCAACGGCACGGTGTGACTCATCGGCAGCCTTGACGGAGGGGGTTGTCGCGCTTTGCGACAGGTGTAGCGTTTTGTTGCGTCAGGTTATGAAACCGATAGCCTAAATGGGATGGTGCAGCGCTGTAATTCGTGGCATGCGAATTGCAAATAGCAATCGTCCTGCTGCAGCAGTTGGCAGGGGCCGGGTTCAATCCAAGAATACTAGAGTCATACAGGAGGCATCATGCAAAAATCGTTGCACATCGATCCCAACAAATGCACGGGCTGTCTGCAGTGCGAGATGGCGTGTTCGTACGAGAACCATGGGGTATTCAACATCTCGAAATCGCGGATCAAGGTCTTCAACTTTGAGCACGCGGGGCGCAAGGTGCCGTACACCTGCACGCAATGTGCGGAAGCCTGGTGCATGACGGCCTGCCCGGTGGATGCGATCCGGATCGATGCCAAGACGGGGGCGAAGGTCGTCCATGAAGACGTCTGCGTCGGCTGCAAGGTGTGCACCATTGCCTGCCCGTTCGGCACGGTGAACTACGTTGCTGACAGCGGCAAGGTGCAGAAATGCGACCTGTGCGGCGGCGAGCCGGCCTGTGCCGACGCCTGCCCGACCGGCGCCATCACCTACGTCGAGGCCGACTGGACGGGGCTCGACAAGATGCGGGCCTGGGCTGGCAAGACCGACACCCAACCGCGCGCCAGCGCTTAAGAAGGAGACCGACATGGCCTGGAACAAGAAATTTCTGCGCGTGAACCCTCAGCACCGGCAGCTGCAAGACCGAAGCCCTCAACATGGAATGGGCCCAGGAATACCTTGGGCAGCGCGGGCTCGCCACCAAGTACTTCATCGAAGAAGTCGACCCCAAGGTCGATCCCCTCTCGCCCGACAACAAACTCATCATGACCACCGGCCCCTTGACCGGCACGGTCGCCTCCACCGGCGGGCGCTACTCCGTCGTCACCAAGGGTGCCCTCACCGGCGCCATCGCCTGCTCCAACTCGGGCGGCTACTTCGGTGCCGAACTCAAGTTTGCCGGCTGGGACATGATCATCTTCGAAGGCAAGGCCGACAAGCCCGTCTATCTCTCCATCGAAGACGACAAGGTCGAACTGCGGGACGCCGCCCACCTGTGGGGCAAGACCGTCTTCCAGACCGAAGAAATCATCAAGAAGAGCCACCAGGACCCGCAGACCCGGGTCTGCTCCATCGGTCGCGCCGGCGAGAATGGCGTCCTCTTCGCCTGCATCGTCAACGACCTGCACCGCGCCGCCGGACGTTCCGGGGTCGGCACCGTGATGGGAGCCAAGAACCTCAAGGCCGTCGCCGTGCGCGGCACCAAAGGCAGCGGTGGCACCATCAAGGACCCCAAAGCCTTCATGGCCGCCACCAAGGCCGCCAAGAAAGTGCTGGCCGACAACGCCGTCACCGGGCAGGGCCTGCCCAAGTACGGCACCCAGGTCCTGATGAACGTCATCAACGAAATGGGCGCCATGCCCACCCGCAACCACCGCGACGTCCAGTTCGAAGACGCCCGCAAGATCTCCGGCGAAGCCATGCATGAAAAGCGGCCCACCGACGGCAAGACCCATCTCGTCACCAACGCCGCCTGCTTTGGCTGCACCATCGCCTGCGGACGCATCTCGCGCATCGACGAAACCCACTTCAGCGTCGTAAACAAACCCGAATACTGGGGCGCCAGTGGCGGCCTCGAATACGAAGCCGCCTGGTCCCTGGGCTCCGCCAACGGCATTGGCGACCTCGAAGCCATCCAGTACGCCAATGTCCTGTGCAACGAAGACGGCTTCGACCCCATCTCGTTCGGCGCCACCGTGGCTGCCGCCATGGAACTCTACGACCTCGGGATACTCACCAAGGCCGACATCGGCATCGACGCCCCCTTCGGCTCCGCCCAGGCGCTGATCACCCTGGCCGAGATGACCGCCAAGGGCGAAGGTTTCGGCAAGATCATCGGCATGGGCTCGGCGCGCATGTGCGAGAAATACGGTCGTCCCGAACTCTCCATGGGCGTCAAGAAGCAGGAATTCCCTGCCTACGACAGTCGCGGCATCCAGGGCATGGGGCTCACCTACGCCACCTCCAACCGGGGCGCCTGCCACCTCCGCAGCTACACGGTCGCCTCCGAAGTGCTGGGCATCCCGGTCAAGACCGACCCGCTCGTCACCGAGGGCAAGGCCGACCTCGTCAAGGCCTTCCAGGACGCTACCAGCGTCTTCGACAGTGCCGGCGTCTGCGTGTTCACCACCTTCGCCTGGACGCTCGCCGACCTGCAACCGCAGTTGGATGCTGCTTGCGAAGGCAACTGGACCATGGAAAAGCTGGCCTTGCTGGGCGAACGCGTGTGGAACATGGAACGCATCTTCAACAACGCCGCCGGCTTCACCGCCAAGGACGACGACCTGCCGCCGCGGCTCAAGACCGAAGCCGCCAAGACCGGGCCGGCCAAGGGGCTGGTGAGCGGCATCGACAAGATGCGTCCCGAGTACTACAAGGTGCGTGGCTGGACGCCCGAAGGCGTGCCGACCAAGGAAACCCTGGACCGACTCGGCCTGTAACTCCTGCCCCACCCCTCAGGGGATCGGCCCAGCCGGTCCCCTGATCGCTTTCAAGGAAATCCCACGAAACACGTCATCATCGGCAACGGCCCGACCGGACTGGTCGCTGCTGAAACCCTGCGTCGGCTGCAACCCGACGCCGAGATCGCCCTGATCGGCGACGAAAAGGAACCGCCGTACTCGCGCATGGCGATTCCGTATTTCCTGCAGGGCAACATTGCCGAAGCTGGCACCCACCTGAGGAAGACCCACGACCACTACGCCAAACAGCGCATCCACCTGATCGAAGGGCGCGTCGCCAAGGTCGACCCCAAGGCCAAGCAGGTCGAGTTTGCCAGTGGTGACCGGCTGCCCTATGACAAGCTGCTGATCGCCACCGGTTCGCGGCCGATCATGCCGCCGGTGCCCGGCATCGACCTGCCCAACGTACACACCTGCTGGACCCTGGAAGACGCGCGTGCCATCGCCGCCAAGGCCAAGCCCGGCAGCCGCGTCCTGCAACTGGGCGCCGGCTTCATCGGCTGCATCATCATGGAAGCGCTCGCCGCGCGCGGCGTCACGCTCACCGTCGTCGAAATGGGCGACCGCATGGTGCCGCGCATGATGACCCCGACCGCCGGCGCCATGATCAAGCAATGGGTCGAAGGCAAGGGCGTCGCCGTGCATTGCAACACCGGCGTCACCAAGATCGAAGCCGGAACCGACAAGGGGCTGCTGGCAAGACTCGCGGCCGTCACCGGGCAGGTCGGCGCGGGCGGCGAACTCACCGGCCGACCTGGTCATCTGTGCCGCCGGCGTGCGGCCCAACATCGAATTCCTGGCCGGCAGCGGCATCGGCATGGAGCGCGGCATCCGGGTCGACAACGCCATGCGCACCAGCGTCGCCGACATCTATGCCGCGGGCGATGTCACCGAAGCGCCCGGCTTCCACACCGGTCAGCCCGAACTCAACGCCATCCAGCCCAATGCCGTGGACCAGGCGCGCATCGCCGCGCACAACATGGCCGGCGGCGCCGCCGTCAGCGGCGGCAGCCTGGCGATCAACGTGCTCGACACCCTGGGGCTGATCTCCACCTCCTTCGGCCAGTGGCAGGGCGTGCCGGCCGCGGAGGGCGGGGCCGGCGTGGAACTGGTCGATCCGGCCCGGAACGGCTACCTCTCGCTGCAGTTCAAGGACGACGTGCTGATCGGTGCCACCAGCATCGGCTGGACCGAGCATGTCGGCGCCCTGCGCGGGTTGGTGCAGACGCAGGCACCGCTGGGCCCGTGGAAGGAACGCCTGCTGGCCGACCCGACGCAGTTCATGGCCGCCTACCTGGCGACCGCGCAGAAAGCTGCATGAAAGGCGCGCTGCGGCCGGTCACCTTCAAGCTCTTTGCCACGCTACAGGATTACCTGCCCCCGGAAGGCAAGAAGACCAATGCGCTGAGCCTGGAACTGGCGGAGGAGACCACGGTCGATCAGCTCATCAAGCGCTTCAGCCTGCCCGAGAAACTGGTACATCTGGTGCTGATCGATGGAACTTTCGTTCCGCCCTCGGAGCGCGCGGGGCGCATATTGCGTGACGGCGAGACGCTTGCTATCTGGCCGCCCGTGGCGGGTGGCTAGTCGATGCGACAACGGTATGCCGCGCCCAGGGCGCACATGCTTTGAAGAAGTTTTTTGTTGAGGAGTCGGTATGAATAGCATGAATGCACTACGCCTGTCCCTGTCGGTCGCCGCGCTGCTGGCCGCCGGTTCCGCTGCTGCCGATGCCAAGGCAGATGATGCAGCGCGCCAACTGGCTACCCGTTCGGGCTGCTTCATCTGCCACGCGATAGAACTGGATGCCAAGGGACCCGAGGGCCTCAAGCCGGTCGGGCCGCCGTGGAAGGCTGTGGCGGCGCGCTACAAGGGTGCCAAGGACGCGCGGAAGAACCTGACCACGGCGGTAATGGGGGGCACATCCCCGTATAACCGGCACTGGAAGGACGAGTCCAGCGGTATCGCCATGCCGCCCAACGGCGTGGCGATTTCCGAAGCTGACGCGGCAAAACTGGTGGACTGGATCCTCGGGCTGCAGAAGTAAGTCGTCGATGGCACTCTGGCGGCCGGGAAGAGCCGCCTCGTGCGAAATTACGCCGATGCGCGGTGGATAACGAGCAACGTGATGTAGGGTTTGTTCTCGCGTTTGCGCCACTGCCACGGCGGGACCGGCGCCGCGTCCTGCCATAGTCCGAGGCGCCGGGTACGGGCGTCGAATTCGGCATATTCGTAGTAGCCCTGTTCTTCCAGCGGCTGTTCGCGGCGCTCATCGCGGAACCACCAGGCCAGGCCCGCCTCCAGTTGCGCCAGCGCCGCGTCGCGCGTCGGCGGGCAGGTGGCGCAGCCCGCTGGCGCGACCGCGACGCGGCCGACAATGCGGCCGTAGTTGTCCTGCTTGCGCCGTTCGACCGCGATGCGCCGGCCGAGCAGCAGGTCGGCGAGGCCCTGGCGCGATTCCTTGCCGAAGGCCTGCTTCAGGTCCGGGGCGTCGATGCCGGCGAGGCGAACCGTATGCCGGGTCCTGGCAACATCCTCGACGATGATGATGTCGCCGCGGATTACCTCGACCACCTTGCCCTGCAAGGCATCGCCCCCCGCAGCAGGGGTGGCGAGCAGGGCACTCAGGGTCAGCCAGGGCAGGCAGCGGCGAAGCGCGGACAGAACATCGATCATGGCGGGATCGCTCCAGGCGCCGCACGGAACGGCGAGCGGTCATGCTACCAAAGTCGGGGGGCGGTTGCGGTCAATGCGGATTGACGTCTTCCTCGCGGCTGCGGGATACTCGGCGCACAAACCCGAGCCCCGGGGTTGCGGACTCCCGTGACGTGCCGGCGAGCAGGGAATGCAAACGGGGAGGTGCGGCACATGGCGCTGATTCAGTGGGGCGTGGATTGTTACACCGGGCTGCCGGAGGTGGATCGCCAGCATGAGGAGTTGTATGCGCTGGTCAATCGCCTCGACGGAGCGAAAGCCGATCGCGGCGCGATGCTGGAGCGGGTACTGGACGACCTGGGCGACTACGTCCGCGACCATTTCGCGCTGGAGGAGAAGCTGATGCTCGATGCAGGCGTCGATGCAGCGCATCAGGACGAGCATCTTGCCGCGCATGCGGTTTTTATCGAGCGACTCGGCGAATTCCGCCGCCACAGCGTCGCCGGCAGCGAAGCTGCGGCCGATGAGGTGCTGGCCTTTCTTACCGGCTGGCTGAAGCAGCACATCCAATGGACGGACCGCAAGATGGCGATGGAAATCCACACGCGGATGGGCACCGAGGCGCCGCACAACATGTTCGCCCATTTCTGAGGCGAGCCAGCACTGGGCGATGCCTCAGTGCAGCAGGGTCAGGTGCGGCGCTTCGCGCAATCCGACATTGACCACGATCACGCGCGGCCCGAGCAGGACGACGCTGCCACGGCGCCGGTTGTCGCCGGTATCGCTGTAGTCGAAGGCATAGGCGCGGCGCAGCAGGAGGCGGCCTTCGTCGTCGCGGGCCAGGCGCAGGCTGCTGATCGAAACCGTGTCGTCCAGCAGTTGCAGGCCATCGGCATGGCGAGGCGGCCTTAGCCGCGCGAATGCCGATGTCGCGCACGTGGATGCTGTCGAACCACAGCCAGGCCAGCGCGCCGAGTACCGCGAGGCTGATTATTTCAAAGGTAGGCATGTGCCGATCTTACCTGTCGCGCGCCGCTTGCGGGCCAGGGCGCGCCGCCGATCTGGCAGGAAAGTCGGCTTCCCACAGGGACTTGCTTCCGGTCGCTGGCGGCAGGGCGACCGGCGAGACCGGCGCCAGCAGGCCAGACTGGCGCCGGTCCGTCGCCGCAGTTTTGCGGACGGGGCGACCAACATTGCGGAGTGAAAATGAAAATCTCATGGCACCGGGTGACGGGCTTGGCATTTCTCCTGCTCTGCGCCGCAGGGCGTGCGGGCGGAACAGGTCGGTTGCGTGACGACCGCCTGGAAGCTGATCGGCTCCAACCACCGGATTTGCGTCGAGGCCTTCCACGATCCGAAGGTGCCGGGCGTCACCTGCCACGTCAGCCAGGCGCGCACCGGCGGCGTCGCCGGGACCTTCGGCCTGGCCCAGGACCCGTCGGAGTTTTCCCTGGCCTGCCGGCAGACCGGACCGATCGTCCTGCCGGAAAAGCTGGGCAAGGACGAGACGGTGTTTGCCGAGGACACCTCCATCCTGTTCAAGGAAACCCCGCGTGGTGCGCCTGTGGGACGAGAAGAACCGCGTCCTGGTCTATCTGGCGATCAGTCGCAAATTGATCGAAGGCGCGCCGGCGAGCAGCATTTCGACGGTGCCGGTAATGCCCTGGGGCGGGCGCTAGGGTTTGTTGGGCGTCGCCGGACGGCAGGGATAGCGCGCTTCCAGCAACGGCACCAGCCATTCCGCCACCGGGCGCTCGCGCGCCGCGGGATGGTCCGCGAGGTAACGGCCGACCAGCGTGTCGAGTTCGCAAGTGCATTCGCGGAAACACGCTGCGTCCCTGCAGCGCATCGAGAATGCCGGCCAGATAGCCGTTGTAGTGCCCCGCGCGAAAGGCGTTGGCAAAAGGCTCCTGGCGGTTGAAGGCTTCCGATTCGGCGCGGAATTCTTCCAACTGCCGTCCGTCCCGGCCCGGCGTCAGCGGCTGCGCGGCTGCCGGCAGGGCGGTAAAGGCAAGCAGCGACAAAGCGCACAAGCGCCACAGGCCGTGCGGCAGGGACACAGGAAAGCACGAGCCGCGCATGTCCGCCCGGCCTCGTTCGCGGCTCAGGCCTTGGGCCAGAGCACCATCTGCGTGCAGCGAAACAGCGCGATCTTCTTGCCGTTCGCCTCGTCGGTGACCACGGCATCCCACACCTGGGTATTGCGGCCCAGGTGCTGGGCGGTGGCCAGGCAGGCGATGCTGCCTTCCGATACCGTGCCGAGGTGGTTGCTCTTCAGTTCCGATGGTGGTGAAGGATTGCGCGCCCTTGGGCAGGTGGGCCATGGTGGCGTAGCCGCAGGTCGTGTCGGCCAGCGCCACGATGCTGGCCGCATGGAGGAAATTGTTCGGCGCGAAGTGCAGCTTCTTACCGGCATGCGGCTGCGCAGCGAGTTTTCCAGCAGTTCGAGCATCTCGATGCCGAGATAGCCCGGCAGGTATTCGCCGCCGCGCCGGTTCAGAACTTCGATGGTGACGTCGTCGCGCAGTGCGCTCATGAAGGGGTCCTTTGCGGGATTACAACTTGATGCCGAAGGCCTTGGCAATCATCTGCCGCGTGTCGGCGCTGTCCCAGTCCTTGGCGCCGTAGTGCTTGGCCAGCACGCGGCCCTGCGCGTCGATCAGCAGGGTCAGCGGCAACCGGTTGGCGCCGAGCATGTTCTCCAGTTCCAGCCGCGCGTCGATGAAGTTCTCGAAGGAGGTTCCGGTGCGTTCGAGGAAGGCATAGGCCTTTTCCGGATAGTCGTCGGTGGAAATGCCGATCACCTTGAATGGTTTGCCCTTGTAGCGCTTGGAGGGCTGTCGAGCGAGGCCATCTCGGCGCGGCAGGGGCCGCACCAACCGGGCCCAGACGTTGATGATCAGTGGCTTGCCGCGATACGAAGACAACTGCGTCGGCGGCACGGTGGGGCCGTTGAGGCGGGCCTCGCGCAGCGTGCCGCCGACCAGACCTCGCCCGGCGTAGCGGCGCAGGCAGGGAGTGCGAGTGACAGCAGAAAAGCGACGAAGCAGGGCGAATAATGGTTTCACGGCGGCACGGACAGGTCTGGATGGGCGGCAGATTTTAGCCTCGGCGCTCGGCCTCAGGCCTTGCTCTCGCAATTGAGCATCCAGCGAA
Organism: Sulfuritalea sp.; assembly: GCA_016716965.1. Lineage (GTDB taxonomy): Bacteria > Pseudomonadota > Gammaproteobacteria > Burkholderiales > Rhodocyclaceae > Sulfuritalea. Next base: position 844 of record JADJUP010000040.1, on the reverse strand, counting down.
TGCCGAAGCGATCCGTGAAGCTGGCGAAATAGCCGCCCCAGAACATTTCCTGCAGCGGCATTTCGACCGTGCCGCCGGCCGCCAGTGCCGCGAACAGGCGCTCGGTCTCGGCGCGGTGTCGGGCTCAGGTTGATGTACATGGCATTACCCGGACGTCACCGTGAAGCCCATCGATTCTGGCGCGTCGGTCCCCATCAGTACGTGGCCGCCAAGGATGGGCAGCGCGACATGCATGACCAGATTGCGGTCGGCCTCTGCCAGCGGCGGCTGGCCTTCGCAGCCGGGGCCGTCGCCGAAGCGCGCGATCGGTCCGGCGAACTCCGTGCCGAAAACCGACTTGTAGAACAGGAAGGCAGCTTCCGTGTTGCGGTTGAAATTAAGGTAGGTGCTGACGCGTGCCATGGTCGTCTCCTTGTGTTCAATGCGAGGTCGGTCGACATGAGTTCGACAAGCCGGGCGATGGCCTTGCCCCAGCCCTCGTGAAAGCCCATTTTCTCGTGGGCGTCGCGGTCGGCCTCGGTCCAGTGCAGGGCGCGCGCCGTGTAAAGCGGGTCTTCCCGCCGAGCTCCTCGAAGTCGATGATCCCGGTCATGAAGGGTTTATGACGGCACCCAGGCTTCCGTGTAGGCATCGGTAGAATATTCGGCGGCGGTTGGGGATGACCCTCCAGGTAGACGCGGGTTGAGGGAACTCCTGTCCTTCGGGACTGAGCATCGCTTGACGTTGCAGATTCCGCCGGGGCGCACATCGAGAGTGGCTCGTGCCACGCCCCCAGGGCCGCGGGCAGAACCACTGCTTCAGCAGTTTCGGGCTCCGGTCCAGGCGCGGAACCAGTTTCTGCGGC
>JADJUP010000039.1 GCA_016716965.1 Sulfuritalea sp. | reverse complement strand
CCATCGTCCGTACGCGCATGCAATGCCTGCGTGATGCCGCTGCCGAGTAACACAAGGCAGTCGGCGCTGGTGCTACGGCAAAGCCGGTCTAGCTCGTCCTGCACGGGTTGCGGCCGGGTGATTGCCGTGTCGGTGGTTGAAAAGGACGGCGAGGGCGGTGCGGGTGGGCATGGTCGCCGGCGGTTTGGCTGGCGCGCTGCTGGGCAACCAGATCGGCAAGGGGGCCAGTCGCGACATAGCGACCATTGCCGGGTGCAGCCGGTGGCGCGTCACGCCGGCAACAAGATCAGCAGAAGGTGAAGTCGGTCAGCGCTGGGATGGTGGTGCGCTTCGCTAACGGCAGCGAAAAGTCCTACAGCTTTGACAAGGATCCGGGCTTTGCATCGGCAGCGACGTGAACCGCCGGTAACAGCGTGTCGTTGCCGGCGGAGCCCTCGGCTGCGAGGGCCAGTGCTAGCGGTAGTGGATTGCCAGTCAGACCGAGGCCTGCGCCGGATCGGTCCATTTGACCCGGTGGCGACGATGCGCCGCGATGTCGAGCCAGTCGCCGGGCACCAGACAGCGCGGCTCGGCTTCGTCTTCGAACTGGATTTGCGCCGCACCCGATAGCAACAGCACCCATTCGGCCACGTCCTGGTCGTACCAGAAACCCGGCGGGCTGGCCTGGCCAGTCGATGTGATGCGCTCCACCCGGAAGCCGGGGCGCACCAGCAGTTCCTCGAATCGTTCGCTGCCGCCGGTCGCCTCGGCGAGGCCGGCAAACAGGTTACCGCTGCCGTTCATGATCAGGCCTTCTTCACGAATTCCGACTTGAGGCCCATTTGGCCGATGCCGTCGATCTTGCAGTCGATGTCGTGGTCGCCATCGACCAGACGAATGTTCTTGACCTTTGTGCCGACCTTGACCACCGACGACGATCCCTTGACCTTCAGATCCTTGATTACCGTCACGGTGTCGCCGTCCTGCAGCAGGTTGCCGTTGGAATCGCGCACCACGCGGGCGTCGTCGGCGTGGCGGCGGCCAGTTTGGGCCACTCGTGGGCGCATTCGGGGCCGACGAAGTTGTCGCCGTCCTCGTAGGTGAATTCGGACCGGCATTGTGGACAGGGGGCAGGCTGCTCATCGGGTTTTCCATGGCGTGAAATTGCGGTGGCGAATGCTACTACGCCGCCGTGTCGCCGGCACCGACTTTGGTTATAGGTGCGACGGTCGGCTTTCCGCCAATAATCGGCGTTTGCGCGTACAACAGTGACGCATTTCCAGACGCCGGGCAGGGTACCTCAAGGGCGCCGAGTCGCCAACCCAACGCTCCATGTCCCTGCCTCCCAATCCCCGGCCGGTTCATCCGCTCCCCCGGACGCTTTACGCCGGCGGGCATTGCGCTGGTTTAGCGCCCTGTTTGCCGCCTTCTGGATCATTGTTTCCGGCTATCTGGTGGCGACGGGAGTCGACGATCCGGCACTGAAGGAACCCATCGAGATCGCCAAGGGCCTGCTGTTCGTCGGCGTGACCAGCGTGCTGCTCTACCTTTGCTCGGTCGCCTCGGCCTGGGCGGTGATTCCGGTGCTGCGCCTGCATCTCCCTCGACGCGACGCCCGCTCCTTGCGGCGGGCCTGGTGTTCCTCATCGCGGCGGTGGTCAGCGGGTTCGCGGTGCGGCAGTCGGAGCAACAGCGCGAACAGCAGCGGCGCGCCCGCATCGCCGACACTGGCACATGACCATGCGCTGGTGATCCAGCGCAGCATCGAGCATGCGCTCTCGGCCACCTACGCGCTGGCGGCGCTGGTGCGGCAGGGCAATGGCAAGGTCGCCAACTTCGAAGGTACCGCGCAGGAAATGCTGCAGTTCTATCCCGGTGCCGCGGCGCTGCGGTTGGCGCCGGGGGGCGTGGTGATGCAGGCGGTGCCGCTGAAGGGCAATGAAAAGGCCATCGGCCATGACCTCCTGGCCGACCCGAAGCGCAACAAGGAGGCCTTCCTGGCGCGCGAGACCGGCAGGCTCACGCTGGCCGGACCTTTCACCCTGTTGCAGGGCGGGCTCGGCGCGGTGGGCCGCCTGCCGGTCTTCCTCGGCGAAAGTCCGCGTGTGTTCTGGGGCTTCACCACGGTGTTGATCCGCTTCCCCGAGGTACTTGAGGATGCACGCCTGTCACAGTTGCCCAAAATGGGGTTTGCCTATGAACTGTGGCGCATCCATCCCGACAGCGGCGAGCGCCAGACCATCTCCATCGCGGGCGCCAGCGCCTCGCTGATCCGGTGCACCGGACCCTCGATTTGCCCAATGGCACCGGACGCTGAGCGTCGAGCCGCTCGGCGGCTGGGCCGATCCTACGGCCTGGCATTCAAGATCGCTCTGGCGCTGTCCTTCAGCCTGTTGCTGGCCTACCTGACGAAGCTGCTGGTCGACCTGCGCCGCTACAAGGAAGACCTGGAAACGCGGGTCGAGCAGCGCACGCGACAACTGAGCACCAGCGAACTGCGCTTCCGCAACATGAGCGACGCGGCCGGCGCCTACCTGTGGGAAATCAATACCGACATGGTCACCTATGTCTCGGACGGTCGGCGCAGGTCAAGGGCTATCCGCCCGAAGACCTGCTCGGTCATACGCCGATGGAATTCATGCCGGACGAGGACATTCCGCCCGTGGGCGAGATAGTCAATCGCGCGATTGCCGAAAATCCAGTTTCCGGCTCCAGCACCGGGACATCACTCCTGCGGGCGAGGTTTGGTGGGAAGAGGTCTATGGCTCGGTGTTCTGCGACACGGACGGCCGCGTAATCAGCTTGCGCGGCACGGGCATGAGCATCAACGCGCGCAAGCTCGCGGAAGAGGATCTGCGTCGCAGCGAACAGCGCTTCCGCGACGTCGCGGAGGTGTCCGGCGACTGGATCTGGGAAACCGACGCCGAAGGGCGATACACCTATGTGTCCGACGGCGTAAAGGCCATGCTGGGCTACGCCGCACACGAAGTCATCGGCAAGACGCCCTTCGATTTCATGGCGCCCGACGAAGCGCAGGCCGTGGGCGCCGCGTTTGCGGGAATCCCCGCGGCCCGGGCACCGTTCAATGATCTGGAAAACGTGGTGATCGACCGCGATGGACGAGCACACGCGACGCTCACCAGCGGTACTCCGATCCTCGATGCGGCCGGCGAGCTGCTAGGTTATCGCGGCATCGATCGCGACATCAGCGTGCGCCGCGCCGTGGAGGATCGCATCAAGCGTCTGACCAATTTGTACAACGCCCTGAGCGAATGCAACCAGGCCATCGTGCGCTGCAATAGTGCCGCCGAACTTTTCCCCAAATTTGCAGCGATGGTGCGCTTCGGTGGCATGAAGATGGCATGGATAGGCATGTTGAACGCGACGACCGGGCAAGTGGTGCCGGTCGCGAGTTTCGGCGCGACCGCGGGCTATCTCGACGGTGTGATCGTCACCTCGAATGCCGATGATCCGAATGGCCGCGGGCCGGTCGGCACCTCGATCCGCGAGAATCGTCCGGTGTGGAACCAGAACTACCTCAACGACCCGGCCACCGAGCCCTGGCACGAGCGCGCCGCGCGCTTCGACTGGAAGGCCGTGGCAGCGCTGCCGCTGCATCGGAGCGGGGACGTGGTCGGCTCGTTCAATCTCTACGCGGACGCGGCCGGGGCCTTCGACGAGGACGCGCGCAAGCTGCTGGAAGAGATGGCCACGGATGTCAGCTACGCGCTCGACGGCTTCGAGCGGGATGCCAGCATCCGGCTTGCCGCCGAAGTGTTCGAGCAGGGCAAGGAAGGCATCATGATCACCGACACGCGCGGCCGCATCGTGCGCGTCAATCGCGCCTTCAGCGAGATCAGCGGCTATGGCGAGGCCGAGGCACTGGGCCGGACCGCCGGCCTGTTGTCTTCCGGTCGCCACGGCAAGGAGTTCTATCGCGCGATGTGGGACGCGATCGATGCCAGCGGTCACTGGCAGGGTGAAATCTGGAATCGGCGCAAGGATGGCAACATCTTTCCGGAGTGGCTGGCGATCAGCCGCGTGCTCGACGATGATGGCATGCCCAGTCATTACGTAGGCATATTCAGCGACATTAGTGCCCACAAGGAGGCCGAGGCGCGCATCCAGCGCCCGGCGCATTTCGATGCCCTCACCGGTCTGCCCAACCGCGCCCTGCTGCAGGATCGTGCCCGCCACGCACTCGGCATGGCGCAGCGCAGCGGCGAATCGGTAGCGGTGCTGTTCATCGATCTCGACCACTTCAAGAACATCAACGACACGCTGGGCCATCGCATCGGCGACGAGCTGCTGGTCGAGGTCGGTCGTCGCATGGGCAACATGGTGCGCAAGGAAGACACGGTGTCGCGCCAGGGTGGCGACGAATTCGTCGTGGTTTTGCTCGGCGTCGATGCTGACGACGCGGCGCACGTCGCCCAGAAGCTGATCGAGGCGGTTGCCGTCACCTTCCGCGTCGAGCAGTATGAACTGGTGGTAACGCCGTCGATCGGGATCGCCATGTATCCCAGCGATGGCGAGGACTTCGAGGCCTTGTGCAAAAGCGCTGATACCGCCATGTATCGCGCCAAGCAGGATGGCCGCAACACCTTCCGCTTCTTCACGCCGCAGATGCAGGAGCATTCGGTGCGCAAGATGCAACTCGAAGGTTCGCTGCGCAATGCATTGGGGCGCGGCGAGTTGCAACTGCACTATCAGCCGCAGGTGGCCCTGGCCGATGGCCGCATGGTAGGCGTCGAGGCGCTGCTGCGGTGGCACAGCGGAGAATTGGGAGAGGTGATGCCGGCCGAGTTCATCCGGGTTGCCGAGGACGGCGGCCTGATCCTGCCGATCGGCGAATGGGTGCTGCGCACGGCAGTGCGGCAGATGAAGGCCTGATCGATGCCGGGATGGATCCGATGATCATGTCGGTCAACCTGTCGGCGGTGCAGTTCCGCCACGCCAACCTGCCGCAGCGCGTGGAACAGATACTCGCCGAAGAAGGCCTGCCGCCCGAACTCCTGGAACTGGAACTGACCGAAAGCGTGGCGATGGACGACCCCCTGGCCGCCATCGCGGTGATGGATGCGCTCCATGCACGTGGCATCCGTATGTCGATCGACGACTTCGGCACCGGTTACTCCTCACTGAGCTACCTGCGGCGTTTCCAGGTCTACAAGCTGAAGATCGACCAGTCTTTCGTCTGCGACGTTACCGAGGACCCGGAAGGTCGCGCCATCGTCCAGGCCATCATCAGCCTGGCCAACAGCCTCGGCCTGCGCACCATCGCCCAGGGCGTCGAGACCGAAGCCCAGTTGGAGTTCCTGCGCCAGCAAGGCTGCCAGGAAGTGCAGGGCTACTATTTCAGCAGGCCGCTGCCGGCCGACGACCTGGCGGCCTATGTCAGCCGTGGAGACTGGCGGCGGTAAGCGAGTTCAGCGCGGCGGGGTGTCCGGCGGAGGTTCTCTCGGCGGGTCGCTGGAACTGATCACTTGGTACTCTTCGATGACTACCGCCTCGCCGTCGATCACCTGGCCGCTGGCGGCCTGTTCCCGAGCAGCCTGTTCCCGCATGGCGCGGCGCAACTTGCGGGTCTTCCACGCAAGGTAGCCCCATACCGCAAGCCCGAGCACTGCAATCACGGCGAACAGCACCAGGGAGAACATGAAGCCGAGCACCAGCAGGACGGTTCCGGCGATCAGTGCAAACAGGTTTCGGATCAAGTTCTCGCCTCCGCAATGGATCGATGCCGGCCGTGCTTCGATTCGGGATACTGCGGCCAGAAATGCAAAAAGCCCAACCTGAGGCTGGGCTAAGTGCAGGAACAACAACAAGAATTCTTTGGCTCCTCGACCTGGGCTCGAACCAGGGACCTACGGATTAACAGTCCGGCGCTCTACCGACTGAGCTATCGAGGAACATTCAAGAGGCGCGGATTATAGCCGCGCCTGTTTTTGCCCGCAATAGCCGTGTCAGTTTTTCAGCACGGCAGCGATGGCCTTCGCCACGTAATCGATGTTGCGCGTGTTGAGCGCGGCGACGCAGATTCGGCCGGTGCTCACGGCGTAGATGCCGAATTCGCTCTTCAGGCGCTCGACCTGGGCGGCGGTCAGGCCGGTGTAGCTGAACATGCCGCGCTGGACCTTGATGAACTCGAAGCCCGTGGCGCCGGCGGCGGTGAGCTTGTCCACCAGGCTGTTGCGCATGGCGCGGATGCGGTCGCGCATGCCGGCCAGTTCGTCTTCCCACTGCTGGCGCAGTTCGGGGCTGGCGAGGACGGTGGCCACCACGGCGCCGCCGTGGGTGGGCGGGTTGGAATAGTTGGTGCGGATCACGCGCTTGACCTGCGACAGCACGCGGGCCGATTCGTCCTTGCTGTCGGTGACGATGGTCAGCGCGCCGACGCGCTCGCCATACAGCGAGAAAGACTTGCTGAAACTGCTGGAGACCACGAACTGCAGGCCGGAGGCGGCGAACAGGTCGAGCGCGATGGCGTCGGGCTTGATGCCGTCGGCGAAGCCCTGGTAGGCCATGTCGATGAACGCAACGAGATCGCGCTGCTTGACCGTTTCGACCACTTCGGCCCACTGGGCGGCCGAGAGGTCGGCGCCAGTGGGGTTGTGGCAGCAGGCGTGGAGGACCACGACGGACTTGGCCGGCATCGCCGCCAGCGCCGCCTTCATGCCGGCGAAATTGACGCCGCGCGTGGCGGCATCGTAGTAGGGGTAGTTCTCGACGGTGAATCCGGCGGATTCGAACAAGGCGCGGTGGTTTTCCCAGCTCGGATCGCTGATATAAACCTTGGCCTCGGGCAGCAGGCGCTTGAGGTAGTCGGCGCCGACCTTGAGCGCGCCGGTGCCGCCCAGGCATTCGCAGGTGATGGCGCGGCCGGCGGCGAGCAGAGCGGAATCCTTGCCGAACAGCAGGCCCTGCACGGCATTGTTGTAGGCGGGGATGCCCTCGATCGGCTGGTAGCCGCGCGCCGGCTGGGTTTCCAGGCGGGCCTTCTCCGCGGTCTTGACGGCGGCCAGCAGCGGGATCTTGCCGTCGTCGCCGAAATAGACGCCGACGCCGAGGTTGACCTTGTTCGGGTTGGTGTCGGCATTGAAGGCTTCGTTGAGACCCAGGATGGGGTCGCGGGGGGCCATTTCGACGGCGGCGAAGAGTGAGGACATGAATGCTCCGGATGCGAGAAGTTGTAAGAGTCGGCGCTGGCGCTACGGCAGATTTATGTTGCAGCGCAAAGCGCGCAATAATACCCGATTGCGGGACCGGCTTTCATCAGGATTTCGCCGGGTTTCCATAAATAAACAAGCGGGTAGGGTGTGGCCGAGATACATGAACTGAAGGGCAGGGTGGTCGAATTTCCGGGGAGCCCGTGGCGGCTGCACCAGCCGTTTCCGCCGGCCGGCGACCAGCCCGAAGCGATCCGCCTGCTGACCGAGGGTTTCAACGACGGGCTCTCGTTCCAGACCCTGCTCGGCGTGACCGGTTCGGGCAAGACCTACACCATGGCCAACGTCATCGCCCGCCTCGGGCGGCCGGCGCTGGTGCTGGCGCCGAACAAGACCCTGGCGGCGCAGTTGTACTCGGAATTCCGCGAGTTCTTTCCGGAGAATGCGGTCGAGTACTTCGTTTCGTATTACGACTACTACCAGCCCGAGGCCTACGTGCCGTCGCGCGACCTGTTCATCGAGAAGGATTCGTCGATCAACGAGCACATCGAGCAGATGCGCCTCTCCGCGACCAAGAGCCTGCTGGAACGGCGCGACGTGGTGATCGTGTGCACCGTCTCGGCGATCTACGGCATCGGCGATCCGGTCGATTACCACAGCATGATCCTGCACCTGCGCGTGGGCGAGAAGATCGGCCAGCGCGAGATCATCCGTCGGCTGACCGAGATGCAGTACGAGCGCAACGAGATGGACTTCAAGCGCGGCGTGTATCGCGTGCGCGGCGACGTGATCGACATCTTTCCGGCGGAGAATGCCGAGAGCGCGGTGCGCATCACGCTGTTCGACGACGAACTGGAATCGATCACGCTGTTCGACCCGCTGACCGGTCACACGCGGCAGAAGCTGGGCCGCTTCACTGTATTCCCGTCGAGCCACTACGTCACGCCGCGTGCCACGGTGCTGAAGGCGGTGGAGGCGATCAAGGAGGAATTGCGCGAACGCATCGAGTTCTTCCAGTCCCACCAGAAGCTGGTCGAATGCCAGCGCATCGAGCAGCGCACCCGCTTCGACCTCGAAATGCTCGATCAGTTGGGCTTCTGCAAGGGCATCGAGAACTACTCGCGGCACCTCTCCGGGCGCCAGGCCGGCGAGCCGCCGCCGACGCTCTACGACTACCTGCCGCCGGACGCGATCATGTTCGTCGACGAGTCGCACGTGACCATTCCGCAGGTCGGCGGCATGTACAAGGGCGATCGCTCGCGCAAGGAGAACCTGGTCGATTACGGCTTCCGCCTGCCCTCGGCGCTGGACAACCGGCCGTTGAAGTTCGACGAGTTCGAGGGTCTGATGCCGCAAACCGTATTCGTTTCGGCGACCCCGTCCGACTACGAGGAGAAGCACCAGGGCCAGGTGGTCGAGCAACTGGTGCGGCCGACCGGCCTGGTGGACCCCGTGGTTGACGTGCGTCCGGCCAGCACCCAGGTCGATGACCTGCTGACCGAATGCAAGAAGCGCATTGCGGTCGGCGAGCGGGTGCTGGTGACCACGCTGACCAAGCGCCTGGCCGAGCAATTGACGGAGTACATGAACGACAATGGCATCAAGGTGCGCTACCTGCATTCCGACATCGACACCGTGGAGCGCGTCGAGATCATCCGCGACCTGCGCCTGGGCGAGTTCGACGTGCTGGTCGGCATCAACCTGTTGCGCGAAGGCCTCGACATTCCCGAGGTGTCGCTGGTGGCGATCCTCGACGCCGACAAGGAGGGATTCCTGCGCTCGACGCGCTCGCTGATCCAGACCATGGGCCGCGCCGCGCGGCATCTGAACGGCACCGCCATCCTCTATGCCGACCGGATCACCGATTCGATGCAGCGGGCGATGGGAGAAACCGCACGGCGCCGGGCGAAGCAACTGGCGCACAACGAGGCGATGGGCATTACGCCGATCGGCGTGAAGAAGCGCATCAAGGACATCATCGACGGCGTGTACGATGCCGATACCGCCGTGCGCGACCTCAAGGCCGCGCAGGAAGCCGCGCGCTACGAGGTGATGAGCGAAAAGGAACTGGCGCGCGAGATCAAGCGCCTGGAGAAGTCGATGCAGGAACACGCGAGGAATCTCGAATTCGAGGAAGCGGCCGCGGCCCGCGACGAGTTGTTCCGCATCAAGCATCTCGCCTTCGGTGGCGAGGCGCACGACGCCCCCGGGGATGCGGCATGACGGTGCACAAGGTGCTGTTCGTCTGCACCGGGAATATCTGCCGGTCCCCGACCGCGGAAGGCGTGGCGCGACACTTGGCGCGGCAGCTTGGCGTCGAGGGGCGCTTCGAATTCGATTCGGCCGGCACCCATGGCTATCACGTCGGCGATCCGCCGGATCCACGCACCGTCGCGGCTGCGCGCAAACGCGGATACGACCTCGCGCTCCTGCGCGCGCGGCGCGTCACGGAATTCGATTTCGTGCGTTTCCACCATGTGCTGGCGATGGGACATGACCATCTGCACTGGTTGCGCCGCGCCTGCCCGACCGAGCACCGCGACAAGCTGCGCCTGTTCCTCGATTTCAGCCAGCGCTTCGATGCGCTCGAGGTCCCCGATCCCTACTATGGCGGCCCCGACGGCTTCGAGCAGGTGCTGGACATGGTCGAGGATGCCGCCAGTCACTTGATCGCTCAACTGACGGCAAAAACCTGAATCCTCGCAGGACCCCGAAGCCGGGGCCGGAAAACACAACGGGCGCCCAAGGGCGCCCGTTGTCGCGATGACGTGCCGGCGTCAGTCGCGCTTGGTTTCCACCATCTGCAACGGCTCGCTGGCGATCGTCGCGGCCGGCTTCGGCTTGCGGCCCAGCGGTTGTGCCGGAGCGAAGCTGTCGGCGGCCGGCGCGGTGTGGCTGGTTTCTATCATCACCAGGCCGACCTGCTGCAGCGATTCCTTGATGTCGGCCACGGCGGGTGCCGGCGGAACGATGATCGGATCGGGCACGGCAGCCACCGGCATCGGTGCGGCGATCACCGATTCCGCGACGGCAACAGGCTGCGGCGCGGGTTCGGCGACGACCGGTGCCGCAACCTGGACCGCTTCCACGGTGGGGGCGACAGTAGGTTCGACGGCGGGTTCCGCGGGTGCCGCTGCCGACGGGGTCGGGGCCTCGTAGATGGCGACCGGGGCCGGTTCTGCAACCGGCATCGGGGTCACGATCGGGGCCGTGGATTCGACGGTTGCGGCGGGTGCGGCGAAGGCATCCGCGTCGCCGGTCTGGACGATTTCGACGGCGCTTCCGGCAACGGCTCCGGCGGCGATATCGGTCGCGCTGCCTTCCTCACCCCGTCCACGGCCGCGACCACGGCCGCGACTGCGACGGCCGCTGCGGGCTTCGCCGTCGCCTGCCTGACCGCCTTCGCCGGAAGTCGGCGCTGGCGCCACGGCGTTCTGCATGCCGTTCGCGTCATTGCGCGGCGGGCGCGGTTCGCGAGGCTCCCTCGGTTCGCGGACCTCCTTGGGTTCGCGCGGCGGACGCGGCTCGCGCGGTTCCCTCGGTTCGCGGACTTCGCGAGGCTCGCGCCCCTCCCGTGGTTCGCGGCCTTCCCTCGGTTCGCGCGGCTTGCGGGTGGCGGCGTCGCCCTGTTCGTCGCGCTTTCCGGCGAGGCGCGGTGCCTGCTCGGTCCTTTCCTTGCGCTCGCCACCTTCGCGGTTGTCGCGGCCATCGCGGCGATTGTTGCGGTCGCGGCCGTTTCGCCCGCCTTCGCGGGTTCGATCGCGGTTGCCTTCGCGGCGCGGTGCCCGCTCGGTCTTTTCTTCGGCGGCGACAGGGGCTTCCACCTTCGGTCCGCCGGTGAACATCGAGATAAGCTTGCTGAAGAAGCCGGGCTGGTTGACCGGCGCGGGTTGGGCGACCGGTGCTGCCGGCTTGGGTTCGACGATCGGTGCCGGCTGGTCGGGGGTGATGCCCCTGACCGCGGCTTCGATCTTGGGCGGCTTGGCGTCGCCGGCCTGGGCCGACGGCGGCTGGTAGGCTTCCTCGACGGGCTTGTCGGCCATCTGGTAGCTGGCCAGGGCGATGCCTTCGGCATTGAGCTGGTCGTGGCGCAAGCGGATGATTTCGTGGGCAGGGGTTTCAAGGTGGCGATTCGGCACGATGACCAGATTCACCCGATGGCGCATCTCGATGCGCGAAATGTCGACGCGCTTCTCGTTGAGCAGGAAGGTGCCGACATCGACCGGGACCTGGCAGTGCAGGGCGCCGGTGTTTTCCTTCATCGCTTCCTCTTCGAGGATGCGCAGGATGTGCAGCGCGGCGGATTCGGTGCTGCGGATGTGGCCGGTGCCGGTGCAGCGCGGGCAGGTGATGTAGCTGGTTTCGGCAAGAGCCGGGCGCAGGCGCTGGCGCGACAGTTCGAGCAGGCCGAAGCGGCTGATCTTGCCGGTCTGGACGCGGGCGCGGTCGTGGCGCAAGGCGTCGCGCAGGCGGTTCTCGACTTCGCGCTGGTTCTTGGTCGACTCCATGTCGATGAAGTCGATCACGATCAGGCCGCCCAGGTCGCGCAGGCGCAACTGGCGGGCGATTTCATCGGCCGCTTCGCAGTTGGTGCGGAAGGCGGTTTCCTCGATGTCGCTGCCCTTGGTGGCGCGGCCCGAGTTGACGTCGACCGAGACCAGGGCCTCGGTGTGGTCGATGACGATGGCGCCGCCCGAGGGCAGGGTGACCTGGCGCGAGTAGGCGGATTCGATCTGGTGCTCGATCTGGAAGCGCGAGAACAGCGGCACGTCGTCGTGGTAGCGCTTGACGCGATTGACCGTGCCCGGCATCACGTGCGCCATGAACTGCTGGGCCTGTTCGAAGATGTCGTCGGTGTCGATCAGGATCTCGCCGATCTCGGCGTGGAAGTAGTCGCGGATGGCGCGGATGACGAGGCTGGATTCCTGGTAGATCAGGAAGGCACCGCTCTGGGCCTTGGCCGCGCCGTCGATGGCGGTCCATAGTTGCAGCAGGTAGTTGAGGTCCCACTGCAGTTCTTCCAGGCTGCGGCCGATGCCGGCGGTGCGGGCGATCAGGCTGGTGCCGTTGGGAACCACCAGTTGGTCCATGACCTCGCGCAGTTCCTGGCGGTCTTCGCCCTCGACGCGACGCGATACGCCGCCACCGCGCGGATTGTTCGGCATCAGCACCAGATAGCGCCCAGCCAGCGAAACGAAGGTTGTCAGTGCCGCGCCCTTGTTGCCGCGCTCGTCCTTTTCGACCTGGACGATGAGTTCCTGGCCGTTGCTGAGGGCGTCCTGGATGCGGGCCTTGCCGGGGTCGACGCCCGGCTTGAAGTAGTTGCGGGAAATTTCCTTGAACGGCAGGAAGCCGTGTCGCTCGGCACCGTAGTCCACGAAGGCGGCTTCGAGGCTGGGCTCGATGCGGGTGATGACCGCCTTGTAGATGTTGCTCTTGCGCTGTTCCTTGTTGGCCGATTCGATGTCGAGGTCAATCAGTTTCTGACCATCGACGATCGCGACGCGGAGTTCCTCGGCCTGCGTCGCATTGAAAAGCATGCGTTTCATGTGTGCTCCCGCGCGCATTCACTGCAGGAGGGCACGACAAATCGCACACGGCGGGCGTCAGGACGCGGGCAGTGTGTCTCGGGTTTGCGTTTGGTTTGGCAGTTTCATGGTGCCTATGTTGTAACGTGGCAAACGGGGTTATCGACTTGTCTTCGGTAAAGCGGCCGCTGACTCATGATCAGCGTCCGGCAAACTGTGCCCAACTTTGTGCGTGTATAGCGCGCAATCAAGTAGTATCGCTCTTTCGGGCGAGCGAAATACCCTGTGGTTCGCGGCTTACGTGCCGATCGGTTTGTGATTCCGGCGGCTGTCTTGATGGTGCTTTCGTAAGCTTGTCACCTCTTTGCATACGGTCGCTGAACAGCGAAAGCAAAGGCGGCAACAACATCCCGGAAACCGTGCCACCGACGCCACTTCGGGCCGCCGGGCACACCGTCACGGGACGGCTAACCAAGCGGCCAGTATATTGCAAATGAAGGACTTAAGCAAAGATTCGGTTACATGGCTTGAGGTCGGCGAGGACGCTGAAGGCCAGCGCATCGACAACTTCCTGATGCGCATTGCCAAAGGCGTACCGAAGAGCCATATCTATCGCGTTCTTCGCAGTGGCGAGGTTCGGGTCAATAAAGGGCGTGTTCCCGCCGAGTATCGCTTGAAGCTAGGCGATCGCCTGCGCGTGCCGCCCATCCGCACCGCCGAGCGCCCATCCCAAGCCGCTGTTCCGGCGAGGGATTTCGATATAGCCTTCGAGGACGAGGCGCTCATTGTGGTGGACAAACCGTCGGGCGTCGCCGTCCACGGCGGCAGTGGCGTGTCCTTCGGCGTCATCGAGCAACTGCGCCGGGCACGTCCGCTGGCGAAATTCCTTGAACTGGCGCATCGCCTCGACCGGGAAACATCCGGCCTGCTGGTGGTTGCCAAGAAGCGGATGGCTTTGACCAGGCTGCACGACATGTTTCGCGATGGCGGTATCAGCAAGCGCTATTTCGCCCTGGTCAAGGGATGCTGGCGCAACGAATTGCAGCACGTGCGCCTGCCCCTGCACAAGTATCTGACGGCTGAAGGCGAGCGCCGGGTGAGCGTCAATGCCGAGGGCAAGGCGGCGCATTCCATCGTGCGTCTGGTGGCGCGTTGGGAGAACTTCAGCCTGGTCGAGGTCGAACTGAAAACCGGACGCACCCACCAGATTCGGGTTCATTTGGCACATTTGGGCTTTCCGATTGCCGGCGATGACAAGTACGGCGATTTCCCGCTCAACAAGGCCTTGCAGAAGACCGGACTGGGCCGCATGTTCCTCCATGCGGCGAAACTGGCGCTGCCGCACCCGCTGACCAATGCGGCGCTGGAACTGGAGTCGCCGCTGCCAGACGAGCTGCGCGCCTTCGTCGAAAAACTGGACAGGAATGAAACACGAACGTATGGCCAAACGCTTTGAACTGATCGTCTTCGACTGGGACGGCACCCTGATGGATTCCACCGGTGCCATCGTCGCCAGCATCAAGGCGGCGGCGCGCGACCTCGGCATCGAGCCGCCCTCCGACGAGCGCGCCAACCACATCATCGGGCTTGGCCTGATCGATGCTTTGCGCCACGCGCTGCCGGATCTGCCTGCCGAGCGTTACCACGATGTGGCACTGCGCTACCGCCAGCACTACATGGCGCGCGACCATGAATTGCTGCTGTTTGATGGCGCCGAAGCGCTGATCGACGAACTGGCCGATGCCGGATACATGCTTGCTGTCGCGACCGGCAAGACGCGCAAGGGACTCGATCGCGCCTTCGAGGTCAGCGGATTGGGTCCGCGCTTTCATGCTTCGCGCTGCGCCGACGAGTGCCATTCCAAACCGCATCCGCAGATGCTCGAACAACTGATGGAAGAGTTCGGAGTCGGGCCGGAGGCCACGCTGATGATTGGCGACACCACGCATGACCTCCTGATGGCGAAAAACGCCGGAGTCGCCGCGCTTGGTGTGGCCTACGGTGCGCACCCACGTGAAAGCCTTGAGGCGCAAGCCCCGCTGTTTTGTGCGGCAGACGTCGCGGAATTGGCGGGTTGGCTGCGGCAACAGGCGTGAAACCGGATCGGCGCCTGCTTTGCGCCAGCGACGACCTGGTCGAAGGTGGCCTCGGCCTGCGTTTTTCCGTTGATCGACACGGCCGCATCGAGCCGGCTTTCGCAGTACGTTTTCGTGGCGAAGTGCGGGCTTACCTGAACCGCTGCGGTCACGTTCCGGTCGAACTCGACTGGCAGCAGGGAGAGTTCTTTGATAGTTCAGGCTTATACTTGATTTGTGCCACGCATGGCGCGCTCTACGCCCCTGAATCAGGCCGTTGTCTGGGCGGGCGCTGCAATGGGAAAGGACTGGTCGCCCTGAGGGCGGTTGAAGATTGCGGGCAAATTTACTTGATTGAGGAAGGCGGGGAACGTGTCGGACAGCAATGAGCAGCAGTGGGAACGCAAAGTGTTGGAAAAGCTGGCCATGGAGGCGCTGGCGGAGCAGCGGCGTGGGCGTCGCTGGGGAATTTTTTTCAAGCTGCTTGGGTTTGCCTACCTGGTGGTGTTGCTTGGCGTCGCGCTCGATTGGGGGCAGGTCGACAATGTTGCAGAGGGGTCGAAGTTCACTGCGCTGGTCAGTCTGGATGGTGTCATCAAGGCCAAGGGCGATGCCAACGCCGAGAACGTAATCAGTTCCCTGCAGGCGGCATTTGACGACAAGCATACGGCCGGTGTGATCCTGCGCATCAACAGTCCGGGCGGCAGTCCGGTTCAGTCGGGCATCATCAACGATGAAATTCGGCGCCTGCGCGCCAAATATCCCGAGATTCCGCTGCATGCCGTGGTCGAGGACGTTTGCGCTTCGGGTGGCTATTACGTTGCCGCTGCCGCCGACAAGATCTTTGTGGACAAGGCCAGCATCGTCGGTTCGATCGGCGTCCTGATGGACGGTTTTGGCTTTACCGGCACGATGGAAAAGCTCGGAGTCGAACGGCGCTTGCTGACCGCGGGCGAGAGCAAGGGTTTTCTTGACCCCTTTTCACCGCAGAACGAGAATCACAAGGATCATGCCAGGCAGATGCTGGGCGAAATCCATCAGCAGTTCATCGACGTGGTGAGGAAAGGGCGCGGCAAACGGCTCAAGGAAACGCCGGACATGTTTTCCGGCCTGATGTGGAGCGGTGCAAAGAGCATCGAACTCGGGCTGGCTGATGGTTATGGCACGGTCGACAGCGTGGCACGCGACGTATTCAAGGCCGGCGACGTGCGCGATTTCAGCGTGAAGCAGAACTTTGCCGAGCGCTTCGCCAAGCAGATCGGCGCCGACATGGCCGAAGGCATGGCCAACGTAATGACTCGGATTACGTTGCGCTGACGACTCCGACGCCCATGTCGGCGAGCAGCATTTCCTGAGCGCAAATCCGCTTGCGCCGCGCCGGCTTGATCCGGTAATCGCCCTCGCCGCTCATTTCCCAGGCCTGGCAATTGTCGGCCAGGTAGGATTTGAGGCCTTCCTTGAGCACGCGGCGCTTGAGCTTGGGGTCCAGGACCGGAAAGCTGATTTCTATGCGGCGGAAGAAATTGCGTTCCATCCAGTCCGCGCTGGACAGGTAGATATCCTGCCTGCCACCACCATGGAAATAGAAAATGCGGTGGTGTTCGAGGAAGCGGCCGATCACGGAGCGCACCCGGATGTTCTCCGATAGTCCCTTTACGCCGGGGCGCAGCGAGCAGACGCCGCGCACGATGAGGTCGATGGAAACGCCGGCGGCGCTGGCTTCGTACAGGGCTTCGATAATTGCCGGTTCGAGCAGGGAGTTCATTTTGGCGATGATGCGTGCCGGCTGGCCGGCGCGGGCCGCATCGATTTCACCGCGGATCGCGTCGATCATTTTCGGGTGAAGTGAAAAGGGCGCCTGCCAGAGGTGCTTCAGCGCGCCGGCTTTGCCCAGGCCGGTGAGTTGCTTGAACACCTCGTTCACGTCATCGCCGATTTCCGAATTGGCCGTCAGCAAGCCGAAATCGGTATAAAAGCGCGTGGTGCGCGGGTGGTAATTGCCCGTGCCGAGGTGGATGTAGCGGCGATAGCCGTGATCCTCGCGGCGCAGCACCATCAGCATCTTGGCATGGGTCTTGTAGCCGACCACTCCGTACACCACGTGGGCGCCGACCTGTTCAAGGCGGGCCGCGATCGAGAGGTTGGCTTCTTCGTCGAAGCGTGCCATGAGTTCCACCACCACGGTGACTTCCTTGCCCTTTTCCGCGGCGCGCAGCAGGTGCTCCATCAATACCGAGTCGGTACCGGTGCGATACACCGTCATCTTTATCGCAACCACCTGGGGGTCTTCCGCTGCCTGTTGCAGCAACTGGATGACCGGGCTGAAGGACTGGAATGGATGGTGGATCAGGATGTCGTGCTTGCGGATGCTGGCGAAGATGTCGTAGCGCTTGGCCAGCACCCTGGGCAGGCCGGGCTGGAACGGCGGGTACATCAGGTCGGGCCGATTCACCTGGTCGGGAACCGATATCAGGCGCACGAGGTTGACGATGCCAGGCACGCGATAAAGGTCGCGCCGTTCGAGGTCGAACTGCTGCAGCAAAAACTCGGTCATCACCTCGGAACAATTGTCGGCAACTTCGAGGCGCACGGCGTCGCCGAAATGGCGCTGCGGCAGTTCGCCCTGGAGCGCGATGCGCAGGTTCTTGACTTCCTCGTCGTCGACGAACAGGTCGGAGTTGCGTGTGACGCGGAACTGGTAGCAGCCGAGCACGTTCATGCCGGTGAACAGCTCATCGACATACTCGTGCATCACGGATGAGAGGAAGACGAAACCGTAGTCGAAGCCGCAAAGCTCCTTCGGCAACTGGATCACGCGGGGCAGGGCGCGCGGCGCCTGCACGATTGCGGCGCCGGAATTGCGGCCAAAGGCGTCGGTGCCCTCCAGTTCGACGGCGAAGTTGAGGCTCTTGTTGAGGACGCGTGGAAACGGATGCGACGGATCCAGGCCGATCGGCGTCAGCACCGGCATGACTTCCCTGCGGAAATAATCGCGTATCCAGGCGCGCTGGTCATCGTTCCACAGGCTGCGGCGGACAAACGCGATGCCCTCGGTAGCCAGAGCCGGCAGGATTGTGTCGTTGAGCAGGGAATATTGCTCCGCAATCAGTTCGTGCGCCTGTTCCGTGACCCGGCGGAACACGTCCTGTGGCGGCAGGCCGTCCGCGCTTGCCGTGTGGCTTGCCAGCTTGATCTGTTCCTTGAGGCCGGCAACGCGGATCTCGAAGAACTCATCAAGATTGGAGGAAACGATGCACAGGAAGCGCAAACGCTCCAGCAGGGGCACGCGATCGTCCGCTGCCTGTGCCAGCACGCGTCGATTGAACGCAAGCAGCGATAGTTCGCGATTCAGGAAATGTTCGTTGGCAAAACGGCGCGTGGTCGACATCGGAAGTGGGTGTGATCGTCTCGGGGCGGATGGTTGATTCTACTGGTGCATGGTGCCGCAAATATTACAGTCATGTAGCGACAGAGCGGCGTCCCTGAATCGGTAGAATTGCCCCATGGCCTACGAACTGATCGCCGCCGTCGACCTCGGCTCCAACAGCTTTCGCCTGCAGGTGGGGCGGATCGTCGCCAACCAGATCTATCCGCTGGACGGACTCAAGGAGTCGGTGCGCCTGGCGGCCGGCCTCACGGCAGACAAGCGTCTCGATGCGGCAGCGCAGCGGCGCGGACTGGACGCCCTGGCGCGCTTCGCGGAACGCCTGCGCGATTTCGATGCAGGAGCGGTGCGCGCGGTAGCCACCAACACACTGCGCGTGGCAAAGAACGCAGAGCAATTCCTGGAAAAGGCCGAGGCCGCGCTGGGTTTTCCGATCGAGGTGATCGCCGGACGGGAGGAGGCGAGGCTGATCTATCTCGGCGTGGCGCATACCCTGGCCCGACCGGAAACCCGGCAGATGGTGGTGGATATCGGTGGCGGTTCCACCGAATTCATCATCGGCCAGAATCTTGACCCGATCCGTCTGGAATCGCTCTACATGGGCTGCGTCAGCTTCAGCCTCCGCTTTTTTCCCGAGGGACGCGTGGACAAGCATTCCTTTCGCGAAGCCGAACTGGCGGCGCGCCGGGAGTTGCAAACCATCGTCCACCAGTTTCGCGAGTCCGGCTGGGATGAAGCGATTGGTTCATCCGGGACCGCCAAGGCGATTGTCGATCTCCTGGAATTGAACGGCTGGTCGGATCATGGTCTGACCCGCGAAGGGCTGGAAAAGCTGCGCGGGGAGTTGCTGCGCGCGGGAAATGCATCACGCCTGAAGCTGCAGGGGCTGCGTCCGGATCGCATTCCGGTGTTGCCGGGCGGGCTGGCCATCATGTCGGCGATCTTCAAGGAGTTCGGACTGGAGCGGATGGCATTCTCCGAGGGAGCACTTCGCCTTGGCGTGTTGTACGACCAGCTGGGTCGGTTCCATCACGACGACCTGCGCGAGGCGACCGTGAATCGTTTCATGCAGCGCTACGACGTGGATCGGCGCCAGGCGGCACGCGTTGCGCATACCGCCACCGCCTTGCTCGGCCAGCTGGTTCCCGCGAGCCGGGACGTCGGGCATGCCGATGCGCAATTCCTGGTCTGGGCCGCACGACTGCATGAGGTCGGGATTTCGGTGGCGCATTCCAGTTATCACAAACACAGTGCCTACATCCTGGGCAATGCCGACATGCCCGGATTTTCCCGGCGTGACCAGGCTCGCCTGTCGCGGCTGGTGCTGGCGCATCGTGGCAAGCTGGAGCGCGCGCAGCCGCTGCGCGGTGAAGCGCCGGAATGGACGCTGATCTTCTGCCTGCGCGCGGCAGTGTTGCTGCACAGGTCGCGCGACGACCTGCCATTGCCGGCGCTGGTCGCCAGTTTCACCCGCACCGGATTCCAACTGACGCTGGGAGCGGGCGGGCTGGACGATCTGCCTCTGACTGCGGCGGCGCTGGAGGATGAGGCGCAGCAATGGAACGGAATCGGCGGCGAACTGCGGATTCATCGAAACGCCTGAGCGCGACGGGTATCGGGCGTGGCTATGCGTGGCTATAATCGGTTCGTCTCCAATCGCATCCGCAGGCACCCCAACGATGTCCGTCGCGCGCATTGAATTGGTCGTTCGCGATGACGAACGCGTGGTCAGGCTTTCCGGGCTGTGGACGCTGGCGACGACGTCACATGGCGCGGGCGGCCTTGCCGCAGAATTGAAGGATGCCGCGCAGCCCGGAGCCGGCTGGGATTGTCTCGGCCTCGAAGCGATCGATAGCGCCGGTGCCATGCTGCTCTGGCGTGCGTGGGGCAGGAAACTTCCCGACCTTCTGCTGATCCGTCCGGAACATCGACGCGTGTTCGAACGCATCGAGGCGGCCGACCACGAGCCGCGGCCGGTAGACGCTCCGATTTCCCCTTTGCATGGTGTGATAGTGGTTGGTTCGGCAACCATCGGCATCGGCCGTCATGTCATGGACTTCCTGGCACTGATCGGCCAGTTCGGGCTCAACCTGGTGCATGTCGCGCGTTTCCCCCGCCGACCTGCCGCGTCGCGAGATTTCGGCCAACCTGTACAAGAGCGGCGTGCGCGCAATGCCGGTGACGGCCCTGGTCGGATTCCTGATCGGCGTGGTGCTGTCATATTTGTCTGCGCTGCAGCTCAAGCAGTTCGGCGCCGACATCTTCATCGTCAACATCATCGGCCTTGGCATCGTGCGCGAACTCGGTCCGGTGCTGGTGGCGATCCTCGTCGCCGGACGCTCCGGTTCGGCCATGACGGCGCAACTGGGCGTGATGCGCGTCACAGAAGAGATCGACGCGCTGGCGACGATGGGCGTGCAGCGTGGATTGCGGCTGGTGTTTCCCAAGGTGGTGGCGCTGATCGTCGCCTTGCCCCTGCTGGTGCTCTGGAGCACGGCGATTGCGCTGATCGGCGGCATGGTCTCGGCCCAGGTGCAACTGGACATCTCCTACGGATTCTTCTTCCAGACATTGCCACGCGTGGTCCCGGCTGCCAACCTCTGGATTGGCCTGGCCAAAGGCGCGGTGTTCGGCATGTTCATCGCCCTGGTGGCCTGCCACTTCGGGCTGCGGGTGCGTCCCAATACCGAGAGCCTGTCCTCAAATACCACGGCCTCCGTGGTTTCGGCGATCACCGTAGTCATCATCCTCGACGCCTTCTTTGCCATCGCTACGCGCAGTATCGGCTTGCCGTCGTAGTACATGCCATGAACACCCCCGTGATCCGCATTCGAGACCTCTCCACCCGCTTCGGCGAGGTGTGGATCCACAAGGGGCTCGATCTCGCCATAGAGCGCGGCGAAATGGTGTCCCTGGTGGGTGGCTCGGGGAGTGGCAAGACCACCCTGTTGCGCATGGTAGTCGGCCTGTTGCTGCCGGATCAGGGCGACATCGAGATCTTCGGCGAGCCGCTGTTCGGCGGCGGAATCGCGCGGGAGCGGGAGTTGCGCCAGCGCTTCGGCGTCCTGTTTCAGCACGGCGCGCTGTTTTCCGCCTTCAGTGTGTTCGACAACATCGCCTTTCCGCTGCGGGAGCTGAAGCGTTACGACGAAGATGCCATTCATGACCTGGTGATGCTCAAGCTGTCGATGGTGGAGTTGCTGCCGCGCCACGGCCGCCTGATGCCTGCCGAACTTTCCGGCGGCATGGTCAAGCGCGTGGCGCTGGCGCGTGCCCTGGCACTGGAGCCGGAATTGCTGCTGCTCGACGAACCGACCGCCGGGCTGGATCCTGACCGATCCGACAGCTTCGTGCGCTTGATCCGCATGCTGGGCGAAGAACTCGGCCTTACCGTGATGCTCGTCACCCACGATCTCGATACACTTGCCGCACTTTCGACCAAGGTCGCCGTGCTGGCCGAGCAGCGCATCCTCGCCTACGGCAGCATCGACGAAATCATGCACATCGACCATCCCTTCATCCGCAATTTTTTCCTTTCCGAGCGCAGCGTGCGCGCCCTGCAGAATTCCGGGCTGCCGGCTGTGCCAAACTAGGCCCATCGATCCGGATACCGCTTGCACAAGATGAAACTTCTGCATCCCTCACTTGCCATGGGCGAGCATTATCGGCCCGCCCCCCCATCCCCCCGCGCGGGGGGCTTACTGCCTGGCTCGCTTCGCTCGACGAATTTCATTCGCGCCAGGCGAGCCATTTCACGCTAACACCATGGAAAACAGATCCCACGCGCTTGCTGCCGGAATATTCACGCTGCTGTTCGGAATCGCCGCTGCAATTGCCATCTGGTGGTTGGGCCAGAGCGATGCCTCGACTACGACCTACGTCCTCGAAACGCGACGCAATGTGACCGGACTCAACGTCCAGGCCCAGGTTCGCTATCGCGGCATTCGAGCCGGCAAGGTGGCCTCCATCGAGCCGGACGAAGCCGACCCGCGCCTGATCCTGGTCACCATCAGTGTCGACAACCGCTTCAGGCTGACCCGTGCCAGCACCGCGACGCTCGGCTACCAGGGCGTCACCGGCCTGGCCTACGTGCAGATCGAGGACGACGGTTCGTCGGTCGAGCCGCTGGTACCCAAGGATGGTGTCATGCCGCGTCTGGTGCTCAAGGCAACCCTGTTCGAAACGTTGGGTGACAAGGCCGGCGACATCGTCGGCCAGATAGATACGGTGGCGGCGCGCCTGGGCCAGTTGCTGGACGAAAAGAACCTGCGCAACCTTTCCCGTACGCTGGACAACCTCGCCAACGCGTCCGACGGACTGCGCGAAATGCCGGCTATCCTGGCATCGATGCGTGAAGCCCTGTCGGCATCGAACCTGCGCAGCCTGCGGCAGGTGCTCGCCCACGTTGAAAAGACCGCCGGCGAAACCGCGCCACTCGCCAGCGAGATGCGCGAACTGGTGAAGACCATGGGCGGGCTGGCTCGTCGTGTCGACCAGTTGGCCGAAAACACCGGCGACCAGCTTGCGACCAGCACGCTGCCGCGTGCGAATGCGCTGATGGATGAACTTGCGGCCAGTTCGCGCCAGTTGAACCGGGTACTCGACAGTCTCGAAAACAATCCGCAAATGCTTTTGTTCGGGCGTGATGCGGCTGCTCCCGGGCCCGGAGAGCCGGGTTTTGCGGCACCCGCGACGCGTGGCGCCGGTGGCGGCTGAAATGCGCGACGCCCGCCGAGTGAGCCGAATCGACCAGTGAATCAGGAGGACAGATGAAAACGTGGCTGCTTGCGCTGTGTGCAGGAACCTTGCTGGCGGCATGTGGTGCGAATCCGCCGACCGGGGACACGGTCAATTATGATTTTGGCAGCTCCGGCGCGGGCGGCACGGCCTGGCCCGTGTCGCCGGGCGCGGTCGAAGTTCAGGCGGCGTCCTGGCTCGCGGGTCCGGCCATGCATTACCGGCTAGCCTATGCCGAGCCGCTGCGTCGCCAGAGCTATGCCGCCAGCCGCTGGGCGGCGGCTCCCGCCGAATTGCTCGAAAGCGCGCTGCGGCGTCGCCTTGCCGCAGCCGAGCCCAGTGCGCGCGGGGCAGGGTGCCGGCTGCAATTGGTGCTCGACGAGTTCGAACAGCGTTTCGACGACGCAAAGAGCAGCCAGGCCGTAATCGAGGTGCGCGCCCAGTTGGTGCCGGCGCGTGGCGGTGATCCCCTGATGCGTCGCGGCTTACGCGTCGCGAGGCCGGCGAGTACCGCCGATGCGCGTGGCGGCGCGGTCGCGGCACGGGATGCCGTGCAGGCTCTGGGCGACGATCTTGGCCGCTGGCTGGCCGATCTCGCGCGCGAAAACCCCGGCATCCTCGATCGTTGCCGGACCTGAAACATACTGACAGGACGAAATCCATGAGCAATCCCTACGCTTCCGGACTGGACAAGAACCCGGCGAATTACGTTCCGCTGACCCCGCTATCCTTCATCGAGCGCTCCGCCTACATCTACCCCGACCACGTGGCCACCATCCACGGCGCTCGGCGCTACACCTGGCGCCAGGAATACGAGCGTGCCCGCCGCCTGGCGTCGGCGCTGGCCGCGCAGGGAGTCGGCGCCGGCGACACGGTGGCGGCGATGCTCAACAACACGCCGGAGATGTTCGAGTGCCATTTCGGCGTGCCGATGTGCGGCGCGGTGCTCAATACGCTTAATACTCGCCTCGATGCCGAGTCCCTGGCCTTCATGCTCAACCACGGCGAGGCGAAGGTCCTGATCACCGACCGCGAGTATTCGGGCATCGTCGGCAAGGCACTGGCCGAACTCGGGCGCAAGATCCTCGTCGTCGATGTCGACGATCCGGAATACGCCGGTCCCGGCGAACGTCTGGGCACGATCGATTTCGAAGCCTTCATCGCCAGCGGCAATCCGGAATATGCGTGGAAGACGCCCGCTGACGAGTGGGACGCGATTTCGCTCAACTACACCTCGGGCACCACGGGCAACCCGAAGGGCGTGGTCTACCATCACCGCGGCGCCTACCTCAACGCGCTGTCCAACATCGTCTCGTGGGGCATGCCGCCGCAGGCCACCTATCTGTGGACCCTGCCGATGTTCCACTGCAACGGCTGGTGCTTTCCGTGGACCGTGGCAGCCAATTCCGGCACCAACGTCTGCCTGCGCCGCGTCGATCCGAGGCTGATCCTCGATGCCATTCGCGAACACAAGGTCAGCCACTACTGCGGCGCACCGATCGTGCATTCGATGCTGGTCAGCGCACCGGCCGCCTGGCGCGAGGGCATCAACCACAAGGTCTCCGCGCTGGTTGCGGCAGCGCCGCCACCAGCGGCGGTCATCGAGGGCATGGGCAAGATCGGTTTCGACATCACGCACGTCTACGGCCTGACCGAAACCTACGGTCCGGCCTCGGTCTGCGCCAAGCACGAGTCCTGGCTGGAGCTGCCGCTCGACGAGCAGGTGCGCCTCAATGGCCGGCAGGGCGTGCGCTACCACTGCCAGGAAGGCGTCACCGTGATGGATCCGGACAGCATGCAGCCGGTGCCCTGGGACGACCAGACCATGGGCGAGATCATGTTCCGCGGCAACATCGTGATGAAGGGCTACCTGAAGAATCCCAAGGCGACGGAAGAGGCCTTCCGCGGCGGCTGGTACCACACCGGCGACCTCGCCGTGATGCAGCCCGATGGCTACGTCAAGATCAAGGATCGCAGCAAGGACGTGATCATTTCCGGCGGCGAGAACATTTCCTCGATCGAGGTCGAGGACACGCTGTATCGCCATCCGGCGGTGATGGGCGCCGCGGTGGTCGCCACGCCCGACGAAAAGTGGGGCGAGGTGCCCTGCGCCTTCATCGAACTGCGCGAAGGCTCCAGCGTCACGGCCGAAGAACTGACCGAGTTCTGCCGCGAGCGCATGGCGCGCTTCAAGGTGCCGAAGAAGTTCATCTTCGAAGCCCTGCCGAAAACCTCGACCGGCAAGATCCAGAAATACGTGCTGCGCGAGAAGGCCAAGTCGACCTCCGCCATCGAGTGACCGGCCGCAATCCATGAGCTGGCTGCGGCGCATCGGCGCTGTCCTGTTGGTTTTGCTGGCAGCTGTCGCGGTGGCCGCGGCGGTCTGGTGGCAGCGCTTGCTGCCGGTCACCGGTGGGCAACTGGATGTGGTCGGGCTGGCCGGCGAGGTGACCATCGAGCGCGATTCGATGGGCATTCCGAGCATTCACGGCGCGAATCGGGACGCCGTACTCTTTGGACTTGGTTTCGCCCATGCGCAGGATCGGCTGTGGCAGCTCGAAACCCACAGGCGCATCGGTTCCGGCCGGCTGTCGGAAGCCTTTGGTCCGGGGGCGCTCGACAACGACAAGTTCCTTCGTGCACTGGGCGTGCGCCGTGCCGCGACCGCGCAATGGGCGCAGACCCGCGGCGAGGCGCGGGCCGCGGTGCTGGCCTACACGGCGGGGATCAATGCCTTCATTGCCGACCACCTGCGCGCACGACCGCCCGAGTTCCTCATCCTCGGCCTGCAGCCGGAACCCTGGACCCCGGAAGACAGCATGGCCTGGGGCATCATGATGGCCTGGGACCTGGGTGGCAACTGGACCAACGAACTGTTGCGCATGCGCCTTGCGCGCAGCTTGCCGGTGGCGCGCATCGACCAGTTGCTGCCGCCCTATCCGGGGGAAAAGCCGCTGCCGGTGCGCGACTACGCGGCCCTGTATCGCGAGCTGCGGCTGGCGCCTGAACTCGGCCAGAGGGCATTGCTGGACGCACCCGAGTCCGGTGTCGACGGCGTCGGCTCCAACAACTGGGTGCTGGCCGGCACGCGCACGATTTCCGGCAAGCCGCTGCTGGCCAACGATCCCCATCTCAAGCTGACGGCACCGGCGCTCTGGTATTTCGCCCGCCTGGAAGCACCCGGATTCAAGCTCGCCGGCGCCACCATGCCCGGGCTGCCGCTGGTGGTACTCGGGCAGAACGAACGCATCGCCTGGGGCTTCACCAATACGGCGCCGGACGTGCAGGACGTGTATCTGGAGCAGGTCAAGCCGACGACGCAACGCGCTACCGCACGCCGCAAGGTTGGGCGGAGTTCGAGAACTTCGAGGAAGCCATACGCGTAAAGGGCGCGGCCGACATCACGCTGAAGGTCCGCGCCACGCGCCACGGACCGGTGATCTCGGATGCAGGTACGGCTGTGGTGGCCGGATTGACCGGCAGTGCCGTACCGCCAGCGCCGACTTTTGTGCTGGCGCTGCGCTGGACGGCGCTCGACGCCGACGCCGGCAGCATCGAATCCGGCCTGGCGATCAGCGGCGCGACCACCGTCAATGCTTTCATCAAGGGTGCCGAACAGTACAAGGCGCCGATGCAGAACATGGTCGTCGCCGATGTGGATGGCAACATCGGCTTCATCGCCGCCGGTCGCGTCCCGCTGCGTCATGGCGACAATGACCTTCATGGTCAGGTTCCGGCGCCCGGGTGGGACGCACGCTACGACTGGGTCGGCTTTCTCGATCCGGGCCTGACGCCACGCGAAGTCAATCCGCCGCGTGGCTGGATCGCGACGGCGAACCAGCGCATCCATGCGGCGGACTATCCCCATTACATAGGCAGCGAATGGGCCGCGCCCTACCGCCAGCAACGGATCGAGGCCCTGCTGGAAGCCAAGCCCAAACACGACAGGGACAGCCTGCGCGCCATCCAGGGCGACCTCCTGTCGCTCGCCGCACTGCGCCTGTTGCCCCATGTTCGGCAGGCCAAACCGAGGCACGCGCTCGGCGCGGGGGCCTTGCAACGCCTCGCCGCTTTCGACGGACAGATGCGCGCGGGCGAGGCGGCGCCGTTGATCTTCGCCGCCTGGGCGCGGGAAATGACCCGCGCCGTGTTCGCAGATGAAATGGGTGGCGAGGAAATGTACCTGCGCCAGGTGGGACGCAGCGATTTTCGCGCGGCACTGGAGGGCGTGCTGGAACGCAACGACGCCTGGTGGTGCGACGACAAGGCTACGCCGGTGGCGGAATCCTGCGCCGAACTGGCAAGCCGCTCGCTGGATCGCGCACTGGACGAACTGCAGCAGCGTCTCGGCGCGGACATGACGCGCTGGCAATGGGGAGTGGTGCATCAGGCGCGTTCCGAGCACCGGCCGTTTTCGCGGGTACAGCCGCTGGCACCCTGGTTCGAACTGCGCGGCGCTACGGGCGGCGACAACTACACTGTTAACGTGGCGCGTTACCATCTGAAGGGCGATGAGCCCTACCTCAACGAACACGCGGCGAGCCTGCGCGCGATTTATGACCTCGGCGATCCGGCCAAGTCCGGTGTGATGCACTCCAGCGGCCAGTCCGGGCTGGTGGTTTCGCCCGACTATCGCAACTTCGTCGAGGCCTGGCAGTCAGGCCGCGACCTGCCGCTCTGGGGTCACGGCGATCGCAGGCTGGTGCTGCAGGGCCGCCCTGCGGCAAAATGAACCCATAGCTGACATCGAGGAGACCGGACCATGAACGCACCCGAAACCGAATTGCCCATCCTGTTGCGCCAGGACCACGACGGCGTAAGCACGCTGACACTGAACCGGCCGGCCCAGTTCAATTCGCTGTCCGAGGAGATGCTCACCGAATTGCAGGCCGCACTTGACGCGATTGCGGCGGACAGTTCGGTTCGAGTCGTGGTGCTGGCTGGCGCCGGCAAGGCGTTTTGCGCCGGCCATGATCTCAAGCAGATGCGCGCCAACCACGGCAAGGCCTACCTGCAGAAGCTGTTCAAACAGTGCGGTCGTGTGATGACGACCATCGTTGCGATGCCGCAGCCGGTGATCGCCCGCATCCACGGCATTGCCACCGCTGCAGGTTGCCAACTGGTGGCCATGTGCGACCTGGCGGTGGCGGCGGAGGGCGCAAAGTTTGCGGTCTCCGGCGTCAATCTCGGCCTGTTCTGCTCGACGCCCTCGGTTGCCCTGGGCCGCGCCATGGGCCGCAAGCAGGCGATGGAGATGCTGCTCACCGGCGATTTCATCGATGCGGCCGAGGCGCAACGGCGCGGGCTGGTCAATCGCGTGGTACCGCTCGAGCAGCTCGACGCGGAAGTGAAGAAGCTCACCGATTCGATCTGCGCCAAGTCCGCGGTCGCGATCGGCATGGGCAAGCAGATGTTCTACAAACAACTGGAGATGGGCCTCGACGGTGCTTACCAGCTTGCCTCGGAGACCATGGCCTGCAACATGATGTCGGAAGATGCAGGTGCCGGCATCGATGCCTTCATGGAGAAGCGCAAGCCGGAGTGGAAGCACCGCTGACACCTGCCCCGGGAAGCCGCTGTTAAGAACTGGCAACGGGTTCCTTGAGCCAGATCATGATCGCGTCCACTTCCATGGCGCGATAATCGTCGAATGTCGTTACTGAACTTCCTCGATGTGCGAACGCTGATGACGGGCTACGTCGTCAGCATGCTGATCTGTGTCGTTGTGCTGGCCGCACTCTGGTTCCAGAACAGGGATCGCTTTGGTGCGATCGGTTTCTGGCTGGCCGCCCTGATCCTCCAGTTTTTCTCGCTGCTGATGATACTGGCGCGCGGCGCCATGCCGGATTTCCTGTCGATCGTGGTCAGCGGTGTCCTGGCGATCTATGGTGCGCACCTGCTGATCGTCGGCCTCGAGAAGTTCGTCGGCGAGGAGTCGTCGCAGACTCACAACCATGTGCTGCTTGTCGCCTTCGCGCTGCTGCAAGGCTATTTCACCTTTTTGCAACCGAGCTTGCCGGCGCGCAGCATCAACTACTCCATTTTCCTGATCGCGATTTGCGGTCAGGGCGCCTGGCTGATGCTGCATCGTGTCGAACCGGCCAGGCGCCATGGCACCCTCCTGGTCGGCAGCGTGCTGGTCGGCTACTGCCTGCTCAACCTGGCACGAATCGGCTTTGTCGTGATTGTGCCGCCGGGCAACGACCTTTTTCGCGGGGGCATCTTCGATTCCCTGCTGTTTCTCATTTATCATATCCTGGCAGTGGCCCTGACCTTCAGCCTGGTACTGATGGTGAATCGTCGCCTGCACGACGAACTGGAGGCGGATGCCGAACAGCGCCGCTTGTCCGAGATGGCCGTGCGCCTTAGCGAAGCCCGCCTGACCCGCGCGGAACTGGCGAGCAAGGCCGGCAACTGGGAGTTGCGGCTCGATACCCGCGAGGTGATCGGTTCGTTGGGCGCGATCAAGGTCTATGGGGTGAACACCGACCACCTCGACTATCAGGCGATCAAGGATATTCCGTTGCCCGAGTACCGCGCCACGCTGGACTCGGCGCTGACCAACCTGATCCAGCACGACACGCCCTACGACCTCGATTTCAAGATACGCGTGCATGGAACCGGAGAAATTCGCGATATTCATTCGATCGCGACCTTCGATCGCGCCTCGCGGACGGTGTTTGGCACCGTTCAGGACATCACCGCGCGCAAGAAAACCGAGCTTGAGCTGGACCGCCATCGTGCCCACCTTGAGGAACTGGTTGCCGAGCGGACGCGCGAACTGGCGGCGGCGAGCGAACGGCTGCAGATCAGCGAAGAACGTTTCGGCTATGCGCTGCAGGCAACCAGCGACGGCATCTGGGACTGGAACCTGCAATCGGAAAAGACCTACGTCAATGCCGCCTATCTCCGAATGTTGGGCTATAGAGCGGACGAACTTGGAGAGGATGCCGATAGCCAGTTCTCCCGACTCCTGCATCCGGACGAAAGGGCGTCCGTCCTGGCGGAAACGCGCCGACAGCTCGACGATCCCGGTAACTACGAGATCGAGTTCCGCATGCGTTGCAAGGATGGCGGTTACAAGTGGATACTGAGCCGCGGCATGGTGGTCCAGCGCGACCGGAACGGTTGCCCGATTCGGGCGGTCGGCACCCATGTCGACCTGACCAATCGCAAGCTCAACGAAATCGAATTGCGCGAAGCCAAGGAAATTGCGGAATCCGCCAGTCGTGCCAAAAGCACCTTCCTGGCCAATATGAGCCATGAGCTGCGTACCCCGATGAACGCGATCATCGGCATGACCGGACTGGCGCTGCGCGGCAATCCGGAACCGAAGTTGCGCCATCAGCTCGGCACCATCGCCGAGGCCTCGGACCGCCTGCTGGGCATCATCAACGACATCCTCGACATATCCAAGATCGAAGCCGAGCACATGACGCTTGAGGAGGTCGATTTCCAGCTCGACGAGGTTGTTGACAACTTGCTGAGCCTGATCGGACAGCGGGCAGCTGACAAGGGACTGCAACTGGAGATGGAACTCGCACCGGGTCTGGGCACCATTCCATTGCGGGGCGATCCGATGCGACTTGGCCAGATATTGCTGAACCTCGCGGGCAATGCGATCAAGTTCACCGACCGCGGCCTCATCCGCATGCGTTGTTGGCCCTGTGGCAGTGACGGATCCGAGCGGACCCTGCGCTTCGAGATATCCGACCAGGGGATAGGCATTTCCCCCGAGGATCGCCATCGGCTATTTTCGGCGTTCGAACAGGCTGATGGATCCACGACGCGCAAGTATGGCGGTACCGGGCTCGGGTTGGTGATCAGCAAGCGCCTGGTCGAAATGATGGGCGGCATGATCGGTGTCGAAAGTGTCGTCGGTGCTGGCAGCACCTTCTGGTTTACCGTGGTTTTGCGCATGGGCACCCACAACGCGGCGCCCGATCCGGCGCCGCCGCCGGGCGTAGCCGAAGTTCGATTGCGGGAACAACACTCCGGTGCTCGCATCCTGCTCGCAGAGGATGAGCCGATCAACGGCGAAGTCTCGCGCATGCTGCTGGAGGCCGCCGGGCTCGTGGTTGACCACGCCGAAGACGGCGCCGTCGCTGTCGCGCTTGCCCGCGAGGGCAGTTACGCGCTGATACTGATGGACATGCAGATGCCAAATCTCAACGGCGTCGACGCGACGCGCGCGATACGTGCCTTGCCCGGCCATGAGCGCACGCCGATCCTGGCCATGACGGCCAACGCCTTCGACGAGGATCGCCAGGTTTGCCTGGATGCGGGGATGAACGACCACATCGGCAAGCCGGTCAATCCGGATGTGCTTTATCACACCTTGCTCAAGTGGCTGGCGCCGCACTCAGAAAAGTCGGCGCCGGCGCTACGGCGTTTGATACGGTGAGCAACGCGGGAAGCGACACGCCCGGGACCGAGCGGGTGACCCGCCTGCTCGCGCTGATCGACCGGCTGGTCGCCGAACTGAGGCCCGGGGCACGTGCAAAGGCCGGGCTCGACAGCCGGCTCGACAAGGATCTCGGGCTGGACAGCCTGGCCCGGGTGGAATTGCTGGCGCGCATCGAGGCTACATTCGGCATCCGGCTGGGCGAGGCTCTGCTGGCGAGTGCCGAGACGCCGCGCGACCTGCTCGCGGCAATCGCCGATGGCGGTGAGGGCGGGGCCGATGACAACGTACATGAGCGCCGGGCAGCGCTGGACGCGAGCGATACCGGTGTTCCGGACCGCGCGGGAACCCTGGTCGAGGTCCTGCTGTGGCATGCCCAGCGCCATCCGGCGCGGCCGCATGTCCTGTTCCAGCGCAGCCCGACGGAAACCATCACGCTGACCTATGGCGAGCTGCTTGCCACCGCGCGGCGGCTTGCGGCCGGCCTGCGCGGTCGTGGCGTGCGGCCCGGCGATTTCGTCGCGGTGATGCTGCCCACCGGGCTGGAATTCTTCCACTCCTTCTACGGCATCCTGCTCGCCGGCGCGGTGCCGGTACCGATCTACCCGCCGACGCGGCCGGGCCAGATCGAGGACCACCTGCGGCGCCAGGCCGGCATTCTGAAGAACTGCGAAGCCGTCGCGCTCTTGAGTTTCGATGCCGCGCGCATGGTGGCGCACATACTCTCCGGCCTGGTGCCGAGCCTGCGCACGGTGACCACGCCGGAAGAACTGTGCCGGACGGGCGTCGACGTGGCAGGGCAGGGTGACCACCCCGGCGCGCCCGGGGAGATCGCCTTCCTCCAGTACACCTCGGGTTCGACCGGCAGTCCGAAGGGGGTGACGCTCGACCATGGCAACCTGCTGGCCAACATCCGCGCCTGGGGAGAGGCCGTCGCGCTGACCTCGGCCGACGTGGTGGTGAGCTGGCTGCCGCTGTACCATGACATGGGCCTGATCGGTGCCTGGCTGGGGAGTCTCTATCACGCCTGTCCGCTGGTGCTGATGTCGCCGCTGGATTTTCTCGCGCGCCCCGAACGCTGGCTATGGGCGATCCACGAGCATCGCGGCACCGTCACCGCCGCGCCCAACTTCGCTTTCGAGCTGTGCTTGCGCCATCTCGACCCGCAGCGCTTGCAGGGACTGGACCTGTCGTCCTGGCGCTACGCGGCGAACGGCGCCGAACCGGTTGCCGCCGAGACGCTGGCCCGTTTCGCCGCGGCCTTTCGTCCCTACGGCTTTCGCAGCGAGGCGCTGGCGCCGGTCTATGGCCTGGCCGAATGCTCGGTCGGCCTCGCCGTCTCGCCGCCGGGTCGCGGGCCCCTGATCGACAGGGTGCAGCGCGAAGCGTTGGCGAGGGGCGATGCACGTCCCGCGGCGAACGATGACGCGGAGGCGGTGCAGATGGTGGCCTGTGGCCAGCCTTTGCCACGGCATCAGGTCCGTATCGTAGATTCGCAAGGTGGCGAATTGCCGCCACGGCAGGTCGGACGACTCGAATTTCGCGGTCCCTCGGCAACTCGCGGCTACTACCGGAATGCGGAGGCTACCGCTTCCCTCATGAACGACGGCTGGCTGGATTCCGGCGATCTGGCCTATCTTGCCGATGGCGACATCTACATTGCCGGGCGCCTCAAGGACATGATCATCCGGGGCGGGCGCAACCTCTACCCCTACGAACTGGAAGAAGCCGTCGGTGGCCTGCCCGGCGTCCGCCGCGGGTGCGTCGCCGTGTTCGGCGCGGTGGAGCCGGGGCTGGGGACCGAGAAACTGGTGGTGGTGGCGGAGAGCAGGGTAACCGAGGCCGAAGTGCGACAGGAACTGGTCCGCCGCATCGATGCATTGGCGGTGGAACTGCTGGGTTCGCCGCCGGATGACGTGGTGCTGGCGGCGCCGAACACGGTGCTCAAGACGTCCAGCGGCAAGATCCGGCGCGCGGCCACGCGGGACGCCTACTGCCGTGAAGGATTCGGCAGGCGCGCGCGGGCTCCGTGGCGACAGATGCTCCGCCTGGCGGCGGCCGGAACCTGGCGTCGACTGGGCAGTTTGGGCGGAATGCTGTACGGGGCCTATGCCTGGGGCATTGTCGCGGTACTGGCGGTGCCGCTTGTCGCCGTCACGCTGGTGTTGCCGGGGCTTGCGCTGCGCTGGCGCTGTGGCGCTGCCCTGGTGCGTACCGGGTTGCGCTTGTGCGGCATTTCGTTGCAGGTGGATGGGTTGCAGCACCTGCGGCCCGGGCCCCGTGTGTTCGTCGCCAACCACGCCAGCTACATCGATGGCCTGGTGGTGATGGCGGCGCTGCCGTTTCCCGTTGCATTTGTCGCCAAGGCCGAATTGGCCGGCCACAAGGTTGCGGGGCCGCTCCTGCGTCGCCTCGGTGTGGTGTTCGTGGAACGATTCGACATTCGCCAGGGGGTGGATGACGTGCGTCGGCTTGCTGCGCTCGAGACCGGACGGCCCCTTTTCTTTTTTGCCGAGGGCACGTTCACGCGCCGGTCCGGCCTGCGGACATTCCGTCTCGGCGCGTTTCAGATTGCCGCGCAGAATGGTTTGGGGGTTACACCGATCGCGCTGGCGGGTACCCGCGAGATCCTGCGCGACGAGTCCTGGCTACCGAAATTCGGTTCGGTGCGCGTGAGCATTGGTGAAAACGTCGCTGTCGAAGGCGATGACTGGGCAGCCGCACTTCGTTTGCGCGACGCGGCGCGGGCGTTCATCCTCAAGGATTGCGGCGAAACGGATCTCGACGGTACCGGAACCTGACGTCGCGCCGCCTTGATTTTTGGGTCAGCGGCAGGCCGCGGCAACGCGCCTCAGCTTTTCGAGCACGACGAGCGCTTCTTCCATGCTGCTGACCGCAATCCTGGCGTCATGGCCGCTACCGAACGCGCCACCGCCGTATGTGATCTTGACTTCGCTGCGGGTTGCCTCGACGAACTGGACGATGCCAAGGTTGATCCAGCGCCGCTTGCCGGATTCCTCCACCGGCACCTCGTAGAGGCAGAAGGCGGTGGAGCCCGGAATCACCGGTTGCGCGTAGGCAGCTTCCGCGCACGCAACTGCGACGCTCGCTAGCAGGAAAGTTCGAAACAGGCACATGGGCATCCTCCATCGCGAGGACCGAATCGCTTTGTCGAAGTGTAACGCAGACCGCAGCGCTGGCTGGGTCGGGTCGCAGGTTGTCCGCGTGCTTGCGCAAACCGGGGCCTCACCGCATAATCGCCGGACACAATAATTCAGGTGTTGCCGACAGGCGCACTCTTCCCGACAAATACGCTTGATGACAGACGATTGCATTCTGGAGACGAAGGGTCTCGTCAAGGAGTTCCGCGGCTTTGTTGCGGTCAACGGCGTGGACCTCAAGGTCAGGCGCGGACACATCCATGCGCTGATCGGCCCGAATGGCGCCGGCAAGACCACCTGCTTCAACCTGCTGACCAAGTTCCTCGAACCGACGCGCGGCGCCATTCATTTCAACGGCGTCGACATCACCCGCGAATCCCCCGAGCGCATCGCGCGGCGCGGCATCGTGCGCTCATTCCAGATTTCAGCCGTATTTCCCCATCTCACGGTGCTGGAGAACGTCCGCATCGCGCTGCAACGCAAACTCGGCACCAGCTTTCATTTCTGGAAGTCGGATCGCAGCCTGAACCAGCTAAATGACCGCGCGATGGAGCTGCTGACCTCCGTCGGCCTTGAATCCTATGCCGGCATGGTGACGGTGGAGATGCCCTATGGCCGCAAACGTGCGCTGGAGATCGCCACGACCCTGGCGCTCGATCCGGAACTCATGCTGCTCGACGAACCGACGCAGGGCATGGGTCATGAGGACGTGTCGCGGGTCATGGAACTGATCAAGCAGGTGTCGGCCAACCGCACCATCCTCATGGTGGAACACAACATGAAGGTGGTCGCCGGGATTTCCGACACGCTGACCGTGCTGGCACGTGGCTCGGTGCTGGCCGAGGGCCCGTATGCCGAGGTGGCGGCCAATCCGGCGGTGATCGAAGCCTACATGGGAACCGAAGTTACGGAACTGGCTTCGCCGGCAGGGCACTGATGAGCGCGACAGAATTTCTCCGCGTTTCCGATCTCCACGCCTTCTATGGCGAGTCGCATGTGCTGCACGGCATGGACTTCACCGTGCGGCGCGGCGAGTGCATTTCCTTGCTCGGCCGCAACGGGGCCGGGCGTACCACCACGCTGCGCGCCATCCTCGGCCTGACCGGCCGGCGTACGGGCTCGATCATGCTCAACGGGCGCGAAGTGATCAACATGCCATCGCACCGGATCGCGCAGTTGGGTGTCGGCTACTGCCCCGAAGAGCGGGGAATCTATGCCAGCCTCAGTTGCGAGGAAAACCTGCTGCTGCCGCCACAGGTCGCCAGCGGAGGCCTGACGATCGACGAGATCTACGACATGTTCCCCAACCTCAAGGAACGTCGCAACAGCCAGGGGACGCGGCTTTCGGGTGGCGAGCAGCAGATGCTGGCGATGGCGCGCATCCTGCGCACCGGCGCGCGCCTGCTGCTGCTGGACGAGGTATCGGAAGGCCTGGCGCCGGTGATTGTTCAGAAAATTGCCGAGGTCATTCGCCAGCTCAAGGAACGCGACTACACCATCATCCTGGTCGAACAGAATTTCCGCTTCGCCGCTCCCCTTGCCGATCGCATGTTCATCGTCGAACACGGCCAGGTGGTCGCTGAGATCGCGCAGGGCGAAATCGAACAGAAACAGACGTTGCTGCAGGAGTACCTCGGGGTATGAAACTCTCGGCCCCGATCATTTTTCTCAAGGAGGAGACACCATGATTAAACGCAAACTTTTGGCCCTGTCCATTTCCGCGCTGCTGCTGCCGGCGGCCGGTTCCGCGCTGGCGCAGGCCGGCAAGATCTCCGGCGACGTGGTCAAGATCGCCGTGCTGACCGACATGTCCGGCGTGTATTCCGCGTTGGGCGGCAAGGGTTCGGTGTTGGGAGCCGAAATGGCCATCGAGGATTTCAAGGCGCAGTTCAAGCCAAAATTCAAGATCGAACTGGTCTCAGCCGACCACCAGAACAAGGCCGACGTGGGTTCCAACAAGGTGCGCGAGTGGTATGACACGCAGGGCGTGGACATGGTCACCGACGTGCTGAACTCCGGCGTGGCGATCGCGGTGGCCAAGGTCACCACCGAAAAGAACAAGATCATGCTGAATACCGGTGCCGCGTCGACGCGCCTGACCAACGAGGACTGTGCGCCGAACAACGTGGTGCATTACGTCTATGACACCTACGCGCTGGCCAACGGCCCGGGCAAGGCGGTGACCAAG
The DNA here is from genome assembly GCA_016716965.1 of Sulfuritalea sp. GTDB lineage: Bacteria > Pseudomonadota > Gammaproteobacteria > Burkholderiales > Rhodocyclaceae > Sulfuritalea. Next base: position 63,667 of record JADJUP010000039.1, on the reverse strand, counting down.
CAGGGCAAGGACAGCTGGTTCTTCCTTACCGCCGACTATGCTTTCGGGCATTCGCTGGAAAAGGACACCTCGGACGCCGTCAAGGCGATGGGCGGCAAGGTGCTCGGCGCCGTGCGCCATCCGCTGAATGCCTCGGACTTTTCGTCCTTCCTGCTCCAGGCCCAGGCGTCGAAGGCCAAGGTGGTCGGCCTTGCCAACGCCGGTGGCGACACCATCAACTCGATCAAGGCGGCAAACGAGTTTGGCCTGACCAAGAACCAGACCGTCGTCGGCCTGTTGACCACCATTGTCGACATTCACGCGCTCGGCCTGCCGACCACGCAAGGCATGATGTTCACAGAGGGCTTCTACTGGAACCTGAACAAGGAAACGCGCGAATTCAGCCGCCGCTTCTTCAGCAAGCACAAGGGCATGCCCAACATGCTGCCGGCCGGCACCTATTCGGCCGTACTGCACTACCTGAAGGCCGTGCAGGCGGCCGGGACCGACGACACCGCGGCCGTGATGAAGCAGATGAAGGCGACGCCGATCAACGATGCCTTCGCCAAGGGCGGCAAGATTCGCGACGACGGCCGCATGATCCACGATATGTACCTGGTCGAGGTAAAGAAACAGAGCGAGTCGAAGGAGCCGTGGGACTACTACAACGTGAAGCAGGTGATTCCCGCCGCGGAGGCTTTCCAGCCGATGGCGCTGTCGCGCTGCGCCGCCGTGGCAAAAAAGTAAGCGGGCTGCTGCTGCAGGGGATGTTTGCATGACGGAGATTTTCGGCGTACCGATTCAGGCCCTGTTTGGCCAGCTCATGCTCGGGCTGGTCAACGGGTCCTTCTATGCTGTCCTGAGCCTGGGTCTTGCCGTGATTTTCGGCATGCTGAACATCATCAACTTCGCCCATGGCGCCCTCTACATGACGGGCGCCATGCTGGCGTGGATTTTTCTTGAGTATCTGGGAGTCGGCTATTGGTGGTCGCTGGTGCTGGCGCCAATCTGCGTAGGACTGATTGGCATCGTCATCGAGCGACTGATGCTGCAATGGCTGTACAAGCTCGACCACCTCTACGGCCTGCTGTTGACCTTTGGCCTGGCGTTGATGATCGAGGGCTTGTTCCGCGATCTGTACGGCGTTGCCGGCCAGCCGTATTCGATACCAGAGGAATTGTCGGGTGCTTTCAACCTCGGTTTCATGTTCCTGCCCAAGTATCGCGCGTGGATAGTCGTCGCTTCGCTGACGGTCTGCCTGTTGACCTGGTACATGATCGAGAAGACGCGGCTGGGCGCCTACCTGCGCGCCGCCACGGAGAATCCGAAACTGACGCAGGCCTTCGGCATCAACGTGCCCCTGATGGTGATGCTGACCTACGGCTTTGGCGTCGGCCTTGCCGGTTTTGCCGGCGTGTTGGCCGCCCCGGCCTCCCAGGTCGGGCCGCTGATGGGCTCCAACCTGATCATCGTCGTGTTTGCCGTGGTGGTCATCGGCGGCATGGGTTCGATTCTCGGCTCGGTAGTGACAGGGTTAGGCCTGGGCATCATCGAGGGCATGACCAAGGTGTTCTGGCCCGAGGCGAGCGCCACCGTGGTATTCATGATCATGGCGGTGGTACTCATGATCCGCCCGGCCGGCCTGTTCGGGAGGGAAAAATGAGCCGGCGCGTCAGCATCGCCTACCTGATCGGGCTTGGCCTGCTGTTGCTGGCGCCCATGTTCATCTACCCGATCCTCGTGATGAAGGTCCTGTGCTTCGCGCTGTTCGCCTGCGCCTTCAACCTTCTGCTCGGCTATACGGGACTGCTGTCCTTCGGCCATGCAGTGTTCCTTGGCAGTGCGGCCTATGTCACCGGCCATGCCCTGAAGGTGTGGGAGTTGCCGACCCTGCTCGGCCTGCTGGCCGGCACCGGCGCGGCGACGCTGCTGGGCTGGGCCATTGGCAGCCTTGCCATTCGCCGCCAGGGCATTTATTTCGCGATGGTGACGCTGGCGCTGGCGCAAATGGTGTTCTTCCTCTTCCTCCAGGCGCCCTTTACCGGCGGCGAGGACGGCCTGCAGGGCGTGCCGCGCGGCACGCTGTTCGGCCTCGACCTGGCCGACGACATCAATCTTTACTATCTCGTGCTGGCGATTTTCGCGGGATCCTTTTGGCTGATCCAGCGCACCATCCACTCGCCCTTCGGCCAGATCCTCAAGGCCATCCGCGAGAACGAGCCGCGCGCGATTTCGCTCGGCTACGACGTGGCGAAGTACAAGCTGCTGGCCTTCGTGCTGTCGGCCGGGTTGGCCGGCCTCGCCGGCGCGACCAAAACCCTGGTGTTCAAGTTTGCCACGCTGACCGACGCCCATTGGCACACCTCGGGGGAGGTGGTGCTGATGACGCTGCTGGGCGGCATGGGCACGGTGTTCGGCCCGGTGGTCGGGGCGACCGTCATCGTTACCCTGCAGAACGAACTGGCCGACAAGGTAGGCTCGCTGGTCACCGTGATCATGGGGGCGATCTTCGTCATCTGCGTGCTGGCTTTTCGCCGTGGCATCGTCGGCGAGTCGCTTGCTTTGTACCAGCGGATGATCGGGCAGAAGAACCGCTGAAAGAGCCCAAAGGGACGCGGCGCGCTGGCGCCGGCGCCTCGGCGCATTCGCGTCAGGCTTTGCGCAGCAACGCCACCAGCATCGCCACGGTCATGGTGGTGAAGGCCATCAGCGACCATTCGGCGATGGACAGTCCGAGGAATTTCCAGCCGGCTTCGGAGCACATGCCGGAGGCCTCGAACATCAATGGCCATTGCGCGCCGGCCCAATTTACGAAATGTTCCCACCAGGGCTGGTCGGCCGTGCAACTCACTCCCTTGGCGAAACGCTGCAGCCAGGTCTGGTAGGCCGCGATCCAGACCCCGGTCGCTGCCGTTGCGATCATCACGAGTGCCATCAGGCGTCGCGGCAGCGTTGCGCCGGAAAACATCCAGGCAGCGCCGGCTTCGAGCGCAAGCAGCAGGTAGAGCATGCGCTGCAGGATGCACAGCGGGCAGGCGGCAAGGTTCAGCGTCTGGGCCAGCACCACGCCGCCGGCGACCAGCCCCAGCGCGGTACCGCCCGTGATGGCGAACAGCCCGCGCGGAGCAAGCAGGGTGGACAGCAGGGGCGTCACTTACTTGCCCTTGCGCTCCTTGCGCACCTTTTCAACGATGGCGTCGGTGATCTTCAGCAGGTCCTGGTAGCTGCTGGCGGACTCGTTGTTGACCAGGAAGCGGCCGTCGACGGCGATCGATGGTACTCCTCCGATTCGTGCGGCACCGGCATCGGCGTCGGCGCGTTGCACCCGGCTTTGCATCGAGAATGCAGACATCGCATCTGCGAACTTTTTGCCGTCGACGCCCTTGCTGGCGGCCCAGGAGACCACAGCCTCGTCGGTCTTGAAGGCGATGCGCTGTTCATGGATGGCGATGAAGACTGCGGCGTCCAGCTTGGCGAGATCGCCGGTAGCTTCCAGCGCGTAGTAAATGCGCGACAGGCGTGCCCATTCGGGACGTCCGAAACTCACCGGAATCCGGCGAAAGCTCACGTCCTTGGGCAGGCTGGCGGCCCATTTGCTGATGATCGGATGGAAATCGTTGCAATGATTGCAGCCGTACGAAAAGAACTCGACGACCTCGATCTTGTCCTTGGGGCTGGCGAGCGGCGGGGTGATGGCCTTGTATTCCTTGCCGGCCTGCGGTTCGGCGGCATGGCCAAGGCTGGGCGCGAGCAGCGCGGGAAGGAGGGCGGCAAACAGCAGGGCAACCAGTTTCTTCATGAGAATCTCCGTGGAAAAATGCTTGGAGCGGAATTGTAAGACAGCGTTCCCCATACAATGATAAAAGAGTGACAAATTTGGCTTTGGCCGGAGCTACCGGACTCTGCCCGGCTTTCGGGCCAGCCGGATCGATGGAGTGAGAGCGATGGACCGTTTGGCGGCAATGCAGGCGTTTGTCAGGGTGGCCGAGGCCGGCAGCTTTACGGCGGTGGCTGACCAGATGAATGTCGCGCGTTCGGCGGTAACACGACAGATCGCCGCGCTGGAAGCGCACCTCGGCGTCAAGCTGATGGCGCGCAGCACGCGGCGCCTGTCGTTGACCGAAGCGGGCGCGACCTACCTCGAAGAATGCCGCGCCATACTCGACCGCATCGCCGAGGCCGAAGGGGGCCTCGCCGGCGAACGGCAGACCTTGCGCGGCACTATCCGCACCACGGTGCCGCTCTCTTTCGGCCTGCTGCACCTGACCTCGCTGATCCTGGATTTTTCACAGGCGCATCCCGACATCCGCATCGACCTCGACTTCAACGACAGGCGCGTCAATCTCATCGAGGAGGGCATGGACCTCGGCCTGCGCATCACCGACCGCCTGCCGGAGACCACGGTGGCGCGGCAGCTGACGACTTGCCGCTCGGTGGTCGCCGCTGCCCCGGCCTACCTGCGGCAGCACGGCGAGCCCCGGCATCCCGACGAGTTGACGCAGCACGCCTGCCTGGCCTATTCGCTGACCTCGCGCAGCAGCTGGACCTTCCTGGTCGACGGCCTGCCGCATGCCGTCGAGATACGCGGGCCGATCACCGCCAACAACGGCAACGCGTTGCTGGAAGCCGCACTGCGGGGCATGGGCATCCTCTATGGCCCGACCTTCATCGTCGCCGAGGCCATACGCGCGGGTACCCTGGTGCCCATCCTCAAGGGCTATCCGCTGCCCCTGCTGGACATGTTCGCGGTGTTTCCCGGCAATCGCTTCGTACCGCAACGGGTACGCAGCTTCGTCGATTTCCTTGCCACCCGCCTTGGTCCCGAACCTTATTGGGACCTCGGACTCGAACTCGGATAGCCCGCCATGGACATGCCATCGAACCTTTTCAAGCAGCGCCTGCGCGACAAACGCCTCCAAGTCGGGCTGTTCGTCGGCCTCGCCAGCCACTACAGCATGGAGATACTCGCCAGCGCGGGCTTCGACTGGCTGGTGATCGACGCCGAACACTCGCCCAACAGTCCAGCCAGCGTTCTGCCGCAATTGCAGGCAGCGGCGCCGTATCCGCCGCAACTGCTGGTGCGCCCGATGAACCATGATCCGGCGCTGATCAAGCAGTACCTGGACATCGGCGCGCAGACCCTGATGCTGCCGCTGGTCGACAATGAAGAGCAGGCCGGGGCGCTGGTGCGCGCCATGCGCTATCCGCCGCAGGGAATACGCGGCGTCGCCTCCTCGATGGCGCGGGCGGCATGCTGGAACGGCGTCGAGGGCTACGTACGACATGCCAATGACGAAGTCTGCCTGGTGGTGCAGATCGAAACCCGAGCGGCGCTGCAAAACCTCGATGCGATCCTCGCCGTGGACGGCGTCGATGCCGCCTTCATCGGTCCCGCCGACCTCGCCGCATCGCTCGGCCATCCCGGCGACTCCGGCCATCCGGAAGTCCGGTCGGCCATCGAGGACGCGTTGGGGCGCATCGCCGCGTCGGGCAAAGCCGCCGGCGTGTTCGTCGCCGACCCGATGCTGGCGCGGCGCTACCGCGATTGCGGCGCCAGCTTCATCGCCGTCGGCGGTGACACCACGCTGCTGCGCAATGCGGCCGTCAAACTTGCTGCCGCGTTCCGCGACGGCGGGGCCGGCGCCGTAAGCTGAACCCGACAAAAGTCGGCGCCGGCGACACGGCATATCGCGCTGGCCAGCGGCACCACGCCGGCGTTGCAGACCTGAAAATGCTTCTGCAATCGCCGTACCGCCAGCGCCGACTTCCGACGGTACTACCGCGCTTACGGGCAATGCGGCAAAATCCGCCCTCTCCCGACTCAAAGAAAGCCTGCCATGAAGAATCCCGAACTCCTGCGCAATGCCTGCCTGATCGGCGGCGAGTGGCTGGCCGCTACCGGCGCCAGCATCGAGGTGCGCAATCCGGCTAACGGTGACCTGGTCGGTTCGGTGCCGAGTTTCGGGGCCGCCGAGACGCGACGCGCGATCGATGCGGCGCAGGCGGCCTTTCACCCGTGGCGGGCGAAGACGGCTGCGGAGCGGGCGAAGATACTCAGGCGCTGGTTCGAGCTGATGATGGAACACCAGGAGGACCTGGCGCGGCTGATGACGGCCGAGCAGGGCAAGCCGCTGGCCGAGGCCCGCGGCGAGATCGCCTATGCGGCATCCTTCATCGAATGGTTCGCCGAAGAGGCGCGGCGCGTATATGGCGAGGTGATTCCCTCGCCGTTGGCCGACCGCCGACTCATCGTGTTGAAGCAGCCGGTTGGCGTCTGCGCCGCGATCACGCCGTGGAATTTTCCGGCGGCAATGATCACGCGCAAGGTGGCGCCGGCACTGGCGGCCGGTTGCACCATGGTGGTCAAGCCGGCCGAGCAGACGCCGCTTTCCGCGCTGGCGCTGGCCTGGCTCGGACAGCAGGCCGGGATTCCGGCCGGGGTGCTCAACATCGTGACCGGCGAACCCGCGGCGATCGGCGGCGAACTGACCTCGAACCCGAAAGTGCTGAAGCTCTCGTTCACCGGATCGACCGAAGTCGGGCGCCTGCTGATGGCGCAGTGCGCCCCGACCATCAAGAAACTGTCGCTGGAACTCGGCGGCAACGCGCCCTTCATCGTCTTCGACGACGCCGACCTGGATGCGGCGGTCGCCGGGGCGATGCTGTCGAAGTATCGCAATACCGGGCAGACCTGCGTCTGTACCAACCGCTTCCTCGTGCAGGAGGGCGTGCAGGAGGCCTTCGCGCAGAAACTGGCTGCCGCCGTGGCCGGGCTCAAGGTGGGCGAAGGCACGGAGGAGGGCGTGACGCAGGGGCCGCTGATTGACGGTGCGGGACTGGCCAAGGTCGAGGAACTGCTGGCCGATGCGCTGGCGAAGGGCGCCCGCGTGGTCTGCGGCGGCAAGCGCCATGCGCGCGGCGGCACCTTTTTCGAGCCGACCGTGATCGCGGGCGCGACGCCGGCGATGCGCCTGGCGCGCGAGGAAATCTTCGGTCCGGTGGCACCGATCTTCAGCTTCAAGGACGAGGCCGAGGCGGTGCGCATGGCCAACGACACCGAATTCGGGCTCGCCGCCTATTTCTACAGTCGCGACATAGCGCGCGCCTGGCGCGTGGGCGAGGCGCTCGACTACGGCATGGTCGGCATCAATTCCGGGATGATTTCCAACGAGGTCGCGCCATTTGGCGGCATCAAGCAGTCCGGACTGGGCCGCGAAGGTTCGCGCCACGGCATCGAGGAATACCTGGAGATGAAGTACCTGGCCATGGCCGGACTGTAAGTATCCCGTCACGACGCGGGTGCCGGCGTCGTTTTCCACCTGACCTGTACCGCATCATGCTTCCGATCGAAGTCCTGCTAGCTTTTCTTGCCGCCTCGGCACTGGTCACGATCGCACCAGGACCGGACAACCTGATGGTGCTGTCGGTGGGTATCAGTCGTGGCCGCGCGGCCGGAATCGGATTCGGCCTGGGCTGTGCACTCGGTTGTTTTGTCCATACCCTGTGGGCCACGCTGGGCATCGGCGCCGTGGTCCTGGCTTCGGAGGAGGCCTTCACCATTCTGAAAATGGCCGGGGCCGCCTATCTCGTGTACATCGGGATTCAGGCGTGGCGCCATGCCGGCAAGATGGCCGTGATTCGGCTGGATTCGACCGCGGAGCCACTGGGCATTCATTTGCGCCGTGGCTTCATCGCCAACGTGGTGAACCCGAAAGTCGCCTTGTTCTTCATCGCGTTCCTGCCGCAGTTTGCCGATCCGTCGCGCGGGGCGGTGTGGCCGCAACTGCTGCTGCTGGGTACGATATTCGCGGCCCAAACCGTGGCGATCTTCGGCACCCTGGGCTGGTTCGCCGGAGGCATAGGCGCGCGCCTGCAGCGGAAGCCGGTACTGGCCGTCTGGCTCGATCGCTGCGCGGGCACGATCTTTTTCCTGCTGGCCCTGCATCTGGCGACTTCCGGCCGCTAGGTTTTCGCCGGGCGCGCCGGTGCTGATGCAGCTATGCCGTAGTGCTGGGCACGGGATGATGGCGGTTTTCTTGCCGGTCCCAAAGTGCCATTCCTTGCCACCATCGTTGCGCGAGCCGTAAAATCGGGGGCGCTGTGCCGGCAATTGCGCTGACGGGGAAGGGAGACAAAGCGATGGGTTGGACCATGAGGCGCAAGGGGCTTGCCTGCCTGCTGCTCGCGGCAATGCTGCCCGCGTTCGGCACGGCGAGCGCCGGCGAGCAGGGCGAACGTGCCCTGGCGGCGGTCAAGCAGTTGCTGGACTCCGGCGCGGTACCGCGCAACGCGTCGATAAAGGTTGCATTCAAGTCCGGCAATATCGCCGCCTTGCTCGGGCCCGAACTGGAATTGCAGAAGGAATGGGAACAGCGCAGTGGCGTGATGATCACGGCCAAGGTGATTCCGCAACAGCCGGCACTGCAAAATATCAAGGCCAATCCTGACGTCGATCTGACCGTGGCGCGCACGCACGAGTTTCCGGATTTGCTGGAGCAGGGTCTGGTGGAGGATCTGTCGCCGCTGCTAAAGGAGTTTGGCTTCCGCATCGACGGAGCGCCGCCGCAGGGATACGTACGGCCGCGCCTGCAGGGATTTTTCGGCGACAAGGTCGTTGCCATTCCGGCCGACGGCGATGTGCTGATCCTGTATCTGCGCCGCGACCTTCTGGAAAGCCCGGCCGAACGTGCCGCCTTCCGCAAGGCTTACGGTCGCGATCTTGCGGTTCCGGTGACATGGCAAGAATACGATCAGTTGGCGAAATTCTTCCATCGGCCGGAGAAGGGCCTTTACGGCACCGTCGAGCAGCGCGAACGCGATACGGCATGGATGTTCTGGTTGCCGCGCTACCTGAGCCAGGGAGCGCCCTATCGCCAACTCTTCGATGACAGGCTGAAACCGATGATCGACTCGCCGGCCGGGGTCGCTGCCACGGAAAGCTACATCAACACGGTACGCCATTCGGCGCCCGAGATTCTCGGCGATGGCAAGGACTACAGCTATACGGCTCCGATCTTCATGCAGGGCAAGGCTTTTTCGATCATCTTCACCATTGCCGGAGCCAAGTTGTTCAATGCCTCCGGGTCCGCGGTGAGGGGCAAGTTCATTGCGGCTGCGCTACCGGGCAACAGGGTTGGTGGAAAGCTCGTGCGTCGTAACCTGCCCATCTATGGCAACAATCTGGTGGTTTCCAGTCAGGGCGCGCAACGCAAACTGGCATTCCTGTTCACCATGTGGCTCACCGATCCGGACAACTCGCTGCGTACCGTGGGCGTTCGTGGCGGCTTTACCGACCCCTTCCGCTGGAATCATCTGGCTGACCAACGAATTCGGGATCTCTACACGCCCGAAGCCCTCGCCGTGTTCGCCAAGGAGTGGCCGGTGGCGCTGCCGCCCGGTACCGGTTTGCCCGGCGACGGCGACTATCTGGCCGCCCTCAACCAGAATCTCTGGCTGGCCGCGAGCGGCAAGATCACGGCGGCGGAAGCAATGAAGCGTACCTCCCGCGAGTGGGAAGGTTTCACCGGTCGCCAGGATCGCGACCGCCATCTGGCATGGCTGAAAATCTTCAACGCCGGATTCCGGAATCCCGATTCCGGCGAAACGTCGAAAAAATAGATGGCCTGCGCATGAAACTGCCGACCCGCTTCGGCCTGCTTCCCCAGTTGCTGCTCGGCTTTGTCGGCGCGGGCATGCTGGTGGCGGTGGTCCTTTGGACCGGCAACCGGATGCTGGAGCGCTCCTCGGAGCGCCTGGTGACAACGCTTGAACGCCATGTGCGTCCGCTTGCGCGCCTGCATTCCCTGCAGTCGAGGCTGGGTGGCTTGCGTAACCTGGAACTTGAGCTGGGGCATCTGGACGACGTGTTTGCCCTGCAATCCCAGGTTTCTCGCCTGCGCGCCGAAATCACCACGCTGGATACGGAGATCGGCAAGTTCTCGGTAACGCTTGGCCAGACTTCCCCGAACGAGGCGCAACGCCTTGCCGGACACTGGCGCGACTATCGTTCGCGCCTCGGGGAGCAGGCTCGGCTCGCGGCTGAAATGGATCTCGCCTCGGTACGTGCGATCACCACTTCCGGTTCGCATCTGCCCTACCTGTCGATACAGGCTCTGCTCAACGAGGTCGCAGAACAGACGGAAGCCGCTGCCGATCTTGCCTACCGCAAGGCCACGGACGACCAGGCGGCGCAACGCTGGGACTTTCTCAAGCTGGTGCTTATCGGCGGCCTGGTGATATTCATCGGTCTCGCCTATTCGGGTCGCACCGTGGTGCGGCGCATCGGGATACTGAGCGAGCACGCGCAAAAGCTGGCGACCGGAGTCGAAAGTGGTCATATCGCCATCTCGCCCCATGACGAGATCGGCGATCTGGCCCAGGCCTTCGGTGCCATGCGGCAGCAGGTGCTGACGCGGGAAACTGCCCTGCGCCTGGCACAGGCCGACCTCGAACGACGGGTGCAGGAACGCACCGCCGATCTCAAGAGCGCAAACCGCCGCCTGGTGCGCTTCTCGCAAGTGGTCGAGCAGAATCCGGTGGGCATTCTGGTGGCCCGCATCGGAGGCATGGTCGAGTTCGTCAATCCCGCCTATTGCAGGATTACCGGCCGATCTTCCGACGAAATCATCGAGCAGCCACTGATTGAAGTGATCCACGTCGCCGATCCGCTCGATGCCGACAATGCCCTGCGCGTCGCCACCGCGGGTGGCATCTGGGAGCTCGAACAACCCAGCCGACGCGGCGACGAGGCCTATTGGGAGCGCCTTCGGCTGGGCGCGGTTCTGGATGAACGGGGCCGGGCGACGCATCTGCTGCTCTCGCGCGAGGACATCACCGAACAGCGCGTGCAGATGGAAAAGATCACCTACCAGGCGCATTACGACCTGCTCACCGGCCTGCCCAACCGCGCGCTGGCCAACGATCGCCTGCTGCAGGCTGTCAGCCGTGCCCGGCGCGACGGCGGCCGTGCCGCCGCGATGTTCATCGACCTCGATAACTTCAAGGAGGTCAACGACACCCTGGGCCATGCCACCGGCGATACCCTGTTGCGCCAGGTGGCGCAACGCCTGGTTGGCGCGGTGCGCGGCGACGATGTCGTGGCCCGCCTCGGCGGCGACGAATTCCTGATCGTTGCCAGCGGCCTCAACCATGGCGACGAGGCAGCGGCCATCGCCGAAAAGGTCATTGCTGCGTTCACCGAGGTGTTCAAGGTGGACGAGCGCGAGCTCAACACCTCGCCCAGCATCGGCATCGCAATTTATCCCGACGATGGCACCGAGCCGACGGTGCTGCTGCGCAACGCCGACCTGGCCATGTACGAGGCCAAGGACTCCGGCCGCAACATGTACCGTTTCTACAATCGCTCGATCCACGACCTGTCGCTGCAGCGCCTCGAAATCGGCCGCTGCCTGCGTGGGGCCCTGGAACGCCAGGAACTGCACGTGGTTTATCACCCGCTGGTGCGCGCCGACAGCGGTTGCATCATAGGTGCCGAGGCGCTGCTGCGCTGGAACAGCCCCGAACTCGGCGAAGTGCAGCCGGCGCTGTTCATTCCGGTGGCGGAGCAGAACGGTTTGATTGTCGACCTCGGGCGCTGGGTGTTGCGCGAAGCCTGTGCCACGCTGGCACGTTGGCGCTTGCGGCAGGATGGCTTCGTCATGGCGGTTAACGTGTCGCCACGGCAGTTCAAGGCCAGCGGATTCGTTGACATGGTCAAGGAATGCCTGAACGAGTTCGCGGTCCCGCCCGAGCAGCTCGAGATCGAAATCACCGAGGGTCTGCTGCTGCGCAACCAGGACGAGGTCGCGGCGATTCTCGATGAATTGCACGCACTGGGCGTCCGGCTCTCGATGGACGATTTCGGCACCGGCTATTCCTCGCTGAGCTACCTGCGCGAATTCCCCTTCCATACCGTGAAGATCGATCGCAGCTTCATTCGCGACGTTTCCGAGGATCGCAGCGACCGCGCCCTGGTCATCGCCGCGGTGCGCATGGCGCAGGCGCTAGGCTTGCAGATCATCGCCGAGGGTGTCGAAACCGACGAGCAGTGGACCTTTCTGGTGGGGCAGGATTGCGACATCCTGCAGGGCTTCCGCTTCGGTATCCCGGTAACGGAGAGCAACTTCGGCAAGACCTGGGTCAATGCCCGCGTATCACGCCCGGAGAGCGACGGCCAAAGTCAGGGCGTACCCTTCATTCCGGTTTGATGGCGCCCTGATCCCTGCCGGCGACCCGTTGTTCGAAAGGCGGAGAAATAGGGGCGCAGTGTTGATGAAGCAGGTGCCGGCGTACAGATCCGGTTGTCAGCCGCGCGTGTTCGACTGCGGCAGAAACTCCGCCAGTTCGATTTTTGCCGCCGGTTTCCAGCCTTTCTTGCGGTGTTCCGCGACGACGTTGGTGAAGATTCCGCCGCGCACGTAAAAGCGGGCGGTGAGGCGCATGAAGCGGGGTTGGGTGGCGCGCACCAGGTCGTCGAGAATGCGGTTGGTCACGTCCTCGTGGAAGTGGCCCTCGTCGCGGAAACCCCAGATGTAGAGCTTGAGGCTCTTGAGTTCCACGCAGAGCTTGTCGGCGATGTAATCGAGGGTCAGCACGGCGAAATCCGGCTGCCCGGTCTTTGGGCACAGGCAGGTGAATTCCGGGATCTCCATGTGGATCTGGTAATCCCTGTGCGGCGCCGGATTGGCAAAGGTTTCCAGGGAGGTGGAACGGGTCCGGGCGGAGGGTTTTGGCATGCTCTGGGGCCGCAGGTAAGAGGGGCGGGACGCATTATAATGGCGCGCCAGATCAACGGCTTCTTCGCGATCATCTTTCCGGTTCATCCCACGTGCGTCTATACAAGCTGAAACTCTCGGGCTTCAAGTCCTTTGTCGAGCCCACCACGGTACTTTTTCCGGGCCAGCTGGCCGGGGTCGTCGGCCCCAACGGTTGCGGCAAATCCAACATCATCGACGCCGTGCGCTGGGTGCTGGGCGAATCCAAGGCATCCGAACTGCGCGGCGAGTCGATCCAGGACGTGATCTTCAAGGGATCGGGAAATCGCAAGGAAGTCTCCCGTGCCGCGGTCGAACTGCACTTCGACAACGCGGCGGGCCGCGCCGCCGGCCAGTGGAGCCAGTACGCCGAGATCATGGTCAAGCGCGTACTCGACCGCGAGGGCAATTCCAGCTATTACATCAACAACCTGCACGTCCGCCGCCGCGACGTGATCGACCTCTTCCTCGGCACCGGACTGGGGCCGCGCGCCTACGCGATCATTGGCCAGGGCATGATTTCGCGCATCGTCGAGGCCAAGCCCGAAGAACTGCGCTTCTTCCTCGAAGAGGCCGCCGGCGTCACCAAGTACAAGGAACGGCGCCGGGAAACCGAACATCGCCTGGAAGACGCCCGCGAGAACATCGCGCGCGTCGATGACATCCGCAACGAACTCGAGAAACAGGTGGTCCACCTGCAGGCGCAGGCCGCCGTGGCACAGCAGTATCGCGGCCTGCACGAGGAGATGTCGCGCAAGCAGACCCTGCTGTGGCTGAAGAAGCGCAATGACGCGCGCAGCGACGGCCAGCGCCTGACGCGCCTGGTCGAGGAAGCCGTCACCCGGGTCGAGGCGGAGACCGCGCAGCTGCGCGAAATCGAGGCGCGCGTCGAACATTCACGCGAGAGCCACTATTCGGCGTCCGATGCGCTGCACGCCGCGCAGGCGGAAATGTATGCCGCCACCAACGAGGTCGGCCGGCTGGAAAGCGAACTGGGCCACCTGCGCGATTCGCGCAGCCGCCTGGAAACCAGGCTGGCTCAACTCGGCGCCGAACAAAGTCACTGGAGCGGCCAGCAGGCGACGCTGGCGGAAGATTCGGCGCGCTGGAACGCGCTACTGGAGAACTCCCGCAATCGTGTTGCCGCTGCCGCCGCGCGCCATGAGGAGGCCGCCGCGCGCCTGCCCGAATGCGAGGACGCGGTGCAAAGTGCCGGCGGCGAAGTTACCGAGGCGCGGCGCGCCCTGAGCGATGCGGAGCAGGCATTGCGCCTGGCCGAGGCCGATCGCGGTCATGCCCAGCGCGCGCTGGAGAATCTCGCCCAGCGGCGCGGCCGCCTGGAACAGGACAAACAGGCGCTCGGCGCACCCGACCCGGCGCAACTGGCCGCGTCGCGCGAGGCCGAGGCACGCGGTGGCGAAGCGCTCGAAGTGGCGCAGGAGCGCCTGGCCGGATTGCAATCCGCCGTGCCCGGCGCAGAAGCCGCGCTGCGTGCGGCACGCGAAGCCCTGCAGGCGGCGCATCGCAGCCTGACCGAATCCCGTGCCCGCCACGATGCGCTGGCCCAGTTGCAGGCCAAGGTCGCCAAGGGCGGCGAGATCGGCGACTGGCTCAAGGCCCGCGGCCTGGCCGATGCGAAGCCTTTGTGGCAGTCGATCCAGGTCGAGGCAGGCTGGGAAACCGCCGTCGAGGCGGTGTTGCGCGAGCGCTTCTCGGCGCTGGCCGCCGATGCCGATACGCTGCGTGCGGCGCTGCAATCGCCTCCACCGGCTATTTTGACCCTGGCCGTGACTTCCACGTCGGCGGCTGCAACCGCTGTGGTGGAAAGCCTGCGCGGCAAAGTACGCTGCGACGATGCGCGCTGGAACGGTGCGCTCGACGAATGGCTGGCCGATGTGTCGGTCAGTGAGGATCTCTCGGTTGGCTTGCCGCTGGCAACCGGCTGCCGGGTTTCGCGCGCCGGCCATTTGCTCACGCCGGCCGGCCTGACCCTTTACGTTCCCGATGCCAAGACCCACGGCGTCATCGAACGCCAGCGCGAGATCGACGAACTCGCCGCGCAACTCGAATCGCGTGCCGAAGCGGAAGATGCGGCGCGCTCGCGCCAGCAGCTTGCGGAACAGGAGTTGGCCGAGCTCCAGGTCCAACTGACGGGTGCCCGCCGTGCCTTGCAGGAAGCCCAGCAGGCCCTGCACGCCGCCCAGGTCGAGGCGCTGAAACTGGCCCAGGCCCAGGCACGCTATGAGGAACGCAGCGCGCAGATCGATCGCGACCTGGCCGAGTTGCAGCGCCAGGAGGAAATCGAGAAGGCGCGCATCGAACGCGCCGACGACGAGGGTGAACTGCAGCGCGAGCGCCTGGGCACCGTGCGCGAACGCGTCGAGCGCGCCATCGACCAGCACCGGCAGAAGGACATGGCGCTGCGCGACGCGCGTGCGGTCGAGACCCAGCTCGGGCGCGAGTTGCAGGAAGCCGGATTCTCCGAGCGCGAATGCCTTTCCAAGCTTGATGACAACGGTCGCGCCGCGGCAACGGCCAGCAGCCAGTTGCAGCGCATCGACGCCGAGACCGCGGCGGCGCGCACCGAGGTTGCCGGCATCAGCGACACGGTACTGCAGGAACAGCTGCATGCGGCGCTCGATGCGCGTGGCCTCAAGGAGTCGGCGCTGGCGGAACGGCGCAACGTGCTCGAAGCGGCGGCCGGCGAACTGCGCAACCTCGACGAACAGCGCCTGCGACTGGAACAGGGCCTCACGCCGCTGCGCGACCGGATCAACGACCTGCGGCTAAAGGCCCAGGCGGCGCAACTGAACGAGGAGCAGTTCCGCGAGCGCCTGGCCGAAGTGCGCGTCGTCAGCGAAGAAGACGAAGCGCCCTTCCTCGACGAACTTTCCGCGGGTGGCGCCGAACGGCTCAAGGACAGCGTCCTGCAGGGCGACATCGCGCGGCTCACCGCGGAAATCGAAACGCTGGGCCCGGTCAACCTCGCCGCTCTGGAGGAACTGGCCACGGCGTCCGAGCGCAAGAACTTCCTCGATGCGCAATCCACCGACCTGGCCGAAGCCATCGGCACGCTGGAGGACGCCATTCGCCGCATCGACCGCGAAACGCGCGAGCAGTTGCAGGAGACCTACAACACGGTCAACATGCATTTCGGCACCCTGTTCCCGCAGCTCTTCGGCGGCGGCGAGGCGCGGCTGATACTTACCGGCGACGAGATCCTCGACTCCGGCATCCAGATCATGGCGCAACCACCGGGCAAGAAGAACACCACCATCCACCTGCTGTCCGGCGGCGAAAAGGCGCTCACGGCGATCGCCCTGGTGTTCGCCATCTTCAACCTGAACCCGGCGCCGTTCTGCATGCTCGACGAAGTCGATGCGCCGCTCGACGACTCCAACACCGTGCGCTTCTGCGAGATGGTCAAGCGAATGTCGGCAAATACGCAGTTCGTTTTCATTTCGCACAACAAGATCGCCATGGAAATGGCACAGCAACTGATCGGCGTGACCATGCAGGAGCAGGGCGTGTCGCGCGTGGTGGAAGTCGATATCGAAGAGGCGCTGCGCCTCGCCGACGAACAGAAAGTGGCTTGAGCATGCAAATCAGCGATCTGCAAATCGCCCTGATCGGCGCCGGCGCGGCGGGCGTGGCAATGGTCTGGGGCTACAACGTCTGGCAGGACCGCCGCCACCGCCGGGACGCGGAGCGCATCTTCAACGGCAAGCAGCCCGATGCGCTGCTCGATGGCGAAGCCGGCAACGCCGAGCCAGCGGATGCGGAGTTGGAACGCCGCGAGCCGGGCGTCGCCGAGCCGGTCACGGAGCCGCAGGCAGCGATTCGGGACGAATCCGACGCTGCCGAGTCCGTGGCCGCCGAATTGCCGCAGGCGGCGGTGGCACCGCAACTGCCGCCGGAATGGGCCGACGAGGTGGCCGACTGCGTGTTGCGCCTGGTCGCCGACGAGCCGATTTCGGCCCCGGCTGTCTGGGCCATGCAGGATGCCTGGGCCGCAGATTGTGGCAAGGACTTGCGATGGCTGATGCGCAACGACGGCGACAGCGCCTGGCGCCTGTGCGATGCAAACGACAGCGGTCGCTACGCGCAGTGGGCCGTTTCCCTGCAACTCGCCGATCGTCGCGGTCCACTATCCGACGCCGCGCTGACGCGCTTTTTCGATGGCGTGCAGCAGGTCGCGTTGCAGGCAGGTGCGACGCTGGAACTCCCGCCGCGCGGCGATACGGTGCTGCGCGCCGCCAGCCTCGATGAATTCTGCGCAGCGGTCGATATCCAGTTCGTGCTGCACGTGGTCG
Organism: Sulfuritalea sp.; assembly: GCA_016716965.1. Lineage (GTDB taxonomy): Bacteria > Pseudomonadota > Gammaproteobacteria > Burkholderiales > Rhodocyclaceae > Sulfuritalea. The sequence continues at coordinate 46,623 of JADJUP010000039.1, read as the reverse complement.
AGGCGGGCGGCGGCGTGTTTTCCGGGACCAAGCTGCGCGGCGTGGCCGAGGCGGCTGGCCTGGTGCTGGAAGGCGACGGCGTGTTCCGTGCCCGCGATGCGCTCGGCGGCGAGCTGTTCTCGGTTGCCAACCTCGGCGCCGAGCGCTTCGATGCCGAGACCCTGAAATCACTGGCGACCAATGGGCTCACCCTGAGCCTGGACGTGCCGCGCGTCGCCGACGGCGTGGCGGCATTCGATCGCATGCTGGGCACTGCCCGGCAACTGGCGGCTGCACTGGGCGGTGTGCTGGTCGACGCGCAGCGCGCGGCGCTGGCGGAGGCCATGATCGCCGCGATCCGCGCCAAGACCGCGGAGCTGCAGCAGCGCATGAATGACGGCGGTATCGTTCCCGGCAGCGTGCGGGCGCTGCGACTGTTTTCCTAGGTTCGACCCGCATGGAAGCTGCACAGCGCGTCGCGGACCTGCGGCGTGAAATCGAGCGGCACGACCATGCCTACTATGTGCTCGATTCGCCGACGGTACCCGACGCCGAGTACGACAGGCTGTTCCGCGAACTGCAGGCGATCGAGGCCGAACATCCCCACCTGGCCACTCCGGATTCGCCGACGCAACGGGTCGGTGGCAAGCCATTGGCCGGATTTTCGCAGGTGCGGCATGTCGTGCCCATGCTGTCGATTCGCACCGAGACCGACACAGAGCCTTCCGGGGCCATGGCTTTCGATGCACGCGTGCGGCGCGAAATGGGGCTGGCCGAAACCGATCCGCCCGTCGAGTATGCGGCCGAGCTCAAGTTCGACGGCCTGGCCATCAACCTGCGCTACGAATCCGGCGTGCTGGTGCAGGCGGCGACGCGGGGCGATGGCGAAACCGGCGAGGACGTGACGCAGAACATCCGCACGGTGCGCTCGATCCCACTGCGACTTCAGGGCGAAGTGCCGGAGGTTCTGGAAGTGCGCGGCGAGGCGTTCATGAGCCGGATGGATTTCGAACGCTACAACGAAAAGCAGCGGGCCCAGGGAAGGGCGGCGCTGGTGAACCCGCGCAATGGCGCCGCCGGCAGCATCCGCCAGCTCGATCCGGCCATGGCGGCCGAGCGGCCGCTGTCCTTCTATGCTTATGGCTTGGGTGAAACCCGCGGTTGGGACCTGCCGGCCACGCATGGCGGCGTGCTGGACGCCCTGGCTGCGTTTGGCCTGCCGGTTTGCGAGCATCGCGCGGTGGTGCAGGGCGCCGCAGGCCTGATCGCTTTTCATGCGAGGATGCGCGAACTGCGCGATGCGCTGCCCTTCGACATCGACGGCGTGGTGTACAAGGTCAATGCGCTTTCCCTGCAACAGCGACTCGGCTTCGTCACGCGCGAGCCGCGCTGGGCGGTGGCACACAAGTACCCGGCGGAGGAGATGCTGACCACGGTGGAGGCGATCGAGGTCCAGGTCGGGCGTACCGGCGCCATCACGCCGGTGGCACGCCTGGCGCCGGTCTTCGTCGGCGGCGTGACGGTGACCAACGCCACCTTGCACAACGAAATCGAGGCGCGCCGCAAGGACGTGCGCATCGGCGACACGGTGATCGTGCGCCGGGCTGGCGACGTGATTCCCGAGGTGGTGTCGGTGGTGCTGGAGCGGCGGCCGATGCGGGACCTGCTTGGCGACGAACCATTGCATCCGGCCTTCGAACTGCCGAAATCCTGCCCGGTCTGCGGCTCGGCCATCGAGCGGCCGGAAGACGAAGCCATCGCCCGCTGCACCGGCGGCCTGATCTGCCCGGCGCAGCGCAAGCAGGCGCTGCTGCATTTTGCCGGCCGTCGTGCGATGGACATCGAGGGCCTGGGCGATAAACTGGTTGAGCAACTGGTAGACAACGCCATCGTCAAGACGCCGGCCGACCTCTACAAGCTCGGCCTGCTGGCGATGGTCAATCTCGAACGCATGGCCGAGAAATCCGCGGCCAACATCCTCGACGCGATCGCCAAGAGCAAGCAGACGACGCTGGCCCGCTTCATCTTCGCGCTGGGCATCCGCAATGTCGGCGAGGCGACGGCGAAGGACCTCGCGCGCCACTTCGGCACGCTCGACGCGCTGATGGCCGCCGACGTCGATGCCCTGCAGCAGGTGCCCGATGTCGGGCCGGTGGTGGCGGCATCGGTGGCGCGCTTCTTCGCCGAACCGCACAACGTGGAAGTGATCGAGCAGTTGCGTGCCGGCGGGGTGTCTTGGGCCGAGGGCGAGCCGTCCGCGGTGGTCAATTCGCCCATCGCCGGCAAGACCTTCGTCCTCACCGGAAGCCTGCCGACCTTGACGCGCGACGAGGCGAAAGACATGATCGAGGCGCTGGGCGGCAAGGTCGCCGGCTCGGTTTCTAAGAAGACCGATTACGTGGTGGCCGGCGCCGAGGCGGGCTCCAAGCTCGACAAGGCGCAGGCGCTGGGCATTACGATTCTGGACGAAAGTCAATTCAGGGAGCTGATCTCATCGTGAGCACCGACATTCCGGAAACCGTGGCGCGTCGGATTCTGTTGCTGCGCGGCCTGCGTGTGATGCTGGATGCCGACCTTGCAGAGTTGTACGGTGTTGAAACCAGAGCACTGAATCAGGCTGTAAAGCGCAATTCGGAGCGTTTTCCGGCGGACTTCATGTTCCAGTTGAATGCCGCTGAGAAAGATGAGGTGATCACAAATTGTGACCACCTCGCCAAACTCAAATTCTCCGCATCGATGCCCTACGCTTTCACGGAACACGGCGCGCTGATGCTGGGCAATGTTCTCAAGTCATCTCGTGCCATCGAGGTCAGCTTGTTGGTGGTACGTGCCTTCGTCCAGATTCGCGAAATGTTTTCCGCACACAAGGATATTTCGGCAAAGCTGGACCAAATGGAACGCAAATTATCCAGCCACGATCAGGCCATCGCCGGCCTGATTGACGCCATTCGGCAACTGATGACTCCTCCGGAGCCGGCCCGGCGTGGCATCGGCTTCACCGCAACTATCGATTCCAATCCAAGGACCAGAAAATGAAGAAAGTCACCAAGGCCGTCTTTCCCGTCGCGGGTATGGGCACCCGCTTTCTGCCGGCGACCAAGGCCAGCCCGAAGGAGATGATGCCGATCGTCGACAAGCCGCTGATTCAGTATGCGGTGGAAGAGGCCGTCGCCGCCGGCATCACCGACATGATCTTCGTCACGGGCCGCTCCAAGCGCGCCATCGAGGACCATTTCGACAAGGCCTATGAACTGGAAAGCGAACTCGAGCAGCGCGGCAAGACCGAGTTGCTGGAATTCGTGCGCAACATGATTCCGAAGAACATCAACTGCATCTACATCCGCCAGCCCGAAGCGCTGGGTCTGGGCCATGCGGTGCTGTGCGCCTATCCGGCGGTGGGCGACGAGCCCTTCGCCGTGCTGCTGGCCGACGACCTGCTCGATGGCGATCCGCCGGTGATGAAGCAGATGGTCGATGTCTATGACTACTATCGCGGCTCGGTGATCGGCGTGCAGCAAGTCGCGCGCGAAGACACGCGCAGCTACGGCATCGTCGAATCGAAGCCGATGACCGAGTTTCTGGAGCAGATCGTGCGCATCGTCGAAAAGCCCAAGCCCGAGGACGCCCCGTCGACCCTGGCCGTGGTCGGCCGCTACGTGCTGACGCCGCGCATCTTTCACCACCTGGCGCGCATCGGCAAGGGATCCGGCGGCGAGATCCAGCTCACCGACGGCATCGCTGCCTTGCTTACGGAGGAACAGGTGATGGCGTATCGCTACAAGGGCACGCGCTACGACTGCGGCTCCAAGCTGGGCTACCTGGAAGCGACTGTGGCTTTCGGCCTGCGCCATCCGGAGGTCGGTCCGCAGTTCGCGACGATGCTGAAAAACCTGAAATGACCCCGCAGGAAGCGCAGCGCGTCCTCGACGAAGCGGACCTGATCTGTTCGGCCGAAGAGTCGGCGCTGGCGGTACGGCGCGTGGCGGCCGAAATCGGCCAGCGGCTGGGCAACGCCAATCCGCTGGTGCTGTCGGTGATGGGCGGGGCGGTAGTGTTTACCGGGCAGCTCCTGCCGCAACTGGATTTCCCGCTCGATTTCGATTACCTGCATGTCACGCGCTACGGCAACGTCACCACCGGCGGCGAACTGGAATGGATCGTCAAGCCGCGCTCTGCGGTCGCCGGACGCGTCGTGCTGGTGGTCGACGACATCCTCGACGAGGGCGTGACCATGGCGGAAATCCTCGCCCACCTGCGTGGCCAGGGCGCCAGCGAGGTGCTCTGCGCCGTTTTCGCCGACAAGGATCTTGGTCGTGCGAAGCCGGTGGTCGCGGACTTCGTCGGGGTCCGTTTGCCCAACCGCTATGTCTTTGGCTATGGCATGGACGTCAAGGGCGCCTGGCGCAACCTGCCCGCCGTGTATGCGGTGAAGGGCCTGTAAGGGCATGCCGCCGCGACGCGATCGGAGTATTCGCGACCGGCACTTGCATCAGCGCAACAGTTTTTTCTCGCGAACCCGCGCGGGGCTTGCAAGTTGCGCGGAATTAGTGGAACAATGCGGCTTTCCAAACCAAAGGGGTACTCGATGAACAAGAGCGAACTGATCGAAGCAGTAGCCGAGCGTGCCGAACTGTCGAAGGCCGCGGTCAACAAGGCAATCGATGCGATGACCGACGTGATCACCTCCGTAATCGCCAAAGGCAACCCGGTTGCCCTGATCGGTTTTGGCACTTTCAAGTCCGTGATGCGTTCCGCGCGCACCGGCAAGAACCCGAAGACCGGCGCGCCGCTGAAGATCGCCGCCAAGGCCGTACCGAAGTTCTCCGCCGGCGCCGGCCTCAAGGCCGCCGTGGCAGGCAAGAAGCCCGCCGCGAAGAAGGCCCCCGCAGCGAAGAAGCCGGCTGCTGCAAAGCCTGCCGCCGCCAAGAAGCCCGCCGCCAAGAAGAAGTAATCCTTCCGGCATGTAAGAAAGGCAACCCTCGGGTTGCCTTTTTTTATGTCCGCGACGCAGGAGCGGACGGTATCCAGAGGAATGTCCGCGTCGTTCAGTCGAGCACGTGGGACACCAGTCCGTCTGCCAGCTTCGGCTCGAACCAGGTCGATTTGGGCGGCATCACCTCGTTGCTGTCGGCCACGGCCATCAGCTGGTCCATGCGCGTCGGATGCAGGGCGAATGCCACCGCCATCTCGCCCGAGTCGACGCGCTTTTCCAGTTCGGCGAGGCCGCGGATGCCGCCGACGAAATCGATGCGCTTGTCGCGGCGCAGGTCGGCGATGCCCAGCAGCGGCCCCAGCACGTGATCGGACAGCAGCGACACGTCGAGGCTGGCGACCGGATCCTGCGGCACCAGTGAAGGCTTGATCGTCAGCTTGTGCCATTTCCCGGCGAGGTACATGCCGAACTCGCCGGGCCGCGACGGATGCACCCGCTGTGCGCTGGGCTCCACGCTGAATGCGGTGCCCAGCTTCTGCAGCAGCGATGCTTCGTCGAGTCCGCGCAGATCCTTGACCACGCGGTTGTAGTCGAGGATCTTCATCTGGTGATGCGGGAAGATCACCGCCAGGAAGGAGTCGGCCGAGTTCGTGCGACCCTGCTGGCGACGTGCCGCGGCGACGCGCGAGGCGGCGGCCGAACGGTGGTGGCCGTCGGCGATGTAGAGCGCCTTCATCGCCGAGAAAGCTTCGGTAATGGCGGCGATCGCCGCCGGATCGGCCAGCACCCAGATCTGGTGGCGGATGCCGTCGTCGGCGGTGACATCGGACTCCGGCGTGCCACGGGTGATGGCGTCGATCAGGGCATCGGCGGTGGCCGAGGTCGGATAGGCCAGCAGCACGGGCCCGGTCTGGGCGTTCAGCGCCTCGATCTGCCGCACGCGGTCGTCTTCCTTGTCCGGTCGGGTGAATTCGTGCTTGCGGATGCGGTTGCTGTCGTAGTCGGCGACGTTCGCCGCCGCCACGATGCCGGTCTGCACATGGTCGCCGCCTTTTTCACCACTCGCGCCGGGCATGGTCAGGCGGTAGGCGTAGTAACAGGGTGCCGCGTCGCGCACCAGGATGCCGGCGTCGAGCATTTTCTGCAGGTTCTCGGCGGCCTTGGCGTAAACCTGCGGCGCATACGGGTCGGTGTCCGGCGGCAGGTCGATTTCGGGCTTGGAGATATGCAGGAAGGACCAGGGCTTGCCGGCGGCGCGGGTTCTTGCCTCGTCGCTGGACAGCACGTCGTAGGGCGGGGCGGCGATCGCGGTGGCCTGGCCGGCAGCCGGGCGCAGTCCGCGGAAGGGTTGGATCAGGCTCATGGCGGTGGCTCAGGAATTGGCGGGTTGGGGAATGACGCTGCGCAGGGCCGCGTCGGCCTCGCGAATCATGGTCTCGGTGGTCGCCCAATCGACGCAGGCGTCGGTGACCGAACAGCCGTACTTCAGTTTCGACAGATCGTCGGGAATCGGCTGGTTGCCCGCTTCGATGAAGCTCTCGATCATCAGGCCGACGATGGAGCGATGTCCGCTCCTGCGCTGGTCTCGAATCTGGTTGATGCAATCGTGCATCACCAGCGGCTGCAGTTCCGGCTTCTTGTAGCTGTTGGCGTGCGAACAATCGACCACGATGTTGTGCGGCAGCTTGGCCTTGGCCAGTGCGGCCTCGGCCAGCGCGACGCTGACGGTGTCGTAGTTGGGCCGGCCGCCGCCGCCGCGCAGCACCAGGTGGCCGTAGCGGTTGCCGGCGGTGCGCACCACGCTGGAACGGCCCTGCATGTTGATGCCGAGGAAGCTGTGCGGGCTACCGGCGGAAATGATCGCATTCACCGCCGCGTCGAGCGAGCCGTCGGTGCCGTTTTTGAAGCCGACCGGGGTCGAGAGACCAGAGGACATTTCGCGGTGGGTCTGCGACTCGGAAGTGCGCGCGCCGATGGCGGTCCAGGCGATCAGGTCGCCCAGGTACTGCGGCGCGATCGGGTCGAGTGCTTCGGTGCCGGCGGGCAGCCCGAGTTCATTCACCGCGAGCAGGAATTCGCGGCCCTTCTGCAGGCCTTCCTCGATATGGAAGGAATCGTCCATGCGCGGATCGTTGATGTAACCCTTCCAGCCGGTCGCCGTGCGCGGCTTTTCGAAATACACCCGCATCACCAGCAGCATGGTGCCCGCCACTTCGTCGGCCAGCTTCTTCAGGCGCCGCGCGTAGTCGATGCCCGCGACCGGATCATGGATGGAGCAGGGGCCGACGATGACGAAGACGCGCGGGTCGCTGCCGTCGAGGATGCGCTCCAGCGTGCGCCGTCCCGCCAGCACCGACTCCGCGGCGGCTTCCGAAAGCGGCACGCGGGAGTGAATTTCCTCCGGCGTGGGCATCGGCTCGAAGGCTTCGATATTGAGGTTTTCTGTGATCTGCATCAGGATTTCAACTTGTTGAAGAGTTCTTTTACCGCGCCGACGCGCTCCTTGAGGGTCGCGCTGGGTTTCTGCCAGAGCAGCTTGTCCTGTCCCGCCAGCTTGAAGCTGCGGTCGCTCTGGAGCAGGCGGATGATTTTCGCGGGGTCGATGGGAGGGTTGGGTACGAATTGCAATTGTATCGCGGCCGGGCCCGCATCCAGCTTGGCCAGGCCCAGCGCGCGGCCGGCCAGGCGCAGCCGGTGGGTCTCGATCAGGGCCAGCGTCTGCGGCGGCATCTCGCCGTAGCGGTCGATCAGTTCCTCCTGCATGGCGCGCAGGTCGTCCTCGCTGTCGCAGTTGGCGAGGCGCTTGTAGAGGGTCAGGCGCTCATGCACGTCGGGGCAGTAGCCGTTGGTCAGCAGCGCCGGCACGCGCAGGTTGATTTCCGAGGTGATGGACAGCGGCTGCGTCAGGTCGGGCACCTTTTCGCCGGCCTTGAGCGCGCGCACCGCGGCGTTGAGCATGTTGGTGTACATGGCGAAGCCGATTTCGTGGATCTCGCCGCTTTGCGATTCGCCCAGCACCTCGCCGGCGCCGCGGATTTCCAGGTCGTGCATGGCGAGGAAGAAGCCGGAGCCGAGTTCCTCCATGGCCTGGATGGCTTCCAGCCGCCGCTTGGCCTGCGCCGTCGGTTTGGCGTCCTCGTGGGTCAGCAGGTAGGCATAGGCCTGGTGGTGGCTGCGGCCGACGCGGCCGCGCAACTGGTGCAATTGGGCCAGGCCGAACTTGTCGGCGCGGTTGATGACGATGGTGTTGGCGTGCGGGTTGTCGATGCCGGTCTCGATGATGGTCGAGCACAGCAGCAGGTTGTGCTTCTGCTGGGTGAATTCGCGCATCACGCGTTCCAGTTCGCGCTCGGGCAACTGGCCGTGGCCGACCACGATGCGCGCCTCGGGCAGCAGGGTTTCGAGGCGCTCCTTCATGTTCTCGATGGTGTCGACCTCGTTGTGCAGGAAGTACACCTGGCCGCCGCGCTTGAACTCGCGCAGGCAGGCTTCGCGCACCTGGCCGTTGGACCATTTGGTGACGAAGGTCTTGATCGCCAGGCGCTTTTGCGGCGGCGTGGCGATCACCGAAAAATCGCGCAGGCCTTCCAGCGACAGGCCCAGCGTGCGCGGGATTGGCGTCGCCGTCAGGGTCAGCACGTCGACCGAGGCGCGCAGCGCCTTCAGCGCCTCCTTCTGGCGCACGCCGAAGCGGTGTTCTTCGTCGATGATGATGAGGCCGAGGCGCTCGAACTTGACGTCTTTCTGCAGCAGGCGATGGGTGCCGATCAGGATGTCGATCTTGCCCTGCGCCAGCAGTTCGACGGCCTCGTCCTGTTCCTTGGCCGATTTGAAGCGCGAGATTTCGGCGATCTTCACCGGCCAGCTGGCGAAGCGGTCGCTGAAGTTCTGGTAATGCTGTTCCGCCAGCAGCGTGGTCGGGCACAGGATGGCGACCTGTTTGCCGTCGGCCACGGCGACGAAGGCGGCGCGCATGGCGACTTCGGTCTTGCCGAAGCCGACGTCGCCGCAAACCAGCCGGTCCATCGGCTTGCCGGATTTCATGTCCTCGATCACGGCATTGATCGCGGTCTGCTGGTCGGGCGTTTCCTCGAAGCCGAAGCCGTCGGCGAAGGCCTCGAGGTCGTGCTGCTTGAAGCTGAACTTGTGGCCCTCGCGCGCGGCGCGCTGGGCATACAGGTGTAGAAGCTCGGCGGCGGTGTCATGCACCTGCAGGGCGGCCTTCTTCCGGGCTTTTTCCCACTGGCCCGAGCCCAGCGTGTGCAACTGGATGGATTCGGGATCGGCGCCGCTGTAGCGCGAGATGACCTGCAGTTGCGCCACCGGCACGTAGAGCTTGGCGCCGTTGGCGTATTCGAGGTGGAGGAACTCCGTGTCGCCCTCGCCGAAATCCATGTGCACCAGGCCCAGGTAGCGGCCGATGCCGTGGGCTTCGTGCACTACCGGATCGCCGATCTTGAGCTCCGACAGGTCGCGCAGCCAGCCTTCGAGGTTGGCGCGGCGTGCGTCGGTGCGGCGCCCGCGCGGACGGGCGGTGGCGGCGTAGAGCTCGTTTTCCGTGACGACGGCGATGTTGTCGAGAAGGAAGCCACCGGAAAGCGGACCGACGCCGAGCATGAAGTTTTCATCGCTGGCGAGGAATCCGGCGAAATCCAGGCAGGGTTCGGGCGCCAAGCCGTATTCTGCAAGGTAGTCGGCCAGCGTCTGGCGCCGTCCCGCCGATTCGGCCAGCAGCAGCACTCGGCCGGCTTGGCCGGCGAGGAAGGCGCGCAGGGCGGCGAGCGGGTCGTCGGCCTTGCGGTTCACGGCCAGGGATGGCAATGCTGCCGTGGAAACTGCCGTGTCACCAGCGCCGTCCCGCAAGGGGATACCGCTTTGCATAACTCTTGAAATCAACTGTGGCAGTGCCTTGGCGGCGACGAAAAACTCTTCGTCGCGCAGGAACAGTTCGCCCGGCGGCAGCACCGGGCGCGAGCGGTCGCCGCCGAGCATCTTGTAGCGGCCCTGCAGGTCGGTCCAGAACTCGGCAATCGCACCGGGCACGTCGCCGTGCAGCAGCAGCGTGGCGTCCGCGGGCAGGTAGTCGAACAGCGTCGCCGTGGTCTCGAAGAACAGCGGCAGGTAGTACTCGATGCCGGCCGGCAGGATGCCGTTGGAGACGTCCTTGTAAAGCCCGACGCGCGAGGCGTCGCCCTCGAAGGCATCGCGGAAGCGCTGGCGGAACATGTTGCGGCCGGCCTCGCCGGCGGGAAACTCGCGCGCCGGCAGCAGGCGGATCTCGGGCACCGGGTAGAGGGTGCGCTGGCTATCGACGTCGAAGCTGCGGATGGTTTCCACCTCGTCGTCGAACAGCTCGATGCGGTAGGGCAGTTGCGTGCCCATCGGGAACAGGTCGACCAGGCCGCCGCGCACGCTGTATTCGCCGGCCGCGACCACTTGCGTCACGTGCTGGTAGCCGCCCAGCGTCAGTTGCGTGCGCAGCTTGTCCAGGTTCAGCCGTTCGCCCTTCTTCATGAAGAAGGTGTGGCCGGCGAGGAAGGCCGCCGGCGCCAGACGCGTGACGGCGGTCGATGCGGCGGCGATCAGCACTTCGCATTCGTTGCCGGAAACGGCATGGAGCGTGGCCAGCCGTTCCGAGATCAGGTCCTGGTGCGGCGAAAAGCTGTCGTAGGGCAGGGTTTCCCAGTCCGGCAGCAGATGCACGCGCAGCGCGGGATCGAACCAGGCGATCTCCTCGGCCAGGCGTTGCGCCTCCAGCGGGCTGGCGCTGACCACCGCCAGCAGGCGTCCCGGCCGCGCGAGCTGCGCCAGCGCCAAGGCATCGGCGGAAGGCGCGAGGGTTGGCAGGTCGAGGCGTTGGCCCGATTTGGGCGGGGAGGGGAGCGACAGCAGGGACTTCATCGAATGCAGGGTGCCGCAGGGGGCGCGAGGCCGCGAATTATACGCAGCGCCGTGCCGCCGGCGCCGACTTTCGGGCCGGCGGCCGAGTCTAGGACAAGGTTGCCGGAACCCTGCGGCTGCTACTCGCGCAACGACGCAGGCGACGGCTGGGCATGCTCAATTGTTGCTGCCTTCTGGGCTCGCCAGGCTTAGCGATTTCCTTTTCTTGCCGCCGCCCCCCCGGCAGGCTGTCGGGCGAAGGTCAGCTCACTCGGCAAGTATGCCCTCATGGATCGGCAACTCGGGATCCCGCGACCACTCGTTCCACGACCCGTAGTAATTGCGGACATCCTCGAACCCGGCTTCCTTGAGCGCGATGTAAGTATTGGAGGCCCGTGAGCCCTTGAAGCAGTAGATGATGATCTCATCCTTCTGGTACAGGCCGGCCTGGGCGCAGATCGCACGCACTTGCGCGGGGGACTTGAAATGCTGGATGTCCTCGCTGGGCTTCATGAACTTGTACCACTCTATCCAGCATGCGCCGGGAATGCGGCCTTTGCGCGGTGCGAAATCACGGCCGTAAGGCGAAGAGCTGTGGCCCAGCCACTCGTCCTCGTCACGGTTGTCCAGCAACTTTATTCCGGGGTTCTCCAGCGAGGCGAGGACGTCGTCCTTGGTCGCCAGCATGTGCATCTGGATGTCTGCTGTGAAATCCGAAGGAGTGACTGCCGGCGTCTCGGTGGAAACCGGCAAGCCGTCCTTTTTCCATTGGCCGAGGCCTCCGGCAATTACGCCGACATTCTTGTGGCCCAGCATGGAAAGCTGGAAGTAGCCCCGACACGACCCGCCGTAACGGGTGGAAAGGCTGTCTTCGTAGACCAGCACCTTCTGATCCTTGCGGATACCGGCCTTCCTGAACAGCGGAACAAATATGTCCTGAAGCTCCTGCAAGCCTTCGGCACTGGTCATCGACAGGGTTGTAAACATTTCCGGCAGGCTGACTGCTCCGGGAATATGGCCTTGCGCATAGTCCTTGGCGTCTCGCACATCAACCGCAAGGGCAGTACCGTTGCCCAGCATCTCGTTTGCTTCGCTGGTTGTGTACATGATTTTTACAGTCATGGCTTATCTCCGGTGGTTTTTGGGTTGGCTCGAGTGGTCCTGTCCGCGGTCGCGCAGCAGGGTCCGGGGGCCCGAAGGTCGCGAACTGCACGACCGCCGGTAGCGCAAGCCAAAGCATGTTGTGTGCCGAATATTCATTTCATGGGAAATCAGGATGTTGGCGATTCTCCATCCGTGGAAAATCAATTCCCGCGCCCCAAGCTGGAGAGCGAGTGCGCCAATCAAGTGCAAAAATCTGCTGCCCGAAAGGCGGAGGCTCAGGAGCAGTGGATGTCGCCGTACCTATTCAATTCGGATAACCACAATGATGATGGGGCATGACCACTACCGGGCCATCGGGTCATCGACCAGTCATCGCTAAAGGACTTTGGTTCAGCCTTCCGCTTCGGCTTGCCGCCGGGCATCCATCCATCGTCGATCGGCCAGCACGACCGAGGTTTCAATCTGCCGCTCCGGGATCGACCAGTATTTGCGGAGCAGGGAAGCCTTGTCCTTTTCCGGGACCAGCTCAAAGCCGTTTCGGCGATAGAAATCGATGGCCCAGGATGCGTCCGCCCAGGTGCCGATCAGCAGCGGCTGTTCAGTGAGACTTGCCACATGGTGCAGGAGCATCGTCCCCACTCCTTTCCTCTGCACGGTCGGCGCGACATAAGCATGGCGCACCAGGGCGACGGCGCCCTTGTCCTGAATTCCCATCACCCCCGACAGCAGTCCGTCCTCTTCCGCAACCCAGAACATGACGCCGTTCGCAATTTCGGCGTCCAGTTCATCGCGCGGCATGTAGGGCTCATGCCACCGGTCGGCGGGGATCACGCCGCGATAGGCCTGGGCGGCTTCGTTGATGATAGACAGCGCCGCATCGAGATCCGGCGCCAGCAATTTTCTTATCGACATCATGCGTTTCGAGTGGCTCCGCCCTGCCAGCGCTCGCGCAGGATTGGCAGGCGGCGGCACAGCGGGCGCAGCAGTGCGTAGGCGGCGAGGCCGAGCGCATCCACCGCAAGATCGAGCAGCGAGAACTGGCGGAAGGGCAGGAAGTACTGCACGATTTCGATCAGCAGTCCATAGCCGAGCAGCGCGCCGGCCTTGGCGATGGTGAATTCCACGCGGGGTACGGAAAAGTCGAGCAGGGCGGCCAGCACCAGGAAGGCCGCCATGTGGTTCAGCTTGTCGCTGACGAGGTGCGACACCTTGTGTTCCGTGGGCGTGACGGCGAGGTAGCTGACGACGACCAGCGTCGCGGCGAATCCGATGCGGAACAGCGGCACCCAGCGCAGGAAGCCATCATTCATGGCGCCAGACGCGATCGGATCAGGCGCCTGCATGGAGCCTTACCGGTATCCGTCGCGGTCCGAAGGGCTCAGCGAAGGCGCCGAAGCGTCCGGCGATGGCGGTGCCGCAGTGACGGCAATGGCCCGTGTCGTCCAGCGCGTATGCGAGGATGCGGTACCAGTCGCGCTGGACCACGGTCTTGCCGCAGCCGGGGCAGAGCGTGGCGTCACCGGCCTTGTCGTGTACGTTGCCGGTATAGACGTAACGCAGCCCGGCTTCCATGGCGATGTGGCGCGCGCGGGCCAGGGTCGCGGGCGGCGTGGCGGGGATGTCGTTCATCTTCCAGTCGGGATGGAAGGCGCTGAAATGCACCGGCACGTCCGGTCCGAGTTCCTTGGCCACCCAGGCCGCCAGCGCCTTGAGTTCGGCGTCGCCGTCATTCTTGCCCGGGATCAGCAAGGTGGTGATCTCCAGCCAACAGTCGGTCTCATGGTGGATCATGGACAGAATGTCGAGCACCGGCTGCAGTTTCGCGCCGCAGAGCTTGACGTAGAAGTCATCGGTGAACGCCTTGAGGTCGACGTTGGCGGCGTCCATCCTGGAGTAGAACTCGCGCGCGGGCGCCAGGTGCATGTAGCCTGCGGTGACGGCGACGGTCTTGATGCCCAGCGCCTGGCAAGCGTCCGCCGTGTCCATTGCATACTCGGCAAAGATCACCGGATCGTTGTAGGTGAAGGCGACGCTGTGCGAGCCGTGTTTTTGCGCGGCGCGGGCGATGGCCTGCGGCGTAGCGTCGTCCATCAGGCGGTCCATGTCGCGTGACTTGGAGATGTCCCAGTTCTGGCAGAACTTGCAGGCCAGGTTGCAGCCGGCGGTGCCGAAGGACAGCACGCTGGAGCCAGGGTAGAAATTGTTGAGCGGCTTCTTTTCGATCGGGTCGATGCAGAAGCCCGAACTGCGGCCATAGGTGGTCAGCAGCATTTCGCCGCCCTGCATGGCGCGCACGAAGCAGGCGGCGCGCTGGCCCTCGTGCAACCGACAGTCGCGCGGGCAGAGGTCGCACTGGATGCGGCCGTCGTCCAGCCTGTGCCACCAGCGCGCGGGAACGCCGCTCAGTGCGCTGTCGCTTCTTTCCATTTGCGTACCTCGTAGCGTTGCAGTCTGACCTCGGGCGACCAGTAGTCGGCAGGCAGGCCGGCCTTCTGTTTCAGGTGGGCCATGAACTGGCGCGGGTCTGGCAGTTGTTCCCAAACCTGCGGCAGGAAGGTGCTGCGTCGCTGGCCGGCGCTGAAGATGATGCCGTCGACGCCGGGCCGCAACTGGCGCAGGGCGTCGGTTTCGTCGGTGAATATCATCGGCTGCGGTGCGGTCAGCAGGGAAACCTCGACGCGGGTGCGCGCAAGTTCGGCCAGGGTCAGCGGCGGAAAGCGCGGGTCGCGGAAGGCGGCGGCGACGGCATTGGCGCGCACGTCTTGTTCGAGCACGCGATGCGCTTCGAGCGAGCCGATGCAGCCGCGCAAAGCCCCGTCCTGGGTCAAGGTGACGAAGGTGGCGCCGGGCTGCTCCAGGCCCGGATGCGCCGGTTCCGCCCGCGTCGGCTGTCCGAGTTGTGCGGCGATGGCATTGCGCGCGCGCACCAGCAGCGCCGGGCCGGGATCGTCGGCAGTGGCCGCCGGCGCTTCGTAGAGCGCAAATGATGCATAGCCGACCACGCGCCCCTTGTCGCCGGCCGTGTCGCCGGAGTTGCACTGCGCGATGCGTTCGATGCGCAGGCCGCGCCGGCGGGCCACGGCCAGCAGGCCGTTGATCGGCAGCGCGCCGCAGGCCTGCTCGAAGCTGGTCAGCTGGTCCAGCGCGAGGATGCGCTCGGCGGTGGCATGGTCGATCTTGCGCGCTTCGGCATAGCCATGGAAATGCGACAGGTCGGAGCTGATCACGATCAGTGTTTCCGGCCCACCCCAGAGCCGGTCGATGACCTGGGCGACTTGCGCAGCGCCGGTCTGGCCGACGGCCAGTGGCACCAGCTTGAAATCGCCGAGCACGGTCTGCAGGAAGGGCAGTTGCACTTCCAGCGAATGTTCCTGGGCGTGGGCGGCGTCGCTGGCCACGATCTGCGGCAGGTCGGCGAGGCCGTCGAGCGCCGCGCGGTCGACGGCGATCCTCCCCAGCGGCGTGGCGAAGGCCTGCACCGTCGGTGCCGCCAGGCCGGACACCGAAACCCGGTGGCAGGGGCCGAGCAGCACCACGCGGCGGATGCGTCCGGCCAGCGGGGCAAGCAGGGCATACGCCTTGCCTGCGGTGCCGCCCGAATAGATGTAGCCGGCATGCGGCACGATGACGGCCTTGAGCAGCCCGGTTCCAGGAGTCGGCGCCGACGATACGGCGCCGGCAAGGCAGGTGGCGAGTTCATCGCGCAGGCTGGCGACATCGCCCGGGTAGAACATGCCGGCGACGGCCGCCGGGCGCAGTGTGGTGGTAGTTGTGGTTGTGGTGTTCATGGTCACTCCATCAACAGGAGGCCGCCGACCAGTCCGGCGGCAATGGCGGCAAAGCCGGGCAGCGTGAAGCGCGCCAGCGCCGCACCGCCGATGACAACCACCAGCCCGGTCTTGAAGGCGAGGTTGGAAAGCGTTGCCAGCGTGATCGCGGTAATGGCCTGGGCTTCGCTCAGTTTGCCCATGCCGAACATGCGCAGCGAGGACAGCGTGATCGCATCGACGTCGGTCAGGCCCGAGGCCAGCGCCAGCAGGTAGAGGCCGCGGCTGCCGGCGATGTCCTGCAGCCAGGCCGAGAGCACCAGGACCAGGGCGTAGAGGGCACCGAAGGTCACCGCGGTTTTTATTTCGGTCGGGTTGGCAACCTGCGGCAAGGGCAGCGAGTCTCCGCCCTGCAACTGGCGCCAGCCCCACAGCGTGGCGCCGACGCCCAGCACCAGGCCCGCACCCAGCACCGCGACCAGCGGCGGCAGGATTTCCGGCGCGACGACGAAGGAAACCACCGACAGGCGCACAAGCACCACGATGTTGGCGAGCAGGATGACCACCATCGCGGTGCGTGCCAGTTCCACATGGGTTCGCGCGTGGCGGGCGAAGATCATGGTCGTTGCGGTGGACGAGACCAGACCCCCGAAAATTCCGATCAGCGCCGCGCCGTGGCGGCCGCCGACGATGCGCAGGGCGGTGTAGCCCGCCAGCGAGACGCCGGAGATCAGTACCACCATCCACCAGATGTTGCGCGGGTTCAGGGCGTCGTAGGGGCCGAAATCGCGGTCGGGCAGCATCGGCAGGATCACCAGCGCCAGCACGCCGAACTGCAGGATCGACAAGAGGTCCACAGGCGACATGTTTTTTGAGATGCCATGCAACTGCGCCTTGAAGTAGAGCAGCACGGTCGTTGCGATCGCCAGTGTCACCGCGACGGAGGCATGGCCGTACCAGACCATGGCGCCCAGGGCGTAGCAGACCATCAGGGCGACCACCGAGGTGGTGCCCGGATCACCGGTGTCGAGCGGATCGGAGACATGGGCGGCGATCATCATGGCGGCCACGGCGAGCAGGCCGGCGGCGATGATCCAGCCGCTGTCCGTGATCTGTGCCAGCAGCGCACTGACGCAGCCGAGCAGGCCGACCAGGGCGAAAGTGCGCAAGCCGGCCTTGAGGTCGGACTGACGCTCGCGCTCAAGACCGATCAAGAGCCCGATGCCGATGCTGGTGGCAAAGGCCTGCAGGCTTTCGTACTCGGTTCCGCCGGCGAACATGGGATTTCCCGCGCAATGTCTTATAGCCTGATTATAGAATCCGTCCATGAGATATCACGCACTGGTTCCCGCTGCCGGTTCCGGCTCACGCATGGGCGGGCAGGATGGCGCCGCGCTACCCAAGCAATACCTGCCGCTGGCCGGGCGGCCGATGATCTGGCACGCGCTGGCGACCCTGTGCGCGACGCCGGCGATTTCGAGCGTATTCGTCGTGCTGGCGCCAGACGACAGCCATTGGCCGGGACCGATGATGGAATCGCTGGGACCAAAGCTGCGCGTCCTGCGCTGCGGCGGTGAAACCCGTGCCGCCAGCGTTACCGGCGGCTTGCGCGCGATGGCCGCCGAACCCGGCGCCAGCGGCGACGACTGGGTGCTGGTGCACGACGCGGCGCGGCCCTGCCTGACCGTCGCGCTGGTCGAAAAGCTGATTGCCGAAGTCGGAAGTGATGATGCCGGCGGCCTGCTCGCTGTGCCGGTCGCCGATACCCTGAAGCGCGGCGACGAACGCGGCCACGTGCTGCAGACCGTGCCGCGTGACGGCCTGTGGCAGGCCCAGACGCCGCAGATGTTCCGCCACCGACTGCTGCTCGACGCCCTCGATTTCGTGCCCAGCGTCACCGACGAGGCCAGCGCCATCGAAACGCTGGGACTGTCGCCGCGCCTGGTCGCGGCTGACGCCAGCAACCTCAAGGTGACCTGGCCGCGCGACCTGCAACTGGCGGAGTGGATCCTGCAAAGCCGGGGGGCGGAATGAACGACGCGGTGGAGCCGACCCGCGAGGAAATCGACGCGATCGCGGAACCGTTGGTGGTCGAATTCGGTACCTCGTGGTGCGGCCATTGCGCCCGCGCCCAGCCCCTGATCGCGGCCGCACTGGCGGCGCATCCCGGATTGCGCCATGTGAAGGTCGAGGACGGACCGGGCCGTCGCCTGGGGCGCAGCTTTCGCGTCAAGCTGTGGCCGACCCTGGTGTTCCTGCGCCAGGGTGTCGAAGTGGCGCGCCTGGTGCGCCCGGCCGATACAACGGAAATCGAGAACGCACTGGCGCGGATTGAAACTGCCGGCTAAGCCGGCCGCCATCGCCGTACCATCGGCGCCGACTTTCCTCAGCGCTGCGGCGCGGCGTGCTTGAGGGCGATGATCGCCGCTTCGGTTCGCGAGCGAACCTGGAGTTTTTGCAGGATGCCGCTGATGTGGTGCTTGATGGTCTTTTCCGCCAGATGCAGGCGCTCGCCGATTTCGCGGTTGGCCAGTCCCTGGCTCAATAGTTCGAGCACTTCGACTTCGCGCTTGGTCAATTCTTCAAGATAGGCCGGGCCGCTGGGGCGCGATAGCTCGGTCAGCATCTTTCCGGCCAGCAGCGGCGTGACATAGGCCTCGCCGCCGGCCACGCGGCGGATGATCGCGCGCAGTTCGATCGATGACACGCCCTTGAGCACATAGCCATGCGCGCCGGCCTTCAGCGCGGCCATCAGGCTGTCCTCGTTCTCCGATACTGTGAGCATGATGATGCGCGTTTCCGGCAGTGCCGCGGCGATGCGCGCGGCCGTCGCGATGCCGTCTATGCCCGGCATGGAAACATCGAGCATCACCACGTCGGGACGCAAGCTTTTCGCCAGATCGATGCCGTCTTCGCCGTTTTCGGCCTGGCCAATCACGGTGAAGTCCGGTTCGACGCCCAGCGAATGGGCGACGCCGGCGCGAAACAGCGGGTGGTCATCGATGATGATGATGCGGATCGATTCAGTCATGCGGTGACGTTTCCGGCGAAAGGGGAAGGCGCACCAGGACGCGCGTGCCCTGGCCTGGCGCGGATTCGAGATCGAAGCTGCCTCCCAGCAGTCGCACCCGCTCGCGCATGAAGGCAATCCCGAGCCGACCGCCGGCATCGACTTGCGCCGGATCGAAGCCGGCGCCGGCGTTGAACACCTCGATGCCGACCTCGCTGCCGGCGGCCCGCACCCGCACCTGGGGCGGATTGCCGGGCGCGTGCTGCCAGGCGTTGTTGAGCGATTCCTGCAGCACCCGATAGGCGGTGATCTTGGTCGCGATCGAGGCCTGGTCGAGCGTATTGTCGATCTCCGCTTCGACTGCGGTCGCCGTGCGGTGTTCGAAGTCGAGCACGGCGCGCCGCAGCGTCGCCGCCAGCGACAGCTCGGCGATGCCCGGAATGCCTATGCCGCTGGCGATGCCGCGCAATTCCTCGAGCGCCCGGCGCAGCGCCTCGCGCATCGCTTCGAGATCGCCGGAAGGACCGCAACCGCATACTGCGACCAGGTCGTCGAAGCGCAGCAGCGCGAACGAAAGGTCCTGCGCCGGGCCATCGTGCAGGTCGGCGGCAAGGCGGTGCAGGGCCTTTTCATTGAGTGTGGTCGTCCGTTCGCCGGCTTCGCGCAACTGAAGGCGCATGCTGCGGTTTTCCGCCAGCGAGGCACGCAACTGCTGCAACTGCTCGCGCAAATCCTGGCGTTGGTCGACGATGGTATTGTTGGCCCGGCGCACCAGTCCGAGCAGCGCCAGGTAGAGCGCGATCGTGGTGACGCTGACCAGCATCCAGCTTCGCTGCTGGGCCAGGTGGATGTCCTTGCCGAGGTTTTCCATCGAGTGGTAGAACTCGGCGACGCCGATGACCGCCCCCGTGGCGGGGGCTCGCAGAGGGACATAGACCTCGAGCAGGCGGGACCAGCGCTCGCGTTCGGGCTGGTTGTCGTCGTCGGTCAGGTCGGAAACCCGCGATTGCAGATTTCCCGTCAGCGCCTCGGCCAGCATGTCGTCGACCGGGAAGCTGCGTCCGACCTGCGCATGGTCGCTGCTGTAGACGATCGTGCCTTCCGCATTCCACAGCTTGAAACGGACCACCTTGCGTTGCAATGGACCGCGCAGGAACACGCGGTCCAGTTCGGCGTGGGTCTGGGCGTCGAACTCTGCCAGTTGGGTCCGGCTATGCAATTGCGCCACCAGGATGCTTTCCACATACACCGCGGCGATCGCGGCGGCGCGGTTCAGTGAGCTTTGTTCGATCTGGCGGCTGAGCCATAGGCCGGACACCACCATTGCCACGATCAGCCAGACCAAAGCGCCAAGGTGAAACTGGCGCGAGAAGCTGACACGGTCGAAGGGCTTGGGAGCAGAGGCCGCTTCGCGAGCGGCCTGGACGGGAGAATGGATCATTGCGCGGGGAATCTTAGCATTCACTCCGATTGCGGGACTAAGACCAAAGTCTGATGCGAGCAGGGTCGAAGGACTCTGTCATTCCCATCCTATGACCATGGCGATTGGCGTTTTCGCGTGGCTAAATGCCTTTCATGAAATTTCCCGACTCCATGTCCAGACAGGATCTCAAAATGACTCGCAACTTCAAGCTCGCCATCGCCGTTCCATTCGTTTTTTTTGCCCTGGCCGCGCCGGCCTTCGCCGCTGACGAAGCTGCCGCGGTGCAGCTCCTGGAAGACAGCAAATGCATCAAGTGCCACAGCGTCGA
Source organism: Sulfuritalea sp. (assembly GCA_016716965.1). Classification (GTDB taxonomy): domain Bacteria; phylum Pseudomonadota; class Gammaproteobacteria; order Burkholderiales; family Rhodocyclaceae; genus Sulfuritalea. The sequence continues at coordinate 26,199 of JADJUP010000039.1, read as the reverse complement.
CAAGAAGAAGGACGGCCCCTCGTTCAAGGAGACCGCGGCCAAGTACAAGGGCAAGCCGGAAGCGATGGCCAAGTTGAGCAAGCACGTTTCCGAGCCGAGCAAGGTCAAGATCGACGGCGTCGAGGAAAAGCACGGCAGCGTCGCCACGCGTGACGCGGCGAAGATCAAGAACCTCGTGGAATGGATCCTGTCGCGCTGATCGGCGGAGGTTCCGACGATGTCCGACAGTTCGAAGCCGGCATTGCCCAAGCGGGTGTGGGCTCTGCTGAAGCAGCCGCGCGCCGGCATCTCGCTGCTCGTAATGTTCGCCATCTTCGTCGCGGGGATCATTTTCTGGGGCGGCTTCAACACCGCCATGGAAGCCACCAATACCCTGGAGTTCTGCACCGGTTGCCACGAGATGCGCGACACGGTGTACCAGGAGTACAAGAAGACCATCCACTACTCGAATCGCACCGGGGTCCGCGCGATCTGTTCCGACTGCCACGTGCCGAAGGACTGGACGCACAAGATGATCCGCAAGATCAAGGCCTCCGGGGAAGTCTGGGGCAAGATCACCGGCGTCATCGACACGCCCGAGAAGTTCGAAGCCCTGCGCTATGAACTGGGCAAGCGCACCTGGACGCGCATGCTCGCCACCGACTCGCTCGAGTGCCGCAACTGCCACCACATGGATGCCATGTCGCTGACGCTGCAGACGGAAAAGGCGCAGCGTCGCCATGCCAAGGCGAAGACCGATGGGCAGACCTGCATCGAGTGCCATTACGGCATCGCCCACAAGGAACCGGTCGGCCCGGACGGTCCGGCGGAACTGAAGGCAAAGCTGGGTGCCGCCAAATGAACACGATGGCGCACGTCATCAAGGGGCCGGGAAGTCGCCACCGCGCGACGCTTGGCTTCACCGTTTTAATTGATTCGAAATCCAATAAAGGGAGTAAGCCATGAGACGTCTTGCCGTGTTGCTGGCGGTCATTCTGGGAGGCGCGCTGAATGCCGGCGCCTGGGCCGCCGCGCCCACGACGGCCAAAGCCGCCGTCATCAAGGGGGATCAGTGCGTGGAATGCCACAAGGGCGAAGCGACGAAATCGCATGCCTTCCACGGCGAGTGCAGCAGTTGCCACACCAATGCCGGTGACCATGCCAAAGCCCACGAAGCGCGTGAAAAGGCCAAGGGCACCAAGCCGCCGGCGGTGGTTGCGACCAAGCCCGACTCCAAGGAATGCCTGAGCTGCCACGAAGCCGACAAGCGCCGCATGCACTTCGCCATCGCCGAGCACAACAAGGCCGGCGTGCAGTGCCGCGACTGCCACGGCAACCACACGCCGAAGGTCAAGACGCTTAACGCCGGCATGGAAAAGGGCGGCAAGACCACGGCGCTGTGCGCCACCTGCCACCAGGATGTGCTGGCCAAGTTCAACATGGTCTCGCACCATCCGGTCAAGGAAGGCGGCGCCACCTGCACCGGCTGCCATGACCCGCACGCCTCGAAGCAGGCCACGCTGGGCGCGGCGACGGCGCAATGCACCTCCTGCCACCAGGCGGTGCGCGGCCCGCACGTATTCGAACATGCACCGGTGGTCGAGGGCTGCACCAACTGCCACGATCCGCACGGCGCGCCGAACAAGCGCCTGCTGTCGGTAGCACAACCGATGCAGTGCCTGCAGTGCCATTCGATCGCCGGCAACCGGCACGGACAGGGCGGCGCCGCGAGCAACGTGGCGCGGATATCGGGGGCCGTATTGCGTGACTGCGTCAGTTGTCACTCCGCGGTACACGGCAGTTCGACCGACCAGCATCTGAGATTCTGAGGATAAGGGAAGACATCATGAATGCGAAAACACAGATCAAAGTCATGGTCCTGGCCGTGGCCAGTGCGCTCAGTGCACTCAGCGCGCCCTTGCAGGCCGCGGATGCAGCGCCCGGCGCGACGGTCTTTTCCGGCGAAGTGACGGCCAAGCTCTACAGCTTCGACTACTTCAAGGGATCCGGTACCAACTCGACGCAGTTCCTGGAACGCTACAACTACCAGGAAGGCATGGGCGGCGACCAGCGCGGCGGCGGTTACCTCGACGCCGACCTCTCCATCGTGGGCAAGAATGGCCAGCGCAATGTCTTCGAGCTCGAACGCGAAGGCTTCGGCGCCCACAACCATCGCGGCCGGCTCAAGGCCGATACCGACACGCTGGGCTTCGTCGGCTACTACAGCAATTTCCGCTCGGCGACCGGCGGACTGAATTTCCTCTACAGTCCGGGGCAGATCCCCAGCGGCGGCGTCGACCTGCTTTATGCCGCCGGCGACCAGACCGGCTTCGTCCGGCAGTTCAACACGGATTCCGCGGGCCAGACCCAGTTCAGGATCGACCGCACCACCTACGGCCTCGGCCTGGCGCTGAAGCCGACGTTCTTCGGCAACAGCGCGGCCGCCTTGCTGAACTACGACGGCTACAAGCGCGACGGCAACCGCTTCGCCACTTATGTGCTGGGCAACGGCGACCTGACCGGTGCCAACGCCGTGAAGCGTCCGCTGCGCTGGCGCGGCTTCGACAGCCAGGTCAGCGAGAAGATGAATCGTTACACGCTGAGCCTGAACGGCGCTCCCGGCGGCTTCAACCTCGCCTACGAAGGTTCCATCGAGAAGTTCGACAACCAGGCGTTCAATCCCCGGACCGGCGATTTCAATGCCGCGATCAATGCCCAGGCGGCGACGGTCTTCATCACCGCGCCGACACGGCCGATCCAGTTCGTGCCCGACAGCACCCTGGTGACCAACAACTTCCGTTTCGCCAAGAACTACGGCAGCACGGCGGTGGCGGCCGGTTACGGCCTGTCGGTCCTGAGCCAGGATTCGTTCTCGGCCGAGCAGGATCTGCGCGGCTATTCGTCGGGCAAGATCACCACCAACAGCGCCTACCTGACCGTGACCTCGGTGGCCGTGAGCGGCGTCGGCCTGGAAGGCTTCATCAAGTACAACAACCGCGACAACGATTCCCAGTTTCCGGTGCCGCTCCTGATCAATCCGCTGGCGACCGAAGGCCTCGACGTGCACATCAGGCGCATCAAGACCGTGGACTACGGCGTCTCGGGCACTTTCCGCCCCGGCGTGCTGAAGTCGACACTGGTCGCCGGCTGGAAGCATCAGGACAAGGATCGCGACCTGACCTGGAGCCAGTGGGGTGGCGGGGTGGTTTCCATCCATCCGCTACAGACGCTGCTGCGCGAGCAGACCCAGTCCGACGAGTTGTACCTGAACTGGGTCGCGCGGCCGATGCCGGGCATGATCCTGCGCGTGACGCCGGCCTACGTCTGGGCGGGTGACACGGGCCTAGTCACCGAACCTGAACGCGCCTTCAGCCTCAAGACGAAGCTGAGTTACGCGGCCAAGGACGGCGTACTGACGAGCGGCTACTACAACTACAAAAACAACAAGAACGCCAACAACAGCTTCACCAACAGCGCCGCTGGCGGCGTGCTTGGTACATCCGTGGCGCAGGACGTCGACAAGACGCAGCAGGCGGCCGGCATTTCGATCAATGTCCCGGTCAGCGAATGGATCAACACGCACGCCAGCCTGTCCTGGATGCAGGACGATTTCACCACCTACTTCCTGCGCAACGATGCGCGTCGTTACGATGCACCGACGGCGGCCATCAATTTCGCGTCGATCGACCGGCCGAACTACAACGTCGACACCTACGTCCTCACCCTGGGCGGCGACTGGCAGGTCAATGACGAACTGCGCTGGAACGGCGGTTACACCTGGTCGAAATCGAAGGGCAATACTGCCAGTGGCTATGTCTTCGACCAGTTGGCGGCGGGCAACTCCATCGACGGCACCATCAGCAGCGCGGTGCATAGCCTGAATGTCGGCGTCGATTACGCCCTGAAGAAGAACGTCAAGCTGAAGGCATCCTACGTCTATGACTACAACAAGGATGATTCGTACTCGGCTTTGACCGGCGGGTACCACACGTTGATGATGGGTGTCGGCTTCGGCTTCTGAGCATCGTCACGCGGGGCAGGCCGGAGCGGATCCCGGCTGCCTCGTCGCGGATGCAAAAGTCGGTGGTGGTGACACGGGGTTCCTGAAAATGAAACGGACAGCGTTGGCCGCTCTGGCGGCATTCATGGCCGGTCTGATTGCGGCGCCGGCCGTCGCGACCGATACGGCATCCATCGTGCGCGGCGCGCGGCTCTACGACAACTGGAGCCACGAGTCCAGGGAGCGCACGCCACCCCTGGCCAACCCGGCATTCAAGACCCGCCAGGTTCGCGTCGCGGCAGCTGACACCTGGCGCTGCGTGGAATGCCATGGCTGGGACTACAAGGGCAGGCACGGCGTCTCCGGCATTCGCAGCCGGCAGAACGGCGATCCCGCCGCCATCGTCGCGCTGTTGAAGGACGCCAACCACGGCTACGACGATTTGCTGCACGAGAGCGACCGGATCGACCTGGCCAACTTCATCACCCGCGGCCAGGTGGACATGCAGAAACTGGCGGAGAACGCGCGCCGCTTCAAGGCGGCGCCGGGTAGCTCGGAAAAGGTCTTTGCCACGGTCTGCGCCGCCTGTCACGGCCTCGATGGCGGCAGCGTGCGCGCGGTGCCGCCTTTGGGCGATTCGGCGCGGCAACGTCCCCACGAAGTCCTGCACGTCGTGCTCAACGGCCATCCCGGCGGCAACATGCCGGCGCTGCGCACGCTGGGTGAGGATGCCGTGGCGAGAATGCTGGCCTACCTGCAGGGCCTGCCCGGCGTCAACCTGGCGGCGTCGATCGCCAATGGCGGCCGTCTCTACGACGACTGGCAGGCGCACTCGCGCGGCCAGATGCAGGCCCTGCCGCATCCGGCCTATCCGCCAAAGGCCTACTACGCCGATGTCGCCGCCGTGACCTGGCGCTGCAAGGAATGCCATGGCTGGGATTACAAGGGCAACCAGGGGCAGTACGGCGCGGGCAACCATGCGACAGGCATCAAGGGCATCCGCGCCATGATCGGCGCGGACCCGGAACGAATCATGGCGATCCTGCGCGACGGCACCCATCGCTACGGCGCGGTGTTGAAACACCGCGACCTGCACGATCTGGCGAACTTCGTCAGCCATGGCCAGGTCGACATGGACGCCATGATCGATCCGCGCACCAGCCTGGCGCGCGGCGACGCCGCCCGCGGGGCGCTGCACTACCGCAGCATGTGCGCCGGTTGCCATGGCCTCGAAGGCCGCTTCGTGGCGAAGCGCCACGTCGGCCGCGTGTCGCGCGACGACCCCTGGCACAGCCTGCACAACATGCTCAACGGGCACCCCGACGACACCATGCCGGCGCTGCGCGAGATCGACCGGGTGACTATCGTCGATATCCTGGCGCATATTCAAGGCTTGCAGGAGACGCGCTAGGTATTGGCGGACAGGGCAGTCTGCCTTGCCAAGGGACGGGCTCCGCGCCGGATGATTCCCCGGCGAAAATCGGCTAAGCTGATTCATCCAAATTCATCGGGTTTGCCGCTATGACTACCGCGTTTCGCGTCGGCCAGGGCTACGACGTCCATGCCCTGACACCCGGCCGCAAGCTGATCCTGGGCGGGGTGCATATCCCGCATCCGCAAGGTTTGCTCGGCCATTCGGATGCCGACGTGCTGCTGCACGCCATCACCGACGCCATCCTCGGCGCGGCCGGCATGGGCGACATCGGGCGCATGTTTCCCGACAGCGACGCGCAATGGGAGGGCGCCGACAGTCGGCGCCTGCTGCGCGGTGCCGTCGCGGCGGTGAATGCGGCCGGCTGGCGGGTGGGCAACATCGACGCCACCATCATCGCCCAGGCGCCGCGCATCGCGCCGCATGTCGCTGCGATGTGCGCCAACATTGCCGCCGACCTCGGGGTCGCCATCGATGCCGTCAACATCAAGGGCAAGACCACCGAACGCCTCGGCTTTACCGGGCGCGGCGAAGGCATCGCGGCCGAGGCCGTGGCCTTGTTGCAGCGCCAGGAATAAGCGCACTTGGGCGAGGCGCGCCCGCATCGGGTTTTCTTCGCGCTGTGGCCGGACGCTGCGGCGGTGACCCGCCTGGCGGCGCTGGCGCCGGAAATGGCCGGTGCCGACGGGCGCGCCATGCTACCGGCGACGCTGCACATGACCCTCGCTTTCGTCGGTGCCGTCACCGCGGCCGAGCTCGGAATCCTTGCGGACCTGGGCGCCACGGTACATGGTGAAGCCTTCGACCTGAGCCTCGACCACCTCGGTTTCTTTCCGCGCGGCGGCATCGCATGGGCGGGGTGCCGGCAGACGCCGTCGCGCCAGCGCCGACTTTCCGGGCAGCTCTGCGATGCATTGCGCGGCGCCGGTTTCGCCATCGATCCGCGTGCAGGGCAGGTGCCGCATGTCACCCTCGCACGCCGCGTGCGGTCCCCGTCGCTGCCGCCACTGGAAACGCCGATCGTTTGGCGGGCAAGCGAGTTCGCGCTGGTGGAAAGCCATCTGCACCCGTCCGCCGCCAGCTACCGCACCCTGGCGCGCTTTTCCCTCGCCGAAGCGCGCACCGATTGAATTAGAATCGCGTCATTGTTTCTTTGCGCCCGGCCTGCCTTTGCATGCGGCTGGTGCAAACCCCGCCGAGCAGATCCTGGAGCCGTTGCCGTGGTCAATTTGTTTCGCCTCAGAAAAACGACACCGCGCCTGGAGCGCCTGCATACGCTCAGCCTGTTCGTGAACCTGACACCGGCCGAGTTACGCATTGTCGATGGCCTGCTGCACGAGCGGGACTACCTGGAAGGCGAGGTGATCTTCGACGAAGGCGAGGAAGGTCAGGCGATCTACATCGTGGCCTCCGGGGAAGTCCTGATCTGTCGCCAGGAGCATGCCGAGGTGGGAAACTCCCGGGCGGCCGATTCAGCGATGCCCCACCCGCGGCGACGACAGGGCGACAGCGGTCGCGTCGCCCAGCTCGGGCCCGGCACCTTCTTCGGCGAACTGGCGCTGCTCGACAATTCGCCGCGTTCGGCGCAGGCGCGTGCGGCGAAGCCATGCAAGCTGATCGTGTTCTTCCGCGACGATTTCGTCAGCCTGCTCGACACCCACGCCCGCATCGCGTCGAAGATTTCACGCGAACTGGCCCGCCACCTCGGCGCCCGCATGCGTACCATGGCCCTGTCGATGGGCGCTCGCCAGCACATTGTCTGATCAGGTGAACGGCTCGCATCCGCCCGCACAATCCCACCATGCCTCCGGGCCGGTGGTCTGGATGGCGATCATCGCCGTCACCTGCCTGTTGCTGCTGGTGTTCCAGAAGGTGCTTTGGCTGGTGGTGCCCTTTCTGCTGGGGCTGATCCTTTACTACTTCCTGTATCCGCCGGTACGTTCGCTGATCTACAGCGGAATGAGCCGCGACGCGGCGGCCAGCGTCGTCACGCTGGCTTTCCTGGTTCTGCTCGCGCTTGCCGTCGCTTCGATGATGCCGCGCCTGACGAGCCAAGTCAGCCACTGGCAGGACACCCTCGATCGCTACGTGCAGGGCGGTACCCAGTTGCTCGACGCTTCGCTGCGTTCGCTGGAAAGCCACTGGCCGACGCTGGCGAGGGCCCGACTCGCCGATACCGTCGCCGCGCGCCTGAACCAGGGCGCGGGCAACATCAGCGACCATATCGAACCGGTGGCGCTGGGCATCATGGCCTGGACTCCGTCCCTGCTGCTGGCACCCTTCCTGGCCTTCTTCTTCCTGCGCGACGGACGCCGCTTCAAGCGCTTCCTGAGCGCTGCCGTGCCCAATGCATTCTTCGAGCGCACGCTCTACCTGCTGCACGAGATCGACCGTACCGCGCGCGCCTACTTCCAGGGCCTGATCAACCTCACCATCCTCGATACCGTGACGCTGGCCGCGGGCCTGTGGCTGCTGGGAATCCCCGGACCGCTGACGCTGGGCGTGATCTGTGCCGTGCTGGCCTGGGTGCCCTATGTCGGTTCCATCCTCGGCGGCCTGCTGGTGGTGCTGGTGGCCGCCACCGATTTTCCCAACGATCCGGCGATGGCCTACTGGGCGATCGGCCTGTTCGGCCTGGTTCGCCTGCTCGACGATTTCTTCTACATGCCGCTGACCATAGGCAAGAGCCTGGAACTGCATCCGCTGGTGACCGTGCTGATGATCTTCGTCGGTGGCGCGGTGGCCGGCGTGCCGGGCCTGATGCTGGTGCTTCCCGTGCTGGGCGTGGTGATGGTGGTAGGTGAAACCATCGGCATGATCGTCACCGATCCGCGCCTGATGGCGCGCCATCGGCATGCGCGCAACCTGAGACGCGAACAGGTCAGCAGCGACCTTTAGGAACCGGGGGCTTCCGGCGCATCATTGCGGTTGCGCATGTGCAGGGCCAGGTCGGTCAGGGCCTTGTCCAGGCTTTTTCGCAGTCCCTCGTCGGCGATGGTTTCGGCCATGGCCTGGCGCATGCAAAGCATCCACTGCGCGGCCTCGTCGCTGGCGATGGGGAAGGGCAGGTGGCGCGCCCGCAGGCGCGGGTGACCGTACTTCTGGACATAGAGCTGTGGCCCGCCAAGCCAGCCGCAGAGGTACATGTAGAGCTTTTCTTCGGCGCCGGACAGGTCGGGCTGGTGCAGTTTGCGGATGCCGTAGGCTTCGGGCAGGGTATCCATCAGTTCGTAGAAGCGCTTGACCAGGCTGCGCAGGCCGGCTTCGCCGCCGATGCGGGCAAAGGGTGTGTCGGAGTCGGTCTCGTTCATGGCGTGGGGGCGGGTTGCGAATCGATGGGGCGCACGGCCAGCCGGGCGCACAGGCCGCCGCCGGCACGCGCCAGCAGCTCCAGGCGTCCGTTGTGGGACCGTGCGATGCGTTCGACGATGGCCAGCCCGAGGCCGGCGCCGACGGCATTGCTGCGCGCGGCGTCGAGCCGGGCGAAGGGACGCTTGATGCGTTCGACGTCCTGCGGCGGGATGCCCGGGCCGCGGTCGCTGACCTCGATCAGCAGTTCGTCGCCGGCCGCAGCCAGCGCCAGTTCCACCGGCTGGTCGCTGCCGGCATAGCGCAAGGCGTTGTCGATCAGGTTGTTTACGGCGCGGCGCAGTGCCTGCGGCTTGGCGCGCAGGGTGGCTGCACCGGGTGCGGTGCCATCAAGTTCGACCTTGAAGCCGCGACGCCGGTACTGTGCGGCGATCTCCGCCAGCAGCGCGGCGACATCGATCTCGAGCGGCGCTTCGCCGCCCTCCGAACGGGCGAAGTCGAGGAACTGGCCGATGGTCTTGTCCATTTCCTCGACATCGGCGGTCATGCCTTCGCGCAGTTCCTCGTCGGCCGACATTTCGATGCCCATGCGCAGGCGCGTCAGCGGGGTGCGCAGGTCGTGCGAAATGCCGGCCAGGATCAGGGCGCGGTCCTGGTCGATCTGCGCCAGGTCGGCGCCCATCTGGTTGAAGGCATGGGCTACGGTCGCGAGTTCCGTCGGGCCGGATTCGTCGAGCCTCGGCGCCGTCTCGCCGGCGCCGACTTTTCGCGCCGCCTGCTGCAGCGCCTTGAGCGGGCGCGTGATGCGGAACACGATGAGCCAGGCGCCGAACAGCGAGATCAGCAGTGCCGCCACGCCCCAGCCCAGCCAGCTCAGCGGAAACACGCGATCGATGCGCTCGCGCGGCAGGGCCAGCCAATAGCTGCCGTCATCGCCGTCGTCGATGCGGAAATTGACGAACAGCGCGCGTTCGCCTTCGCGTTCCAGGCTCAGGCGGGTATGCGGCCCGAGCTGTTCGCGCGCCAGCTCCTCGACCCGGTGCAGGAAGGGGCGTGCCGGCAGTGGCGCGACGCGGTCCGTCGGGTCGGCCGGATATATGTGGATGCCCTCGCGGTCGGACAGGTCGCGCAGCAGTTCGCGGCGCGCCTCTGGCCGCGCCGAGATCAGCGCCGCGCGCGTCAGGTTGGCGACGCTGACCAGGGTTTGCGCCAGTTGCCGCGCGCGGGGTTCGCGTTCATAGGCGTTGAAGATCGCGAACCAGGCCGCGACAGAAAGCAGCATCAACAACGCAACGAAGAGAAAGGTGCGCCACAGCAGCGAGCGCGGCAGCAACTTCATTCGTGTTTCTTGCCGTCCGGCACGAAAACGTAACCGAAGCCCCAGACGGTCTGGATGTAGCGCGGCTTGCCGGGGTCTTCCTCGACCAGCTTGCGCAGGCGCGAGATCTGGACGTCGATGGCGCGGTCGAAGACCTCATATTCGCGCCCGCGCGCCAGTTCCATCAGCTTGTCGCGGCTCATCGGCTGGCGCGGGTGCTCCAGCAGCACGCGCAGCAGGCCGAACTCGCCCGAGGTCAGCAGCGTGGCTACCGCGTCACGCTCCAGTTCGCGCGTCGCCAGGTTGATGGTCACCTTGCCGAAGGTCACGCTTTCCTCGACGATGGCCGGGGCGCCGGGCGGCGGCGGTGCCGTCCGGCGGCGCAGCACGGCATGGATGCGCGCCACCAGTTCGCGCGGGCTGAAGGGTTTGGGCAGGTAGTCATCGGCGCCGACTTCGAGGCCGACGATGCGGTCTACCTCGTCACCCTTCGCCGTCAGCATGATGATGCTCACCGGGTTGGCCTGGCCGCGCAGGCGGCGGCAGATGGCGAGGCCGTCCTCGCCGGGCAGCATCAGGTCGAGCACGATCAGGTCGTACAACTCGCGTTCCAGCGCGCGGTCCATGCCCTGCGCGTCGGGTACCGCCTTGACCGCGAATCCCTGCTCGGAAAGGTAGCGTTCCAGCAACTGGCGCAGTCGCAGGTCGTCGTCGACGACAAGAATCTTGGCTTTGGCTTCGGTCATGGCATGCAGTCTATTCCAGGGGGAATTGGCTGCGAATCCTAGCCGGATCGCCGTGATCCTGCCAGCGGGCTTTACAAACGATTACAAAGCCGGCGTGGCGGCAACACTTGCCTTACAGCGGCCGCCGAAAATGCAAGCGTGCCGAAAGAGCGGCTGTGTGGAACGAGTGCAGGGAGGCAGGTATGAAAGCATTGATCTTCAGCATGGCGCTTGCGGCGGCACTGGTGCTGTGGGGTGCCGAACCGCAGGCCGGCGTGGACCAGTTGATGGCGGCAAGTCGCATCGCCGGCGAGCAGGTCTACAATATCTTCCATCAATGAACAGAGAGGGGCGGACGTGAGCGCAAAACGTGGAATGGTCTGGACCGCAATGGCCGGTGTGCTGTGCTTCACCGTTGTCGGCGCGGCAGCCCAGGGGCCGCAGCGCATGGGTCCGGGGCGCCACGGCGACGGCGACGGTCCGCGTCGCATGGTCCAGAGCGAACAGCGTTCGGAAGCCTCGTCCTCCGATTCGGCGGACGCTGTCGAGCGGCGCGGTAGCCGCCTGTCGCCTGAAGAGCGTCGGCAGTTGCGCCGCGACGTGCATCAGGCCGGGCGCGACCTCTATCCGGAACGGATGCGTGCCGGCAGGCGCGGCGACTTGCGAGGCCAGTAGTCGAAACCCTCGCGCCGGTTGGCCGGCGCACGCCGATGGCGTTTTCGCCATTCCCACCGCGTGACAGCGCGGTTTGACCGGCATCATGTTTGTTCCCGATTCCCTTGCGCCGATCCGCAATTTGCTTCTGCACGGCTGGCTCGATTGAGCCTGCCTTCCGTGCGGGACAAAATGCCAACTACGTAGTTTCCGCAGATTGCCGCGGAATCCACGGATAAACAACGAGCGTATTTTTTGCGACTCTTCCACAATGACAGTAAGGTTTTACAAAGGGGAGCGCATGGATGGATCGGGTTACACGGAATTTCAGCGGGTCGCTTTGGAGCAATGGGCCTCCGGAGTTTCCCCGGGCTTTCGCAGTCGCAAGGATTCCAGCACCCTGGTACTCGACCAGTTCGGCCGGATCCTCAGTTGCAGTCCTTGCGCACAACAGATCTTCGGTACCAGCCAGGCCGGCATGCTCGGCCGCCAGATAACTGAATTCGTGAGGGGCCTCTTCCTCGCCGGAAGCTCACCCAGCTACAGCGCACGCTATCTGGTGCACCTTTGTGCGGGAGGCGACTGGCATCGATTCGAGGCGCGCGATGCCGCCGGGCAGGCCTTCCCGATCGAAGTCAGCATGGCGCGCATGGCATCGATCAACACCGTGCGCGACATGTACCTGCTGGATGTGCGCCACGTCGTTCCGGCGCGGACATCCTGACCCGCCATGCCGTTGAAGCAAAGTCAATAGAGGAGATCGCAATGAAACCCAGAATCGAATCAACCAAAAAGCCGGGAGCCAACGGAACGACAAAAACATCCCGTGTCCGGAGCTCCGCCGGCGCGATGGATTCCAGCCAGGCCTGCCCGCGCGAGCAGATGATCGCCGAGGCTGCCTATTACCGCGCCGAGCAGCGTGGCTTCGAACCCGGCAGCGAAATGTCCGACTGGTTGCTGGCAGAAGCTGACGTCGAGCGGTCCTTGGGTAAACTGCATTGACTTGACGCCTTACAGAGTAGCGGGTGGTTCGTCGCACTGATGGGTAATGATTGCCGATAGCGCAATCCTGGCCGCGGCCATCGGTCGTGGCGCTCCATCCACAATTCGCAGCATCTATAGAAAACGCCCCCGTGGATTCCTCCACGAGGGCGTTTTGCCTTGAAAGTCGGCGCTGGTGATACGGCGCCGAAACGATCCTTACACCGTCACCGTATCCGCCAGTTCCTTGAATTCCGCGATCTGGTCGAAGTTCATGTAGCGATAGACGTCGGCCGACTTGGCTTCGAGCGACTTGACCTGCTCCATGTACTCGGCCACGGTCGGGATCTTGCCCATCAGCGCCGTCACCGCCGCCAGTTCGGCGGAAGAGAGATAGACGCGGGTGTCGATGCCGAGGCGGTTGGGGAAGTTGCGGGTCGAGGTCGATACCGCCGTGCTGCCCTTCTTGATCTGCGCCTGGTTGCCCATGCACAGGCTGCAGCCGGGCATTTCCATGCGCGCGCCGGACTTGCCGAGGATGGCGTAGTAACCCTCTTCGTTGAGGATCATGGCGTCCATCTTGGTCGGCGGGGCGATCCACAGGCGCGTCGGAATGTCCGACTTGCCTTCGAGCACCTTGCCGGCGGCACGGAAGTGGCCGATGTTGGTCATGCACGAGCCGATGAAGACTTCGTCGATCTTCTCGCCGGCGACTTCGGAGAGGATCTTGACGTCGTCCGGATCGTTCGGGCAGGCCAGGATCGGTTCCTTGACGTCGGCCAGGTCGATCTCGATCACGGCGGCGTACTCGGCATCGGCATCCGGGGCGAGCAGGGTGCCGTTGGCGATCCAGGCTTCCATGGCCTTGACGCGGCGGCCCAGGGCGCGCTTGTCATCGTAGCCTTCGGCGATCATCCACTTCATCAGGGTGATGTTGGAACGCATGTACTCGACGATCGGCTCCTTGTTCAGGCGCACGGTGCAACCGGCGGCGGAACGCTCGGCGGAGGCGTCGGTGAGTTCGAATGCCTGTTCCACCTTGAGGTCGGGCAGGCCTTCGATTTCGAGGATGCGGCCGGAGAAGATGTTCTTCTTGCCCTGCTTGGCGACCGTCAGCAGGCCCGCCTTGATGGCGTAGAGCGGAATCGCATTGACCAGGTCGCGCAGCGTGATGCCGGGCTGCAGCTTGCCCTTGAAGCGCACCAGCACGGATTCGGGCATGTCCAGCGGCATCACGCCGGTGGCGGCGGCAAAGGCGACGAGGCCCGAGCCGGCGGGGAAGGAAATGCCGATCGGGAAACGGGTGTGGCTGTCGCCGCCGGTGCCGACGGTGTCAGGCAGCAGCAGGCGGTTGAGCCAGGAGTGGATCACGCCGTCACCCGGGCGCAGCGAGATGCCGCCGCGCGCGGTGATGAAGGAGGGCAGGGTGCGATGGGTCTTGACGTCGACCAGCTTCGGGTAGGCGGCGGTGTGGCAGAAGGACTGCATCACCAGGTCGGCCGAGAAGCCGAGGCAGGCGAGGTCTTTCAGTTCGTCGCGGGTCATCGGGCCGGTGGTGTCCTGGCTGCCGACCGAGGTCATCTTCGGTTCGCAGTAGGTGCCGGGGCGCACGCCCTTACCCTCGGGGAAGCCGCAGGCGCGGCCGACCATCTTTTGCGCCAGGCTGAAGCCTTTGCCGGAATCGACCGGCGGCTGCGGCAAGCGGAACAGGGTGGAGGCGGGCAGGCCGAGGAATTCGCGGGCCTTGCCGGTCAGGGCGCGGCCGATGATCAGGTTGATGCGGCCGCCGGCGCGGACTTCGTCGAGCAGCACTTCCGACTTGTAGTCGAAGGTGGAGATCGTGGCGCCGTTCTTCTCGACCTTCTTGTCATAGGGGTAGATCTCGATGACATCGCCCATGTTCATTTGCGCGACATCGCATTCGATGGGGAAGGCACCGGCATCTTCCTGGGTGTTGAAGAAGATCGGGGCGATCTTGTTGCCCAGGCAGAAGCCGCCGAAGCGCTTGTTGGGGACGAAGGGAATGTCGTCGCCGGTCCACCACAGCACGGAGTTGGTGGCCGACTTGCGGCTGGACCCGGTGCCGACCACGTCGCCGACGTAGGCGACGGCATGGCCCTTCTTTTTCAGGTCTTCGATCAACCCCATTGGTCCGCGCTCGCCGGGCTTCTCCGGTGTGATGCCGTCGCGCGCGTTCTTCAGCATGGCCAGTGCGTGCAGCGGGATGTCGGGGCGGCTCCAGGCGTCGGGCGCGGGGGAGAGGTCGTCGGTGTTGGTTTCGCCGGTGACCTTGAACACGGTGACGGAGATCTTCTTCGGCACTTCGGGACGCTGGGTGAACCATTCGGCATCGGCCCAGGACTGCATCACGGCCTTGGCGTTGGCGCTGCCGGCCTTGGCCTTCTCGGCGACATCGTGGAAGAAGTCGAACATCAGCAGCGTGGATTTCAGCGCCTTGGCGGCGACGGCGCCGACCACGGCATCGTCCAGCACGTCGATCAGGGGCTTGACGTTGTAGCCGCCGACCATGGTGCCGAGCAGTTCGGTGGCCTTTTCGCGCGAGATCAGCGCGCAGGCTTCCTCGCCCTTCGCCACGCGGGCAAGGAACTCGGCCTTGACCTTGGCCGCATCATCGACACCGGCCGGCACGCGGTGGGTGATCAGGTCGACCAGGAAGGCTTCCTCGCCCTTGGGCGGGTTCTTCAGCAGGGCGACCAGGTCGGTGGCCTGCTGTTTGCTGAGCGGCAGGGGCGGAATGCCGAGGGCGGCGCGTTCGGCGACGTGTTGGCGATAGGCTTCAAGCATGGTGAGGTCCTCTCGTTGGAAGCGGGTGGTTGATGTTGTCTAGCTGGATGCGGATGGCGAATGGAAGAAGCGATGCCGGGCCTCCGTCGGCAGCGGGGCACCGGTAACATGGGCCCGGCGCAGCAGTTCCCAGTAGTAGCGATAGGAGGCGCGATCGTGCAGGCGGCCTTCCCAGGAGATCGGCCCCCAGTTGGCGTTCTGCGCGGCGAGCAGGATGCCGGCGGCTTCGGTGACTTCGGCGAAGTTCGGACGCATGGCTTCGACGATGGGCTGGATCTGGCGCGGATGGATGCTCCACATGCGCAGGAAGCCGAATTCTTCCCGCGCGCGTCGTGCATCCGTGCGCGCAACGTCGGGATCTATAAGTTCGGTGGTCACGTTGTGCGCGGGAACCACGCCGTTGCCCAGCGCCGCCGCGGCGATTTCGCACTTGGCGCGAGCCACCAGCGGATGCGTAAATTGGCCGGGCGAACGCATCGCGGCGCCAGGAATGGCGCCGTGGTGCGCGCTGACGAAGTCCATCAGGCCGAAATCGATGGTTTCGACATGCGGCAGCGTGGCGATCTTCCACACCTCGTGCAGCGCGCCGGGCGTTTCGACCAGCACATGCACCGGAATGTCGTGGGCGACGCCGTGGCGCTGGCGCGCTTCGTCGATGGCGACGATCTGCGTCAGCGCGTCGTCGGCGCTGCCGACCTTGGGCAGGACGATGTAGGCGATCCGCTGGCCGGCGCGGCCGACAAGGATGTCGAGGTCGTCGCGCCAGTGCGGGTGGGTTACGTCATGGATGCGCACGCCGAGGCGGCCGTAGCGGTTCGCCGGGTCGAGCAGCAGGGTGGCGAGCATCGCGGCGTGCTCGGCTTCGCGTCCGGCGGGGGCGCCGTCTTCGCAATCGCCCGTGATGTCGAACACCGGCTGCTCGTCGATGGCCAGTTCGACCTGCAATTGCAGGGCCTTGCGCAAATTCTTTTCGGATCCGGCGAAGTGCTCGCAGGCTGCGAGCGCCGGAAAGGGCTTGATGCCCGGAAACAAAACGGCGGCAGGATGAAGCGTCGGGCTCACGCTGTTGCGAGTCCGTTGTTCCGCTTCATCCTGTCGCGTTTCATCAGCCGAGGAGGCTGGCGACGCCGGCTTGCTCTTCCTGCAGCTCGGCCAGGGTCTTGTCCATCATGGTGCGCGAGTATTCGTCGATTGCCAGGCCTTCGACACGCTTGTACTCACCGCCTTCGCAGGTCACCGGTACGCCATAGATGATGTCCTTCGGAATGCCGTAGCTGCCGTCCGACGGAATACCCATGGTGACCCACTTGCCCTTGGTGCCGAGCGCCCAGTCGCGCATGTGGTCGATCGCAGCATTGGCGGCCGACGCGGCCGACGAAGCGCCGCGGGCGGCGATGATGGCTGCGCCGCGCTTGCCGACGGTCGGGATGTATTCATTCTTGTACCAGGCATCGTCATTGACGGCGGCCGGAGCGGGTTGGCCGGCAACGGAGCAGAAGCGCAGGTCCGGATACATGGTGGGCGAGTGGTTGCCCCAGACGATCATTTTTTCGATGTCGTTCACCGACTTGCCGGTGCGGGTGGCGAGTTGCGACACGGCGCGGTTGTGGTCCAGGCGCAGCATGGCGGTGAAATTCTTGGCGGGCAGGCTGGAAGCCGACTTCATGGCGATGTAGGCATTGGTGTTGGCCGGGTTGCCGACGACGAGAACTTTGACATTGCGCGAGGCGACTTCGTTCAGAGCGCCGCCTTGCTCGATGAAGATCTTGGCGTTGTCCATCAGCAGGTCCTTGCGCTCCATGCCGGGGCCGCGTGGCTTGGCGCCGATCAGGAGCGCGTAGTCGGCGTCCTTGAAGGCAACCTTGGCGTCACCGGTGCCGACAATGCCGGCCAGCAATGGGAAGGCGCAGTCATCGAGTTCCATCATCACGCCCTTCAGCGCGGCCTGGGGCTTTTCGGAGGGATGCTCGAGCAGTTGCAGGATCACGGGTTGATCCTTGCCCAGCATGTCGCCGGCAGCAATGCGGAAGATTGCGGCATAACCGATTTGGCCGGCGGCGCCGGTCACTGCGACACGAACGGGGGCTTTTGCCATTTCTAGAACTCCTGTATCAGTTTGAATCGATTGGTCGAGACAGCGGTAAATTGGCGGTTCCGCGGGCAGGGCGTCGCGCCGGAAGCGCCGCGAATGATACGTCAGGTTTCAGGCCTAAATCTTAAGAGCAATGCTGCGCTGTGTCAATATCCAATTGTTATCTTATATAAGACATAAGACACACTCTGGACGAGGTCGGGAAAATATGTTCAAATAACGTCCATGCCGCAATCCGACGTAAGCCCCAAGGGGCAATCCTCCGGTACGCATCGCACCGGCGCCACAACGGCGACGTCCCACAAAGGGACCGTGGCGGCCGTGTCGCCATCGCCGACTTTCAGCCCCCTGTACCGACAGATCAAGAGCCTGCTCCTGCAGCGACTCGAATCGGGCGAGTGGCGCCCCGGCGAGGCGATCCCCAGCGAATCCGAACTGGCGATCCGATTCAACGTGAGCCAGGGCACTGTACGCAAGGCCATCGATGAAATGGCCGCGGAAAACCTGCTGCTCCGGCGCCAGGGCAAGGGTACCTTCGTCGCCTCGCATGACGATCCGCGCGCCTTTTTCCGCTTCCTGCGCCTGGTGCCGCTGGCCGGCGGCATCGAGCAGGCGCAGAGCGTGCCGCTCGAATGCTGGCGGGCCAAGGCCGGCCCCGAAGTCGCGCGCATGCTCGAACTGAATATCGGCGATCCGATAAACATCGTGCGTCGCTTACTGAAGTTTTCCGGCAAGCCCGTAGTGGTGGACGAAATCTACCTGCCGGGCAGCATCTTTGGCACGGTGACACTGGACATGTTGAGCGACTATCAGGGCTCGCTCTACAGCTTTTTCGAGCATCAGTTCGGCGTGCGCATGATTCGCGCCGAAGAGCGACTGCGTGCCGTGCCGGCCGATCGATCAAGCGCCGAATTGCTGAACGTGGCGGAAGGCAGCCCGTTGCTGTCGGTCGAACGGGTAAGTTTTTCCTATGCCGACAAGCCGGTGGAGTGGCGCAGGGGGCTGTATGCAACCCACGAACACTGCTATTTCAATGAACTCGGCTAGCCGGGCATTAATTTTTGTTTTCCTGTGATACGGTTTGTTTTATAGTGCGGCGCATCAAAATGAAGCATAGCGAAATTTCAGTGAAGGCTAATGTCCGCAAGGGCGGACGTTACGCCGGAGCTATAAACGGAGAGATCTACCTATGTCAGAAATGACCAAGCAGCGCCCGAAACACCTGGCGCTCCATGAGATTCGACTGCCCCTGGCCGGATTCGCATCCATCCTGCATCGCGTCAGCGGCGCCGGCCTTTTCCTCATGCTGCCGCTACTGATCTGGCTGCTCCAGTTGTCCCTGGGTTCGACCCAGGACAGTGCGGCGATGTTTGCCGCCGTCACCGGAAACTGGCTTGTGAAGCTGATCCTGCTCGGCCTGCTCTGGGCCTTCCTCCATCATTTCTGCATGGGCATCCGCATCCTGCTGATCGACATCCACGTCGGCGTCGAAAAGCAGCAGGCCCACAACTCGGCGATGACGGTCATGGTGGTCAGCCTGGCGCTGACCGCGATCCTCGGCCTCAAACTCCTCGGAGCCTACTGACATGCAAAGACTCGTCGTCGGGGCCGGTTACGGCCTCAAGGATTGGCTGGCGCAGCGCATCACCGGCGTCGTCATGGCGGTATTCACGCTGATCATGTTCGCCGCCGCGCTCGGCGGTGCGATGGCTTCGCGCGAAGCCTGGCAGGCCTTCATGGCCAACGGTTTCATCCGTTTCCTCAGTTTCCTGTTCATCGTCAGCCTGTGTTACCACGCCTGGGTCGGCGTGCGCGACATTTGGATGGACTATCTAAATTCCGCGGCGCTTCGTCTGTTCCTGCATGTGATGACGCTGCTCGCCCTGGTCGGCTATGCCGGCTGGGCCATACAGATCATCTGGAGGCTGTGAGAGTGAATTACACCGTTCGCAAATTCGATGCGGTCATCGTCGGCGCCGGCGGCGCCGGCCTGCGTGCCGCGATCCAGTTGTCCGAAGCCGGCTACAAGACGGCCGTGCTGACCAAGGTTTTCCCGACGCGTTCGCATACCGTGGCGGCGCAGGGCGGCGTCGCCGCCAGCCTGGGCAATTCGGAGGAAGACCACTGGCACTGGCACATGTACGACACCGTCAAGGGCTCCGACTGGCTCGGCGACCAGGACGCGATCGAGTTCATGTGCCGCAAGGCCAATGAAGTCGTGGTCGAGCTCGAGCACTACGGCATGCCCTTCGACCGCCTCGACAACGGCAAGATCTACCAGCGCCCCTTCGGCGGCCACATGTCGAACTTCGGCGAGAAGCCGGTGCGCCGTTCCTGCGCCGCGGCGGACCGTACCGGCCACGCCATGCTGCATGCGATGTACCAGCGCAACGTCAAGGTGAATACCCAGTTCTTCGTCGAATGGCAGGCACTCGACCTGGTGCGTGATGCCGATGGCGACGTCATGGGCGTCACCGCGATGGACATGGAAACCGGCGAGATCGTCGTCTTCCACGCCAAGGCCACCATCTTCGCCACGGGCGGAGCAGGGCGCATCTACTACTCCTCGACCAACGCCTTCATCAACACCGGCGATGGCGTCGGCATGGCGGCGCGCGCCGGCATCCCGCTCGAAGACATGGAGTTCTGGCAGTTCCACCCGACCGGCGTCGCCGGTGCCGGCGTGCTGATCACCGAGGGCGTGCGCGGCGAGGGCGGCATCCTGCGCAACTCGGCTGGTGAGCGCTTCATGGAGCGCTACGCACCGAACGCCAAGGACCTGGCTTCGCGCGACGTGGTGTCGCGCGCCATGACCACGGAAATCAACGAAGGTCGCGGCTGCGGGCCGAACAAGGATTACGTGCTGCTGGACATCACCCACCTGCCGCCCGAAACCATCATGAAGCGCCTGCCCGGCATCCACGAAATCGGCATCCAGTTCGCCGGCGTCGATTGCCTGAAGGAATCACTGCCGGTGGTGCCGACCTGCCATTACCAGATGGGCGGCATCCCGACCAACTACCTGGGCCAGGTTGTGGTACCCAAGGGCGGCAACCAGAGCGAGCCGGTGCTGGGCTTCTACGCCGCCGGCGAATGCGCCTGCGCCTCGGTGCATGGCGCCAACCGCCTCGGCACCAACTCGCTGCTCGACCTGCTGGTGTTCGGCAAGTCGGCGGGCGAGACGGCGGTCAACGACCTGAAGAACAACGTCAAGGCGCACAAGCCGCTGTCGCAGGACGCCATCGACCGCACGCTGGCCCGCGTCGATCGCCTGAACAACCAGAAGGACGGCGCCGACGTGCACCAGACGCGCCTGGCGATGCAGCGCACGATGCAGAAGCACGCCGGCGTGTTCCGCTTCAAGGACATGCTCGCCGAAGGCGTCACGCGCATCAACGAGATCGCCGGGCAGGTGGCGCAGACCCAGATCAAGGACAAGTCCAAGGTATTCAATACCGCGCGCATCGAGGCGCTGGAACTGGACAACCTGATCGAGGTCGCCAAGGCCACCATCGTTTCCGCCAATGCCCGTACCGAGTCGCGTGGCGCCCACGTGCGCGACGACGCGATCGACACCCCGGAGACGCCGGACGGCCGCAACGACAAAGTCTGGCTGAAACATACGCTGTGGTACCGCGAAGGCAATCGCCTCGATTACAAGCCGGTGCAGATGAAGCCGATGAGCGTCGATACCATCGAGCTCAAGAAGCGCGCCTACTGACAAGGAATGACGATGACGAACGCCAACCGTACCGTCCAGTTCAAGATCTATCGCTACGATCCGGACCAGGACGCCAAACCCTACATGCAGGACATCACGGTCGAACTCGAATCCACCGACCGCAAGCTGCTCGACGCCATGGTCAAGCTCAAGGCACAGGATGACTCGATTTCCTTCCGCCGCTCCTGCCGCGAAGGCGTCTGTGGATCGGACGCCATGAACATCAACGGCAAGAACGGCCTGGCCTGCCTGACCGCGATGGACAGCTTTCCGGTCGGCAAGCCCATCGTGCTGCGTCCGCTGCCCGGCCTGCCGGTGATCCGCGACCTGATTGTGGACATGACGCAGTTCTTCAAGCAGTACAACTCAATCAAGCCCTATCTGATCAACAACGACCCGCCACCGGAGCGCGAGCGCCTGCAGTCGCCCGAAGACCGCGACGAACTGAACGGCCTTTACGAATGCATCCTCTGCGCCTGCTGCTCGACCTCCTGCCCTTCCTTCTGGTGGAACCCGGACAAGTTCGTCGGCCCGGCCGGCCTGCTGGCGGCCTACCGATTTATTGCCGACACGCGCGACCAGGCAACCAACGAGCGCCTCGACAACCTGGAAGATCCTTACCGCCTGTTCCGCTGCCACACCATCATGAACTGCGTCGACGTTTGTCCGAAAGGGCTGAACCCGACCAAGGCGATCGGCAAGATCAAGGAAATGATGGTTAGGCGAGCCATCTAACCATCATTCAAATGATGGCAAATGGTTTTCATCCCCCCGGCCCCCTTCCTGCGGAAGGGGGTGACCTCGGTTCAGCCGCCGGCACGGCTTCCGGTCTGGATGGAGTAGCGGAAGATCGCCGGGCGCGCATCAATCGCCTCAAATGGCATTGCCGGCGCGCCTTGCTCGAACTGGATCTGGTATTCGACCGCTTCTGGGAGCGCTACGAGGACAGCCTCGACGAGCAGGGTGAGGCGGCGCTGGAAAGTCTGCTGGAACTGGAAGACCACGATCTGTGGGCCCTGGTGAGCGGTCGTGATGTCACCGATGATCCGCAACTGACGGCAATGATTGAGCGGCTGCGGGAAGTTTCCCCGCGGCCAATTTTGAGTAGCAGCGACACTTCAACGCAACGGACCTGAAAGAGGATCTGATCATGAGCACAAATCGCACAGCAACCCTGACCATTGACGGCAAGACCGTGGAATTCCCGGTGATGGTGGGCACCCACGGCCAGGACGTGATTGACATTCGTACGCTCGGCGCCAAGACGGGCTTGTTCACCTACGACTCCGGCTTCCTGTCGACGGCGAGTTGCCAGTCCAAAGTCACCTTCATCGACGGCGACAAGGGCGAGTTGCTGTATCGCGGCTACCCGATCGAACAGTTGGCGGAGAACTGCAACTTCCTCGAAGTCGCTTATCTGCTAAAGAACGGCGAACTGCCCAACTCGAAGGAAAAAATCGATTTCGAGAACACGATCAAGAAGCACACCATGGTGCACGAGCAACTGGTGAAGTTCTACCAGGGGTTCCGCCGCGATGCGCACCCGATGGCCGTCATGGTAGGCGTGGTCGGCGCGCTGTCGGCCTTCTACCATGACGCGGTCGATTTTTCCAATCCGGAGCACCGTGCGATTTCGTTCAATCGCCTCGTCGCAAAGCTGCCGACCATCGTCGCCATGGCCTACAAGTACAACACCGGCCAGCCCTTCATGTACCCGCGCAACGACCTCGACTACACGGCGAACTTCATGCACATGATGTTCGGCACGCCCTGCGAGGAATACAAGCCGAACAAGGTGCTGACGCACGCCCTTGACACCATTTTCACGCTGCATGCCGACCACGAGCAGAACGCTTCGACCTCGACCGTGCGGCTCGCCGGTTCCTCCGGTGCCAATCCCTTCGCCTGCATGTCGGCCGGCATCGCCTGCCTCTGGGGTCCGGCCCACGGCGGCGCCAACGAGGCCTGCCTGGAAATGCTGGAAGAAATCGGCGACGTCTCGCGCGTCGGCGAGTACATCAAGCGTGCCAAGGACAAGAACGACAGCTTCAAGCTGATGGGCTTCGGCCACCGCGTATACAAGAACTTCGATCCGCGCGCCAAACTGATGGGCAAGGTCTGCGCCGACGTGCTGGGCGAACTGGGACTGGAGAACGATCGCCTGTTCAAGCTGGCCAAGGAACTGGAAAAAATCGCGCTGGAAGATCCGTATTTCGTCGAGAAAAAGCTTTATCCGAACGTCGATTTCTACTCGGGCATCGTGCAGAAGGCGCTCGGCATCCCGACCTCGATGTTCACCTGCATCTTCGCGCTGGCGCGTACCGTCGGCTGGATGACGCAGTGGGAGGAGATGATCACCGATCCGGAATACAAGATCGGCCGTCCGCGCCAGCTGTACACCGGCGCGGCCAGGCGCGACGTCAAGGCGCTCAATCAGCGCTGATCCGGTTTCGGCCAAGACGGGGGGCGGCTGACGCCCCCCGGTTTTTTTCCCCAATTCATGAGCAGGTGACGCAATGATGAAGCAGATGCTGTCCAACTCGTATCTGTTCGGCACCAATACGCCGTACATCGAGGCGCTGTACGACGCCTACCTCGCCAACCCGGCCTCCGTCGAGCCGGCCTGGCGCGATTATTTCGACAAACTCGGCACGCTGCCGGGCGCAGGCAACTACACCGGCCCCGACGTGGCCCACTACCCGGTGATCACCTCCTTCGCGCAGCGCGCCAAGGACGGCACCCTGCAGGCGTCGGCCCGCACCGCCAGTTCGGACGGCAAGCAGGTCAAGGTGCTGCAGATGATCAATGCCTACCGATTCCTCGGTAATCGCTGGGCGCAACTGGATCCGCTGAAGCGCAGCGAACGGCCGTCGATTCCCGAACTGGAGCCGTCGCACTACGGGTTCACCGAAGCCGACCTGGGCCAGCAGTTCCAAACCGGATCGTTTGCCGCAGTGCCCGAAACGGCGACCCTGCGCGAGATTCTCGAAGCCTGCCGGCAGACCTTCTGCGGCACCATCGGCGTCGAGTTCATGTACCTGTCCGATGTCGGCCAGAAGCGCTGGCTACAGGCAAAACTGGAGCCGATCCGCGCCACGCCGGCCTACAGCGCCGAGGAGAAGAAGCGCTTTCTGGTGCAACTCACCCAGGCAGAAACGCTGGAGCGCTACCTGCACACCAAATATGTCGGCCAGAAGCGCTTTTCGCTGGAAGGCGGCGAAGCCCTGATCCTCGCCATGGACCAGCTGATCCGCACCGCCGGCGTCGTCGGCGTTCAGGAAAATGGTCATCGGCATGGCGCACCGCGGGCGCCTCAACGTGCTGGTCAATACTCTGGGCAAGCTGCCGTCGATGCTGTTCGATGAGTTCGAAGGCAAGAAGAAGCAGGCACTCTCCGCAGGGGATGTGAAATATCACATGGGCTACTCTTCAGACGTGGGCACGCCCGGTGGTCCGGTGCACCTGACGCTGGCCTTCAACCCGTCGCACCTCCGAAATCGTCAATCCGGTCGTGGCCGGCTCGGTCTATGCCCGCCAGGTGCGGCGTGGCGCCGAAGGCAAGAAGCAGGCACTGCCCGTGCTGATCCACGGCGATGCCGCGGTAGCGGGACAGGGTGTGAACCAGGAGATGCTGAATTTCTCCAACACGCGCGGCTACGGCACGGGCGGTACGGTGCATATCGTGGTGAATAACCAGATCGGCTTCACCACCTCCGACCTGCGCGACTATCGCTCCTCGCTGTATTGCACCGACATTTTCAAGATGATCGAAGCGCCGATCTTCCACGTCAATGGCGATGATCCCGAAGCCGTGGCGCTGGTGACCCAGATCGCCATGGAGTACCGCCAGGAATTCAAGAAAGACGTGGTGATCGACATCGTCTGCTTCCGCAAGCTCGGCCACAACGAGCAGGACGAGCCGATGGTGACGCAGCCCCTGATGTACAAGAAGATCGCCCAGCACGCCGGCACGCGCAAGCTTTACGCCGACAAGCTCGCGGCGCAGGGCGTGATTGTCGCCGGCGATGCCGAGCAGATGATCAAGGACTATCGCGCCGCACTCGACGAGGGCCGCCACCTGATCGACCCGGTGATCAGCGACTACCAGAGCAAGTTCGCAATCGACTGGACGCCCTACATCAACGTGCCCTACACGGAGAAGTGCGACACCACCGTGTCGATGACCGAGATGCAGAGGCTGTCCAAGCGCCTCACCACAGTGCCGGACAACTTCACGCTGCACTCGCGGGTGCAGAAGATCATCGACGACCGCAAGCAGATGGGTGAAGGCAAGCTGCCGGTGGACTGGGGCATGGCCGAGAACCTGGCCTATGCCTCGCTGGTCGCCGCCGGCTACAACATCCGCGTCTCCGGCGAGGACGTCGGCCGCGGCACCTTCTTCCACCGCCACGCCGCCCTGCACGACCAGAACCGCGAAAGTGGGACGAGGGCACTTTCTGGCCGCTGCAGAACATCGCAGAAAACCAGGGCCGCTTCATGTGCTTCGACTCGGTGCTGTCCGAAGAAGCCGTGCTCGCCTTCGAATACGGCTTCGCCACCGCGGCGCCGAACGAACTGGTGGTCTGGGAAGCGCAGTTCGGCGACTTCGCCAACGGCGCCCAGGTGGTGATCGACCAATTCCTGTCATCCGGCGAAGCCAAGTGGGGTCGCGGTTGCGGCCTCGTCATGCTGCTGCCGCACGGCTACGAAGGGCAGGGTCCGGAGCACTCCTCGGCGCGCCTCGAGCGCTACATGCAGCTCTCGGCCGAGTTCAACTGGGAAGTCTGCGTGCCGTCCAACGCGGCGCAGGTCCACCACATGCTGCGCCGGCAGATGCTGAGGAAGCAGCGCAAGCCGCTCATCGTCATGACGCCGAAGTCGCTGCTGCGCCACGGACGCCACCAGTTCGCTGGAGGAACTGGCCAACGGGACCTTCCAGACCATTATCGGCGAAACCGACAAGCTCGATGCCAAGAAGGTCACGCGCCTGGTGGCCTGTGCCGGCAAGATCTACTTCGACCTGCTCGCCGCACGTCGCGAGAAGAAAATCGGCAACGTCGCGCTGGTGCGTGTCGAGCAGTTATATCCGTTCGACGACCGCCGCCTGTTCGAGGAAATGGAGAAGTACCCCAACCTCAAGGAACTGATCTGGTGCCGGAAGAGCCGATGAACCAGGGCGCCTG
>JADJUP010000038.1 GCA_016716965.1 Sulfuritalea sp. | reverse complement strand
CGGCGTCGTCATGGCGGTATTCACGCTGATCATGTTCGCCGCCGCGCTCGGCGGTGCGATGGCTTCGCGCGAAGCCTGGCAGGCCTTCATGGCCAACGGTTTCATCCGTTTCCTCAGTTTCCTGTTCATCGTCAGCCTGTGTTACCACGCCTGGGTCGGCGTGCGCGACATCTGGATGGACTATCTCAATTCCGCGGCGCTTCGTCTGTTCCTGCATGTGATGACGCTGCTTGCACTGGTCGGCTATGCCGGCTGGGCCATACAGATCATCTGGAGGCTGTGAGAGTGAATTACACCGTTCGCAAATTCGATGCGGTCATCGTCGGCGCCGGCGGCGCCGGCCTGCGTGCCGCAATCCAGTTGTCCGAGGCCGGCTACAAGACCGCCGTGCTGACCAAGGTTTTCCCGACACGCTCGCATACGGTCGCGGCGCAGGGCGGCGTTGCCGCCAGCCTGGGCAATTCTGAGGAAGACCACTGGCACTGGCACATGTACGACACCGTCAAGGGCTCCGATTGGCTTGGTGACCAAGATGCGATTGAGTTCATGTGCAAAAAGGCCAATGAAGTGGTGGTCGAACTCGAGCATTACGGCATGCCCTTCGACCGCCTCGACAACGGCAAGATCTACCAGCGCCCGTTCGGCGGCCACATGTCGAACTTTGGCGAGAAGCCGGTGCGCCGTTCCTGCGCTGCGGCCGACCGCACCGGCCACGCCATGCTGCACGCGATGTACCAGCGCAACGTCAAGGTAATACCCAGTTCTTCGTCGAATGGCAGGCGCTCGACCTGGTGCGTGATGCCGATGGCGACGTCATGGGCGTCACCGCGATGGACATGGAAACCGGCGAGATCGTCGTCTTCCACGCCAAGGCCACCATCTTCGCCACGGGCGGAGCAGGGCGCATCTACTACTCCTCGACCAACGCCTTCATCAACACCGGCGATGGCGTCGGCATGGCGGCGCGCGCCGGCATCCCGCTGGAGGACATGGAGTTCTGGCAATTCCATCCGACCGGTGTCGCCGGCGCCGGCGTGCTGATCACCGAGGGTGTGCGCGGCGAGGGCGGGATCCTGCGCAACTCGGCGGGCGAGCGCTTCATGGAACGTTACGCGCCGAACGCCAAGGACCTGGCATCGCGCGACGTGGTGTCTCGCGCCATGACCACCGAAATCAACGAAGGCCGCGGTTGCGGGCCGAACAAGGATTACGTCCTGCTCGACATTACCCACCTGCCACCCGAAACCATCATGAAGCGCCTGCCCGGCATCCACGAAATCGGCATCCAGTTCGCCGGCGTCGATTGCCTGAAGGAATCACTGCCGGTGGTGCCGACCTGCCATTACCAGATGGGCGGCATCCCGACCAACTACCTGGGCCAGGTCGTGGTGCCCAAGGGTGGCAACCAGAGCGAGCCAGTGCTGGGCTTCTACGCCGCCGGCGAATGCGCCTGCGCCTCGGTGCATGGCGCCAACCGCCTCGGCACCAACTCGCTGCTCGACCTGCTGGTGTTCGGCAAGTCGGCCGGCGAGACGGCGGTCAATGACCTGAAGAACAACGTCAAGGCGCACAAGCCGCTGTCACAGGACGCCATCGACCGCACGCTGGCCCGCGTCGATCGCCTGAACAACCAGAAGGACGGCGCCGATGTGCACCAGACGCGCCTGGCGATGCAGCGCACGATGCAGAAGCACGCCGGCGTGTTCCGCTTCAAGGACATGCTCGCCGAAGGCGTCACCCGCATTAACGAGATCGCCGGGCAGGTGGCGCAGACCCAGATCAAGGACAAGTCAAAGGTATTCAATACCGCGCGCATCGAGGCGCTGGAACTGGACAACCTGATCGAGGTCGCCAAGGCCACCATCGTTTCCGCCAATGCCCGTACCGAGTCTCGCGGCGCCCACGTGCGCGACGACGCGATCGATACCCCGGAGACGCCGGACGGCCGCAACGACAAGGTCTGGCTGAAACATACGCTGTGGTACCGCGAAGGCAATCGCCTCGACTACAAGCCGGTGCAGATGAAGCCGATGAGTGTCGATACCATCGAGCTCAAGAAGCGCGCCTACTGACAAGGAATGACGATGACGAACGCCAACCGTACCGTCCAGTTCAAGATCTATCGCTACGATCCGGACCAGGACGCCAAACCCTACATGCAGGATATCTCGGTGGAACTCGAATCCACCGACCGCAAGCTGCTCGACGCCATGGTCAAGCTCAAGGCGCAGGACGATTCGATTGCCTTCCGCCGTTCCTGCCGCGAAGGCGTCTGTGGATCGGACGCCATGAACATCAACGGCAAGAACGGCCTGGCCTGCCTGACCGCGATGGACAGCTTTCCAGTCGGCAA
Source organism: Sulfuritalea sp. (assembly GCA_016716965.1). GTDB lineage: Bacteria > Pseudomonadota > Gammaproteobacteria > Burkholderiales > Rhodocyclaceae > Sulfuritalea. The sequence goes on along the minus strand of JADJUP010000038.1, from coordinate 18,865 downwards.
GCCCATCGTGCTGCGTCCGCTGCCCGGCCTGCCGGTGATCCGCGACTTGATCGTGGACATGACGCAGTTCTTCAAGCAGTACAACTCGATCAAGCCCTACCTGATCAACAACGACCCGCCACCGGAGCGCGAGCGGCTTCAGTCGCCCGAGGATCGCGAGGAACTGAACGGCCTCTACGAATGCATCCTTTGCGCCTGCTGTTCGACGTCCTGCCCGTCCTTCTGGTGGAACCCGGACAAGTTCGTCGGCCCGGCCGGCCTGTTGGCGGCCTACCGATTTATTGCCGACACGCGCGACCAGGCAACCAACGAGCGCCTCGACAACCTGGAAGATCCTTACCGCCTGTTCCGCTGCCACACCATCATGAACTGCGTCGACGTTTGTCCGAAAGGGCTGAACCCGACCAAGGCGATCGGCAAGATCAAGGAAATGATGGTTAGGCGAGCCATCTAACCATCATTCAAATGATGGCAAATGGTTTTCATCCCCCCGGCCCCCTTCCTGCGGAAGGGGTGACCTTATTCAGCCGCTGGCGCGGCTTCCGGTTTGGATGGAGTAGTGGAAGATCGCCGGGCACGCATCAATCGCCTCAAATGGCATTGCCGGCGCGCCTTGCTCGAACTGGACCTGGTATTCGACCGCTTCTGGGAGCGCTACGAGGACAGCCTCGACGAGCAAGGTGAGGCGGCGCTGGAAAGTCTGCTGGAACTGGAAGACCACGATCTGTGGGCCCTGGTGAGCGGTCGTGATGTCACTGATGATCCGCAACTGACGGCAATGATTGAGCGGCTGCGGAAAGTTTCCCCGCGGCCAATTTTGAGTAGCAGCGACACTTCAACGCAACGGACCTGAAAGAGGATCTGATCATGAGCACAAATCGCACAGCAACCCTGACCATTGACGGCAAGACCGTGGAATTCCCGGTGATGGTGGGCACCCACGGCCAGGACGTGATTGACATTCGTACGCTCGGCGCCAAGACGGGCTTGTTCACCTACGACTCCGGCTTCCTGTCGACGGCGAGTTGCCAGTCCAAAGTCACCTTCATCGACGGCGACAAGGGCGAGTTGCTGTATCGCGGCTACCCGATCGAACAACTTGCAGAGAACTGCAACTTCCTCGAAGTCGCCTACCTGTTGAAACACGGCGAGCTGCCCAATTTGACGCAAAAGACCGACTTCGAGACCACGATCAAGAAGCACACCATGGTGCATGAGCAACTGGTGCGGCTCTATCAGGGCTTCCGCCGCGACGCGCATCCGATGGCGGTGATGGTCGGCGTGGTCGGCGCGCTTTCGGCCTTCTACCACGATGTCACCGATTTCGCTGATCCCGAGGATCGCAGCATCTCGTTCAACCGCCTGGTCGCCAAGCTGCCGACCATCGTCGCCATGGCCTACAAGTACAACACAGGCCAGCCCTTCATGTACCCGCGCAACGACCTCGACTACACGGCGAACTTCATGCACATGATGTTCGGCACGCCCTGCGAGGAATACAAACCCAATCCGGTGCTGACGCGTGCCCTGGACATCATCTTTACCCTGCATGCCGACCACGAGCAGAACGCCTCGACCTCGACCGTGCGCCTGGCCGGGTCTTCCGGCGCCAACCCCTTTGCCTGCATCTCGGCCGGCATCGCCTGCCTCTGGGGGCCGGCCCACGGCGGCGCCAACGAGGCCTGCCTGGAAATGTTGGAAGAAATCGGCGACGTCTCGCGCGTCGGCGAGTACATCAAGCGTGCCAAGGACAAGAACGACAGCTTCAAACTGATGGGCTTCGGCCACCGCGTGTACAAGAATTTCGATCCGCGCGCCAAGCTGATGGGCAAGGTCTGCGCCGACGTGCTGGGCGAACTGGGCCTGGAGAACGATCGCCTGTTCAAGTTGGCCAAGGAACTGGAAAAAATCGCGCTGGAAGATCCGTATTTCGTCGAGAAGAAGCTGTATCCAAACGTCGATTTCTATTCGGGGATCGTACAGAAGGCGCTCGGCATCCCGACTTCGATGTTTACCTGCATCTTCGCGCTGGCGCGCACCGTCGGCTGGATGACGCAGTGGGAGGAGATGATCACCGATCCGGAATACAAGATTGGCCGTCCGCGCCAACTCTACACCGGCGCGGCCAGGCGCGACGTCAAAGCGCTCAATCAGCGCTGATCCGTTTTCGGCCAAGACGGGGGGCGGCTGACGCCCCCGGTTTTTTTCCCCAATACATGAGCAGGTGACGCAATGATGAAGCAGATGCTGTCCAACTCGTATCTGTTCGGCACCAATACGCCGTACATCGAGGCGCTGTACGACGCCTACCTCGCCAACCCGGCCTCCGTCGAGCCGGCCTGGCGCGATTATTTCGACAAGCTCGGCACGCTGCCGGGCGCCGGCAACTACACGGGTCCGGACGTGGCCCACTACCCGGTGATCACCTCCTTCGCGCAGCGCGCCAAGGACGGCACCCTGCAGGCATCGGCCCGCACCGCCAGTTCCGACGGCAAGCAGGTCAAGGTGCTGCAGATGATCAATGCCTACCGTTTCCTGGGCAATCGCTGGGCGCAACTGGATCCGCTGAAGCGCAGCGAACGGCCGTCGATCCCCGAACTGGAACCGTCGCACTACGGCTTCACCGAAGCCGACCTGGGCCAGCAGTTCCAGACCGGATCGTTTGCCGCAGTGCCCGAAACGGCGACCCTGCGCGAGATCCTCGAAGCCTGCCGGCAGACCTTCTGCGGCACCATCGGCGTCGAGTTCATGTACCTGTCCGACGTCGGCCAGAAGCGCTGGCTGCAAGCCAAGCTGGAACCGATCCGCGCGACGCCGGCCTACAGCGCCGACGAAAAGAAGCGCTTCCTGGTGCAACTGACCCAGGCAGAAACGCTGGAGCGCTACCTGCACACCAAGTATGTCGGCCAGAAGCGCTTTTCGCTGGAAGGCGGCGAAGCCCTGATCCTCGCCATGGACCAGCTGATCCGCACCGCCGGCGTCGTCGGCGTTCAGGAGATGGTCATCGGCATGGCGCACCGCGGGCGCCTCAACGTGCTGGTCAATACTCTGGGCAAGCTGCCGTCGATGCTGTTCGATGAGTTCGAAGGCAAGAAGAAGCAGGCACTCTCCGCAGGGGATGTGAAATATCACATGGGCTATTCTTCAGACGTGGGCACGCCCGGTGGTCCGGTGCACCTGACGCTGGCCTTCAACCCGTCGCACCTCGAAATCGTCAATCCGGTCGTGGCCGGCTCGGTCTATGCCCGCCAGGTGCGGCGTGGCGCCGAAGGCAAGAAGCAGGCACTGCCCGTGCTGATCCACGGCGATGCCGCGGTAGCGGGGCAGGGTGTGAACCAGGAGATGCTGACTTTCTCCAACACGCGCGGCTATGGCACGGGCGGCACGGTGCATATCGTGGTGAACAACCAGATCGGCTTCACCACCTCCGACCTGCGCGACTACCGTTCCTCGCTGTATTGCACCGACATCTTCAAGATGATCGAGGCGCCGATCTTCCACGTCAACGGCGATGATCCCGAAGCCGTGGCGCTGGTGACCCAGATCGCCATGGAGTACCGCCAGGAATTCAAGAAAGACGTGGTGATCGACATCGTCTGCTTCCGCAAGCTCGGCCACAACGAGCAGGACGAGCCGATGGTGACGCAGCCCCTGATGTACAAGAAGATCGCCCAGCACGCCGGCACGCGCAAGCTTTACGCCGACAAGCTCGCGGCGCAGGGCGTGATTGTCGCCGGCGATGCCGAGCAGATGATCAAGGACTATCGCGCCGCACTCGACGAGGGCCGCCACCTGATCGACCCGGTGATCAGCGACTACCAGAGCAAGTTCGCAATCGACTGGACGCCCTACATCAACGTGCCCTACACGGAGAAATGCGACACCACGGTATCGATGACCGAGATGCAGCGCCTGGCCAAGCGCCTCACCACGGTGCCGGACAATTTCACGCTGCACTCGCGGGTGCAGAAGATCATCGACGACCGCAAGCAGATGGGCGAAGGCAAGCTGCCGGTGGACTGGGGCATGGCCGAGAACCTGGCCTACGCCACGCTGGTCGCCGCCGGCTACAACATCCGCGTCTCCGGCGAGGACGTCGGCCGCGGCACCTTCTTCCACCGCCACGCCGCCCTGCATGACCAGAACCGCGAAAAGTGGGACGAGGGCACCTTCTGGCCGCTGCAGAACATCCAGGAAAACCAGGGCCGCTTCATGTGCTTCGACTCGGTGCTGTCCGAGGAAGCCGTGCTCGCCTTCGAATACGGCTTCGCCACGGCGGCGCCGAACGAACTGGTGGTCTGGGAAGCGCAGTTCGGCGACTTCGCCAACGGCGCCCAGGTGGTGATCGACCAGTTCCTGTCCTCCGGCGAAGCCAAGTGGGGGCGCGGCTGCGGCCTCGTCATGCTGCTGCCGCACGGCTACGAAGGGCAGGGTCCGGAGCATTCCTCGGCCCGCCTCGAGCGCTACATGCAGCTCTCGGCCGAGTTCAACTGGGAAGTCTGCGTGCCGTCCAACGCGGCGCAGGTCTACCACATGCTGCGCCGGCAGATGCTGAGGAAGCAGCGCAAGCCGCTGATCGTCATGACGCCGAAGTCGCTGCTGCGCCACAAGGACGCCACCAGTTCGCTGGAAGAACTGGCCAACGGGACCTTCCAGACCATCATCGGCGAAGTCGACAAGCTCGACCCCAAGAAGGTCACGCGCCTGGTGGCCTGTGCCGGCAAGATCTACTTCGACCTGCTCGCCGCGCGTCGCGAGAAGAAGATCGGCAACGTCGCGCTGGTGCGTGTCGAGCAGTTGTATCCCTTCGACGACCGCCGCCTGTTCGAGGAAATGGAGAAGTACCCCAACCTCAAGGAACTGATCTGGTGCCAGGAAGAGCCGATGAACCAGGGTGCCTGGTACGCCAAGCACCATCGCCTGGAGCGGCTGATCAAGAAGGGCCAGACCCTCGACGCGGTGGCGCGCGCATCATCGCCATCCCCGGCCGTCGGCTATGCCGCCAAACACGCCCAGCAGCAGAAGGAAGTCGTCAACGCTGCCCTCGGCATCAAGGAATAACGGAGAAATCATGATCATCGAAGTCAAAGTCCCCCAGTTGTCCGAGTCGGTCGCCGAAGCCACGCTGTCCGCCTGGCACGTCAAGGAAGGCGACGCCGTCACCCGCGACCAGAACCTGATCGACATCGAGACCGACAAGGTCGTGCTCGAATTGCCCGCCCCCGATAGCGGCGTGATCGTCAAGATCATCAAGCAGAACGGCGAAACGGTGGCATCGGGCGAAGTCATCGCCCAGATCGACACCGAAGCCAAGGCATCCGCTGCGGCTCCAGCCGCCGCCAAGCCGGCAGCAGCGCCGGCCGTGGCGCCGGCGCCGGCCGCCAGCGCCACGGCGATGCCCGCCGCGCGCAAGATCATGGATGAGAAGGGCATTTCCGCCGCCGACGTGCAGGGCAGCGGCCGCGGTGGCCGCATCCTCAAGGAAGACGTCAGCGGCGCCGCCAAGCCTGCCGCCGCCGCGCCGGCCGCCGTGTCGCCAGCGCCGACTTCCGCGGCGAAGCCCGCATTGCCGCAGCCCAACGTGGTCAATGCCGACGCGATCATCGCCGACCGTCCGGAACAGCGCGTGCCGATGACCCGCCTGCGCGCCCGCGTCGCCGAGCGCCTGGTGCAGTCGCAATCCACCAACGCCATCCTGACCACCTTCAACGAGGTGAACATGGCGCCGGTGATGGAAATGCGCAAGAAGTACCAGGACCGCTTCGAGAAGGAACACGGCGTCAAGCTCGGCTTCATGTCCTTCTTCGTCAAGGCCGCGGTCGCCGCGCTGAAGAAATTCCCGGTGATCAACGCTTCGGTCGACGGCAACGACATCGTCTATCACGGCTACTTCGACATCGGCATCGCCGTGGGCAGCCCGCGCGGCCTGGTGGTTCCGATCCTGCGCGACGCCGACCAGATGAGCCTGGCCCAGATCGAAAAGAAGATCGCCGAGTTCGGCCAGAAGGCCAAGGACGGCAAGATCTCGATCGAAGACCTGACCGGCGGCACCTTCTCCATTTCCAACGGCGGCACCTTCGGTTCCATGCTGTCGACGCCGATCATCAATCCGCCGCAGTCCGCCATCCTCGGCGTGCATGCGACCAAGGATCGCGCCGTGGTCGAGAACGGACAGGTCGTGGTGCGGCCGATCAACTACCTCGCGCTGTCCTACGACCATCGCATCATCGACGGTCGCGAAGCGGTGCTGGGCCTCGTCACCATGAAGGAAGCGCTGGAAGATCCGGCCCGCCTTTTGCTGGATGTTTAAACCCATTAGCCACAGAGATCACAGAGAACTGCCCGGAATTTCCTCTGCGATCCCTGTGTCCTCTGTGGCATAGAAAGGTTTTTTGGCAAACAAGCAATTTGACGTAGTAGTAATCGGTGCCGGCCCCGGCGGTTATGTCGCGGCGATCCGCTGCGCGCAACTGGGCCTGTCCACGGCCTGCATCGAGTCGGAATCCTATGCCGACCCGAAAGGCGAAGTCCGCCTCGGCGGCACCTGCCTCAATGTCGGCTGCATTCCGTCCAAGGCCCTGCTGCGCTCGTCAGAGCTTTACGAGGAAGCGCAGCACGGCTTCCAGATGCACGGCATCTCGGCGCAGGGCGTCAAGATCGACGTCGGCACCATGATCAAGCGCAAGGACAACATCGTCACCCAGCTCACCGGCGGCATCAAGGGCCTGTTCAAGAAGAACAAGGTCACGCTGCTGCCCGGCCACGGCAAGTTCGTCAGCCGCGAGGACGACCGCTGGCGCGTCGATGTCAATGGCGAGATCGTCGAAGCCACTCACGTCATCGTCGCCACCGGCTCCAAGGCGCGCCACCTGCCGGGCATCCCGGTCGACAACAAGATCATCTGCGACAACGCCGGCGCCCTGTCCTTCGATGCCACGCCCAAGCGCCTCGGCGTGATCGGCGCCGGCGTGATCGGCCTCGAACTCGGCTCGGTCTGGAAGCGCCTCGGCTCCGAAGTCACCATCCTCGAAGCCATGCCGGATTTCCTCGCCTCGGCCGACCAGGCCGTGTCCAAGGAAGCCTGGAAGACCTTCACCCAGAAGCAGGGCCTCAACATCCAGCTCGGCGTCAAGATCACCAAGGTCGAGGCCGGCAAGAAGGGCGTCACGATCGACTACGAACTCGGCGACGAATCCAAGACCCTGCAGTGCGACCGGCTGATAGTCTCCGTCGGCCGCGTTCCCAACACGCAGGGCCTCGGCGCCGAGAATGTCGGCCTCGAACTGCGCCCGAGCGGCTACATCAACGTCGACCACAACTGCCGCACCAACCTGCCCAACGTCTGGGCGGTGGGCGACGTCGTGCCGGGCCCGATGCTGGCGCACAAGGGGATGGAAGAAGGCGTCATGGTCGCCGAGTGCATCGCCGGCCAGAAGGGCCACGTCAATCTCGACACCGTGCCCTGGGTCATTTACACCCATCCGGAAATCGCCTGGGTCGGCAAAACCGAACAGCAGTTGAAGAACGAAGGCGTCGAGTACCGCGCCGGCCAGATTCCCTTCGCCGCCAACGGTCGCGCGCTGGGGCAGGGCGATACCACCGGCTTCGTCAAGATGCTGGCCTGCGCCAAGACCGATCGCATCCTCGGCGTGCACATCATCGGCGCCAACGCCTCGGAGCTGATCGCCGAAGCCGTCGCCGCGATGGAGTTCAACGCATCGTCGGAAGACATCGCACGCATCTGCCACGCCCATCCGACCTTGTCGGAGGTGGTGCACGAAGCGGCGCTGGCCGTCGACAAGCGGCCGCTGCACTTCTAAAATCGGGCCAACCCCGTAACAGGGCGGGCGGGTTTTCCCGGCCGCCCTTTTCATTGATGCCGCACAAAATCCTCAACGTCCCCAAGGACGGCATGATCGAAGGCTTCAATGCCGCGCTGGCCGTGCGCGGCATCGTCGCCGATCCGGCGCAACTGGTCGCCGCGATGCGCCTGCAGAAGTTCTACGACGAACTGCTGGCGCTCAAGGCGGCGCGCCGCGGCCGCCTGCGCAAGCTGCTGGTGCGCCCGGAACTGCCGCGCGGCGTCTGGTTCTGGGGCGGGGTGGGGCGCGGCAAGAGCTTCCTGATGGACTGCTTCTTCGCCGCCGTGCCTTACCAGCGCAAACGCCGCGTGCATTTCCATGCGTTCATGCGCGAGATCCACGACTCCTTGCGCAAGCATCGCAACGAATCCGATCCGCTGGCGAAGGTCGCCGCGCGCATCGCGCGCGAAACGCGGCTCATGTGCTTCGACGAATTCCACGTCTCGGACATCGCCGACGCCATGATGCTGGGCCGCCTGATGCAGGCCCTGTTCGACGCCGGCGTGGTGTTCTGCATCACCTCCAACTATCCGCCCGATGGTCTCTATCCGAACGGCCTGCAGCGCGAGTTGTTCCTGCCCACCATCGCGCTGTTGCGCCAGCGCCTGGACGTGATCGAGATCGACGCCGGCATCGACTACCGGCTGCGCGCACTGGAGCAGGCAGAGGTATTCCTGACCAGCAACGACGCGACGGCGCAATCCGCCATCGAGCGGACCTTTCGTCAAGTGTCGGGCGGTCCTGGTCACGCCGAACCGGTCGTGGTGCTGGGGCGGCAACTCGCCGTGGTGCATCGCGCGCCCGGCGTGATCTGGTTCGATTTCGCCGAACTCTGCGACGGCCCGCGCTCGCAGAATGATTACCTATGGCTGGCCAATCGCCACCACACTCTGTTCCTTTCCGGCGTGCCGCGCATGGATGCCGGCATGGCGAGCGCGGCGCGGCGCTTCACCTGGCTGGTCGACGTGCTCTACGACCACCGCGTCAAGCTCATCGTCAGCGCCGCCTGTCCGGCGGAGGAGCTTTATACGCAGGGCACGCAGGCCAGCGAATTCAAGCGCACTGTGAGCCGGCTGATCGAAATGCGCTCGCTGGAATACCTCGCCAGCCCGCATCGACGTGAGGACGTGCTGGCGCTGGAAGATGGCAACGGGGGGACTTGATTTCTTCCGCACAGACTCGGTTAGAATGAATCGAGTTCGCCGCAGGAGGAGGACCACGTGCTGCACGAAGGAGAAAAGGCGCCGGAGTTTTCATTACCCGACGCAGACATGGAGTGGTTCGACTTTGCCTCGCTGCGAGGGCGTCAGCACGCCGTGTTGTTCTTCTATCCGCGCGATGGCACACCTTACTGCACCCTCGAAGCCGCCGACTTCTCCGACCACGAAGACGAGTTCGCCAAACACGACTGCGTGATCCTCGGCGTCTCGCGCGACGACTGCCTGTCGCACGCGGATTTTCGCGACAAGCATGGCCTGTCGGTGCGCCTGCTGTCCGACGAGGAAGGTGAAGTCTGCCGCAAATTCGGCGTGTCCCAGTTTCGCGAAAAGGACGGCCACAAGAAGCTCTGTGTCATACGCTCGACGTTCATCGTCGACAAGGAAGGCATTGTTCGTCACGCCCTCTACGATGTGCAACCGAAAGGGCATGCCGCCGAGGTCTATCAACTTGTAAAAGGCCTCAATGGCAAAGGAAAGCACCATGCTCATCGCTAGGAACACCGTCGTCACCCTCAACTACAGCGTAGCCGACCTCGACGGCGCGTCGATCGACGAGGGCGCCAATCCGCTGGTTTACCTTCACGGCGGCTACGGCGGCATCTTCGACCGCATCGAAGAGGAATTGCAGGGCAAGGCCGTCGGTGACGCGCTGGAAGTCCGACTGGAACCCGAGGATGCCTTCGGCGAATACGACGCCGACCTGGTCGCCATCGAACCGCGCCAGTTGTTCCCCGACAACATCGAAGTCGGCATGCAGTTCGAACGCGGCGCCGAGGATGGCGAAAGCGAGGACGGCCTGTTCACCATCACCGACATCGCCGACGACAAGGTGGTGGTCGACGGCAACCATCCTCTGGCCGGCATCGCGCTGGTGTTCTCCTGCACCGTCACCGGCGTGCGCGCCGCCACCGACGAGGAAGTCACCCACGGCCATGTGCACGGCGAACACGGCCACCATCACTGAGTACGACCGCCGCGCAACAAGAATGGGGGCCGCGCGGCCCCCGTTTCATTTCGGTGCGGGCTTTCCCTGATGGCTTTGCCCGACGCCGACGCGGCGAACGTCAAATGGCCGAACGTGCCGGCCTGCTACGGCTGGCTTTCGCTCGACCGGCGCGGCAACTGGCGGCTCAAGGGCGAAGTCGTGCGCCACGCCGGCCTGATCGCCTTCATCAACCGCAACTACGCCGTCGATGACAGCGGCAACTGGGTGTTCCACAACGGGCCACAGAAGGTCTATGTTGCCCTCGACTACGCACCGCTGGTGCTGCGCTTAGGCGGCGACGGCGAACTGACAGCGCACACCGATATGCCTGTGGGCCATGCAAGCGCGGCTTTCATGGACGAGGAGGGCAGCGTCCTGCTGGATGTCGCGCCCGGCATCGGCCTGCTCGACGACCGCGATCTGCCGGCTTTCCTCGTCGCCTGCCGCGATGCAAATGGAATCGCCGCGAGCGACGCCGCATTGCTGGCCGCCATGCAGGGCTCCGGTGGACTCTTGTGGCGGGGTCTGCCGCTGCAGGCCATCCGTCGCGCCGACCTGCCGCGACGCTTCAACTTCCAACCCGACCCGGCGCCCTGATCGCCGGCGCTCGCGCCGTCAGGCGCAGGATCCGTCGCGTCGATCGGTCAGGATCGGCCACAGGTGCACCCAGGCCTCGCCCGTACACATCTTCTGGCATTGCTGGAAGGCGACGGTGACCCGCTCTCCCTGTTCCCAGACGCGCACCACGCAGCGATCGCTCAGATGGCTGAGTTCCACATTGGGCAGTTCGCGCGTCTGGCGAAAATTCTTCAGGTCAAAACGGCAACTGCCACGCTGCGGGATATTCACCCGGGCGACGAAGGCGCTCACCCGGGCATCCTTCACGGCGAGCTTCATCTCGCCGTTGTAACCCGTCTCGTCACGGAAGCGGCATTCGGCGAGCAGGTTGAGCGCACGGGTGGGAATCGGCCCCGGCTTCTTGGCCTTCGGCGTGGCCGGCGCCCTGGCCGCACGTGCGGGTCGCGATTGGGGTTGCGGCGGCACGGCGACTTCGGCAACCGGAGCCTCGGCTGGTGCGGGCGGCGTGGTACATGCGCCGAGCAACAACAGCGCGGGAACGGTTGCAAGCCAATGCCACATGGTCAGGATCCGGGTTGGCGGACGATGCCGGAGCGGGGAATTATCGTCGATCCATCGCATCGCGCTGGCATCGGAATGCGGATAACCGTCAACAGAAACAGTCGGCAGCGAATCGCAGTGCACCAATAACGACCAGCATTTGTCATCGGCAATGTTTCGACTTATTTCGCAAGTATCTTCAAAAATCTTCAAAAACCTGTCATTTCTGACAGGTGTATTTCTTCTCCCGAACTGGTAGCTTCGAGTCATAAACAATCGAGGAAATTTGTTGTCCGGTTTTCGCTCATGGGAATCGATTGTCGTTTCTTGGAATCGCTTTACGGTTGAACGATCTTCATTGCGCGGCATGGGTCGTTGAACCTTCAACTGCTTTCAATGCGGCTCTGAACCTTGGTTTTGGGAAAGTGCCCTGCAAGCCATGGGTGAGATGGCGTTGGGCATAGTTCTTTGTGCATATGCCAGCCAGTTTGGGTTCTGGTGATTCGAATTTGTCGCATTTTTCACTTCGGATTCATTACGGCGTCGCGATTCAACAGGCGTGAAAGTTGCAGGAGGCCACCGGTATTTTTGCTTGAGCTCGTGGGATCGTTTTTTACGATCGGCAAGACCTCTGAAATTCGAAGTACGATACAAAAAAGAAATCTTGGAGGGGAGCAAAAATCGACACTCAGGCACTCTTGGCCGCAAGGCTGGTTGAGCCCGCTCCGTGCGGGTTTTCGTGAGTCCGGGAAACTTGCATCTCGCCAAAGTCGGCAATGCCGGCGACGCGGCGCCGATCCGACGCGCCGCCGCCCGCTGTCGACACCGGCCTCATCGGCCTGGTGATGTTGGCGCGCTTCCACAACATCGCCGCCGACGCCGACCAGTTGGCGCACGACTTCCGCGAATCCGGCCGGCATTTCGGCGTCGCGCAGATCCTGCTCGCGGCGAAGCGGCTGGGGCTCAAGGCGCGCCAGGTGCGCACCGAGTTCTCCCGCCTGGCGCAGACGCCGCTGCCGGCGCTGGCCATCGATGCGCAGGGCAGCTTCTTCATCCTGGCCCGCGTCGACGCCGAACAGGTGCTGATCCAGGACCCGCGCGGCGAACGTCCGCAGGTGCTGCCCCGCGCCGAATTCGAAGCGCGCTGGAACAATGAGCTGATCCTGTTCGCCTCGCGCGCATCGCTGGCCGGCGAACTGGCGAAGTTCGACTTCACCTGGTTCATCCCGGCGGTGGTCAAGTACCGCAAGCTGCTCGGCGAAGTGCTGCTGGTCTCCTTCGTGCTGCAACTCTTCGCGCTGGTCACGCCGCTTTTTTTTCAGGTGGTGATGGACAAGGTGCTGGTCCATCGCGGCATGACCACGCTCGACGTGATCGCCATCGGCCTGCTGGTGGTGATGGTCTTCGAGGTGCTGCTGTCCGGCATCCGCAGCTACGTCTTCGCCCACACCACCAGCCGCATCGACGTCGAACTCGGCGCGCGGCTGTTCCGCCATCTGCTCAACCTGCCGCTGGCCTACTTCCAGGCGCGGCGCGTCGGCGACACGGTGGCGCGCGTGCGCGAACTGGAGAACATCCGCCAGTTCCTCACGGGGAATGCCATCACGCTGGTGCTGGACCTGCTGTTCTCGGTGGTCTTCATCGGCGTCATGCTGCTCTACAGCGGCTGGCTGACGCTGGTGGTGGTGGCGTCCTTGCCCTGCTACCTGATCCTCTCGGTCGGCATCACGCCGCTGCTGCGCGCGCGGCTGCACGAGAAGTTCAACCGCGGCGCCGAGAACCAGGCCTTCCTGGTCGAGACCATCAACGGCATCGACACGGTCAAGGCGATGGCCGTCGAACCGCAGATGATCCGCCGCTGGGACAGGCAGCTCGCCGCCTACGTCGCCGCCGGCTTTCGCACCACGACCCTGGGCACGCTGGCGCACGAGGGCGTCTCGCTGATCGGCAAGCTGGTGACGCTGGTCACCATGTGGCTGGGCGCGCGGCTGGTGATCGAAGGGCAACTGAGCCTGGGCCAGTTGATCGCCTTCAACATGCTCGCCGGCAGGGTCGCCACCCCGGTGATGCGCCTGGCGCAGCTATGGACCGATTTCCAGCAGACCGGCATTTCGGTGCAGCGCCTGGGCGACATCCTCAACACCCGCACCGAGCTGGCGAAGTCGGGTGGCGAGGGGGGCCAGGGCGTGCGTTCGGGCACCACGCTGCCGCCGCTGGCCGGACGCATCGAGTTCGACCAGGTCGTGTTCCGCTACCGCCCGGACGCACCGGAAGTGCTGCGCGGCATCGACCTCGCAATCGCGCCCGGCGAAGTGATCGGCATCGTCGGCCGTTCGGGTTCGGGCAAGAGCACGCTGGCCAAGCTGGCGCAGCGCCTGTACGTTCCCGAGCGCGGCCGCGTGCTGGCCGACGGCATCGACCTCGCCATGGCCGACAGCTCCAGCCTGCGCCGCCAGATCGGCGTGGTGCTGCAGGAGAACATGCTGTTCAACCGCACGATCCGCGACAACATCGCGCTGGCCGATCCCGGCCTGCCGATCGAAGCGGTGATGGCGGCGGCCAAACTGGCCGGCGCGCACGACTTCATCCTCGAACTGACCGAAGGCTACGACACCCTGGTCGGCGAACACGGCTCCACGCTATCCGGCGGCCAGCGCCAGCGCATCGCCATCGCCCGCGCCCTGATCGGCAACCCGCGCATCCTCATCTTCGACGAAGCCACCAGCGCGCTCGACTACGAGTCGGAACGCATCATCCAGGACAACATGAAGGCGATCTGCCGCGGGCGCACGGTGCTGATCATCGCCCATCGGCTCTCCGCGGTGCGCGACGCCAACCGCATCGTGGTGCTCGATCGCGGCCAGATCGTCGAGCAGGGCAGCCATGCCGAGTTGCTGCGGCATGAGGCCGGGCATTACTCGCGGCTGCACCGGATGCAGCAGGGGTAGTGGGAAAACGCGCGATGCTAAGTAACCGACACCTCGACCTGCCGCCCCAAGGCCCGCGCCGCCGCTTCGATCTGGTCGAGCCGCGAGGCATGCTTCAGATCGAACAGCCGATCCACCTGCGGCATGTGCCAGCCCAGGCGGCGCGCCAGTTCCGACTTGCGGATTCCCTGTTCCGTCATCGCCTGGTAGACGCCCAGCTTGGCGCATTCCAGCGCGGACGGACGCACCGTCTTTTGCCCGCGTTTTGGTTTGCCCGGAACAGGCAACGGCTTGCGGTCGTCGACGTAGAACGACAGCGCGGATTCAAGCGCATCCACCGCGTACATAAGCGCTTCGTCCGTATCGGCGCCGAAGGTGATCGCCTCGGGCACATCGGGAAAGCTGACCAGCACGGTGCCGTCGTCGGGCGTCAGGATTACGGGATAGTCAAACATTATCTGTCCTCACTTCAAGCCAAGTTGGCGTTTGATCGCGGCCTCAAGCCCTTTGCCGAGTTCCGCCGTGCCGTGCATGGGCAGGATCGTCTGCCGTCCATTCAAAAGAACCTTCAGATGAGAGCCCTTGGCCGGCAGGAAGGTAGCCCCCTGCTGCTCAAGCCATTTCTTCAGCTGTTTCGAGTTCATGCGGCAAATATTAAACACTTGTGTTGTGTTTATCAACCACTCTTGGGTCTGGCGCGTTCATCCGTTCGCCCTGAGCCAGTCGAAGGGCACACGCATCACCACGACCCCGTTCGCCCTGAGCCCTTCGACTGGCTCAGGACAGGCCCTGTCGAAGGGCACGCAAAGGAGGCGCGATGAGTTTCTGGGTCTACATCCTCCGCTGTGCCGACGGCAGCTATTACACCGGACACACGGACAACCTGGAAAGCAGGATCGCCCAACATTCCTCGGGCGCCATTCCCAGCTGCTATACGTTCAGCCGGCGCCCGCTCGAATGCGTCTTCTCGCAAGACTTCCCCACACGCGAGGAAGCGCTCGCCTCGGAGCAGCAAATTAAGGGTTGGGGTCGCAAGAAGAAGGAAGCGATGATTCGCGGCGACTGGGACGAAGTCTCGCGTTTTGCCCGTTCATCCATTCGCCCTGAACCGGTCGAAGCACAGCCTTCCGTTCGCCCTGAGCCTGCCTTTCCGATCGCCCTGAGCCCGCCGAAGGAAGGGCAGTTGGTGGTTCGACAGGCTCACCACGAACGGCAAGCCTCGGAGGGTCACCACGAACGGCAAACCTCCGTTTGGCCGGAGGCTCACCACGACGCCAGACCTCCGTTCGCCCTGAGCTTGTCGAAGGGCGCGGGCCAAATCATGACCCAAGCCCTCACCCTCCGCCTGCAAGCCACGCTCGACCTGCTCAAGCGCTACGCCGCCGTCTTCAGCCACGTCTGGAAGATCCGCAGGGAACTTGACCCGCCGCCGCGCCTGCCGCACGAAGCGCAATTCCTCCCCGCCGCACTCGAGTTGCAGGAAACACCGGTCTCGCCGGCGCCGCGCATCGTCGCCTGGCTGCTCATTGCATTTGCATCGATCGCCGTGCTGTGGGCCATCTTCGGCCACATCGACGTGGTCGCCACGGCGCAGGGCAAGATCGTGCCCAATGCCGGCAGCAAGCTGATCCAGCCGATCGAGACCGCCGCGGTCAAGGCCATCCACGTCGTCGACGGCCAGGCCGTCAAGGCCGGGCAGGTGCTGGTCGAACTCGACGCCACCATGGCGCGGGCCGACAGCACGCGCACCGGCAACGACCTGACCACCTCGAGGCTGCAGGCCGCCCGCGCCCGGGCCTTACTCGCCGCGCTCGCGGCCGGCCGCGCGCCACGCATCGAGCCGCCCGCCAACATCGCCGTCGAACGTATCGCGCAAGAGCAGCGCATCCTCGACGGCCAACACGGCGAATACCAGGCCCGCGTCGCGCGCATCGACGCCGAGATCGCCAAGCGCGAAGCCGAGCGCCGCTCCACCGAAGAGATCGTGCGCAAGCTGGAGCAGACCGTGCCCATCGCCCGCCAGCGCGCCGAGGACTTCAAGGGCCTGGTGGACAAGAACTTCATTTCCAAACACGGCTACCTGGAAAAGGAACAGGCGCGCATCGAGCAGGAAGCCGACCTGCAAACCCAGAAAAGCCGCCTCCGGGAACTCGCCGCCGCCATCGACGAAGCGCGCGGCCAGCGCAACTCGGCCCTCGCCGAAACCCGTCGCCTGGCGCTCGACAGCCTCAACGAGGCCGAGCAGAAGGCCACCGGCTACGGCCAGGAACTGGTCAAGTCGGACACGCGCGGCAAACTGATGACGCTCACCGCGCCGGTCGACGGCACCGTGCAGCAGCTCGCCGTGCATACGGTCGGCGGCGTCGTCACCGAAGCCCAGACCCTGATGGTCATCGTGCCGAAGGACGACGCGCTGGAAGTCGAAGCCTTCCTCGAGAACAAGGACATCGGTTTCGTGAACGCCGGGCAGGAGGCCGAAGTCAAGGTCGAGACCTTCCCCTTCACCAAGTACGGCACGATCCCCGCGAACCTGGTCCACGTCTCGCGCGACGCCATCAACGATGAAAAGCGCGGCCCGATCTACTCAACCCGCGCCAGGTTGCAGCGCGCCACGGTGCAGGTGGAGGACAAGACCGTGAATCTCTCGGCCGGCATGGCGGTGAGCGTGGAAATCAAGACCGGCAAGCGGCGGGTGATCGAGTATTTCCTGAGCCCGTTGCTGCAGCATGGCAGCGAGAGTTTGCGGGAGCGGTGAGTGATCGATCACGACCGGAGAGTGGTCCTTCGCCCAGTCGTGAGCGGGGCATTCAGGCGGGCGCTCTGCCGAGCCTGGCGGACCACGTGGCCCTGGACAAGCCCAGCGACATCTTTTCAGGGCATCGATGGTCTGATAACTATCGCCGCTGCTCGGCTGCCTTGGGATTGGCGGCAACCGGGCGTCCCGCGCTTCGTAATGCGCGATTTGCCGCATCTCGGCTTCAGCGCCCAAGATGGGGCACGTCCTTGACGCGTTTGGCGCCGCTGAAGTCGTATTCCTTACGCATAGCTCGTCACCTCTTTCCTGGTCATCGGTCGAAGTGGATGGGTGTCTCCTCGCCGCACGCTCAACCATGGCGCTTACCTCCTGGCTATGGCTTTTCGCAAGCAGAACATGCAGTGCACTCGCCTTCCGCGTGGATCGTCGATACCCGTGCAAGGCGTAGCAGGCGGAAGCCGCCTCTTCAAACGACACTCCGTGCTTCTTCAGATTGCTTGCCGCTTTCTTCGGATCGAACTCGATTCTCATGGAGCAATCGTATGCAAAAGTCTGTACCGTCAAGTAGGTGGCCATCCGCCTTTCAGACTTTCGACCCGGATCGGGTTCGGGGCAAGCATTCTTGGCTGGATCAAGACTTGGTCATTCCAGGCTTGACCCGAATCCAGGCTTTCTTTCAGAATACCGGCGTGCCGGTGCTGCATGCGGTGCGTCTTGCCGGATGCCCCCGGGAGGTCGACTTGCCGGCCCGTGTAGCGAAACCCCGATCAAGGGCGTCACCCCGCAATATTGAATGCGCTCAAGAACTGCTCCGCACCGAGGATCGGGCACGCCAATTCACCGGCAAGGCTCAGCAGATCCTTGTCGCCGGTCACCAGCGCATCGGCCTTGCCGGCCAGCGCCAATTCCAGAAAGGGCACGTCGAATGCATCCCGACAGGGCGGCGTCGCCGGCGGCGGAACGGGTATGCGCACCGTCTTGCAATAGGGAAGGTAGTCCGCCAGCAGTTCTTCCTGCTCATGCGCGGCCAGCTTGAACTTCGGGTAGGTCAGGGCGCGGATCAATTCGGCGGCCGTGGCGCGCGACACCAGCGGCAGCACGCGCTGGTCCTGCCACGCCAGCCGCAGGGGCGTAAGCCGGCCACTCGCGAAAACCAGTGCCGACAGGACCAGATTCGTGTCGATCACCACGCGCGGCGAGCGCGTCATTTCTTGCGTGCAGGCTTGCCAGTTGCGGCTTGCCGTGCCCACGCTACAGCATCGGCCGTGTCCTGTTCCTGGAGGTCGAGCTCAGCCAACTTGGCGCGCACCGCATCGCCGCGCTGGATGCGCACCGGCGTCAGCACGATACAGCCATTGCTGGCCTCGACATCGAAATATTCCGCCGCGCCGACGGCGGCGGTGATGCTCTTGGGCAAGGTCAATTGGTTCTTGGAAGTGAGTTTGGCGAGCATGACGGGCGCTGAAGCGGAAAGTAAGGAATCCTTACTTTACGCCATCGCAGGGGAAGCGTCCAGCGCCGGGATGCAGTGGTTCAAAAGTCGGCGCTGGCGACACGGCGGCAAGCGGTGGCAAAGCAACGGGAATCCGGGAGGAGGGCAGGCAATGGGCAATGTCGGACACATGAAGGCCACGATAGCGGAGTGGGGCGCATGAGCGCGGCGGCGGCAAACCTCAGTCTGGTGGCGGAGGGCGGCCCGCTCGCCGCCGACGCGATGACCGTTCGCCTCGGCGCCGGCCGTGGCCTGCCCGACCTCGCCGTCGGCGCCAGCGATTGCGGCCAGTACCTGATGCTCACCTGCGGCGGCGAACTCATCGCCCTGATCGGCGCCATGGGCAGCGACGTCGAGACCGTCGAATTCGCGGATGGCAGCCGCTATGGGGTGGAGGAACTGATGGATCGGGTGGCGGGGTGAGTGGCGGGAAGGTGGGCGCGGCGGTGCTGGAGAGAGGGCCAGAAAGTTTTCGAGATTTGAGGAGAGAGAAATGAAAAGGAAT
>JADJUP010000037.1 GCA_016716965.1 Sulfuritalea sp. | reverse complement strand
GCGCCAGGCACCGAGGTCAGTCCGCCGAGGATCACCACCGGCAAGGCACGCAAGGCGATGGTCGACAGGGAGAACTGGACGCCGAGCTTGGAGCCCCAGATGATGCCGGCCACCAGTGCCGTGATGCCGGCGACGCACCAGACGATGACCCAGATCCGGTCCAGCGGAATGCCGATCGACTGCGCCGCCTGGTGGTCGTCGGCCACCGCGCGCAGGGCGCGGCCGGTCGCCGTCTTCTGGAAGAAGATCGACAGCGAGATGACCAGCAGCGCCGCAATCAGCGCGGCAATGAAATCTTCCTTGTTGATCAGGATGCCGCCCTCGAACACGCTCTCCAGCATCATCACGGGTTCCTTGGGCATGCCGACGTCGATCTTGTAGATGTCGCTGCCGAAGATGGTCTGGCCAATCCCGTCAAGCACGTAGGCGATGCCCAGCGTCGCCATCAGCAGGGTGGCGCCGTCCTGATTGACCAGGTAGCGCAAGGCCAGGCGCTCGATCAGCCAGGCGACAACGAACATGATCACCACCGAGACGGCGAAGGCCAGCAGATTGGCGACGAACAGGTTCTCCATGCCCAGCCAGTCCGGAATCCATTCGGAAAAGCGCGCCATCGCCAGCGCGGCGAACAACACCATCGCGCCCTGGGCGAAATTGAACACGCCGGACGCCTTGAAGATCAGCACGAAGCCCAGCGCCACGAGCGAGTACAACATGCCGCTCATCAGGCCGCCAAGCAGGGTTTCCAGGAAAAATGCCATGGTTCGGGATCCTCAGTGGCTGGCGCCGAGATAGGCGCTGATGACATCAGGATTGGCGCGGACCTCGTCGGGGGACCCGTCGCCGATCTTCTTGCCGTAGTCGAGCACCACGACGCGGTCGGATATGTCCATCACCACACCCATGTCGTGCTCGATCAGAACGACGGTGGTGCCGAACTGGTCATTGACGTCGAGGATGAAGCGGCACATGTCCTGCTTTTCCTCGACGTTCATGCCGGCCATCGGCTCATCGAGCAGCAGGATCTGCGGCTCCATGGCCAGGGCGCGCGCCAGGTCGACGCGCTTTTGCAGGCCGTAGGGCAGGCGCCCGACCGGCGTCTTGCGAATGTGCTGGATCTCAAGGAAGTCGATGATCTCCTCGACCTTGGCGCGATGCTCCAGTTCCTCGCGCTGTGCCGGCCCGAACCAGAAGGCTTGCTGCAGCATGTTGGCCTTCATTTTCAGGTTGCGTCCGGTCATGATGTTGTCCAGCACCGACATGCCCTTGAACAGCGCTATGTTCTGGAATGTCCGCGCCAGGCCGGCTTTCGCCGCGCCATAGGAATCCATGTTGGCGTGATGCTCGCCGCGCAGGATGATGTCGCCTTCCTGCGGCCGGTAGACTCCATTGATCACGTTAAGCATCGAACTCTTGCCGGCACCGTTGGGCCCGATGATGGCGCGAATTTCATGCTCCAGGACGTTGAATGAGATGTCCTGCAACGCCTTCACGCCCCCGAAACTGAGGCTGATGTTCTTGAGGTCGAGGATGACCTCGCCGATTTCTCTTCCGTTCATCAGGCTGCCTTCTTCATTGCGGGAAAGGTCTTCACGTCACAAATCTTGAGATCGGCCGACACCTTTGCCGGTGCGCCCGTCCTCGAACTTGACCTGGGTTTCGATGAACTGCGTAGCCTTGCCCGAATACAGGGCGTCGATCAGCACGCCGTACTTTTCGGAAATGAAGCCGCGGCGCACCTTGCGCGTGCGGGTGAGTTCGTCATCGTCCGGGTCGAGTTCCTTGTGCAGCACGAGGAAACGATGGATCTGCGTCTCGGCCACCATCGCGTCGTGCGACAGGTCGGCATTCACCTGCTCCACGCACTCCCGGATCAAATCGAGGACCTCCGGCTTGCCGGCCAGGTCGGTATAGCCGGAATACGGCAGGCCGCGCCGCTCCGCCCAATTGCCGACCGCGCCCATGTCGATGTTGATGAAGGCGCAGACCATGTCGCGGTCGTGGCCGAAGCACACCGCTTCCTTGATATGCGGGAAGAACTTGAGCTTGTTCTCGATGTAGTTCGGCGCGAATATCGCCGCGTTGGAAAGCTTGCCGACATCCTTGGCACGATCGATGATTTTGAGGTGCCCGTCCTCGTCGAAGAAACCCGCGTCGCCGGTATGGAACCAGCCATCGGCATCGATAACCTCGGCGGTCGCGTCAGGCCGCTTGTAGTACTCCTTGAGCAGCAGCTTGCCGCGCACCAGGACCTCGCCACCAGCAGAGATTTTCACTTCGACTCCCGGCGCCGGCTTGCCGACGCTGTCGAACTTGATCTCGCGGTCCGGTTGCAGGCAAACCGCAGCGCAGGTCTCCGTGGCGCCATAGAGCTGCTTGAGGTTGACGCCGATCGAGCGATAGAAGCGGAACAGGTCGGGACCAATGGCTGCTCCGGCCGTGTAGGCGACGCGGATCCGGCTCATGCCCAGCACATTGCGCAGCGGCCCATAGATCATCAGGTTGCCCAGCGCATAAAGCAGGCGGTCCGAGGTGGAAACCGTCGGCTTGCCGTCGAGAATGTCGGAACCGCAGCGCTTGGCCACGGCCATGAAGTAATGGAACATGTTGCGCTTCAGGGCGCCGGCATCCTCCATGCGAATCATCACCGTGGTCAGCAGGTTCTCGAACACGCGCGGCGGTGCGAAGTAATAGGTCGGACCGATCTCGCGCAGGTCGGTCATCACCGTGTCGCCGGATTCGGGACAGTTGATGGTGAAGCCGGCCACCATGGCCTGCGCATAGGAAAACAGGTGGTCGCCAACCCAGGCCATCGGCAGGTAGGACAGGATGTCCTCCTGATCGGTCAGGCGATCGAAGCCGACACCGCTCTGCGCCGCGGCGATGAAGGTCTCGTGGGTCTGGCAGACGCCCTTCGGCTTGCCGGTGGTGCCGGAGGTATACAGCATGACCGCGACATCTTCCGTGCGGCCCTTGGCAATTTCGCCAACGATGAAGTCGGGCTGGTTCTTGTCGTGCACCTTGCCCATGGCGATTACTTCGTCCAACCCCTGGAGGGAGGTCTGGGTGTAGTGCCGCATGCCGCGCGGATCATCGTAGAGGATGTGCTGCAGGCTCGGGCACTGGTCCTTGATTTCCAGCATCTTGTCGACCTGCTCCTGGTCCTCGACGATGGCGAAACGAATCTCGCCGTCGGTGAGGACAAAGGCCATCTCGGTCGCCACGGCATCCTGGTAGAGCGGCACCGGCACCCCGCCCAGCATCTGCGCCGCACACATCGCCCAGTACAGACGCGGGCGGTTGTCGCCGATCAGGGCCAGGTTGTCGCCGCGTTTGAAACCGAGTTCGGCCAGGCCGCAGGCCATGGCGCGGACCTCTTCGGCGACCTGGCTCCAGTTCCAGGTCTGCCAGATACCGAGATACTTCTCGCGCGTCGCCGGACGATCGCCGCGCGTCGCGGCGTGATTCAACAACAGACGGGGAAACGTATCGAGCGGGCCTGAAGCCCGCCCCGATTGGGATGCAGCCATGCGTTTTCTCTCCTCCAGCGCTAGCATTGCGGAGTCGCTTTTGTCGCGACTTGCCCACAGTGAAATTTGAGTCTAAGGCATTCCACTGCCTATAATTGTCGCGTGCCTGACAATTGCCAAAATACCTCGATTTCCCTTGACGACATGCTGCGCCGCACAAGCTGGGCGCAGGCGCTGTCGGCGGACGACTACGCTCGGGCGCGCGAGGGAACCGTGGAGCGCCAGGTCGCGACCGGCAGCTTCGTATGCCACAAGGGTGAGCCGGTAGACCATTGGCACGGCGTCATCGAGGGCCTGGTCAAGATGTCCAGCGACTGGGCCACCGGCAAAACCGCCAGCTTCACCGGCATCGCCGCAGGCGGCTGGTTCGGTGAAGGCTCGATGCTGAAGCCCGAGCCACGTCGCTACGACGTGGTCGCGCTGCGCGACAGTCGCATCGCCTGCATGAAGCGCGACACCTTCCACTGGCTGCTGGACAACAGCATCGCCTTCAACCGCTTCGTCATCAACCAGATCAACGAACGCCTGGGCCTGTTCATCGGTCTGCTCGAATCGGAACGGCTGCTGGACATCGATGCGCGCGTCGCGCGCACCCTCGCCGCGCTCTTCCATCCGGTGCTGCAACCCGGCATCGAAGCGCGCATCGCCATATCGCAGGAAGAAATCGGCTACCTCGCCGGCGTCTCGCGCCAGCGCGTGAACAAGTCGCTGCGCCTGCTGGAAGCAGATGGCTTCCTCACCACGCAATATGGCGGCGTCACCGTGCTCGACCTCGAAGGCCTGCGCCACTTCGGCGGCTAGCGGCCCGCCGGCCACGGCAATCCCGGGCCGCAGGCCGCGATCGCCGTGCCGCCAGCGCCGAGGACTTCCTCAGTACCTTCGGCAGCCGGAGACTCCCTGAGCCGCGTCCTTTGCGCCCGAGGTAACCGGCGGCGACCATTTCCTTGAGCAGCGGCGCCGGACGGTACTTGGAGTCGTTGAAGCCTTCGTAGAAGACGTTCATCACGGCGAGCATGGTGTCCAGGCCGATCATGTCGGCGAGGGCCAAAGGGCCGATCGGATGGTTGCAGCCCAGCTTCATGCCGGCGTCGATTTCCTCCGCGCTGGCGAGGCCTTCGGCGAAAACGAAGATGGCCTCGTTGATCATCGGGCACAGGATGCGATTGACGACGAAGCCCGGATTGTTCTTCACCGTGATCGGGCTCTTGCCCAGTGCCTTCGCCAGCGCTTCGACCTTGGCATGCGTCTCGTCGGACGTCTGCAGGCCGCGAATCAGTTCCACCAGCGCCATCATCGGCACCGGATTGAAGAAGTGCATGCCAATGAACTTGTCGGGGCGCCCCGTCGCGGCGGCGAGCTGGGTGATCGAGATCGACGAGGTGTTGCTGGCGATGACGGTATCCGCGCCGATCGCGGCTTCGATGTCCTTGAGGATCTTCAGCTTGAGGCCGAGGTTTTCGGTCGCCGCCTCGATCACGATATCGACGCCCTTCATGTCGGCCATCTGCGTCGTCGCCCGCACGCGCGCCATCGCGGCGGCCTTCTGCTCGGCCGTCATCTTCTCCTTCTTGACCAGCCGGTCGAGGCTGCCGGAAATCGTCGCGACGCCCTTTTGCACCGCCGCGTCGTTAATGTCCAGCATCACGGCATCGATGCCGGAAACCGCGCAGGCCTGCGCAATGCCGTTACCCATGGTGCCGGCGCCGATGATGCCCACTGTCTTGATGCTCATGCGATTCTCCTTGCTTGGCGTGAATTGATGCGGTGCATTATCGCGCGGATCGCCAAATTAACGCGGCGCGGCGTGCGAGGCCGGAAACCGACCGACCAAATTGCGTCAGCGATGCAGGCGCTGGCGGCGTCCCGAAAAACCATATCCTTCGGTCGTGGCGAAGGACGCTACGGCGCGCGGTCTGGCCGCATGATGGTGGCGCCGTGGGCTAGAAATGTACCGACGGACGAATCGAGGCCTGCTCGACGTAACGCCATTTGCCGACGGTACAGGCCATGACGGTGGCGGCAAGCCCGGATAGCGCGACCAGCAGCAGCGGGAACTGCCAGGCTTGGTCGAAGGCGCCGAACATGGATGCCTTGATGGCCTTGACCACCCAGGTCAGGGGCAGCCATGGGCTGATGTCCATGAATACGCCGCCGCTGAGCTCGACCGGGATGATGCCCCCGGAGGATGACAGTTGCACGGCGAGGAAGAGTATCGACAGGGCCTTGCCGGCATCCCCGAGGGCGCGGGTAAGCGCGAATACGATGATCAGGAAGGTCAGGGCCGACACCGTCAGTGTCAGGCTCAGTGCCGCTATGTCGGCCACGTGCATGTGCAGCACCAGCAGCACCGACAGGATCACCAGCAGAACCTGCAACAGCACCACGCAGGCCGGCACGGCGATCTTGCCCAGAAACTGCGCGATGCGCGAAAACCCCTTCGCCTCACGCGGCAGAACGCGAACATGGATCAGGAAGGCGGCGATGCCGGCGCCCAGCCAGAGCGCGGCCGGGATGATGTTCGGCGCATAGGCGCTGCCATTGTTCTGCACCGCGGCGGCAATTTCGACTTCGGGGCGCACGGAATTGGCCAGGCCCTCCGCGCTCCCCTCCATGCCATCCACCGAATCGGGCAGTTCATCGGCCAGCAGGGCGAGGCCCAGGTCGAGGTGCTGCGCCCCGGCCTTCAGCTTGCGATTGCCTTCGGCCAGCGCGGCAGCACCGCTTGCCAGTTCTCCGGTACCAGCAGTGAGCTGATCGAGCTGGCTGTCCTCCGGAAGCGCGGAGGACATGCTGCGTAGCGCGCTTCCCAGGTTTTGCATGCCGCCGGTCAATGCGCCGACGCCTTCGTTCAACTGAACGGCGCCATCGGCGAGCTTGCGCTGCGCGCCGACCGCCGCCTGCAAGCCGGAGTCGAGCCTGCCCATGCCCTCCGCCAGTTCTTCCGCACCGCCGAGGAATATTCCGCCGAACAGGCTGCCGGAACGAGCCTCGTCGCGAAACGCTGTCACGCCCCCATTCAGGCGCTGGCTGCCCGCCTGCAACTCCGCAAGGCCCTGGCTTAGTTCGCCGTGCCCGGCGACCAGGGATTCGGCGCCGGACTTGAGCCGGTTGAGTTCGGCCGCCGCAGGCTGTTTGGCTTCCAGCGTACGCAGCGCCGTGCCGATCTCCTTGACCCCCGATGCCAAGCCCTCGACGCCGCTGTCGAGGCGCCCGGCCCCGAGGCCCAACGCGTCCGCTCCACTTGCCGCCTGCTCGGTGCCGACGACGAGTTGGTGCGCCCCTTTGCCCAATTGGTTGACTGCCTTGTTGAGCCGGTCCACGCTGCGTTGCGAGCCAACGGCGCTGGACAGCACCAGGGCCCAGCGTCGCTCGTTGAGCCGTTCGTTGATCTCATGCCCAAGGTCCTCGGCGAAGCGCCGGGCGAGATTGGCGCTTTGGTAGCTGTTGCCTTCCGAGGTGAACACCGCCAGGCGGCCCGCGCCGCGACCGGCGCCCGGCACCGCGTTGGAACTGAAATCGGCCGGAATGATCAGCGCGAACGCGACCTTGCCGTCACGCACCATGCGCCGCGCTTCCTGCTCATCCGGCTGGTCGATGTAGCCGAAGCCATGCGTCGCCTTGAGCTTGGCGGTAACCTCCTGGCCCAGGTTGAAAACCTGGTCGCGGTAATGAACATCGCGATCGAGGTTGACCAGGGCGACCGGCAGCGCCCCGGTATGCGAGGCGGGATCCCAGACGCTGGCCAGGTAGATCAGGACATAGATCGCAGGGATCAGTGCGACCGCCAGCGCCGCTAGCAGGAGCCTCGGTTGCTGAAGGTAGAACTGCGTTTCCAGGCGGGTGACGAGGGCGACTTGCGAACGGAGGCTCATGGTGTGCAGCGTGGGTCGGCGGGATCGACACGCGGACCGGAATCGACCGGCACCGCGGACCGGCGATACATCCGGCATGCCGCATTATCAGCCAAGTCGCCCGCCACCGCCACCGACCCGGCGGCGACTGTGGTCCTACATGCTGCGCCGGTACTGCCCGCCCACCAGGTACAGCGCGTTCGAAATCTGCCCCAGCGAACAATGGCGCACTGCCTCCATCATCACCGCGAAGACATTGTCGTTGTCGATCACGGCCTGGCGCAACTTGGCCAGGCAGGCTTCCGCCTGCCCGGCGTTGCGCTTCTGGAAGTCGGCAAGACGCGTGAGCTGCGACTGCTTTTCGTCCCTCGGTCGAGCGCGCCAGTTCGATCTCGCTCGCCACGCCCGAGCCGTGCGGATTGAGGAAGGTATTGACGCCGATGATGGGGAAGGAGCCGTCGTGCTTCTTGTGCTCGTAGTGCATCGACTCTTCCTGGATCTTGCCGCGCTGGTAGCCGGTTTCCATGGCGCCGAGCACGCCGCCCCTCGATGCGATGGCTTCGAATTCCTTGAGCACGGCCTCTTCCACGAGGTCGGTCAGCTCTTCCATGACGAAGGCGCCCTGGTTGGGGTTCTCGTTCTTGGCCACGCCCCACTCGCGGTTGATGACGAGCTGGATCGCCATGGCGCGGCGCACGGATTCCTCGGTCGGCGTGGTGATGGCCTCGTCGTAGGCGTTGGTGTGCAGCGAGTTGCAGTTGTCGTAGATCGCGATCAGGGCCTGCAGCGTGGTGCGGATATCGTTGAAGTCCATCTCCTGCGCGTGCAGGCTGCGCCCGGAAGTCTGGATGTGGTACTTGAGCTTCTGGCTGCGCTCGTTGGCGCCGTACTTGTTCTTCATCGCCACGGCCCAGATGCGGCGCGCGACGCGGCCGATCACCGAGTATTCCGGGTCCATGCCGTTGCTGAAGAAGAAGCTGAGGTTGGGCGCGAAGTCGTCGATGTGCATGCCGCGCGCGAGGTAGGTCTCGACGTAGGTGAAGCCGTTGGCCAGCGTGAAGGCGAGCTGGCTGATCGGGTTGGCCCCGGCTTCGGCGATGTGGTAACCGGAGATCGACACCGAGTAGAAGTTGCGGATCTGGTTGTGCACGAAGAACTCGGCGATGTCGCCCATCATCTTCAGCGCGAACTCGGTGCTGAAGATGCAGGTGTTCTGGCCCTGGTCCTCCTTGAGGATGTCGGCCTGCACCGTGCCGCGCACGGATGAGAGCGTCCATTCGCGGATCTTCTCGGCTTCGTCCTCGGTCGGCTGGCGATTGTTGTCGGTGACGAACTTGCCGAGTTGCTGGTCGATCGCGGCATTGAGGAACATGGCCAGGATCATCGGCGCCGGGCCGTTGATGGTCATCGACACCGAGGTCGCCGGGTCGCACAGGTCGAAGCCCGAGTACAGCACCTTGAGGTCGTCCAGCGTGGCGATCGAGACGCCGGAGTTGCCGATCTTGCCGTAAATGTCCGGGCGCGGATCGGGGTCGCAGCCGTAGAGCGTGACCGAGTCGAAGGCCGTGGACAGGCGCTTGGCCGGCATGCCCTCGGAAACTTTCAGGAAGCGCTTGTTGGTGCGGAAGGCGTCGCCCTCGCCGGCGAACATGCGCGTCGGGTCTTCGTTCTCGCGCTTGAAGGCGAACACGCCGGCGGTGTAGGGGAAGGAGCCGGGCACGTTCTCGCGCATCAGGAACTTGAGCAGTTCGCCCTCGTCGTCGAAGCGCGGCAGCACCACCTTGCGGATCTTGGTGCCGGAAAGCGTCTCGCTCACCAGGCCGGTGCGGATCTCCTTGTCGCGGATCTTGACCACGTATTCGTCGCCGGCATAGGCCTTCTTCATGTCCGGCCACATCGCCAGCAGCTTCCTGGCATGCGGCGTGAGCTGGCCGTCCTTCCAGGTGATCAGTTCGTCGAAGTCGTTCGCATTCTTCTTGCAAGACTCGAAGATGGCCTTGGCGGTCTTCAGCGACTGGCGTTCCCGGGCCAGGGTCGCCTGTTCGGCGATGTGACGGTGATAGCCGCGCAGCGCCTCGGCGATCTCGGCCAGATACCTGACGCGATCGGCGGGCACGATGGCGCGCCCGGCTGACGAAGCCTTGACCGCCACAACCGGCAGGCGGCTCTTGGCGAACTTCAGACCGCGCTCGGCGAGGCGCGGCGCCAGTGCCTGGTAGAGCGCGGTGACGCCGTCGTCGTTGAAGCGCGCCGCCATGGTGCCGAACACCGGCATGTCGTCGGGCTTCTCGCCGAAACGTTCGCGATTGCGCTGGTACTGCTTGCGCACGTCGCGCAGCGCATCCTCAGCGCCCTTGCGGTCGAACTTGTTGATGGCGACGAAGTCGGCGAAGTCGAGCATGTCGATCTTCTCCAGCTGCGAGGCGGCGCCGAACTCCGGCGTCATGACGTAGAGCGAAACGTCGACCAGCGGCACGATGGCGGCGTCGCCCTGGCCGATGCCGGAGGTCTCGACCACGATCAGGTCGAAGCCGGCCACCTTGCAGGCGGCGATCACGTCGGGCAGGGCCTTGGAGATTTCCGAGCCGGTGTCGCGCGTGGCCAGCGAGCGCATGTAGATGTTGGGATGCTGGATCGCGTTCATGCGGATGCGGTCGCCCAGCAGCGCGCCGCCGGTGCGCTTGCGCGAGGGGTCGATCGAGATCACGGCGATCTTCTGGGCGTCGTCCTGGTCGAGGCGGAAGCGGCGGATCAGCTCGTCGGTCAGCGAGGACTTGCCGGCGCCGCCGGTGCCGGTGATGCCAAGAGTCGGCGCTGACGACACGGCGGCCTTCTCGGCCAGCGCCTTCTTCGCCTTCTCCGGCCAGGCGCCGTTCTCCAGCGCGGTGATGATCTGCGCGAGATTCCTCAGGCGCTCGGCGCGGTCGGCGACTTCCAGCGCCTTCAGCTCCTGCGGCGCGCGTTTGGAAAGATCGTGGTCGCAACGCGCCACCATGTCGTTGATCATGCCCTGCAGGCCCATCTTCTGGCCGTCCTCGACCGAGTACAGGTGGGCCACGCCGTAGTCGTGCAGCTCCTTCATCTCGGCCGGCACGATGACGCCGCCGCCGCCGCCGAAGACCTTGATGTTCTCGCCGCCGCGTTGCTTGAGCAGGTCGATCATGTACTTGAAGAACTCGACGTGGCCACCCTGGTAGGACGACACCGCGATGCCCTGGGCATCTTCCTGCAGCGCCGCGTTGACGATCTCGTCCACCGAACGGTTGTGGCCGAGATGGATCACCTCGGCGCCGGTCGCCTGCAGGATGCGGCGCATGATGTTTATCGAGGCGTCGTGGCCGTCGAACAGCGAAGTGGCAGTGACGAAGCGAACCTTGTGCTTGGGCTTGTAGGGCACCAGCTTGGCGGCAATGTTTAAGTCGGTCATGGCGTGGCTCCACGGAAGGGCGGCAGAGCTCGCATGATAGGCAAAGCCCGGCGGCGATGCCATGACACAAAACGACGATAACTATGCATAATTTGCCATCATGGCCACACCAAGCCCCCCGCCCCGCAGGACCACCGGCAGCGCGCCGACGGTCGCAATTGGCTTTGTTACCGGCATTCTTGCCGGAGTCGGCCGTACCGGGCTGAGCCAAAGGGATCTGCTCGAACATGCAGGAATTGCCAGCGATCTGATCCACCAGCGCAATGCCCGCGTCCCGGTAGCACGTTATGCGGCGCTCTATCGCCTGATCAACGAACAGCTCGACGACGAAGGCTTTGCCCTCTTCTCGCGCCCGTTGCGCCGCGGCAGCTTCGAGCTGCTGTGCCGCGCCGTGCTGTCAGCGCCGACTCTTGAAGCCGCGCTGGAACGAATTGCCCGCAGCCTGCGCGTGCTGCTAGACGATGTTTCGGTCGACCTCGAAAACGGCGGCCGCGCGGCGGTGCTGGTCATCGCCGAAGAGCATCCGCTGCCAGTCGGACGCGCCGGGCGGGTATTCGCCTTCGAGTGGCTGCTGCGCCTGATCCACGGCCTGGCCGCCTGGCTGGTGGCCCATCCGCTGCCGCTGGACGAAGTCAGCTTCCCTTACCCGCCGCCGCCGCACGTCGCCGATTACGAACTGGTCTTCGCCCCGCGCCACACCTTCGACGCGCCGCGCCTCGAAGCGCGCTTTCCGGTCGAGTGGCTGGCCTTGCCGGTGCGCCGCGACGAGGCCGCGCTGACGCTCTTCCTCGCCGACGCGCCGGCCAGCATCACCACGCTCTACCGCCGCGACCGCGCGCTGGCCCTGCGCGTACGCGAACACCTGCGCGCCGCCCTGCCCGAGCACCTTGCGCTGCCGGCGCTGGCCAAGCGCCTGTTTCTTTCGCCGCGCACCCTGCACCGGCGGCTGGAAGACGAGGGCACCAGTTTTCGCGCCATCAAGGACGGCCTGCGGCGCGAGCTGGCCATCGAATGGCTGTCGAAGACATCGCGGCCGCTCAACCGCATCGGTACCGATCTCGGCTTTGCCGACGCCGCCGCCTTCTATCGCGCCTTCGCCGCCTGGACCGGCAGCGGGCCGCGCGAATACCGGCGGCGCTTTGCCGGGAGCTGACCGGGTTGTCGTCGAAGCGGGGTGTTAGGATTCAGATTCCCGCTACGCCGCCGGCC
The DNA here is from genome assembly GCA_016716965.1 of Sulfuritalea sp. Taxonomy (GTDB): domain Bacteria; phylum Pseudomonadota; class Gammaproteobacteria; order Burkholderiales; family Rhodocyclaceae; genus Sulfuritalea. The sequence goes on along the minus strand of JADJUP010000037.1, from coordinate 3,294 downwards.
CCGTGAATACGTCCCCCGCCAATACCTTGCCAGCAAATTTCGAGATCGGCATCGCCGAACTCGACACCCAGCACAAGCGCCTGCACGCCCTGCTCGAACGGCTGCGCGACGCCGTCGGGAAACACTACGGCTATGCAACCAATGCCATCCTCGACGAACTGGCGATCGAGACCCGGATCCATTTCGCGGTCGAGGAAAGCCTGATGCGCATGCTTTCCTTCCCGGCAGTCGAGACCCACGTCGCCGAACACCTGGACCTGTCCCGGCAACTGGAGAAATTCCGCAAACGCGCCCAGGACTTCGAAGTCGCCGACGAATTGGCGGCCTTCATCCAGCAATGGCTCAACGATCATGTAGATCGCTTCGACCGCGAATTCGTCGACCACTTCCTGCGGGCCGGGGTCAACCCCACTGCCGCCTCCGGTCAGTCCTGAACGCCTGGACGCAATGGCAATGACGAGAGCCGGCAAATCCCATCGCATCGCCGTGATCCCCGGCGACGGCATCGGCCGCGAGGTGGTGCCGGAAGGCCTGCGCGTGCTGCAGGCGGCCGCCGCCCGCTTCGACATCGCCCTGCATTTCGACGAGTTCGACTGGAGCTGCGACTACTACATCAAGCACGGGCAGATGATGCCCGACGACTGGAAGCGGCAGATCGGCAGCCACGACGCCATCTTCTTCGGCGCCGCGGGCTGGCCGGAAAAGGTGCCGGACCACATCTCGCTGTGGGGCTCGCTGCTCAAGTTTCGCCGCGAGTTCGACCAGTACGTGAACCTGCGCCCGGTACGCCTGATGCCCGGCGTGCCCTGCCCGCTGGCCAACCGCAAGGTCGGCGAGATCGACTTCTACGTGGTGCGCGAAAACACCGAGGGCGAGTATTCCAGCGTCGGCGGCAAGATGTTCGAAGGCACGCCTCAGGAAACCGTGATCCAGGAAAGCATCTTCACCCGGCGCGGCACGGACCGCATCATGAAGTTCGCTTTCGAACTGGCGATGACGCGGGCGAAGAAGCACGTCACATCGGCCACCAAGTCGAACGGGATCTCGATCTCCATGCCCTGGTGGGACGAGCGCTTCGCTGCGATGGCAGCGAGCTATCCGTCGATCCGCGCCGACAAATACCACATCGACATCCTGACCGCGCATTTCGTGCGCAACCCGGACTGGTTCGACGTGGTGGTGGCGTCCAACCTGTTCGGCGACATCCTGTCCGACCTCGGCCCGGCCTGTACCGGCACCATCGGCATCGCACCCTCGGCCAACCTGAATCCGGAGCGTTTGTTTCCGTCCCTGTTCGAGCCGGTGCATGGCTCGGCGCCGGACATCTACGGCAAGGGGATCGCCAACCCGATCGGCCAGATCTGGTGCGGGGCGATGATGCTGGAACACCTCGGCCACGCGGAGGCCGCCGCGGCGATCATGCGCGCCATCGAGACGGTGACCGCAGAAGGCCCGCGCACGCCGGACATGGGCGGCAGGGCGACGACCCCAGACGTCGGCAAGGCGATCGTGGCCATCGTCGCCGGCGACGGCCTCTGAAGCGAGACACTGCGCCAGGCGAGCCGCAGTCGAACCTGGCCCGCCAATGCGGACTGCCCTCCGAGGAAACTTTGGTCGCGCCTGTAAGCAATCCTCGCCTGGCACGACCAAGGGGCATGTCCACCTTGATCTCGCCGCTGTCCGCCGGTTTCCCCATCGCACGCCTTGCGCGCTGGCTGCGGCGCATGCTCGGTGGCCTGGTGCTGGTCGTCGCCGCCTACTCCGCAGCCCCTGCGGCGCAGGAGATGAACGGCTTCGACCTGAAGGACTCGCTTGATCCCGTGGCTGCAGATCAATTTCGGCGGACCGGAGAAGGACGGGATTCCTCCATCGACAAGCCGGATTTCGTCAGGCCGGCTCTGCTGCTTTCCCTGCGCACGACGACCAGGCTGGGAGGCTGGTCAGGGGCAAGACGGCGCGCGCGCTTACCCGGTGCCCATCCTCAACTGGCACGGGTGGTGGAACGACCGCATCGGCGGGATCCGGTGGCGTGCCCTTCTGTCCGCTGCGGCACCGGCGTCGCCTTCGATGCGCGTCGTTGCCGGTCGCGAGCTGGACCTTCGGCGTTTCCGGCCTGCTCTACAACAGCGACGTGCTGCTCACGACCGCCAGACCAATCCCCTGTGGTCGCAACTGCTCGGCCAGGGCCATCAGCGGCCCTCCTCAAGGGCAAGCGCCTGACCATGCTGCCGCTGACCCCACAGTCCTGGGCGGGCGGCGCAAGGCGCAACCAGCGACGCAGGTGCTATCGACCAACACCGGCACCGTACGTCCCTACCGGCGCAACCCCTCGACGGCTATGAAAGATTCGAGGAACCGGGTTGTTCCCGGTACAGTTTCCGCGCCGCCGGCTTCCATCCCAAGGAACGCGTGCTGGGCATCCGCATCGACGGCGGACCAAGGCCTATCCCTTCGCAGAGCTGGTCAAGACCGCGGGCGAAATCACCGTCCGCATCGGCGATACTGTCGTAACCATCCGCTACGACCACAAGGCCCGGCGCGCCAGCCGCCCACGGCGCCGACGGGTCACAACTGGCGGCAGTGGTCGTCACGGTTCGACTGGTATCCCTTCCATCCCGCCACCGAGATTTTCCGTGCGGGACGGCACCCGGCAGCAAGGCTGAACGCGCGGCCCGCGCTCGAGCAATCGACCGAGGAGAAACCATGCGAACTCGTCAGGACTACTACGGCAAGCAGCTTTGCCGGCACCGCCGACCTCAAGACCAGCGCCTGCTGCGCGCCTCCAGCGTGCCGAGGCTACATTTCCAATGCTGCACAACGCATCCACCCCGGTGCTGGAGCGCTACTACGGCTGCGGCTGGGGTAGCGCCGCCGCTGCTGGCAGGCTGCCGCGTGCTCGACCTCGGCGGCTCCGGGCGCGACGATATGCGCTGGCGCAGCTGGCCGGCGCGCAGGGCGAGGCCAGTGGGCGTGGACATGACCAAAACGGTAGCTCGCGCCGTCGCCACCCGCCACCGGGGCTGGCGCAGCGAAGCAGTTCGGCTGCTGCTGATATACGCTTCCTGCACGGCTCCCTCGGGAACGCACTCCGGCGAAGCTTGATCTCGCGCCCAGCGCAGCGATGTCGTAAATATCGAACGGCGTGGTGAACCCTCTCGCCCGACAGGGACCGTGCTGCGCGGCGTGCGCCGCCTGCAAGCCCCGGCGGCGAGTTCTGCTTCTCCGGCGTGTATGCCACGACCGCCGCGTGCCGGAAGCGGTGAAGAACGACCCGGTGTGCTGTATGGCGAATGC
>JADJUP010000036.1 GCA_016716965.1 Sulfuritalea sp. | reverse complement strand
GGCGAAGCCGTCAGCGACCGTCTCTACGGCGGCGCCGGCAACGACAGTCTCACCGGACTCGGCGGTGATGACCTGCTCGACGGCGGGGCCGGCAACGATGCGCTGGACGGCGGCGACGGCTTCGACACCTACCGGGTAGGGCAAACCGCCACCGATCGCGACACGATCACCGATGGCGATGGCAAGGGCCTGATCAAGGATGCCAGCGGCCGCATCGTCACCGGGGCCTTCGTCGCGAAGGAAGGCGGCGGATATGCGTTGGCGGGCAATCCGTTGGTCACGGCGGCGAAGGACGGGGCCGACCTGGTGATCACGCTCGCCGGCGGCGCGCAGGTCGTGCTGGCCAACTTCGCCAGCCTGCCCGGTGGTGAACTCGGCATCCATCTCTTCGATGCGCCGGAGGCGGCGGTCACCGGGCGGGTCGGCGAAAGCGACATCCTGCGCGGCGAGGCCGGCGCGCAGATCCTGCACGGCGAAGCGGTGCAGACCCCGACGCAGGCCGCCGCCCAGGGATCGATACAAACCGGCAGCGGCGTGCGCGGCGACATCCTGGATGGTGGCGCAGGCGATGACGTTGCGCTGGGCGGAGTGGCTAACGATCTTCTGCTGGGCGGCGCGGGCCATGACCTGCTGATCGGCGGGGGCAGGGGATGACGCCATGTCGGGCGACCAGTACCTCGACAGCGAACCCGGAACTTCCTGGAGCCTGGGCGTGGCGCCCAGCTTTCTACGCAGCCCCGACGTAGCGGTGGCGGAGGCCGCGACGAATGCGCAAGGCGCCGATGCCATGTTCGGCGGCAACGGCCGCGACCTGCTGACCGGCATGGGCGGCGACGACTACCTCGACGGCGGCAACGACAACGACATTCTCTGGGCCGGTATCGGCAACGACGTCGCCATCGGCGGATCGGGTTCCGACGTGATCGGCGGCGCCGACGGCAACGATGCCTTGTATGGGACGATACGGGCCCGCTCACCGAACTCGGCGGCACCAACGCGCGCGGCGACCTGATCGATGGCGGCATCGGTGATGACATTCTGATGGGTAGCGTGGCAAAGGATGCCCTGCTCGGCGGCGATGGAGCGGACTTGCTGGCGGCCGGGGCGGGGGACGATCTGCTCATCGGCGACGCTTCGGTTTCGGGCGATGTCGTCGACAGCTGGGAAATCACGCTCAATCCGCCGAGCGAAGGTAACGGCGGCAACTATGTCTATACCCTGAACGGTGTCACCGGGCTGGACGACGGCGAAGGACTATCCGGGGCGGATTCGCTTTATGGCGGCGCCGGTGTCGACTGGCTGCTCGGCAACGGCGGCAACGACCTGCTGGACGGCGGGACGGGAAACGATGTCCTCTTTGGCGGCGCCAACAATGACACGCTGATCGGTGGCCAAGGCACCGACGTGCTCGTCGGCGGAGCGGGCCTCGACACCTATGTGTTTCACAAGGGCGATGGAAAAGAGCAGGTGATCGACGAAAACGCCGGCGGATTGGACGCCAGCGTCATGGTGTTCGGCAAGGGCATCGCGAAGGAGGGCATCAAGCTGCGCAAGGGCTCCCTGCTGCTTGACCTCGGCGACGGCGACGCAATCCACATCGAGAACTTCGACCCCGACAATCCGCTCGCCGCGCCAACCTTCTCCAGCTTCCAGTTCGCCGACGGATCGAGCCTCACCTGGGAAGAACTGCTGGCCAAGGGTTTCGACCTCGACGGCACCGACGGCGACGACCAGATTGTCGGCACGGGTGTGGCCGACCGCATCGATGGCTGGGCGGGCAACGACACGATCTGGGGTGGCAACGGCGACGACGTCCTCATCGGCGGTGCCGGCACCGACTGGAGCGACGGCGGCCTGGGCGACGACACCTATATCGTCCATGTTGGCGATGCGCCGGCCGATTTCGAGCACGGCCTGATCGAGGCGATTCTCGACGAAGGCGGCACGGACACCCTGATCTTGGAAGGCATCGATCCCGCCGGCGTTCAGGTCAGCGGGACCCTGAACGGCGAGCTGCGCATCACCTTCGCCGGCACCGACCAGTTGGCGATCGTCGGCGGTATCGCCGGGACGGTGGAGAACTTCGCGCTCGGCGGTGAGACCCTCAGAACCGCCGAATTCATCGGCCGCCATGCCGAAACCGCGCTCGCGGGCACGGATGCGGCCGGCAACGCGGTCAAGCTCGGCGGCCAACGCAACGACACACTGACCGCACTGACCGGCCGCGCCACCCTCTCCGGCGGACGCGGCAATGACGTTCTGGAGGGAAGCGGCGGCAACAACACCTACCTCTACAGCATCGGCGACGGCACCGACAGTCTTACCGACAGCAGCGCCAAACTGGATGCACAAGGCGTCGCCCAACTCAATACGCTAAAAGTCGGCGCTGGCGTCACGGCAGAAGACATCCATATTCGTGCCGGCGACGAAGGCGTGCTGATCCTCCAGATCGGCGCCGATGCGAACGATGCCATCCACATCCAGAGCTTCGACCCGGCCAGCCAGACCGGCGCCATCGACCTCATTCAATTCGTCGATGGGAGCACGTTGACCTACGCCGACCTCCTTGCGCGCGGCAGCGACATCACCGGCACGGACGGCGACGATATCCTCACCGCCAGCGTGCTGCTCGACCGCCTCGCCGGCGGCCTGGGCAACGACACCTACCGCCTCATCAACGCCACCGACGCCACCGACGAGATCATCGAGGCCGAAAACGCGGGCATCGACACCATCGAAACCGCCATCGACTACACCCTCGGCGCCAATGCAGAAAACCTCACCCTCACGGGCGCCGCGATCAGCGGCAGCGGCAACGCGCTGGACAACCTTCTCACCGGCAATGCTCTGGACAACACCCTCGCCGGCGGCGAGGGCAACGACACCTACCGCCTCGCGCGGCAGTCGGGCAACGATGTGGTGATCGACGCCGGCGCCAATCGCATCCTGCTCGGAACCGGTCTCGCCTTCGACGACATCGCCGCCACGCGCGACGGCGACGACCTGCTGCTGGCGATCCGCCGCGACACGGGAAGCTTGCGCGTGCAGGGCTACTTCACCGACGGCGCGGTGTGGCAGGTGAGCGAGGCAGACGGGGTGCAGCGCAATACCGAAACCCTGCTGGCCGACACCGCCGCTTACGAGGAGGATCGCATCGCCACCCTGGCGCGCGACTTCCTCGCCGATACGCGGCTTGATATCGAGCATAGTTTGACGGTCCAGGGCTATGCCCCGCAGGCCGACGGCACCTGGCGCCGCGTCACGCAATTCGCGGACAGCCTGCGCGTATCGCAGACCGATCAGGCGACCACCACCATCCATACCGGAAAGTTCAACAACGGCGTGGTGGCCTGGACCAGCAATCTTGGAACCGAGCATACCTATAGCTGGAACCAGACCGGTGCGGCCGAACGTAGCGAGGGCACGGCCAACATCCGCCAGAGCCGGATCAGCGCGGCCGGTGCAGAGGTTCATGCAAGTGGCGGTGACTCTCAGTATTCCAGCCAGTGGCTATGGGCCGAAGTCAGTTGGGGGGCGCCGCTGCCCGGCGCTACGACGCGGAGTTCCAGGGATGAGACCGCCACCATCTGGACCGTCAATGGGGCGCCGGGGTGGCTCCATATCACCTATAACCATGACTTCGTAACGACCAACTATCAAGGCTCGCTGACCGGGCGCTATCTGGATGGGCAGGGCACCGGCAATCTGCCTGCCGCAGTCGCGATGCAGCTCACATCCAGTTCGCTAAGCTACCATCTGGAAGAAATCGACCTGACCGACGGCGATCACTTGGTCTATGCCAGCGGCCATTCGGCGGTGATCGGCGGCGTCGGCAACAACACGATCTACAACGCCGGCTTTGCCTACGGCGGCACGGGCAATGGCCGCCTGATCGGCGGTAACATGCTGGTCGCGGGCAGTGGCGACCAGTGGTTGGAGGGTGGCGCGATGATGGTGGTCGGCGATGGGCATGACACTGTCGTTGCCGTCGCGGGGCAGGTGGTTGAGGTTGGACGCTACAACACCGGCAGCGATCTGGTGCTGGGGCAGGGGGTGGATACCATGACCGTGGTGGATGCCTATTATCAGACGCAAGGCATCACCGACTGGCAGGAAAGCTACGAGCAAGCAGGCCAGTATTACCTGGCAAATGGAGAGTTCGGACAGGCAGGGTATTTCGATTCGCTCATTGACTTGGAAAGCGGATTGGAGCCATGGGCGTCGCTATCGGATTTGCTTTCCTGGGGCACGGTGAGGAGGATCGAACCCTTGCCTTTCCTTGTTCACGTCCCTGGGCGCACCCAACCCGGTCTCTACTACGAGCAGAATAGCGTGCCCGTCGTCACGCTGAGCGCGAAGGACTTCGAGGGATTGCAGCCCTTCTACGACTCGGGCGTGCTGGGGTCGCCCACGGTGAGCTTCGGCGCGGGCATCGTGCGCGCCGACCTGCAATTCTCCTGGGGCGAGGCCGTGTCGCCGCTGGATGGTTCCCGTCACGTCACGCTCGATATCGGCTGGGGGCCGGACCAGGGTATTCGTGTTTTGGCACCGCGCAGCGACGACCTCCTCGGTGCATCGGTGAACGATTTCAGGTTCGCCGATGGCGACCGCGCGTCGCTGTCTGACCTGATTGCCCTGGCGCCGCCTGCACCGGACTTCGATCTGGTTTCGACCTCGGACTTTGTCGGCACTGAAGGCGACGATCTGTTGGATGGTACGGCGAACATCGACACAGTGTATGGCCTCGGTGGGAACGACACGCTCGTTGGTGGTAGCGGCGACGATGTACTGGATGGCGGGTCGGGTGACGACACATACCGGTTCGGCCTGGATGACGGAGCCGATGCCATTGTCGATGCCGAAGGTACGGATCAACTGGTGTTCGGCACCGGCATACTGGCGTCCGACGTGACGGCGAGCCGAACGGATTCGCGGGTGACAGTTTCGGTTTCGGAGACGGACAGCGTCTCGTTCGACGAGATCGCACCCGGCCAGTACGCGATCGAAAGCATCGTGTTTGAAGACGGGGTTTGGCAGGCGTCGGATATACGGCAACTGGTGAATTCGGCCCCCACCGGAACAGTCGGCGTTGGCGGTACGGCGATTCAGGGCGAAACCCTGATCGCCAGCAATACGCTGGCCGATGCCGACGGTATTGGCGCGATCGACTACCAGTGGCAGTCCTCCGCCGACGCCGGCGCGACCTGGGTCGACATTGCCGGCGCCGCGACTGGGAGCCTCACGCTGGGCGAAATGGAGGTGGGGAGCGTGGTTCGGGTGGTGGCGAGTTACACCGACGACCATGGCACCACGGAATCGGTGGCCAGCGATGCCTCCACCATGGTTGAAATTTTCAACAGCCCCCCGACGGGCACCGTGTCCATTGTCGGAATTGCCGCGCAGAACCAGACCCTTGGCGTCATCAACAACCTGGCGGATGCCGAAGGCCTGGGCCCGGCGACTTACCAATGGTCGTCGTCGATCGATGGCATGGTCTGGAGCGCGATTGACGGCGCCACGGCCGACAGCTTCACATTGGGCGAATCACAGGTTGGCAGGCGATTGCGCGTTGTGGCGAGTTACATCGACGGTATCGGCAAGGTGGAAAGCGTGGCCAGCAGCGCCACGGATACCACCATGAATGTGAATGACGCGCCAAGCGGAATTGTGGTCGTGGACGGCGCGGCGACCCAAGGCCAGGTCCTGACCGCGACCAATAATCTGGATGATGCCGATGGATTGGGCGGCATCGGCTACCAGTGGCAGAGCTCGGCGGACGCCGGCATGACCTGGAACCCGATCGCAGGCGCCACCACGAGCGCATTCGAACTGACAGAAGCGCAAGTCGGCCAGTCGGTGCGGGTTCATGCCAGCTACATCGATGGCCATGACACTCTGGAAAGCGTCACCAGTGCCGCCACGGACGCCATCGGCAACATCAATGACGTCCCGACGGGAATAGTCGACGTTGGCGGCACAGCGACAGAAGGCCAGACGCTTACTGCGACGAACACTCTTGTCGATAGTGACGGTCTGGGCAGTATCGGCTACCAATGGCAGATGTCGGCGGATTCCGGCGCGACATGGACGGAGATTGCCGGTGCGACCGGCGACAGCTATATGCTGTCCGAGGCGGAGATCGGCAAGACGGTTCGGGTCGTGGCCAGCTACATCGACGGCCATGACACGACTGAAAGCCGGGCCAGCGCGGCAAGCATGATGGTGACTGCGATGCCGGGACGGGTTCATGGGACCGATTCCAACGAATTCGTGTACGGAAGCGAAGTGCTGAACGATACAATTTTTGGTTACGCTGGCAACGATTGGCTGATTGGTCGGGGCGGCGATGACACACTGATCGGCGGTACGGGTGACGACGCGCTAAGTGGTGGTTCGGGCAGCGATGTCTATATGTTCGGCTTGGGCGACGGGCATGACTCGATCTTCGATCCCGAAGCCAACGACTCGCCCCGATCCGACGACATCAATGCACTGCGCTTCGGTGAGGGGATCGCGTCGAGCGACGTACGAGGAACGGGGAACGGCTCGGACCTGATACTGACAGTGCAGAGTACGGGGGAGAGCGTGACCCTGTGGAGTTGGCGCAATCCGGCCTACGACCATGTATCGCGTGTCGAGTTCTACGATGGGACGGTATGGGACGAGGCGACGCTGAGTGCGGCGGCAATGAACGTCGTCGGTACCGACGGGGATGATGATCTGCAAGGGAGGGCACTGGCCGACATCCTGACGGGCGTGGCTGGCAACGACGATCTGATTGGATGGGGCGGAGACGACACGCTGATTGGCGGTACGGGCGACGACACGCTAAGTGGTGGCTCGGGCAGCGATGTCTATATGTTCGGCTTGGGCGACGGGCATGACGTGGTTCCAACAACGTCTTTGGCGATCCGCACCAACCGGGCGACATCGACATCGTTCGCTTCGGCGAGGGGATTGTCGCGAGCGACGTACACGGGGCAATGAGCGGGCTGGACCTGGTTCTGACTGTGTTGAGCACTGGCGAGAGCGTGACCTTGTCGCAGTGGAACAATTCACCCGACAACCATGAAACCCATGTCGAGTTCCACGATGGATCGGTGTTGGACCTGGCGGCGTTGGCGGTCAATGTCGACGGTACCGAAGGAAACGATTTCCTGAGAGTACGGATCAAGCCCACATCTTGTCCGGTTACGCCGGTAGTGACAGATTGCTTGGTCGGGGCGGTGACGACACACTTATCGGCGGTACGGGCGACGACACACTAAGTGGTGGTTCGGGCAGCGATGTCTATATGTTCGGCTTGGGCGACGGGCATGACTCGATCTTCGATCCCGAAGCCAACGACTCGCCCAGATCCGACGACATCAATGTACTGCGCTTTGGCGAGGGGATCGCGTCGAGCGACGTACGAGGAACGGGAAACGGCTCGGACCTGATACTGACAGTGCAGAGCACGGGGGAGAGCGTGACCCTGTGGAGTTGGCGTAATCCGGCCTACGACCATGTATCGCGTGTCGAGTTCCACGATGGAACGATTTGGGAAGAGGCGACGCTGAGTGCGGCGGCAATGAACGTCGTCGGTACCGACGGGGATGATGATCTGCAAGGGAGGGCACTGGCCGACATCCTGACGGGCATGGCTGGCAACGACGATCTGATTGGATGGGGCGGAGACGACACGCTGATTGGCGGTACGGGCGACGACACGCTAAGTGGTGGTTCGGGCAGCGATGTCTATAAGTTCGGCTTGGGCGACGGGCATGACGTGGTCTCCAACAACGTCTTTGGCGATCCGCACCAACCGGGCGACATCGACATCGTTCGCTTCGGCGAGGGGATTGCCGCGAGCGACGTACACGGGGCAATGAGCGGGCTGGACCTGGTTCTGACTGTGTTGAGCACTGGCGAGAGCGTGACCTTGTCGCAGTGGAACAATTCACCGACAACCATGAAACCCATGTCGAGTTCCACGATGGATCGGTGTTGGACCTGGCGGCGTTGGCGGTCAATGTCGACGGTACCGAAGGAAACGATTTCCTGGAGAGTACGGATCAAGCCCACATCTTGTCCGGTTACGCCGGTAGTGACAGATTGCTTGGTCGGGGCGGTGACGACACACTTATCGGCGGTACGGGCGACGACACACTAAGTGGTGGTTCGGGCAGCGATGTCTATCTATTCGCACTGGGTGACGGGCATGACTTTGTCGTCAATCACGACCTTGACGAACTCGTGCAAGCGTGGGATATCGACGTACTGCGTTTCGGCGAGGGGATTACGCCCGAGGACGTTCAGGGCGGCGCGGTCGAATCCGACCTGGTCCTGACGGTGCTGAGTACCGGCGAGAGCGTGAGATTGTCGCAATGGAGAAATCCCGCTTACAGCCACGTCACCCGTGTCGAGTTCCACGATGGAGCGGTGTGGGACGAGGCGACCCTGAATGTACTGGCGACCAATATCCTCAGTACCGACGGAAACGACTATCTTGCGGGTTCTGAAGAGGCTGACAGCATCTTTGGCTTGGCCGGAGACGACGTACTCATTGGCATGGGCGGAGACGACCTGTTGAATGGGGGTGTCGGCGGGGATGTGTACCTGTTTGCGTTGGGCGACGGCAACGACATCATTGTCGATTCCGTTACGGACGGCGCCTTGGATTTTCTCGGATTCGAAGAAGGAATTTCCAGGGAAGAACTGAGCTTCGAGCTAGAGCCATCAGGCCTTCGAATCCGCTACGACGCAAGTAGTTCGGTGATTCTTCAGGGATGGAATCCATCGATTGGCGAAACGGTGATTGACTACGCCGCGTTCCTCGGCAATACCGTTACCTTCCTGTCAATGGACGAACTCCTTGGTGCGCCGCTAGCAGGGACAGCCATCGCGGATGTTTCAGTTCTGGAGGACAGCCCGTTTGCATGGTCGATTCCGGAAACGGCCTTTCACGATCCTGATGCAACCGACCATTTAATCTATTCGGTGACGAGCGCCGATGGCGGTGCTTTGCCGTCGTGGCTTTCGTTCGATGCGCCAACCCAGTCTTTGCACGGAACTCCGGCGGAAGATCAGGTGGGTACGACCACGTTGCGGATAAACGTTACCGATCGATTCGGATTGAGCGCCAACACAAGCTTCGATCTTATGGTCGCCAACGTGAACGACGCTCCCACCGGCGCGGTCGGAGTCGGCGGAACGGCGATCCAGGGCCAGACGCTCATTGCCAGCAACACTCTGGCCGATGCCGACGGCCTGGGCAGCATCGGCTACCAGTGGCAAAGTTCGGCGGACGGCAGCAGTTGGACCGACGTTGCCGGCGCTACTGCAACCAGCTTCACATTAGGCGAGGCGCAGGCCGGCAAGCAAATGCGCGTCACGGCCAGCTACGCCGACGGCCACGGCAAGGTGGAATTCGTTGCAAGCAACGCTACCGCGCCAGTGGTCGGCGACGTCAATCACGCGCCTACCATCGCCGCGCCGATCGCCGATCAGGTTGCCATCAAGGAATCCGCTTTCACGTTCAGGTGCCGGCCGGGAGTTTCGTCGACATCGATTTCGGCGACGTCCTCGGCTACCAGGCCACGCGAAGTGACGGCACTGGGCTGCCGGCGTGGCTGAGCTTCGATGCCGTGACGCGAACATTCAGCGGCACGCCGCCCGCGGCCCCGGTCGGTGAGGTGGCCGTGCGCATCACCGCCACCGACCTGGATGGCGCCAGTGCCAGCGACGAATTCACGCTCGCCGTCGCCAATCACCTGCTTGGCACGGATGCGCCGAACACGCTGCTCGGCACCTCGCAACGCGATGTCATCGAAGGCTTTGCCGGCAACGATACGCTGGATGGCGCTGCCGGCGCGGATGTACTGATCGGTGGGGCCGGCGATGACACTTATCTGGCAAATCATCTGGGCGACCAGGTGATCGAGTCCGCCGACGAAGGCATTGATCAGGTCATTGCCTCGGTGAGCTTCGTGCTTGCGGATGGCGTGGAGAATCTGACCCTGAACGGATGGCAGGACGCCGACGGCACCGGCAACGAATTGGACAATGTCATCATCGGCAACGGCGATGCCAATCGCCTGGTCGGCCTCGCGGGTAATGACTGGCTCGACGGAGGACTCGGTCGCGATACGCTGGTCGGCGGTGCGGGCGACGATACCTACCTGGTTGACCACGCTGGCGACAGCATCATCGAATCCCCCGACGAAGGCGTCGACCGAGTGCAAAGTATCGTTAGCTGGACGCTGGGCGCCAACCTGGAACACCTGCAACTCGTCGGCAACTTGAACGTCAGCGGCATCGGCAACCAGTTGGACAACCGTATCATCGGCAACGCCGGCAACAACACGCTAGATGGCGCGGCGGGGACGGACACGCTGGCAGGTGGTCTCGGCAACGACACCTATTTTGTGGACAACGCCGCCGACCACGTTATCGAGAATGCTGACGAAGGCATCGATCTGGTCAGGAGCGCAACTGTGAGCGTGATCCTGGCTGTCAACGTGGAAAACCTGGCGCTGACCGGCACCGCGTCGATCGATGGAACCGGGAATGCGCTCGACAACCTGCTGATCGGCAATGCGGGAAGCAATCGCCTAGTCGGCGGCGACGGCAATGACAGCCTCGATGGCGGCGGTGCGATTGCGGATATTCTCGTCGGCGGAAGCGGTAACGATGCGTACTCCGTGTATGGGACGACCCAGGTTATTGAACTGGACGGGGAGGGCATCGATACCGTCACGACGCCGACAAGCTACGCATTGACGGCCAACGTCGAAAATCTGACCCTAATCGGCGACGCCACGAACAACATCGAGGGCACCGGCAACGAACTGAACAACTTGCTGATCGGCAACGGCGCAATCAACACGCTCACCGGCAATGCCGGCAACGACACTCTGGATGGTCGCGGTGGGGCCGATGTGCTGATCGGCGGTACAGGCAACGACGCCTACCTGTTCGGTGCCGGTTACGACAGCGACACGGTGCGCGAGAACGACGCCAGCGCCGGCAACGTGGACGAGGCCCGCTTTCTGGCCGGCATCGCTGCCGACCAGATCTGGCTGCGGCACGTCGACAATCACTTGGAGGCGAGCATTATCGGCACCACGGACAAGCTGACGATGGAGAACTGGTATCTGGGCGACCAATACCACGTCGAGCAGTTCAAGACCGCCGATGGCAAATTGCTGCTCGACAGCCAAGTGGAAAACCTGGTGCAGGCGATGGCCGCCTTTGCGCCGCCGTCTGCAGGCCAGACCACGCTGCCGCCGGCCTACCAGGAGGTGCTGACGCCGGTGATCGCCGCGAACTGGCAATAGGCCGCACCGGACCGGAACGACATTTCCGGTCCGGTGCAGGGCAGGGCGCCCGCGTCCATACGATAATCGGGCATGGATACTGTCGCCCCCGCATCGCCGATCGCTCCCCGCCGCCTGTCGCCGCTGCGGGGCCTGCTGCCTTTCCTGCGCCCCTACCGGGCGCGCATCGGCCTGGCCTTTGTGCTGCTGTGCGTCGGATCGGCGACGATCCTGCTGGTACCACTGGCGTTTCGCGACCTGATCGATTTCGGCTTCGGCGAGAAGCCGCGCGCGGCGGGCGGCTTGCTAGGCGGCTTGAGCCTGAACGGGCATTTCCTGCTGTTGTTCGGGCTGGCGAGTTTCTGGGGACTGGTGGTCGCGGCGCGCTTCTACATGGTGTCGTGGGTTGGCGAACGGGTTACGGCGGATCTGCGCAATGCGGTATATCGGCGCGTGCTGGCGCAATCGCCGCAGTTCTTCGAGACGCTGCAGACCGGGGAGGTGCTGTCGCGCCTGACCGGCGACACGACGCTGATCCAGACGGTGGTCGGCAGTTCGATTTCGATGGGCCTGCGCAGCCTGTTCCAGTTCATCGGCGGCATGGTGATGCTGGCGGTGACCAGTTTCCACCTGTTCGCGCTCAACCTGGGCCTGATGGCGCTGCTGGTGCTGCCCATCGTCGCCATCGGGCGCAAGGTGAGGAAACTCTCGCGCGAATCGCAGGACCGCATCGCCGATGCGTCGGCGCTGGCGGGCGAGATCCTCAACGCCATGCCGACGGTGCAGGCCTACACCCAGGAAAGGCAGGAGGGCGGCCGCTTCGCCGAGCGCACCGAGCGCAGTTTCGTCACGGCGATCCGGCGTGCGCGGGTGCGGGCGGCTTTGACGGTGCTGATCATTTCGGCGGTGATGGGCACCATCATTTTCGTGCTCTGGGTGGGGGCGCGGCAGGTGCACGAGGGCGTGCTCACGGGTGGCGAACTGGCGTCCTTCGTGCTCTACGCGGCCCTGGTAGCAGGTGCCGTGGGTACACTGGCGGAGGTCTGGGGCGACGTGATGCGGGCGGCCGGTGCGACCGAAAGGCTGCTGGACCTGCTGCACGCGGAATCGGCGATTCGGGAGCCGGTGGCGCCGCAACGACGCCAGCAGCCCGAGCGCGCGGCGATCCGTTTCGACCATGTCGTTTTCAGCTACCCGGCGCGCCCCGCGACTCGGGCGCTGGACAACGTCTGCCTGGACATTGCGCCGGGCGAGAGCGTGGCGCTGGTCGGACCGTCGGGCGCCGGCAAGACCAGCCTCTTCCAGTTGCTGTTGCGCTATTACGAGGTATCGGGCGGCGCGATCCTGCTCAACGGGCAGGACCTGCGTCAGCTTGCATTGGACGACTTGCGCGGCAGCATCGCCATCGTGCCGCAGGATCCGGTGATCTTTTCCGCCAATGCTTTGGACAATATCCGCTACGGGCGCGCCGGGGCCAGCGACGAGGAAGTGATGGCGGCGGCCCGCACGGCGCTGGTGGATGAGTTCATTGATCGCTTGCCGGACGGTTACCAGACTTTTCTCGGCGAGCGCGGCACGCGGCTGTCGGGCGGACAGCGCCAGCGCATCGCCATTGCGCGGGCGATCCTCAAAGGTGCGCCTTTGCTGCTACTGGACGAAGCCACCAGCGCGCTCGACGCGGAATCGGAAATCCTGGTCCAGCGCGGCCTGAATGCGGCCATGGTCGGACGCACCACGCTGATCATCGCGCATCGGTTGGCGACCGTGCGGCAGGTTGACCGGATCGTGGTCATGGAACGCGGGCGCATAGTCGAGACCGGCACGCCCGCGGACCTGAGGACGCAGGGCGGGTTGTATGCACGGTTGGCGGCGCTGCAGCTTGATGCCTGATCTGTGCGGAAGGTTCGGCGACCCGAACGGTGGCATGTGACTCAATTGGTTTACATAATACGGATTATGCGCATCATCGGGGTGCCAGAAAAACCGGTTTCAGGCTATTCCGCAGATCCGTTCTATTCGACGGCGCCGACCGACCGGAGGTAAGCCGCTATCTCGGCGTTGCCGGCTTTCAGCGCAAGCCGCAATGCTGTATTGCCCTCGAAATCCGCCAGGTCCATGTCAGCGTCGGCGTCGATCAGGAGTTTGACCAGATCGACCTTGCCCAGCTTGGCCGCGAGCATCAGCGCCGTCTGCCCATTCGGCGCACGGTTGTCCAGTTTTGCCTTCTTGCCGATCAGGGTCGACAGGACTTCCGGATCGCCGCCGAACACCGCGTAATGCAAGGCGGTCCATCCCGTGGTTTCCATTTCCGCCCCTTTGGCGAGCAATATCTGCAAGGCTGGCAGTTTGGCGTTGATCGCCGCAAGCATCAGCGCGGTATCTCCGTACTGGTTGCGGCGGTTGATTCCGGCACGGTTGGCCAGCAGCATCTCCATCAGCGACACATTGCCGGTACGGGACGCCATCATCAGCAGCGATGTGCCGGCACGATCAGTCGTATTGACGTCCATGCCGCGCTGGAGCAAATCGATCACAGTGGCGTTTTCGCCATTTTCGGCTGCGGCGAGGATGTCGTCGTAGGCGCCTGCCCGCACGCTTCCGGCGAGTAGAACAAATGTAATTAAAAGCAGAAGCTTAGACATCGATATTGGGTCCGAACAGGCGGTGAAAGTTTTCAGTGGTGGCGTGCGCCAAATCGTCCAGGCTGATTCCACGCAAGCGCGCGATTTCTTCCGCGACGTGACGAACCAGCGCGGGATGGTTCAATTTACCGCGATGCGGAACCGGCGCCAGATAAGGAGCGTCCGTCTCCACCAGCAGGCGATCGAGCGGCACCGCTCGGGCTACCTCCTTGACTTGCAATGCATTTTTGAAGGTGACAATGCCGGAAATGGAGATGTAGAAACCCAGTGCCAGAGCCGCCTCTGCGACTGCGGGAGTTTCGGTGAAGCAATGGAATACTCCCCCGGCCTTGCCGGCGTCCTCTTCACCAAGGACGCGCAGGGTATCGGCGGCGGCTTCCCGCGTGTGGATGATCAGCGGCTTGCCGCAACGGCGCGCGGCACGGATATGGGTGCGGAACCGATCGCGCTGCCATTCCAGATCGCCTTCCAGCCGATAGTAATCGAGCCCGGTTTCGCCAATGGCGACCACCTTGGGGTGCGCTGCGAGGCGTACCAGGGTTGCCTCGTCGGGTTCTTCGCCTTCCTGCGTGTCGGGATGGACTCCAACGGCCGCATAAAGATTGGGAAATCCATCGGTCAGCGCGAGGACCGCGGGGAAGCGCTCCAGCGTCACGCCCGCGATTAGTGCACTGCCGACGCCGTTGGCCGCCATGGCGGCGACAAGTTCGCCTTCCCGCCCGTTGAAATCGGGGAAATCGAGATGGCAATGGGAATCGACCAGCAGTGTGCTCATCCGCCGACAGGCCGCAGCGCGCGCAGGAAATGGGCGGCCAGGCTTTCCAGAAACAGCAATTGATTCAACGGGTGGCGCGCACTGCGGCGAAACGGCTGGAGTTCGCGCCAGACAGCAAGCAGGGCTTCGGGATCGAGCTTTTCGACGCCCTTGGGGCGCGGCCAACCGCCGTGGTAGCGTACCCGGCCCGCCATGCGCTCCTGTGTCAGATCGAACAGCCAGCGCTGCACCCCCTCGACCAGATTTTCCAGGCGGAACATGCCGTCGCCCTTGAGCAGTCCGTCCCAGCGCGCGGCCAGCGCAATCGGATCGGCAACCGGCGCAATCAGGGAATCGACCAGCGCATCGATCGGCGCCAACTGTCCCTGTTCCTGCCATTGTGCGACACGCATGGGCGCGCCGCCGGCCAGGTCAAGGTAACGCTTGGCCTGCTTTTCCAGCCCGGCAGCACGCAGCCATTCGGTTGCGGCCGCCGCGTCCGGCGCGACGAACGGGATCACCCGGCAACGACTGCGCAGGGTCGGTAACAGCGACTTCGATCTGGTCGATACCAATATGAAATAGACACCTATGGGAGGTTCTTCAAGTATTTTAAGAAGAGCGTTGGCGGTCGGGCCGTGCATGGCTTCGGCTTCGGTGATCAGCACCACACGGTTGCCGGCACGATGGCTACCGGTAAAAACGAAGCCTTCGAGTTCGCGAATCTGCTCGATGCGGATGATCCTGGCTGAGCGCTTTTTGGCCTTCTCCGCAGCGCCCTCCTCCCCATCGTCGTCACCCTCCGGTGCGATGCGGCGAAAATCCGGGTGGTTTCCGGCGGCCAGCCAGCGACAGGCCTGGCATTCGCCGCAACCAGAAAGTTCGGCGGTGATCGATTCGCAGAGCAGCAATTCTGCGAGGCTCTCCGAAAATGCGGTCTTGCCGACACCTGGCGGACCGACCAGCAACATCGCGTGCGGCAGTCGCTCGAGGCCCTGTCCGAGCAGTTGCTGCCGCAAGGTGTCGTTCCAGCTTATTTGTTTTTTATTATATAGTTGCAATTATTTTCTCAAGTGATTTATTAATTGATTCAGGCGTCTGGGTCGCATCGATGATACGCACTCTGTTGGGGAAATCCGCGGCGATACGGAGATAGGCCGCGCGCACACGCTCGAAAAACGCTGCCTGCTCCTGTTCGAAACGGTCGGGATTGGCAGTGGCGGCATGCAGGCGCTGCTGGGCGATGGCGACCGGCGCATCGAAGATCAGCGTCAGGTCGGGTTGCAGGTCGCCGAGCACCCAATGCGCGAGTGCTTCAAGCTTTTTCCAGTCGAGCCCGCGCCCTCCTCCCTGATAGGCAAACGAGGCATCGACAAAGCGGTCGCAGACCACCCAGTCGCCGCGATCCAGTGCCGGTTCAATGACTTGCGCGACGTGTTCGCGCCGTGCCGCGAACATCAGCAGCGCTTCGGTTTCCAGATGCATGGGTTCGGCCAGCAGCAGGCTGCGCAACTTTTCACCCAAAGGAGTACCGCCCGGTTCCCGCGTGGCAACGACCGTGCGCCCCTGCTGCCGCAGGTGCTCGACCAGCCATGCGTGCTGGGTGCTCTTGCCGGCACCGTCGATGCCTTCGAAACTGATGAAGCGACCACGCGCCATGAAATCTATCTCCTTTGATACCGGTTGACGGCATCGTTGTGCCCGCCAAGGCTGGATGAAAACGCGCTCGATCCGTCGCCGCGGGCAACGAAATACAGATTGTCGCTCGTCGGCGGCCTGGCCGCCGCCAGCAGCGACGCCAGGCCCGGCATGGCGATCGGCGTCGGCGGCAAGCCGGGGCGGGTGTAGGTGTTCCAGGGCGTGTCGGTCTGCAGGTCGATCTTGCGCAGGTTGCCGTTGAAACGTTCGCCCATGCCGTAGATCACCGTCGGATCGGTCTGCAACAGCATGCCGCGGCGCAGGCGATTGACGAATACGGCGGCGACCTGGGGCCGGTCGGCAGGCAGGCCTGTCTCCTTTTCCACGATCGAGGCCAGGATCAGCAGTTCATAGGGCGATTTGAGCGGCACGGTGGTATCGCGCCGCTCCCATGCCTTGGCAAGTCGTGATTTCATGGCGCCATGGGCGCGCCGAAAAACATCGATGTCGCTGCTGCCCTTGGCGAAAAGGTAGGTGTCCGGAAAGAACAGGCCTTCGGCATGTTTCTCCGCGGCGCCCAGGCGCGACAGGATCTGGACATCCGTTAGCCCAAGCGTGTCGTGGGCAAGGTCGGGGTGTTCGTTGATGGCGGCGCGGAACTGGCGAAAGCTTTTGCCTTCGACCAGCACCAGCTCGCCCATGGTTACGTCGCCGCGTGTCAGCTTGTCCAGCAGGCCGAGCGCGCTGAGGCCTCTTTCGATTTCGTAACTGCCGGCCTTGATTTTGGCCGAACGGCCGAGGATGCGTCCGAGCAATTCCAGTTGCCACGCGGGCAAATCCACGCCGGCCGCTTCGATGGCCTGGGCGGCGGTGCGCAGGCTGGCGCCGGGCGGGATCGAAAAAGCGGTTGGGTCGGTGCGCATGGGCAGATGGCGGGAAGTGACCCAGCCGACCGCCCCGACTGCACTGACAAATGCGAGAATCGTCAGCAGCAGGATCAACTTGAACGTACGCATGAGTACCCGACAAGGCTTGAATAATTCAGGGAGCGGCGCAATCTGTGCAGCTGCTTCGATAATAGCATCGCCCCCCTTCCAACCGGACACCCACCGATGACCCAAGACTGGAATTCCCTACTCGCCAGCCAGGGGCTGGCCGCCGATGGCAGCAGTTTCGGCGCCCTTGCCGATGAACTGGCGGCGGCGCGCGACGGCGCGGTCGTGGCCCCGCTGGTGGACCTCGGCGTGATCCGCGCCAGCGGCCCCGATTCGGCCGAGTTCCTGCACAACCTGATGAGCAACGACATCAAGGGCATCACCCCGACGGGTGCGCGCTTTGCCGGGTTCTGCACGGCCAAGGGGCGGCTGCTGGCCCTGCTGCTGATCTGGCGCGAAGGCGACGACTTCCTGCTCGTGCTGCCGCGCGACATCCTGCCGATGATCCTGAAGAAGCTTTCGATGTACGTGCTGCGCTCGAAAGTGAAGCTCAGCGATGCGACGGCGGAGCGCGTACTGATCGGTTGCTCGAGTCCTGCCGTGTCGCCGGCGCCGACTCTTGAACAATCCGTGCTCGAACTTCCGCGCTTCGGTGTCTGTGCCACCTCGGGTGGCCAGGCCATCCGCCTCGACGATACGCGCTGGCTTCTGGCGCTCGACGCGACGGCGGCTACGGCGCGCTGGCAGGCGCTGGCAACCACGGCGCGCCCGGTGGGCCTGGCGGCCTGGCAATGGCTGGAAATCGCCGCCGGACAGCCGCGGGTGGTGGCCGCCACGCAGGAAGCCTTCGTGCCGCAGATGCTGAACATGGAGCTGCCGGCGGTGGCCGGCGTCAGTTTTTCCAAGGGCTGCTATCCGGGCCAGGAAATCGTCGCCCGCACCCAGTACCTGGGCAAGGTCAAACGGCGCACTTTCCGCGCACGGCTTGCGTCGGCCGTGGCGCCCGGCGTCCATGTGTACGCCCCGGCGACCGGCGACCAGCATTGCGGCGCGGTCGTCAGCGTGGCGCCCTCCCCGGCCGGCGGCTTCGAATGCCTGGTCTGTGTCCAGAGCAGCGCGGTCGAGGCCGGCGCGGTGCATGTCGGCGCGCTTGACGGCCCGCAACTGGAAATCCTGACCCTGCCCTACGCCCTGCAAGAAGCCTCCTCGGCCTGACGCCGCCGATGTGCCTGATCCTGGTCGCCTGGCGGGTGCATCCGGATTATCCGCTGGTGGTGGCGGCCAATCGCGACGAGTTCTTCGCCCGGCCGACGGCGCCCGCCGCGTTCTGGCAGGACGCGCCGCAGGTGCTCGCCGGGCGCGACCTGGATGCCGGCGGCACCTGGATGGGAGTCACCCGCGGCGGACGCTTCGCCGCCCTGACCAATTTTCGTGATCCGGCCCAGATGCGCAGCGGCGCGCCGTCACGGGGCGGTTTGGTGGCGGACTTCCTGACCGGCGCCGATGCACCACAGGCCTACCTGGAGCGGATTGCCGACCGCGGCCGACTTTGTAACGGCTACAACCTGCTGGTCGGCAACGGCGAAACCCTGTGGTGGGCGTCCAATATGGGCGGCGCGGCGCGCTCCCTGGCCCCCGGCGTGTATGGCGTATCGAACCACCTGCTCGACACCCCTTGGCCAAAAGTCGGCGCCGGCAAGACGGCGCTGGCCGAGGCCCTCGACGGTCTGCCCGGTGACGAGGCGCTGTTCGCGCTGCTGCGGGACGACGGTATCCATCCCGACGAGCACCTGCCGCAGACAGGCGTGCCGCTCGAATGGGAACGCCTGTTGTCGTCGGCCTTCGTCAGGTCGCCAGGCTATGGCACGCGCAGTTCGACCGTGTATTGCCTGAGCGAGGAGGGTCGGACCAGTTTTGACGAGCAGACCTGGCTGCCCGGCGCGCAGCGCGGCGAGCGGCGCCGCTACAGGTTTAAGTCGAACGCACCATGGTCCGGTGCGGAATGCCGGCTTCCATGAACTCCGGGCCTTCCTCGACGAAACCGAAGCGCCGGTAGAAGCCGCAGGCCTGCGTCTGCGCGTGCAGGGCCAGGCGTTTCATGCCGCGGCCGGCCGCTTCTTCCAGCAGTCGTTCCAGCAACGCCCGGCCGACGCCCTTGCCGCGCCACTCGGACAGCACCGCCATGCGGCCGATGTGTCCGTCGGGCAGCAGGCGGCCTGTGCCGATCGGGCTGCCGTCACCATCGCGGGCCAGCACATGGCAGCTGGCCGCATCGTGTTCGTCGAGCTCGATCTCTGGCGGAACCCCCTGCTCGGCGACGAACACCGTCTCGCGCACCGAACTCGCCGGGTCGCGCAGTTCGTCCCACGATCCGGCGTCGATCGCAAATTCGACGATGTCGACGGGGGTATAAGGCGGAACCAGGTCGAACAGTTCGATGATGTCGTCGTTGCGCAGGCGCACGCAGCCATGCGAGCCGGGCACGCCCATGATGGAACTGTCGGGGCTGCCATGCAGGTAGATGTAGCGGCGCATGGTATCGACTTCGCCCAGTCGGTTGCAGCCCGGCTCCCGGCCGGATAGCCAGAGGATGCGCGTCAGGATCCAGTCGCGCCCCGGAAACTGCGCGGCGAGTTCGGGCGACCAGACTTCGCCGGTCGGCCGGCGGCCGACGAAGACCGTATTCGCCGTTGCGCCAGCGCCGACTTTTGCGCGCACGAGGTGGCGACCGCGCGGCGTGCAGCCGCTGCCCGTTTGCTCGCCAGGGCCGTTGCTGGCGGTGGATACGAGGTAGCGGCGCAGCAACGCGCCATGCGCGTCGTGCACTTCCAGGGTCTGTTGCGGCAGGCTGATGCGGATCTGCATGGGTTGCAGCAATCACGCCACCAGCGTGCGGCCGCGGCGCGCGGCGAAAAAACTCGACAGCAGCTTGCCGCATTCGTCTGCCAGCACGCCGCCGGTGATCGTGGTGTGGTGGTTCAGGCGGGTTTCGGCGAACAGGTCGACCACGCTGCCCGCCGCGCCGGTCTTCGGGTCGCGCGTGCCGAACACGACCTGCGCCACGCGGGCATGCATGATCGCGCCGGCACACATGACGCAGGGTTCCAATGTCACGTAGAGCGTGCAGCCCGGCAGGCGGTAGTTGCCCAGGCGCGACGCGGCGTCGCGCAGCGCCATGATCTCGGCATGGGCCGTGGGATCGTGGCGGTCGATCGGCCGGTTGAAGCCGCGGCCAACCACCTCGCCCTCAAGCACGACCACGGCACCCACGGGCACCTCGCCGAGGGCGCCCGCCTCGCGCGCCAGATCGAGCGCCAATTCCATGAAATGCACATCATCCATGGCGTCGATTATGACACCGCCGCCGCACCGGCTATCCGGTGCAGCGGCGGAATTTTGCAGCGACGAGGGAAGGCGTCAGGCGTTCTTGGTGACCGCGCCGCCGCTTTCCATGAGTTGCGCCTGCGCCGCCGCCAGGCGCGCGATTGGCACTCGCGGCCCCGAACATGAAACGTAGGTGAGGCCGATGCCGTGGCAGAAATGGATGGAAGCCGGATGGCCGCCATGCTCGCCGCAGATTCCCACCTTTAGATCGGGATTGGTCTTGCGGCCTTCGCTGACGGCAAACTTCATCAGCTCGCCTACCCCCTTCTGGTCGAGCACCTCGAAGGGATTGTCTTCGAGGATGCCGGTCTCGATGTAGGCCGGCAGGAACTTGTTCTCGGCGTCTTCGCGACTGAAGGAGAACGTGGCCTGCGTCAGGTCATTGGTGCCGAAGGAGAAGAACTGTGCATCCTCCGCCATGCGACCGGCGCGCAGGCAGGCGCGCACGACTTCCAGCATGCTGCCGAACTTGACACCGACGTTGATGCCGTGGGTCAGTTCGACGACCTTGTGGATGCGCTGGACGTAACTGTGGATGCGCTTGAGCTCCTCCACGGTGGCGACCTGCGGCACCATGATCTCGGGATGGACTTCGATCCCCTCCTTGGCGCACAAGGCCGCCGCTTCCAGGATCGACTTGATCTGCATTTCGTAGATCTCGGGGTAGGTGATCCCCAGGCGTACGCCGCGGTGGCCGAGCATGGGATTGACCTCGGATAGCGCACGAACCTTCTTCAGCGTCTTTTCCTTCTTGTGGATGACGTCTTCTTCCAGATGGCTGTCCTTGAAATCTTCCATGCTGCGACTGAGCTTGGACAAGCCGTCCGCATACTGCTGGTAGAGGCGCGGGCTCAGCAGCTTGAGGGTTTCAGGCAGTTCCTCTACCGCCTTGAGCGAATCGCGCAGGTGGTGGAGGTGGGCTATTTCCAGTTCAAGTTGCGCGGCCGTGGGCAGGAACTCGTGCAGCGGCGGATCCATCAGGCGCACCGTGACCGGCAGCCCCTTCATTGCCTTGAAAATGCCCTTGAAGTCCGCGCGCTGGATCGGCAGCAGGCGATCCAGCGCAGCCTGGCGTTCCTCGCTGGATTCGGCAAGGATCATCTCCTGCACGATGGGCAGGCGATCGGTAGCATTGAACATGCGCTCGGTGCGGCACAGGCCGATGCCCATGGCACCGAAGCCGCGCGCCTTGCCTGCATCTTCCGGCGTGTCGGCATTGGCCATCACCTTCAGCCGGGCCACCTGGTCGGCCCATTTCAGCAGCGTCTCCATGTACTCGTTGAACTCTGCCTGCACCGTCGGCACTTCGCCGGCATAGACCTTGCCGTTGCCGCCGTCGATGGTGACGACATCGCCCTCGTGCAACGTGGTATCACCGATGGTCGCGCTACGCTTGATGTCGTCGATATGGATCGCATCGCAGCCGGAAACGCACGGCTTGCCCATGCCTCGTGCCACCACCGCGGCATGCGAGGTCTTGCCGCCACGACTGGTAAGGATGCCCTGGGCCTGGAAGAAGCCGTGGATGTCCTCTGGCTTGGTTTCCTCCCGCACCAGAATGATGCGTTCCCCGTTGCGGCCGCGCGCTTCCGCCGTGTCTGCGTCGAACACGATCTTGCCGGAGGCGGCGCCGGGCGATGCGGGCAGGCCGACGGCCAGCGGCTTGCCCTTGAAATCGGGCGAAAGCTGCGGCACCAGGAGTTGTTCCAGCATCGCCGGATCGACGCGCAACAGGGCCTTTTCCTTGGCGATCAGTCCTTCCTTGAACATTTCGACCGAGGTGCGCACCATGGCGGCCGCATTCATCTTGCCGTTGCGTGTCTGCAGGCAATAGAGCGTGCCTCGCTCGATGGTGAATTCAAAGTCCTGCACTTCCTTGTAATGCGACTCCAGGCGATTGTGCAGTTCCAGCAGTTGCCGGTAGATCTCCGGCATGTCGCTTTCCATTTCGGCGATGGCTTTCGGGGTGCGAATGCCCGCCACCACGTCCTCGCCCTGTGCATTGACCAGATACTCACCGTAGATCATGTTTTCGCCGGTGCCCGGATTGCGCGTGAAACCGACGCCCGTACCCGAATCGTTGCCCATGTTGCCGAACACCATGGTGCAGATATTCACCGCGGTGCCGTCGGCCTGGGCCTTGGTGATCCTGAACTGCTTGCGGTAGTCGATTGCGCGCTTGCCGTTCCAGGAGCGGAACACCGCCTGGATGGCGATTTCAAGCTGTTTGTAGGGGTCTTCCGGGAAAGGTTTGCCGGTGTTGGTCTCGATGATCCTGGCAAACTGGTCCGCAAGTTCGGCGAGATGCTCGGCCTTCAGGTCGACGTCCTGCGACACGCCGACCTTCTTCTTCATTGCCGCCATGGCATCGTCGAAATGCTTGTCTTCAACACCGAGTGCGATCTTGCCGTAAAGCTGGATGAAGCGCCGGTAGGCGTCATAGCCGAAACGCGGGTTGTCGGTCAGCTTGATCAGGCCCTGCAGGGTGGTCTTGTTGAGTCCGAGGTTGAGGATGGTGTCCATCATGCCCGGCATCGACATCGATGAACCGGAACGAACCGACACCAGGAGCGGATTCTCGGCGCCACCGAAGGTCTTGCCGGTCTTCGCTTCGAGATCCTTCAGGTTCTTCAGGATCTCCTCCCATGCGCCCGCGGGCAGCTCGTCATGCTCCAGGTAGGCAAGGCAGGCCTCGGTTGTGATGACGAATCCGGGCGGCACGTTGAGTCCGATCTGGGTCATCTCGCAAAGATTGGCACCCTTGCCGCCCAGCAGCATCTTGTTCTTGCCGTCGCCTTCCTCGAAGGCAAACACCCATTTCCTTTTCATGATTTCTTCTCCCTTTAGGCCGTCAATCGCAATGCAACAAAACACAAGATATTGCCACTCTATCGACGTCGCGGGGCAATTTTGGGATGAAATGCACGATATTTTGGATAAGCGGATTCCATGACCGGCGCCGCGCCGGATCTCGTGGCGCAAACTGCAATGCCGTGGCGGAACGGGCTCCGGCAGGGGCACGAAACACCGTGCCTGGCGTCAATCGTGGTTTAATTTGTGAAGATTCCCGCGCTGGAGAAATCGACATGGATATCGTCAGGCAGAAGCAACTCAGGGAATGGACCCTGCTTGGACTGGTCGGCATCATGGCTCTGGTCGCCAACCTCCCCCGGCACATCCTCGACCAGTTTCAGGTCGAACCCGGACTGTTGATGGCGCTGCTGGGACTGATGGTGGTGTTCGCCCTCTTCCTGTATGTGCGCTTTTTCTTCTTCCTGCTTTATGCGCTGCTTGCGATCGGTGCCAACCTGCCGGAGAAGTGGGCGGAATCCCTGGGCATCAGCCAGACGCCGATGCTCATCGCCCTGGTGGCGATGGTCGTGCTGGGCTTGATCAACTACAGCGCCAAGGCCCTGCCCTCCGGACTGGAGCCAAAAAAGCGCCGTTCCAATCCGGAAGCCACGCGGGTGCTGCTGGAAGCCATCGAACGCCGCAACATGCCCTACATCAAGACCTTGCTGACCATGGATTTCGACATCGACGAAGCCGGCGCCGGCGGCTTGACACCCCTGATGCGCGCGGCGCAGCGCGGCGAATTCAAACTCGTGCAGATGCTCGTCAGGCGCGGTGCTTCCGCCCTGATCGAAGGTCCGTCCGGCCGGGCATCCGAATGCGCCCTGATCAACAACTTCCCGCAGGTGACCGAGTTCCTCAGGAAAGTCGAGGAAGTACAACGTGCCGAGGCGGCCAAGCAGGCCGCGTCGCAAGGCGACGACGCATCGCCGGTCGTCACCTGAGCGTCGGCACGGGCTTTTTTACCCGATCGTCCCGCCGCCCAATTGCCGGTTGGCGCGAACATCCGGTAGTCATCGAGATTGTCGGACGTCGGCAACAACAGGCTTTCGCGCAGCCAGGGTTTCAAGCGTTTGCCTGTTGCGACTGAACGGAAGCCGCCGCCGCTTGCTCCGCCAATAGTCGCCGCCAATAATCGCCGAAAAGTCGGCGCTGGCGGGACGGCGAAGCGCCCGATTTCGGCGAGAATCGCATCATGGATCTTCTGCTCGCCGTTTTAACGCCGTTTCTCGGCGCTGGGCTGGTCGCCCTGGCGGCGCGGCGCAGCCGGGCGCTCGCGGCGTGGGGTGCCGGCGCGGTCGCGGCGCTGGCGCTGCTCCTGCTGCTCCCAGCGATGGCGGCAAGCTTTGGCGGTGCCACGACGATTCAGCGCCTGCCCTGGATTCCCGCCGCGGGCCTCGATCTGGCCTTCCGCCTCGATGGCCTCGGCTTGCTGTTCGCCCTGCTGATCCTCGGCATCGGCCTGCTGGTGATCCTTTACGCCCACTATTACCTCTCGCTGGAAGACAGCCTGGGCCGGCTGTATGCCTACCTGCTGCTGTTCATGGGCTCGATGCTCGGCGTGGTCTTGTCGGAGAACCTGATCCAGTTGCTGGTGTTCTGGGAACTGACCAGCCTTTCCTCCTTCCTGCTGATCGCCTACTGGCGCCGGCGCGAAGCGGCGCGGCGCGGCGCACGGATGGCGCTGGCGATCACCGGAGCGGGCGGCCTGGCGCTGCTCGGCGGCTTCATCCTGCTCGGCGAAATCGTCGGCAGTTACGACTTGTCGGTGGTGCTGGCCAGCGGCGATGCGGTACGTGCCCATCCGCTCTATCTGCCGGCACTGCTGCTGATCCTGCTCGGCGCCTTTACCAAGTCGGCACAGTTTCCCTTCCACTTCTGGCTGCCGCACGCCATGGCGGCGCCGACGCCGGTGTCGGCCTACCTGCACTCCGCGACCATGGTCAAGGCCGGCGTGTTCCTCCTCGCGCGGCTGTTTCCCGCGCTCTCCGGCACCGCGGAATGGACCTGGCTGGTCGGCGGCGTCGGCCTTGCCACGCTGCTGATCGGTGCGGTGATTGCGCTGTTCAAGCACGACCTCAAGGGCCTGCTGGCCTATTCGACCATCAGCCACCTCGGCCTGATCACCGCGCTGTTCGGTATCGGCACGCCGCTCGCCGCGGTGGCCGGCGTGTTCCACATAATCAACCATGCGATCTTCAAGGCCGGGCTGTTCATGGCCGCCGGCATCATCGACCACGAATGCGGCACGCGCGACATGCGGCGCATCAACGGCCTGTGGAAATACATGCCGCACACGGCGACGCTGGCCATGGTCGCGGCGGCGGCAATGGCCGGCGTGCCTCTGGCGAACGGATTCCTGTCCAGGAAATCTTCTTCGCCGAAGCCGTCACGGCCGGAGGGCAGATGCGCTTCGGCTGGCTGCTGCCGGTGGCCGTGACCGTTGCCGGCGTGTTCGCCGTGGCCTATTCGCTGCGCTTCATCCACGACGTGTTCTTCAATGGCGAGCCGATCGACCTGCCGCGGACGCCGCACGAACCACCGCGCTGGATGAAGGTGCCGGTCGAAATCCTCGTCGTGCTCTGCCTGCTTGTCGGCATCTTTCCGGCGCAGACCGTCGAGCCCCTGCTCGCCGTGGCGGCTACGGCCGTGCTGCAGGGGCCGCTGCCCGAGCACGATCTGGCGCTGTGGCATGGCGTCAGTCCGGCGCTGTGGATGAGCGTGATTGCGCTGGCTGGCGGGGTGCTGCTTTACCTCGGACGGCGGCCGCTGTATGCCCTGCACGATCGCCTCGAAGGCCGGCTCGATGCGCGCGCCATTTTCGAGCGCGTGCTGGAAAATGGTGTCCTGCGCTGGGCGCGGCGATTCACCGCCGCGTTCGACACCGGCTCGCTGCAGCGCCAGGCGGCATTGTTCATCGTCAGCGCACTGGTGCTTGGCGGCAGCGGCCTGCTGCTGGCGCCAGCGCCACTGACGGGCACGCGGCCGCTGTTGCCGGTGGACGGCGTCAGTTTGATGGCTGCGCTGGCGCTGGTGTTCGCCACGCTTGCGGCCACTGCACTGCATCGCCAACGGCTGACGGCGCTGATCCTGATCGGCGCCGTCGGGCTGGTCGTCGCACTGGTGTTCGTCAAGTTTTCGGCGCCCGACCTGGCGCTGACGCAGTTGTCGGTCGAGGTGGTGACCATCGTCCTGTTGTTGCTCGCACTCTACTTCCTGCCGCAGACCACGCCGGCGGAAACAAGTGAAAGTCGGCGCTGGCGGGACGGCGCCATGGCGCTCGTCGCCGGCAGCGGCGCGGCGGCGCTGGCCTGGGCGGTGCTGACGCGACCGGTCGACTCGATCGCCGCCTGGTTCCTCGCCAACAGCGTGACGGGCGGCGGCGGCCGCAACGTGGTCAATGTGATCCTGGTCGATTTCCGCGGCTTCGATACCTTTGGCGAAATCACCGTGCTGGCGATCGCCGCGCTGGGCATCTTTGCGCTGCTGGAACACCTGCACCTGCCCGGTCCCACGCGCGACTTCCACGATCCCCTGCGCCGCGCCTGGGATGCCGACCTCCACCCGGTGATCATGGCCACCTTCGCCCGCCTGCTGCTGCCGCTGGCACTGCTCGTTTCGGCCTTCATCCTGCTGCGCGGCCACAACCTGCCCGGCGGCGGCTTCATTGCCGGCCTGATCACGGCCATCGCGCTGATCATGCAATACCTCGCCAACGGCGTGGCATGGACCCACGCCCGCCTGCCGGCGCAGACCCATCCGCTGATCGCGGGCGGCCTGCTGCTGGCACTGCTTACCGGCGCGGCGAGCTGGTTCTTCGGCCGCCCCTTCCTCACCTCGGCCTTCGGCCATGTCAACCTGCCCTGGATCGGGCAATGGATCGGCGAATTCGAACTGGCCTCGGCCATGGCCTTCGATCTCGGCGTCTATTGCGTGGTGGTCGGCGCCACGCTGCTGATCCTGATCAACCTCGGCCTCGCGCACCATGCCAGCCATCCGGGCGACGCGGCGGCGACGGAGGTGAAGGTCTGATGGAAGCCCTGATTGCACTGGCCATCGGCGTGCTGACCGGCTGCGGCGTTTACCTGGTGCTGCGCGCCCATACCTTTCCCGTGGTGCTGGGGCTGACGCTATTGTCCTACGCGGTGAACCTGTTCCTCTTCGCCACCGGCCGGCTCGTCATCGGCCAGCCGCCGGTGATCGGCAGCGCGGCCGCCGCTCTTGGCCAACTCGCCGATCCGCTGCCGCAGGCGCTGGTGCTAACCGCCATTGTCATCGGCTTCGCCATGACCGCCTTTGTCATCATGCTGAGCCTGCGCGCGCGGGCCGAACTGGGCAATGACCACGTCGATGGCCGGCAGGAGGGCGGCACGCAATCATGAACGCGCATCTGGCCATCGCGCCCATCCTCGTGCCGTTTCTGGCTGGCGTTCTGCTGCTGACGCTACGTGACCTGCCCATGCCGTTGCGGCGCTGGCTGGCCCTGTTCGCCGCGCTGGCGCAAGTGGGTATCGCCATCATGCTGCTGGCCGCAGTGGCCGGTGGCGAGATCCTGGTCTATCGCCTCGGCGACTGGCCGGCGCCCTGGGGCATCGTGCTGGTCGCCGACCGCCTAGCCGCCTGGATGGTGCTGATCACCACCCTGCTCGCACTGTTCGCGCTGATCCATGCCAGCGACGGCACCGACCGCAAGGGACGGCATTTCCATGTGGTGTTCCAGATGCAGTTGTTCGGCCTGGCTGGCGCCTTCCTCACCGGCGACCTGTTCAACCTGTTCGTCTTCTTCGAGATCCTGCTGATCGCCTCCTATGGCCTCATGCTGCATGGCGGAGGTGCGGCGCGCACGCGCGCCGGGCTGCATTACGTGGTGCTCAATCTGCTCGGCTCGACGGTCTTCCTGTTTGCTGCGGGACTCATCTACGCTTCGCTGGGCAGCCTCAATTTGGCCGATATCGCCGCCAAGGCGGCTGGCGTCGCGCCGGAAAACCTCGGGCTGGCGCGCGCCGGTGGCCTGCTGCTGCTCGCCGTGTTCGCCCTCAAGGCGGCACTGCTGCCGCTGCATCTGTGGCTGCCCGCGGCCTATGCCGGTACTGCGGCGCCGGTGGCGGCGCTGTTCGCGATCATGAGCAAGGTCGGCGCCTACGCCATATTGCGCACCGCGACCCTGGTCTTCGGCGATGGCGCCGGTTCGCTGGCCCGCCTGTTCGAGCCCTGGCTGCTGCCGGCGGCGCTCGCCACACTGGCCGCCGGCATGCTCGGCGCACTGGCGGCGACCAGCCTCGGCCGCCTCGCCGCCTGGCTGGTGGTGGCCTCGGTCGGCACGCTGTTGATTGCCTTCGCACTGGGACAGCAGGGTGCGGTGGGTACTGCGGGCACCGCGGGCATCGCCGCCGGCCTCTACTACCTGCCGCACGGCACCTTCGCCACCGCCCTGCTGTTTCTGCTGGCCGAGGCGCTCAGGCGGCGCCGTCCCGCCAGCGCCGACTCTTTGGCGCCCGATGCCGACATGCCGCGCCATGCGCTGTGGGGCGGGCTGTTCTTCGTCGCCGCGGTGGCCGCCACCGGCCTGCCGCCCCTGTCCGGTTTCGTCGGCAAGTTCCTGATCCTCAAGGCCGCAGCGGAGCAGCCCTGGGTGTGGGCGGTAATCCTGGTTTCCGCGCTGGCCGGGGTGATCGCGCTGGCACGCGCCGGCACCCGCCTGTTCTTCAGTGCCAGGAGCGCGGATTCCGCAGCCCCGCCGCTGCCCGTTTATGAGCCGCATTCGGCGGCGCGCGAACTGGTCGCCATCGGCGGCCTGCTCTTGCTGATCTTCGCGCTTACGATCGGCGCCGGCGCGGTCGTGGATTTCACCCGCGCCACCGCCCTGCAACTTGCCGATCCGGCGGCCTACATCGCCGCCGTGCTGGGGCTTGAAGGAGTGAAGCGATGAAACGGATCAGGAACTGGCTGCCGCATCCGCTGCTGACGCCGGTGCTGGCGGCGATCTGGCTGCTGCTCAACAACAGCCTTGCGCCGGGACAGATCCTGCTCGGCCTGCTGCTGGGCTGGGCCATTCCGCGATTCACGCTGGGGTTCTGGCCAGAGCGGGTGCGCATCCGCCGGCCGGCGCGGCTGCTGCGTTTTACCGGCGTGTTCCTCTACGACGTGATCGTCGCCAATCTGTCGGTGGCACGACTCATCCTAGGCGGTCCGCGCCGGTTGCAACCGGCTTTCGTCGTCGTGCCGCTGGACCTCACCGACGAACTCGCCATCAGCCTGCTGGCCAATACCATCTGCCTGACACCGGGTACCGTATCGGCGCGGCTTTCCGCAGACCGGCGCCAGCTGCTGGTGCATGCACTGGATTGCACCGATCCGCAGGCGCTGGTGGTCGCCATCAAGGCGCGCTTCGAAGCGCCGCTCAAGGAGATTCTCGAATGCTGAACATGGCACTCACCGCTTCTTTCGCGCTGGTCGCCGCCGCCTTCGCCATGAGCCTGTTCAGGCTGCTCAAGGGCCCCAGCGCACCCGATCGCATCCTTGCGCTCGACACCCTCTACATCAATGCCATCGCGCTGCTGGTGCTGCTCGGCATCCTTCTTGCGAGTCCGCTCTACTTTGAGGCGGCCCTGCTGATCGCGCTGATGGGCTTCGTCGGCACGGTGGCGCTGGCCAAGTTCCTGCTTCGCGGCGACATCATTGAATAAGCGCCTGATGAGCCACGAATGAGCCCGATCACTGAAACCCTGCTGTCATTCCTGGTCATCGCCGGCGCGGTGTTTACCTTCATCGGTTCGCTCGGCCTGGTGCGCTTCAGGGATTTCTACACGCGCCTGCACGGGCCGACCAAGGCGACTACCCTCGGCGTCGGCTGCCTGCTGCTAGCCTCGTCGATTTTCTTCAGCGTGACTGGCGAAGGCTTGAGCCTGCATGAATTGCTCGTCAGCCTGTTCCTGTTCATCACCGCGCCGATCTCGGCACATTTGCTGGCCAAGGCAGCCCTCCACCAGGGCTTGCCCTCCGGCCTTGCACGGCCTCAGGCGATGGACGGCGATTCCGCGGAACCTGTCGCCCCAAACAATCGGTAACAAAGCTGCCCCGATTGCGCTCGATCACTCCCACTCGATGGTCGCCGGAGGTTTGCCCGAAATGTCGTAGACCACGCGGTTGATGCCGCGCACCTCGTTGATGATGCGATTGGAGACGCGGCCCAGCAGTTCGTGCGGCAGTTCGGCCCACTTCGCCGTCATGAAATCCGAGGTCTGCACCGCGCGCAGCGCCACTACGTATTCGTAGGTGCGGCCGTCGCCCATGACGCCAACGCTCTTGACCGGCAGGAATACGGCGAAGGCCTGGCTGGTCTTGTCGTACCAGTCCGCGGCACGCAATTCGTCGATGAAGATCGCGTCGGCGCGGCGCAGCAGGTCGGCGAATTCCGGCTTGACCTCGCCCAGCACGCGCACGCCGAGGCCCGGGCCGGGGAAGGGATGGCGATACACCATCTCGTGCGGCAGTCCCAGCGCCACGCCGAACTCGCGCACCTCGTCCTTGAACAGTTCGCGCAGCGGTTCGCACAACTTGAGGTTGAGTGTCTCCGGCAGGCCACCGACGTTGTGGTGGCTCTTGATCGCATGCGCCTTCTTGGTCTTGCCGCCGGCCGACTCGATCACATCCGGGTAGATCGTGCCTTGCGCCAGCCAGCGCGCATTGGGCAGCTTCTTCGCTTCGGCCTGGAAAACCTCGACGAACTCGCGGCCGATGATCTTGCGCTTCTGCTCCGGATCGCTGACGCCCTTCAGGTGGCCCATGAACTGGCTCGTTGCATCGACATGGATCACCTTGACGCCCAGGTTGCGCGCGAAGGTCTCCATCACCTGTACGCCTTCGTTGAGTCGCAGCAGACCGTTGTCGACGAAGACGCAGGTCAGCCTGTCGCCGATGGCGCGATGCAGGAGTGCGGCCACCACCGAGGAATCGACGCCGCCGGACAGGCCGAGGATCACTTCGTCATTGCCGACCTGGGCGCGCACCTTGGCGATCGCCTCGTCGACGTAGTCGGGCATGTTCCAGTCGTGGCCGCAGCCGCAGATATCATGCACGAAGCGGGCGATGATCTCGCGGCCCTTCAGCGTGTGCGTGACTTCGGGATGGAATTGCACCGCGTAGAAGCCGCGTTCCTCGTCGGCCATCGCGGCGATCGGCGTCGATTCGTTGCTGCCGATGACCTTGAAGCCGGGCGGCAGTCCGGTGACCTTGTCGCCATGGCTCATCCAGACTTCGAGCAGGCCGTGGCCATCCGCATTGCTGCGGTCCTGGACGCCCTTGAACAGTTTCGAGTGGCCGCGCGCACGCATTTCCGCGTAGCCGAATTCGCGCTTGGCGCTGCTTTCGACCTTGCCGCCGAGTTGGGATGCCATGGTCTGCATGCCATAGCAGATGCCGAGCACCGGCACGCCGAGCTTGAACACCACGTCGGGTGCCTTCCATTCCTCGGCTTCATAAACGGAATTCGGTCCGCCGGAAAGGATCACGCCCTGCGGCTTGAACTCGCGGATGAATTCCTCGCTGACGTCGAAGGGATGCAGTTCGCAATACACCTGCTGCTCGCGCACGCGGCGGGCAATGAGTTGCGCGACTTGCGAACCGAAATCGAGGATGAGGATTTTCTGGTGAGACATGGCGGGAACCCCTGAAATGACAAAAGCGGCCGTAGCCGCCTTTGTCGTCGAATACTGAATCAGTCGATGTGGTAGTTCGGTGCTTCCTTGGTGATCTGCACATCATGCACATGCGATTCGCGGATGCCGGCCGAAGTGATTTCGACGAATTCGGCGCGCGCACGCATTTCGTCGATGGTGGCGCAGCCGACATAGCCCATTGATGAACGCAAGCCGCCCATCAACTGGTGGATAACCGCCACCACCGGTCCCTTGTAGGGCACGCGGCCTTCGATGCCTTCCGGCACCAGTTTTTCAACATTGGCGTCGGAATCCTGGAAGTAGCGGTCGGCGGCGCCATCCTTCATCGCGCCGAGGCTGCCCATGCCGCGATAGGCCTTGTAGGATCGGCCCTGGTAGAGCACGGTCTCGCCCGGCGCTTCCTCGGTGCCGGCGAACAGGCCGCCGAGCATCACGGCATTGGCGCCTGCGGCGATCGCCTTGGAAATGTCACCGGAATAGCGGATGCCGCCGTCAGCCACCAGCGGGGTGCCGCTCGCCGCCAGCGCGTTGGCGACCAGGTCGACCGCGGTGATCTGCGGCACGCCGACACCGGCAACGATGCGGGTGGTGCAGATCGAGCCGGGCCCGATGCCGACCTTGACGCCGTCGGCGCCGTGGTCGACCAGCGCCAATGCCGCACTGGCCGTGGCGATGTTGCCGCCGATTACCTCGACCTGCGGAAAGTTCTTCTTTACCCATTGCACGCGCTTGAGCACGCCTTCGGAATGACCGTGGGCGGTATCGACCACGATCACATCGACACCGGCCTCGGCCAGCAGTGAGACACGTTCTTCGGTCCCCTCGCCGACGCCGACGGCAGCGCCGACGCGCAGGTGGCCCTGTTCGTCCTTGCAGGCAAACGGGTGTTCGCTGGATTTGAGGATGTCCTTGACCGTGACCAGGCCGCGCAACTGGAATGCCGCATTGACCACCAGCACGCGCTCCAGGCGATGCTTGTGCATCAACGCCTTGGCCTCTTCGGGCGAACTGCCTTCGCTGACCGTGATCAGGCGCTCGCGCGGGGTCATGATGTTGCCCACCGCCTGGTCGAGATTGGTTTCGAAACGCGTGTCGCGGTTGGTGACGATGCCGACCACGACGCCGTTATCCACCACCGGCAGGCCGGAAATTCGGTAGCTGCGCGTCAGCGCCAGCACTTCGCGCACCGTCATGCTCGGCGGCACTGTGATCGGATCCTTCAGCACGCCCGACTCGAAGCGCTTGACCTTGGCCACTTCGGCGGCCTGCGCCTTGGGATTGAGGTTCTTGTGCACGATGCCGATGCCGCCCTCCTGCGCCAGCGCGATGGCCAGGCGCGCTTCCGTCACCGTGTCCATGGCGGCGGAAAGCAGGGGCAGGTTCAACTGGATCTTGCGGGTGAGGCGGGTGGCGAGGCTGACGTCGCGGGGGAGGATCGCCGAATGGGCGGGAACCAGGAGGACGTCGTCAAACGTCAGCGCCTTCTGGAGCATTCGCATAATTATTTTCCTTGTTTTGTGCCGAAACGCAGTTTCCAGCGAAGGCTAACGCTGGCTTCACCAGCGTTAAGCGCAGCGGCCGGAGCTAAAAACGCATTATACGCGAGCCAAATTCACCCCGGCCCGACGTTGCCGCCCAATGGCACGTTTCGGCGGTCCTGCCCTATTCCGCCTCGCCGCCGCCCTTCTTCATGACCTTTCCCTCGGCGGCGCGCTGCTTGCGCACCTCCTTGGGGTCGGCGATCAGCGGCCGGTAGATTTCCACCCGGTCGCGGTCGCGCAGCGGGGTGTCGGCCTTCGCCAGCTTGGCGTAGATGCCCAGCTTGTTCTTTGCCGGGTCGATTTCAGGAAATTTTGCCCGCAGGCCCGATGCCTCGATCGCCTGTCCCACGGTACTGCCGACCGGGAGCTCCAGGCTGGCGACTTCCTGGCGCTGCGCAAGGGCGTAGACGACTTCGACGTGAATGGTTTCAGCCATAGACCTGCCCTGCCCTTTTGACGAAGGAATCGACGAAGGTATCGGCGATGTGGTTGAAGACGGGACCAAGGACCTTTTCCAGCAAGTGGCTGGAAAACTCGTAGTGCAGGCGAAATTCTACCTTGCACGCGGTGTCGCCCAGCGGCTTGAAGCGCCAGTGACCGTCCATGTGGGCGAAGGGGCCGTCGGTCAGGCGGATGTCCATCAGGAAGGGTTCTTCCTTGATGTTCTCCGTCGAAAAGTGCGACTTGAGTCCGTGGTAGTTGATGCGCACCGTGGCCGCCGTGCGCGCCGGCGTGCGTTCATGGATCTCCGTGCCGCCACACCAGGGCAGGAACAGGGGGTAGTCCTCGATGCGGTCGACGAGAACGAACATCTGCGCCGGCGTGCGCTCGATGAGGACGGATTTTTCGACCAGGGCCATTCAAGTCGCATGAACTGCGTACAGTAGAATGCCGGATTTTAGAGCCTATTTCAGTAGGAATCATGCCCCGCGTTGAGATCAGGATCGGATGGATGCAAGGCGCAGTGCGCCGCCAATGGTCGTTCCATTGGCAAGCGCTGCAACGCCGCAGACGCCGATCCTGGTCTCAACCCGAAGGGCCGGCTGGCGTTGGGCCCGCTGCCACGTTGTCGGTCGTTTGCAGGGATGTACCCTGCGGCACTCCCTCCGCCTCGCATCGCATCCCAACGCCAGCCGGCGCGGGGTACGATTCCTACTGAAATAGGCTCTTAGCGCCGCCCAATGAGCATCGCCGACAACAAAAAGGCATTCCACGATTACTTCATCGAAGAGCGCTACGAGGCCGGACTGGTGCTCGAAGGCTGGGAGGTGAAGGCGATCCGCGCCGGACGGGCGCAGATCAAGGAAGCCTACGTGGTGCTCAAGAGCGGCGAGGTCTTCCTCATCGGCGCCCACATAACGCCGCTGCTGTCCGCGTCGACCCACGTGCATCCCGATCCGGTGCGCACCCGCAAGCTGCTGCTGAACGCCGCCGAAATCGACAAGCTGATCGGCAAGGTCGAACGCGCCGGCTACACTTTGGTGCCGCTCGACCTGCATTACAGCAAGGGGCGGGTCAAGCTGGCGGTCGGCCTGGCCAAGGGCAAGAAGCAGCACGACAAGCGCGATGCCGAGAAGGACCGCGACTGGGTTCGAGAGAAGGCGCGGGTGATGCGCGACAAGCGCGGCTGAGCGAAAAGCCGAGCCGCCCCGCCAATGACGCCCACCACCCTGCTCTGGCTGGTCACCGGCTGCCTGATGCTGCAGCCGCTGTCGACCGACCTCTACCTGGCCTCACTGCCGAGCATGGCCGGCGATTTCGGCGTCGCGCCGGCCGCCGTGCAGCATACGCTGTCCCTGTTCGTGATCGGCTTCGGCTCGGCACAACTGGTCAGTGGTCCGCTGTCGGATCGGTTCGGCCGGCGCCCGGTCCTGATCGGCGGCCTCACGCTCTACCTGATCGCCAGCGTGGCCTGCGCCCTGGCACCAAGCCTGGCCTTGCTGGTCGCGGCGCGTTTCGCCCAGGCCATCGGCTGCTGTACCGGGGTGGTGGTGGCGCGCGCCATCGTGCGCGATGCCTATGCGCCGGCGGAAGGCGCGCGCGTGCTGGCCAAGGCCAGTTCCCTGCTCGCGCTGGCACCGCTGCTGGGGCCGATACTCGGCGGCTACCTGCAGGTCGCCTTCGGCTGGCGCGCCGCCTTCGTCGCGCTCACCGTAGCCGGTCTTGTGGTGTGGATCGCGGCCTTGCGCCGGATGCGCGAGTCGCACGCCCAACCCGACCGTGACGCCCTGCTGCCGGGCCGCCTGGCGCGCAGCTATCTCGACGTCGCCCGCAACCCGGCGTTCTGGGCCTATGCCCTGCCTGGCACGCTGTCCTACGCCTCGATCTTCGCCTTCATCTCCGGCACGCCCTTCGTCCTGATCCGCGTCCTCGGCGTGCCGACCGAGCACTACGGCTACTACTTCGCCTTCGGCGTGATCGGCTACCTCGGCGGCACCCTGCTGTGCCGCCGCATGATCGGCCGCATCGGCATGCAGCGTTCGCTCGAAATCGGCACCATGATCGGCCTCGCGGGCGGACTCGGATTCCTCGCCATGGTGTTCGGCGGCTTTGGCAGTGCGGCGCTGGTGGTCGGCGCCCAGTTCGTGGTCATGGTGGCGCACGGCATCAATTTTCCCTGCGCCCAGGCCGGATCGCTGGCACCGTTCCCGGACAAGGCCGGCGCGGCGGCCGGGCTCTTCGGCTTCATTTCCATGCTCGGCGCCTTTTTCACCGGCATGTGGGTGGGTTCCAGCCACGACGGCACGATCCTGCCGCTGGCCTCGATCAGCGCCACGGTGTCGGTCTGCCTCTTCATTTCGGCGCGGGTGCTGGCACGACACGGCCGCACGGCCTGAATCGCCGTAGCGCCGGCGCCGACTTTTGCGATTCAGTAAGCGAAGCGGCCGCGCAGCTCGTCGAGGTTCAGTTCGGCCAGGATCTGTTCCAGGCGAGCGCGGGCATTGCCGCGCGGCGCGGCGCCACGGCGGGCGACGATCAGTTCGTTCTTCATCGAATGCTCCCAGCCCACCAGTTCGGTGACCGTGAGCTGGTAACCGTGCGCTTCCAGCAGCAGGCAGCGCAGGACGTTGGTGACGTGGCTGCCGAACTCGCGCGTGTGGATGGGGTGGCGCCAGATTTCCGCCAGCGCGGTGCGCGCCAGCGATTCGTTCTTGTGCCGGCGCAGTGCGGCGGCGACCTCGGCCTGGCAGCAGGGCACCAGCACGATGAAGCTCGCCTGCTTCGCCAGGGCGAAGCGAATGGCGTCGTCGGTGGCCGTGTCGCAGGCGTGCAGCGCGGTGACGATGTCTACCTGCGGCGGCAAT
The DNA here is from genome assembly GCA_016716965.1 of Sulfuritalea sp. Lineage (GTDB taxonomy): Bacteria > Pseudomonadota > Gammaproteobacteria > Burkholderiales > Rhodocyclaceae > Sulfuritalea. The sequence goes on along the minus strand of JADJUP010000036.1, from coordinate 75,162 downwards.
CGCGCCGAGCCGATCGAATCCTCGACCGTGAGATTGAGCAGCGACAGGCGGTCAAATCCCAACCGCAACGCAAGCTCGCTTGACCGTTCGACCAATTCGGTCCGCGTTTCGATGCCGAACACCCGACCGGCATCGCGCGACTTGAGGAACAGGTCGTAGAGGATGAAGCCCAGGTAGGACTTGCCGGCGCCGTGATCGACCAGCGTCAGGTCGCCGTTCGCCGCATAGGTTTCTTCCAGCAACGGTTCGATGAACTGGCAGAGGTGGTAGACCTGCTTCAGCTTGCGCCGGCTGTCCTGGTTGAGCTTGCCGTCGCGCGTCAGGATGTGCAGTTCCTTGAGCAGTTCCAGCGACTGCCCGGGCCTGATCTCGGCAATGGCGCCCACCGGATGGCTCAGTCGTCGACGGGTAAGCGGATGATGTGCTGCCCGGACTTCTCGTCGCGTTCGAGCAGCAGCAGCTTGTGCTTCTGCGCGTCTTCGAGCAGTTCGCCGAATGAACGGTAGCCGTAATAGGATTCGCTGAAACCCGGCTTGCGCCGCTTCAGGGTCTGCTTGACCATCGAGCCCCAGATCTTTTCGTCCTCGCCACGCTCGGTGACCAGCGCCTCGACCGTCGCCACTACCAGGTCGATGGCCTGCTGGCGCTTGGAGTCTTCCGGCTTTTCCTCGACCTTCTCCTCGGCCTTGGGTTTGGCCGCGGCGCTGGCGGCCGGTTTGGCGGGAGCCTTGCGTTCGCCGCGCGGCTTCTTGGCCGGCAGTTCGCGCACCAGGTCGTCGTAGAAGATGAACTCGTCGCAATTGGCGGCGAGCAGGTCCGAGGTTGCGGCCTTGACGCCGACGCCGATCACGCGCTTGTTGTTCTCGCGCAGCTTGGATACCAGCGGCGAGAAATCCGAATCGCCGCTGATGATGACGAAGGTATCGACGTGCGACTTGGTGTAGCAGAGGTCCAGCGCATCGACCACCATGCGGATGTCGGCCGAGTTCTTGCCCGACTGGCGCACGTGGGGAATCTCGATCAGCTCGAACGAGGCCTCGTGCATCGGCGCCTTGAACTCCTTGTAGCGCGCCCAGTCGCAGTAGGCCTTCTTGACCACGATGCTGCCCTTGAGCAGCAGGCGTTCGAGCACCTTGCCGATGTCGAACTGGGCGTATTTCGCGTCGCGCACGCCGAGCGCGACGTTCTCGAAGTCGCAGAACAGCGCCATGCTGGTGATTTCGGGGTTACCTGCCATAATCTTGGTCCGTTGCGTCGAATGGGAATGCACCAGTTTCGCATGAACACACGCAACGCCGTGTCGCCAGCGCCGACTTTTGGCCGGCCGCGAATCCCGGCCGACGCGAACGGGCATAATGCACGCCCCTTCGCCTGCCTGGAAATCCCTGCATGACTGATCCGCTCGAAACGCTGCGCCGGGTGTTCGGCTATGCCTCGTTCCGCGGCGCGCAGGCGGAGATCATCGAGCACATGGTCGGCGGCGGCGATGCGCTGGTGCTGATGCCGACCGGCGGCGGCAAGTCGCTGTGCTACCAGATCCCGGCCATGCTGCGGCCGGGTGTCGGCGTCGTGGTCTCGCCGCTGATCGCGCTGATGCAGGACCAGGTCGATGCCCTGCTGCAGGCCGGCGTGCGCGCCGCCTTCATCAATTCCTCGCAGGATTTCGCCACCGCTTCGGAGATCGAGCGCCGCCTGCGCGACGACGAACTCGACCTGGTCTATGTCGCGCCCGAGCGCCTGCTCACCGAGCGCTTCCTGGCCCTGATGGATTACCTGGCGAGCCACGGCCGGCTGGGCCTGTTCGCCATCGATGAAGCGCATTGCGTGTCGCAATGGGGCCACGACTTCCGTCCCGAGTACATCCAGCTTTCGGCCCTGCACCAGCGTTATCCGCAGGTGCCGCGCATCGCCCTGACGGCCACCGCCGACCAACTGACGCAACGCGAAATCATCAGCCGGCTCGGACTCGATGCGGCGCGCGTGTTCGTCGCCAGCTTCGACCGCCCCAACATCCGCTATACCGTGGTCGAACGCGATAACCCACGGCGGCAACTGCTCGACTTCCTCGCCGGCTACCGGGGTGCGGCCGGCATCGTGTATTGCCTGTCGCGCAAGAAGGTCGACGAAACCGCCGACTGGCTGGAACAGCAGGGAATCACCGCCCTGCCCTACCACGCCGGCCTGGAAGCCGCCACGCGCCAGCGCAACCAGCAGCGCTTCCTGCGCGAGGACGGCATCGTGATGGTGGCGACCATCGCCTTCGGCATGGGCATCGACAAACCCGACGTGCGCTTCGTCGCCCACCTCGACCTGCCCAAGAGCCTCGAAGCCTACTACCAGGAAACCGGCCGCGCCGGGCGCGACGGCGAGCCGGCCGAAGCGTGGATGACTTACGGGCTCAACGACGTGGTGATCCATCGCATGCGCATCGATGAATCGGTCGCCGGCGAGGAACAAAAGCGCATCGAACGCAGCAAGCTCGACGCCCTGCTGGCCTGGTGCGAGACGGCGGATTGCCGGCGCGCCCTGCTGCTCAGGTACTTCAGCGAGGAGGCCGGGGCCTGCGGCAACTGTGACACCTGCCTCTCGCCGCCCGAAATGTGGGACGGCACGGTGGCCGCGCAAAAAGCCATGTCGGCCGCGCTGCGCACCGGCCAGCGCTTCGGCGCCGGCCACCTGATCGATGTCCTGCGCGGCAAGGCGACCGAAAAGGTGCAGCAGTTCGACCATGGCGACCTGCCCACCTTCGGCGCCGGCGCCGACCTCGACGAGGCGGCGTGGCGTTCGGTGTTTCGCCAGTTGCTCGCGGCCGGCCTGCTGCATGCCGATGCCCAGGCCTTCGGCGCCTTGCGCCTGACCGAGGCGGCGCGCCCGGTGCTCAAGGGGGAATCCCGGATATCGTTGCGCAAGGCGGCGCCGCGCGTGCGCGGCAAGTCGAAGTGGGGGAAAGAGTCGGCGCCGGCGGCACGGCGATCCGTTGCCGACGTCACCCTCGGTGCCGATGACGAGTTGCGCTTTGCCGCGCTGCGTGCATGGCGTGCCGACCTGGCCCGCGAACAGGGCGTTCCGGCCTATGTCATCCTGCACGACCGGAGCCTGCGCGAACTTGCCACGCGGCGCCCGGCCATCGTGGCGGAACTGCTCGACGTGCCCGGGATCGGACAAGCCAAGGCCGACCGCTACGGAGAGGCCCTGATCCGAATATTGGCTTGATTCGCGACAATTTTCCGTTGCTGGTACGCCATAAGCGGGTGCCGGCAGGCGATAATGTCGTGCTGCGATTGAAGTTCCAGAGGAGAGGCCGGCACCGGATCGGAAGGAGCCGCGCGCAGCGACAGAAACCAAAATACGGGAATGTTTTTCAATGAAGCGTGTCGATGATTTCCGCCTGCGGCTGGGCAAGCAGGAACTGGTGCCGATCATGGTCGGCGGCATGGGCGTGGATATCTCGACCGCCGAACTGGCGCTGGAGGCCGCGCGGTTGGGCGGCATCGGCCACATCTCTGACGCCATGGTGCCGACGGTTTCCGACCGCCGCTTCAATACGAAGTACGTCAAGAACAAGCTCAGGCAATACAAGTTCAACGTCGCCAATACCGAAAAGGCGGTGGTCCAGTTCGACCTCGGGCTGCTTGTGGAAGCCACCGCGCTGCATGTCGGCCGCACCATGGAGGCCAAGCGCGGCGATGGCCTGGTGTTCATCAACTGCATGGAAAAGCTGACCATGAACGCGCCCAGGGAAACCCTGCGCGCGCGGATCAAGGCGGCGCTGGACAATGGCATCGACGGCGTCACCCTGGCCGCCGGCCTGCACCTCGGCTCGTTCGGGCTGATCGAGGACCATCCGCGCTTTCGCGACGTCAAGCTCGGCATCATCGTTTCCTCGCTGCGCGCGCTGCAACTGTTCCTGAAGAAGAGCGCGCGCACCGGTCGCCTGCCCGATTACGTCGTCATCGAAGGACCGCTGGCCGGCGGCCACCTCGGCTTCGGCATGGACTGGGCCCAGTACAACCTCGCCACCATCGTCGTCGAGATCCGCGACTGGATGAAGGCACAGCAACTCGACATTCCGCTGATTCCCGCCGGCGGCATCTTTACCGGATCGGACGCGGTGGCCTTCATGGAAATGGGCGCCGCGGCGGTGCAGGTGGCGACGCGTTTCACCGTGTCCAAGGAATGCGGCCTGCCGGAAAAGGTGCAGCAGGAATACTTCATGGCCAGCGAGAACGACATCGAGGTCAATACCATCTCGCCCACTGGCTACCCGATGCGCATGCTGAAGAACAGCCCGGGCATCGGCGATGGCATCCGACCGAATTGCGAAGCCTACGGCTACCTGCTGGATTCGAACGGAAGCTGCCAGTACATCGAGGCGTACAACCGCGAAGTGGCGCTGCACCCGGAAGCCAAGAAGGTCAAGGTGATGGACAAGACCTGTCTATGCACCCACATGCGCAACTTCGAGATCTGGACCTGCGGCCACTACACCTACCGGCTGAAGGACACCACGCGGCGCAACGAAGACGGCAGCTACCAGTTGCTGTCGGCGGAACACATCTTCCACGATTACCAGTTCAGCACCGACGGAAAGGTCGCCTTGCCGACCTGAAATCCGCCGCCGATGCGGCGCGGTACTCAGGCCGGAAATACGCCCGTGGACAAGTAGCGGTCGCCGCGGTCGCAGACGATGCTGACGATCACCGCGTTTTCCACCTGGCTGGCGATGCGCAAGGCGACCACCATGGCGCCGCCCGACGATATACCGGCAAAGATGCCTTCCTCGCGTGCCAGGCGCCGCGTCATTTCCTCCGCCTGGCCCTGGCCGACGTTCTCCACCTGGTCCACCCGCGAACCGTCGTAGATCTTCGGCAGGTAGGCTTCCGGCCATTTGCGGATGCCGGGAATCTGCGAGCCTTCCTCGGGCTGGCAACCGACGATGCGGATCGCCGGGTTCTTTTCCTTGAAGTAGCGCGAGCAGCCCATGATGGTGCCGGTGGTGCCCATGCTGGAAACGAAGTGGGTGATGCGTCCGTCGGTGTCGCGCCAGATTTCCGGCCCGGTGCCCTCGTAATGCGCCAGCGGATTGTCCGGATTGGCAAACTGGTCGAGCACGATGCCCTTGCCGTCCGCCATCATCCTGTCGGCCAGGTCGCGGGCGGCTTCCATGCCGCCGGCCTTGGGCGTCAGCACCAGTTCGGCACCGAACGCACGCATGGTCTGGCAGCGTTCCACGCTCTGGTTCTCCGGCATGATCAGCGTCATGCGGTAGCCGCGCATCGTTGCCGCCATCGCCAGCGCGATCCCGGTGTTGCCGGAGGTGGCTTCGATCAGCGTGTCGCCAGGTTTGATGCGGCCGCGAGCTTCGGCGCGCACGATCATCGACAGCGCGGCGCGGTCCTTCACCGAGCCGGCGGGGTTGTTGCCCTCCAGCTTGGCCAGCACCACGTTGTTGCGCCTGGCATTGTCCGCGCCGGGCAGTCGCATCAACTGCACCAGCGGCGTGTTGCCGACAAAATCGGCGAGTGATCTGAAAGTCATCGGGAGAGCCACTTCACGTATTCGGCCACGCCCTGCTCGACCGTGGCGAATTCCTCCTGATAGCCCGCGCGCCGCAACTGGCCGAGGTCGGCTTCGGTATAGCTCTGATACTTGCCCTTCAGCGCGTCGGGAAACGGGATGTACTCGATGATGCCCTGCGCCACCAGTTCGGCCACCGATTGCGCCGGCTTGCCTTCGAGCGCGCGACAGGCATTCACGGTGGCGGCCGCAAGTTCATTGAAGCTCTGCGCGCGTCCGGTGCCAAGATTGAAAATGCCCGAGGCGCGGGTTTCGAGGAAGTCCATGTTCACCCGTGCCACGTCGCCGACATAGACGAAATCGCGACGCTGCTCGCCATTGCCGTAGCCGGCATGGCCCTCGAACAAACGAACCTTGCCGTCGGCGCGATACTGGTTGAAATGGTGGAAGGCCACCGAGGCCATGCGCCCCTTGTGCTGTTCGCGCGGGCCATAGACGTTGAAATAGCGGAAGCCGGCGACCTGGGAGTCGGCGCTGGCCATATCCGGCCCGATCCGGCGCCGCACCACCTGGTCGAAGAGGAACTTCGAATAGCCGTAGACGTTGAGCGGCGCCTCGTAGTCGCGTTCCTCGCGGAACATGCCGCCGCCGCCATAGACGGATGCAGAGGAGGCATACAGCAGGGGAATCTCCTGCTCCATGCAGAAGTCGAGCAGGGTCTGCGAATAGCGGAAATTGTTGGCCATCATGTAGCGGCCGTCGGTTTCCATGGTGTCGGAACAGGCGCCCTGATGCAGGATGGCCTCGACGCCGCCGTCGAGCTGGCCATGTTCGACCAGATCGAGGAACTCCTGCTTGTCGAGGTAATCGGCAATCTCGCAGTCGGTCAGGTTGAGGAACTTGTCGGCACTCTTGAGGTTGTCCACCGCGATGATGTCGGTGACTCCCCGCTCGTTCAGCGCCTTGACCAGGTTGGCGCCGATGAAGCCGCAGGCGCCGGTTACGACGTAATACATGTTGTCTCCAAAAGCGTTTGAATCGGACGGAACCGGGCTTGCACCAGTGCCGGATTATCCTTGCGCTGCACGCAATTCATCGAGGCTGCACGTCGCCGCACCCAGCTTGCCGACCACCACTCCCGCAGCGAGATTGGCCTGGCGCATTGCCCGCGGCAGGGACATCCCGCCACCGAGCATCACCGCCAGCGTGGCAATCACCGTGTCGCCGGCACCGCTTACATCATAAACCTCGCGCGCAACGGCGGGTTCGTGCGTCGCGCCGGTCGCCGAAAACAATGTCATGCCTTCCTCGCTACGGGTCACCAGCAGGGCTTCCAGGCGCAGCTTGTCGCGCAGGCTGGCGGCCTTGGCCGCGAGTTCCGCGTCGTCCTGCCAGCGCCCCACCACCTGCCGCATCTCGGAGCGATTCGGAGTCAGCAGCGTGGCGCCGGCATAGCGGGCGTAATCGTCGCCCTTCGGATCGACCAGCACGGGCTTTCCTGCTGCGCGGGCCAGATCGATCATGTGCCTGATATGCGTCAGGCCGCCCTTGCCGTAGTCGGACAGGATGACCACGTCACAATTGCCCAGGCGGCTATCGAAGTCGGCCAGCTTCGCCTGCAACACTTCATGATCCGGTGCGTTTTCGAAATCGATGCGCAGCAACTGCTGCTGGCGACCGATCACGCGCAGCTTCACGGTGGTGCTCAGCTGGGCATCCTCGTGCAGGCTGCACTCGATGCCGGCATCGCCCATCAGTCGCGCCAGGCTGCGGCCGGCTTCATCGGCGCCAACCACCGAGAGCAGAGATACGCGGGCGCCCAGCGCGGCGCAATTGCGCGCCACGTTGCCGGCACCGCCCGGGCGCTCTTCGACGCGGTCGACCTTGACCACGGGCACCGGGGCTTCGGGCGAAATGCGCGACACTTCGCCGAACCAGTAGCGGTCCAGCATTACGTCGCCAACCACCAGGATGCGGATGGCGGCAGTATCGGGAATCTGCATGTTCAGTGGTACCTGCCGGTCATGGCCGGCCGATGGCGAAATACTCCAGGCCCGCCGCACGCGGCGTCGCCGGCTCGTACAGGTTGCGGCCGTCGAAAATCACCGGCGTCTTCAGTTTGGCCTTGATCGTCTCGAAATCGGGGCTGCGGAATTCCTTCCACTCCGTGACGATGACCAGCGCATCGGCACCGTCGAGCGCTTCCATGGGCGTCGTCGCATAGGCGATCCGCGGGTTGGCGCCGAGGATGCGACTGGCCTCGTGAACCGCCACCGGATCGTAGGCGCGGATCGAGGCGCCGCGCGCCAGCAGGTCGGCGATCAGGACCAGGCTCGGCGCCTCGCGCATGTCGTCGGTATTGGGCTTGAAGGCCAGCCCCCAAAGCGCGAAAGTCATGCCCGAGAGGTCCTGACCGAGACGCTTGGTGATCTTGCCGCCGAGCACGCTCTTCTGTGCCTCGTTGGCGTCTTCCACCGCCTGCAGCACCTTCAAACCCTGCCCCGCTTCGCCCGCCGTGCGGATCAGCGCCTGCACGTCCTTGGGAAAGCAGGAACCGCCGTAGCCCACCCCGGGGTAGAGGAAGTGGAATCCGATGCGCGGGTCGGAACCGATGCCCTTGCGCACCAGTTCGATGTCGGCGCCGAGCTTTTCGGCCAGGTTGGCCAGTTCGTTCATGAAGCTGATGCGGGTGGCGAGCATGGCGTTGGCGGCGTACTTGGTCAGTTCGGCGCTCTTCACGTCCATCACGATGAGGCGCTCGCGATTGCGCTGGAAGGGTGCGTAGAGCTCGCGCATCAGGCCGATCGCGCGCTCGTCCTCGGCGCCGACGACGATGCGGTCGGGCTTCAGGAAATCGTCCAGCGCGGCACCTTCCTTGAGGAACTCGGGATTCGAGACGACGCTGAAGTCGACCGATGCGCCGCGCACTGCGAGTTCTTCGGCAATGGCGGCCCGCACCTTGTCGGCCGTGCCTACCGGTACCGTGGACTTGTCGACCACCACCTTGTACCCGGTCATGTGGCGACCGATGTTGCGCGCGGCGGCGACGACGTATTGCAGGTCGGCCGAGCCGTCCTCGTCCGGAGGCGTGCCGACGGCAATGAACTGCAGCACGCCGTGCGCTGCCGCTGCTTCGATGTCGGTCGTGAAGCGCAGGCGTCCGGCCGCCTGGTTCTTGCGCACCATGGCCTCCAGTCCGGGTTCGTAGATCGGTATTCCGCCTTCGTTGAGGGTGCGGATCTTCGAGGCATCGAGGTCGAGGCAGAGCACGTCGTTGCCGACGTCCGCGAGGCAAGCTCCTGAAACGAGGCCGACGTAGCCGGTGCCGATGACGGTGATCTTCATGATTTTCCTATAGCGTGATGTCGAATTCTTCGGTGCGGCGGGGCGGATAGGTTTCCCATCCGCCGCAGCCCGGGCAGCGCCAGTAGAACTGGCGCGCCTTGAAACCGCAAGCGTCGCAGCGATAGCGGGCGACGCGGCGCGTGTGATTGTGGATCAGATTCTTGATCAGTTCCAGATCGGGGCGGCGCTCGGGCGGTACCACCAGGATCTGCGCTTCGAGAAGCTTGTCGAGGCCGAGCAGGGTCGGATTGCGCCGCAACTCGTCGCGCACCAGCGTATAGGCCGCTTCCGCACCGCCGGTGTCGAGTTCGACGCGAAAAACCGCATCGAGCAGGTCGAGCGAAGGATGGCGTTCGAGCCAGCCGCGCAGCAACTGGATGCCCTGTTCCTTGCGACCCAACTGGATATGTGCCGACATCACTTTTTCCGCGGCCAGGGAAAGGTACACGGGATTCTGCTGCTCGATGGATTTCCAGTGGTCGATCGCCGTGTCGCCAGCACCGACTTTTGCCGCCAGTTCGCCCAGCAGCAGCGTGGCGCGGATGCACTTGCGATTCGCGGCCAGGGCTTCATTCAGCAGGCGGCGCGCTTCATCAGGGCGGTCGTGCAGCATTTCATTGGCGGCCATCTCGCAATGGAATTCCGCGATTTCCTTTTGCCAAAGATGGTCGGAGTGATTCGGCATGGCATTGGCTATGGCGACGGCCTTGGCCCATTCCTTTTCCTGCTGGTAGATTTCCAGCAGGCTTTTCAGCGCTTCTTCGTCGCGGTCTGTTCCGCGCAGCTTGAGGAAGATCTCCTCGGCACGGTCGAGCAGGCCTGCCTTGAGATAGTCCTGCCCGAGTTCAGACAGGGCATGCAAACGCTGCGTGGCCGAAAGGCCGTCGCGCTCGATCAGGTTCTGGTGTACCCGGATCGCACGATCCGTTTCACCACGTCGACGGAACAGGCTGCCCAGCGCAAAATGCAGCTCGATGGTTTCCGGATCGACGCGCGCGGCCTCGATGAAGGCCTCGATGGCCTGGTCGGGCTGTTCGTTCAGGAGGAAATTCAGGCCCTTGAAATAGGATCGCGGAAGGGCTCGCGATTCCTTAAGCAACTGCTTGATGTCGATGCGTGCGGCAATCCAGCCCAGGGCAAAGAATGCCGGCAGCACCAGGAGCCACCATAGTTCGATCTCCATGGCGTTAGCGCGGCCCCTCATCGTGATTCTGCCGCGAACGCGAGAAGACCCCCATGGCGGCCGTCAGTCCGATGCCGACGCCGATCGCAAATACGGCGAGAATCACCAGCGAGATGGGTGCGGTCCAGGATTGATCGAGGAAAAAGCGAAGTTCCATGGGGCCGCTATTCTTGATCGCGAGGCCGAACAATCCGACAAAAACCACGACACGCAGCAGCCAGGTTAAAAGCTTGAGCAAGGTGGTCATGGTTCACCAGACCGGTGATCGGTAACGAAGGACGGTATTCTGCCGGCGCCGCGCGCTGCTTTTCCTACCGCCCCTCGCAAACCGTCACTTGCCATCCGATCCGTAATCGACCCGCTCCCGCAGCTCCTTGCCGGCCTTGAAGTGGGGAACGTACTTTTCGGGCACCTGTACCTTGTCGCCGGACTTCGGATTGCGACCGATCCGCGGCGGACGGTAATTCAGCGCGAAGCTGCCGAAGCCGCGAATCTCGATGCGATCACTGCGCACCAGCGCCGCAGTGAGGGCATCGAGAATCATCTTCACGGCAAAGTCGGCATCCTTCGCCACAAGCTGTGGAAACCGCTCCGCCAGCCGGGCGATGAGTTCCGATTTGGTCATGGCCTGATCTTACTGCTGATTGAGCTTGGCCTTGAGCAACGCGCCCAGGTTGGTCGTGCCGCTGCTGGCGGAACCGCTGTCGGATGCGAGCTTCTGCATCGCCTGGCTTTGCTCTACCTGATCCTTGGCCTTGATCGAGAGGTTGATCGAACGCGTCTTGCGGTCGACATTCACGATCAGGGTTTCGACCACTTCACCAACCTTGAGGTGCTGCGTCAGGTCTTCGATGCGGTCGCGCGAGAACTCGGAAACACGCAGGTAGCCCTCGACGTCGTCGCCCAGATTGACCACCGCTCCACGCTGGTCAACGCTGGTAACCGTACCGGACACCAGGCTGTTCTTGTCGTGGGTGGCAACGAAACTGGTGAATGGATCACCATCGAGCTGCTTGACGCCGAGCGAAATGCGCTCTTTCTCGACATCGATGGAGAGCACCACGGCGTCAACTTCATCGCCCTTCTTGAAGTTCTGCTTGGCTTCTTCGCCGGTGGCCGACCAGGACAGGTCGGACAGGTGCACCAGGCCGTCGATGCCGCCAGGCAGGCCGATGAATATGCCGAAGTCGGTGATCGACTTGATCGCGCCGCGAACCTTGTCGCCCTTCTTGTGGTTCATCGCGAAATCGTCCCACGGATTCGCCATGCACTGTTTCATGCCAAGCGAAATGCGGCGACGGTCTTCGTCGATTTCCAGGATCATCACTTCGACTTCATCGCCCAGCTGGACGACCTTGGTCGGATGGATGTTCTTGTTGGTCCAGTCCATTTCCGAGACGTGCACCAGGCCTTCGATGCCCTGCTCGATCTCGACGAACGAGCCGTAGTCGGTCAGGTTGGTGACCTTGCCGAACAGGCGCGTTCCCTGCGGGTAACGGCGGGCGATTCCCACCCACGGATCTTCGCCCAGCTGCTTCATGCCCAGGCTGACGCGGTTCTTTTCCTGGTCGAACTTGAGAACCTTGGCGGTGACTTCGTCGCCGACGTTGAGCACTTCGCTGGGGTGACGCACGCGGCGCCAGGCCAGGTCGGTGATGTGCAGCAGGCCGTCGATGCCGCCGAGGTCGACGAATGCGCCGTAGTCGGTGATGTTCTTGACGATGCCCTTGATGACGGTGCCTTCCTGCAGGTTTTCCAGCAGCTTCTGGCGCTCTTCGCCCATGCTGGCTTCGAGCACGGCACGACGGGACACGACCACGTTGTTGCGCTTGCGGTCGAGCTTGATGACCTTGAATTCGTATTCCTTGCCTTCGAAGGGCGTGGTGTCCTTGACCGGACGTGTATCGACCAGCGAACCGGGAAGGAAGGCGCGAATGCCATTGACCATGACGGTCAGGCCGCCCTTGACCTTGCCAGTGACCAGTCCCTTGATCAGGGCACCGTCGGTCATGGCCTTGTCGAGATCGTTCCAGGCGGCGATGCGCTTGGCCTTCTCGCGGCTCAAGCGCGTCGCGCCGTAGCCGTCTTCGAGCATCTCGATCGCGACCAGGACGAAATCGCCCGGCTTGGCTTCGAGTTCACCGCGTTCGTTGTGGAATTCCTCGACGGGAATCATGGATTCGGACTTGAGTCCGGCGTTCACGACGACGAAGTTCTGGTCGATGCGAACGATTTCGGCCGTGATGACTTCACCGGCACGCATTTCCTGGCGCTGGAGGCTTTCCTCGAACAGTGCGGCAAAACTCTCCATGGGCGAAGCTTCGGCAATAGCTGCAGTAGACATTGAGTGGGGGACCTTACTGGATGTTTGTCACCGGGGTGACGGGTTGGTTGATGTCTGCCGCTGCGACCGGGCGGCCGCCGCGACACCTTTGCTACTTTACTCGTACAGCATGCTTCAAAAACCCTGCCGTTTGACCACGTCCATTACGGCAGCCACTGCAGCCTCGATGTCCATTTCGGTGGTATCCACCAGGTCGGCATCGACGCATTGCTGGAGCGGAGCCACGCTGCGCTGGGCGTCGCGAGCATCCCTTTCCCGCAAATCCTGCAAAAGGGCGTGCATGTTAGCAGGCATCCCCTTTGCGATCAACTGTTTATATCGTCTTTCCGCACGAATTTCGGCCGATGCCGTCAGAAAGGCCTTGGCGACGGCTGCGGGGAACACCACCGAACCCATGTCGCGACCGTCGGCGACCAGTCCGGGGAAGCGCCGGTAGGCCCGCTGGCGGGCCAACAACGCGCCGCGCACGGCCGGCAGGGCGGCGATTTTCGAGGCGCCAACCGAGATTTCTTCGGTCCGGATGGCATCGGTTACGTCGTCGCCGGCGAGCAGGATGCGGCCGCCTTCGAAGGTGGCCGGAAGGCCGGCCCCGAGCGCCGCCACACCGGCCTCGTCATCCAGCGCGACGCCGGCCCGCAGCGCGGCCAAGGCGGTCAGGCGGTAGAGCGAACCGCTGTCGAGGTAATGGTAGCCCATCGCCGCCGCGACGCGTTCGGCCACGGTACCCTTGCCGGAGGCGGATGGCCCGTCGATGGCGATCACCGGTGCGGTGATTTCGGCGAAGGCGTCGAAATAGCCGGGAAAAGTCTTGTTCACGCAGCGGGGATCGTTGATGGTGACGGTCACGCCGCCCAATGCCGCCAGCGAAAAGCACATTGCCATGCGATGGTCGTCGTAGGTATCGATGGCGGTGCCGGACATGAAAGTCGGCGCTGGCGACACGGCAATGGAATCGGCTCCCTCCTCCACCGACGCGCCGAGCTTGCGCAACTCGGTCGCCATCGCTGCGATGCGGTCGGTTTCCTTGACCCGCCAGGAGGCGATGTTGCGCAGGCGACAGGGACCGTCGGCGAACAGCGCGGCCACCGCCAGCGTCATCGCCGCGTCGGGGATGTGGTTGAGGTCGAGGTCGAAGGCCTTGAGTTTGCCGCGCGGCGCCTCCGCTTCGACCCATTTGTCGCCCCAGGTGATCGTGGCACCGAGTTTCTCCAGTTCGTCGGCGAAGCGCACGTCGCCCTGTATGGAATCTTTGCCTATGCCTTCGACGCGAACCGGCCCGCCGCCGATGGCGCCAGCCGCGAGGAAGTACGACGCAGACGACGCGTCACCTTCCACATGGAGGATGCCCGGGCTGAGGTAGCGCTGCCCTGCCGCGATCGTGAAACGCCGCCAGCCTTCACGCTCGACCTGGACGCCGAAGCGCGCCATGAGGTTCAGCGTGATCTCGATGTAAGGCTTGGAGATGAGTTCGGTCGTCATCTCGATCACCGCCCGTTGCCCCGTCAAGGGCAGGGCCATCAACAGCGCGGTGAGGAACTGCGACGAAACGTCGCCGCGCAAGCGAATCGGCGCGCCCAGATTTACAGTAGCGGGGTGGATGCCCAGCGGTGGAAAGCCGGTGTTGGCTTCGTAGCGCAAGTCGGCGCCGATCTGCCGCAATCCGTCGACCAGGTCGCCGATCGGCCGCTCGTGCATGCGCGGCACGCCGGACAGGCGATAGCTGCCACCCGACAGCGCCAGCGCGGCCGTCAGCGGACGGATCGCCGTGCCGGCATTGCCCATGAACAGGTCGGCATCCTTGACCGGAAACACCCCGCCGCAGCCTTCCACGCGCCAGGCGTTGCCGCCAAGTGCCGTGATGCCAACGCCGACTTTCTCCAGCGCCGCCAGCATCACCCGAGTGTCGTCGGAATCGAGCAGGTCGCGAATTTCGGTCGTACCCTGCGCCAGGGCAGCAAGCAGCAGCATCCGGTTGGAAATGCTCTTCGAGCCGGGCAGACGCACGCTGCCGGCGGCTGCGCGCAAGGGCGGAAGCGTCAGCGTTTCCATCATTCGCCCGGCGGCAACAGGGAATCCAGCCAGGCGTCGCGCCGTTCGCGGGCGGTGCTGAACATCACTTCGAGGCCATCGGCGTCGGCCCCGGCGAGCATCACCCGGGTGCGCATCAGCTCGATCATGTAGGCGTCGAGTTCGGCGAGCAGGGCGTGGCGGTTGGCGACGCAGATGTCGCGCCACATTTCCGGATGGCTGCTGGCGATGCGGGTGAAATCGCGAAAGCCGCCGGCGGCGAAGCCAAACAGCTGGTCCGAGTTCGGACGTTGCGCAAAATCGTGCACCAGGGCGAAGGCCAGCAAATGCGGCAAATGGCTGACCGCCGCGAAGACACGGTCGTGTTCGTCGGGAGCGAGCTGTGACAGTTTCGCGCCGCAAAGCTCCCATACCGCGCGCACGGCCTGCACATCGGCCGGCGAGTTTTCGGGCAGCGGGGTCAGCACCACGCGCTTGCCGACATAGAGATCGGACTGGGCCGCCGCCACGCCGCTTTTTTCCGCGCCGGCTATCGGATGGCCGGGAACGAATTGCCCGATCCGGTCACCGAATGCGGCACGGGCCGCGGCGACCACGTCGGACTTGGTGCTGCCGCCGTCGGTGACGATGGTGTGCGGCTGCAGGTGCGGCGCCAGGGCACTCATCACCGCCGGCATCTGGCCCACGGGCATGCCGAGCAGTACCAGGTCGGCACCGTCCAGCGCGGATGCCCAGTCGGTTGCGATGACATCGATCACACCCAGTCGCAACGCCTGTTCCAGCGGCGCGCGCGTGCGGCCCATACCCACCACCTGCAGGTCGCGCCGTAGCGCCAGCGCCGACTTCTTGAGCGCAAGCGCGAAAGAACCGCCGATCAGCCCGACGCCGCAGATGACAACCCTGCTTTGCGCCATCAGAGGGATTTTTGGCTCCGGCCGCATTGCTTAACGCCGAAGAAGCCCGGCGTTAGCCTTCACCGAAACTGCGTTTTCCAGTGCGTCGAGGAAGCGCGCGTTCTCGGTCTCGAGCCCGATGGTTACCCGCAGGTGGTTCGGCATGCCGTAACCGCCGATCGGACGCACGATCACGCCCTGCTTGAGGAGCTTGCCATTGACGGTTGCGGTATCGGCCACCTCGAAGGTGACGAAGTTTCCGTGCGACGGAATGTGGGCCAGCCCAAGGCGCTTGAGTCCGGCGAGGATCTGTTCCATGCCGTTGCGGTTCGACTCATAGCTGCGGGCGAGGAACTCGTGGTCGTCGAGCGCGGCAATGGCGCCGGCCAGGGCCAGGTTGTTCACGTTGAAGGGTTGCCGCACCCGGTTCAGCAGGTCGATCATCTCCGGGCGGCCGATGCCGTAGCCGACTCGAAGCCCGGCCAGGCCGTAGATCTTGGAGAAGGTGCGCACCACCAGCAGGTTGGGGAAATCCTTGATCCAGGCCACCGTGTCGGCACGGTCGGCGGGAGCCAGGTACTCGGTATAGGCTTCGTCGAGCACCACGCAGATGTGCGATGGAATCTTCTCGATGAAGGCGCGCACCTCGGCCTGCGGCAGGAAGTTGCCGGTCGGATTGTTCGGGTTGGCGATCCATACCACATGCGTGTCGGGACGAATTGCGGCGAGCATGGCGGCCGGATCGTGACCGTAGTTCTTCGCCGCGGCGGCGATGCATTCGGCGCCGGCCGACATCGAGGCCAGCGGATAGACGGCGAAGGCGTGCTTCGAGAACACGGTGGAACGGCCCGGCGCGAGGAATACGCGGGCGGCCAGGTCGAGCACGTCGTTGGAGCCGTTGCCCAGCACCACCTGTTCCTGGGCCACGCCGTGGCGTTCGGCAATCGCCGCAATCAGGTCGAACTGGTCGGGATAGCGTTCGATCCCGGCGAGCGCCGCTTCGACCGCCTGGCGCGCCTTCGGGCTCATGCCGAGCGGATTCTCGTTGGAGGCCAGCTTGACGATCTTCTCCACCGGGATGCCCATCTGGCGGGCCAGTTCGGTGATCGGCTTGCCGGGGATGTAGGGCGAAATGGCGCGAACGTAGGACGGTGCCTGCTCAACAATGCTCATGCGTGTGCCTTTCTAATAGACCGCCTTGGGATAGGAGCCCAGCAACTTGACGAAGCCGGCCCGCCCGCGCAGTTCTTCGAGGGCGCGGGCAACCGTGGGCTCGCTGCGATGACCTTCGATGTCAATGTAGAACACGTATTCCCAGCGGCTGCCGCCGAAGCCGCGCGCCGGGCGCGACTCGAGGCGGCTCATGGAGACGCCGTTGTCGGCGAACGGCGCCAGAAGCTGATAGACCGCGCCCGGCCGGTTCTGCGCGGAGCACACCAGCGAGGTGCGGTCCGCGCCGGAGACGCCGGCGTCATGGTCGGCGATGATCACGAAACGCGTAGTGTTGTTCGGATCGTCCTCGATGCTCGCGGCGAGTATTTTCAATGCATACAGTTCGGCGGCGGCGTCGCCGGCGATGGCTGCCGCGCCGGGTTCCGCCGCGGCCAGGCGGGCCGCCTCGGCATTGCTCGCCACCGGCACACGCGGCACCTGCGGCAGGTTGCGGTTAAGCCATTCGTGGCACTGGGCCAGGGACTGGGCGTGCGAGTAGACGCGGGTCACCTCGCCAAGCCCGGCGCCCTGCCCAAGCAGGTTGTGGTGTATTGGCAGGTTGATTTCGCCGCAGATCTGCAGCGGCGATGACAGCAGCAGGTCCAGCGAGCGGCCGATGGCGCCTTCGGTCGAATTCTCGATCGGCACCACCCCGTAATGCGCGTTGGCCGACTCGATGGCGCGGAATACGTCGTCGATTCCCGGACAGGCCTGCAACGTCGGCGCGGCGCCGAAATGCTTGCGCGCGGCGGATTCGGAATAGGTCCCGGCCGGTCCCAGGTAGGCAATGGTCAGCGGCTGTTCAAGGGCCAGGCAGGCGGACATGACTTCGCGCACGATGCGCTGCGCGGCGATCGCCGGCAGCGGCCCCGGATTGCGTTCGGCAACCCGGCGCAGCACCTGCGCCTCACGTTCCGGCCGGTAGATATTGCCCTGCTTGATTTCGCCGATGCGATGGGCGAGCTTGGCGCGCTCGTTGATCAGGCGCAGCAGTTCCCCGTCGATCGCATCGATACCGTCACGCAGGCGTCCCAGCTCTTGCGAGTCATCGGCCACCCTCAGTTCTCCAGTGGCAGGTACCGAACCGCAAGCACGCCTTCGATGCCGGCAATCGCATCGATTGCGGCCTGCTTGACCTGGCTATCTACGTCGAGCAGCGTGTAGGCCATTTCGCCACGCGACTTGTTCACCATGTTGTGGATGTTCAGTCCGGCATTTGCCATCGCGGTGGAAATTTGGCCGAGCATGTTGGGCACATTGGAATTGGCGACGGCGAGTCGGAAATTCGACTCGCGCGGCATCGAGACATTGGGAAAATTCACCGCGTTCTGGATGTTGCCGTGCTCCATGAACTCGCGCAGTTGATCCGCGACCATGACGGCACAATTTTCTTCCGCCTCGCGGGTCGACGCGCCAAGATGCGGCAGCGCGATGACCTTCGGATGGTTGTTGACATGTGCGCTCGGGAAATCGCAGACGTAGCATCCGAGCTTCTTCGACTCCAGCGCGGCAAGCACCGCGGCCTCGTCGACCACGCCTTCGCGCGAGAAATTCAGCAGCACCGCGTCATGTTTGGTGTGCGCCAGCATTTCGGCGCCGATCATCTTGCGCGTGGCATCGACCAGCGGCACATGCATGGATACGAAGTTGGCGTTCTTCAGGACTTCGGCCACGCTGTTGGCCTTCTTCACCTGCGACGGCAGGCTCCATGCCGCGTCGACAGTGATCTCCGGATCGTATCCGAGCACGTTCATGCCCAGCTTGATCGCCACATCTGCCACCAGGCAACCGATCTTGCCAAGTCCGATGACACCGAGGGTATGCCCGGCCAGTTCGTAGCCTGCGAAATTCTTCTTGCCGTCTTCGACTTTCTTTTCCATGTCGGGATCGCTGGCCTCGAGCGCACCGACGAACTTCATCGCGCCGCCGATGTTGCGCGCGGCGAGCAGCATGCCGGCCACCACCAGTTCCTTGACCGCGTTGGCGTTGGCGCCGGGGGCGTTGAACACTGGTACGCCGCGCGCCGACATGGCCTTGACCGGGATGTTGTTGGTTCCGGCGCCGGCGCGAGCAATTGCCTGCACCGATGGCGGGATGTCGATCTTGTGCATATCAGCAGAACGGACCATGATCGCGTCCGGATTGGCTAGTTCCTTGCCGACCTGATAGCGCTCCGCCGGCAGTCGCTTTAGGCCGTTCTGCGAAATCTGGTTGAGGATGAGGACGCTGATCGGCTTGGCCATGCTCATTTGGCAAACCTCGCCTCGAACTCCTTCATGTAGTCGACCAGCGCGGCGACGCCGGCGACCGGCATCGCGTTATAGATGGAAGCGCGCATGCCGCCCACGGAGCGATGGCCTTTGAGTTGCACCATGCCCTTGGCCTTGGCGCCCTTGAGGAACTCCTCGTCGAGCGCGGCATCCTTGAGGGTGAAGGGCACGTTCATGCGCGAACGGTCTTCCTTGCGCACGGGATTGTTATAGAAGCTGGACGCGTCGATGCAGTCGTAGAGCATCTTGGCCTTGGCGATGTTCTGCTTCTCGATCGCCGCCAGGCCGCCCTGCTGCTTGAGCCACTGGAACACCAGGCCGGCGATGTAGATGCCGTAGGTAGGCGGCGTGTTGTACATCGAGTCGTTTTCCGCGTGCGTCTTGTAATCCATCATGGTCTGCGGCGTCGGCACGCCCTTGCCGATCAGGTCGTCGCGGATGATGACAATGGTCAGGCCGGCCGGGCCGATGTTCTTTTGCGCGCCGGCATAGATCAGGCCGTATTTGCTGACGTCGATCGGTTTCGAAAGGATGTTCGAAGACATGTCGCAGACCAGCGGCACATTGCCGGTTTCGGGCGTCCAGTGGAATTCCACGCCGCCGATGGTTTCGTTGCCGGTGTAGTGCAGGTAGGCTGCATCCTTGTCCAGTTTCCAGTCCTTCTGTGCCGGTGCGTAGGTAAAGCTGCCGTCCTCGCTGCTGGCAACGATGTTTACCTTGCCGAAGGCCTTGGCGGCCTTGATGGCCTTCTTTGCCCATTCGCCGGTATGGACGAAGTCCGCGCTGGCCTTGCCGGAGAACAGGTTCATCGGGATCATTTCAAACTGCAGCGTCGCACCGCCCTGCAGGAAAAGCACCTTGTAGTTGGCCGGAATGGCCAGCAAGTCGCGCAGGTCGGCTTCCGCCTGTGCATGAATGGCCATGTACTCCTTGCCGCGATGGCTCATCTCCATGACGGACTGGCCGCTGCCATGCCAATCGAGCAATTCATCGGCCGCTTGCTTGAGTACGGACTCGGGCAATGCGGCGGGACCAGCGCTGAAATTGAAAATGCGTGCCATCGTGGGTTTACTCCTCGGTATCGGATTCTTCGGATTCGTCAGCTTCGTCGGTTTCAATGACTTTTTCGACGCCGGCCAGGAAGGTGCCGTCGTCGAGGTTGATCAGCGTCACGCCCTGGGTCGAGCGGCTCATGACCCGGATGTCGGTCACACGGGTGCGGATCAGCACGCCGCCAGTCGAGATCAGCATGATCTCCTCGCGCGTCTCGCCCAGGCCGGTGAGCACCGCAGCAACGACCTTGCCGTTGCGCTCCGACGTCTGGATCGCGATCATGCCCTTGGTACCGCGGCCGTGGCGGGTGTATTCGGCAATCGGTGTACGTTTGCCGAAGCCGTTCTCGGTGGCGGTCAGCACGGAATAGTCCTCGCTGTCGGCGACCAGCATGGATATCACC
Source organism: Sulfuritalea sp. (assembly GCA_016716965.1). Classification (GTDB taxonomy): domain Bacteria; phylum Pseudomonadota; class Gammaproteobacteria; order Burkholderiales; family Rhodocyclaceae; genus Sulfuritalea. Next base: position 54,914 of record JADJUP010000036.1, on the reverse strand, counting down.
TGCTGGTCGTCTTCCAGCATCATGCCGCGTACGCCGCGCGCTTCGCGGCCCATTGGCCTCACGTCGTCCTCGGCGAAGCGCACGGCCTTGCCGGAATCCGAGAACAGCATCACGTCGTGTTGTCCGTTGGTTATGGCGACGCCGATCAGATGGTCCCCGTCATCGAGGCCGACGGCAATGATGCCGGCCTTGCGCGGGTTGGCAAAACTGGTCAGCGGCGTTTTCTTCACGGTGCCCATGGCGGTGGCCATGAACACGAAATGCTCTTCGTCGAATTCCTTGACCGGGAGGATGGCGGTGATCTTCTCGCGATCTTCGAGCGGAAACAGATTGACGATGGGCTTGCCGCGCGAGTTGCGGGTACCTTCCGGTGCCTCATAGACCTTGAGCCAGTAAACCCGGCCCCGATTCGAAAAGCACAGGATGTAGTCGTGGGTGTTGGCGATGAACAGGCGATCGACGAAATCGTCATCCTTGATCGCCGCCGCCTGCTTGCCGCGGCCGCCGCGTTTCTGCGAGCGGTAGTCGGCGAGCGGCTGGCGCTTGATGTAGCCGGTGTGGGACAGCGTGACCACCATGTCCTCGCGGACGATCAGGTCTTCGAGGTTGATGTCGGCGGTGCTGAGGACGATTTCCGACCGGCGCGCGTCGCCAAACTGCGCCTTGACGGCGGCCAGTTCCTCTCCAATGATGGTCGTGATGCGTTCCGGACGAGCCAGGATATCGAGAAGGTCGGCGATCTGGTCCATCACCTCCTTGTACTCGGCGACGATCTTGTCCTGCTCCAATCCGGTAAGCCTCTGCAGGCGCAGTTCCAGAATCGCCTGGGCCTGAGCGTCGGACAGCAGGTAACCCTGCGCCGAAAGCCCGAACTCGGCGCCCAGGCCGTCCGGGCGCGAGGATTCGGCCGATGCGCGGGCCAGCATGTCCTCCACCAGTGCCGAACGCCAGGTGCGCGCCATCAGGCCGCGCTTGGCTTCTGCCGGGGTCTGCGCCGCCTTGATCAGGGCGATGATTTCATCGACGTTGGACAGTGCGACCGCCAGGCCTTCGAGGATGTGGCCGCGCTCGCGCGCCTTGCGCAGTTCGAACACCGTGCGCCGCGTGATGACCTCGCGCCGATGGGCGAGGAAACACTGCAGCATTTCCTTGAGGTTGAGCAGGCGCGGACGGCCATCGACCAGCGCCACCATGTTCATGCCGAAGGTGTCCTGCAATTGCGTCTGCTTGTAAAGGTGGTTCAACACCACCTCGGGCACTTCACCCTTCTTCAGCTCTATCACCAGGCGCATGCCCGATTTGTCGGACTCGTCCTGGATGTGGGCGATGCCCTCGATCTTCTTTTCGTGCACCAGTTCGGCGATCTTTTCCTGCAGGGTCTTCTTGTTGACCTGGTAAGGCAGTTCGTCGACCACGATGGCCTGGCGACCGTTGCGCGGCAGGTCCTCGATGTGGGTGCGGGCACGCATCACCACGCGGCCGCGCCCGGTGAGGTAGCCATCGCGCACCCCGGAGACACCGTAGATCAGGCCCGCCGTGGGAAAGTCCGGGGCGGGAATGATGGCGATCAGTTCATCGATCGTGGTGTCCGGGTTGGCGAGCAGAACCTGACAGGCGTCGACCACCTCGTTCAGGTTGTGCGGCGGAATGTTGGTCGCCATGCCGACCGCGATGCCGGACGATCCGTTGATCAGCAGATTGGGAATCCGAGCCGGAAGAATCAACGGTTCCTGCTCGGAACCATCGTAGTTCGGCCCGAAATCGACGGTTTCCTTGTCGATATCGATCAACAGTTCATGGCCGATGCGCGCCATGCGAACTTCCGTGTAACGCATCGCGGCGGCGTTGTCGCCGTCAACCGAGCCGAAGTTGCCCTGGCCATCGACCAGCATGTAGCGCAGGGAAAAGTCCTGGGCCATGCGCACGATGGTGTCGTACACCGCGGTATCGCCGTGCGGGTGGTACTTACCGATGACGTCGCCGACGATGCGCGCGGACTTCTTGTAGGCCCGGTTCCAGTCGTTGTTGAGTTCGTGCATCGCAAACAACACCCGGCGATGCACGGGTTTCAGACCATCCCGAACGTCCGGCAGGGCCCGGCCAACGATCACGCTCATGGCGTAATCGAGATAGGAGTGGCGCATCTCCTCTTCGAGGCTTATCGGCAGGGTTTCTTTGGCGAACGATGTCATTTAGGCGGGTCGCGGCCGACATGCGGCAGGCGATGGCATAAAAGAAGAAGATTTTAGCATGCGCAGATAGCCGGACAGGTTGTTCCAAAGCGTCAAATCTGGTTGAATCGGCAGATGAATTCCCCTTCCGAGAGGCAAAACCAGCCCCAGGATGTCGATCTCCTGATTCGCCCGGCCTGGATCATCCCCATCGAACCGGCCGGCCTTACGCTTGAGGCCCACTCACTGGCAATCAAGGATGGCCTGATTGTCGCCCTGCTCCCCGATGCTGATGCCCGGCAGCGCTTTCGTCCTCGCCAGGTAATCGACCTGCCGGGTCAGGTGCTTATGCCCGGACTGGTCAATCTGCACACCCATGCAGCAATGAACCTCATGCGCGGCTTTGCCGACGACCTGCCGCTGATGCGCTGGTTGTCCGAGCGGATCTGGCCGGCCGAATCGCGGCACGCCGACGCAGAATTCGTGCGCGCAGGAACCCTCCTGGCCTGCGCCGAAATGCTACGCGGCGGCATCACCACCTTCAACGACATGTATTTTTTCCCCGAAGCCGCCGCCGCTGCGGCGGAGCGCATCGGAATGCGTGCCGTTCTGGGAATGATCGCCATCGAGTTCCCCACCCGGTACGCCGCGGATGCCGATGACTACCTGTCGAAAGGCCTGGCCGTGCGTGATCGGCACAGTGCGTCGCCGCTGCTGAATTTCAGTCTCGCGCCGCACGCCCCCTATACGGTGGCCGACAAGACCTTCGAAAAAATCGCGACACTTGCCGCTCAGCTCGAAATCCCCATCCATCTCCACGTCCATGAAACCCGACACGAGATCGAGGAGAGCGTTCGCCTTCATGGAGCGAGGCCGATCGAACGTTTGCGTCGCCTGGGCATTCTCGGCCCCCAACTGATCGCGGTGCACGCCGTTCACCTCGAACCTGGGGAAATCGAATTGCTGGCGCACGAGGGCTGCCATATCGCCCATTGCCCGACCTCCAACATGAAACTTGGTAGCGGGGTCCCGCCGATGGCGGCTGTGCAGGCGCGAGGACTGAATTTCGGCCTCGGCACGGACGGTGCCGCGTCCAACAACCGCCTCGACCTATTTCAGGAAATGCGACACGCCGCCTTGCTGGCCAAGGGCGCAAGCCAGGATGCCGAGGCGCTCAATGCCCACACCGTGCTATCTGCCGCGACCCTGGGCGGTGCCCGAGCACTCGGACTGGATGCCAGAATCGGATCCCTTTTGCCTGGCAAGGCAGCTGACCTCTGTGCCGTAAGGCTCGACGATTGGCTGCTGCAACCCTGCTTCGATCCGGCCTCCCATCTGGTGTATGTCGCCGGCCGCGAACAGGTCACCCATACCTGGGTCGACGGTGCGTTGGCTATGTGCAACTCCGTACCATCACGAATCGACATCTCGGAATTGCTTGAAGTCGCAGGTTTGTGGCATACTCGGCTGACCACCTGACGCCTCGCTGCGTTCAGGAACGATTGAAACGCCGAATTCCGTCAATAACACTGCACTCGTCACCATCAGCCCAACAAGGGGGAACAATGATTACTCGCGCCAAACATTCTCTGCTGCTCGCCACACTGCTCGGACTTTCCGCTGCTGCCCTGGCCCAAACTCCCGGAATCGACATGAAGGGCACCGTCGGTTACGCCATCGATCAACGCGGCTACGTAGCGAAGAGCGGCACCGGCCTGTGCTGGCGCACCGGCTACTGGACCCCGGCGATGGCGATCGAAGAGTGCGACCCGGATCTGGTGAAGAAGGCCGCACCAGCGGCTGCACCCGCCGCTGCTGCGCCCGCCGCGAAGCCGGCTGCCGCCGCGCCGAAGCCCGCTGCGCAGAAGGTTACGCTGGCTGCGGACGCGCTGTTCGACTTCAACAAGGCCGTGCTGCGTCCCGAAGGCAAGTCCAAGCTTGACAAGCTCGCCGGCGACATCAAGGGCATCAAGCTCGAAGTCATCATCGCCGTCGGCCACGCCGATCGCTTCGGCACCGATGCCTACAACCAGAAGCTGTCCGAGAAGCGCGCCGAAGCGGTCAAGGCCTATCTGGTGAGCAAGGGCGTCGAACCGAACCGCGTCTATACGGAAGGCAAGGGCGAGAAGCAGCCGATCACCAAGGCCGATCAGTGCAAGGGGCCGAAGAGCAAGAAGGTCATCGACTGCCTGCAGCCCGATCGTCGCGTCGAGATCGAAGTCATCGGCACCAAGCAGTAATACCGAGCGACTCCCGAAAAAGCCCTGCCCTGCAGGGCTTTTTTATGTCCGCCCGGAAGGGCGGACGGTATCCAGAGGAATTTTTTCCCAGCCATCTGACCATTGCTTGCCTGCAAATGAATTCAACCAGCAACGCCGATCAGCACGAAATCGACAAATTCAGTGAAACCGCCCATCGCTGGTGGGATCCGAATTCGGAGTTCCGCCCCCTGCACGACATCAATCCGGCCCGCGTGGCATGGATCGACGAACATGCCAAACTCAGCGGGAAGCGTGTGATCGACGTAGGCTGCGGTGGCGGACTGCTGAGCGAAGGCATGGCAGCCCTGGGTGCCCAGGTCACAGGGATCGACCTCTCCGAAAAGGCGCTCGGAATCGCCCGCCTGCACCTCTACGAAAGCGGGCACGCAATCGACTATCGGCTGATCGCCGCGGAAACCATGGCGGAGGAAAATCCCGCGGGCTTCGACGTCGTCACCTGCCTCGAAATGCTTGAGCATGTGCCCGATCCCGCAAGTACCGTGGGAGCCTGCGCCCGTCTGGTGAAGCCTGGGGGACAGGTATTTCTGTCAACACTGAACCGCAATGCCAAGGCTTACCTGTTCGCGGTGATCGGCGCCGAGTACGTGTTCAACCTGATTCCGCGCGGCACCCATGATTACACCCGATTCCTCAAGCCGGGCGAACTGGCCCGCCTTTGTCGCGCGGCGGGGTTGGAGGTCCTGGACATCACCGGCCTGCGCTACAACCCATTCAGTCGCCAGGGCGTGATTGGTGGCGATACCGACATCAACTACCTGGTACGGGCGCGGCGCAGTGCCTGAAGCCGTACTATTCGACCTTGACGGGACGCTGGCGGATACAGCCCCCGACCTGGGCGGAGCGCTCAACCAGTTGTTGCGTGAGCAGGGGCACGAGCCACTGCCATTGGAGAAGCTTCGGCCGCACGTGTCATCCGGCGCACGTGGCATGATCGGCGCCGGGTTGGGAGTTTCCCCGACCGATGCCGGCTACTCCGATCTGCAGCAGCGTTTCCTGCGGATATACCAGGAAGCGCTTTGTGTGGGCACCCGCCTGTTCGAGGGCATGACGGAGCACCTCGACGAACTGGACGCCCGCGCGATCCCGTGGGGCATAGTGACCAACAAGTCGCAGCGATTCGCGATCCCGCTTATCGAAGGCCTCGGCTTGCGCCAGCGCTGCATCTGTGTTGTTTGTGGCGATAGCGCCCGCCGCGCCAAACCCCATGCCCATCCGATGCACCTGGCCAGTGCCGTAATGGGAATTTCAGCCTCCCGATGCGTCTATGTCGGCGACGACGAACGCGATGTCGCGTCCGGGCGCGCGGCGGGCATGACCACCGTGGTCGCCGGTTGGGGCTATCTTGGCGACGGCAGGCCGCCGACGGACTGGGGCGCCGACGCCATAGCCCAGGCGCCCAGCGATATTCTCGGCCTTGCCGCCGCAACGCGCTAGAATCGCGCTTGCAACACGCGTGTCCGGCTCCATCTGATACGCAACATCCAGGGGGCGACATGGCTTCGACATGGGTGACAAAGCATGCAGGGCATACCGAGGATCCGGGTACCTCGTAAATCCATCTGGAAAGCACTAACTGCCAACGACGAGCGTTTCGCTCTAGCCGCTTAATTGCGGCTGGCTCCCGAACTGGTTTGCATCTGGACCAGGCAACGCAAGTTGCATCGGGATCATTAACAGATGCTAAGGCCGTGCAGAGTCGCGATGCACGGTTCGAAAATCCAGCGAATCGCCTGCAACCAGCCTGTCCGTCGGCGGGGTGCGGGTTAAATCAAATGACGCGGCTAAGTATGTAGAACTGTATGTGGCGCACTTATGGACGCGGGTTCAATTCCCGCCGCCTCCACCATTTAATCGGGACCGGATACACATCCGGTCCCTTTTTTTCGTCGCGGACCCCACAAAGAAAAGCGCCTCCGTTTTCGGGAGGCGCTTTGTCTGGTGCCGGCAACCGGAATCGAACTGGTGACCTACCGCTTACAAGGCGGTTGCTCTACCATCTGAGCTATGCCGGCTCAGGGCGAATTATAGCGGAGCCATTCCGCATTAAACTCCGCCTCCGCTACATCCGACGTCATCCATGATCGCCACCCACCCGTCCCGACAGCCATTAAACCTGCTGGTCATCGCCGCTACCGACGATACGGCGGCGCGCGTGCTGCCGGTTCTGGAACATGCGGGAAAGAGTGGCGAATTCCAGCGTGTCGCCAGCGCGGCGGAGTTGCTGATCGCCCTCAGCGAACAGCCATGGGATGCAGCGCTATACCTGCCCGGAATCGCTTCCTTCACGCTGCAGGCGGCGTTGCGTGAAATCGAATCCAGCGGCGTCGACCTGCCGCTGATCCTGGTCGCCGGCCCCGGCGACGACTGTCCGATGCAGGCGATGATGAAAGCCGGTGCGCGCGACGTGATCGAGGCGGATCGCCTGGAGCGCCTGATTCCGGCGGTCGAACGCGAGGTGCGCGAAGCGCGCCACCGGGCAGACCATCGCGCGGCGCTGGAAATGCTCAATGAAAGCCAGGCGCGTTTCGACGCGCTGGCATCCAACCTGCCCGGCATGCTGTTCCATTTGCGGCGGGATGCGGAGGGCGGCTTTCGATTCCTGTTCGTCAGCGAGGGCTGCCAGAAGCTTTTCGGCTTCAAGCAACAACACCTGCTGGCATCGGCTGACAAACTGTTCGACGCCTTCGATGCCGAAAAGCGCCGAAGCCTTGAACAGGCCTTGCGAGAGTCAGCTGCGCGGGGAACATTGCTGAACTGGGAGGGGCACACCCGGGGCCGCACCCGGCAGAAATGGATCAACCTGCGGTCAACGCCGCATCGGTTCGAATCCGGTGTGGTTGAGTGGCGCGGCATAGCCAGCAATATCACCGAAAGCAAGGAAAGCGAAGCCGAGTTGCGCGGCTCGCGCCAGCAGCTCGCGGAGCTGTCCACCCACCTTGAAGCCGCCAAGGAAGAGGAACGCGAAAGGATCTCGCGCGACATCCACGACGAACTTGGATCCATATTGGTCTTCCTCAAGATCGAGGCGGCGCAACTGGCAAGCAAGCTGCCGGAGGGTGCCGAACGCCTGCGCGAAAAGGCTCATTCGATCGAAAATCTGCTCGATCAGGCGATGAGCACCGCCAGTCGCGTGGCGCGTGAATTGCGACCAGGCATTCTCAAGGAATTCGGCCTGCCGGCGGCGATCGAGTGCCAGGCGGAGGACTTTTCCCAGCGCTTCGCCATCCCCTGCCGCGTTCAGTGTGACGAAGACGGCATCGAACCGGACCCCGATACTTCGCTGGCGTTGTTTCGAATTGCACAGGAGGCACTGACCAACGTCGCCAAACATGCGCATGCATCGCTGGTCGTGATGCGCTTGCGGCGCGAACGCGGTAACATCCTGCTCGAGATTCGGGACAATGGACGCGGGATCTCCGAGCAGGACATGCAGAAGCCGAGATCCTTTGGCCTGCGCGGAATTCGGGAGCGAGTACTGAGCCTGGCCGGCGAGTTTTCCATCAGGCCGGCGGAGCACGGCGGCACCCATATCATCCTGCGCGTCCCGGAACGTCCCGGTGTCGAAACCCCGAGCGAAGAAGACGTACAACGCAACCTGTTCTAGGCCTGGCCTGACGCCTTGCCTTCACCGAGAAACCAGCCTTCCTGACCATGGCCGACAAGATCCACGTCCTGATTGCCGATGACCACGCCATCGTGCGCCAGGGTCTCAAGCAGATCCTTTCCGATACGGAGGACCTCCTGGTGACGGGCGAGGCCGACGACGGCGCCGAGGCACTGAATCTGGCGCGGCAACAACCCTGGGATGTATTCCTGCTCGATGTATCGATGCCCAACCGCAATGGCATAGATACGCTGAAACAGCTCAAGAAGGAGTTTCCGCGCCTGCCGGTGCTGATACTGAGCATGCATCCGGAAGAGCAGTACGCGGTGCGCGCCCTGAAGGCCGGCGCCTCGGGCTACCTGACCAAGCAGAGCGCGCCGGAGTTGCTGGTCACGGCGATTCGACAGGTGGCCGCCGGGAAGAAATACCTCAGTCCCGCCGTCGCCCAGCAGTTGGCTGAAGCAATTTCCGACAGCTCCGACAAGTCGCCGCACGAGCGCATCACCGATCGCGAGTACCAGGTGCTGGTCTTGATCGCGGGCGGCAAGACGCTGACGCAGATCGCCGAGGCGCTCAACCTCGGCGTCGCCACCGTCAGTACCTACCGCGCGCGCCTTCTGGAAAAAATGGGGCTCAAGAGCACCGCCGAACTGATTCGCTACGGGCTGGAACATGGCCTTGCCGAGTAAGGCCAAACCTTAAGCGGATTCGTTTCTCACATCAGAAAACACCAAGCGTGCAACTTCCTGCAAAATAGCCAAAACGAAATGAACCAGGCTTGGGCGCCCATCCCAAACAACAACCGGCCACGGAATGGCCACCCCACACGAGAGGAGGAGTCACAATGAAAACCCTGAAACAACTGCTCGGCGAGAAGCCGCGTACGCCGCTTTCGGTGGGGCCCGATGATTCGGTATTTACTGCCCTTGAGCTCATGGCCAAAAACGATATCGGCGCCCTGCTGGTAATGCGCGAAGACAACCTCGTCGGCATTTTCAGCGAGCGCGACTACGCGCGCAAGGTGATCCTGCTCGGCAAGTCATCCAAGGAAATTGCGGTCAAGGAAATCATGACCGAGAAAGTGCTGTATGCACTGCCCGAGCAGACTGTCGATCAGGCCATGGCGCTGATGACCGACAAACACTTTCGCCACCTGCCCGTGCTCGATGCCAGGATGAAGGTACTGGGCATGGTCTCGATTCGCGACCTGCTCAAGGAGACCATCTCCGAGCAGCAGTTCCTGATCCAGCAACTCGAGCAGTACATCGCCAGCTGAGTCCCGTCGAGCGCCATGGCCGCCAACGACGCGCCCGAAACTCCTGAAGCGCTGCGCACGAAGCTCGTCGAACTGCGCGTCGAACATCGGGACCTCGACGAGGCAATCGAACGGTTGACCCTGGCCCCGCCCGACGACGACCTGATGGTGCGGCGCCTGAAGAAGCGCAAGCTGGTCATCAAGGACCGCATTTCCGCGCTGGAGCGCCTGCTGGATCCCGATGAATATGCTTAGGCGGATGGCATGACCTACAACTTCGATACGCTGGCCCTCCACGCGGGACAGGTGCCGGATGCAACCCATGGCGCGCGCGCGACGCCGATCTACCTGACCACCTCCTTCGTCTTCAAGGATTCCGACCAGGCCGCGTCGCTGTTCAACATGGAGCGCGGCGGCCATGTTTATTCGCGCATCTCCAACCCGACCAATGCCGTGCTGGAAGAGCGCATCGCGGCGCTCGAGGGTGGCGTCGGCGCGATTGCCGTGGCATCGGGGCAGGCTGCGCTGCACCTGGCCATCGCCACGCTGATGGGCGCCGGCGCCCACATCGTCGCCAGCCGTTCGCTCTATGGCGGTTCGCACAACCTGCTCGACTACACCCTGCCCCGCTTCGGCATCCAGACCACCTTCGTCGATCCGCGCGACCTCGACGCGTGGCGCGCCGCGATCCGCCCGGAAACGCGGCTGCTGTTCGGCGAGACGCTGGGCAACCCCGGCCTTGACGTGCTGGACATCCCCGCCGTGTCCGCGCTGGCCCACGAACACGGCCTGCCGCTGATGGTGGATAGCACTTTCACCACGCCCTGGCTGATGCGCCCCTTCGATCACGGCGCCGACCTGATCTTCCATTCCGCGACCAAGTTCCTCGGCGGCCACGGTGTCGCCATCGGCGGCCTGCTGGTCGATGGCGGCACCTTCGACTGGGACAAATCGGGAAAATTTCCGACGCTGACCGAACCCTACGCGGGTTTTCACGGCATGGATTTCAGCGAGGAGTCGACGGTCGCCGCTTTCCTGCTGCGCGCCCGGCGCGAGGGTCTACGCGACTTCGGCGCCTGCATGAGCCCGATGACGGCCTTCCAGTTGCTGCAGGGAGTCGAGACCCTGCCTCTGCGCATGGAACGCCACATCGCCAATACCCGCCAGGCCGTGGCCCATCTGGTCAAGAGCGAAGCCGTCGGCTCGGTGGCCTATCCGGAACTCGAAGGCCACCCGGACCACGCCCTGGCGCAAAGGCTGCTGCCGCGCGGCAGCGGTTCGGTGTTCAGTTTCAATCTGAAGGGTGGTCGCGCGGCCGGACGCAAGTTCATCGAGGCCCTGCGCGTGTTTTCGCACCTGGCCAATGTCGGTGATGCCAAGTCGCTGGTGATCCATCCGGCATCGACCACGCATTTCCGCATGTCCGACGAGGCATTGGTCGCGGCCGGCATCCATCCCGGCACCATCCGCCTTTCCATCGGACTGGAAGACGCCGGTGACCTGATCGAGGACCTGAACCGCGGCCTCGCTGCCGCCGCCAGGGCCTGACATGGAACTCGAAATCAATGGCCAGCGGGCCTACGCCTACACCGGCGGCAAGGCATTCGATGCATCACTGCCGACCGTCGTCTTCGTCCACGGCGCGCAGAACGACCATAGCGTCTGGGGCCTGCAAAGCCGCTGGTTCGCCCATCACGGCTTCGGCGTGCTTGCCGTCGACCTGCCCGGCCACGGACGCAGCGCAGGCAAGCCGCTGCCGTCGATCGAGGATATCGCCGACTGGATCGAGCTGTTGCTGGAAAGAGTCGGCGCTGGCGATACGGCAAAAAAGGCATCGCTCGTCGGCCACAGCATGGGCTCATTGGCCGTCCTCGAATGCGCCGCACGCCACCCGGCCCGCATCGCCCGCATCGCGCTGTTCGGCACCGCGGTGCCGATGCCGGTGTCGGATGCCCTGCTCGATGCGGCAAAGAATGACGAGCCGAAGGCGATTTCCATGATCAACACCTGGTCGCATTCACCGCGTGCCGCCATGGGCGGATACGCCGTGCCAGGAATCTGGCACTTCGGCGCGGCGCGCCGCCTGGCCGAGCGCCAGCAACCCGGCGTGCTGCACAACGACCTGGCAGCCTGCAATGCCTATGGCCACGGCATGGAAGCGGCGGCGGAGGTCTCGTGCCCGGTGCTGATCATCAGCGGCAGCCGGGACATGATGACCAATCCCAGGGCGGCGGCCAGGCTTGCCGCCTCGCTCCGTGACGTGCGGACGGTCAGCCTTGAAGGCGCCGGCCACGTCATCTCGGAGCAGCCCGACGCGATGCTCGACACCCTGCGTTCTTTCATCACCGCTTGAGCACGCCGCAGCACGCTCCCTTTCCGGTGGTCCGCAGCGGCTTGCCGCTCACAGCGCCTTTCGAGTGGTTGCGACGCGGCGCCGCGGACCTCCGGGCCTGCGGCATGGCCAGCCTGTTCTACGGCATTTCCTTTGCGCTGGGCGGCGCCGTATTGTGGCTGGCATTCCGCCACGCCGTGCAACTGGTGACGGCCATCACCACCGGATTCATGCTGGTCGGCCCCTTCTTCGCCATCGGCCTGTACGAACTCTCACGCCGCCGCGAGGCCGGCGAAGCGCCCGACCTGCGGCCGACCCTCACCATCTGGCGCAGGAACCTCGCCGGCATGGGCATCTATTCCCTGATCCTGATCGTCATCTACCTGGTCTGGGCGCGCGCCTCGCTGGTGATGTTCGCACTGTTCTACGAGGGCGGCATGCCGACCCTGGAAAGTTTCATCAGCCAGATTTCGAAGTTCGACAACATCGAGTTCCTGGTCGCCTATGTCGCCGTCGGCGGCTTCTTTGCCGGACTGGTGTTCGCGTTTTCCGTGGTCTCCATCCCGATGATGCTGGACCGTAACCAGGATACGGTCACCGCGATGCTGGGCAGCTTCCTGGCGCTGGTACGCAATGTCCCCGCAATGCTGGTCTGGGCGGCGCTGATCGTGCTGCTCACCGCCATCGGGATCGCCACCGCACTGGTCGGACTGGTCGTCACCATGCCGCTGGTAGGCCACGCCACCTGGCATGCCTACCGGGCCTTGATCGAGCCCGCATGACTCCCGCCGGCGCCGGATGAAGGCGGTCCTGCTGGTCGTCGTCGGCGCGCTGGCGGCATGCCTTTATCTGGTCGGCCTGGCGCTCGACATGTTCTGGCTCAAGCTGCTCGCAAAGCCCTGGCCAGTTCTCGCCCTCGGAATCGCGGTGTGGCAGTCGGGCGAGGGTCGTGCCGGACGCCTGATCGCCTGGGGCCTGTTCCTCGGTGCCATCGGCGATATCTGCCTCGCACTGCCCAACGCCTTCCTGCCCGGCATGATCGCCTTCGCCATCGGCCATGGCCTGTACATTGCCGCCTTCCTGCGCTGGAACCGCGGACCGGCGCTGGCGCTGCTGGCTCCGGTGATGCTGTTCTGCGCCATCGGGTTGGCACTGATGCTGCCCGGTGCCGGTGCGCTCGCCGCGCCGCTGGCGATTTACGTGGTGACGATCGGCGCCATGCTCTGGCGCGCCGCCGCCTGCGCGCTGGTGCCGGCTGGCGATTTCCTCGTCCGCTGGAGTGCGCTTGCCGGCGCGCTGTTGTTCGGGCTCTCGGATTTCCTGATTGGCGTTCACCGCTTCCACCAGCCGCTTCCAGGTGCAGCCTTCGTCATCATCGTCACCTACTGGATGGGACAGGCGCTGCTGGCCACGGCCGCGATCCGCCGCAGCACCGGCCCGGCCTCCGACACACCGTAGCGCCGGCGCCGACTTTTTGCCTCTTTGCGAGTTCAGGCGGCGTCGGGTTCGGCCACCGGCAGCCGCTCCTGGGGCGAGGCGACATGCACCCGGTTGCGCCCGGCTTCCTTGGCCGCATACAGCGCGGCGTCGGCGCGGGACAGGGTGCGATCGAGCGTCACGTCGTTCTCCGAGGTCGTCGCAACGCCGATGCTGATGGTGACCGGTACCGGCTGTATCACCTTGTCCGCCACGGCGCGGCGCACCTTTTCAGCGACCAGCAGCGCGCCCTCGGGCCCGGTATCCGGCATCAACACCAGGAACTCCTCGCCACCGTAGCGGCCGACGATGTCGGTGGTCCGCACCTGGGTGCGCAATACGCCGGAAACCAGGCGCAGCATGTCGTCGCCGACCTGGTGGCCGAAGCGGTCGTTGATCGACTTGAAGTGGTCGATGTCGATCATCAGCAGGGACAGGCTGCCGGTGTGCGCCTCGGAACGGTCGAGGATGGACGCCGTATTGAGGATGGAACGCCGGTTGCGCAGGCCGGTAAGGTCATCCAGGTTGGCCAGTTCGGATTGCGCGCGACTGATGCTGTTGGCGCGCCGGGCCAGCCAGACGATTGCTGCGGCAAGCAGCAGCCAGAGGCCCGCCAGCATGATCGCGCGCTGCTTCCAGTCACCAAGCAGGTCGGAAACGACAATAGTGCCGACCGCAACCAGCGGATAGTGGTCCAGGTGATGGAAGGACAACAGGCGCTCGGTCTGGTCCAGTTGCGAGGTGGACACGATGGTCGCGACACGGTGCCCGGCGGTCAACGAGGCCAACTCGCGCGGACGCGAGACTTTCTTCCCGACATACCGCGCATGGTCGGGATTGCGCGCATACACGGTGCCGTCATCGGCGAGCAGGGCCTGGGAATTGCTCGACAGCTTGAACTGGACGCTGAGCCGCTCATGGAACAGGGCGACGTCGACGATGGCCACCAGCACGTAACGCAGCCGACCCTGATCGTCGCGGATCGCCTCGCTCAGGGCGAAGAACCACTTGTTGGCATGGACCTTGGAGAGCGTCGGTTCGCCGACGTAGAGCCCGCTGGTCGTCCGTTCGCCGTGATAGGTGAAATAGCTGCGGTCGCGAATGTCCGGCGGCTGGCCGCTGCCTGTCCAGTGCTGGATCGCGCCCTTGTCGTCGATGACGAGCAGGTCCATGACATGCTCGGTCTGCTCCTTCAGCTTGAGCAGGGCGCTGCGCACCAGTGCCGGGTTCGCCGGCTCCCGGAGCGTAGTCGGCCGTACCAGGAAAGCCATTGAGCGCAGCAGTTGCCGCGTCGTGTCCAGCGTGCCTTCGGCCACCAGCGAGGTGTGCTCGGCGATCTGGCCGGCGGACTCCCACCCGTTGGCAAGGATGGCCCGGCGGTCGAATACGCTGTAGGCGACGAACAGCATCGCCAGAAGCGCGATCGCGAGGGCGGCAACGACATTGAATCGATGCGTCGTCGAAGTGCTGGCGGATTCGAAGTGTTCGGCGATCACGGGCGTGGCAGTTTCGGAAATGCGAACGAGTATTCAAGGTCCTCCGGTGAAAGTCAATCCGGAAAAACATGAGACTCAAGCCCAAACACAGCCCGGCAATGGCCCGCAACCCGTCCCGTTCGGGTCGGGCGCCGGCGTCATGGCTAGAATGTCGGTTTCGCCGCCTACCGTGGCGACTACGCCATGCGCCTGACCGAACTCAAGCTGCCCCTCGACCACACCGACGCCGACCTGCGCTCGGCCGTACTCGCACGCCTGGACCTAGCCGCAGACGACCTGGTCGGCTATTCGATCTTTCGCCGCAGCCACGACGCGCGCAAGCCTTCGGCGATCACCTTCATCTACACCCTGGATGTCGAGTTGCGCAACGAGAAGTCCGTGCTGGCGCGCCTGCGCGGCGACCGCCACGTCGGACCGACGCCGGACACCGCCTACCGTTTCGTCACCGCGCCGCCGGCGACTCCGCCGACCCCGCGCCCGGTGGTGATCGGCACCGGGCCCTGCGGCCTGTTCGCCGGCTTGATCCTGGCGCAGATGGGCTTTCGCCCGCTGATCCTGGAGCGCGGCAAGGCGGTGCGCGAGCGCACCCAGGACACATGGGGCCTTTGGCGCAAGGGGCAGCTCAACCCCGAGTCGAACGTGCAGTTCGGCGAGGGCGGCGCCGGCACCTTCTCCGACGGCAAGCTCTACAGCCAGATCAAGGATCCGCAGTTCCGCGGACGCAAGGTGCTCACGGAATTCGTCAAGGCCGGCGCGCCGGCGGAAATCCTCTACGTCGCCAAGCCGCACATCGGCACCTTCAAGCTGGTCGGCATGGTCGAGAACATGCGCGCCGAAATCGAATCGCTGGGCGGCGAAATCCGCTTCGGCAGCCGCGTCGAGGACATCGAGATCGACCATGGCCAGGTGCGCGGCCTGCGCCTGGCCGATGGCGAATTCGTCCCGGCCACCCATATAGTGCTGGCGGTCGGCCACAGCGCACGCGATACCTTCGCCATGCTCCATGCGCGCGGCGTGCATGTCGAGGCGAAGCCGTTTTCGATCGGGCTGCGCATCGAGCACCCGCAGTCCCTGATCGACCGCGCCCGCCTCGGAAGGAATGCGGGCAACCCTCTGCTCGGCGCAGCCGACTACAAGCTGGTACACCACTGCGCCAATGGCCGCTCGGCCTACAGCTTCTGCATGTGCCCCGGCGGCACGGTGGTGGCCGCCACCTCCGAGCCCGGCGGCGTGGTCACCAACGGCATGAGCCAGTATTCGCGCAACGAGCGCAATGCCAACAGCGCGCTGGTGGTGGGCGTCACGCCCGCCGACTTTCCCGGCGGCCAGGACGCAAACGCCGACCCGCTGGCCGGAATTGCCTTCCAGCGCCACTGGGAACGGCTCGCATTCGAAGCCGGCGGCAGCGACTACAAGGCCCCGGCGCAGCGCGTCGGCGACTTTCTCGCGGGCCGGCCGTCGACCGTGCTGGGCTCGGTGCTGCCCTCCTACACCCCGGGCGTGCAGCCTACCGACCTGACGCGCTGCCTCCCCGATTACGTGGTCGCCGCGCTGCGTGAGTCGCTGCCGGCCTTCGCGCGCGAAATCTCCGGTTTCGCCATGGAAGACGCACTGCTGACCGGAGTCGAAACCCGCACCTCGTCGCCGATCCGCATCACCCGCGACGAAGGCTTCCAGAGCCTCAACACGCGCGGCCTGTTTCCGGCCGGCGAAGGCGCCGGCTACGCGGGCGGCATCCTCTCGGCGGCGGTGGACGGCATCCGGGTGGCCGAGGCGGTGGCGCTCAGCCTGGCCGCCGGCGATGCCCGACGGGCCTCATAGCCACTCCAGTTCCCAGCGCACGCAGGGATCCAGCGCTGCCACTGCGCGCGCCGCAAACTTCTCCAGGGCATCGCGATCGCCTGCATCGCGCCCAAGCAGCCAGCCTGCCAGCGGGCCTTGCGGATGGAAGTTCCATTCGGTCGGCGCGACGATGAAATAGTCGGCGATGCGCTCGCCGTCGAGCACGATCTCATGCATCAGCAGGCCGCGCGCCGTTTCCACCAGCGCACGGCCCCGCCCCGCTTCCAGCGGGATCGCGCTCGCCGTGCCGCCGACGCCGACTATTGAGCCGCCAACCGTCCATTCGCGCAGTTCCGCCAGGCGCGCCAGCCAGCGCATGGCCAGTGCACCGGCCGCCAGCCCTTCGCCGCGCCCCCGCCGCGCAAACGCACCGGTTTCCGCGGCCGCGCCCAGCCAGTGCGGATGCCGGCAAAAATCCGCATCGAGCCGGGCGATGGATGCCAGCGAACCACGCGCATCGAACGCCGGCAGCAGCTGCGTCCCCGCATCACCGACGTCTTCGACCTCCCGCAAATGCCAGACCAGTTCCTCGATGCGCGGCCCGGCGAGGAAGGCGGCCAGTTCGGCACGCTGCCCGCCGCTCAGCCAGCGCATCGCCTCGACGAACTCGAACTGCATCGCCGCCGCGCCCAGCAGCGGCGGCAGGTCGAGCAGCCAGCGCCACAGGTGCTCGCGCAGCGCTTCGCGCTCTATGTCTGGATCGACCTGCGCCTCACAAGCTCTCCCGCGGGCGGCGGCCAGTGCCAGTTGCGCGGCGCGCCCCTGCGCCTTGCCGCAAAGCGCGAACAGCAAGGGAACCAGGCTAACCGCCTGCCCCGCGCTTCGTCCGCGCAGCGCCTGGGCCACCACCGGGCGCTCGCTGGAAACCTCGACCGCAGCGACCCGGCCGTGGGCGCAGGCAAGCTTCAGCCGCACGCAACCCGGATCGATGCCGGCGCTCATTCCTGCGCCAGCGGCAGGCGCAGCACGAACAGCGCGCCGCCTTTGGGGTGGTTCTCCGCGCCCAGCGTGCCTCCATGCCGCTCCACGATGCCGTAGCTGATGGCGAGGCCGAGCCCGGTGCCGCGCCCGACCGGCTTGGTGGTGAAAAAGGGGTCGAACAGCTTGTGCAGGTTCTCGGCCGGGATGCCAGGCCCGCTGTCGCGAAACTCGATTACGCCCATGCCGTCCTCGACGCGTCCGGAAATTTCCAGTCGCCGCTCGCGGGCTTTCTCGGTGGCGTCGGCCGCGTTCTGCACCAGGTTCATCACCACCTGCTGCAACTGACCGGGAGATCCCGTGACCTCGATCGTGGGCGGCAGGTCCTGCTTGACCTCGAACTGGTTCGCCGTGGCCTTGCACACCCACTGCACGGCACGACCGACCACCTCGACCAGGTCGAAGGCTCGCCGCTCGTCGCGATCCGTCGCCGAAAATCGCTTCAGCGCATCGACGATGTCGCGCGTGCGCTCGGCGCCCTCCACGGTACCGTCGATCAGCGACGGCAGATCGTCCAGCATGTGGTCGATGCGCAATTCTGCGCGCAGCGCTTCGCGTTCATCCAAGGGCATGTCGCCATGAATCGCCGCCAGGTAGCGCGCCAGGCGCACCGCGTATTTCTTCAGCGCCACGGTATTGCCGTAGACGAAACTGATCGGGTTGTTGAGTTCATGTGCGACCCCCGCCACCAGACGTCCCAGCGATGCCATCTTTTCGGAATGGATCAGCTGCTGCTGGGTGGTCTTGAGGTCCTCGTGGGCGCGGCGCAAGGCCTGGTAGGCGCGCCGCAATTCGCCCACCGGGCGCCCGGTAATGACCAGTCCCAGCATCTTGCCGACGCCGTTGTAGCGTGGCGTGCAGTTGAGGGATACCGGGATCGCGCTGCCGTTGGCCGCCTTGAGCAGCATTTCGCAGTCTTCGACGGCGTGGCCGTCGGGATCGCCGAACAGGCGCCCGGCGCGCTGCCGCGACTCTTCGTCGGCAAACAGGTCGAACACCGAGCGGCCGTGCAGCGACTCGGCATCGACACCAAGCAGCGAGGCCAGCGCGGCATTGACGCTCTCGATCACGCCGGCCCGGCTGCAGACGATCAGCAGGTCGGACATCGAGGTCAGCACCGAGGAAATGAACTGCTGGGTGTCTTCCAGCGTCGCGTTCTTTTCCTCCAGCGCAACCTCGTATTGCAGCAGGTCGTTGTAGACCTCGTCCATCTTGCGGATCACGTCGAGCCAGATGCCATCCTCCGCCGAGGCGCCTGCGGCGGCGGCGAGCATTTCGACGGTCAAGGCCGAGCGCGGCTCGTCGCCTTGCGGATCGGACGATGTACCTGGATTCGTTGGGGGATTTTCGCTCATGGGCGAAATGTACCTCAGCCCGTGCCCCGGCGTGAGGAAGGACTGCGCCGTGCGGCCGTCAGGGCTGCATCAGTGGCCGGTATACCTTTGCAAACCGGGCCTGCTCGACGATGCCGAAATCGCCCGGCGCATACTGCAGCAGCCAGTCCTGCGCCGCGCCGTGCAACAGGTCTCCGCCGGCCGAACGGGCAACGGCGAAGGATGCGGCCATCTGTTTCGCCCGCACCGGAATCGGCCTCGACCGGTAGTAGCCATCATCGCCCGCGCGCAGCGGCGTAACGGGCAGGTATCTGGCATCGAAGCGGGCGCGCGAAACGCTCCAGCGGTCGCCAGTGGATCCGGTCACCAGCGCGTCGCCGACGGCATAGCGATTGAGGCCTTCGTGGCTGCTCAGTTCTCCTGCGGCTAAAGCAAAAACGACGATTACGACTTCGTCCTTGGCGAACCAGCCCGCCTCGGGATCGCTGGCAAGGTCGACATTGTTGAGTTCGCCCGCCATGGCTCAGGCTGCGCGTTACTTCGACTTGGCCCGGGCCACGGCCACGGCCTTGGCCAGTTCCTCGCCGCTGCGGTAATGCGGCACCTTGACCACCAGCCGCCAGATGCGCCGGAAAAAACTGTTGCTGCCGTCGATTTCGTCCTTCCAGTACTTGTCGGCGAGTTCGATGTTGCCCTTCTCGTCGAGTTCGAAGGCGTCCTTCGACGCCTGGCCGCCAAATATGTAGAGCTTGCCGCCGATGACCTTCCAGGTATCGGCATCGCCGCCCCAGGGAATGCCGTAGGCGACGCCGTTGGCGCAATAGCCGCCGTACTGGGGCAGATAGCGGTTCGGCTCGCGATCGAACATGGCCTTGTGTTCGGGGCTGGCAAAACGGAAGGCGACGTCTTCGTAGGTGCTGGTCAATTGCGGATTGCCCTGCACGTACTTGCCCTGCTGAAAATAGGCCACGACATCGGCGCCCTTGAGCATGACGCTGCCGTCATTCCCCTCCGCCACCGCATTGACCGGCTTCAGCTTTCCTCCGGGGTTTTGCGCCAGCATGGAACCGCAGCCGGAAAGTGCGAGCACAATCAGCAGCGCAAGCACTACGCCATCGAAGCGAAACTTCATTGCGCTCATCACGTCGTCTCCATCGAGAATTGGGGCACAGGCCGCGGGGCTTCCCGCCCGTCAGGCACGGCGCTGTCACAACCAGCATACGGTGCCGGCCAACCCAGCAAGCGGCTGGCCTCCTCGCAGCGTCGCTGCAGGTCGTGTGGATCGCGCCCGCCGAGATGCACGATTCCGTAGCGGTAACTGCCCAGCCACTTGTAATCGCGCGCCATCGACCCGCGCGGCTTGGGAAAGGTGAACAGCAGTGCGTCGGGAAAACGCCAGCCGAATTCCCGCTCCTGTTCGGGTTGCGGCATCGGCGGGCGTTGCGCCGGATCGAACAGGCGGTAAACGAAGCTGGAGGCGGCGCCGGCGACCGGTGCCGAGCGCGGCAGCAGCGCCGGATCGCGCCCGTGGGCCAGTTCCAGCGCGACGCGGTGCAGGTCGACGCCTTCGACCCGCAGGTACAAGTCGGAAAACTGGGCCGCCATCCGCGGATTGAATTCGATCACGGTCAGCTTGCCGCTGACGGGATCGTGGAAGAACTCCATGTTGAACATGCCGTGGCTGTAGCCCACGGCGGCCAGGAAACGCCGCGCCACGTCCAGCGCCTGCCGTCGTGCCATCGGATCGATCCGGCACGGGTAGTCGAAGCGCATGAAGGACTGCGTTCCCGGATACATCACCGATTCGACGACGCCAAGTTCGCGTACTTCGCCGCCGAACACATAGCCATCGAGGTTGTACTGCTGCCCGGAGGCGGGCCGTTCGATCAGCATGCGATGTGCCGTGCCAGCCTGCGGCAGCCGCTTGCGCGCAATGCGCTCGAAGGGTTCGACCAGGTGGCGAATGACCCACAGTTCGCCAACGCCGAAACGCGTCAAGGCATGCAATTCCGCGCGGCTATCGACGCGGCGCGCCAGGACGGAGAATGCCGCCTTCACCGGCTTGACGAACAGCGGATAGTCCAGTCCGTCGGGCGCCGGGTCGCCATAGCGCGCGGCCAGCGGCGCGAACGGCGTATTGGCCTCCGGTGCGACCTGCTGCAGGATTTCCCGCGCATGCAGCTTGTGCTGGCAGGCCAGCACGGCATCGACCGGCGTTCCCGGCCATCCCATGCGTTCCGCGAGCAAGGCTGCGGCGAGTGCGCCGAACTGCTCGTGGCTGGATGTCACCGCCCGCCACCCGGCGCGACCGGCCCGGGCGGCCAGTCGTTCCACCATGCGCTCCATGTCGAAGAACGCCAGATTGGCGTTGCTCGGAAAACTGAACAGGTCGAACCCGATCGAATCCTGCGGAAACTCCGAGGCCCAGCGACCGAAGCCGATGCGGTCCCAGTCGTAATTGAACAGGACCAGGTTGCGCGCCGGCAGCGAGCCGCTCATCGGCCGCGTCCGGTGGCCATGGCGAAAGCACCGCGCCCTTCCAGCAACTTCCTGCTCGCCAGCGGCAGGAGGCCGATGGCGGCCAGCGCGAGCAGCAGGCCCGGCGACAAGAGGCCCTGCAGGGAACCGGCTCGCGACAGTTCGACCCCGGCATGGACGTAGGCCAGCGTGCTGGCGAACATGCCGACGAAACTGACCCAGGCGAAGGTCCACATGCGCATGCCGGTAAGCCCGGCAGCCAGATTGACGACCACGAACGGTACCACCGGCAGCATGCGCAGGCTGAACAGGTAGAACGCGCCGTCCCGGGCGAAGCCCGCATCAAGTTCACGCAGCCTGGCGCCATGGCGGTGCGACACCGCCGTCCGCAGGAAATGGCGCGAGCCGAGCATGGTCAACACCGCTCCCAGCGTGCACGCGGACAGGCACAGCAGCGTACCGCCCAGCAAGCCATAGGCCGCACCCGCCGCCAGCAGAAGGAGCGAACTGCCAGGCACGGAAAACGCTGCCATCAGCGCCTGCACGCAGAACAACAGGCACGTCGCTTCAAACGGATGGGTATGGTGCAGGCGGACGATTTCCTCGATGTGCGAAACCGCCTGGCCGGGGTCCGGCAGCCCACCGCCATGGGCGAACCACGCCGTCGCGGTCGCCAGCAAGCCAGTCGGAAGGAGGATGAATGCGAATCGCACGGTTTTTTGTTATTCGTGAATGAATTATTGAAGCATAAAGCCTGGGCCGAGTGTACACAATCTCCCGGCTGCCGTCTCCAGCGGAGAGCGGATTCGCCATGGGCAGAGTAGCGCAGCCCCATTCCAATCGGGTAGGATGGGGCCATGCCTGATTTCCATGTCCTGATCACCAGCCTGGGTCGCCTGGTGTTGATGTTCTGCATCCTGCAGCAGGCCGGACTTGCTTTGGCGGCGCCGCCCGCAAGCGCCCCTGTCGCGGTCGAATCCCTGCGCATCGGGGTACTGGCATTTCGCGGGCCGGAGCGTGCCCGCGCCGAATGGCAGGCCCACGCGGATTTCCTGGAACGCAAGCTGGCGCCGCGCCGCTTCGTCATCGTGCCGCTGACCCTGAACGAATTCGGCCCGGCCATCGCCCAGCGCCGGATCGACCTCGCCATCACCAACAGCGGCCACTACGTCGCACTCGAAACCAGCGGCCGCATTTCGCACATTGCAACGATGCGCACCGCCGGTCCACGTGGACCTGTGGACCGCTTTGGCGGCGTGGCGATCGCCCGCGCCGGTCGCGATGACCTGAAGACTTATGCCGACCTGCGCGGCAAGCGGGTTGCGGCGCCCGACACCAAGGGTTTCGGCGGCTGGCAGGTGCATCTGCGCGAAGCCCGCAATGCCGGCATCGAACTGGGTCGTGACCTGGGCGGCGTCATCGAGTTGCAGAACCAGGACAAGGTGATCGAAAGCGTGCTCGATGGAACCGCCGACGCCGGGTTCATCCGTTCCGACCTGATCGAAAGCAAGGTCGCGGCGGGCAGCCTCGATGCATCGCGGTTGCAGATCATTGGCGCGCGCCAGACAGCGAATTTCCCCTACCTGCACAGCACGCAGCTCTATCCCCACTGGCCGTTCGCCCGCCTCGATCACATCTCGGAGGAGCTCGCGCGCGACCTGCTGATCGCCCTGCTCGACATGCGCCCCGACCATCCTGCGGCGCGCGCCGCAGGGATCCATGGCTGGACCCTGCCACAGAACTACCAGAGCATCCACGACCTGTTCCTCGAATTCCGCCTGGGGCCCTATGCCGACCTTCCGGTCGAACTGTCCGACGTCATCGCGCGCTACGGCAAACCGCTATTCCTCGCCTCGGCCTCGATCATCGCCCTGTTGCTGACCGCGTTGTGGAGCATCGCCCGAAGCAACACCGCGCTGCGTCGCAGCAGGAGCCGTCTGCAATTGGCGGCCGGGGTCTTCGAACACGCGCAGGAAGGCATCCTTATTACCGATCCGAAAGGTGACGTGATCGAAGCCAACGATACCTTCCTGGCCTTGACCGGCTACGCCCGCGACGAGGTACTGGGACGCAATCCGCGCTTCCTCTCGTCCGGCGAGCAACGCCCGGAGTTCTATCGGGAAATGTGGCAAAGCCTGCTGCAAAGCGGCTTCTGGCGCGGTGAACTGGTCAACCGGCGCAAGGACGGGACGCTCTACGTGCAGCAGACCAGCATCTCCGCGGTGCGCGACCGTCAGGGGCGGATCCTGAATTTCATCGGCCTGTCGAGCGACATCAGCGCCCTGCGCGAATCGCAGAACCGCCTCGAGCAGATGGCGTACTTCGACACCCTGACAGGGCTGCCCAACCGCAGAATGCTGTCCGATCGCTTGCACCAGGCACTTGCCCAGGCCAGGCGTTCCGAAAAGCTGCTGGCGGTCTGCTACCTCGACCTGGACGAATTCAAGGCGATCAACGACACCTGGGGCCATGCCGCCGGAGACACGCTGCTGATCGAGGCGTCCCGACGCCTGCTGGGCCATGTCCGGGCAGGCGATACGGTAAGCCGACTGGGTGGCGACGAGTTCGTGCTGCTGCTGGGCACGCTGACGAGCTTCGAGGAATGTGAAACCGCCCTGGAACGGATACGCAGCGCCATGGTCCGCCCCTTCATCCTCAAGGAAGGCGACGCCCACGTTTCCTGCAGCATGGGCGTCACGCTTTATCCGATGGATGGTTCCGATCCCGACATGCTGCTGCGCCATGCCGACCAGGCCATGTACCTGGCAAAGCAGGGAGGCAGGAATCGCTTCACGCTATTCGACGCCGAACACGACCGCATCTCGGAAATGCGGCGCGAATCGCGCCGTGCCGTTCAGGACGCGATCGCCAAGAACCAGTTGGTCCTGCATTTCCAGCCACAGGTCAATATGCGCAGCGGTCAGGTTGTCGGCGCCGAGGCCCTGATACGCTGGCAGCACCCGGAGCGAGGCTTGCTCGATCCCGGGGAGTTCATGCCCATGGTCGACCTGGTCGGACTGCATGCCCCGCTCGGCGGCTGGATCCTGGCCAACGCCCTCGGCCAGTACGAAACCTGGGCGGCAGGGGACGGCAACCTGAAGCTCAGCGTCAATATTGCGGCCGAGCAACTGCAGGCGGATGGCTTCGTCGACACCCTGCGCGAACTCCTGGCGCAGCATCCGACGGTGGCGCCGCACAAGCTCGAACTGGAAATACTGGAGACCACTGCGCTCAATGACATCGCCAAGGTGTCGCGCGTGATCGAGGATTGCGGCGCGCTGGGGATCAGCTTCGCGATCGACGACTTCGGTACCGGCTACTCGTCGCTCGCCTACCTGAAGCAACTGCGGGCGGAAACGCTGAAGATAGACCAGTCCTTCATTCGCGACATGCTCGAAGATCCGGACGACCTGTCCATCGTGGACAGCATCGTCGGACTGGCGGCCGCCTTCCGGCGCAAGGTCATCGCGGAAGGCGTCGAGTCGATTCGCCATGGCCGCATGTTGCTGCAGCTGGGATGCGACCTGGCCCAGGGCTACGCCATCGCCCGTCCGATGCCGGCGGAGGAACTGCCGGCCTGGATTGCCGCGTGGCAGCAACCGCCCGAATGGCGCAACGTGTCCATCTGGCCGCGCGAGGACCTGCCCTTGCTGACGGTCGAAATCGACCATTTGCGCTGGATTTCGCAACTGGAAACCGCGATCAAGTCACCACCGGGACTTACCGACCCGCCACCGCCGCTGGATCCGCACGCCTGCCGCTTCGGACACTGGCTGGACATGTCCGGCCGCCAACGCTATGGCGACTATTCGAGCTTCCAGCACGTCGAACAGGCGCACGAACGGGTGCATGCGCTGAGCCGCGAAATCGACCGACTCGCGCGCGAGGACAGGGAAGCGGCACGCGTCCAATTGACGACCCTGCATGCCCCGCGGGACGAACTGCTGCGGGCGCTGGCCTGCTTGCGCGAGGAAGTCCAGTCCGGCCGCGTTTAGCGGCTCAATGCACCGTACAGACCATGCACGGATCGAAACTGCGCACCACGTGGTGGATCGCCGCCGGCAGCGGCGCGGTGGCATCGGCCGGCAGGCCGGCCAGCGCCTGCTCCAGCGCGCCGGGTTGGCCGCCCGCGTCGCGCGGCGAGAAGTTCCAGGTGGTCGGCGCGATGATCTGGTAGTTGTGGATGCGGCCGCGGCGCACCGTCAGCCAGTGGCCGAGTGAACCGCGAGCAGCCTCGATGAGGCCCACCCCCGAAGTTTCGTCGGCCAGCCCCGCCGTGATGCACCAGGGTTCGCCGGGCACCAGTTCGCCGAGCCAGCGTTCCATGGCCGGCAGCACCAGGGCGAGTTCCAGCAAACGGGCGACGACGCGGGCGGCGACGCTGCCGCCGTCGCGGGCGACCATGTCGCGCGCCAGCGGATGTCCCGCCACCACCTGCCGCGCCAGCGCACCGGTTTCCACCACCTGGCCGCCGAGGCGCGGCGCCTTGCACCACGAATAGGCGCCCTCCTTCTCGGCCACCGGCAACGTGCTGCCTTCGGCCGGCGGCTGGGGCTGGCCGGTGGCGGCATACCAGGCGTGGCTGGTGTCTTCGTCGATCAGCGCGGCATCGAGCGCCTGCGACGCGCCGTGCCACACCCCGGCCGGGAACAGGCGGTGGCCGCCTTCGTCGTAGCAGCCGTAACTCATGAAGCGATCGGTGCCGCGCCCCAGGCGCCAGAGGTCGAGGTCGGCGGCGATGGCGAGGAAGCTGCGCAGGTCGCCGCCCTGCCCGGACGCGGCCCAGGATTCGAGTTCGCCACGGCTGGAAATCGCCGCGACCTCCTCCAGCCGGGCGCCGAAGGTAGCACCTTCGAGGAAGGCGCGGAACTCGCGGACGATGCGATGCAGGCGGAATACCTCGGAACTTTGCAACGGCCGCGTCGAACCGCCGGGCTGCACCGCCAGCGTATGCGGCCATTTGCCGGCGAGCAGGCCCATCGCCTGCATAAAGCGCGCACGTGCCGGCAGCACTTCGTTCGCGGCGTTGCCGACAGTGGCGCGAAAACGCGCCGCCGCGCCGTGGTGCCAGCGCCGACTTTCATACTCCGCGCGGGCGAAGTCGGGCATAAAAAACAGGTAGAAATGCGTGAAGTGGTCGGCCATGTTTTCCGCCGCCAGCGTCAGGTTGGCCGCCAGGCGACCGTTGGCCGGCGGCGCGATGCCGGCTGCATCGGCCAGCGCCAGCGCGGAAGCGGCCGACTGCGCCACCGAACAGATGCCGCAGATGCGCGGCACCAGTACCAGCGCATCGGCCGGCAGCTTGCCCTGCAGGATCTGTTCGAAGCCGCGATACAGCGGCGAATTGACGTAAGCCGCATTGATCCGGCCGTCGCCGATGTCGAGGCTGATTTCGAGGTCGCCCTCGACGCGATTGAAGGGGCCAACGATGCGGCGCGTGGTCATTTCTTGTTCCGTTTGACCGACGGCGCCCGCAACTGGTGGTCGGCCGTCGCATTCTCGCGGACGCGTGCCGGCGTCGCCGATTTCGACAGTGCGGCCAGCGCGATGAACCAGGCCTTGGGCATGTCGGCCGGCAGGCCGATGGGGATGCCGGCCACCTTGGGCGTGCTCTCGAAGGCGTGCCCCGGCTCCTCGAAGCCCGGCTCGGTGCAACGGATGCAGGCATAGCCGCCGCGCAGGCAGGAACCTTCGCCGTTCCACAGTCGCTGGTTGCAATCGGCATGGGCCTGGGTGCCGCCGCAACCGAGATGCTCCATCAGGCAGCCCTGGTCGGAATGTTTCTCGGCGCTGGCCTTGAATTCGTAATACTCGTTGCGCGGGCAGCCGTGGTGCACCAACTGGTCGGCGAAAAAGCGCGGGCGGCCGAAATCGTCGAGCTGCGATGCGCCCAGCCGCCCGTGCGCCAGCGCCGCGAGCGTTTCGGTGATCCAGTCGGGATGCGGCGGACAGCCGGCGACGTTGATCACCGGCAGCCCTTCCGGATCGCGAAAATCCGGGCCGAGCAGGCCGCCGGCCACTTCGCCGTCGTATTGCAGGCCGCAGGCGTCGGTCGGGTTCATGCCCGCCGCGGTGATCCCGCCCCAGGCCGAACAACTGCCGACCGCGACCACATGCTTCGCGCGCCCGGCGATCTGCCTCACCCAGTCGATCATCGGCTTGGCGCCGCCGCCGAAGCGATGGAAGCCGCCACTGCCGCGCGGCCCGCGCAGCAGCGAGCCCTCGATGCACAGCACATCGACTTGTTCCCGGCCGTCGGCGCAGCGCGCGATCAGTTCGCGTGCGTCGTCGAGGCAGGCTTCGGACAGGCTGGGGTGCCAGAGGATGTCAATTCCCTCGTCGGCAAGCAGGCGGAACAACGGGCCCTGCTCGCTGCCCAGCCAGGACAGGGTGCAGCCGCCGCAGCCGCCGGACTGGAGCCAGAGGATATTCATTCGTCGTCACCGTTCAAGCCGAGCCGTGACAGCTTCATGCGCAGGCCGACGCGGGTCAGGCCGAGTTCCTCGGCGACGCGCGTCTTGTTGCCCTTGTGCCGCTCCATGGTCGCGGCGATCACCTGCCCCTCGAGTCGGTCGAGCCGGTCCTTGAGCGTGCCGCCCTCGCCATCGACCGCAAAGCTCGCGCCAGCCATCGCCTTCGCCACGCGCAAGCGCGGCGAAAGCAGGTCGGCATCGAGCACCTGGCCCTCTCCTAGCGCCAATGCACGCATGACTTCGTTCTGCAGTTCGCGCACGTTGCCGGGCCAGTGATAGGCCAGCAGAGTTTTCATCGCCGCGTCGGAAAATCGCCGTCCGGCGAGCGCCGACTCCTTGAGCAGGCCGCCGACGATCAGCGGGATGTCCTGTGGCCGTTCGCGCAGGCAGGGCATGTGCAGGCCGATGCCGGCGATGCGGTAATACAGGTCGCGGCGAAAGCGCCCGCTGGCGACGTCGGCTTCGAGGTCGCGGTTGGTGGCGGCGACGATGCGCACATCCACTGGCACGGTGCGCGCGCTGCCCACCGGGCGTACCTCGCCTTCCTGCAAGGCGCGCAGCAGCTTGACCTGGAAGGCCGGCGAGGTGTCGCCGATCTCGTCGAGGAACAGCGTGCCACCGTCGGCCTGCTGGAACAGACCGATGCGGTCCTCGTGCGCGCCGGTGTAGGCGCCCTTCTTGTGACCGAAGAGTTCGGCTTCGAGCAGCGTGTCGGGCAGCGCGCCACAGTTCTCGACGACGAAGGCGCGCTCTGCACGGTCGCTGGCGAAATGGATGGCGCGCGCCAGCAGTTCCTTGCCGGTACCGGACTCACCGGTAATCAACACCGACAGTTCATGCCCGGCGATCTTCTGCGCCAGGTCGCAAACCGCATTCAGCGGGCTATCGGCGGCACGGGCCAGACGATCGAAACCGGAACGCGCCTTGAGCTTGCCGCGCCGGCTGGCGACGCGCTGCACCAGCAATTCCGGGCTGTCGCGCAGATCAAGCGACAGACGCTGGTTCTCCTGCTGCAGGCGCCACAGGTCGGCGGCGCTCTTCAGCGTCAGCAACAGTTGCTCGGGATGCCAGGGCTTGAGCAGGTACTGCCAGATGCCGGCCTGGTTGATGCCGGCGATGATGTCTTCGGCATCGGTATAGCCGGACAGGATCAGGCGCACCGTGTCCGGCCACTGGCTGCGCACCCGGCGCAGGAACTCGACGCCCTGGGTGCCGGGCATGCGCTGGTCGGACAGCACGATATGCACGAACTCGCGCGCCATGATGGCCTCGCCGTCCTCGGCGGATTGCGCGGTGTAAACGGTGAAGTCGTCCTCCAGTGTGCGGCGCAGGGTCTCCAGCGAGCGCTGCTCATCATCGACCACCAGCACGGTGAGGGGTGCGGGGGCTTTCATTGCAAAGAACCCAGTTCAATCCGCAGATGACGCAGATTGCGCAGATTGCGCCGAAATAAGGTAACGGTGGCCGGTACCCGCGGCTCATCCAGCTGTTGATAAGGCACGCCAGGGCAAAGCTCCGCCCCATCTGCGTGAATCGGCGAAATCTGCGGAAAAAACGCTTCTTGCCGATTCATTGCGGAACAGTCCAGCCGAGATCACGGTGCCGCGCGAGGTGGCGCGGAGTCCAGGACGCGAGTGACTTGCGCACGAAATGGTGGCGCGCGACGTGGTAGCTCGGGTCGAAGCCGTAGAAGTTGCGCCGCATCTGCGCCAGCTCCTCTTCGCGATAGGCGGCGAGCGGCTTCTCCGCCTCGTCCGCGGCGCGGCGCTCGCGCTTCGCGGCAAGGCGCTCGGCCAGGTCCGGCGCGGCGGAAAGCTCCATCGCGCGCCGCGCCACGTCGATGCGGAAGGCATCGCCGTCGCCGGCGAGGCAGGCGTCGCTGAAGCCGATCTCGACCGCCGCCCGCGCGGTCAGCGGCTGGCGGTTGCGCATGATGTCGCGCGCGCCCTCGTCGCCGACGCGGCGCGGCAGCAGGTAGGTCCAGTATTCCGAGCCGTAGAGGTTGCCCATGTTCTTGTAGTGCGGGTTCAGCATCACGCCGTCGCGCGCCCAGACCAGGTCGGCGGCGCGCGCCAGGAAGCAGCCGCCGGCACCGGCATTGCCCGCCAGCGCGGCGATGGTGATCTGCTCGCCGCTGTCGATCAGTTCCAGGGCCAGGTCGTTCATCGCATTGATGTTGTGCCAGGACTCGTCGGCCGGCGAACCGTCATTGAGGCTCGCCGCTTCGATCACGTTGAGGTGGATGCCATTGGACCAGAAGTCGACGCCGCCGGCGAGCACGATCACGCGCACCGGGCGGGTCTTGGCCCAGGCCAGGGCTTCGCGCAGGCGTCGGCATTGGCTCGTGGACATCGCGCCGTTGTAGAACTCGAAATGCAGGGCGCCGACGCCATCGGCTTCCTCCCAGGCGATGTCCTGCCAGGTCGCGTGATCGACGCGCCACCATCCCGCCAAGGGGACTTCGGGCAGATCCGCCGCCTGCTCGGCAAACGCCAGTGTCGCCGGCAGCTTGAAATCGCCTTCGCGCTTGGCGTGGCCGATCCACACCGCGCCGTCGCAGGTGCGCCGCAAGAGCGCCGTCTCGCGCCGCGCGATGACTGCGCCCCCGGTCAGGTCCTCGGTACCGGCGAGGCTGGCTTCCGGCCAGGCATCGAAGATATGGCAGGGAATGCCGAACAGGCTGTCGGCAACGCCGGGAAAGCCGTCGGCGGCGTTGATCTTGCGCAGCACCGTGGCGCTGTCGTCCAGCTGCCAGTCGATCGCGCGCTCGGCCTGCTTCATCAGCGGCCGCAGGCGGCCGCGCGCGTCGGGCCAGTCCGCCAGCGGCGTCGGCAGTTCGTTCGCCGCGTAACGCTCGACGGCCTGCAGCACGGCCGTCACCGCCGCCTGCGTCACCTCGTTGCGGTAGACGCTGGATTTCTTCGCCGCGCGCAGCGGAAAATTCGTCGTGGCCCAGACCGGCCCCGCATCCATCTCGGCTTCCGCCTGCAGCACGGTGACGCCCCACTCCGCCACGCCTTCCTGCAAGGCCCAGTCGAGCGCCGACGGGCCGCGATCGCCGACGATGCCCGGATGCACGATCAGGCAGACATGCCGCTGCCAGATCGATGCGGGAATCGCGCGGCGCAGGTAGGGCGCGACGATCAGGTCGGGCCTGAACAGCGCCACGGCCTCCTCGGCGACGCTGTCGGCGATGTCGAACTCGATCGAGATCTCGTGCCCGCGCCCCTGCAATGCCGCGCCCAGCCGCTGCGTCAGGCTGTTGAAGGCGTGGGTGAGCAGGAGAATCCGCATCAATTCCCCGCTCAGCAGATGCGCGGCAACTGGTCGCCCGCCAGCCAGTCGACGATGCGCTTGCCGCCGAAGGTCGTGGTCATTTGCACGAAATGGTGGTCGTCGGCGATCACGTCGCCGATGAAGCAGGCATCGCGGCCCAGCGGATGGGCACGCATGGCGTTGAGCAGCAGTTCGGCGTCGAGCGCATTGCAGATCACCACCAGCTTGCCTTCGTTGGCGACGTAGAGCGGATCGAGGCCGAGGAATTCGCAGGCCGCGGCGACCACCGGCTTCACCGGGATCGCCTTCTCGTAGAGCATCATGCCGACGCCCGACTGCCCGGCGATTTCATTCAGCGTCGCCGCCAGCCCGCCGCGCGTGGGGTCGCGCAGGCAGCGCAGGCCGGCGCCGGTGGCCAGCATCGCGGCGATCAGGCCGTTCAGGGCCGCCGTGTCGGATTCGATGGTCGCTTCGAAAGTCAGGTTCTCGCGCTTGCTCATGATGGCGACGCCATGGTCGCCGAGCGAACCGGAAACCAGGATCACGTCGCCCGGCCGCGCGCGGCTGCCGCCGAGGTCCAGCCCGTCGGGCAGCACGCCGACGCCCGTGGTGGTGATGAAGACGCCGTCGCCCTTGCCGCGCTCGACCACCTTGGTATCGCCGGTCACCACCGGCACGCCGGCCTCCGTCGCCGCGCGGGCCATGGATTCGACGATGCGCGCCAGGTCGCCCAGCGGAAAGCCTTCTTCGAGGATGAAGCCGGCCGACAGGTAGAGCGGCGTCGCGCCCATCACGGCCACGTCGTTCACCGTGCCATGTACGGAGAGGCAGCCGATGTCGCCGCCGGGAAAGAACAGCGGCGAGACCACATGCGAATCCGTGGACATCACGAGCCGTCCCGGGCGGCCGTTGAAAGTCGGCGCTGGCAACACGGCACCGTCGTTGCCCTGGCCGAGGTATTCGTTGCCGAGGTGCCTGGCGAATAGTTCGGAAATCAGCTGCACCATGGACCGCCCGCCGGAACCGTGCGTCAGGTCGACGCAGCCGTGCTTCAGATCCAGCGGCCGCACGTAGCCTCGTTTGACTTCAGCCATAAATCAAAACCTGTTAGCCACGGACCCCGGAAACCCCCCCCCCCCCCCCGGGGGGGTTTTTTTTTTTTCCCCCTTCTTTGTCTCCTCGGTGGATTTTTTGGTTCTCCTTCATGCCGCATCCTTGTAGCGTCCGTAGCTGTAATGCGCGGCGCAGGCCCCTTCGGAACTCACCATGCAGGAGCCGATGGGGTTCTCGGGCGTGCATACCGTGCCGAAGATCTTGCAGTCCTGCGGGCGCTTGACGCCGCGCAGGATGGCACCGCATTCGCAGGCCTTGTTGTCGGGCACCGAGCGGTAGTCGAGCTTGAAGCGGCGCTCGGCGTCGAAGCCGGCGTACTTCTGGCGGATGCGCAGCGCCGAATAGGGCACCACCGAGAGGCCGCGCCATTCGAATTCGCGGCGCAGTTCGAAGACCTCGGCGACGCGGTCCTGCGCCTTGAGGTTGCCGTCGCGCGTCACGGCGCGGGCGAACTCGTTCTCGACCTCGGCACGGCCTTCGTTGACCTGGCGCACCAGCATCAGGATGGCCTGCATCACGTCCAGCGGCTCGAAGCCGGCGATGACCACCGGTTTCCTGTATTCCTCGGCGAAGAATTCGTAGGGCCGGCTGCCGATCACGGTCGACACGTGGGCCGGACCGATGAAGCCATCGAGCGGCACCGTACCCCACTGCCGCACTTCCGGCGATTCGAGGATGTTGCTGATCGCCGAAGGCGTCAGCACATGGCAGCAGAGCACGCTGAAATTCGAAAGTTTCTCGGCGGCGGCCAGCTGGATCGCCACGGCGGTGGGCGGCGTGGTGGTCTCGAAGCCGATGGCGAAGAACACCACCTCGCGTCCGGGGTTGTCGCGCGCGATCTGCAGCGCGTCGGTGGTCGAATACACCATGCGGATGTCGCCGCCGCGCGCCTTTGCCTTCATCAGCGAAAGCCCGTCGGAAGCCGGCACGCGCAGGGTGTCACCATAGGTGCACAGGATCACGCCCTGCTCCAGCGCCAACCGGATCGCCAGGTCGACGCGGCCGATGGGCAGCACGCAGACCGGACAGCCGGGGCCGTGCACCATGCGTACCGTGGGCGGCAGCAGTTCGGACAGGCCGTAGCGCGAAATGGCATGGGTATGGCCGCCGCAGAACTCCATGAAGCTGTAGTTGCGGCCGGGCTCCACCGTCGCGGCGATGCTGCGCGCGAGGTTCTGCGCCAGTTCGCCGTCGCGGAATTCGTCGACGTATTTCACGCCGCGCCGCTTCCGGCCAGCGCCGCCTCGGCATTCATTTCGGCGAACAGCGCCAGCGTCTTTTCCGCCTCCTCGGGATCGAGCCGGGTCAGCGCGTAGCCGACATGGAGGATCACGTAGTCGCCGACCTTGACGTCGGACAGCAGCGCCAGGGAAATCTCTTTCCTGACGCCGCCGAGGTCCACGATCGCCGTGTCACCAGCGCCGTCCGTCTGGATACCGCTTTGCATAACTTCTACAACCTTGACGGGAAGGGCCAGGCACATGTTTCAATTCTCCAGGTGATGCAGGGCGACCCAGGCCTGACCCAAAGCCAGGCCGGCATCGCCGGGAACCAGGTTGATCGGGGCCAGTACGCGCAAATCAAGATTTTCCAGCTCACGGCGCACGCCGACCGCCAGCAGCCGATTGAAGAAACAGCCCCCGCCAAGCGCCACGGCTTCGATTCCCGCCGCCGCACAGGCTCGCGCAGTCCATTCCGCCAACGCTGCCACCAGAGTCGCATGGAACAGGGCCGCACCCTCCTGCGTATCGCGCTGGCCGGCAATTTCGCCCAGCAGCGGATGCAGGTCGAGTACCCCGTCGTCGAGTCGCCAACCATCGACCAACGCCTGCGGCCAACCGCCGGACTCGATGCGCCGCGTGGCTGCCTGCTCCAGCTTGATCGCGGCCTCAGCGTCCAACTCCATTTTCAGGCACAGGCCGAGCAGGCCGGAGGCGGCATCGAACAGGCGCCCGGCACTCGAGGTGCGCGGACAGTTCACGCCTTTTTCCAACATCGCCATGACGGTCGCCGCCGCCGGTTCGCCGGCATAACGCTGCAACACCTCGTCGCCGCGACCGAGGTCGTGCAGCACGGCGGCCGCCATGCGCCAGGGCTCGCGCGCGGCGCGGTCGCCGCCGGGCAAGGCCAGCGGCGCGAGGTGGCCCAGCCGCTCGAAGCGCGCGCCATCGACCAGGAGCAGTTCGCCGCCCCAGGGCGTGTTGTCGGTGCCGAGGCCGACGCCGTCGAGCGCCAGGCCGATCACGGGACCGAGGTGGCCGTGCTCGGCGCAGACCGAGGCGATGTGGGCATGGTGGTGCTGCACCGGCAGTGCGATGGCACCGAGTTTCGCGGCGGTTGCCGCAGCCTGGCGCGAGGAATGAAAATCGGGATGCAGGTCGTGGGCGATCACCGCCGGATGGCCCAGCCAGGAACGCAGCTTTTCCGCTTCCTCTTCGTGCGCGACGCAGGCTTCGGGCGTATTGAGGTCACCCACCACGCGCGACATCCGCGCCAGTCCGGCCTTGACCCCACACAGGGAGTTCTTGAACCAGGCGCCCGCCGCCAGTACCGGCGCGGCGGTGGCGAACGGCGCCGGCAGAGCAATCGCGCCGGAATTCATCGAATCGCGGATGCGAGCGTCGGCTCGGCCTTTTGCCGCACTGCCTGTTGCGCCCCGCGCGCGATCCAGTCCAGCCACTGTTCCATGCCCTGCCCCGTGGTCGCCGACAACTGGATCACCTCGATGCCGGGATTGACGCGCCGGGCGAACTCGATCGCGGCATCGACCTTGAAGCTGAGATAGGGCAACAGGTC
This sequence comes from Sulfuritalea sp., assembly GCA_016716965.1. Taxonomy (GTDB): domain Bacteria; phylum Pseudomonadota; class Gammaproteobacteria; order Burkholderiales; family Rhodocyclaceae; genus Sulfuritalea. The sequence goes on along the minus strand of JADJUP010000036.1, from coordinate 20,008 downwards.
GCACTTGTTGAGCAGCATCAGGGTCGCGGCGCGGAACATGTCCGGGTACTTGATCGGCTTGTCCTCGCCCTCGGTGACGGAAAGGATCACCACCTTGTGCGCTTCGCCGAGGTCGAAGGCCGCCGGGCAGACCAGGTTGCCGACGTTCTCCACCATCAGCAGGGAATCCTCGGGCAGGTCGAGCTTCTGCATGGCGTGGCCGACCATGTGGGCGTCGAGGTGGCAGCCCTTGCCGGTGTTGATCTGGATCGCCGGCGCGCCGGTGGCGCGGATGCGTTCGGCATCCTGGTCGGTCTGCTGGTCACCCTCGATCACGGCGACGGACGCCTTGCCCTTTAGCATGTCGATGGTCTTGCACAGCAGCGTGGTCTTGCCCGAGCCGGGGCTGGACACCAGGTTCAGCGTGAAGATGCCACGCTCGGCCAGGCGCTGGCGGTTCTGCTGCGCATAGGCGTTGTTCTTGGCCAGGATGTCCTGCTCGATCTGCACCATGCGCTTCTGGCTGACGCCGGGCGCGTGGGAATGGGCCGCCGCGTGGGAATGCGCCGGCGCGTAGCGGTGGCCGTGGTCGTGGGGATGGGCATGGTCGTGCCCGTGATCGCCATCGTGGCCGTGGTCATGGCTGTGGCGCGTGCCGTCGGCATGGACATGTTCGTGCCCGTGGTGGGGATCAGCACCGTCTATTTTCACTTCGCCCGCGGCGCAACCGCATGTCGTACACATATGCCTTCTCCGATCGCCTAGGCGACTTCAAGTTCCTTGACCCGCATCTCGGTGCCGCCGGTGACCTGCATCTGGTGGCTGCCGCACTGCGGACATTCGCCGAAGACTTCGCTCATCGGCACCGACATCGAACACTGCATGCACCAGCCGGTGCCCGGCGTGGCGACGATCTCCAGCGTCGCCCCGTCGGCGATGCTGTCGCGCATCACGGCGTCGAAGCAGAACTTCATCGCCTCGACCTCGACCCCGGACAGTTGCCCGATCTCCAGCCAGACCGTGGTCACCCTTTCGAATTTTTGTTCGCGGGCGGCATCCTCGATCAGTTGCAGGACCCCCTCGGCCAATGACATTTCGTGCATGGCGGGAGTTTAAGCCCTTCGGGCTCCCAACACACCCTGCAAAAAGCCTCTCCTCGTGGTCGGGATTTCCAGCACCGAATGCCCGGCCATGCGTGCCGCCTCGCGTTGCGGCGCCATATCCGACGGCGCCTCGGCGAACAGGCCGCGCATCAATTCCTGCGCCATCTCGACGGCGCCCTGCTGGTCGCGAAAATCGAAGGCCGGCGAGAACAGCGAACAGAACTGGTAGGCGCCGCATTCCGGTTCCTCGCCGCCCATGAATTCGTAGCAGCCGGACGGGAAATCCCAGTCGCGGCGGCAGTCCGCAGCGAGGTGGAGTTCGCGCGACGGGGTCGTCGCCAGCATCACCAGGTTGATCGCCCAGGGCATGATGAGCACGCCGATCAGGTGACCCTCCTCCTGAGGCCGAAAGCCGACTGCCTGTACCCGCAGCGCGGGATTATTCAGCGGCAGGCCCGCCATGCGGGTGGCGGCGATGCGCTCGAAGGCTGCTTCGAGGCCTGCTACCGCCTCATTCACAAGCATCGTCGAGCAGCAGGAAACGCTCGCGCGCGGCTTCGCAGCCGGAGCACACCCAGTTGTCAGGCAGGTCGGCGAAGGCGGTCCCGGGCGGCACCTGCCCGATCGGGTCGCCTTCGGCCGGGTCATAGACCTGCCAGCAGACGCCGCATTCGAAGCGCGCCAGGGGGTTGGCCGCCAACGCGCGCCCGGTGCGTTCGAAGGAGCCTTCGGGAAACTTCATGGTCAGCTTTCCAAGGCGCTTTCGATCGAGACGATCCATTCGTCGAGGCGGACGATGGTCTCCTCGTGGTCCTCGGCCGCGGCCAGCGCCACCGCCGGCAGGTCCACGATCTCCAGCGAATTGAGGATCAGCTTCTCCATGTTGTTGAAGTACTGCACCCACCAGACATATGGAAGCGCAGTGGCCGTAATGCGGCAGTTGCCGAAACCGCGCGAGAGGATGGAAAACGAGATCCGGCCGAGCTGCTCGTCGAGCCAGGCCAGGTCGTCGGGCGTGGCCGGCAGCAGCGACAGATTGACGATGTGCGCCTCGCGCCCGGCGCGCCAGATGGCCGACAGGCTGCGGATCTCGTGGTACAGGGCCGGCGCGTTCATCAGGTCGGCGGGCGGCTCGGCCGCGGGTGCTGCCGGCATCGTGCGGGCCATGGCAAGTTCGCGCAGGGCCAGCGGGAAGGCGCTGGCCTCGACGTCATCGATGCCAGCGCCACGGATGCGCCAGATGCCGGTGAAGGCGGTTTCCTGGGCGCGCAGGTCGCCCGCAGTGAGCACGCTGACCTCGCCCTCGCCCAGCAGTTCATGGATCTCGGCGCGCACCGCCGGCGGATAGTCGAGCAGCGAGAAGCGCACCACCTGCAGTGGCGAAAACGGCGTTTCGCGCAGCGCAGCCAGCAATGTCTTGAGGAAAGCCCAGCGCGGGTCCGGCAACCTCCGGCGGCGCGTCGAGTTCGGAGAGCGGCGGACGGTAGGCGTGCACGTCGTTGGGCACATCGAGCGTGACCAGTACCTCGTCCACAGGCTGGGAGCCTGGGCCGATGCTCGGTTTGAAGGGAACGACGGGAATGGGAAAGGTCATCATGGCGTGCTTCCTTCGGCGTCAGTGGCAATGCGTGCCGGCATTGGCGTTGGTAACCGGGATGCCGATGCTCGGCGGGCGTGAAGGCAGCGCCGACAAAAGTTCGGGCAGCAGGCGGACATAGCTGCTCCAATCCTTGAGGCCTTCGACCGTGCCGAGGTAGTCACCGTCGCGCAAGGCCAGCAATGCCGGCCAGATGCGGATGCCGTAGCGCGGCGCGAGGCTGCGCGCTACCGCCGGCAGCAGCAGTCCGACGCGAACCTCGGCCTCCAGTCGCAGCAGCGCCTCGGGGAGGATGATGGTCAGGTCCCAGGTTTCGGGCACCTTGGCCGGATCGTCGGCGAAAAGGATCAGCGTGTTGCCGGGCGCCCTGGCGAAATCCTCACAGGACTCGGCGTCGAGCAATTGGTAGCCGTAGCGGGCCTGGAGGATGCCGAAGCGTTCCTGCAGGCGTTCGATGCTCGGTGATGTCATTGCGTACTCCTCAGTTGGCAGCTGGCCGGAGAAACTCCGGCAGCTGCGGTTCGCGGTCTATCAGGTCGGCGAAGCCGGCCTGGATCAGTGCCTCGTTGCTGCCATCGCCATGCAGGATGGACTCCAGCGCGACCAGCGCGTCTTCGACCTGGGCGGCGCGCTCGGCATCGATCACCTCGCGTGCGGCGCCGAGGAAGCACAGCACCCACTGCCCCGGCTCCAGCGGCCCGGTCAGCATCGTGTCCATGCGTTCGATGCCATTGCGCCCTTCGCACAATGCGGTGGTGCCTTCCATCCGGATCACCTGCATGGGCAAGGCGAGGCACATGATCAGGCCGCCATGAAACGGTCATCGCCGATGCGGCTGGCGGCATCGGCCGAGGGGCGGCCGGCTTCGTAGACGGCCATGCCCAACGCCGTGTCGCCAGCGCCGACTCTTGACTCACGGCGTTCGACCGCATGGCCCCAGTCGCGCAGTTGCACCACCGCCATCGCCACCGCATCGTCGAGCCTTGCCTTGACCACCGGGCGCAGGCTGCCGCCGTAATCTTCGAGTTCCTCGGGCTGGACGCCGATCAGCAGCAGCGATTCCGGCAACTGCCCGGTGAGGTCGGCGGCGGCGATGACTTCCTGGAATCCGGTCTGGTGCAGGCTCATCTTCTTGGCGCCCATGAAGCGCGGCACCTCGTCGCCCTCGACGCGCTTCATGGTGCCCGGCGGCAGGCCGTAGTCGATCGCGTCGAACACGATCAGCCGTTTGGCGCCCTGCACGTAGGGCAGCAGGTAGAGGCCCTGGGTGCCGCCGTCCATCACGGTCACGCCTTCCGGCACCTGCCACTGCGCCGCCAGATGCTCGACGCAGCGCACGCCGAAGCCCTCGTCGGCCCAGAGCAGGTTGCCGATGCCGAGCACCAGGACGTCGCAGCAAGGATCCTCCATGAGCGTGCTCATTCCCTGAAGGTCCGCTGGCCGCTGATCATGGTGCTGATCATGGTCTGGCGGCTCATGATGTCCTCGCGCACCGCGGCATAGACATGGAGGATCACGAAGGTGACGATGCCCCACATGCCAAGGTGATGCCAGCTATGCACCGCCTGGCTGCCGCCGAAGAGCGGAATCACCCAGCCAAACAGCACATCCTGCCAACTGCCGAGCCCTGCCCCCTCGCTGTACAGCGCGAAACCGGTGCAGATCATCAGAATGGCGGCGAGGGTGACGAAGACGAACATGAACAAATGGCCCATCGGGTTGTGGCCGACATACTTGTACGGCTGCTTTTCCAGGAACAGGTACCAGCGCAGTTCGCGCAGCAGCCCCGCCCACCACTTCGGATTCGTGACCGGCAGGTAGAAGATTTCCCGGGCGTGGTGGTTGCCCACCACGGCCCAGTAGATGCGCACCAGGAAGCCGATGGTGAAGATGTAGGCCGCGGCGAAATGGGCGAAGCGGATGTAGCCCATCAAGAACTGGTCGGAGGCCTCGCCCGGCGTGCTGGGCAAGGGACTCGCGATCAGGTAGCCGCTGGTGGCCAGCACCAGGATGCACAGCGTGTTGATCCAGTGCCACAGGCGCACCGGTATTTCATAGACATACACCGTCCTCCCGGCGGCGGTCTGCGGATCGTTGTCGAGTTCGGCGGCGGCAGCTTTCAGGCTCATGGCCCCCCCCCCCGGCCGGCCGGCGCGCGCGGGGCCCGCGGGCGCCCCCCCGGCCCCCCGCGCCCCCCCCCCGGCCCCCCGGGGGCGGGGGGGGGGGGGGGCGGCCCCCCCCCCCCCCCCCCCCCGCGGCCCCCCTGCCGGTGTTGTGTCGAGGCATGGCCGTTAGCGGATTTTTACCGAGGTCATTTCCTGGCCGTCGGGACTCATCACGTGCGTCGAACAGGCCAGGCAGGGATCGAAGGAATGCAGGGTGCGCAGGATCTCCAGCGGCTCGTCGGCCTTGGCCAGCGGCGTGTTCATCAGCGAGGCCTCGTAGGCGCCGATCTGGCCCTTGTGGTCACGCGGACTGCCGTTCCAGGTGGTCGGCACCACGCACTGGTAGTTGTCGATCTTGGTGTCCTTGATCTTGATCCAGTGGCCCAGCGCGCCGCGCGGCGCCTCGGTGAAGCCGGCGCCCTTGGCCTCCTTCGGCCAGGTGCTGGGTTCCCATTTCTCGACGTTGGCGGTCGAGGAGTCGCCGGCCTTGATGTTGGCGATCAGCTTGTCGAGCTGCTTGACCTGCAGGTCGGCGCAGTACAGCGTCTCGATGCCGCGCGCCGCCGTGCGGCCCAGGGTCGAGAACAGCGCGGTGACCGGCACGTCGAGCTGCTTCAGCACGCCGTCGATGGTTTCCTTGATGAAGGGGAACTGCTTGGGCTGCAGGTAGCCCAGCACCATGCGCGACAGGCAGCCGACTTCCATGGCGTTGCCGCGCCAGCGCGGCGCCTTGATCCAGGAATACTTGGCCGATTCGTCGAGCTGTTCGATCCTGGTCCGCGTGCCCTTGAAATTCGGCCCTTCAGGTTTGTAATGGGGCTCGGTGACGCCGTCGAAGGGATGCAGGCCCTTGGATTCGTCGGCGTACTTGTACCAGGAGTGATTGACGAACTCCTGGATCTGCTCCGGGTCCTTGAGGTCGACTTCGTGGATCTTGTCCAGCTTGCCGCCGATGATGGCGCCGCGCGGCAGCAGCAGGTTGCCGGGCGAATAGTCGTTGGCACGCTCCGGCATGTCGCCGTAGGAAAGCAGCGCCTGCGACGAGAGGCCGCCGCCGTGCAGCCAGCCCTTGTAGAAGGAGGCGATGGCCAGCAGGTCGGGGATGTAGACCTGCTCGACGAATTCCTTGGAGCGATCGACGATGCTCTTGACCAGGTTCAGGCGCTCCATGTTGATCGCGCCCACCGCCCCGGTGTCATGCACGTTGATGGCGCAGGGCACGCCGCCCACCAGCCAGTTCGGATGCGGATTCTTGCCGCCGAAGATGGTGTGGACCTTGACGATTTCCTTCTGGAAATCCAGGGCCTCAAGGTAGTGCGCGGTTGCCATCAGGTTGGCTTCCGGCGGCAGCTTGTAGGCCGGGTTGCCCCAGTAGGCATTCGAGAACGGCCCGAGCTGGCCGGATTCGACGAACTTCTTGAGCCGGTTCTGCAGGTCGCGGAAATAGCCCGGCGAGGACAGCGGCCAGTTGGAAATCGACTGCGCGAGTTCCGAGGTCTTCTTCGGATCGGCCTTCAGCGCCGAGACGATGTCCACCCAGTCCAGCGCATGCAGATGGTAGAAGTGCACCAGGTGGTCATGCACATAGAGGTTCAGCTGCATCAGGTTGCGGATGGTGTTGGCGTTCTCCGGAATCTTGATCGCCAGCGCATCTTCCACGGCGCGCACCGAGGTCAGCGCATGGGTGCCGGTACACACGCCGCAGATGCGCTCGGTGAAGGCCCAGGCGTCGCGCGGATCGCGGCCCTTGAGGATCACTTCCAGCCCGCGCCACATGGTGCCGGTGGAAACCGCGTTGCGGATCACGTTGTCCTTGTCGAGATTCACCTCGACGCGCAGATGGCCTTCGATGCGGCAGATCGGATCGACCACGACCCGCTTGCCGGAATTGTCCATCTTGAAGCCTTGAGTTTCGTAGACACCCATTTCAGTCTGCCTCCGCCGGGCCGCCCCAAGGGGGGCCACAAACCAAAAAGGGGGGGCCCCCGCCCCCCCCCCCCCCCCCCCCCCCCCCCCCTGGGGGGGGGTGGGTCGTCATTTTGTTTCTCCCGTCACGGTTTCAGACTTCTTCGCCTTCTTCAGCACCGAGGCCGCGGCATGCACCGCCACCGCCGCGCCGGCCACCGCCGCCGCCGTGCCGCCGACCTTGTCGGCATTCGATTCGACGCCGAACTGCTTGATGTCGGTGACGCGGTCGTAGAAGGTGCCCTTGTCCCAGAAGCCGTCTTCCGAGCAGCCGATGCAGCCGTGGCCCGACTGGATCGGGAAGGACACGCCGTCGTTCCAGCGCACCGTCGAGCAGGCGTTGTAGGTGGTCGGGCCCTTGCAGCCCATCTTGTAGAGGCAGTAGCCCTTGCGCGCCGCGTCGTCGTCCCATTTCTCGACGAACTGGCCGGCGTCGAAATGCGGCCGGCGATAGCATTTGTCATGGATGCGCTGGCCGTAGAACATCTTCGGCCGGCCCTGGCGGTCGAGTTCCGGCAGGCGGTCGAAGGTCAGCAGGTAGGTGACCACGCCGGTCATCACCTCGGCGATCGGCGGGCAGCCCGGCACCTTGATGATGGGCTTGCCGGAGATCACCTTGTCGATCGGCGTGGCGCGCGTCGGGTTCGGCTTGGCGGCCTGTACGCAGCCGTAGGAAGCGCAGGCGCCCCAGGCGATCACCGCCTTGGCGTCGGCCGCGGTTTCCTTGAGTATCTCGACGAAGGGCCGGCCGCCCTCGATGCAGTACATGCCATCCTCATTGAGCGGCGGATTGCCCTCGACGGCGAGGATGTAGTTGCCCTTGTACTTCTTCTTGATCTCTTCGAGCTGCTTCTCGGCCTGGTGCCCCGCCGCCGCCATCAGCGTCACGTGGTAGTCGAGCGAAAGCATCGACAGGATCACGTCCTTGGTCAGTGGATGCGCCGAGCGGATGAAGGACTCGGAACAGCAGGTGCATTCGAGGCCTTCGAGCCAGATCACCGGCGTGCGCGGCTTGGTCTCCATGGCGTGAGCGATCTTCTGCGCATAGGCGCTGTCGAGCCCGAGCGAAGTCGCGGTGAGGGAACAGAATTTGAGGAAGCTGCGCCGGCTGATGCCCTGGCGCCGCAGCACGTCGTAAAAGGTTTCGGTCATCGCGGTCTCCGTCGGTTGTTGTTGCTGTGGAGACCGTATAGCAAGCCACGGGCCAGCCCGTGAGATTTCGATTATTTAGCTTTCAATCAATATGTTGGAGTTTGCTGGCAAGCCATCTGGCAGGATTCATGGCGGTTAGCAGGTAATCGTGACAATCAACTCATGGCGGGCCGCGCCACAATCGCCCCAAGGGCAACTGTTCGCTGTATTTATGCGTTGCCGTCTTTGGCCGGGGGATATCCGACACGGAAACCGCCCCAGTGCCGATCATTGACATGGATGGGGACGGACAGGTCATGCATGACCTCGCCGGTATCCCGCTTGTAGGTCTGGACAAGGACGACCTCGGTGTGGGCACCGCAACGAGCTCCGGTCTTGTCGTCAAAGATCCGTTTGGTTCGATTTCCGACCAGGTCCTTTTCAGGATTGCCGGTCAGCGGTTGGCAGAAACGATCGTTGTGGGTCGGGACGTAGCCGCGCAGGTCGGTTGCGATGGCATAGGAAGCCTTCGGGTTCTTCTTGAGAAATGCTTCCTGCAAGGCTGGCAGGACCCGATCGGTATAGGCGTCAAACCGGCTGGTGAATTTCTGCGGGCTGCTCCCGGCAATCGGCTTGTATTGGTCAGAAAAAAGGTCTGCGCCAGAAATGATTCCCGCGGCAATGGCCTTTTCGAACATTTCCCCAATCCTGTCCGCTGTCGCTCGCGCAGACTTGAACATCCGGGTGTGGGCACAATCCATCCCCTGGGTCACCATGACCCGGAACGCCTGCTCGCCCGGTTTTTCCGACAGCTTCGCGGCGTGGGTCAACTCCTTCTGGAACAAGCCCATCCGCCCATGGCCTTCGGTCGCCAGTGCCGCAATTTCCCCCGCCGCTTCCTGCGTACGCCGGGCGTCCGTAGCAATCGAACTGACCTGTTCATCCGTGGCAACCGCATCCTTCAAAATCGTCGTGAGCTGGGCGCCGACTTCTTTCGCGGTAGTTGCCACGGCGGACGAGTTGGAACTGAGTTCCACAATGGTGTCGATGGATATCCGGGCGTGCTCCTGAACGCTCGAAATGACATCCGTTATCTCCGCCGACGCAGCCATTGACTCAGTGGCGAGCTTGCGAACTTCGTTGGCGACCACGGCAAAACCACGGCCCTGCGTCCCTGCGCGGGCGGCCTCGATCGATGCATTCAAGGCCAGCAGGTTGGTCTGGCGCGCGATTGACTGAATGGCGGAGGTTACCGCCTGGATGCGCTCGATCTCCTCGGCGAGACGGCTCATTCCCGACTCGGCTTCTCGCGCCCGCTCCGCCATTGCGCTCATGCCGGACACTACCTGGGACAACTCGGCAAAGCCCACCTCGGCTTCTTCCCGCGTGCGTCGCGCATTTTGAGAGGCCAGGCCGGCGCGATCCGCCACCGATCCGGAAAGCACCCGAATCGCTATCGACTCATCGGCAATGCTCTTTGCCTGGGTTGCCGCCTTGTCTGATTCTTGCGTCAAATGCGAGAGCGTATAGCTGACGTGGGCCAACTCGGTCCCCATCTCCTGCAGGGTGCCGTAAAGCTCCTGCCCTTTTCGGCGCGCACGCTTCCTGGGTGGCGTCTCCGGGTCATCCACGGTGCGACGGCGGAACAGTCCAAACATGTCCATCCTCCTCGATAGCGCCCTTGGCAGGTCTGGCGCCTGCTGGAGCAAAGCCGTAACAAGTCGAATATTGCTCCTTCTTCGGCAAAATTGCTCCAACCCATGGACGACCGGCGCTGCGGAGGGAGTGGAGTTCGATCGCCGACTCGCGGAGTCTGGGCCGAGCATGGCACAACGCCGTCCCGCCATGGTCGGTTCTGCATGGCCGACCGGCTTCACCGGTGTCGAGCAGTGCACTGCGAAGCAGTCGTTAAGCCCGGCGCCGATTTACCGGCGCATTGTTTCGTCAGAGGTTGTTCCGCACGTAATCGGCAAACCGCCGATCGCGCGTGGCGATGTGCTTGCCGATGAAGGCGAGCAGCGCGGCGGCATGGCCCTCGATCAGGGCTGAATCGCCGGTGGCGTGGTCGGCGGCGATGTCGCGCAGGGTGTCGAGCATCTGCGCGTGGTCTTCGACGTGATCCTCGTAATCGTCATAGCTCTTGAGGCGCATCAGCAGTTCCTCGGAGACGAAGTGCGCCTCACTGTATGCGATCAGCCGCTGGAGGATTTCGCCGACCACGGCGGAGTCGCGATTCTCGCTGGCGGCGGTGCACAGCGTCCGCATCAATCCCAGTTGCACCTCATGCTCGCGATCGGTATCGGCATTGGCGGCGGTATTGAAGTCGGTGATGCCCGGCATTTCGGTTCCCTTCGAGTGTGGCGCGTCGATTCGCGCCGGACGGGCGGCAGAAGCTTAGCGCAAAGCGAGGAAGCGGCGACGCGACGGCGATGGCTCACCTTCCGCGGGCTTCGCCACCGGCGCGACCTGCGGCATCGTCAGCAAGGCGATCAGCGAGGCACGTGCGGTCATGCTCGCCTCGTACTGAGTGGCGAACTGGCCCATCGGCGAAATCAGGGGGCAACTCTGGTACTCGCCGATTTCATCTTCCGCGCTGCCAAGGAATGCGAAATCCCCGGCCGGGAACTTGACGAAACGCCGCTTGTTGTCACCCGTCGAAACCCAGTTATCGGCAGCTCCTGGCAGCAGCAGCATGCTCATGCACCAGGGTGTGACCACGACGCCGAGCCAGTGACCCTGCCAGCGCTGGAAATCGACAGCCTCGACATTCAGGGCCGGATTGAGGATCGGCACATCGGCCATCTGCTCGCGCTGGATGCGGAAGAAGGCCTGCTCCACCGCATCGGCCGGACTGGCGTGGTGGATGCGGAAGCTCACGCGGCGACGCCCCACTCCCGTGCCGAATCGCCCTGCTCCATGAATGCCTTCATCAGTTCCAGCGCTTCCTCCGCGCGTTGCTTCTCCACCCGCTCGAAGGCGAAGCCGCCGGCCTGGATCAGCAGGTAGTCGCCGACGCAGATGTCCTCGTCCATCAGCAACAGGCTGACTTCGCGCACCTGGCCGAAGCATTCCGTGACGGCCATGCCGTTGCGGACTTCCAGCACGCGCGAGGGGGCCGCGAGGCACATCTCAGGCCGCCTTCTTCATGGCTTCGACGGCATAGCCGCGCGCCCGCAGTTCGTCCGCCGCCATCGCCGCCAGCACCGGCACTTTTTCGGCGACCGTCGGCGTCATTTCCATGCCGAGTTCGAGCGAGATGAACTCGACGCCGAGCACGACGATTTCCCTGGGCATGGTGTCGAGCAGTTCCAGGCTGGCCAGCACGTCGGGCAAGGCGATCTGGTGCGGCGAAAGCTTGCTGCGGAAGAACACCGGAATCTCGTCGCCCGCGATTTTCACCACCGTACCCGGAGCCGCGCCGGTCTTGACCACGTCGAGCACGACCAGGAAATCCAGGTTGGACAGGTCCTCGATCATTTCCATGCCCGAGGTGCCGCCGTCGATCGCGACGACATTGGCCGGCAGCGTCCAGCCGCGTTCCAGCGCCTCGACCGCGCGCACGCCCGCGGCCTCGTCGGTGAGGATGGTGTTGCCGATGCCGAGGACGACGGCGCGCATGGTCAAACCGCCTTCACGCTGATCGCCGTATTGCTTTCCTTGTCGGTCAGGTGGATCGCGCAGGCGATGCAGGGGTCGAAGGAATGCACGGTGCGCAGCACTTCCAGGGGCTTCTCCGGATCGGCGATCGGCGTGTTGAGCAAGGATGCCTCGTAGGGCCCCGGCTCGTCCTTTTCGTTGCGCGGGCAGGCGTTCCAGGTCGACGGCACCACGCACTGGTAGTTCTTGATCTTGCCGTTGTCGATCACCACCCAGTGCGACAGCGCGCCGCGCGGGGCCTCGTGGAAGCCGACGCCCATCACTTCGCCCTTGGGGAAGGTCGGCGGGTTGAAGGTCTTGGTGTCGCCCTTGCCGATGTTGTCCACCAGTGCTTTCCATTGCTCGTCGAGCATGTCCACCTGCACCGAACAGGAAATCGCGCGCGCGGCGTGGCGGCCGATGGTGGAATGCATGGCGTCGAGCCCGACCTTGGTCTTGGCCAGCGCCGAGACGGTGTCGAGCGCGGCGGTGGCGTACTTCTTGGTCGGCTCGTGGCCGGCGGCGAGCATGGTCAGCACGCGCGCCAGCGGGCCGACCTGGGCCACCTTGCCGTAGAAGGTCGGCGACTTGAGCCAGGAATACTTGGCGTCGTCCTTGAAGTCGGTGTAGTTGGGCTTGGTCTCGCCCTGGTAGGGATGCAGCGCACCGCCCTTGGAATAGTCGTACCAGGAATGCTTGACCGATTCCTCGACGCCCTTGGTGAAGTACTCGTCGCCGAACTTGGTGATCGGCTTGAACTTGGCCAGGTCGCCGCCTTCGATAAAGCCGCCGGGCAAGGCGAACTTGGTGCCCTTGGTGTCCATCGGGATGTCCGGCACCGCGAGGTAGTTGGTGACGCCGGCGCCGATCTTGGTCCAGTCGGCGTAAAAGGCGCCGATCGCGGCGACGTCGATCAGATAAACGTTCTTGACGAAGTCGGCCAGCTCGTCGATGAAACCCTTAATCGCCATCAGGCGTTCGACCGTCAGCACGGCCTGCGAATCGGTGGCGATCGGGTTGGCGACGCCGCCCACGGCCACGTTCTGGATGTGCGGGGTCTTGGCGCCGAGGATCGAGACGATCTTGTTGGCCTTGCGCTGCACTTCCAGCGCCTGCAGGTAGTGCGCCACGGCCATCAGGTTTACTTCGGGCGAAAGCTTCATCGCCGGGTGGCCCCAGTAGCCGTTGGTGAAGATGCCGAGCTGGCCGCCATTGACGAAATGCTTGAGCCGCTCATGCACGCGGCGCATCTCGTGCTTGCTGTTGAGATGCCAGGACGAAAGGCTCTCGCCCAGGGCCGCCGCCTTGTCCGGATCGGCCTTGAGCGCCGAGGTCACATCGACCCAGTCCAACGCCGAGAGATGGTAGAAATGCACGATCTGGTCATGCACCGAGTGCGCCAGGATGATCAGGTTGCGGATGAACTGGGCGTTCAGCGGCACTTCCATCTGCAGGGCGTTTTCGACGGCACGCACCGAGGTGATGGCATGCACCGTGGTGCACACGCCGCAGATGCGCTGGGTGATGGCCCAGGCGTCGCGCGGGTCGCGGCCGAGCAGGATCAGTTCGACGCCGCGCCACATCTGGCCGGACGACCAGGCCTTCTTGACGCGGCCGCCGTCGACGTCGACGTCGATGCGCAGGTGGCCCTCGATGCGGGTGATCGGATCAATCGTTACGCGCTTGGACATTTTCTTTCTCCATCCTTCAGTGGGCCACCGCGGCGTTTTCTCTCGGCAGAACCGGGAAACGGCGGGTGATGATGATGTAACCGAGAACCTCGATGGCGAACATGCCGGCGGTGACCAGCACTTCGGCCAGCGTCGGGAAGTAGCTGAAGCCGTCGCCGGTTTCGTAGCCGATCAGGAAGCCGTTCAGGCGCAGCAGTGCGCCGCCCAGCATCAGCAGCACGCCGGCAAGGAACAGCCGCGCCGGATTGCGGCGGTTGCTTTCGGCGCCGATCAGGATCAGCGGCGTGACGAAGCTGGCCATTTCCAGCCAGAACATCAGCGCCTCGATCGAGGGCACGAAAGCCATGGACAGCGCACCGCGCACCACCAGGTCGGCGACCCGTGCCACCAGATAGACGACCAGGAAGCCGAGCATGATCTTCGCCAGCGGCGTCAGCATGTGGGACTCGATCTTGCGGCGGTAGGCCGACGAGGTCAGGCAGGACTCGAACAGCACCACCGCGTAGCCCATGGTAATCGCCGTCAGCAGGTAGAGCAGCGGCTGGATCGGCGTCTGCCACAGCGGGTGGATCTGTACGCCGAGCACCACCAGCAGCGTGCCCAGCGAGGACTGGTGCATCATCGGCAGCACCGTGCCCAGCGCGATGAAGAAGAACATGGCGCGGCCGACCTTGCGCCGCGCCTCGGCCTTGCCGAACTGCTCCAGCACCACCGGCGAGAACTCGATCCACATGACGATGATGTAAAGCGTGATGCAGACCGCGACTTCGAACATCACCGAGTTCGGGTTGAAGGACCAGGGATTGAACATGTGCCAGACATTCCACCAGCGGCCGAGATCGAAGATCACCCCGGCGCCGGCCAGCGTGTAGCCGAACAGGCTGGCCAGGAGCGCCGGTCGCACCAGCGGGTGGTACTCCCCCTTGTTGAAGATGTAGACCAGCATCGCCACCGAGAAGCCGCCGCAGGCGAAGGCCGAGCCGATCACGACGTCGACCACCACCCAGATGCCCCAGGGATAGCCGTCATTGAGCGCGGTCACGGCGCCGAGGCCGAACAGGAAGCGCACCAGCAGCACCGCGACCATGATCGCGATCAGAACACCGCAGATCAGGGTAACGGCGTTTACAAGGTTGCCACCGACCGGAACGGGCGCCGCATGATTGTTGTTGGCCATGATCAGCTCCCCTCCTTGCCGGATTCGTCATCTTCAGGCTTGACGTTGCGCTTGGCGATGAAGGTCATCGCACCGAGTACCGCAAAAGGCATCAGCAGTCCGCCGTAGAGCGTGTGCTGGATGGTTTCCGACATCGCCGCCGCGGCATCGGGCGGCAGGTCGGGCATGCCCATCTTCTGGAAGTTCACGCCCGACAGCTTGAGCACCTGGGTGCCGCCGTACTCCTTCTCGCCATAGACGTGCTGCAGGTACTTGCCGGCCGGCGTCTCGTAGCTTTGGTCGGGTTCGTCGCGCCAACCGTGGCGGTGCTTTTCACCCTTGCCGTCCGGCTTGCCCTGCAAGGCCTTTTCCTGGGCGTGGCGCAGACGGCCGCGCGGGAAGCGGTTGAGTTCGCCGGGCTTCATGGCCAGGCGGCGCTTGGCCTCGGCCAGAAGGTCTTCGGTGCGGCCGAACAGCGTGGCTCCCGTCGGGCAGACTTCGGGCACAGGCCGAGTAATGGCCATCCTTGTGGCGGTGGCGGCACAGTTCGCACTTGCCGATGCGCCCGGTGGGCGAGTCGTACTGGTATTTGGGAATGCCGAAGGGACAGGCGGCGACGCAATAGCGACAGCCGATGCACTTGTCCGGGTTGTACCCGACCACACCGGTCACCGGGTCCTTGGTCATGGCCGAGACCGGACAGGCCGAAACGCAGGACGGGTCGCCGCAATGCATGCAGGAGGTCTTCATGAAGGCGAAGCCGTTCACCTCCTGGTCCTTGGCATCCATGGTGCCGTTGCGGTACATCTTGATGATGTTGAACGTATAGCCCGAGGTATCGAGCGGCGTGTCCCACAGGTGGTCGAGCGTGGAGAACTCGGCCGGGTTGTTGTTGGCGGTCTTGCAGGCCGCGACGCAAGCCTTGCAGCCGACGCAGAGCGTGCCGTCGTAGAGCAGTCCGAGCGCTTCGGGCGGACGCGGGCGGGTTTCACGCGCGGCCGCCGGTGGCGCGGCGACGCAGGCCGCCGCCGCTCCGCTTGCGAGGACTCCCTTCAGAAAATCTCGCCGGGTGCCCATGATCAGGCTCCGGCCTTGTCGTCGGCAGACTTTCCGGCTGCCTTGGCCCGCTCGGCTTCCTCGGCCGCATGCGACAGGCCCAGGTTGCGCGTCAGCATGATCGCCGCACCGGCCGCCGCACCGGCCACGGCCGCCACGGCGGCAGCGGAAGCGAAGGAGGCGGCCTTGCCCTGCTCCTCGACGATGCGCGGATACTGCAGCGGCGGCGTCACGTTCAGCATCTTGGCGACCTGGTGGATCGGCTTCTGGAAGCCGACGCCCTTTTCCGAGCAGCCGATGCAGGGGTGGCCGCAACCCACCGGCCAATTGTTCTCGCCGGCATCGCCGAAGCCCAGAGTCGAGCAGTTGGCGTAGGTCTCGGGACCCTTGCAACCCAGCTTGTACAGGCAGTAGCCCTGGCGGTGGCCGCTGTCGCCGAACTCCATGGCGAAACGGCCGGCATCGAAGTGGGCGCGGCGCTCGCAGTTTTCGTGGATCAGGCGCGAGTAGGCGAACTTGGGGCGGCCCAGCTTGTCCAGTTCCGGCAGCTTGCCGAAGGTCAGGAAATGCACCACGGCGGCGAGGAAGTTGTAGGGGTTGGGCGGGCAGCCGGGGATGGTCATCACCGGCTTGCCAAGGATGTCGGCGACGCCGGCCGAACCGGTCGGGCTGGAGTCGGACAGCGGCGAAATGGTCGAGGGCATGCCGCCCCAGGAGGCACAGGAGCCGATGGCGATCACGGCCGCCGCATCGGCCGCGCATTCCTTGAGCATCTCGATCGCGGTCTGGCCGCCGACCTTGCAGTAGATGCCGTTGGCCTTGGTCGGGATCGCGCCTTCGACCAACCAGCACGTACTTGCCCTTGTTGGCCTTCATGGCGTCCTTGCGCGCCGCTTCGGCCTGGTGGCCGGCGGCGGCCATCAGGGTCTCGTGGTAGTCGAGCGAGATGACGTCGAGGATCAGCTTTTCCAGCGTCGGGTGCTCGGCGCGCAGGAGCGACTCGGAGCAGCCCGTGCATTCCTGGAAGTGCAGCCAGATCACGGACGGCCGCTTGGCCGCCTCGATCGCCTTGGCCACCGCGGCTTCGGCGCCGGCCGGCAGGCCCAGGGTGGCTGCCAGCGTGGCGCAAAACTGCAGGAACTCGCGGCGCGGCATTTCGAGCCGCTGCTCGACCTCGCGCAGCGTGGTGCGACCGGTATCGAAGAATTCGTTGATGTTGCCCATGTCTGCTGTCCCCCTCCAAGAGCCGGACCGCACGCGGGTCCGAATTTGGAGAGAGGCAAACGCAAGTCCCGGGCCAGATTCAGGTTTTTCTCGGCAGCCATAAACTTTCAATGGCTTGCGAAGATTTGATTTCCACCTAAAGCAATTAATTCGATTAGCTTGTATTCGCCTTACTAACCACCTGTCAGACGCGGTGTTGCCGGAAGCTCCGCCACAAAGCGAGGTCGTAAGCAATCTTCTGCACGCCGCAGGCGGTCAGCGGCGCTGCCAGCCAACCTACTGCAAACAGGGCGCCGCCCAGCGCCGGGCGCAGCTCGCGGCGGGCGGCGTTCATTTCATCCCGAGGAAACGCCCGATCTGCTGCAACGGCGTGTCGGCGCACCAGGCGTAGAGCGCGTCGTAGATGACCATGCCATGCTGCAGCATTTCGTGGTCGTTCTCGAAGTTGAGCGACAGCCCCTTTGAAATGGCGAGCAGGCCGTGGGATTCCTTCGCCAGTTGTGGCGCGCCGCAGTCCGCGGCGCGCACGATCAGCGCCAGCTTGTCCAGCGCGGCGTCCTTCAACGCGTATTTGGCGATGAAGGCATCGAAGCTGCACCGGTCGCCATGATGACCGAGTTCGACGCCAGGCACGTCATAGGGAATCGCGCCGGTTTCGGCGGCGATGCGCATGACATCGCCACCCGACACGTAGAGGAACTCCGGCGCTTCATCGACGAAGCGCGCCACCAGCCAGGGGCAGGCGATGCGGTCGATCTTCGGGCGTTCGCGGGTGATCCATTTCATGACTGCCTCCGATGGGCCGCCCCGAGGAGGCAGCGCGTAGCAAACGGAAGCCGCACCGTTCGCGGCTGAACTGTCGTCACCCCTTTCCTCGGGAAAGGGGCCGGGGGCAAGGTCGTTCTCAATCCGTTCAGAAGCCTTCGGCTTCGCTTTCCTGATAGGCCTGATAGGCATTGCGGCCGTTGAGTTCCTTGAAGTTGGCGAGCGCTGTCCAGGCCGTCGCGTCGAAACCATTCTTGGCTTTTTCGATGTCGTCGCCGGCCTTGACCGCCGCGTCCATGTGCTGCTTGAGACGCTGCAAATAGGCCAGCGTCGGCTGGTCGAAGTCGGCGAGCGGGCCGGGCTGGCCGTGGCCGGGAACGACGACGGCGGCGTTTGAGCCGCGCAGTTGCAGGCAGGCCGCGATCCAGTCCTTGACGCTGCTGTCGGGGAGGATGGCGAGCAGGCGCCCGCCATACAGCACGTCGCCGGCGAAGACCGTGCGATCCGGCGTCACCATGGCGATCAGGCTGCCTTGGGTATGCGCCGCGCCGACATGGCGCACGGCGACGCGGACGCCGCCGCCGAGGTCGAACTCGGTGGTTTCGCCCGCAGCCAGCAACTGGTCGGGCGCCGCCGGCAGCGCCTGCGCCGGCGTGCCGAGCACGGCGGCCGCGCCCGCGGCGAACATGGCGCCATCGCGCGCCATGCGCTGCCCGCCTCGCGGCCAGCGACGATGCGGGCGCCGGTCGCGCGGAATACCTCGTTGCCGAGGAAGCGATGCGGCTGCGAGTTGGTATTGATCACATGGCGCAGCAGGTAGCGGCGTCAGTTCGCGGATCTGCCGCAGCATGTCTGCCGCCATCGCCGGCGAGTAGCCGCTGTCGATCACGGCGACGGCATCCCGCCCGACGACGAAGCCGAGGTTCATGCGAAAGCCGCCGTTCTCGCGTCGGCGGATCGTAGGGGCCGATCCAGGCCCAGGCGTTGGCCGACACCTGGCGTGGCGCCGGTAAGCCTCGGCCGCGCTGCCGGGTCCGGCACAGAGCAGGCATAGCAAGGGCAGGACGAGACGCATCAAATGGTTCATGGTGGAAATCCCTGGGACGAGTTATTTATCTGCGTCGAAACGTGTGGCGAGCCAACCTGATGCCTCACTCGCGCCCTGGCTGGCAATGGTGCCGGAGTCGCAGGAAAGGGGCTTCGGTTCGTAAGGCATGGTGATTTTCATTCAGCGGATGAGCGAGAGCGCCAGGCCCAGCAGCGCGCAGACACCGATAACCTTCATGATGTCGGCCTTGTACTTCCACAGCGCGACGAAGGCTGCGGCGGCGATCAGCACCGGCAGCTACTCGAAGGGCCGCCGAAGGGGGCGGAGGTGGCCTGCGGCCAGAAGGCATGCCGTGCAAAAAGGCGGCGAGGAACACGATCACGCCGACTACGGCGGCGGTGATGCCGGTCAGCGGCGCGGTGAACGGATGTCGTCGCGCGAGGCCTGACCAGCGGGCCGCCGGCGATGATGAACAGGCAGTGGGGAGGAAGGTGAAGAAGGTCGTCGATCGCAGCGCCTGGCCAGCCCCCGAAGCAACCGCCCACTGGCGACGGCCTTGGTCACGCCACCGAGGTAGCCGCCCCTGTGTGACGATCATGATCAGCGGGGCCCGGCGTGGTTTCGCCCAGCGCCGTGCCGTCCATCCATCTGCGGGCCGGTCAGCCGTGCGTACTGCTCGACGCCGCCCTGATAGACGTAGGGCAGCACCGCATAGGCGCCGCTGATGGTGAGGAAGGCCGCCTTGGTGAAGAACGCCCATGTGGAACAGGTCGGCATTGCCGCGCAGCGCAAGCAGCGATGCCGCAACTGATGATGAAGGTGAAAATTGTCACGGCAAGCTTTGCCCGTGAAAACTTCGGGTGCGGCGGCGGCGGCGTGTCGTCGTCGATCAGGCCGGGCCGTAATCCTTGTGGGCACCGTCGTGAAGCCACCGCGCCGGAGAACTGCCGGCAGCAGCTTGCCGCCGATGGCACTGGTGACGCCGGCGGCCAGCACGATCCGTGGAAAGGCGATATCGAAGAAGAAAAATGCCGATAAAGGCAGCGGCGGAAATCGCCAGCAGCAGGCCGTTCTTTGATCGCGCGCGAGCCGATGCGCCAGGCCGCGAACAGCACCACGGCGACCACCGCCGGCTTGATGCCATAGAAGACGCCCTGTACCGACGGCAGGTCGCCGAAGGCCAGGTACAGCCCGGCAAGCAGGGAGAGCAGGAAGAAGGCCGGCAGGAAGAACAGCAGGCCTGCCATCAGGCCCCCGCGCAGGCCGTGCAACAGCCAGCCGGTGTAGATCGCCAACTGGCAGGCCTCCGGACCGAGTAGCGGCATGCAGTAGTTGAGGGCGTGCAGGAAACGATGCTCGGAAATCGAGCGCCGGCGCTCGACCAGTTCCTGATGCATGATCGCGATCTGCCCGGCCGGCCCGCCGAAGCTTATGAAGCCGAGCTTGAACCAGAAACGCAGAGCCTCGATGAAAGTCGGCGCTGGCGGTACGG
>JADJUP010000035.1 GCA_016716965.1 Sulfuritalea sp. | reverse complement strand
AATGAATCAACGACAACTGACTCTGAATCCGGCGTGACTTCGCAATACGCTCGACTAGGCCCAAAGGTTTTGGTGTGTCAAAACCGCGGTCAGTGCCAGCATGTCATTCAGGAGCGCCTGCTTGGCGATTCTGGCCAACATCAGTAAGAATGAGGTTTGGGATGGCTGGGATGTTTCAAGCCCATTCGACCCTGATATGGAACCCAAATCCGTGGTCCCCGATTTTCCAGACCACTTTTCAGCATTCTTCATCCTCCCCAAAAGCCTTCTTGCCATCGCCCAGCGCCCATCCCAGCCCTCTCTGGTGTCGGGGCTTAAACTTTCGAACCATCCGGCGCCTCCATTGGATACCACATCGTCTCGCGATCTTCTCTGCGTGCCGCCTTTCCATTCTTTCGTAACTGGCGGGTACGGCACCGCCGTCCATCATCAGCGACCTCTGGGTAATCCTTCAGTATCTCGGCTTGGCAGCTGCTTCGGCTTGCAATCAGACAGACGCTTGGCGAAAACCAATGTGATCGTGGTAGGTTCGAGAAAGCCCGCTCGCCGAAATTCGAACTTGGGCTATCCATCTTCTGCCAGATCATGTTTTGACGAAATTTGCCGCCCCAAATATCTCGTTCAAAATCGCCCAGAGGTTGTGGACCTCGTTGTCGTCTATCGAAACAAAGATGACGCCATCGTTAGCCAAAAGCCGATGCAGCAGGTTCAAACGCGGATACATCATGCACAGCCACTTGTCGTGCCGCGACAGGTCCTCGCCCAGGGCGGATCGATGTAGATGCACTTCACCTGGCCTTCGAACTCGGGCAGCAGGCTCTTCAGCGCCTCCAGATTGTCGCCGTGGATGATCCGGTTGTCAGTCGTGTTTCGCCGGCAGGCCTGCCGGCGCGGTGAAGGTCGACACTTGTTGAGCACCCGGAATGGCACGTCATGGTGGTGATTCACCACCTTGTCTTTCCTACCCAGTTCAGTGTTGGCATGGGCGCTTGATTCCGACTCGATAACTGGTGGCATCGCGCGCCAGTCGCTGGTTTCGGTTCATGGGAGTGGTTTGCGGAAAATTAATGGTGATGCCGCATGAAAGCAGGGCATGCAATGGTATGCGAAGTCACCGGCTGATGGCTCATTGCCCGCAAATACCCCGGAATGCCAGCCAACGACGATGTCTCGCCGTATCGCCAGCGCCGACTTTTGATCGAATCGGAAGATGACTTCATCCGCGCCACGGCTACCGCCCAGGACCGGACCTGTTCTTGCCTCAACCTGACTTGGGAAATGAATTTTCCGTGTGACCAAAAAGAACGGGAGCCGCAGCTCCCGTTCCTTGCAGCAGCGGAAAGTGAATCACGCTGTCTTCGGCTTCCTGCGACGGGCGACCAACCCAAGCAGTCCCAGCCCCGCCAACATCATGGCGTAGGTCTCAGGTTCGGGGACCGCTGTAATTGGATTGTTCGGGCTTTCGTTGATCCCGACACGAATCCGGTATGAACCGTCATTGTCGTCGAACGCCCCCGGTGCGCCATTGAAACCGAATGCGTCGGTGATACCGAAAAAGACCCGGGTCGCACCAGTCGGCGCAATAAATTGCTGAAACGCGAGGGACGAATTTACGCCGTTGCCGATATAGAAGACCTGACCAATTCCAGGATTCAGGACGGAGAAGTTCGTACCGAGCCCGGCATTTGAAAGTTGAGTGTCGTCGGTGCCGGCCCGATCGGTACCGAGTCGTTAAGGAAGACCCCGACCAGGGCACCCTGCGTGCCCAGATAACCACTGATTCCGCCGAACGAACCTATGGAGCTACTGCCGGGAACTCCGTTGCCCTCGGGGCCGTAATACGTCCCGCCGATCCCGTTGAAGAAACTGATGCCTCCGCTGGCGGGATCGAGAACCTGCACGATGTCGCCGCTGCTTACCGCGTAGCCCGGCGGCAGAGTCTCGAGGATTTCCTCGGGTGTAGGTCCGCCGTGCCTAATCATGCCGCCCGCCCAGGGCAGGTTGGCCGCAGGAATGACGAGATCGGTGCGCCCGGCAAGCCATATTGCATCGCTGCCGTCGATGTCCGTCTCGACAACAAGTGCGTGTGCCGTCGTCGCAAGGCCGAAAATTGCCGTGAATGCCGCGCGGATTGCAAATCGCTGCCCCTTACTTCCACTGTTTTTCTTCATTTGTTATGTCCTCCTTTGGTAGGTCGCCTTTGCAAAGTCGTGCCGCACCTCGTCTGAAATACTGAACTTCGCCAGACTCGCCCAAAAAGCTCCGCCCCGACCACAAACGACACAATAGCCCGAATGGACTAACGAATTGATCACCTGGCGAGCATTCTGGAACCGCGCTTGACCACCCAGCACCTGGAATCATTCCCGCAGCCCGGCCATTTTCCTGAAAGATCGCTTCCCACGAAACAACGTGAAGTCAATTTGGCAGCAAACAATGACCTTGCCGCATGAATAGTCAGCGACTTGCCTTTGATTGCCGGGAAATGAAATGGGGGCTGAGCGCCCCACTTTCATCCGTTTCGCAACGACGCCTGCTTCCCGCCGTCTTTGCCGCGCAGGAATCCGAGCAGCTGCGCGGCGACTTGCGCCGGCAGTTCTTCGGGCAGGAAGTGGCCGCAGTCCAGCGCCGCGCCGCGCACGTCGGCGGCCTTTTCGCGCCACAGCGCGAGCACGTCGTAATTGCGGCCGACAAAGCCGCGTGCGCCCCACAGCACCAGCAGCGGCACGCCCAGGCGGCGCTCGCCTTCGGCACGATCGTGGACCAGGTCGATGCCGGCGGCGGCGCGGTAGTCGTCGCAACTGGCGCGGATCGCCTCGGGGTCGGAAAAGCAGCGGACGAACTCGGCGACGGCGTCGGTGGCAAAGGCCGCGTCGTTGCCCATGCTCCAGCGCGACAGGCAGCCGCGCAGCCAGCCAGCCGGATCGGCGGCGATCATGCGCTCGGGCAGCGGCGCCGCCTGGATCAGGAAGAACCAGTGGAAGTAGGCGGTGGCCAGTGCCTGGTCGGTCAGCTCAAAGGTGGTCAGGGTCGGCGCGATGTCCATCACGCAGGCGCTCAGGATGCGCGCCTCGTGGTCGAGGCAGAGCCGATGCGTGACGCGCGCCGCGGTCGTGGCCGGCGACGTGGAAGCGCGGGGTGGCCGAGCGCCGTCATCAGTTCGGCCATGTCCTGCGCCATCGCGCGCTTGGACTGGTTCGCGGCGTCCGGCAGCGAGGGCGGCTTGGCCGAATCGCCGTAGCCGCGCAGGTCGGGGATGACCAGCGAATACTTGTCGGCGAGCAGCGGCGCCAGCGCATGCCACATGGCATGCGTTTCGGGATAGCCGTGCAGCAGCAGCAGCGCCGGCTTGCCCGGATTGGACCGCAGCCGCAGATGGATGTCCGTGCCGCCGACGGCGATGCGCCGCGTGGCGAAGGATGCGTCGAAGAGATCCACGACCTGCTCCCTGCGCGTCCCTCGCCTCAGGCGGGCTTGTAGGTTTCGAGCTTGATGCCCTCGCGCGCCATCGCCGCCGCCACCGCCGGATGCGCGGCGACGCGCTCGACGAAGGCCTTGTAGGCGGGCAGCGTAGCCGGATCGATGCCGGCCAGCCCCCCCCAGCGCAGGAACACCAGCGCGTAGAAATCGACGAAGGACGGCTTGTCGCCCTGCAGCCATGGCGCGGCATGGGCGGTCATGGCCTGGATCCGCTCCAGGTGCTCGCGGAACTTGGCCACCGCCAGCTTCCTGACGTCGGCCTGCGCGTCCTCGCCCGCGGCGAAGGCGGAGGGACGGAAAACGTGGGTAAAGGTCGGATGCACGGTGTTGTTCATCCAGACGAAGGTAGACAGCGCCTGCGCGCGCTGCCATGGGTCAACCGGCAGCAGGCCGGCCTGCGGAAAACGCCGGTCGAGGTAATCGCAGATGGCCACGATCTGGGTCAGCGGCTTGCCGTCTTCCACCAGCACCGGCACCAGGCCCAGCGGATTCAGCGCCGGGTATTCGGGCGTGTGCTGCTCGCCCCTTGTGCAGCTTTGACGGACTGGGTCTCGAACTCCGCGCCGGCGGTGGCCTTGACCACTTCCAGCGCGGCATGGGGCACGAAGGAACAGGCGCCGGGACCGTAATACAGCTTCAGCATGGTGGTGACTCCTCTGTCGGGTGGTGATTCAAACGATGGCGGATTCTCGCATGCGATTGAATGCTGGTACTCAGAACCTGCAAAGAAATCGTCGCGAGCGAGCCGCAGGGGGGTTCGGTCGGAGCGCAGCTACCGGAACATATGTCGTTATATGTGAGGATAGCGAGCACCGCCCAAGCCCCGATCCGGTTCGCGCAGTAGATTAATTTGCTGGTTCTTATCCGAGCGGCTGGAACAGCACGTCGAGATCGCCGGCGGTGATCAGGCGGCTGCCGGCGGCGACCTCCTCGCCCTGCGGGCCGCGCATCAACTGGTCGGCCAGGCCACGCTTGCGGTCCTGCAGGGCGAGAATTTTTTCTTCGACCGTGCCCTGCGTCATCAGCTTGGGACGAACACCGGCTTGTCCTGGCCGATGCGGTGGGCGCGCGCCGTGGCCTGCTCCTCGACCGCCGGGTTCCACCACGGGTCGTAGTGGATCACGGTGTCGGCGGCGGTCAGGTTGAGGCCGGTGCCGCCGGCCTTGAGGCTGATCAGGAACAGCGGCACGCGGCCCTGCTGGAAATCGGCGATCGGGGTTTCGCGGTCGCGGGTCTGGCCGGTCAGGCGGGCATAGGGGATGCCGAGCTTTTCCAGTTCGATCTCGATCAGCGCCAGCATCGAGGTGAATTGCGAAAACAGCAGCACCTTGCGCCCTTCGTCGAGCAGTTCGACCAGCATTTCCATCAGCGTGGCCAGCTTGGCGGAATGCGCGTGGCCCTTTTTCACCAGCGCTTCGGCGGCGGGCAGCTTGACCAGGCGCGGATCGCAGCAGATCTGCCGCAGCTTGAGCAGCGCGTCGAAGATCATGATCTGGCTGCGGCCCACGCCCTGCTCGGTGAGCGCAACGCGCAGCTTGCGATCGAAGGCAACGCGCAGGGATTCGTAGAGGTCGCGCTGGCCGCCCTCGATCTCGACCCAGCGCACCATCTCGGTCCGCGGCGGCAGGTCCTTCAGCACCTGTTCCTTGGTCCGCCGCAGCAGGAAGGGCCGCACGCGCTCCGCAAGCTGGCTGCGCATGTCCTCGTCGCCGAGCTTTTCGATCGGCGTGCGATAGACCTGGACGAAGCGCTTGCCGTTGCCGAGCAGGCCGGGCAGCAGGAAATCGAACTGCGCCCAGAGTTCGCCGAGGTGGTTTTCCAGCGGCGTGCCGGTCAGCGACAGGCGATGCCGCGCCTTCAACTGGCGCGCCACCTGGTGCGATTGCGCCTTGGGGTTCTTGATGAACTGCGCCTCGTCCATCACCAGCAGGTGCCAGTCCTGCGCCAGCAGCGTGGCGCGGTCGCGCACCAGCAGCGGGTAGGTGGTCAGCACCAGGTCGGCGCCGGTGATGTCGGCGAACAGGTCGGCGCGGTCCTTGCCGTGCAGGGTCAGCACCTTGAGTTCGGGCGCAAACTGCGCCGCCTCGTCGCGCCAGTTGGCCATCAGGCTGGTGGTGGCGACCACCAGGCTGGGACGGTCGGCGCGCCCGGAGGCTTTCTCCAGGTGCAGGTGGGCCAGCGTCTGCACCGTCTTGCCGAGGCCCATGTCGTCGGCGAGTATCCCGGCCAGGCCGTATTCGCGCAGGAACTGCAGCCAGTCGAGGCCGTCCTGCTGGTAGGGACGCAGCGTCGCGGTGAAACCGGGTGCCGGCTCGCAGCGGGTGATGCCGGAAAAGTCGCGCAGGCGGCGACCCAGCGCGCGCAGCTCCTCGCCGCCGATCCAGTGCGTCGGCAGGTCATCCAGCCCGGCCAGCGCCGCGGCGTGGTGGCGCGACAGGCGCGGCCTTTCCTCGTCGAGGAACTCGAGCAGCGGCAGCAGCCAGGCCTTGAGCCGGCCGGCCGGCACCGGCAGGATGCGCCGCGCGTCGAGCGCGACCGGAAAATGATCGGCGTCGTCGAGGCTGCGCACCACGCCGAGCAGGTCCGGCTGTTCGCGCAGCAGGCGCAGCAGCGGCGGCACAAGGCTGACGCGTTCGCCGCCGACGCTGACGCCAAGGTCGAGGTCGAACCAGTCGTTGCCGACGCTTTCCTCGACCGCGACGAACCAGTCTTCGGCCTGCGCCAGGCAATATGGAAAGTCCGCCGCGAACTCGACCTTGATGCCCTGGCGTTCCAGTTCCGGGACGCCTTCGTTGAGGAAGGCGAGCCAGCCGACGACGTCGCTGCGGCGCGGCATCAGGCCGTCGGGCGTGCCTTCCAGGCGCTGGTAGCTGCCCAGGCCGCGCTGCCAGCTTTCGAGTCCGACCGACTGCAGTTGGCGCCAGACCAGGCCTTCCGTTTCCAGGTCGCGCTGCAGCGTGCGCCACTGGCCATCGACGCGCTGGCGCATGAAGGGCGATGGCCGCTCGCTGCCGAGTACGTCGAGTCCCTGGGGATATTCGAAATGGAGCACGGCGAGCGCCATTTCGTCGTGCAGGCGGCTCATGGCGAGATGGCGGAAGCGGCCCAGGGTGAGCACCACGCGCGCGCCGGGCTGGCCCGCCGGTACCGCGTCCGAGGCATCGGGCAGCGGCAGGGACAGCCGCCGTTCGCGCGCCAGTTGGGCGAGCTTCTGCCTCACCAGCGGCGCCTCGGCTTCGTTCAGCGGCGGCGCCTGCAGCAGGTGCCGCAGCAGTTGTTCGGAAAGCTCGCTGCGCAGTTCACCGACGGTGCCGGCCGCGGTATCGAGGTAGAACAGCGGCGAGGTCGGGATAAGTTGCAGTTCCGGCGGCAGGTCGATCGCCAGTTGCTGCAGGCCCGCCGCGTTGTGCGACCAGTGCAGCTCGAGCGGCAGCGTGGCACCGGCCGCCAGCGGCAGTTCGACCAACCCGGCAAGGTGAAGACGGCCGGTGCGCAGCGCCAGGCGCAGCAGCAGGGCGCCGGTCTCGTTGGTGACGTCCACCGCGTCGTTGTAGTAGTAGCCGCCGCCGGCCTGCAGGGCGAGGAAAAGGCGCAGCGGCGCGATGTCCTCGTCCAGGATGAAGTCGCGATGGCTGCGCGTGGCACCCAGATCGTAGGGCTGCGGCCGGTAGGTGGCCGGCTTGCCATAGCCGCCCTTCTTCAACGGACGGCTTTTGCCCAGCGTGAGGCTGGGCGGATTCCCCGGTTGCAGGAGGTAAACCACCCGCGGCTGCGGGCGCGATTCCGGTCGCGGACGAATTTCCGGCAGGTCGAGTGACGCGATCCAGTTCAGTGTCGCCGCCCCCGGTTCGGGAAAGTCGCTGGCCAGCGCCGGGTCCGCGCCCTGCTGGCCGGTGACGGCAGCCAGGTCGGCGCCCTGCCCCACGCTCAGCAACACCGCGACGACATGCTTGCAGTTTTCCTTGACCGGACACATGCACACGTTGTCGACCTCGACGATGTCACCCTCCGCATCGACTTCGAGCCACAGATCGACTTCGTAGGGTCGTGCGCGCGTCCCCTGCACCTCGGCCTCGACATGGACTTCGCCCGGCGCCCGCGCGACGCGGACGATGCGCACCCGCCCTTCGGCGGCATAGGTCCGGCCGCGTTCGAGGGTCTTGGCGTCGAACTGGCCTTCGAAGCCGGCAGGGACCTCGCTTTGGAAACTTGGAATGGCGGACATGCGCGGCTTGGAATGGGGAATCGGGCGGGTCGACGACCATAGCACAGACGGCCGGCGGAAAGTGTTTCGCGAACGCGGCAGGCAGGCTGCTGCGCATGTTGCCGGCCGCCCCGAGCGACCCACGAGCCATCTGCGGCCCCGCAATTACTTTTATCAAGCCATTGATAAAAATATGTTTTAAATGAGGTGCTGCGGAATTCGTTTAGGCTATCCGCCCGGCGAGCGCGGTGTCGCGCCACGCTGCGGATTTTTGCGAAACCAACGATTCCGGATCCTGCCGATGCGTCCCGCACAACTCTCCTTCGTCCTCGAACGCGAATTCCTCAGCACCGCCGAGGGCCACCACACGCCGGTGATGCTGTGGGGCCCGCCCGGCGTCGGCAAGTCGCAGGTGGTGGCCCAGGTCGCGGCGCGCCAGGCGGTGCCGGTGATCGACGTGCGCCTCTCGCAGATGGAACCCTCGGACCTGCGCGGCATACCGTTTCGCGTCGGCGACACCGTCGAATGGGCGGTGCCGGCGCTGCTGCCCGACGCGAATCGCCATGGCCCGCGCGGCGTGTTGTTCCTCGACGAAATCACCTCGGCGCCGCCCGCCGTGGCCGCCGCGGCCTACCAGCTGATCCTCGACCGGCGCCTCGGCGACTATCGCATCCCCGCCGGCTGGGCCATCTTCGCTGCCGGCAACCGCCAGGGCGACCGCGGCGTCACCTATGCCATGCCGGCGCCGCTGGCCAACCGCTTCTCGCACTTCGAGATGGACGTGAACCTCGACGACTGGGTGTCCTGGGCCTACGCCAACGGCATCGACGAGCGCATCATCGGCTTCCTGCGCTTCAAGCCGGAACTCATTTTCGACTTCGACCCGGCGCGCTCGCTGGCCGGCGAAATGGCCTTCCCCAGCCCGCGCTCGTGGGAGTTCGCGCATCGCGCGCTGCAAAAGTTCGGCGACCGCCTCGACCTGCTCGGCGGCGCACTGGCGGCCTGCGTGGGCCAAGCGGCCGGAATCGAGTGTGCAGCCTACGTGGAAAGCCTCGACCGCCTGCCCGACCTCGATGCCATCCTCAGCGGCCACGCCGCCAGCGTACCGGACGAAATCGACCTGCAATACGCGGTGGCCGCCGCCCTCGTCGGTCGCGCCCTGCGTGCCCGCGATACCCCTCAGGCAGCCGAAGTCTGGGGCCGCATCCTCGATTACGCGCAACGCCTGCCGCTCAAGGAGATGGGCGTGATGCTGGTGTCCGACCTGCATCGCGGCGTCGGCAGCAAGCTGTTCGCCGTGCCGCAGTTTTCCGGCTGGGCCCACGCGGTGGCCGACATGATGCTGTATGACTGAGGCGGCGGACCCGACCGCCACCCATGCCGCGGCCAAGCTCGCTGCGGCGCGGGCGCGGCTAATCCTCGACAAGCCCTTCCTCGGCGCGCTGGTGCTGCGCCTGCCGCTGGTCGCCGCCGGCGCCTGGTGCCGCACCACCGCCACCGACGCGCGCAAGCTGTATTACTGCCCGGACTGGATCGCCGGCCTGAGCGCGGCCGAGGTGCAATTCGCTCTGGCCCATGAGGCGCTGCACTGCGCGCTGGGCCATTTCGCGCGGCGCGGCCACCGGGTGCAGCGCCTGTGGGACCTCGCCTGCGACTTCGCGATCAATCCGCTGTTGCTTGACGAGGGCCTCAAGCCGCCGCTCGGCACCCAGGTGCTGAGCCTGTATCGCGGCATGGCGGCCGAGGAAATCTACCCCTGCCTCGACGACAGCCTCGACCAGGAAACCCTCGACGACCACGCCTGGGACGGCGACGACGGCGGGCAGGGGGATGGCCAGGGCGGCAATGGCGAAGGTGGCGGTGGTGCGACCGCGCAAAAAGTCGGCGCCGGCGATACGGCAATCGAATCGGCGGCCACGCCGCCACCCCCGCTCTCCGCGCGGGAAAAGGAGGAATTGCAGCAGCAATGGCAGCGGCATCTCGCCGCCGCCGCGCAGCGCGCGCGCGAATCCGGCAAGCTCTCCGCCATCCTCGCCCGCCTGACCGACGCCACCCTGGCGCCGCAGGTGTCGTGGCGCGCGGCGCTGGCGCAGTACCTGTCGCAGGCGGCCCGCGACGACTACAGTTGGGCACGGCCCTCGCGTCGCAGCGGGGAGAGTTCGGGCGACGCCCTGCTGCCCAGCCTGCGCAGCCATTCCGGCGACATCGTGGTGGCGCTCGACACCTCCGGCTCGATTTCCGACGCCGACCTGGCCGCCTTCATCGGCGAACTCAACGCGCTGAAGGGCACCCTGCCGGTACGCATCAGCCTGCTCGCCTGCGACGCGGCGCTGGCGCCCGACGCGCCATGGGTTTGCGAGCCGTGGCAGGAACTGCGCTTGCCGCGCCGTTTCGAAGGCGGCGGCGACACCTCGTTCGCCCCTGTTTTCGACTGGATCGCGCGTGCGCCGGCGCAACCCGATGCACTGGTGTATTTCACCGACGCCGAGGGCGATTTTCCGAAACTGGCGCCGGCCTACCCGGTGCTGTGGCTGGTCAAGGGCAAGGCGCCGGTGCCCTGGGGCCGCAGGATCCAGCTCAATTGAAGGCCGAACTCGCTGCCGAGGACGCGCTGCGCCTCAACGTGTTGCTGGCCGGCGAACTGCATGCGGTGCGCATCGACGAAGGCGCCATGACGCTGCATGCGCTGACGCCGAAGGGCGAGGCGCGCATCGCCCTGAATCGCAACTGCCGCGCCGACCTCTACCTGATGCGCGTGCGCGAACTGCTCGGCGGCCACGCGCTGGATTCGCCCGGCGGCTACCCGGTGCACCTGCGCCACTGGACGCGCATGGGCCAGGCCAGCGCGAAAAACCTGGCCGCCCTGCTCAAGCTGGGCGAACCGGAGGCCGTGGTCGCCGTGGCGCTGGCGCCGACTCTTGATGACGAACTGGCGCGCCGCGCCTGGTGGGCGCTGCCGACCATGGAAGTGGCGCGCAGCATGCTCGAACATGCGGCCGTGCGCCAGGGAAGCATGGGGCCGGTGCTGGCCGGCTTCCTGATCGAACACCTGCCCTTCGAAGAGGACCCGATCCTCGCCATGCACTCGATCCGCGCCGTGATCGGCGCCGGCCTGCTCGACGCCGGCGCCACCGATCAACTCTGGGCCAAGGCACGGCGCCGCCCGCACTACTTCATCGGCTTCCTCGAACACCGCCCGGATGCGCTGCCCGGTGGTGCGCCGCGCGATTTTCCCGCCGACCTGCAGGCACTGGCCGATGCCGGCGAACCCTGGGCGCGTCTGCTGGCGCGTTGCCATGCGGCGAGCGGCCAGAGCTTCCTCGCGGCGGTCGAGATGGTCATGGAAAAGCCTCCAGCGCAGGACGCGGTGTATCTGCTGCTGGACATCGTCGGCAACTACTTTGCCGCGCTGCGCGGCCTGGAAATTCCGCCACACATGCAGGGCGAGAACTTGCCGCAAGCGCAGGCGATGGCCGCGCTGGCGAGCCTCTCGAACGCCTCGGCCGCGCCCATCCTGACCCGCACCAGCGCGGTCGGCCCGCTGATGCGGCGCCACCTCGAACCGCTGTTCGCGCCGCTGCTGGCGCACCTGCGCGTGCTGCGCGGGATGGCGCCATGAAGGGCGGCGTCTATCTGGATGCCGAGGCGCCGCAACTGGTGCGCGCGCAGTTCGCCGTGGTCCATGTGCGGCGCGGATCGCGCAAGCGTTTTGCCGAGACCTGCGTCGAACTCGTCGCCGATGAGGCGACGGCGATGGCCATGGCCGACCCGGCGCACAACCTGCACGCCGCCGAGGTGATGGGACCGTCGCGCTCGTCGGAGGGCTTTCGCCTGTATTACCTGGTGCGCTGGCTGGAGTGATGTGGCGGTTAGCCGGTCTGGCCACGCCGCATAGCGGCTAACCGGCCAGTGTCGTCGGATTGTTGGCTAAGTCATTGGCACAAAACAATCTACGGACGCGAAGTGGCCGGGCATGGATTTTGTATGAGGATTTCAATAGACTTCATACCAAACCCCGACGAGGACCCGCACCATGGATCTGCCCACTGAATGGCTTGCCCTGCTCGGCCTGGTCTTCGTCCTCGGCGCCAAACACGGACTCGACGCCGATCACCTCGCCACCATCGACGGCCTCACCCGCTACAACCTGCGCTGCATGCCGGCGCGCGCCCGCTGGTGCGGGTCGCTGTTCTCGCTCGGCCACGGCGCCATAGTCATGCTGATCGCGCTGGGCGTCGGCCTCGCGTCGGCCGCCTGGCAGGTTCCGGACTGGCTGGACGACCTCGGTACCTGGATCTCGATCGCCTTCCTGACCCTGCTCGGCCTGCTCAACCTGCGCGCGGTGCTGACGGCGCCGGCCGACGAGATGGTGGCGCCGCTCGGCATCAAGGCGGGCCTGCTCAGCCGTCTGCAGGCGACCTCGCATCCGCTGGCGATCGCCGCCGTCGGCGCACTGTTCGCACTGTCCTTCGACACCGTGAGCCAGGCCGCGCTGTTCGCCGTTACCGCCACGAAGCACGGCGGCATCGGCCACAGCCTGGCGCTGGGCCTCGCCTTCACCGCCGGCATGCTGCTGGCGGACGGCGCCAACGGCCTGTGGATCGCCCGCCTGCTGCGCCGCGCCGACCATCGCGCGCGCATCGCCTCGCGCGTCATGGGCCTGATGGTCGCCGCCATCAGCTTCGCCGTCGCCGGCTTCGGCCTCGCGCGCTGGCTGCAGGCCGACATCGCCCAGTGGTACGAAGGCAAGGAGCTGCTGGTCGGTTGCAGCGTGATCCTGCTGCTCGGCGCAAGTTTCATCCTCGGCAACTGGCTCGCGCGCGGAGCGCAACTGGCCGTCACCGAAGGCAGCGCCCGCTAGGCGCCGGCCTCACCGGCCCACGGGCGGCAGAGCTCGGCGTCGACGGCTTGGCGGCACCAGCTTGAGCACCAGATCCACCAACTGCGCGAAATCGATGGGCTTGGCGATATGTCCGGCCATACCGGCGGCGAAACACTTGTCGCGCTCCTCGCCATACGCATGCGCCGTCTGGCCGACGATGGGCAGGTCGGCACTCATCTGCAGGATCCGTCGCGCCGCCGCGTAGCCATCCATCTCGGGCATCTGGATGTCCATCAGCACGATGTCGTAGGCGGCGGGGCCGTCGGCGATCACCCGTTCCACCGCCTGGCGGCCGTCGCCGACCAGGGTCAGGCCGGCGCCGTACTCGGCGAGGTTGAATTCCAGCACCGCGAGGCTCACCGGGTCATCCTCGGCCACGAGTATCGAAATGCCATCGAGGCGCCGCGTCGCAGCCGGAACCAGCGGATCGGGCACCGGGGCGGCAGCGGGTGCGCGTGTCGAGGCGACATGCGGCAGGCGCACCTCGAAGCTGCTGCCACCGCCGGGCTGGCTCTCGACCCGGATTTCGCCCTTCATCAGTTCCACCAGTCGCTTGCAGATCGCAAGGCCCAACCCGGTGCCGCCGAACTTGCGGGTGGTGGATCCGTCCGCCTGCTGGAAGGGGTCGAACACATTGCCCAGTTGCTCGCGCGTCATGCCGATGCCGGTGTCGATGACCCGGAACACCAGTTGCCCCCCTTGCAACGAAGCAGCCAGGGTGACGCTGCCAACCTCCGTGAACTTGACCGCGTTGCTCAGCAGGTTGAGCAGGACCTGGCCAATCCGCAATGGATCGCCGATGCATGCCGACGGCAGGTCCGGCGATTTCTTCAGGTGCAATTGCAGGCCCTTGGCAGCGGCGCGCTCGGCGACCGTTTCCATGGCGTGGGCAAGCGCCTGGTCAAGCGACATTTCGATCGATTCGATCCGCAACTGGCCGGCATCGATCTTGGAAAAATCCAGGATTTCGTTGACCACGCCCAGCAACTGGTTGCCCGAGGCGATGATCTTGGCGAAGGCATCGCGCGCCCTGTCGCTGTTCGCATGATTGCGATGGCCGATGTGAGCGAAACCGAGCACGCCGCTCATCGGCGTGCGGATCTCGTGGCTCATGTTCGCGAGGAACTCTGTCTTGGCGCGAGCCAGGCTTTCTGCCGCGAGCAGCGCCTGCTCGCGTGCCCGCGCCGCCGCGCGCTGCTCGCCGACGTCGACGATGCTGACCACCGCCCCGACGACCTTGTCGCCTTCGATCAGCGGATGGGTGGACAGGGCCACCTCGACGGCATGGCCGTCGGCATGCCAGTAGGTGATGTCATCGAAACGGCCCGCCTGCCCCGACTTCCACAACTGGTGCCCGGGACATTCGCCCTCGGGATAGGGGCTGCCGTCAGGCCGGCTGTGGTGGAACAATTGGTGGGCAGAACGACCCAGCACCTGCTCCACGCCGTATCCCAGCAATTTGCAGGCAGCAGGGTTGATGAAGCTCACGCGTCCTTCGATATCCACCCCGTACAGCCCGTCGGCGGCCGATTCAAGGATGCGGCTGGCACGGGCCTCCGTCGCCAGCAGTTCGTCGGTGCGCTGCTGCACCAGTTCTTCGAGGTGTTCGCGATGGCGCGCGAGTTCATTGTCTATCTGCTTCCGCTCGGTGATGTCGCGCGCCGAGCCGACGATGCCGATCACTTCGCCTTTCTCATTGACGAAGGGCGCCTTGTGCACATCAAGGTAGGTGAGCCGCCCCTTGACATGGCCGAACTCCTCGAAAACGGACGGCTCGCCGCGTTCGAGGGTGATCGAATCGCTGTCCTGGCACAACTCGCCGAAGGTGTGCCACTGCGGGTCGTCCGGATGACTGTCGCGCTCGCGGCGGGCGAAGAACATGTCGTCCTTGCCCAGCGGCTCGCTGGTATCAACGGCGTTCAGCAACTGGCGGGAGATCGCCTTGTTGGCGAACAGGTAGTTCCGCTCGAGGTCCTTGGCCCAGATCATGTCGGGCACGTTGTCGCACATCAGGCGCAACAACGAGGCAAGTTCCGCCGAGCGGCGCTCACTGGCCTGTACCGCGTCGCTGATCTGCCGGCGCTCGGTGATGTTCATGGTGGTGCCGACCGCCAGGACCGGCTGCCCCTGTTCGTCGCGGTGGAGCACGCGACCGCGGGTGTGCACCCATTCGTAGTGGCCGCTTGCCGCCGCCAGACGGTATTCCATGTCGAACCGCCCCTCGCCCGGACCCAGCGCACGCTGGACACCCGCTTCGAACTGCGACCGATCCTCGGCATGCACCTGCCCTATCCAGCCCTGGATGGTGTCGAGGCTCGCGTCGGACTCCAGGCCCACCGCCGCCAGCGCGGCCCTGTCATAGGACAGCCGGCCGGTACGGAAGTCAAGTTCCCACACGATCGCGCGCGAGACTTCGATCGCCAGGGCGAGTCGCCGCTCCATGCGCTTGCGGTCGGTGATGTCGCGCGCGAAACCGACCGTGCCGATGACCTGCCCGCCAATGCGCACCGGCGACTTGTAGGTCTCGAACCACACCGGCGTGCCGTCGATCTCGATCTGCTCCTCGACGTTCTTCGACTGCCCGCTCGCCAGCACCGCGAAATCATCCACGCGATAACGTTCCGCGAGTTCGCGCGGTGCGATGTCGAAATCGGTCTTGCCCACCAGGGACTGCGGCGACGGCTGTCCGAAGCCTTCGGCGAATCGCTGGTTCACCGCAAGGAAGCGACTCTGGCTGTCCTTCAGCCAGACCATGAAGGGGAAGTTGTCGAGCACCGTGCGCTGGTACTGCTCGCGCAGCCGCAGGGCATCTTCCAGGCTCTTGCGCTCGGTGACGTCCTCGTAGATGCCGAGGATGCCGATGATCTCGCGGTTGGCGTCTCGCAGCGGCACCTTGGAGGTGCTGAGCCAGATCCTGCGGCCGTCCGGCGTGGTCTGCGGCTCCTCGAAGAACAGCTTGGGCTGCCCTGATTCCATGATCTCGCGATCGTCGGCGCGATAGCGCTCGGCCTCCTCGGCCCAGCCCAGCTCGAAATCATCGTGGCCGATGACATCATGCGGATCGTCCTTTCCTGCGTCGCGCGCGAACGCCGGATTGCAGCCGAGGTATTTCAGGTCGCGATCCTTCCAGAACACCCGCATCGGGGCCGTGTCGACCACCGCCTGCAGCAGGTTGCGCGACTCGACCAGTTCGCGTTCTGCCAGCTTGCGTTCGGTGACGTCGTGCCAGACGTGGGCAAGACAGGTCCGGCCCCGCACCTGCACCGGGCGGTTGCTGATGACGCGGTCGCGCAGGCTGCCGTCCTTGCAGCGATGCCGGTTCTCGAAGCGCATGCCGCCCGGCGTATCGGCCGCGAGGCGAACCTTGGCCATGGTTTCGGAGAAATCCATGCTCCCCTGTACATCGGGCAAGCGCAGGCGGGAAAATTCCTCGCGCGTATAGCCAAGCCCCTCGCAGGCCGCGTCATTGAATTCGGTGAATGCCAGGGTCTCGGCATCGACCAGCAGCATGCCTTCCACGGCGCGATTGACGATGGCGCTGAATATCTCCTCACGCTCGCGCAGACTGGCCTCCGCGGCCTTGCTCGCCGTCATGTCGCGCCAGACGCCGACCACGTAATCGCGACCGTGCAACTGCACCACGCTGGCGCTGAGTCGCACATCAAGGATGCCGCCGTCCTTGCAACGATGCCGCGCATCGAACTCGCGCCGACCGGCCTGCAGCAAGTCCGCAATCGCAGCGGCAAGCGACGCCTCGTCGAAGTCCACCTGTATCGTCAGCAGCGGCTGGCCAATCAACTCTTCGCGCCGATAACCAAGCATGCGACAGGCCGCGTCATTGACTTCGACGAAGCGCAGCGTCGCCGCATCGATCAAATCGATGCCGTCGCCCGCCTGGCTGACGATGGCGCGAAAGATTTCCTCGCGTTCCACCAGCGCGTTCTGCGCACGAACCTGGGCCGAAACATCGCGAAAGCACCAGATGCGTGCCTTCATGCCTCCTTGCTCGAGCGCCCGGGTGTAGCGCGAAAAAACCCGTCCGTCCTTGAACAGCAGGGTATCGCTGGCTTCGGCATCGCTGCCGTAGAGCTTGCGCACCCCGGCCATGAACCCCTCGGGATCGACCAACTGGTCCAGCACATGGGCCAGCAGGGCATCATCTCCGGCATCCGCAAGCTCTTCGGTGACATGCCAGAGTTCCCGGAAACGCTTGTTGGACGACAGCACGGCACCGTCCAGATCGACCATCAGGATGCCTTCGTCAGTGGAGTCGAGCGCCACCCGCAAGCGGGCTTCGGCCCGCGCCAGGTTGCTGGCGAGGTCGGCCTGCTGCTGCCGGCCCAGTTCCACCAGCAGTCGATTCATCAGAAAGAGGCTGACCGGGGCAACCAGGCCTGCCGCAACCAGGCCCGTGATCAGGTAGTCGGCAGTGACGCGCCCCATCAGCAGCAAATCCATCGCCGACACGACCAGCTCGGCCGCCAGAACCGTAAGCAAGGCGAACAGCACCCAAAGGCGCCAGCCATTGAAACGCTGCAGGAAGGAAACCAGACCGCTTGTCATTGCCGTGATGTTTTTCGGTCACTAACGCTCGTGCCGCCTCCGGGCGGATTGCGCCAAGGCGCTTGCAACGATCATACCTGCCCAATCTGCTGGAATATTGACCCGAATCAAGCCAAACCCACGCTTGGCTGGCAAGAACGACCGGCCATCCGTGCCGCCCCTCAGTCCAGCTCGACGAGGCCTCGCGGGCAGCGAACGTAGGCGACCAGTTGCGCCGTTTCGCCGGCGTCACAGGCATGCAGATCCAGATTCGTTGCCAGGCCAAGCGCCGTGAGTCGATCGCGAATGCCCTGCGGCCGCGGATGAAAGGCTTCCAGCTTCATCAGCGTGCAACCCGCGTCGGGCAGGCGGTCGGCGGGATGAAGCGCAACATCCCACTGGATCAGGGTCGGCAGCAGGCCGTCGCCGGGCAGGCTGCCGTCAGGCGGGACGGCTGATGCGCCAGCGATAGTCGCCGCGTTCCATGTCCAGGATTTCGGTCGTCCCATCGCCGCAGGCGACAACGTCGCGCGCGATGTCGTCGCTGCGCGCCACCCAGTGGATCAGGCGCGGGCGGTCCACCGGCAGTTCCAGGTGATCGAGGCCGAACCAGCGCGGCCTTGCGGGCGGCGGTACCTGCGGATCGATGGCGATCAGTTCGAGGTAGAAGCCCGCGCCGAGTTTCAGCAGGCGATTGTGGGTGCCCATTCGCGCGTGCTTGCCGCCGGCCGCGAGCGTCGTGCCGAGATGCCGTTCCAGCCATGTGGCACCGGCGTCGAGGTTGCGGGTGGCGAGGACGAGGTGATCTGGAACCGCCACGGCGGAATCAGGTTTTCGGCTTCAGATGGACGTGGCCGTGGCCGCTGCCGGCAGGACGATAGCCGTGGCCGTGGGCGCGCCCCGCGTCGATCTCGACGTCGATCAGGTTGAGCTGGCCGTGGCGCACGCCGCGCTCGGCGATCATGGCATCGGCAAAATGACGCACGGCGGCGGTCGGCCCGCGCAGGACCACGCTTTCGAGGCAGTTTTCGTGGTCGAGGTGGGCGTGCAGCGTCGCCACGGTGAGGTCGTGCTGGCCATGCTGCAGGGCCGTCAGGCGCTCGGCCAGGTCGCGTTCGTGGTGGTTGTACACATACGACAGGTTGGCCACGCAATGTGTCGCCTCGCCGCGTTGCTGGCGGGCGCTTTCCAGGTGGGCACGGAGCACGTCGCGCACCGCCTCGGAGCGGTTCTGGTAACCGCGCTCCGCGATCAGCCGGTCGAACTCGGCGGCGAGCTCGGCATCCAGCGAAATGGTGATGCGTTCCATCAGGCCTCCCGCCCGGCCGCCAGCCCGGCGCGCGCAGAGGCGGCCATCATTTCTTGCCCTTCAGGTCGAGCAGTTGCTCCACCACGTGGCCACGGCGCAGATGTTCCAGCCGGTGGTCGCGCTCGGTCGCGACCACGCGTTCCAGATAGCCGAGATTGCGATCGATCGACTCCTGGTAAAAGTTCCTGCCGGCGCCGGTTTGCTGCTCGAAATGCCGCCCGAGGTGGGCCGACAGGCCGTTCAGGTCCTGGTCCAGGCGCGCCTTGATGCTGCGGTAGAAGGCCGTGGTCTTTTCCAGCAGGTCGTGGAAATCGGCAAAACCGCCCATTTGGGCTTCCTCGAACTCGTAATAAAGGAACAGCACGCGTTCGAGGTATTCGCGATTGGCCATCTGGCCGATCAGGTCGGCCGTCGCCGTGGCA
Organism: Sulfuritalea sp.; assembly: GCA_016716965.1. Classification (GTDB taxonomy): domain Bacteria; phylum Pseudomonadota; class Gammaproteobacteria; order Burkholderiales; family Rhodocyclaceae; genus Sulfuritalea. The sequence goes on along the minus strand of JADJUP010000035.1, from coordinate 27,375 downwards.
TAGGCGGCGCGCTGCTGCTGCACGTTGTCGAGGCGCACCCAGTCCGGATGCTTGCGGTGATCGGTGAGCAGGATCACCTTGGCAGTCACCTCGAGCACGTTGGCCGGCAGGTCCTGCAGGTGGCGGCGGGCGAACTCGACGCCGCGCAACACGTGGTTGTCGGTGAACTGGGCGCCGGTTCCACCGGCTTCCGCGTCGCTCATCAGGTAGCCGACGTCATGCATCAGGGCGCCGATCAGCGCGGCGTCGATATGGTCGCCGTCCAGGCCCTGTCCCGCGAGGTGCATGCCATGCAGCATGCGCGCCGTGCAAAGCACCACTTCGTTGGTGTGGGTGCGGTTGTGGTACAGAGTCTGCAACTTCTGGTAACCCGGCAGTTCGCCGGCGAAGGCGCGATTCAGCAGGGCAAAGGCCGCATCGACGCGCGCCAGGTCGTGCCCCGGCGCAAAGCGGCGGACGATGGCGTCCACCTGGGCTTCCACCTCTTCGGTATCGCTGACGTTGCCCAGCGCGGCGAAGGGACTATCGATGATCATGTGATGCGTCTTCTTGCGGTGGAATCGGGATTTCGGGGCGCAGCCGACATCCTAGCAGCCTATCCGGGCGGATTCGCGAATCCGGCCCAGCCGCAAGAGATCGCCGGGAGCGGCGCAGGCGGCTTCACGACGCCGGTGACGCGGTACCGGACGCCTCGCCCAAGCGGGAACTGAGAGCCGCCAGAAACTCGTCCATGAGGTCGGCGAGACGCTGCGCCATAGGCCCGGCATCATCGCGGCCTGCCCTGGCGGCCGCCTCGGTTTCCACCGCGAACTCGCGCAGGCGAGCGGCGCTGAAATTGGCGCTCATGCCCTTGATGCTGTGCGCGGTGAAGGCAAGGGCAGCGAAGTCCCGCTGCCCGGCGGCGTCGCGCAGCCGGGCGGGAGCCGTCGCCTGCGACGCGAGGGCGATGCCAACCAGTTTGTCTACGAAGGCCTGGCGGCCCTGGTACAGATCGAGCATGGCATCCCAATCGACCAGGCCCTCAGCTGCGGCCATCGGCGCAAGAGTCGGCGCCGGCGACACGGCGTCGTCCGCCAGCGGCGGCGCTTGCCACCGGGCATGCTTGCGCAGCACGCGAACCAGGCTGTTCAACTCGATCGGCTTGGTCACGTGCTCCTTCATGCCACTATCGAAGCAGCGCTGGCGCTCCTCGGCAAAGGCGTGCGCCGTAAGCCCGACCACCGGCAGCGACGGGTGCAACTCGCGCAGGCGGCGGGCCAACTGGTGACCGTCCATGTTCGGCATCTGGATATCGGTAACGACGATATCGAAGGCGTCGCCGCCGGCATTCGCTATGCGTTGCAGCGCATCGAGTCCGTCTTCGGCACAGACCAGTTGCGCGCCCTCCTGCCCCAGCAATTCGCGCAGGACCGCCTGGTTGACCGGATTGTCCTCGGCGACCAGGATGCGCATGCCGTCGAGCCGGCGGCCCGATTGCAAGGCGGCGACTTCGGGCCGATCGGCCTCGGCAGGCTCCGCAGCCGGTGCGGCCGCGGCAACCAGCGGCAGCGTCACCTCGAACAGCGTGCCGCAACCGGGATTGCTTTCGACCCGGATTGTGCCGCCCATGATTTCCGCCAGCCGCTTGCAGATCACCAGCCCGAGGCCGGTGCCGCCGAAGCGGCGCGTGGTCGAGCCGTCACCTTGCTCGAAGGGCAGGAATACCCGCGCCAGTTGCTCGTCGCTCATGCCGATTCCGGTGTCGCGCACGCGAAAACGCAGCATGCCGCCAAACCGGTCGACGCCGAGCACGACGTCGCCCTGCGCGGTGAACTTGATGGCATTGTCGAGCAGGTTGGCCAGCACCTGGGACAGACGCAGGAAATCGGCCAGGAAGGCCTCGGGCAGGTCCGCGCCAAGACTCAGGCGCAGTGCCAGCCCCTTCTGCGCGGCGCGCGCCGCGCAGAAACCCAGGGCACGGTCGGTGAGCCGCGTGAGGCTGACGGCTTCCTTCTCCACCGACAGCTTGCCGGCCTCGATCTTGGAAAAATCCAGGATGTTGTTGATGATGCCCAGCAGGTGCTGGCCGGAGTCGAGCATCTGGTCGAACAGGCGCCGCACCGCCGTTCCATCCGCTTCACGCTGCCCGACCTGGGCCAGGCCGAGCACGGCATTGAGCGGGGTGCGGATCTCGTGGCTCATGTTGGAGAGGAATTCCGACTTCGCCGCGTTGGCCGCCTCGGCATCCTTCTTGGCACGATGGGCCTCGTCACGCGCGCCGATCAGGGCCTGTTCGGCCGCGACGCGTTCGGTGATGCACTGAACCGTGCCCAGCATGCGCACGGCCCGACCGGATACATCGAACATCACTTCGCCACGGCCGTGCACATGGCGCACGCTGCCGTCCGGCCAGACCACCCGGTGCTTGCAGGCATACCAGCGACCGCCCTTGATGGCGGCCTGCAGCGCTTCCTCCAGGCGCACCACGTCGTCCGGATGAACCCCGCTGCGGAACAGCGCGTAATCCGGCGTCACCGTCCCCGGCGCCAGGCCCCACAGAAGGAAATGCTCATCGGACCAGCGCAGGTCACCGGATGCGGGATTCCAGTCGAAACTGCCGAGGTGGGCGATTTCCTGTGCATGACGCAGTTGTTCCTCGCGCTCGCGCAGCGGCACCCAGCGCCCTCTCTTCGCGCGTGATGTCGCGAAAGGTCCAGACGCGGGACACGCCGTCGCTGCCCGAGATCGGGGCGCTGCGCCGCAAAAGTACGCGACCGTCGTTGAGCGGCACGCGATCCTCGTGGGGCAAGGGCGAGGCGAGGATTTCGCCGATGCGGGCGACCTCCGCATCCGGATCGACGAACAGCTTGCGCGCCGCCGCGATGATTTCGGCGCGGCCCGTCCGGGGTGCATCCTCCGCCGGAATTTTCCAGATGCGGAAGAATTCGTCGTTGGCGAACAGCAGGCGGCCGCTCGGGTCCCTGCCGTCGTAGGCGAAGATGCCCTCGCCGATGTTCTCCAGCGTGCGCTGCAGGTTGTCCACGCTGGCCTTCAGGGCCTGCGCGCCGCGCCGCTGATCGCTGATGTCCTGAATCGTGCCGCTCAGGCGCAGCGCCTTGCCATCGACGAATTGCGGCTCGCCGATGGTGCGCACCCAGATCTCCCGGCCGAGGGCGGTGACCAGCGGCAGTTCCAGGTCATAGCCACTGCCATGCGCGGCGGCATCGCGCACGGCGGCCTCGATCGTGGCGCGGGCCTCCGGCGCGTAATAGCCGATGGCCTCGTCTACGCTGGGCGCCACGCCAGGTTCGAGTTCGTGGATGCGAAAAACTTCCGTGGTCCAGGTCAGCGTCCTGCTCGCCAGTTCGAGTTCCCAGCCGCCGACCCGGGCCATGCGGCCGGTGCGATCCAGCAGGTAGCTGCTGCGGCGTATCGTCTCCGCCAGCGCCGCCTCGGCCTCGAGCCTGGCGAGGTTGCCGCTCAGGTCGCGCACTTCGGCGATCCGCTCGCGATAGGCACGCAGGAAAAACGCGATCAAGGCCGCCGAAATGGCGAAGATCGTGGCCTGCACCACCCAGAACATGGCCGGCGGCGTTGGCGGCTGCACCGGCAGTACTCCGAAAGATTCGGCAACAACGAAGCCGAAGGTTGCCGCCACCGTCAGCGCGGCCAGACCAATCGCGGTGCGCGCGCCTAGCAGCCAGCCGGACATGATCACTAGCAGCGGATACACGACGATCACCGGCGTGCGCACGCCGCCGTTGAAGACGCAGATCCCGGTGGCGAGGATCCACGAACCAATGGCGAGCAGAAAAACACTGGCCCGGACCTGGCCACGCTGCAGCAGCAGCCACGCCGCGCCGGCGAGGATCAGCAGGAAACCCGGCCCCACCATGCGCGCGTGCTGTTCCGGCGCAAACCGAAAGACGACCAGGAGGAAGGCGATGGCACCGACGCTGATGCCGATGATGCCGGAGCGCAGGAAGCGGCGCGAGGTCGCCCAGAACATCGGCTCGGCGATGCTGTCGATTCCCTCGTTGGGGGCGCGGCTCAATGGGTCCATGGTGGTGCCTGGAGGGTTCCGCGCCGGATCGGTCGCAGCGCAGGCGCGCCGTACCTCCGACTGGAAGGCCAACTTAACAAATGACCCGATTCTAACAAAGGTAATAGGGAGCGAGCGGCCTGTTCGCCCGCCTTCGCGCCCCTCAACTTCGCCCGATCGCGGTCGTTAACACCGGACGCGAAACAAAGGTTTGATCCAGATTAAGCCACGCCTGCCCGAAAACGATATGCTGCAGTGCATTATCTGCAGCACCCACCAGAACGAGGTTCATCCATGACCGATTTTCCCCGAATCGACGCGGTTCTTGCGCGCCACGATCGCAATGGCACGCGTCTGGTGCAGATCCTGCGCGAAGTCCAGGAACAACTGGGCTGGCTGTCGCCCGCCACCTTGAGCCACATCGCCGCCGGCATCGGCTGGCCGCGCGCCATGGTCAGCGGCACGGCGTCCTTCTACAGCTTCTTTCACACCCGTCCGCGCGGCACCTACTGCGTGCTCTGGTCGGACAACATCACCGACCGCATGCTGGGCAACACCGACCTGATGGACGCCATGTGCAAGAAACTCTGGCTGGAACCGGGGCGGGTCTCGGAGGACGGCCTGGTCAGCGTGAACACCACTTCCTGCACCGGCATGTGCGACCAGGGCCCGGCCCTGCTGGTGAATTACCGCGCCATCACGCGCATGACGCAGGCGCGCCTCGGCGAAATGGTCGGACTGATCCGCAACCAGACGCCGGTGGCCGAATGGCCCGCCGAATGGTTCTCGGTCGAGGACAACATCCGCCGCAAGGACATCCTGCTCGGCCACGAACTTATGCCCGGGCAGGCGCTGAAGGCCGCGCTGGAACGAGGCCCGCAAGCCATGCTCGACGAAATCAAGGCCGGCAAGCTGCGCGGCCGCGGCGGCGCCGGTTTCGGCACCGGCCTGAAATGGGAAGCCTGCCGCAACGCGGTGGGCACTGGCGACAACCCGGCGCACTATGTGGTGTGCAATGCCGACGAAGGCGAGCCTGGCACCTTCAAGGACCGCGTGCTGCTCAACTCCTATGCCGACCTCGTCTTCGAGGGCATGAGCATTGCCGGCTACGTCGTCGGCGCGAAGAAGGGCCTGATCTACCTGCGCGGCGAATACCGCTACCTGCTGGAACCACTGGAGTCGGCGCTGGCGGCACGGCGTGCATCCGGCCTGCTGGGCGCCGACATCCTCGGCAAGGGCTTCGACTTCGACATCGAGATCCACCTCGGTGCCGGCGCCTATGTCTGCGGCGAGGAATCGGCGCTGATCGAATCGCTGGAAGGCAAGCCGGGCCGCCCGCGCATCCGCCCGCCCTTCCCCGTCACGCGCGGCTACCTCGATCAGCCGACCACGGTGAACAACGTCGAGACGCTGGCCGCGTCCTGCCTGATCGCCGCGCATGGCGGCGCCTGGTACGCCGGACATGGAACCGAAAAATCCGCCGGGACCAAGATCTTCTCGGTCAGCGGCGACTGCGAACGGCCCGGCATCTACGAATATCCCTACGGCGTCACCGTACGCCAGGTCCTTGACGACTGCGGCGCAACGGATTCTCAGGCGGTACAGATTTCCGGTCCCTCCGGCATCTGCGTCTCCACTGAGGAATTTGGACGCCGCATCGCCTTCGAGGACCTGCCGACCGCCGGCGCCTTCATGGTCTTCGACGACACGCGCGACATGTTCGAGGTGGCGCGCAACTTCGCCCACTTCTTCGCCCACGAGTCCTGCGGGTTCTGCACCCCCTGCCGGGTCGGCACGACCCTGGTGCGCAACATGATGGACAAGATTTCGCTCGGTCACGGTTCTCCCTACGACATCAACGAACTGTTCAAACTGCACCGCGTGATGCAGGGCGCCAGCCACTGCGGCCTGGGCAATTCGGCCTGCAACCCGGTGTTCGACACCCTGAACAAGTTCCGTCCCGCCTACGAGCGCCGCCTGAAGTCGCTCGACTACGAACCGGCCTTCGACCTGGATGCCGCGCTGTCGCAGGCCAGGCAGATGACCGGGCGCGACGACGCCGCCGCCCACCTGACCAATGAGGCCGAAGCATGAGCAATGAACTCACATTCCAGCTCGACGGCGAAGACATTTCCTTCACGCCGGGACAAACCATCATGCAGGCCGCCAAGGCGGCGGGCGTGTATATCCCGCACCTGTGCTGGCATCCGGATTTTCCCGCGCATGGTTCCTGCAAGCTGTGCACGGTCAAGGTCAATGGCCGCTTCGGTTCCAGTTGCACCATGGAAGCGCAGGCCGGGATGAGCGTAGAGAACCGCACGGCCGAACTCGACGACAAGCGCCGCACCCTGCTGCAGATGTTCTTCGTCGAGGGCAACCATTTCTGCCCCTCCTGCGAGAAAAGCGGCAACTGCACGCTGCAAGCCACGGCCTACGAACTGAAGATGATGTCGCCGCATTTCGACATGTTCTATCCCGACCGTCCGGTGGATGCGTCGCACCCCGACATCCTGCTCGACTTCAACCGCTGCATCATGTGCAGCCTGTGCGTCACCGCCTCGCGCGAGGTCGATGGCAAGAACGTCTTCGCCATGGGCGGACGCGGCATCCTCGGCCGCCGCATCCACATCAACAGCGAATCGGGCAAGCTGGCCGACACGGACTTCGCCGTCACCGATCGCGCCGCCAGCATCTGCCCGGTCGGCGTGATCCTGGTCAAGCGCAAGGGCTTCGCCGTGCCCATCGGCGAGCGCCAGTACGACAAGACACCGATCAACGAACAGGTCAAGGAGCCGACAGCATGAATGCGCCCATGAATGCCGCGCCGGTCGCGGCGAAGAAGCTCAAGGTCGCCACCACCAGCCTCGCCGGCTGCTTCGGCTGCCACATGTCCTTCCTCGACATCGACGAGCGCATCCTCAAGCTCCTCGAACTGGTCGAGTTCGACCGCTCGCCGATCACCGACATCAAGCACTGCGGACCCTGCGACCTTGGCCTGATCGAGGGCGGCCTGTGCAACGCCGAGAACGTGCATGTGCTGCGCGAATTCCGCAAGAACTGCAAGATCCTCGTCGCCGTCGGCGCCTGCGCCATCAACGGCGGCCTGCCGGCGCAGCGCAACCACCTCGACCTGCGCGACATTCTGGAGGAGGTGTACCAGACCGAAGCCGGAATTTCGCATGGCGGCATTCCCAACGATCCGGAACTGCCGCTGCCGCTGAACCAGGTGCACCCGATCCACGAAGTGGTCAAGGTCGATTACTTCCTGCCCGGCTGCCCGCCGCCGGCCGACGCCATCTGGAAGCTGCTGACCGACCTGCTCGCCGGCCGCACGCCAACCCTCGGCCACGGCCTGATGCACTACGACTGAAATGCCATGAATAAATCTACTGCGCGTGCCGGATCAGGGCTTGGGCGGTGCTCGCTATCCTCATGCACACCTACGTGCATTCCGGTAGCTGCGCTCCGGCCGCACCCTGCTGCGGCCCGCTCGCTACGATTTCTTCACGACATTTGAACCAAAACTCAGAGAACGCCATGACATTCGAACTCGAAACCGCCAAATCCCCCGAAACCCTGCGCCGCGTCGCGATCGATCCCGTGTCGCGGGTCGAGGGCCACGGCAAGGTCACGATCCTGCTCGATGACAACAACAAGGTGCACCAGGTGCGCCTGCACATCGTCGAGTTCCGTGGCTTCGAAAAGTTCATCCAGGGCCGCCCCTATTGGGAAGTCCCGGTCATGGTGCAGCGCCTGTGCGGCATCTGCCCGGTCTCGCACCACCTCGCCGCCTCCAAGGCGCTGGACATGATGCTCGGCGTCAAGCAACTGACGCCGACCGCCGAAAAGATGCGGCGCCTGATGCACTACGGCCAGATGCTGCAGTCGCATGCGCTGCACTTCTTCCACCTCTCCTCGCCCGACCTGCTGTTCGGCTTCGGTTCGGATGTCGCCACGCGCAACATCGTCGGCGTCGTCGCCGCCCACCCCGAGGTGGCCAAGAAGGGCGTGCTGCTGAGGAAGTACGGCCAGGAAGTGATCCGCATGACGGCCGGCAAGCGCGTGCACGGCACGGGCTCCATCCCCGGCGGCGTGAACAAGTCGCTCTCGACCGAGGAGCGCGCCGAGTTGCTCAAGGACATCTACCAGATGGTGGCCTGGAGCCGCGACGCGGTGGGCATCATCCGCGGGCTGTTCGAACAGAATTTGACGCAGTACAACGCCTTCGGCCGCTTCCGTTCCGCCGGCATGTGCCTGATACGCGCCGACGGCGCCATGGATCTCTACCACGGCGGCCTGCGCGCGCGCGACATCGACGGCAAGCCGCTGTTCGACCACTTCGACTACAGCCGTTACTGGGACGTGATCGGCGAAGACGTCAAGCCCTGGTCCTACATGAAGTTCCCCTTCTTCAAGTCGCTCGGCACCGAAGACGGCTCCTACCGGGTCGGCCCGCTTTCGCGCGTAACGATGTGCGACCACATCCCGACGCCGCTGGCGGACAAGGAACGCGAAGCCTTCCTCGCCTTCGACGGCGGCAGCGCCGCCGGGGCCACGCTGGGCTACCACTGGGCGCGCATGATCGAGATGTTGCACTCGGTAGAGAGCATCAAGGACCTGCTGCACGACGACGACATCACCGGCCACGACCTGATGGCCACCGGCGAGCGCCAGGAACGCGGCGTCGGCGTCATCGAAGCGCCGCGCGGCACCCTGATCCACCACTACCGGGTCGACGAAAACGACCAGGTGATCCGCGCCAACCTGATCGTCTCCACCACCCACAACAACCAGGCGATGAACACGGCGGTGCGCGAAGTGGCGAAACAGTACCTCGACGGCGTCGAGATCACCGAGGGCCTGCTCAACCACGTCGAAATCGCCATCCGCGCCTTCGACCCCTGCCTCTCCTGCGCCACCCATGCGCTGGGCCAGATGCCACTGGAAATCGCAATAGTCGGCGCTGACGGCACGGTGCTCGACGAGGCCACGCGCGACCACCGCGGCCTCACCCGTGAATTCGGCGAAGTCCGCGAGCCGTCTTGACGGCGCCGACGCTGGTCTTCGGCTGGGGCAATCCCAGCCGTGGCGACGATGCATTGGGGCCGCTGTTCGTCGAGCATTTCACCTCACTCGCCGCCCGCCATCCGGAATGGGGCAAGGTCGACTTCCTGACCGATTTCCAGTTGCAGGTCGAGCATGCACTTGACCTGCAAGGTCGCCGCCGCGTGCTGTTCGTCGATGCCAGCCTCGACGCCGCCCCGCCCTGCACACTGGCACGCATCGAGGCTGCCCGCGATGCCAGCTTCACCACCCACGCCATGAGCCCGCAGGCCGTGCTCAAGGTATTTGCCGACATCGACGACGGCGAACCGCCGCCCTGCTGGCTGCTGGCGATCCGCGCCGAGCGTTTCGAACTCGGCGAGCCGCTGACCGCCGCCGCGCAGCGTAACCTGACCGCGGCGCTGGCAACTGCCGCCGACTGGATCGCTGCCGGCTGAATTGCACCGGACAGACCGGGCTCCGGCGGGGATAATCAGCGAAAAGTGCCCCGGTTCTATCGGAGCTTTCTGAACTTGATACCGCATTGACTATGCCTACAACCGAAAAGGCCACGATTAGGTCGGACCATCTGGTGCGCTCAAGGATCGAGATCAAGCGCGTGCTCGATGCATTGATTGCCCGAAATCAGCTTGTGACGGCAGAAATTCCGGGAGGTGAAGATCCATTCACCGCCCGGATCATTGGCGCCGACGCGACATGGGGGTTCATCGTCGTCACCGCCGCCGCGGACGAATCAACAAATGCGGCCCTGCTCGCCCGCGCCAGCTTAACTTTCGTATGCACGCTGGGCGAATGGCACATCGAGTTCGCCGCCATCGGACCTGGAAAGGTCATGCATGAAGGCATTCCGGCAATACGCTTGCGTTATCCGGAGATCCTTGCCGTACAGCAGCGGCGCCAGCACGATCGACACGAAGTGGCAGCCACGACATTGCTGCGCTGCGTCGCCGATGCCGGAGGGATGCTGCCTTTCGAAGCGAGAATACGGAACATCAGCCTGGGCGGCATAAGTGCCCTCTACTACTCTGCCGACATTACCCTCGAGCCGGGCACGGTACTCGTTGGCAGCCGGATTGAAGTGCCGGGAATCGATCCGGTCGTTGTCGACCTTGAAGTACGTTACTCGGAAGTGGTTACGCTGCCGGATGGCAGTCGCGGACATGCCTCGGGATTCCGCTTCATCAACCCGCCCGACACCCTGACCAGACTTATCGCCGCAGTCGCCGGGCAGTGATAGCCGAAACCGGCCGGGGTGATGCCTCCTTGTAATGCCGTTGGGGTCAGACTGAGGTAGACCGGCTTTCCCGGACGGTTTGATCAAGACACACCATCTGTTCTTCAAATGTCCTGCCCCTTGGCGGTCTCTGCTTGGTGGTCTCTTGGCGATCTGGTGGCGCAGGATGGGTGCGATACTGGAAAAGACTGGATTTCAGCAGTTTGCTGAACTCACACTTTCGGCCGGGACCCGCCACTCGGAAAATTGCTCCATAGCCGCCATTCAATTCTGGGCTCGCTCCAGACCGGCCATTCAATCGGCGCCACCGCTTGCGCCGGCTTGAACTTCAGCAATCCAGCGGGAGCCGCCAGTCACAAGGCATGACTTCCGTATATCTCCGGCGCAACGCCATTCATGAAACGTACATTTCTGAGGGGCAGCTTCTTTCCCCATAGCCGTCAGCGGGATTTCGCGTTGCCGGAACGCTGGACAGTTGTGCGCTCCAGAGTCATCTGCAGTTCGTCAACCTGATCGATCAGTGTAGTGAAATGCCGGCCGAAGGCGGTCAGTTGATATTCCACGCGCGGCGGCACTTCGGGGAAACTGGTCTTGTCCAGAATGCCAAAGCGCACCAGTTTGGCCAGTCGCTCGTTGAGCACCTTGCCGCTGAGGCCGTCAATCGCATGCTCCATTTCGCCGGGACGGCGCACGCCTTTTCGCACCAGGCTCAAAACGGTCAGTGACCATTTGCAGCCAATGATGCTTTCCACCATCTGATGAACGCTGGGACTGCTCATGCGCCGAAAATATTTATCCCGTTTGTGATCAACAAAATGCACCAAAAGGTGCCTACCCGACCGGTTTGTACCTGCTTGCCGCGACATTCGCCGGCCCGTAGATTGGTTCCTGTCTACCTACACAAAACCCGATCGAAAGGAATGCAAAATGCGAATCAAACTTTCTCGCGCAGCATCCATTATCGTGCTATCCGCGGCTGTTTCAAGCAGTTCCGTTGGCGCGGCGGATGCAAACCCGGTGCCTTATCCGCAAGGCTACCGCGACTGGCACCATGTCAAGTCGATGGTCATCAATCCCGGCCACGGGCTTTACGACGCGTTCGGCGGCATTCACCATCTTTACGCGAACAAGGCCGCCATGGCGGGTTACAAGACGGGGAAATGGGCTGACGGCGCCGTTATAGTGTTCGACCTGCTCGACGCGAAGTCGGCCGATAACGCCGTCGTCGAAGGTTCGCGCAAGGTAGTCGGTGTCATGCATCGCGACGCGCGCAAATATGCCGCGACCGGCGGCTGGGGCTACGAGGGATTCAAGGGCGACAGCCGCACCGAACGCGTGGTGGGCGCCAATGCCCTGACGGCTTGTCACCAGTGCCACATCGCGCAAAAGGACGCCGGCTTCATCTTCAGCAAGGGGCGCCCTTGAATCGGGGCTCCGCCGCTCCCGCCCTTTGCGTTTCGCAGTGGCTCAACAGCAATCGCGCCATCACGCTGGATGAATTGCGCGGCAGGGTGGTGCTGGTCCATGCGTTTCAGATGCTGTGCCCGGCCTGCGTCATGCAGGCCGGTCCGCAGGCAGTGCGTTTGTGGCAGCGCTATCAACAAGGCAGGCCGGACAGCGACGTGGCGGTGATCGGCTTGCACACCGTCTTCGAACATCACGAGGTCATGACGCCGGCGGCACTCGCGGTCTATCTGCACGAATTCCGCATTCCCTTCCCGGTGGCGGTCGACCGGGCGAGCGCGGACGAACCGATCCCCCAAACCATGCACGCCTACGCGATGCACGGCACGCCGACAAGCCTGCTGATCGACCGGGCCGGGCGTTTGCGCAAACAGCATTTTGGCGTCGAGCCGGACCAGCAGATGGTCGCGGACATTGATGGCCTCATCACGGAACCGGCGTAAGGGGAGCGGCTTCAGTTGGCGAAGGCCAGGTTAGAGGTCCCGCCGGCAGGCGCCTACGCACGGTCATTTTGCTCGAACGAGTGCTAGCGCTGGGAGCGAGCGGTTTAGCCAATAACATCGCAGCAGCATAGCGCACGGCAGCCTTTAACTCTCGAGGGTTCCCGGCGAAGGCCTGCTTCCATTTTGTCCACCGTCAGCATTGGGCACAAAGCAGTGATGCGCTCCCGCTTGAAGCGGCCGTCCCAACTGCCAACCGCCGTACCACCAGCGCCGACTTTTGACCCGACCGGCACCCACCGCCCAATCACACCGGCAAAAAGCTAAAGCAGCGCCGGCAATGAACCGGCCGCTGCCAACTTTGTCGTAGTTCCAATGCGCAAGACCTTGTACATTCGCGCCTTCGACGCCGCCCGCCGCAGTCAATGCATGCAAGGCGCGCCTCCCCAGACCAGGCTCATGCAGATTCGCTATCCGAAATCCTTCTTCAAGCTGCTCTTCGTCGGCTTCCTCCTGGCGGTGCTGCCGCTGCTGGTGGGCCTGCTCGGCAACATCCTGGCCATCGAGCGGCTGGCGGCGCAGAGCCAGCGCGCCGTGTATGACGCGGCGCGCATCGCCCATGCCAGCCGCGAACTGAACGACACCGCGGCCTCGCTGGAACGTGCCGCGCAACAGAGCACCGTGCTGCGCGACGCCGCGCTGTGGCAGGGTTATGACCGCCTGCGGGTGGGCTTCCGCAGTGCCGGCGCGCGGCTGGCGGCGATGCCGCTGGAAGCGGAGATTCGCAAGACGCTCGACGACCTGCTGCAGGGCGAGGCCCTGCTCCATGCCAGCCTTGCGCAGGGCGGACCGATGGCGAAGGACGCCGTGGCGACGGCCCGCCGTTATGCCGAAATCTCCAGCGCGACGCGCAGCCTGCTGGAGCGCTCCAGCACCCTGATCGACCGCGAGGCCGAAGCCTTGCGCGAACTGGCGGCGCAAACCGAATCGCAGGCGCGCGTCCAGTTGTTCGTGCTGATTCCTCTGGCGGTGTTCGTCGTCGCCGGATTCACCTACCTGCTGGCGCGGCCGATCACCGAATTGAACCAGGGCATTCGCGACCTCGGCGAACGCCGCCTCGACCGGCGGATCGAAGTCACCGGCCCGGAGGACCTGGAGCAGCTTGGCCGCCAGCTCGACTGGCTGCGCCTGCGCCTGATCCAGCTCGAAGAACAGAAGAGCCGCTTCCTGCGCCATGTCTCGCACGAACTGAAAACGCCGCTGACCATCCTGCGCGAGGGTTCGGAACTGCTGGCGGACGACGTGGCCGGCGGCCTTTCGCCGCGGCAGCGCGAGATCGTGCATATACTCCGGCAGAACAGCCTCGAATTGCAGCGCCTGATCGAAACCCTGCTGCGCCACGGCGAGGCCGAATTCCAGCTGGCGACGATCAAGCTGCAGACGGTGAAGCCGGCCGAGATCGGTGCCGCGGTCGTCGAGCGCCACAAACTGGCCTGTGCCCCGCGGCGCATCCGGGTCAGCCTGAAGATGGAGGATTTCACCATGCAAACCGATCCCGAGCGCCTGCGGGTAGTGCTCGACAACCTGCTGTCGAACGCCGCCAAGTATTCCCCCGATGACGGCGAGATCGTGGTCGCGGCAAGAACGCAGGACGGCTGGGCGGTCATCGAAGTGCTCGACCAGGGGCCGGGAGTGGCGGCGGCGGATCGCGAACATATCTTCGAGCCCTTCTACCGCGGCGGTGCCGACGCCGCCGGCGCGGTGCGCGGCAGCGGGCTCGGCCTGTCGATCGTGCGCGACCACGTGCTGGCCCTGGGCGGTGACATCGCCGTCGGCGAAGGCCAGGGGCGCTTCACGGTGACGCTGCCGCTGGGGATGCCATGACGGCCCGGCTTCGCACTGCGCTATTCCTGTGCGGCCTGTTGCTGCTGGGCAGTTGCGCGCTGCTGAAGCCGCCACGCGAGGCCTACTGGCTCGACCCGCAGGGGCCGCGCCCGGGCAGCGATGCGGTGTCCCTGATCCACTACGCGGTGTATGCGCGAAATCTGGGCGGCAAACCGCTGGCCGAGGAAACCGAGCGCGTGCGCCTGGCCTGGACCGCCGAAAAGACAGATTTCCGGTTGCTGCAATACGCCTTGGCACTGTCCGTGCCCGCTGCCCCGGCGGCGGATCATCGCCGCGCGCTGCAACTGATCGAGCCGCTGACGCGGCCGGACAATGGCCGCGACGGCGAGTTGCGGGCGCTGGCATCCTTGATGCATGCACAGTTGGCGGAACAACGCCGCCTCGAAGACGGCAGCCATTCCAACTATCGCCGTGCCGAAGAACTGGAGAAGAAACTGGAAGCCCTCAAGGACATCGAAAAGAGCCTGCTGCCGCGCGGCAAGCCGAAAGCAGGCACGAAATGAGCGGCAGCCCGGGCAAGATCCTGCTGGTCGACGACGATGCCGACCTGCTGCGCCTGATCGCGATCCGCCTCGAAGCCGCCGGACATAGCGTCGCCACGGCATCCAGCGGCGCCCAGGCACTGGCGCAGATGGCCGTCGACCGGCCGCAACTGGTGGTCACCGACATGCGCATGCCGGGCATGGACGGCAACGCGCTGTTCGCCGCGGTGCGGGCCGGCTACCCGACCCTGCCGGTGATCATCCTGACCGCCCACGGCACCATTCCCGAGGCCGTGGCGGCGACGCATCGCGGCGTCTTCGGCTACCTGGCCAAGCCCTACGAGGCGCGGCAACTGCTCGACCTGGTGGCGCGGGCCATCGAGATTTCCCCCGCGGCACCCGGCAGCGGCCCGGCTGCCGAGGCGTGGCACGCGGACATCGTCACGCGCAATGCGGCCATGGCCGACCTGCTGGCGCAGGCGAAGCTGGTGGCTGCGGGCGATGCCAGCGTGCTGCTGCGCGGCGCCTCGGGCTCGGGCAAGGAGATGCTGGCGCAGGCGATCCACAAGGCCAGCGAACGCCGCGAGCGCCCCTTCGTCGCGGTGAATTGCGGCGCCATCCCCGAGAACCTGCTCGAATCGGAACTCTTCGGCTACGTCAAGGGCGCCTTCACCGGCGCCGCCCGCGACCAGCCCGGCCTGATCCGCGCCGCGCAGGGCGGCACCCTGTTCCTCGACGAAATCGGCGACATGCCGCTGCCGCTGCAGGTCAAGCTGCTGCGCGTGCTCGAAGAGCGCCAGGTGCGGCCGGTCGGCGCCACCGCCAGCACACCCGTCGATGTGCGCATCATCAGCGCCACGCACCGCGACCTCGAAGAGGAAATGGGCGCGGGACGCTTCCGCAGCGATCTCTATTACCGCCTAAACGTGGTCTCGCTGGCGATTCCCGATCTGGCCGAGCGGCGCGACGACATTCCCCTGCTGGCCAACCACTTCCTGCGCAAGCTGGGCCAGCGCTATCGCAAGCAGATCAACGGCTTCGCCCCGGAGGCCATGGAGTTGCTGATCCGCGCCAACTGGCCGGGCAATGTGCGCCAGTTGCTGAACGTGGTCGAGCAGGCCGTGGCGCTGACCACCGGCCCCATCGTGACGCTGGCGCTGGTGCAGAAGACCATCAGCGAACTGGGCGAGATCCTGCCCTTCGACGAGGCCCGCCGCAGCTTCGAAGCCGACTACCTGATCCGCCTGCTGAAGATGACCGGCGGCAATGTCACGCAGGCCGCAAAGCTGGCCCAGCGCAACCGCACCGACTTCTACAAGCTGCTGCAGCGCCACTCGCTCGATCCCGCGCTGTTCAAGTAAGGCGGGTAACCGTCGCCATTTGGCGACAGGAATAAATCCCGCACTTTCAGGTAGTTGCCTCCGGACACCGGATTCCTGTCGCCATCTGGCGACAGTGTCGGCGCCCTCCCTTGCACTCCAATATCTCCCAAGTGATTGATTAGCAGGGATTCGCTCGCCTGGCACGGCGGTTGCGACTACCTGGCCAGGCATCGATTCCGGATGCGGCAAACAAAGGAGAAAAAGCAATGAAAGTCCAATCGACAGTACGAGTGGCCCTCCTCGCGGTCATGCTGCCGTGGCTGGCCGCCTGCAACAGCAATCCGAGCCGGCAGGACATTGGCATGGTGGGCGGCGCGGTGGTCGGTGGCATCGTCGGTTCGGCGATCACCGGCGGCAGCACGGTAGGCACGGTCGGCGGCGCCGCCGCCGGCGGCTACCTCGGCACCCGGATCGCCAAAGAGATGAAATAGCCATCAACACCACGACCAGGACGGCCAGGCGCCAGCCGTCCCAAGCAGGCAGCGGCGCCCGACAACTGCTTACCCATTCGAATCACCTTGACGACAGGAAGCCCACCATGGAAAGAACATATCGGCTGCTGCTTCGCGGCCGCAACCGCCCCGGCCCCATGCGACAGCAAACCTATGCGGCGGGAGACAACGTCGACGTGCGCGACCTGATGACATGCTCCACTCAGCACGTTCGCGCCGATGAGTTGTCGCCCTATCGGCACACGCTGATCCTGGATGGCCTGGAGTACCAGATCCTGAACGTGCTCAGGCAGTAACGGCAAACCGGTGCGCTCGTGACAACGCTGCGGCGCGCACCGGATTGAAGGACGAAACGCCGGCCGCATTCTCGGCATCACGGCGCCATGGATGGACGAAAGGATTTCGGACACTGCCATTCGCCTGGACTTCCGGTAGTGTGTGCGCACCCGCCAATGCGGCAACCGCCACGCCACCGATGTTCGACCACGCCGCCACCCTGCCGCTCGCCTTCTGGCTCCTCGCAATTACCGCCACGCTGCTGTTCGGCATGTCCAAGGCCGGATTCGGCGGCGCCGCCGGCAGCCTCGGTGTACCGCTGATGGCCCTGGCGGTGTCGCCGCCCTTCGCCGCCGCGGTGATGCTGCCCATCCTGCTGGTGATGGACCTGATCGGCATGGTGGTGTTCCGCGGCCGCTCCGATGCAGCCAACCTGCGCATCATCCTGCCCGGCGCCATGCTCGGCATCGCGCTGGGCTGGCTGACTTTCGGCTTCGTCGATGCCCGCTGGATCAAGCTGCTGATCGGCATCGAGGCCATCCTCTTCGCGCTCGACCGCTTCCGCGCCGCACGCAGCAGCGCCAGTGCCGTCCCGTCACCGCCGACTTTCGGCCCGGGCATCTTCTGGAGCACCCTGGCCGGCTTCACCAGCTTCGTCTCCCACGCCGGCGGCCCGCCGATCATGCAATACCTGATGCCGCAGAACATGGACAAGATGCGCCTGGTCGGCACCACGGTGATCTTCTTCACCGTGGTCAATTTCGCCAAGCTCGGACCCTACGCCCAGCTGGGACTGGTGGACCTTTCCTTCCTCGGCGTCTCGCTGCTGCTGGCGCCCGCCATCCCCGTCGGCTACTTCGTCGGCTACCGCCTGCTGCAGGCCGTGGACATGCGCGGCTTCAACCTGGTCACGGCGTGGACGCTGCTGGTGGCCGGCGGCAAACTCTTCTATGACGGCATGGTTGGCTAGGATCAGGACGCCGCGCCAAGCTTTTGGTCGCGCCGCATTCCTCAGACGGCAACCGTGGTCCCGCGCGACCGTACCAGCCAGGTGAGCACAGCCTCGTACAGCCGCTGCGGCTCGACCGGCTTGGGCAAGTGATCGTCCATGCCGGCGGCGAGGCAGAGTTCACGATCTTCGGTAAAGGCATTGGCTGTCATGGCCAGGATCGGCGTGCGGGCATGGCCCGGCAGCGCCCGGATAGCCAGTGTCGCATCGACGCCGTTCAGGTTCGGCATCTGCATGTCCATCAGGATCAGGTCGTAGGGCACCTGCCGCGCCAGCGACACTGCCTCGACACCATCGACGGCAACATCCACGACCAATCCATAGGCTTCCAGCAAGGTCCGCGCGACTTCGCGGTTCACCGGTTCGTCCTCGGCCAGCAGGATCCGACTACCGGAGAATTCCTCCTGCAGCCGCTCGCCCGCCTTGCCGGGTTCAAGAGTCGGCGCTGGCGCGACGGCGCCGGCCGACTTGCGCAGGCGCAGGCTGAATACAAAACGACTCCCCTCCCCCGGCCGACTGCTGACGGTGATGTCGCCGCCCATCAGGCGCGCCAGGCGGCGGCTGATCGCCAGCCCGAGGCCGCTGCCGCCGTACTTGCGGGTCATCGATCCGTCGGCCTGTTCGAAGGCGGCGAACACCCGCTTCTGGTCTGTCGCCGAAATGCCGATGCCCGTGTCCTCGACCTCGAAACGCAACAGAACCTGTTCCGCGTCATCCTCAGCCAGTCGCAGGCGCACGGTGACCTTGCCGTGCTCGGTGAACTTGACGGCATTGTCGGCAAGGTTGAGCACGATCTGGCCGACGCGCATTGGATCGCCGCACACCACCACCGCACGCACGTCGGGTGAGACGTCGAGTTCCAGGGCCAGACCCTTGTCGACCGCCTTGTAGCCGATCAGCGCCGGCAGCTTGTCCAGCACCGCCGCCGGACTGAAGTCGATCTGTTCGAGCACCAGCCGTTCGGCCTCGATCCGGGAAATGTCGAGGATGCTGTTGATCACCGCCAGCAGGTGGTGCGAGGCCTGGTTGATCTTTTCCAGATGGTCCAGCAGCCGCGCATCCATGGTGCGCCGCATTGCCAGGCTGGTCATGCCCATGATCGCGTTCATCGGCGTGCGCAGTTCGTGGCTCATGTTGGCGAGGAAGGTGCTCTTGGCCCGATTGGCGGCTTCGGCAGCCTCCTTGGCGATCGACAGATCGGCCGTGCGCGCCTCGATCATTTGTTCCAGGTGCTGGCGGTATTCCTCCAGCCTGGCCTGGTTCCGCCTGTTTTCGCTGATGTCGATGGCGACGCCGAGCAGGAAGGATTCGTCGCCTATCGTGGCACGGACCCCGGTGAACCGGCAGGGTATCGCCGGCCCCTGCCCCGGAGCGAGGTCCGCTTCGATGTCGGCATGCCCGTCGGCAAACACCCGCCGCACGGCCTCGGCGATGCGCTCCTTGTCGTCGCCGCGAAAGAAGTCTCCGGCCTTCATCTCCGCCAGTGCCACGTCGGTGTAAGTCGTGGCATCGTTGAACCGGCGATTCCAGCGCACGAAGCGTCCGTTGGCATCGAACATGTAGAACATGCCGGGCAGGGAATTGATGATCTCTGCCGAGAATTGCCGTTCGCGCTCCAGTTCCCCCACCCGCCGCTGGTACACCCACACCAGCGACCCCACCAGGATCAGCGCGACCACGACATAAGTGACCTGGACCACCAGGAACACTGCCAGCGGCGTCGGCGGCGGCGGCGGCAGGGTGCCGAGCACTTCGGCGGCCACGAGGCCGATAAGGAAGGCCACCGTCAGACCGGTAAACACCGCTGCCGCGCGCAAGCTGATCGCCCAGCCCGCATAGACGATCAGCAGGGGAAAGACGATGACGATGGCTGAATGCACACCGTTGTAGAAAACGCATATCGCACCTGCCACCAGCCAGGCGCCACTGGCAAACAGGATTGCGGCGGCCTGCAACCGCCCACGGCCGATCAGCCACCAGATAACGCCCATGAGCAGGATTCCGGACGCAGGTGCCACCATGCGTAACGTCTGCTCCGGCGCCGTGATGCGGATTACGACCAGAAAGGTCACCAGTCCGATCAGGATCGCGGCGACACCCTGCTGGAAGAACCGGACGGAAAAGTCGCTGCCGATCGAGCTATCGATCTTCGGGCCGGAAGGGGAAATTCGCGAGGGGGATTTCATTGATCGCAGCCTCCTTTCCGCACCGGGGTTGGCACCATGGAAGCCCGCAATCAAATCCTAGCACTACTGCCCTGGCGGCGCTACCGGACACCCCACTGCGCGGGGAGTTGGCGGTCGAGCTTGAGGTGCCAGCCATCCGCTGCGGCAGGCGCAGGCATCCGGTCGCCGCGAACGGCGACCAGATAGCCCAGCGCACCGCCGAATGCGATGCCCAGGCAAAGCAGCAGGGCGGCGCGCCAACCCAGCCGCGGTGCAGGCGTCTGCCCGGCGCCGGGTGCGGAATTCCGCGTCACCGGCACGCTGACCGGGGCCGACGCAGTGGGGGCAACCGGGGACTGACGTTCCGCAAGCCTTGCCAAAGCCGGCGTCGACGGGCTTGCCACTGCCTGGCGCGCCAATTCGTCCTCGGCACGCGCGCGCGCCCGGGCGGCATCGGCGAGTTCCCCGTCCTTCTCCTGGCGCCGTGCGGCCTGAATGGCGGCATCGCGCTCCGCGGCGACGCGCGCCAGAACACGCGCTTCGAGCGCCTGTTCGCCGCGGATCTTTTCAGTCAGCAGTTCCGCCGTTCCGCGCTCGGAATCCGCGCGCTGGCGGGCCAGCGACTCGGCTTCCTGTTCGCGCGCCAGTCGCGCGCGCGTCGCCTTGGCCAGTTCGGATGCGGCAAATTCATGCCGCTTCGCGTCGGCCAGGGCACGCGCTTCAGCATCGACCCGGCTGCGAGCCGCCAGCTCAAGCATTCGTTCGGCATGGGCACGCTCGGCAGCGGCAGCCTCCGCAGCGGTATCCGCTTCGGATCGCTGCTGGGCCTGGCGGATCGCCAGTTCTTCGGCCGCCTGCTTGCGTCGCAAGGCATCGAGGAAGCCGGCATCGGCGTGGCGCCGGGCCTCGCTGGCGCGATGCTGCCGCTCTTCAGCGGCGGCACGGGCCAGCGCCACCGCTTCGGCGTCGCGCTCGGCGTAGGTGTCACCGCCGCTGATGGCCTCAGCGTGTTCCATCGCGTGCCGTCGCGTCGATTGTCGCGTCGATTGATTTGCCCATGGGAACGCAGCCTAGCCGATGGGCATGAGGTCGCGAGCGCGGAACAGACGGACCGAAGCCCCCTTCTTCCGGCGCCGTGCCGCCGACGCCGACTTTCGCGCCGCGCCACTACGAGCACCGGCTACGGCTTGGGCGGCACCAGCTCCGGATACTCCTGCGCCAGCGTCGCGCCGTCCTGCCGCCAGGCATGGCAGTGATTGACGAAACCCAGCGTGCTCTTGTCCGGCCAGCCGCGCGCGTCGGCGCTGACCGCGATCTGGCGGGCGATGCGGTCGGGCCAGGATGCCTGCATGTAGGTGTTGGCCGCCTGCGCCACCAGTTCGGTGACGTGGGTGCAGCCCTGCACGCCGCCCAGCAGTTGCTTCACCTGCTGCGAAAAGCCGGGGCCGATGCGCAGGCCAACCAGCTTGCGGTAGCCGTCGTCGGTACCGCCGCACATCGGCCAGGGCGCCACCAGCGTGCTGGCGCGCACGTCGCGGATGGTGTAATCGTCGTCGATGGTCAGCGTCAGGGCCATGCGGTGCATGAACTCGCCGGGCGGCACCGCCGGCCGCGAGCGGAAATCCACCTGCTGGCCCTTTTCGTCGCCCAGCGTGGCCTCGATTTCCAGCAGGCCGTTGCCCAGGCGAAAGGCGCGGCAGGTGATCTGCCGCGTGTGCACCAGTTGGCGCGAGTCGTCAGTGCTCACGATTGTCTGCTCCTTGGTTCGCGGCGGAAGCCGCATCTGCTTGCCGGACGCCCTGCGCGAGCGCGCGAAACGGCAATAGCACGCACTTGTGGCGACTTGGATGCTCCGCCGCTGGCGCGAACATGCCCAATTCGGGCCAGTCCGCCGGCGGCGGACTGCGCTGCTCAAGGATGGACTCAAGGGCCGCGGTCGTCTCTGCCAGACCCTGCGCGTCGAGTCCCGGCGCGCGCTTGCCGAGCAGCGAAGCGGCAGCGCGACACAGCAGGCAGCCCCGCGTTTCGTGGGCGATGGCGGCCACGCGACCGGCGTCGAGGCTCACCTGCAGGCTGACGCGATCGCCGCACAGCGGATTGTCCAGGCGCACCGTCGCGCCGGCGCCCTCGAGCCGGCCGTGTCCATGGTCGGCCCGCGCGTAGTCCTTGATGGCTTCCTGGTAGAGCGCCGCGACGCCGCTTGCCTGGCCGCTCATTTCAGCACACCTATTGCATTCTCAATGCCGGCGAGCAGCGCCACGACATCGGCCTCGTCGTTGTAGAGCGCGAGGCTGGCACGGGTGCAGGACTCGACGCCCAGCGCCGCCAGCAACGGCTGGGCGCAGTGGTGGCCGCCGCGCAGGGCAAGGCCCTGTGCATCGAGCACCTGGCAGATGTCGTGCGGGTGCAGGCCGGCAATGTCAAAGCGACACGATGGGCGCACGCACGGAAGATGGCGCGGGACCGAGCAGGCGAACATCCGGGATGCGCCGCAAGCCATCGATCAAGGCCTCGCACAAGGCGGCTTCGCGGGCGTGGACCGGCGCCCAGTCGAGGCCCATCATCCAGACGAGCGCGGCGCCGAGTCCCACCGCCTGGGCGATCGGCGGCGTGCCGGCTTCGAAGCGCCGCGGCGGCTCGGCCCAGGTATAGCCCTCCGCCGTCACCGCGCCGATCATGCCGCCGCCGCCGAGGAAAGGCGGCATCTTCGCGAGCAGTTCCGCGCGCCCCCAGAGCACGCCGACACCGCCGGGGCCGAAGCACTTGTGGCCGGAAAAGGCATAGAAATCCACGCCCAGCGCCTGCACGTCCTGCGGTCCGTGCTGCACCGCTTGCGCGCCGTCGAGCAGCACCTTCGCGCCCACCTTGCGCGCCGCGGCGACGATGGCGGCGACATCGGTGCGCGCCCCGGTGACGTTGGAGCACTGCGTCACGGCGACCAGCCGGGTACGGCCGTCGATCACTTGCGCCAGGTGGGCAAGGTCGAGCGTGCCGTCGGCCAGCACCGGGATCAGCGCCAGGTCGATGCCGCGGCGTTCGCGCAGCATCTGCCAGGGCACGAAATTGCTGTGGTGCTCGGCCTGCGAGATCACCACCCGGTCGCCCGGTTCGAGCAGGCTGCCGAAGGAGCGGGCGACCAGGTTGAGGGCCGCCGTGGTGCCGCCGGTAAATACGATCTCGTCGGCGGAGGCCGCATTGAGGAAGCGCGCCGCACTCTGCCGCGCCGCCTCGTAGGCGCGGTCGGCCGCCTCGGCCAGGCGGTAGCTGCCACGCAGCACGTTGGCCCGCGCGCCGGTTTCATGCGCCACGACGGCGTCGAGCGCGCTGCGATGGATCTGCGCCGTTGCCGCGCTGTCGAGGTAATGCAGGCCGGGATTCGCCACCAGCAGCGGAAACTTTGCGCGAAGCGCGGATGCCTCGCTCATCGCGGCCCCAGTGCGCTCAATGCTTCCGGCGTATCGACATCGGCGAAGATGGCGTCGTCTTCGAAGGCCACGACATCGACGCGATCGGCGTGGCGCTGCAGCAGTTCGCGGGCGCCGACGTCGCCCTGCACCTGCTGCATTTCGTCGAAGAAGGCGCGCGGCCAGACGATGGGGTTGCCGCGGCGGCCGTCCTTCATCGGCACCACGATGTTGCCGCGCGCGGGGTCGAAGGCGGCAATCAGGCGGTCGATGTGCGCCGCGCTGACGAAGGGCATGTCGCCCAGAACCACCACCACGGCGTCGGTGTCGGCCGGCAATGCCTGCAATCCGGCACGCAGCGACGAGGCCATGCCGGTTTCATGTTCGGCGTTGTGGGCGAATTCGAGGTCCAGCCCAACCAGGCTCGCGCGCACCGCATCGGCGGCGTAGCCGGTGACGACGACCATGGCCACGCTGCGCGAGGCCAGCGCCGCATTTGCCGCGCGGCGCACCATGGGCACGCCGGCCACCGGCTGCAGCAGCTTGTTGTTGCCGGCCATGCGCCGGCTGCTGCCGGCCGCGAGCACCAGGGCGGCAACACGGCGCCCGGCCGCAACGCGTTGCGGCGCGGGCTCCACCGCCTCGGGGTCTTCCTCGGCCTCGGGTGCGCTGCGGATCAGGCCGCCGACGCCCATCGCCTTGACCTCGGCGGTCCCCATCGGCATCCCGGCCAGCATGCGCTGCAGCACCCAGTCGAGGCCATTGGTGCGACGCGAGCGGGCGCAACCGGGCAGGATGATCACCGGCACCGCTCCGATGCGCGCCAGCAGCAGCATGTTGCCTGGCTCCACCGGCATGCCGAAATGCACGATCTCGCCACCGGCGGCGACGATGGCCGACGGTATGGTGTCGGCCCGGTCCTTGGGCACCGTCGCGCCGGCGATCATGAGCAGGTCGCAACCGGCCGCCAGGCTTTCGCGCAGGGCCAGCGCCACGGCATCGCGCCGGTGGGCGCAGCGCTGCACCATCCGAGGTGGCTGCCGAGGTCCTCGATGCGGCGCCGACTGCTGGTGACGGCGGAGGCGTGGTTCTTTTCCGGGTCACCCGCCTGCTCGGTGACTATCAGGGCGGCACGCTTTTGCGCAGAGGGGCGCAGCGCAAGAGCGGCGCCGCGCCCGGCCTCGCCCGCGCAACGATCGATGACCCCCGCCCCCCACCGCCAGCGGGATGATCTTGACCATGGCCACCACGCCCCGGCGCGCACCGGCGAAAGCGGCGCCAGGGTGGCGACCGTGACGGCCTCGTCGGTTGCGGTGATCCGGTCGATGATGCCGGCATCGACGGTGACCAGCCCGCGGCGCGCGGCGTGCGGGTTGCAGCGTCCGGTGTAGGCCTTGCGGGTGACGATGCCGTCGGCCTGCAACAGCGCCGCGACCGCGGCGGCGGCGGCATCCTCGGTCAAATCACCGGTGGCCAGGCGCGCGCCGTAAATGGTGCGGTGGCCGGCGGCGATCAGGTCGGGAAAGTCGGCGCTGGTGACACGGCGCCCTTTCTTCAGCGTGCGTGCGGCGAGGCGCAGGCTATGCGCCAGCAAGCGGGCCTTCGCATTCTTCGACCGGGAACTCGCCGAAGATCACGGCGGTGCCCCGATGGCGAACCTGGATGATCTCGGCGAGGATGGATACGGCGATCTCGGCCGGCGCCCGGCCGCCGAGGTCGAGGCCGATCGGCGAATGGATGCGCCCGACAAACTCGCCCAGCCCGGCGGCGCGCAGGCGCTCCAGGCGTTTTTCGTGGGTGCGGCGGCTGCCCAGCGCACCGATGTAGAAGAGCGTGCTCGGCAGCGCCAGTTCCAGGGCCGGGTCGTCGAGCTTGGGATCGTGCGACAGCGCGACCAGTGCCGTGGCGGCGTCGAGGCCAAGCCGCGCCAGCGCTTCGTCGGGCCATTCGTCGCTGAGTTGCACGCCGGGAAAACGATCCGCCGAGGCGAAGGCGCCGCGCGGATCGATTACCGTGACTTCGAAACCGGCCGTGGCCGCCATCGGCGCCAGCGCCTGGGCGATATGCACGGCGCCGACGATCAAGAGGCGCGGCGACGGCACGTAGGCACGGGCAAAACAGCCCGGCTCGCTGGCCAGCGAAGCGCTGCGCCCGGACAGCAGGAGTGCGGCGGCCTCGGCGACGGCCCCGGTCGCCAATTGCAGTTCGCCGGTGCGACCGGCGGCGTCAACCGGGCGCTCGCCCCGTCGGCCAGCCGCGTGACCACCACCAGCGCCTGGCGCTTCGCCTGCGCCTCGGCGAGGCGCGAGCGCGTCCGCCTTCATTCCACCGCCTCGACGAAAACCTGTACGCGACCGCCGCAGGCCAGCCCCACCTGCCAGGCCTGTTCGTCGCTGACACCGAATTCGAGCAGGCGCGGCTCGCCGCTGTGCATCACCTGCAGCGCGGCCTCGATCACCGCGCCTTCGATGCAGCCCCGGAAAAACCGAACCGATGAAATGCCCCTCGCCATCGACGGCGAGATGGCTGCCCTCGGCCTCGGCGAAGAGCCCCGGTGCTGCTGACCACGGTGGCCAATGCCGCCGGGCTTTCCGCCGCGCGCCAGCCGCGCAGGTTTGCAAAAGTGTTGTCGTCATGCGTGCATCGTCCGTAGCCGGAACTCGCAGCAGAGCCTATCTTCAAAAACCCTCAGACGGATTGACATTCCGTCGATTCTTTGCATGCTGCTACCGTATCCGAAATTGGACCTGCCAGCCGGCGGCGCGATCCGTCTTCGCAACGCCTGCGGCCATCTCTGATCCATGATCTGAGCGCAGCCCGAAACGACCAAGACAACCATATAGAGGAGGCAACACATGAGCCAGAACCCGTGTCGTTCTTGATCAAAGGGAAATTCCGGCCCACTGGTACAACATCGTCGCCGACCTGAAGACGCCGCCTTCCCACCCCTGGGCGGCGACGGCAATCCGGTGACCCCGGACAAGATGCTGGCCATCTTCCCGGCCCGGTGCTGGAGCAGGGAAATGTCGGCCGAGCGCTGGATCGCGATTCCCGAGGAAGTGCGCCAGATCTACGCACTGTGGCGTCCGAGCCCGCTGTGCCGCGCCACGCGACTGGAGCAGATGCTGGGCACCCCGGCCAAGATTTTCTACAAATACGAGGGCGTCTCCCCGGCCGGTTCGCACAAGCCCAACTCGGCCGTGCCGCAGGCCTACCTGAACAAGATCGCCGGCGCCAAGCGCCTGGTTACCGAAACCGGCGCCGGGCAGTGGGGTTCGTCGCTGGCCTTCGCCGGCCAGATCTTCGGCCTGCCGGTCGAGATCTTCATGGTCAAGGTCAGCTACGGGCAGAAGCCCCTACCGCCGCCTGATGATGCAGACCCGGGGCGGCGACGTGGTCGCCAGCCCGTCCGAGCGCACCAAGACCGGCCGTGACATCCTCGCCGCCGATCCGGACAAAGCAGGCAGCCTCGGCATCGCAATTTCCGAGGCGATCGAGGCAGTGGTGAGCAATCCCGGCAGCAAGTACGCGCTGGGCTCGGTGCTCAACCACGTGTTGCTGCACCAGACCGTGATCGGCCTCGAAGCCAAAAAGCAGTTCGAGAAATTCGGCGAGTATCCCGACATGATGTTCGCGCCCTGCGGCGGCGGCTGCAACTTCGCCGGTGCGGTGTTCCCCTTCCTCGGCGACGCCGCGGCGGGCGACAAGCGCGCGCAAAGATCCGCATGGTCGCGGTCGAGGCCCGAGTCCTGCCCGACGCTGACCAAGGGCGTGTATGCCTATGACTTCGGCGACGCCTCGGGCTTCACGCCGATGATGAAGATGTATACCTGGGCCACGACTTCATGCCGCCGGGCATCCATGCCGGCGGCCTGCGCTACTCACGGCGACAGCCCGCTGGTTTCGGCAGCTCTACCACGAGCAGCTGGTCGGGCCGTCATACCGTGCCGCGAAGGCCACCTTCGAGGCCGGCGTCATGTTCGCGCGCGCCGAAGGCATCATCCGGCGCCAGGTCGGCCTACGGCATCCGCGCCTGCATCAACGAGGCGTTGCGCTGCAAAGGCCAGCGGCGAGCGA
>JADJUP010000034.1 GCA_016716965.1 Sulfuritalea sp. | reverse complement strand
CGCTGCGGCTCGACCGGCCTGGGCAAGTGATCGTCCATGCCGGCGGCGAGGCGGGATTCTGATCTTCGGCAAAGGCATTGGCTGCATGGCGAGGATCGGCGTGCGGGCGCCCGGCCCGGCAGCTTGCGGATAGCCCGTGTCGCATCGACGCCGTTCAGGTTGAACATCCTGCATGTCCATCAGGATCAGGTCCGTAGGGGCACCTGCCGCGCCAGCGGCTACTGCCTCGACACCATCGACGGCGACATCCACGACCAATCCATGGGCTTCCAGCAAGGTCATCCCGACCCCACGGTTCACGGATTCGTCCTCGGCCAGCAGGATCCGGCTACCGAGAGAACTCCTCACCACGGCCGTTCGCCCGCCTGCCGGATTCGAGAGTCGGCCGTGGCGCGACGGCATAGCCGACTGAGCAGGCGCAGGCTGAATACAAATCGACTCCCCTCCCCGGTCGGCTGCTGACGGTGATGTCGCCGCCCATCGGGAGCGCGCCGAGGCGGCGGCTGATCGCCAGCCCGAGGCCGCTGCCGCCATGCCTTGCGGGTCATCAGGCCGTCGGCCTGTTGAAAGGCGGCGAACACCCGCTGAAGTCTGTCGCCGAAATGCCGATGCCCCGTGTCCTCGACCTCGAAACGCAACAGAACCTGTTCCGCGTCATCCTCGGCCAGTCGCAGACGCACGGTGACCTTGCCGTGCTCGGTGAACTTGACGGCATTGTCAGCAAGGTTGAGCACGATCTGACCGATGCGCATTGGATCGCCACCACCACCGTACGCACGTCGGGTGAGACGTCAGTTCGAGGGCCAGACCCTTGTCGACCGCCTTGTAGCCGATCAGCGCCGGCAGCTTGTCCGGCACCGCCGCCGGACTGAAGTCGATTTGTTCGAGCACTGCAGCCGTTCGGCCTCGATCCGGGAAATGTCGAGGATGCTGTTTATCACCGCCAACAGGTGGTGCGAGGCGTGGTTGATCTTTTCCAGATGGTCCAGCAGCCGCGCGTCGCCCAGGGTGCGCCGCATTGCGGGGCTGGTCATGCCCATGATCGCGTTCATCGGCGTGCGCAGTTCGTGGCTCATGTTGTAGCGAAAGGAAGGTGCTCTTGGCCCGATTGGCGGCTTCGGCGGCCTCATAGGCGATAGACAGATCAGCCGTGCGCGCCTCGATCATTTGTTCGGTGCTGCCGGTATTCCTCCAGTTTGGCACGGTTACGCCGGTTTCGCTGATGTCGAGGGCGACGCCGAGCGGGAAGGATTCGTCGCCTATCGTGGCACGGACCCCGGTGGAACCGGCAGGAATTATCGCCGGCCCCTGCCCCGGAGCGAGTTCCGCTTCGATGTCCGGCATGCCCGTCGGCAAACACCGCCGTACGGCCTCGGCGATGCGCTCGCGGCGTCGCCGCGAAAGAATCTCCGGCCTTCATCTCCGCCAGTGCCACGTCGGTGTAAGCGTGGCCTCGTTGAATCGACGGTTCCAGCAGACCAAGCGTCCGGTGGCATCGAACATGTAGAACATGCCGGGCGGGGTGATGATCTCTGCCGGGTACGATTCGCGTTCCAGTTCCCCCACCCGTCGCTGGTACGCCCACACCAGCGACCCCACCGGGATCAGCGCGACCACGACATAAGTGACCTGGACCACGGGAACACTGCCAGCGGCGTCGGCGGCGGCGGCGGCAGGAATTGCTTAGCGCTTCGGCGGCCCACGAGACCGATAAGGAAGGCCACCGTCAGACCGGTAAACACCGCTGCCGCGCGCAAGCTGATCGCCCAGCCCGCATAGACGATCAGCAGCGGAAAGACGACGATGGCTGAATGCACACCGTTGTAGAAAACGCATATCGCACCTGCCACCAGCCGAGGGCGCCACTGGCAAACAGGATTGCGGCGGCTTGCAGCCGCCCACGGCAAATCAGCCACCAGATAACGCCCATGGGCAGGATTCCGGACGCAGGTGCCACCATGCGTAACGTCTGCTCCGGCATGCCGTGACGCGGATCACGACCAGAAAAGGTCTGAACCAATCAGGATCACGCGGCGACACCCTGCTGAAGAACCGGACGGAAAAGTCGCTGCCGATCGAGCTATCGATCTTCGGGCCGGAAGGAGAAATTCGCGAGGATTTCATTGATCGCAGCCTCCCTTTCCGCACCGGGGTTGGCACCATGAAGCCCACAATAATCAAATCCTAGCACTACTGCCCTGGCAGCTACCGGACACCCACCGCGCGGGCGGTTCGCGGTCCAGCTTGAGTTGCCGGCCATCATGCGTGAAAGTCGCAACGGCTCCGTTCGCCGCGCACGGTTCGACCAGGTAGCCCAGCGCCGCCGAATGCGATGCCGGGGAGCAAAGCGGCAGGGCGGCGCGCCAACCGCGGCGCGGCGCGGGTGTCTGCTCTCAGGCGGTGCGGTCCTCGTCACCGGCAGACCTCGGCTGACCGTCGCAGTGGGGGTCGGTCGGGGACGGACGTTCAGCAAGCGTTGCCAAAGTCGTCGATCGACATCGAACTGCCACTTCCTGGCGCCAATTCGTCCTCGGCACGCGCGCGCCAGGCGGCATCGGCGGTTCCCCGTCCTTCTCTGGCGCCGTACGGCTGGAATAGCGGCATCGCGCTCCGCGGCGACGCGCGCGAAAGCACGCGCTTCGAGCGCCTGTTCACCGCGGATCTTTTCAGTCAAGTTCCGCCGTTCCGCGCTCGGAATCCGCGCTGGCGGGCGAGGGACTCGGCTTCCTGTTCGCGCGCAAGTCGCGCGCGTCGTCGCTAACCGGTTCGGATGCGGCAAATTCATGCCGCTTCGCGTCGACCGAGGCACGCGCTTCGGCATCGACCCGGCTGCGAGCCGCCAGCTCAAGCATTCGCTCGGCATGGGCGCACTCGGCGGCGGCGGCCTCCCGCCGCGGTGTCCGCTTCGGATCGCTGCTGGGCCTGGCGGATCGCCAGTTCTTCGGCCGCCTGCTTGCGTCACAGGCATCGAGAAACCGGCGTCGGCGTGGCGCCGGGCCTCGCTGGCTCGATGCTGCCGCTCTTCAGCGGCGGCGCGGGCCAGCGCCACCGCTTCGGCGTCGCGCTCGGCGTGGGTGTCACCGCCGCTGATGGCCTCAACGTGCGTTCCATCGCGTGCCAGTCGCGTCGATTGTCGCGTCGATTGATTTGCCCATGGGAACGCAGCCTGGCCGATGGGCATGTGGTCGCGAGACGCGGAACAGACGGACCAAGCCCCCCTTCTTCCGGCGTCGATGCCGCCGACGCCGACTTTGCGCCGCGCCGGCGACGCACCGGCTACGGCTTGGGCGGCACCGGCCTCGGATACTCCTGCGCCAGCGTCGCGCCGTCCTGCCGCCAGGCGTGGCGGTGATTGACGAAACCCAGCGTGCTCTTGTCCGGCCAGCCGCGCGCATCGGCGCTGACCGCGATCTGGCGGGCGATGCGGTCGGGCCAAATGCCTGCATGTAGGTGTTGGCCGCCTGCGCCACCAGGTTCGGTGACGTGGGTGCGGCCCTGCACGCCGCCCAGCATCTCCCTTCACTTTCTGCGAAAAGCCGGGGCCGATGCGCAGGCCGATCGGCTTGCGGTAGCCGTCATCCGTACCGCCGCACATCGGCGGGGCGCCACCAGCGTGCTGGCGCGCGCGTCGCGAGTGGTGTAGTCGTCGTCGATGGTCAGCGTCAGGGCCGTGCGGTTGCATGAACTCGCCGGGCGGCACCGGCGACCGCGAACGAAAGATCTTTTCTGCTGGCCTTTTCGTCGCCCAGCGTGGCCTCGATTTCCAGCAGGCCGTTGCCCAGGCGATAGGCGTGGCAGGTGATCTGCCACGTATGCGCCAGTTGGCGCGAGTCGTCAGTGCTCACGATCGTCTGCTCCTTGGTTTTGCGGCGGAAGCCGCATCTGCTGCCGGACGCCTTGCGCGAAGCGCGAAGCGGCAATAGCATGCACCTGGCGACTTGGATGCTCGCCGCGGGCGCGAACATGCCCAGTTCGGGCCAGTCCGCCGGCGGCAGACTGCGCCTGCTCAGAGATGGCTTCAAGGGCCGCGGTCGTCTCTGCCGGGCCCTGCGCGTCAAGTCCCGTGCGCGCTTGCCGAGCGGTGAAGCGGCAGCGCGGCACAGCAGGCGACCCGAGTTTCGTGGGCGATGGCGGCCACGCGACCGGCGTCGGGCTCACCTGCAGGCTGACGCGGTCGCCGCACGGCAGATTGTCCAGGCGCACCGTCGCGCCGGCGCCTTCAGGCGGCCGTGTCATGGTCGGCCCGAGCGTAATCCTTGATGACCTCTGGTAGAGCGCCGCGACGTCGCTTGCCTGGCCGCTCATTTCAGCACGCCTATGCATTTTCAATGCCAGCGAGCAACGCCGCGACATCGGCCTCGTCGTTGTAGAGCGCGAGGCTGGCACGGGTGCAGGACTCGACGCCCAGCGCCGCCAGCAACGGCTGGGCGCAGTGGTGGCCGCCGCGCAGGGCAAGGCCCTGTGCATCGAGCACCTGGCAGATGTCGTGCGGGTGCAGGCCGGCAATGTCAAAGGACACGATGGGCGCGCGCACGGAAGATGGCGCGGGACCGAGCAGGCGAACATCCGGGATGCGCCGCAAGCCATCGATCGGGCCTCGCACAAGGCGGCTTCGCGGGCGTGGACCGGCGCCCAGTCGAGGCCCATCATCCAGTCGAGCGCGGCGCCGAGCCCCACCGCCTGGGCGATCGGCGGCGTGCCGGCTTCGGAGCGCCGCGGCGGCTCGGCCAGAGTACAGCCCTCCGCCGTCACAGCGCCGATCATGCCGCCGCCACCTTGAAAGGGCGGCATCGCCGCCAGCAGCTCCGCGCCCAGAGCACGCCGACGCCACCGGGGCCGAAACACTTGTGGCCGGAGAAGGCATAAAATCCCACGCCCAGCGCCTGCACGTCCTGCGGTCCGTGCTGCACCGCTTGCGCGCCGTCGAGCAGCACCTTCCCGCGCCCGCCTTGCGCGCCGCCGCGACGAGTGGCGGCGACATCGGTGCGCGCGCCGGTGACGTTGGAGCACTGCGTCACGGCCACCAGCCGGGTGCGGTCGTCGATCCGCGCCAAGTCCGCGAGGTCGAGCGTGCCGTCGGGCAGCACCGGGATCAGCCCCAGTTCGACGCCGCGGCGTTCGCGCAGCATCTGCCAGGGCACGAAATTGCTGTGGTGCTCGGCCTGCGAAATCACCACCCGGTCGCCGGGTGCGAGCAGGCTGCCGAAGGATTGCGCGACCAGGTTGAGCGCAGCCGTGGTGCCGCCGGTAAATACGATCTCGTCGGCCGACGCCGCATTGAGGAAGCGCGCCGCACTCTGCCGCGCCGCCTCGTAGGCGCGGTCGGCCGCCTCGGCCGGCGGTAGCTGCCACGCAGCACGTTGGCCCGCGCACCGGTTTCATGCGCCACGACGGCGTCGAGCGCGCTGCGATGCAACTGCGCCGTTGCCGCGCTGTCGAGGTAATGCAGGCCGGGATTCGCCACCAGCAGCGGGAACTTTGCGCGCAGCGCGGAGGCCTCGCTCATCGTGGCACCAGCGCCTGAAGTGCTTCCGGCGTATCGACGTCGGCGAAGATCGCGTCGTCGTCGAAGGTGACGACATCGACGCGATCGGCGTGGCGCTGCAGCAGTTCGCGGGCGCCGACGTCGCCCTGCACCTGCTGCATCTCGCCGAAGAACTCGCGCGGCCAGAGGATGGGGTTGCCGCGCCGGCCGTCCTTCATCGGCACCACGATGTTGCCGCGCGCGGGATCGAAGGCGGCGATCAGGCGGTCGATGTGCGCCGCGCTGACGAAGGGCATGTCGCCCAGCACCACCACCACGGCGTCGGTGTCGGCCGGCAATGCCTGCAATCCGGCACGCAGCGACGAGGCCATGCCGGTTTCATGTTCGGCGTTGTGGGCGAATTCGAGGTCCAGCCCAACCAGGCTCGCGCGCACCGCATCGGCGGCGTAGCCGGTGACGACGACCATGCCACGCTGCGCGAGGCCAGCGCCGCATTGCCGCGCGGCCACCATGGGTACGCCGGCCACCGGCTGCAGCAGCTTGTTGTTGCCGGCCATGCGCCGGCTGCTGCCGGCAGCGAGCACCAGGGCGGCGACGCGGCGCCCGGCCGCAACCCGTTGCGGCGCGGGCTCCACCGCGTCAGGGTCTTCCTCGGCCTCGGGTGCGCTGCGGATCAGGCCGCCGACGCCCATCGCCTGGATTTCGCCGGCCCCCATGGGCATGCCGGCCAGCATGCGCTGCAGCACCCAGTCGAGGCCATTCGTGCGACGCGAGCGCGCGCAACCGGGCAGGATGATCACCGGCACATCACCAATGCGCGCCAGCAACAGCATGTTGCCGGGCTCCACCGGCATGCCGAAATGCACGATCTCGCCATCGGCGGCGACGATGGCCGACGGTATGGTGTCGGCCCGGTCCCCGGGCACGGTGGCACCGGCGATCATGAGCAGGTCGCAACCGGCCGCCAGGCTTTCGCGCAGGGCCAGCGCCACGGCATCGCGCCGGTGGGCGCAGCGCTGCACCAGCCGAGGTGGCTGCCGAGTTCCTCGATGCGGCGCCGACTGCTGGTGACGGCGGAGGCGTAGTTCTTTCCGGGTCACCGGCCTGCTCGGTGACTATCAGGGCGGCACGCTTTGCGCAAAGGGGCGCAGCCCGAGCGCCACGCCGCGCGCGGCCTCGCCTGCGCAACGATCGATGACCCCCTGCCCCACCGCCAGCGGGATGATCTTGACCGTGGCCACCACGCCCCCGGCGCGCACCGGCGAAAGCGGCGCCAGCGTGGCGACGGTGACGGCCTCGTCGATGGCATTGATCCGGTCGATGATGCCGGCATCGACGGTGACCAGGCCGCGACGCGTGGCATGCAGGTTGCAGCGTCCGGTGTAGGCCTTGCGGGTGACGATGCCGTCGGCCTGCAA
Organism: Sulfuritalea sp.; assembly: GCA_016716965.1. Classification (GTDB taxonomy): domain Bacteria; phylum Pseudomonadota; class Gammaproteobacteria; order Burkholderiales; family Rhodocyclaceae; genus Sulfuritalea. The sequence goes on along the minus strand of JADJUP010000034.1, from coordinate 46,731 downwards.
CAGCGCCGCGACCGCGGCGGCGGCGGCATCCTCGGTCAAACTCGGCGGCCAGGCGCGCGCCGTAAATGGTGCGGTGGCCGGCGGCGATCAGGTCGGGAAAGTCGGCGCTGGTGACACGGCGCCCTTTCTTCAGCGTGCGTGCGGCGAGGCGCAGGCTGTGCGCCAGCAGCAGGCCTTCGCATTCCTCGACCGGGAATTCGCCGAAGATCACGCGGCGGCGCCCCGATGGCGAACCTGGATGATCTCGGCGAGGATGGATACGGCGATCTCGGCCGGCGCGCGACCGCCGAGGTCGAGGCCGATCGGCGAATGGATGCGCCCGGTGAGTTCGCCCAGGCCCGCCGCGTGCAGGCGCTCCAGGCGCTTTTCGTGGGTGCGGCGGCTGCCCAGCGCGCCGATGTAGAAAAGCGTGCTCGGCAGCGCCAGTTCCAGGGCCGGGTCGTCGAGCTTGGGATCGTGCGACAGCGCGACCAGTGCGGTGGCCGCGTCGAGGCCGAGCCGCGCCAGCGCTTCGTCGGGCCATTCGTCGCTGAGTTGCACGCCGGGAAAGCGGTCCGGCGAGGCGAAGGCACCGCGCGGATCGATCACGATGACCTCGTAGCCGGCCGTGGCGGCCATCGGCGCCAGTGTCTGGGCGATATGCACCGCACCGACGATCAGCAGGCGCGGCGATGGCACGTAGGCACGCGCGAAACAGCCCGGCTCGCTGGTCAGCGAGGCGCTGCGCCCCGAGAGCAGAAGTGCGGCGGCCTCGGCGACGGCCCCTGTCGCCAATTGCAGTTCGCCGGTGCGACCGGCGGCGTCAACCAGGCACTGCGCCCCGTCGGCCAGCCGCGTGACCACCACCAGCGCCTGGCGCTTCGCCTGCGCCTCGGCAAGGCGCGCGAGCGCGTCCGCCTTCATTCCACCGCCTCGACGAAAACCTGTACGCGGCCGCCGCAGGCCAGCCCCACCTGCCAGGCCTGTTCGTCGCTGACACCGAACTCCAGCAGGCGCGGCTGGCGGCTTTGCATCACCTGCAGTGCGGCCTCGATCACCGCGCCCTCGATGCAGCCGCCTGAAACCGAACCGATGAAATGCCCATCGCCATCGACGGCGAGGTGGCTGCCCTCGGGCCTCGGCGAAGAGCCCCAGGTGCTGACCACGGTGGCCAATGCGGCGGGCTTTCCGGCGGCGCGCCAGCCGCGCAGGTTTGCAAAAAGTGTATCGTCGTCAGCGTGCATGTCCGTAGCCGGAACTCCAGTCAGAGCCTATCTTCGAAAAAACCCTCGGCGACGGATTGACATTCCGTCGATTCTTTGCATACAGTGTACCGTATCCTGAATTGGACCTGCCAGCCGGCGGCGCGATCCGTCTTCGCAACGCGCTGCGGCCATCTCTGATCCATGATCCTAGCGCAGCCCGAAACGACCAAGACAACTATATAGAGGAGGCAACACATGAGCAGAACCCGTGTCGTTCTTGATCAAAGCGAAATTCCGACCCACTGGTACAACATCGTCGCCGACCTGAAGACGCCGCCCCTGCCACCCCTGGGCGGCGACGGTAATCCGGTGACCCCGGACAAGATGCTGGCCATCTTCCCCGGCCCGGTGCTGGAGCAGGAAATGTCGGCCGAGCGCTGGATCGCGATTCCCGAGGAAGTGCGCCAGATCTACGCACTGTGGCGTCCGAGCCCGCTGTGCCGCGCCACGCGACTGGAGCAGATGCTGGGCACCCCGGCCAAGATTTTCTACAAATACGAGGGCGTCTCCCCGGCCGGTTCGCACAAGCCCAACTCGGCCGTGCCTCAGGCCTACCTGAACAAGATCGCCGGCACCAAGCGCCTGGTTACCGAAACCGGCGCCGGGCAGTGGGGTTCGTCGCTGGCCTTCGCCGGCCAGATCTTCGGCCTGCCGGTCGAGATCTTCATGGTCAAGGTCAGCTACGGGCAGAAGCCCTACCGGCGCCTGATGATGCAGACCTGGGGCGGCGACGTGGTGGCCAGCCCGTCCGAGCGCACCAAGACCGGCCGCGACATCCTCGCCTCCGATCCGGACAACCAGGGCAGCCTGGGCATCGCGATTTCCGAGGCGATCGAAGCGGTGGTCACCAATCCGGGCAGCAAGTACGCGCTGGGCTCGGTGCTCAACCACGTGCTGCTGCACCAGACCGTGATCGGCCTGGAAGCCAAGAAACAGTTCGAGAAATTCGGCGAGTATCCCGACATGATGTTCGCGCCCTGCGGCGGCGGCTGCAACTTCGCCGGTGCGGTGTTCCCCTTCCTCGGCGACGCCGCGGCGGGCGACAAGCGCGCGCAGAAGATCCGCATGGTCGCGGTCGAGCCCGAGTCCTGCCCGACGCTGACCAAGGGCGTGTATGCCTACGACTTCGGCGACGCCTCGGGCTTCACGCCGATGATGAAGATGTACACCCTCGGCCACGACTTCATGCCGCCGGGCATCCATGCCGGCGGCCTGCGCTACCACGGCGACAGCCCGCTGATTTCGCAGCTCTACCACGAGAAGCTGATCGAGGCCGTCGCCGTGCCGCAGAAGGCCACCTTCGAGGCCGGCGTCATGTTCGCCCGCGCCGAAGGCATCATCCCGGCGCCCGAGTCGGCCCACGGCATCCGCGCCTGCATCGACGAGGCGTTGCGCTGCAAGGCCAGCGGCGAGGCGAAGACGCTGTTCTTCAACCTCTCCGGCCACGGCCACTTCGACATGGCGGCCTACGAGAACTACTTCTCCGGCAACATGCAGGACTTCGCCTACTCCGATGCCGACCTCCAGGCCTCGCTGAAGTCGCTGCCGAACTTCGACTGGCCGCCGAAAGCCGCCTGAGGCAAGCGCACTGCGGACGAAAGGGGGCGCAAGCCCCCTTTTGCGTTGACGTGCCGCCAAGGCGATCGGACGCCGATCAGCGCGTCGCGAAGTAAATCAGCACCAGGGCGACCGCGCCGCCCGCCACCCAGACCCAGGCCGGAATACCTGACGCAGCGGGCGCCGGTGTCGATTCCGCACCGGCTTCGCTTGGTGCCGGCGCCACGCGCGCATTGAAGGCACTGAAGAAATCGTCCGCGATCTTTTTCGCCGCCGCATCGATCAGGCGCGAGCCGACCTGGGCCAGTTTGCCGCCGACCTGGGCATGCACCGTATAGCTCATCAGCGTGACCGCGCCATCCGCCTTCAGCGATACCGCGGCATCACCCTTGGCGTGGCCGGCGACGCCGCCCTGCCCTTCGAAGCGTATGCGATAGGAATTTGGTGGATTCAGGTCCTCCAGATGCATCTTGCCCTTGAACTTCGCCTTCACCGGCCCGACCGCCGCCGTCAGCGTGACGTGATGTTCGGATTCGGTGACGCGCTCGATGGACTCGCAGCCGGCAATGCAGGCCTTCAGTACCTCGAGGTCGTTCAGCCCGTCCCACACCGCCTGCTGGTTGGTGGGGATCCGTTGTTCTCCGTGCATTTCCATTGCGTTGCTCCTTGGTACTTGCTGTCAGGCGGCGCGGGCCTCGGCCCGACGCGAGGGCGGCGGTGCCGCGAGCAGCCTGCCCAGGTCGGCCAGGCTTTCCAGGTTGTGGGCGGGCAGAAACAGATCCACGTGCGGGCGCATGGCGACGATACCTGCAGCGCGCGCCTCGAAGCCGTCGAAGCGCAGCAGCGGATTGAGCCAGATCAGTTGCCGACAGGATTTGTGCAGGCGTTCCATCTCGGCTTCCAGGCCGGCGCCGCCGTCGCGATCGAGGCCGTCGGTGAGCAGCAGCACGCTGGCATTCTGTCCCAGCAGGCGGCGCGACCAGAGGCGATTGAAGTCATGCAGACAGGTGCCGATGCGGGTGCCGCCGGCCCAGTCCTTGACCCGCGCCGCGACGCGGTCGAGCGCCACATCCACGTCGCGCTGGCGCAGTTCGCGGCTGATCGAAGTCAGGCGCGTGCCGAACAGCAGCACCGAGACGCGCTGACGGGACGCATTTGGGTTGTTGCTCAGGGCATGGACGAAATGCAGGAACATGCGTGCATAGCGGCTCATCGAGCCCGAGATATCCACCAGCACCACCAGCGGGGGCGGTACCGTGCGCGGCGCGGCGCGGTGCAGCGGAATGATGTCGCCCTGCCCCGCAATCGCCGCCCGCAGCGTGGCCCGACCGTCGATGCGCGCACCACGCGGGTCGCGAACCAGGCGCCGGGTGCGCACCTCGCGCAAAGGCAGCCGCAGGCGCGCGATCAGTTGTCGCGCCGCCGCCAGTTCGGCCCCGGTCATGGATTCGAAATCCATCTGCTGCAGCAGTTCGCGCGAGGAAAAGCTGAGGAAGGCATCGATCTCGATTTCCTGCTGCGCTTCTTGCTCCAGCTTCGGTGCTTCGGGTGCGCCGCGGCCGAAGGCCTCCTGCAGCCGGTGGTGGTTCTTGTCGCGCTCCGCCGGCAGGCCTTCGACCTTGGGCAGCATCATGTGCATGATGCGTCCGAGCAGGTCCGGGTCGCGCCAGAACATGTGGAAGGCCTGGTCGAACAGCTCGCGCTGTTCGCGCCGATCGATGAATACCGAAGCCAGCGTCCAGTAGAAATCGTCGCGGCGGCCGATGCCGGCAACGGCAAGGGCGTCGAGCGCAGCCAGCACCTGATGGGTGCCGACCGGGATGCCGGCGGTGCGCAGCACGCGGGCGAAGTGCATCACGTTTTCCGGAAGGCGCCCCTCGGATGCCTCTGGCATCCGCAGCAGGCTCATGCTAACGCCCCGCCGCCATGTCGGCCTGCACCTGGGCCAGGATGGAGGCAGCTTCGCTGCCCTTGATGCGGGCAATGTCGTCCTGGTATTTGAGCAGCACGCCAAGCGTGTCGTTGATGGTCTCGGGATCGAGGCAGATGCGGTCGAGTTCCATCAGCGCCCGAGTCCAGTCGATGGTCTCGGCCACACCGGGCAGCTTGAACAGGTCCTGGCCGCGCAGGTTCTGCACGAAGCCGACGATCTCGCCGGTCAGGCGCTCGGCGGCGCCGGGTGACTTGCGCCGCACGATGTCGAGTTCGCGCGCGGCATCCGGGTAGTCCACCCAGTGATAGAGGCAGCGCCGCTTCAACGCGTCGTGGACGTCGCGGGTGCGGTTGGAGGTCAGGATGACGATGGGCGGTACCGTGGCCTTGATGGTGCCGAGTTCGGGAATCGAGACCTGAAAGTCGGACAGCACTTCCAGCAGGAAGGCCTCGAAGGGCTCGTCGGTGCGATCGAGCTCGTCGATCAGCAGCACCGGCGGCGCTGCCGGGTCGCCTTCCAGCGCCTGCAACAGCGGGCGGCGTATCAGGAAGCGGTCGGCGAAGATGTCGGTCGCCAGTTGTTCGCGGGTGATGGAGCTGCCGCCGGCGGCTTCAGCCAGGCGGATTTCGATCATCTGCCGCGGATAATTCCATTCGTAGACCGCCGAGGCGATGTCGAGGCCCTCGTAGCATTGCAGGCGGATCAGCGGCCGGCCCAAAGTCGCCGCCAGCACTTTGGCGATTTCCGTCTTGCCGGTGCCGGCCTCGCCTTCCAGCAGCAGCGGGCGACCCATGCGCAGGGCAAGGAAGGCGGCGGTGGCCAACCCGCGCGAGGCGATGTAATCGGCGCCGGCAAGGCGTTGCTGCAGTTCGTCTATGGTGTGCGGCACGAATATTTCCAAAAAGAGCCGGAGGACGCCCCTCTATCAAGTGGGCATCCTCCCGCCGGGTTTGCTTCTCAGGCCAGCGCAGCGGCCACGGCCCGCTTGGCCATGACCCCGATCAGGTGGGCGCGATACGTCGCATCGGCATGGATGTCGGTGTTGAGGCCGTCTGAGGCAACCTTGACACCGGCAATCGCGTCGACGGAGAAATTGGCGGCGAGCGCCTTTTCCATCTCTGCCACGCGGAACACACCGGGACCGGCGCCGGTCACCGCCACCCGCACGCTGCCGTTCGCCGCCTGGCTGACGAAGACGCCAACCAGGGCGAAGCGCGAGGCCGGGTTGGGAAACTTGGCGTAGCCCGCGCGCTTGGGCACCGGGAAGCTGATCCAGGTGATCAGTTCGCCCGGTTGCAGCGCCGTCTCGTACATGCCGGTGAAGAAGTCGGCGCTGGCGATACGGCGCTTGTTGGTCACCACGGTGCCGTCCAACGCGAGTACGCCGGCCGGATAGTCGGCCGCCGGATCGTTGTTGGCCACCGAGCCGCCCATGGTGCCCATGGCGCGCACCTGGCGGTCACCAATGGTGCTGCCGAGGCGGGCCAGCGCGGGAATGCGCTGCTTCACCTCGGCCGAGGCGGCGACCTCGGCGTGCCGCGTCAGGGCGCCGATGCTGAGCGTGTCGCCCTCGACCTTGATGCCGCGCATCTCGGCGATGCCGCCCAGATCGACGAGATCGGAGGGCTGCGCCAGGCGCTGCTTCATGGTGGCGATCAGGGTCTGGCCACCGGCCAGCGGCTTGCCGTCGCCCAGTTTGCCCAGCAGTGCGGCGGCTTCCGCCAGCGAGCCCGGGCGATGATATTCAAATCCGTACATGTCTGTTCTCCTCTCAGGCGCGGGCGTTCTGGATGGTCTGCCAGACGCGACAGGGTGTCGCGGGCATCTGCACGTCGGTGACGCCGAATTCCTTCAGGGCGTCGACGATGGCGCTGATCACGGCGGGCGGCGAACCGATCGCGCCGGCCTCGCCGCAACCTTTGACGCCCAGCGGATTGTGCGTGCAGGGCGTGACCTGGGTATCGACCTTGAAGCTCGGCACGTCGTCGGCGCGCGGCATCGCGTAGTCGGCATAACTGCCCGACAGCAACTGGCCGCGTCCGGGTCATAGCGCCGCCTTCGAGCAGCGCCTGGCCGATGCCCTGGGCGAGGCCGCCATGCACCTGGCCTTCGACGATCATCGGATTGACGATGTTGCCGAAGTCATCCGAGGCGACGTAGTTCACCACTTTCGTGACGCCGGTCTCGGGGTCGACCTCGACCTCGCAGATGTGGCTGCCGGCCGGATAGGGAAGTTGGTCGGATCGTGGAAGGCGGTTTCGTTGAGGCCCGGTTCCAGCTTGCCCAGCGGTAGTTGTGCGGCACGTAGGCGGCGAAGGCCACCTGGCCGAAGGCGACCTGCTTGTCGGTGCCGGCCACCTTGAAGTTGCCGTTCTCGAACACGATGTCGCTGTCCGAGGCTTCCAGCAGGTGGGCGGCAATCTTCTTGCCCTTGGCCACCACCTTGTCGATTGCCTTCATGATCGCCGTGCCGCCGACCGACAGAGAACGCGAACCGTAGGTGCCCATGCCGAAGGGAATCCGCCCCGTGTCGCCATGCACCACGTCGACATTTTCGAAGGGAATCCCGAGGCGCTCCGACACCACTTGGGCGAAGGTCGTTTCGTGACCCTGGCCGTGGCTGTGCGAGCCGGTGAAGATGGTCACCGATCCGGTCGGATGGACACGGACCTCGCCCGCCTCGAACAGGCCGGCGCGCGCCCCCAATGCACCGGCGAGGTTGACGGCGCGAGTCCGCAGGCTTCGATGTAGCAGGAGTAGCCGATGCCGCGCAGCTTGCCGCGCTTCTTCGCTTCCTCGCGCCGCGCAGGAAAACCAGCAACGTCGGCAATCCGGGTGGCCGCCGCAAGGGTCGCCTCGTAGTTACCCGTGTCATAGGTGAGGCCGACCGGGGTGGCGTAGGGGAAGCTGGTGATGAAGTTTCGGCGGCGGATCTCGGCCTGGTCCAGACCCATGTCCACGGCGGCCTTCGACACCAGGCGTTCGACGACGAAGGTTGCTTCGGGCCGCCCTGCGCCGCGATAGGCGTCGACCGGCACGGTGTTGGTGAACACCCCGGTCACCTCGGCGTAGATCACCGGCGTCGTGTACTGGCCGGCCAGCAGGGTGGCGTAGAGGATGGTCGGCACCGATGAGGCGAAGGTCGACAGATAGGCACCGAGATTGGCCGTGGTGTGCACCCGCATGGCGAGGAAGTTGCCGTCCTTGTCCATCGCCAGGTCGGCGGTGGTCACATGGTCACGGCCGTGGGCGTCGGACAGGAAGGCCTCGCCACGTTCGCAGGTCCACTTGATCGGCCGATTGACGCGTTTGGCCGCCCAGGTGATCACAGTCTCCTCGGCGTAGAGGAAGATCTTCGAACCGAAGCCGCCACCGACGTCGGGCGCAATCACGCGCACCTTGTGCTCGGGCAGACCAAGGACGAAAGCCGTCATCAGCAGGCGCTCGACGTGCGGGTTCTGGTTCGAGACATGCAGCGTGTAGGCGTCCTCGCTGCGCGAGTACTGCGCCACCGCCGCGCGCGGCTCGATCGCGTTGGGGATCAGGCGATTGTTGCGGAACTCCAGCGTCGTCACATGCGCCGCACCGGCGAAAGCCTTGTCCACGCCGGCCTTGTCGCCGTGGCCCCAGACATAGCAGGTGTTGTTCGGCGCCATTTCATGCACCTGTGGCTTGCCCGGCTCGGTGGCCGTCGCGACGTCCACCACGGCATCGAGCACGTCGTAGTCAACCTCGATCAACTCGGCGGCGTCCCTGGCCTGCAGGAAGGTTTCGGCGATCACCACGGCGACCTGGTCGCCGACGTGATGCACCTTGCCCTGGGCCAGCGGCGGATGCGGCGGTTCCTTCATCGGCTGGCCGCTCATGTCGGTGATCAGCCAGCCGCAAGGCAGGCCGCCCACCTTGGCCGCCGCGAGGTCGGCCCCGGTGAAGATCGCCACCACGCCCGGCGCTGCTGCTGCGGCTGCGGTGTCGATGCCCTTGATCGCGGCATGCGCATGCGGCGAGCGCAGGAAGTAGGCGTAGGTCTGGCCCTGGAAGTTGATGTCGTCGGTATAGTTGCCGGCGCCGGTGAGGAAGCGCTCGTCTTCCTTGCGCCGTGGTGAAGCACCAATGCCATTGGGAACGAGGTTGGGTTGATTGGCGCCCATGATCAGCTCCCCGCGGCGCAGGTCTGCACCGCCTTGACGATGTTGTGGTATCCGGTACAGCGGCACATGTTGCCGTCAAGACCGCCGCGAATCTGCTCCTCGGTAGGCTTCGGATTGTCCTTGAGCAAGGCCGTCGCGCTCATCACCATGCCCGGCGTGCAGAAGCCGCACTGCAGGCCGTGGCACTCCTTGAATGCCGCCTGCATCGGATGCATGTCGCCGTTGGGCGCAGCCAGTCCCTCGATGGTCACCACCTCGGCGCCTTGCGCCTGGATCGCCAGCAGATTGCAGGACTTTACGGCGCGGCCGTCGAGATGCACGGTGCATGCGCCGCATTGTCCGGTATCGCAGCCGACATGGGTGCCGGTCAGGTGCAGGTTTTCGCGGAGGAACTGGGCAAGCAAGGTGCGCGGATCGATTTCCGCGTCCACCTGCTTGCCGTTTACTCTGAGGGAAAGCTTGACGGTCATTGTTTTCTCCTGGCCTTTGCGCGCCACCAACTGCTCTGGCGGCTGGATTCTTATTGAATTACGGGTTGCCATCTCGTCGCTACCGATATCGGGCACGAACTGTCAATTCACAGTTGTGGCCAGCGCTGGCAGCGTGAAAGGGAATCGCATCTTTTCATTGGCACATAAGGCAACCAATATGCAGCAGCGCGCATAGATGTACGCAGTGCAACAAAGCAGGATGGATTGATTCCGGAACTCATTGCCAGCAGTGGAATACCCCCTTCTTGCGGCGCAGCAAGACAATCGAAAAGTCAGGTCTGCGATCCGACCGACCAATGCCACCATCGCCGAGACCTCTGCTTTCACAGGATTCCGATCACGGCCCCAAGCGTGCATCCGGCGATCGTTCTCAACATCGAAATCGCTAAAACCGGCGCGGCCAAATCATCCAGGCCCTCGATGCACGCCAAACCCTAATGGCGCCAATATCGACGAGAAGACACGGGGCAAGAATGCCCGGAATCCAAGGTCAATTTCTGCAATCAAGCAGACGGTCGATCCTTGCGCTTCTCCAGCCACACCAGCATGGTTTCATACAACCGATCCGGATCGACGGGTTTGGGGATATGGTCGTTCATGCCGGCATCGATGCAGGTCAGGCGATCCTCTTCGAACGCATTGGCTGTCATGGCGAGGATCGGCGTGACGGTGTTCAGCGACTCGGCACGAATCGCCCTGGTGGCATCGACACCGCTTAACACCGGCATCTGCATGTCCATCAGAATCAAGGCGTAGCGGTTCTGCCTGGCCAAATCGAGCGCCTGTTGGCCATCCTCGGCCAGATCGACGATGAGGCCTGCATCTTCCAGCAGGGTGCGCGAAACCACTTGATTGACCGGTTCATCCTCGGCGAGCAGGATGCGAGTGCCGGAATGTCCTTCGACCAGCCTTTCTTCGGCAGGCTTTCCGGTAACTATCGGCGCAGGCCGGTCTGCATCGCTACCCTTGCCGAGCCGAACGGTGAGCCAAAAGCGGCTGCCCTGCCCGGGGGTGCTGTCGACGCCAATTTCCCCTCCCATCATGTGGACGAGTCGCTTGCTGATCGTCAGTCCCAAACCGGTACCGCCATATTTGCGAGTAATCGAGTCATCGGCCTGTTCAAAGGCGTTGAACAGGCGCTGTTGTTGTTCCGCGGTGATGCCGATTCCGGTGTCGGCCACCTCGATACGCAACAGGATGTCATTCGGGTTGTCTTCAAGTACCCGGGCACGAATGGTGATTGATCCCCGATCGGTAAATTTGAGGGCGTTGCCGGTCAGGTTGATCAGGATCTGGCCGAGGCGCAGCGGATCGCCCAATAGCGACAGGCGCGGTACTTCCGGGTCAAGGTCAACCAATAGCCTGAGTTGCTTCTCTTCGACCCTCTGCCTGAACAGGCGAAGAAGGTTATCCAGCACGTCGCCGAACCTGAAACCGACGGATTCAAGAGAAAGGCGCTCGGCTTCGATCTTGGAGATGTCGAGGATGTCGTTGATGACGGCGAGCAGGTGATGCGACGACTGGACGACCTTGCTCAACTGTTCCTTGATCTTCGGTTCTTCGACATGACGCAGCGCAATGTCGGTCATGCCGATGATGCCGCTCAGCGGCGTGCGCAGTTCATGGCTCATGTTGGCGAGGAAGGTGCTCTTGGCGCGGCTTGCCGCTTCGGCCACGGCGCGCGCTTGTTGAAGCTCGGCCTCCATTTCCTTGCGGGCGGTAATGTCGCGATTCGAGGCCCGACGCCCCAGCCGTTCGCCCGCACTGCCAGTGACCGGACCGCAGACATGCTCCAGATAACGAATCTCGCCATCGGGCAAGACGATGCGAAACGTGAGTTTCTCCGATCCGGCGGCATGTGCATGTCCACCCAGATGGCTTCGCAAACCCTCGCGATCGTCAGGATGGGTGATCTCCAGCAACAAATCCGGACGGGCGAAAAATGCTTCAGGAGGATGACCTGTCATCTTCTTGCAAGAGGGCGAACAGTAAACATAACGGCCCTGTGGGTCGATCCAGGTTTCCCAGTCGTCGGAAAAGTCGGCGATGGTCTGGAACTTCAATTCGGAATCGCGCAACGCCGCGGTGCGTAGGGCGACGATCCAACTGCCGATTCCCAATATGCTCAGAAGCAGCAAACCGATCGGAAGCAGCCGATTCCGTACCGAACGGCTGGCGGCATCGAGAACATCATCCGACAGCCACGCAACCGATTTCCAGACATATTGCTCCGCCTCGATCTGGCCGCGGCTGGACGCAAATGCCTCCGCCGCGCCGGTGCTGGAATGCTGTCCCGCCAACAGGGGATATACGGTCTGCCAGGTCCATAAGCCGTCGCGCAAACGTATCTGTCCGTTGTCGGCATCGCGGATCTGCTTCCATGCCTCGGGAGAGCGGGAGGGCAGCGACAACTCGGGGCGCTTGAACATGAATCCCCACTCCTCCTCCGGCTGCGGACTCTTCAGCCAGTAGCCTTCACCATTGACCACCCTGATATGGTCGCCGATGCCGCGGGTCGCGGTTGCGAAGGCATCGAGCATTTCGCGGCCAAAGTAGTTGAGGATGACGATGCCACGCTTTCGGCCACTGTCATCGACAACCGGAGTGGCCACCCTGACCATGGGTTTGTGCGGGATCTCTATCTTGTTCTGTTCGATATTCAGATCCAGCGGCGAAATGAAGATTTCGCCGGGCCGGAGCTTGAAGGCATCGGTAAAGAAGTAGCGCTGGCCCTTGTTCTGCAGCTTGTCGGCGGGAATGATCTTCGGCATGCCGTTGACAAGGTCCACCCGGACTATCTCCATGCCTGTCTCGTCCAGCCAGCGCACCTGATCGTAGATTCGCTTGCCTGCAGAGAAATTCGAGAAGTCTTCCGCCAGGTGGCCCAGATTCCGGGGGTGGGGATCGTTGATTGCTGCTCGCATGGCACTGTGTGATGCCAGGAAAATCAGGTCGCGACCAATGCTTTCGATGCGCCCGGTCAAGGTTCCTGCGCCAAGCCCGACGCTAAGGGTTTCGGTGCTCTCGATCCGAGTCAATTCGCGATCGATCTCCGCCTGCACATAGAAGTAGAAGGCGGCAAGCACGAGCGCGCATAGCGGTACAAAAGTACGCAAGAACAGCGTGATGACTCGACCGGAACGCATTGACTGGTATGACCCCCCTCAATTGTTGAAACGGCAAAGCAGCGGTGCGGCCCTTCTGCGCAAGAGAGCGACGATGCCGATTCGGCCGTGATTCGCAGCGCAATCACAGACGACCGTTTCGCTACGGTACCTTCGACAGAACGACATCGAGCGCCAACCGTCGGACGACGACGGATTGTCGCAAGTATGCAGTCCAATGCTTTACGGGTTCTCCCAAAACCGCACGGTGCCGGTTCGTCGCCAACACGCATCCCGAATACTACCCAAAAGTGGGTGGTGGTTCCCTGGTGATTTGCAGGTCAGGAAGTTTTCAGCGAGAACAGGTCACCTGCATGCCAGCCGAATCTGCAACACCGGTGACTCCTCCGACCAGACCCAGCGCTCCCCCCGCATCCGGGTCTTCCACGCGAATACGGATTGTTCTACCAATCCGCCGGCGCCACGAGCCGGCGCTTGCCGTCGCGGCTACGCGCCAGGCCGGGTTCGTCGAGGGCGACGCGATCCCATAGCTGGCAGGTGACGTCCTTGTGCTTCTGGTCGAGGCCTTCGCAGTAGTTCTTGTATTCGCACTGCCGGACTTCGGCGCCACGACCTTCGCGCAGCTTCTTCCACCAGCCGGGATCGGCGAGGCTCTGGCGCGCGCCGCCGATGATGTCGGCGACTCCGTCGGCCAGCGCCGCCTCGGCCTGCTCGAAGTTGTGGATGCCGCCGGCGGCGACTACCGGCGTCGTCAGCCCCGCATCGCGCAGTGCGCGGCGAAGTTCGGCCGTGGCCGCGAGGTTGCGGCCGAAGGGGCCCTTCTCGTCGGAAAGGTAGGATGGCATGCATTCGTAGCCGGACACGCCGGTATAGGGATAGACCGCCTCGCCGACCCTGGGCTGCTTCGCGTCATCGAACTTGCCGCCGCGCGAAAACGAGAGGAAGTCCATGCCGGCACGCGCCAGTTCGAGGGCGAAGTACGCCGAGTCGTCGAGGCCGCTGCCGCCGGCGATGCATTCCTCGGCCAGCAGGCGGCAACCGACCGTGTAGCCGGCGCCGACTTCCGCCCTGACCGCACGGTAGACCTCCAGCGGCAGGCGCAAGCGCCCGTCGCGGCTGCCGCCGTAGCCGTCGTCGCGCGTGTTGGTCGCGGAGAGGAAGGACGCCATGGTGTAGGCATGCGCGTAATGCAGTTCGACGCCGTCGAAGCCCGCCTCGCGCGAGCGCCGCGCCGCGTCGGCGAACAGTTCCGGCAACACGGCGGGCAGCTCACGAATGTGCGGCAGGTGAATGTCCGTCACGCGCTCGCGGGCGCCCTTCTGCAGGGCCTCCCATTCGCGCGGACCGAGGACGGCCTGCAGCGCTTCGTCGTCCAGGCCGAGCATGTGTTCGCGCACTGCGGCGTCCGGCGCGCCCTCCATGGCCAGCGCCGCGCGATGACAGTCGGTGATGCGCAGGAAGCGCTCCAGGTATTTGTCGCGCTCCGGACGGCGCTTGACGCCGAGGAAGTCGATCAGTTGGATGAAGGCCTGCGTCCTGCCGTCACTGTGGCGGTGGATGGCATCGACCACGCGGCGCAGGCCGTCGATGTAGCGGTCGTGTCCGACGCGCAGCAAGGGACCGCTCGGCACGTCACGGATGCCGGTGGCCTCGATCACTATGCAGCCGGGCTGGCCGTCGGCCAGGCGCGCATACCAATCGACCACGGCCTGAGTCACATTACCGTCGGGGTCGGCGCGCCAGGGAACCATCGCCGGCACCCAGGTGCGGGACGACAGGTGCAGCGGGCCGTGGTCCAGCGGGCTGAACAGGCGCGAAGCGGCCGCCTCTTCACGCGTCGGAATGCGGCCCGGCGAGGCCTTGAAGGCAATGCGTTGCGGCGGCTGCCACATGGTTCAGCGGCGTATGAAAGTCGGCGCTGGCGACACGGCGATTCCGCTCAATCGGCCGCCGGTGGCGAATGCTTGGCGGCGTATTCGACCGCCGCCGCCTGGAATTCTGCGATGGCTTCGTCGGTCACTTCTTCGCCGCACTCGTAGCAATAGGCCTTGCCCTTGAGGCGATCGACCCAGCGGCAGCCGCAGTGGTCGCAGGCCAGTTCCGGCGCGCCGTGCGGATTGATGAAGATCACCGGCAGGCTCCGATGAAAGCCAGACCCAGCGATTCGAGGAAGTCCTCGTAACCGGCGTCCTGCAATTGGGTCTTGTTCTTGAACAGGAAGAACATGATGTTGCCGCGCCGGATCAGGCGCTTGATGGTTCTCAGCATGTCGCCGCCCAGCTCGGCGAGCATGGTGTCCATGGCCTCGCGATCCGCCACCAGCAGGACGTCGACGCGGCTAGTGGCGAGCCCGGCAAAGCGCTCGATGCGCGCCGACATGCCGCCGTTCTCGATTTCCCATGCCATCATCGGCACCTCGGTCACTACCTGCACGCCTTCGCGATGTTTGCCGGGCAGGATGCCTGAGGCCTCACGCGAAACGAAGCCGAGCCGCGAACCGGATTCCATCTCGACGAACAACTCACGCTGGCGGTCTAGCATGGACTGCCACCGGCTCATGTCGCCGAACATTTGTTCGGTCTCTTCAAGTGCTGTTGTCATCAATGCTTGGGCGTTGCCAGTTCCAGGGTTTCAATGAATTCCAATACGCCGGACTCGTCCAGTTCGTCGCGTTGCCGCAGGACGAAGGGCTTGATGTCGAGCAGGCGCGCAAGATGCGCCATGCACGCCGTGCCGTCAGCGCCGACTTTCTCGATGGCCTGGTCGTTCATCACCAGCAGCAGGCCCCAGTCTTCGGGAAAGAGCCCATCGAAGTCGACCGGCCCCGTCGCGCGTTCGCTACTGCCCGGCCACCAGAGCCAGGCCTGGCCGCGCTTCGCGGCATAGTCCTCGGCACCGATGAAGGCGACGGCGAGCGGCGGCCCGCCGGCCTCCTCGACCTCGGGCATGCGCTGCAGGATGCGCAACCAGCGCCCATCATCCATTCGCTATCAGTCGGGAATGACGGCGGTGGCCTCGATCTCGACCTTGGCGCCTTCCTCGACGAAGCCGGCCACCTGCACCGCCGTCATCGCCGCGTTGTAGTGGCCGATCAGGCGACGGAACACGGCGCCGAGTTCCTTCTGCTTGGCCCAGTATTCCTCCTTGCTGCCGAGGTACCAGGTCATGCGAACGATGTGTTCCGGCTTGGCGCCGGCTTCGGCCAGGATGGCGACGATGTTCTTCAGCGCCTGCTCGGCCTGGGACACGATGTCCGGCCCCGGGAACTCGCACTTCTCGTCCCAGCCGACCTGGCCGGCGACGAACACCATCTGCCCGCGCGCCATCACGCCGTGGCTGTAACCCTTGGCCAGCGGCCAGCCGGGCGGTAGCAATGTCTTCATCTGCAATTCTCCTTATTTTTGGGCACGCAGGCGGAAGCGCTGCAGCTTGCCGGTTTCGGTGCGCGGCAGGCTGGCGACGAACTCGACCTGGCGCGGGTATTTGTAGGGCGCGATGCTCTGCTTGACGTAGTCCTGCAACTCTTTGGCCGTCTCGGGCGACGCTTCGTTGCCGGCCCGCAGCACGACGAAGGCCTTGACCACCTGGCCGCGCTCGTCATCCGGAACGCCGATCACGCCGCATTCGGCGACCTTGGGATGGCGCAGCAGCGCATCCTCGACCTCGGGACCGGCGATGTTGTAGCCGGCCGAGATGATCATGTCGTCGGTGCGCGAGTGGTAGTGGAAATACCCGTCGGCATCCAGCGCGTAGGCATCGCCCGTGTAGTTCCAGCCGTTCCTGACATAGCTGGCCTGGCGCTCGTCGGCGAGGTAGCGGCAGCCCGTGGGTCCCTTGACCGCCAGCTTGCCGATCTCGCCCGTCTTCGCCGGCTTGCCCTCGTCGTCCATGATGCAGGCCACGTAGCCGGGCACCACCTTGCCGGTGGCGCCGGGCAGCGCATCCTTCTCGTCGGCAGAGATGAAGATGTGCATCAACTCGGTGGCTCCGATGCCGTCGATCATCTCGATGCCGGTGGCTTCCTTCCACAGCGCACGCGTCGCGGCCGGCAGGGCCTCGCCGGCGGACACGCATTTCCTCAGCGTGCTGGTGCGCAGCGGGCCGGCGATCGCGGCGATGGCACGATAGGAAGTCGGCGCGGTGAACAGGATGGTGGCCTTGTACTTGAGCACCGCGTCGACCAGGTCCTGCGGCGCGCCCTGCTCCAGCAGCACCGTCGAGGCGCCGATATGCAGCGGGAACAGCAGCAGGCCGCCCAGCCCGAAGGTGAAGGCCAGCGGCGGCGTGCCCATGAAGATGTCGTCGGGTGTCGGCCGCAGGACATGGGGCGGCCAGCAGACGCAGGGCGCGATCACGTCGCGGTGGAAGTGCATGGTCGCCTTGGGCTGGCCGGTGGTGCCCGAGGTGAAGGCGAGGATGCAGGTGTCGTCACGCGCGGTATCGACGTTCCTGAACTCCGCCGACTGCTTTGCCATCGCCGCTTCGAGGCCGTCGGCCGAAGGATCGTTGAACCAGCGGATGTGTTTCAGTTCGGGCGATTCGGCGGCGGCGAGCTTGAGCTCTTCCGCCAGGCGCAGGTCGCACAGCGCGTGGCTGATTTTCGCCTTGGCGATCACGTGCTTGAGTTCCTTGGCGCGCAACAGCGGCATGGTCGCCGTGGCGACAGCGCCGACTTTCATCACCGCGAACCAGCAGGCCGCCATCATCGGGTTGTTCGGCGCGCGCAGCAGCACGCGGTTGCCGGGAACGATGCCCAAGCTCATTCACCAGCACATTGGCGATGCGGTTGGCCTTCTCCTGCAGGTCGGCGTAGGTCCAGCGCAGGTTCGGCGCCTGGATGCAGACCCGCCCTCCCCGGCCTTCGGCGACGTGCCGGTCGAGCAGTTCCGTCGCGCAGTTCATGCGCTCGGGAAACTTCAGCTCCGGCAGGTCGAACAGGAACTCCGGCTGCGCCTCGGGCGGCGGCAGGTTGTCGCGGGTAAAGGTATCGAGATGGGCACTGTAGGACATGTCAGTGGCTCCACCGCGCTTCAGACCAGCCACGACCGGGAAAGAAACCAACCGCCTTCAACACAGAGGACCGGGGCACAGACACCCCCGCTCTTGCCTCCCTTCTCCGTGATCTCCTGTGAAAGGTTGGTCTTCATGTCAGCCCTCCAGAGACGCGACTCAAATGCGAACGCCGAGCTTGTAGCCCTCCTGGATCGCGGCGTCGAGGCCGCGCGGCACCGTGGCGTCACCGCCGCCGTGCAGTTCGTCGATCATCCACTGGAACTCGTAGAACAGGTCGTGGTTGGCCTTGCGCGGGCTGGAGACGATGACGTTGTCGCAGGGAATCAGGATTTCCTCGCCCTTGGCCGTCTTTACCGTAGCCCCTTCTGCCGTGATCTTGAGCAGTTGCGCCGAGCAGATGGTCTTGATGCCGAGTTCGTCGACCCAGGCGGTATGGCGCCACTTGAAGGTGGGCATGATGTCGCCGCCGACGCGCTTGTCCTTCTCGACTACCGTGACTTCGTGGCCGGCCTTTTGCAGGAATTCGGAGATGGTCAGGCCGATCATGCCGCCGCCTATCATCACCACGCGCTTGCCCACCGTCTTCTTGCCGTGGGCGACTTCAAGAGCATCGATCAGCGTTTCGCTGCCCGGCATGTACTTGAAGGAATCGAGGTCGGTGCGGGCACCGGCGGCAACGATGCAGGCGTCGTACTCGTGCAGGATGCTGCGCATGAACTTGGCATTGGCCTCGGTATTGAGGCGAACTTCGACGCCGAGCTTCTTCGCCATCACGCCGTAGTAGTCGATCACGCTTTGCAGGTCGGCCGGGCGCGCCAAGTCGTTGGCGGCGTATGCCGAAAGGTTGCCGCCGATCTTGTCCGCCTTGTCGAACACGGTCACGCTGTGGCCACGGCGGCGGGCGGTGATGGCGGCTTCCATGCCGGCGGGGCCGGCGCCGATGACCATCACGCGCTTTTTCTCGGTGGCCTCGGTGACGTGGTACTCGGGCTCGACTTCGTGGCCCAGCATCGGGTTCATGGTGCAGGTGTAGGGCAGGTCGCGGAACAGGCGCGACAGGCAGTTGAGCGAACCGATGCAGGGGCGGACTTCCTCCATGCGGTCCTCGGCGGCCTTGTGGATCATCTCCGGGTCGGCCAGCAGCGGGCGGCAGACTTCCCAGTAATCGAAGATGTTGTCGCGCACGCACTGGTCGGCCATGGCCGGATCGGGCAGGCGGTTGCCGAAGGCGACCAGCACGTTGGGAAACATCTTCTTGGCTTTTTCCGAGAGGAAATTCCAATAGCCGGGCTCGACGTCGCGGCCGAAGGAGGATTCCGGCGCCTCCTGCCAGCCGACGGTGACCGAGATCATGTCCACGCCGCAATCGACGGCCTGCTGCATGAGTTCGAAGGATTCGTCCTGGGTGTTGCCGCCCCACTTGTCCATCAGTTCGGCGCCGTTGAGGCGCACGGAGAGCGGATTGTCCGGCGTGGCCTGCTTGATGGCGTCGATCAGTTCGCGCATGAAACGGCCGCGGTTCTGCACCGAGCCGCCGTATTCGTCGGTGCGCTGGTTGGTGAAGCGCGAATTGAAGTTGGCCAGCAGGTAGCCCATGAAGCTGGTGATCTCGGTGGCGTCGAAGCCGGCGCGAATGGCGCGCTGCGCGGCATCGGCGTGCTGCTTTACGGTGACCGCGATTTGCTCCTTGGTCATTTCGCGCGGCGGACGGAAATGCGGCAGGGTCTGCGGCACCACCGAAGGCTGGATGCAATAGCCGAGGTCGATGCCGCCGTAGCGGCCGGCGTGCAGGATCTGCTGCATGGCCATGGCGCCGGCGTCGTGGATGTAGCGCGCGATCATCTCGAACTGCGGCAGGAACTTGTCGTCGTGGATCGCGACCTGGCGGAAGTAGGCCTTGCCCTCGCCCCAGGGATCGGGATACGCGCCCTGGTTGGTGATCAGGCCGCAACCGGTGCCGGCAATGACGCGCACCCGCGCCAGTTCGCGCGGGGTGATGGTGCCGTCGCGGCCGTTGTAATTGGAGACGCAGCATGCGCCGTACTTGATGCGGTTCTTGACCTCGAACTTGCCGACCTTACCCGGCTTGAACAAATCCTTGAGCTTGGCTTCTCCCGGTCGCTTCACGGCGATTTCAGTCACGGCAATTCCTCCTTGTGGCCCGGCCTTTGGCAGGCGTTGAATTTGTTATTGGATACTGTATACATTACGTGCAAACCATTGGAGCGTCAATACGATTCGCCGAAGATTTCGGGGTGGCTGTGCTCCCACGCCGCCGCCAGTTTCGGATCACGGCGCGCCACCTCGGAATGGTCGACGCGGCCGGTACGAGTCATGTAGCTGTAGGCGAAATCCACCGGGGACAGGCATATCAGCTGATCCATGCGTTCGTACCAGCGGATGCTGGCGCTGGCGGCATCGAGGATCTTCTTCATCGGCGGCAGGCGGCGCTCCTGATACAGCGCCAGCGCCTTCCGCCAGACTGCCGGAATCCCGCAAAGCCTTCCACAGGGCAATGGCGTCTTCCATCGCCAGGCGAGTGCCGGACCCGATCGAAAAATGCGCCGTGCGCAGGGCATCGCCCATCAGCACCACATTGCCGAAGCTCCAGTGCCGGTTGGTGACCGCCGGAAACTGGCGCCAATAGGACTTGTTGGAAAGGATCGGAGCGCCACCGAGGTCGTTGGCGAAAACCTGCTCGCAATGGCGGATGGTTTCCTGCTCGCCCATGTCCTTGAAACCCGCCCGTTGCCAGGTGGCGTCGGTGACCTCGACCAGGAAGGTGCTCGTGGTCGGGCTGTAGCGGTAATGGTGGGCGCAGAACACGCCGTGCTCGGTTTCGCGGAAGGTCAGCGACAGGCTGTCGAAGGCCTTGCGTGCGCCGTACCAGATGAAGCGGTTGGGGCGCATGTCGGTTTCGGTGCCGAACTCGGCCTCGTGCTCGTTACGCACCCACGAGAACGCGCCATTGGCGCCGACGATCAGGTCGGCGCCCGCCAGCGCGGGATGATCCAGTGCGGTCACCTCGCTGTCGAACTCGATCTTCACGCCCAGCGACTCGGCATGGGCATACAAGCGGCTCAGCAGTTCCAGCCGCCCGATCGCCGCAAAGCCGTTGCCTGTGATGGGCACGGGCGTGTCGTTATGCACGATGGTCAGGTTGGGCCAGGTCTCCATCAGCGGCGTCAGCAACTGGTACATGGCCTCGTCGTCGGCGCGCAGGAATTCCAGGGCGCGATCCGAAAACACCACGCCGAAGCCCCAGGTCGCATCGCGCGGGCCGCGCTCGAAGACCACGACGTCGTGCGCCGGGTTCTCGCGCTTCATCAGCGCCGCAAAGTAAAGCCCGGCGGGTCCGCCGCCGATGATGCGTATCTTCATGACTGGGTACCCGCCTTTTCGTCTTCCATCTTGGCCGCGATCATTTCGCGCAGTTGCCGCTTGAGGATTTTCCCAACCGGGCTGAGCGGAAACTGGCTGACCACCTCCAGCCTCTCCGGCAGCTTGAAACTGGCGATCTTCTGCGCGCGCAGGAAGGCGATCAGTTCATCGAAAGCCAGCGTCTGGCCGTCCTTGGCAATTACGAAGGCGCAAGCCTTTTCGCCGAACACCGGATCCGGCATCGCGACCAGCGTGACGGCCTTGACCTTGGGATGGCCGAAGATCAGGTTCTCGACTTCCTCGCAACTGATCTTCTCGCCACCGCGATTGATCAGGTCCTTGCGCCGGCCCTCGGTAAACACGTGGCGGCCCTGCTTCCTGACGATGTCGCCCATGCGATAGAAGCCGTCGGGCGTGAAGGCCTCGGCCTGCTTTTCCGGCGCGTTGTAGTAGCCCTGTATCGTATAGGGCCCGCGCGTCACCAGCTCGCCGGGCTCGCCGTCCGCCACCTCGTTGCCGTCGTCGTCGAGCACCTTGATCTCGTCGTCCTCGCACACCGGCACGCCGGAACTGTTGAGCAGCATGTCCTCCGGCGCATCCAGCGGCACCATGTTGATCAGGCCCTCCGCCGTGCCGTAGATTTCCTGGGCGATGCAGCCGAAGCGCTCGCGCATCCGCCCGCGCAGCTCCGGCGCCAGGCGCGCGCCGCCGTTCTGGATCACCGTCAGCGACGACAAATCGTAGTCGCCCGGTACCGGGGAATTCAGCCAGTTCGAGATCAGGGGCACCACGGCGGCGATCACGCTGACCTTCTCGCGCTGCACCAGCGCGAACACATCCGCCGCATCGCCCGAGGGCGCCAGCACCACCGTGCCGCCGTAGTAGAAGCAACCCAGCATGCCGGGCGAGGCCAGGTTGTAGTTGTGCCCCAGCGGCAGGATGGCCATGAACACGGTGGCCTCGTCGAAGCCGCCGGCGCGGCCGCAAAGTCGCGCGTTGAGCACGTAATCCTCGTGGGTGCGCGGAATCAGCTTCGACAGCGAGGTGGTGCCGCCCGAAAGCAGCATGGTGGTGACTTCCGCCGGATCGGGATCGTGGCCGGCCAGCCGCGCCGCGATCGCATCTTCCGACAAGGGCGCGGCAAGCAAGGCACGCAGGTCGATCTGCCCCGGGCCGGGTTCGCCGGCTACGAAAACATGGCGCAGGGCCGGCGCGTCTGGCCCGACTTCGCGGGCCATCTCGCGGTAATCGAAGTTGCCGATGCGATCGGGGATCACGTAGGCCGTGGCGCCCGAGGCCGTGAGGAAGTGGCGGACTTCGCTGTGGCGATGGGCGCGCAGCGCCATTACCGGGATCGCACCGATGCGCGTCAGGGCGAAATAGGCGAAAACGAACTCGGGGCCGTTGGACAGTTGCAGCACCACGCGATCCTGCGCCTTGATGCCGGCGTCCAGGAAGCCGCAGGCCAGCCGCCGCGAACCCAATACGAGGTCGGCATAGCCCAGGCGCTGATCGCCACAGACCAGTGCTGTCTTGCCCGGAAGGCGCGCGGCAGTGCGCTCCAGGAGTTGCGGAATCGTGATGCCTTCCCACCAGCCACGCTGGCGGTAACGCGCCGCCACGTCGGCGGGCCAGGGCACGCAGCCTTCGAGCATGCTTCTCCTCCTGTTGTCGCCGGTTGATCCGGTCTGTCGTGGTCCGGAAGTGGCCACGACTTGCACTCTAGAGCAAAACCGAATCTACTTGTAGCGAATAGCGTCAATACATATCATTCACACCATGAATATCTCCGAATTCGACCTGAACCTGCTGGTGGTCTTCGAAGCGGTGCTTGCCGAAGGCTCGATCAGCCGCGCCGCCGACCGGCTGGACCTGTCACAACCGGCGGTGAGCAATGCGCTGGCCCGCATGCGCAAGGCCACCGGCGACCGCCTCTTCGTGCGACTGGGCAACGCCATGGTGCCGACCCCCTACGCGCAGGGCATCGCCGATCCGATCCGCCAGGCACTGGCCGCCATCCGCGTCTCGCTCGGCGCCAGCCAGGAGTTCGACCCGGCGACCGCGCAGCGCGCCTTTTCGATCTACCTCACCGACCTCGGCGAGGCCTACTTCCTGCCGCGCCTGCTGGAGCGCCTGAACCGCGTCGCGCCCGGCGTGCGCCTGCGCACCCTGCCGATGCCCCCGGAGTCGGCCGAGGAATCCTTGCGCAACGGCGAGGTCGATCTCGCCATCGGCAACCTGCCCGACCTCGGCGCCGGCTTCTACGTCCAGCGCCTGTTCCGCGACCGCTACGTCTGCGTGGTGCGCCGCGACCATCCGTCGATCGGCGAGCGCATCACCGCAAAGCAGTTCGCCGCCGCCTCGCACGCCATCGTCACGCCGGGCGGATGGGGCCATGGCGTGATCGAACGAAAGCTGATCGAGCATGGCCTCGATCAGCGCATCACGCTGCGCATGCAGAACTTCCTGGTGCTGGCCAGCATCGTCGCCACCACCGACATGGTAGCCATCGTGCCGCACAGCGTCGGCAGCCAGTTGTCGCAACACAACGATGTCAAACTGCTGCCGCTGCCAATTTCGATTCCGGCCTTCGACGTCCGCCAATGCTGGCAGGAACGCTTCCACGACGACCAGGGCAACCGCTGGCTACGGCAGCAGTTTGTGGAATTGTTCTCGGCCTAGAAAGTCGGCGCCCCACAGGGACTTCCTTCGGTCGCTGGCAGTACGGCGGTTTTGCAATGGGATTGCGATGCCGGACCAGATTGAATGGGTCAGTTCGGCCAACCGCGGTCCTTCGAAATGATCAGCCAATTTGCATGATTCCACAATCATTCTCGCGTGGCTTCCCATCCCCGTCTCTTTGATATAACATCATAAGCAGTTATACGCGCAGAGGTGCAATCATGAACTTCAACATCTATCTTGATGACGAAACAGGTCAGCAGCTCAACAAAGTTGCGAAGAAGGCTGGCGAAAGCCGGAATGCACTGGTTCGCCAGGCTGTGAGCGAGTGGTTGAAGAGGCGCGGCAAGCCTCAATGGCCTGAAGAGGTGCTTGCATTCAAGGGGATGGCCGACATGCCGCTGTTTGAAGCAAGCAGAGACCGCCTGCGGCCGCCTGTCGAAGATCCGCTGGCATGAAGTATCTGCTCGATACGTGCACGGTCTCTGATTTCGTCAAAGGCCAACCTAACGTTTTGGCACGGGTAAAGGCCACATTGCCAAATCTAATAGCCGTATCCGCGCTTACGCGCATGGAGGTTGATTACGGACTGGCACTCAACGCGGCGCGCGCAAAGACGCTGACACCACTACTGGATGTCTTCTTTTCGAGTATCGCAACGATACCATTTGATGAAGCCGACGCTCAGGCCGCCGCGGCAATTCGCGCGGCGCTCAAGACCCAGGGACAACCCATCGGCGCTTACGATGTCTTGATTGCTGGAACAGGGCTGGCACGTGGTTTGGTGGTTGTGACGTCGAATGTCGGCGAGTTCAAGCGAGTCAGTGGATTGCATGTCGAGGATTGGAGATGAAGTCGCAGATCAGCCAGGACCAGACTCGTCATTCCATGTGGATAGTGGCACGATGCGGATTCCTACAGCGGCGATCTACGAGGTCGTTCGCGAGCGATGTCAATGACCATGATGCCTGAGCACATAAAACCTACGCCTACGATACCTTGTCATATGCTTACGACGGTGCAGGCAAGACGATAGGGCTACGACGCTCATAGGCCATTCGCTAAGCTACCGAATGTGCGACGGTCTGTACCGCAAAGGGTGTCGCTCAGGCTTGATGGATGTGGCTTCGACAACTGGCACGAACACATACGGCTATGTCAATGGGAATCCGGTTGGGCAAGGTGATTCCTATGCCATGACCAAGCGCATTTGAACCTCCGCAATGGAGCAGCCACCATGTCCGCTTTGGGCACGTTTGTGTCATTGGCCCAAGTTCGTGACGCGCAGAGTCGTCAACCGTGTCGTGAGCGCAAGCTCGCGTCGCCACGATCAAGCCGCCCTCTTCGGTCGGTGACGCGCCCAAGCCAGCGGCCAGCGTAATCGGGCAACAACCGATTGGGCCGCATTCCCGACACACCCAATACTACCGATTGACAATGCTATCGCGTCGCAATACTATCGGATTGTGATCAAGACATTCGCCGACAAACACACCGCTGCGATCTTCGAGGGCTTTCAGGTCAAGCGTTTGCCGAAGGAAATTCAGCAAGCGGCGCGGCGCAAGCTGAAGCAGATCGACGCAGCGGGCAGTATCGAGAGTCTGCGAGTTCCGCCGGGGAACCGGCTGGAACCGTTGAAAGGAGATCGGGTCGGACAATGGAGCATCTGCATCAATGACCAGTGGCGCATCTGCTTTCGCTGGGAGGGTGGCGATGCGACAGATGTTGAAATTGTTGCCTATCACTGACAGGTATCGGGCCATGACAATCGCACGCGAACAATTGAAGGACATGGATTTCCGGGATGTCGGCACCGGCCGGCGACTTGCCCCCGTGCATCCCGGCGAAGTGCTGATGAAGGATTTCATCGAGCCGCTGGGAATTACCCGCTACAAGGTAGCGAAACTGGCCGGTGTGCAGCAGCGCCGCATCGACGAGATTTGCGCCGGTAACAGGTCGATTACGGGAGATACGGCCTTGCGCCTGGCCCGCCTGTTCTCGACCGATGCGGCATTCTGGATCAACCTGCAAGCGCAGTACGATCTCGAAGTCACCTATCGGGACATGCACCAGCGGATCGAGGCAGAGGTCACGCCGCTGGCGCTGGCGGCGTAAGCCCAAAAGCAAGTCCACAGCAAGCCGCGCCGGCCGATCTGCAAAAGGCAACTTCCGTAAAACGCGTCAGAACGTCGGCGCCCCACAGGGACTTCCTTCGGTCGCCGGCGGTGCGGCCAAATCGAGGTTCTCGGCGAAGCGGTTGATCGCCTCGATCACCGCCACCGGCTGGTCCTTGTGCGCGGAGTGCCGGCAGTCGGCAAGCTTCAACAGTTCAACCCCCGCCTGAGTTTCGCGCGCCCGCGGCGATCGCTTCGATCTGCGCCATGGTGCCGTATTCGTCGTCCTCACCCTGGATCGCCAGGATCGGGCAGGTGATACTCGGCAGGCAGTCCTCGATGTTCCAGCCGCGGAAATCGGGATGCAGCCAGATGTCATTCCAGCCCCAAAAGGTGCGATGAACATCGCGGTGGTACTTGCCAAGCTTGGCCGGCAGGTCGGTGGTTTCGAATGCCACCTTGGCCGCCGCGATGCTGCTGATCGAGATGTCCTCGACGAAGCAATGCGGCGCCATCACCACCACGCCCGCGACCCGGTGTCCGGCGCCGGCATGCAGCAAGGCGATCGAGGCGCCGTCGGAATGGCCGACCAGCACGGGGTTGTCGATCTCCAGCGCGGCAAGGAGTTCGGGCAGGGCGTCACGCCCTTCGCGGTGCATGTAGTCGGTGCCGAAGGGGGCTTCGAGCAGGTCGGACTGGCCGTAGCCGTAGCGCGAATAGACCAGGGTGCGACAGCCCGTGGCGCTTGCCAGCCGCGTGGGAAAATCCCGCCACATGGCCACGGAGCCGAGGCCTTCGTGCAACAGCACCAGCGTCGGACGGTTGATCTGGTGCGCCGGGATCAGCTGGTATTCGAGGCTGTGGCCGCCGGCGGAGACGAAACCGGAATGCATGGGTCAGACGCCGAGGAAGCGGTGCATAAGTTCCTGGTTGCCGGAAAGCTCCGCAGAGTCGCCGGCGAACACTACCCTGCCCTTCACCAGCACCACACTGCGATTGGACAGTGCCATGACGGCGGCGTAGTTCTTGTCCACGATCACGGTGGCGATGCCCGAGGCACGGATGGTCTTGATGATGCTCCATATCTCCTTGGCGATCAGCGGCGCGAGGCCTTCGGTGGCCTCGTCGAGGATCAGCAGGTCCGGATTGGTCATCAGGGCGCGGCCGATGGTCAGCATCTGCTGTTCGCCGCCGGAAAGCTGTGCGCCGCCGTTGTTGAGGCGTTCGCCGATGCGCGGGAAGGTTTGGATCACGCGGTCGAAATCCCAATCGCGCCGGCCATCGACGCCGGTGCGGGCGGCCATGATCAGGTTCTCGCGCACGGAGAGGTTGGGGAAGATGCCGCGGCCTTCGGGCACATAGGCGATGCCCTTGCGGGCGATGGCATGCGGCGCGGCGTGCGTCATGTCGACGCCGCGCACCCGTACGGCGCCCTGGCGCGGCCGCACCAGGCCGAGCATGGACTTGATCAGCGTGGTCTTGCCCATGCCGTTGCGGCCCATGAGACCGATGGTCTCGCCCTTCTTCACGGTGAAGTCGACGCCGTGCAGGATGTGGCTGACGCCGTAAAAGCTGTGCAGGCCGTTGGCGTCGAGGATGTGTTCACTCATGCAGCAACTCCTCGCCACCAAGATAAGCCGCCTGCACCGCCGGGCTGGAGCGCACCTGCTCCGGCGAGCCGGTTTCGAGCACTTCGCCATTCACCATCACGGTGAGGCGGTTGGCCAGGGCGAACACGGCATCCATGTCGTGCTCGATGAGCATGATGGCGTGCTCGGCGCGCAGCTTGCCGATCAGTTCCACCATGCGCTGCGATTCGTGCGGGCCCATGCCGGCCAGCGGCTCGTCGAGCAACAGCACGCGCGGCTGGGTGGCGAGGCACATGGCGATTTCGAGCTGGCGCTGCTCGCCGTGCGACAGCGTGGCGGCGACGCGCTGGGCACGATGTGCGAGGCCGGCGGACTCGAGCGCCACACCGGCCAGCGCATTGATCGCCTCATATTGCTCGGCGCGGCTGAACACGCGCAGGGCATTGGGCGTGCGCGACTGTGCCGCGAGGCGGGCGTTTTCGAACACGGTGAAGGGCAGGAAGATGTTGGTCTTCTGGTAGCTGCGGCCGACGCCCATGCGCGAGATCTGGTCGGAACTCAGCCCGGCGATGTCGCGCCCGTCGAGCATGACGCGGCCCGAGGTCGCCGGCAGGTCGCCCGACAGCAGGTTGGTCAGGGTGGACTTCCCGGCGCCGTTGGGGCCGATCACGACATGGACTTCGCCGACATGGAGGTCGAGCGAGACGTCGCTGACCGCCACCAGGCCGCCAAAGCGCTTGGTCAGGCCTTCGGTGCGGAGGATGGCTTCAGTCATCGACAGCCTCCTCGGTTGCGGGCTTCCTGCCGAACTTCGTCATCAGCCCGGCCAGGCCCTGCGGCAGGTACAAGGCCACCAGCATGATCAGGATGCCCATGGCCAGTTGCCAGTGCTTGGCGGCGATGCCGAACCAGGCCTGGTTGGACAGCACTTCCTGCAGCAGGACGAAGGCGAAGGCGCCGATCACCGCGCCGTGCAGCGTGCCCATGCCGCCGAGGATGACCATCATCAGCACGGCGCCCGACTGGTGCCAGGAAAGGATCTCGGGATTGACGAAGCCGAATTGCACGGCGGCCAGGTAGCCGGCGAGTCCGGCCAGCCCTCCGGCGAGGCCAAAGCTGGCGAGCTGGTAGCGGAACACCGGAAAGCCCAGCGCCCGCATGCGGTGCTCGTTGACCTTGATGCCCATCAGCGCGCGGCCGAAACTGGAGCCAAGGATCCGGCGCAGCAAAAAGTATGTCCCGGCCGTGAAGAACAGTACCAGCCAGTAGAACTGGTCGAGTTTCTCCAGGTTCACCAGCACCGTCTCGCCGAAGTTCATGGTCGGTTTGGCGTAGATGTAGATGCCGTCGGAGCCGCCGCCGAGCTTGGTGTCGTGGAAGACGAAGTACAGCATCTGGGCGAAGGCCAGCGTGACCATGATGAAGTAGATGCCACGCGTGCGCAGCACCAGCAGGCCGGTGACCAGGGCGAAGGCCACGCAGATGCCCATCGCGCCGGGCAAGGTCCACCACAGGCTGGCCGCCTCGTACTTCGGCCCCATCAGCGCCAGTGCGTAACCCGCCAATCCGAAGTAGGCGGCGTGGCCGAAGCTGACGAGACCCGTATAGCCGACCAGCAGGTCGAGGCTCATGGCGAAGATCGCCATGATCAACACCTTGGTCAACAACTGCATGTAGAAGTTGCTTTCAACCATGGGAAACAGTGCCAGCAGGCCGATCACGACCCATGGCAGCCAGCGGTTGATTGCGCCTCCCTGCATCATTTGCGCCCGAACAGGCCTTCCGGCCGCCATACCAGCACAATGGCCATCAGCACATAGACGATCATGCCGGCGACCTCGGGAACCAGCACCTGGCCGAAGGTTTCCGCCAGGCCGATCATCAACGACGCCGCCATGGCGCCCTTGACCGAGCCGATGCCGCCGATGACGACGACCACGAAGCAGATGATCAGCACATGGCTGCCCATGTTCGGCGTCACCGAGGACAGCGGCGCGTTGATCATGCCGGCGAAGGCCGCGAGCGCCACGCCCAGCGCGAACACCAGGGTGTAGATCAGCTTGATGTCGATGCCCAGCGACTGCACCATGTCACGGTTGCTGGCGCCGGCGCGGATCATCATGCCCAGCCGCGTCTTCTGGATCAGGAAGTACAGGGCCAGCGCCAGCAGCAGGCAGACGCCGGAAATCGCCAGCCGATACACCGGGTAGGAGAGGTTTTCCGTCAGCGGGATCGAGGCATTGAGCAGCGCGGGCACCGCGACGCCGTGCACGTCGTCACCCCAGATCAGGCTGCGCAGTTCCTCGAAGACCAGGATCAGGCCGTAGGTCAGCAACACCTGATAGAGGTGGTCGCGCGAGTAAAGATGGCGGAACAGCAGGCGTTCCAGTCCCATGCCGAGGACGACGGTCAGCGGAATCGCGAGCAGGATCGCGGTGGCAAGGTTGCCGGTCATGCTCGCCAGCGACCAGGCGAGGTAGGCCCCGACCATGTAGAAGCTGCCGTGCGCCAGGTTGATGATGCCCATGATGCCGAACACCAGCGTCAGGCCGCTGGAGACCAGGAACAGCAACAGGCCGTATTGCAGGCCGTTGAGCAACTGGATGAGGACGAAGGCTAGATCCATGGAATGCGGGGTTCAGGAGTCGGCGCTGGCGCCACGGCAAGGGAATTTCGGACGACGCCGCGGTTTGCCCTCCGCGGGCAAATCGCCGACAAGAAAAGGGCGGTAGTCGCCTACCGCCCTGGTTCCCGAATCGAGGTCAGGCCTTGCAGCCCCGTGCCGGATCGGCCAAGGCCTTCCAGGCCACGCCCTGGGTCTTGTTCTCCTTGCCGACCACCTTGCGCAGGTACATGTCCTGCACCGGGTTGTGTGCCTTGGAGAGCGTCCAAACGCCGCGCGGGCTGTCGATCTTGGCGGCCTCCATGCCCTTGATCACGCCGGCCTTGTCAGCAACGTTGCCCTTGACGGCTTCGAGCCCGGCTGCCAGCAACTGGCCGGCATCGTAACCCTGCACCGCGTAGACGTCAGGCTGCAGCTTGAAGGTCTTGGCGTAAGCCAGGCGGAAGGCCTTGTCCTTCTTGGTATCGAGGCCATCAGCGTAGTGCAGAGTGGTCTCGACACCTTCGGCGGCATCGCCCACGGCTTCGAGCACGCCGTCGGTGAGGAAGCCCGAGCCGTAAAGCGGAATCTTGCCCTTGAGTCCGGCGGCCTGGTAGTCCTTGAGGAACTTGGCGGCGCCGCCACCGGCGAAGAAGGCCACCACGGCGTCCGGCTTGATGCTGGCGATCTCGGTCAGCAGGGCCTGGAACTCGACCTGCGGGAAGGGCGTGTACAGCTCCTTGACCAGCTTGCCGCCTTCCTTCTCGAAGCCTTCCTTGAAGCCTTCCATCATCTCCTCGCCGGCGGCGTACTTCCAGGTGATGAAGACGGCAGTCTTGTGGCCCTTGGCCTTGAGCACCTTGCCCAGGGCGTGCGTGGTCTGCCAGTTGGAAAACGAAGTGCGGAAGAAATTGGGGGCACACAGCGCACCGGTCATCGCACCGGCGCCGCCGTTGGGGTTGATCCACAGCGTGCCGGATTCCTTGAGCACCTTGGCCATGCCCATCACCACGCCGGAATGCACGGTGCCGATGACCACATCGACCTTGTCGCGCTGCACCAGCTTGTTGACGTTTTCCGGCGCCTTGGCCGGATTGGATTCGTCATCCACGGTGATGAATTCGATCTCGCGTCCGGCAAGCTTGCCGCCGCGCTCATCCACCGCCAGCTTGAAGCCGTTGGTGATGGCGACACCAAGCTGGGCAAAGGTGCCGGTGTAGGGCAGCATCAGGCCCACCTTGAGCTTGCCCTGCTGCGCCATCGCCATTGCGGATGGCAGTAGCGTACCGACTGCGGTGGCGCCGGCGATCGCCGCCGATCCCTTCAGGAACTCGCGGCGGGCAAAGATATCCTTGTCGTTCTGGCTCATAGTTTCTCCTCCATGGTTATATGTGCGGCCTGTCATTCGGCCATTTCGAAACGCGCCTGACTATAACAGCATCCATTCGCGCCAGTGTCAGTCCGTGGCGGGACTGAACGGGCTTCCGGTTTCCAGTCCGAATGCCGTTCCAGTATAGGAAGCAAACATCAAATTCCTGTCATGGGTTCGTCAAATCTTTGTCAAATCAGGACCAGATTGATGCGTGTGCCGCCCTCTTCCCGAGGTTCGACGGAAATCGTCCAGCCGGCCTGCTCGCAGATGCGTTTGACGATCGCCAGCCCCAGCCCGTAACCATCGCCACCCCGCGCATCGCCTCGATGGAAGCGGCGGAACAGCTCGGGGATGCGATCTCGCGCCACGCCGGGACCGGTGTCGCTGATCTCCACGGTGCCTCCCCGGTTGTTCAGGGTCACCGAGCCGCGCTCGGTATAACTCACCGCATTCGCCAACAGGTTCGACAGCACGACCTGCAGTGCCCGTCGCGGCGCCCGCAACCGTACCGCCTCGCCCGCCTCCACCAGCAGCACCAGGCCCTTGGCCTCTGCACGTTCCCGCACGCTCTCGGCCGCCTCCGCGATGCATTCGCGCAGGTCGACCTCGCCGCTGATGCCATCGGCCTCTTCGCGCGCCATCAACAGAAAGGCATTCACCAGTTCCGCAAGCCTCGTCGTGGCGCCGGATATCTTGTCGACACGGCTGCGGGCCTTCGGCGACAGGTCGGCGTCGTCTAGCATCAGCTCGCAGGTGGTCTGGATCGCGGTCAGCGGTGTGCGCAGCTCGTGGCTGACGTCGGCGGTGAAGGCGCGCTCTCGCTCCAGCAGGCGCACCGTGCGCTCGTGGTAGCCATCGAAGGCCGCCGCGAGTTCGGCGACCTCGCGCTCGGGATAATGGCGTTCCAGCGGCTCCCCGGCATGCTTGCCGTCGAGCTGGCGCACGCGATGCGCGAGGTCGACGATCTGTCGTGTCAGGCGCGCGGACAACCAGAGTCCGACCAGCACGGTGACGAGGATGGTGATCACCGCGCTGAGCACCAGGGCCCGCATGAAGTGCCGGCCGCGCTCCTCGTGCAGCGATACCGAATAGGCGACGATGAAGGCGATGCTGCCGATCTCGCGGACCTCGACGCGATAGCGGTCGTCGCCCCGCCCGACATCGTGGAAGCCGGGCTCCAGCATGCGCAGCTCGGCAGGCAGTTCGGCGCGCTCGGCGTCATCGCGGGCGACGAAGCCCTGCACCAGCCAGCTGGCGCGAAACCACTTGCGCAGGGACAGCGCCTCGGTGTCGGGCCGCACCTGGTAACGCTGCAGGGCGCGGTAGGGCGGCCCGTCGAGGCGGCCCTGGCGCTCGTATTGTTCGAGCAGGCCTTCCATCTCGTCGGAAACGATCTGGTCGATCAGTTGCGCTTCCTGCTGGCGGTTGAGCTGATGGATGGCAATGGCATGGACCAGGACCAGCACCAGGCCCGCCAGGGCGAAGCTCAGCGCCAGCTTGAGGCGCAGGCTGTGGCGGGGGTCGCGGGACATGCGCGAAAGGGGTCGCCCGGCGCTAGTCGTTCACGGCGAAGCGATAACCAACGCCGTGCACGGTTTCGATCGGCGCGTGGCCGCGCGTGTCGGTCAGCGCGCGGCGCAGCATGTGCATGTGGCTGCGCAGGGAATCGCTTTGCGGATGCTCGTCTCCCCACAGTTCGCGTTCCAGTTCGGCGCGGGTGAACACGCGATGCGGGGCGGCGATCAGCATCTCCAGCAATTGCAGGCACTTGCGCGACAGGTGAACCGAGCGCCCGTCCACCGTCACCGCCAGCTTGTCGGCGTCGTACTCGATGGCTTCATAGCGCAGCCTCCTGTTCACCACGCGACCACGGCGGCGGGCCACCAGCGCGTTGAGTCGCGCCTCGACCTCGCGCAAGGCGAAGGGCTTGACCAGGTAGTCGTCGGCACCGCATTCGAAGGCCGCCAGCTTGTCGTCGAGCAGGTCGCGCGCGGTGAGGATCAGGATCGGCACGTCCTGCTTCGCCTCACCCCGCAGCTTGCGGCACAGGCAAAGCCCATCGACGCCGGGCAGCCCGAGGTCGAGCACGATGGCATCAAAATCCCCGGCCACGGCGAGATGCATGCCGGTGATGCCATCGCGCGCCAGGTCGACAACATTGCCGCGCCCTTCGAGGAACTCGTAAAGGTTGCCGGCGATGTCGAGGTCGTCCTCGATGATCAGGACGCGCATGGCAGGAGCCCGGATGCCGACCGATTCGAAAAGCCGCAATCCATCCGCAGATTACGCAGATTGACGCAGATTGAAATCGGTGAATTCATGAGCGTGCAGCTTGCGCGACCGAACCTGGCGGTTACGCTGCGAGAAGTGCCGGATCCGCTGCTTCATCTGCGTAATCTGTGAAATCTGCGGACAGATCCGTGTTACCGCAGCTTGAAGCGCTGTATCTTTCCTGTGGCCGTCTTCGGCAGCTCGGCGACGAACTCGATCCAGCGCGGGTACTTGTAGGGCGCCAGTTGTTCCTTGACGTGCACCTTGAGCGCCTCCTTCAGCGCATCGGACGCCTGCACCCCGGCCTTGAGCACCACGTAGGCCTTGGGCTTGATCAGTTCGTCGGTATCCGCGTGGGCCACCACGGCGGCTTCGAGGATGTCCGGATGGGTCATCAGCGCGCCCTCCACCTCGAACGGCGAAACGTAGATGCCGGAGACCTTGAGCATGTCGTCGGAGCGACCGCAGTACTGGAAATAGCCGCCGTCGATCTCGATGTACTTGTCGCCGCTGCGGGTCCAGTCGCCCATGAAGGTGTGGCGCGACTTCTCGCGGTTGTTCCAGTAAAGCGCGGCAGCGCTCGGACCCTTGATCTGCAGTTCGCCGATCTCGCCCTTGGCGACCTCGTTGCCGTCCTCGCCGATCAGGCGTACTTCGTAACCGGGCACCGGCTTGCCGGTGGTGCCGTAGCGCACTTCGCCGGCACGGTTGGACAGGAAGATGTGGAGCATTTCGGTGGAACCGATGCCGTCGAGGATTTCGACGCCCAGCAACTCCGTCCAGCGCTTGCCGATGTCCGCCGGCAGCGCCTCGCCGGCCGAGGTGCAGACCCGCAGCGACGGTACCTCGCCGCGCTTGAGCATGTCCGGGCTGGCCAGCAGCGCCCCGTAGAGCGTCGGCACGCCGTAGAAGATCGTCGGCTGGTGCTGGCGCAAGCGCTGGAATACGGAGGCCGGCGTCGGCCGCTCGCCCATCAGTACCGCCGTGGCGCCGACAGACATCGGGAAAGTCAGTCCGTTGCCAAGGCCATAGGCAAAGAAGAGCTTGGCGGCGGAAAACACCAGGTCGCTCTCCCGAATGCCGAGCACCGCGCGGCCATACAGCTCGGCGGTCTGGATCAGGTGCGAATGCAGATGCACGGTACCCTTCGGTGCCCCGGTCGAACCCGAGGAATACAGCCAGAAGCAGAAGTCGTCGCAGGTGGTCGCCGCCGGCTCGAAACTGGTGCCGGCTTTCTGCATCAGGTCAGCGAGCAGCAACCGCCCTTTGGCGTCCTTGCCCGAGACGATGACGTTCTTCAGCGTCTTGTGCTTGCCGACGATACCCTCGAAGGCAGGCCACAGGGCTTCGGAAACCACCAGCGTGCGGGCACGCGAATCGCCGAGCATGAAATCGTAATCGGCGCTGGTCAGCAGGGTGTTGGCGGCGATCGGCACGATGCCGGCCTGGATGCTGCCGAGGAAGGCCGTCGGAAAATCGATGGTGTCGAGCAGGCAGAGCATGACCCGCTCCTCCTGCTGCATGCCGAGCCCGGCCAGCACGTTACCGAAGCGATTGACCCGCTCGGCGACGTCACCGTAGCTGTAGCTGCCCTGATCGTCGATGAAAGCCGGCTTGGCCGCCCTGCCCGCCTGCAGGTTACGCTGGATCAGGTCCCAGGCGGCGTTGTACTGCCGCGGAATGCTGACCCGCGGCGGTGACGACCGGTGATCGGCGCTGCTCAGTTCTGCCATGACTCTCTCCTCCTCCGCTCCGTGGCGGCTGGCTTATCGTAGTACGTGTTGCCGGATCCTGCACATCCTCGGCGGGACACTCAGCTGAATGCCTGCATTCCCGTCTGCGCCCGGCCGAGGATCAGCGCATGGACGTCGTGCGTTCCCTCGTAAGTATTCACCACTTCCAGGTTAACGACATGGCGGATCACGCCGAACTCGTCGGAAATGCCGTTGCCGCCGAGCATGTCGCGCGCGACGCGGGCGATGTCGAGCGACTTGCCGCAGGAGTTGCGCTTCATGATCGACGTGATCTCGACCGCAGCCGTGCCTTCGTCCTTCATGCGGCCGAGGCGCAGGCAGCCTTGCAGCGCCATGGTGATCTCGGTCTGCATGTTGGCCAGCTTGAGCTGCACCAGCTGGTTGGCGGCCAGCGGCCGGCCGAACTGCTTGCGGTCCATCGTGTATTGGCGGGCCGTATGCCAGCAGAACTCGGCGGCGCCCAGCGCGCCCCAGGCGATGCCGTAGCGGGCGGAGTTGAGGCAGGTGAACGGGCCCTTGAGGCCGCGCACGTCGGGGAAGGCGTTCTCTTCGGGGCAGAACACCTCGTCCATGACGATCTCGCCGGTGATCGAGGCGCGCAGGCCGACCTTGCCGTGGATGGCGGGAGCAGAAAGGCCCTTCCAGCCCTTCTCCAGCACGAAGCCGCGGATCTGGCCGCCGTCGTCCTTGGCCCAGACCACGAAGACGTCGGCGATCGGGCTGTTGGTGATCCACATCTTCGAGCCGGAAATGCTGTAGCCGCCATCGACCGCGCGGGCGCGGGTGACCATGCTGCCGGGGTCGGAACCGTGGTTGGGCTCGGTCAGGCCGAAGCAGCCGATCAGTTCGCCGGTGGCCAGTTTCGGCAGGTACTTGCGCCTGGTGGCCTCGTTGCCGAATTCGTAGATCGGCACCATGACCAGCGAGGACTGCACGCTCATCATCGAGCGGTAGCCCGAATCGACGCGCTCGATCTCGCGCGCGGCCAGCCCGTAGCAGACGTAGTTCATGCCGGCGCCGCCGTATTCCTCGGGAATCGTGGTGCCGAGCAGGCCCATCTCGCCCATTTCGCGGAAGATGGCCGGATCGGTCTTCTCGTTGCGGAAGGCTTCCAGCACGCGCGGCGCCAGCTTGCCCTGGGCGTAGGAGGCCGCCGTGTCGCGCACCATGCGCTCTTCTTCGGTGAGCTGCTGGTCGAGCAGCAGCGGATCTTCCCAGTTGAAACTTGCCTTGCCGGCCATAGCGTTTCCTTTTCTCAGTATTCAGTGAATCGTCATGCCGCCGTCGGCGGCGAGAATTTGGCCCGTTACGTAGGCCGAAGCGTCCGAGGCGAAGAACAGGAACACCGGCGCGATCTCCTCCGGTTCGGCCCAGCGACCCAGCGGAATGCGGTCGAGGTACTTGTCCTTGAACTTCTCGTCGGTGCGGATCACTTCCGTCATCGGCGTCGCCGCGCCCGGGGCGATGGCGTTGGCGGTGATGTTGTAGCGCGCCAGTTCCTTCGCCGTGCTCTTGGTCATTCCGAGGATACCGGCCTTGGCCGCGCTGTAATTGATCTGGCCGATGGTGCCCAAAACGCCGGCGGCCGAGGTAACGTAGATGATCCGCCCGTACTTGCGCTCGATCATGCCGCCGACCACCGCCTGCAGGCAGTTGAAGGCGCCGGTGAGATGCACGCCGACCACCTGGTTCCACTGCTCCGGCGTCATCTTGTGCAGCATCGCGGTGCGCGTGATGCCGGCATTGTTCACCAGGATGTCGATGCGACCCCAGGCGGCATTGACCTTCGCCGCCATGGCCTCGACCTGCTCGCGGTTCGAGACGTCGCAGGCGACGCCGAGCGCCGTACCGCCAGCGCCGACTATTTCCGCAGCGACCTTTTCCGCAGCCTCGCCGTTCATGTCGACCACCGCGACCTTCGCGCCCTCGCGGGCGTAGGCCGCCGCCACGCAGGCGCCGATACCCTGCCCGGCGCCGGTGACGATCGCTACCCTATCTTTTAGCTGCATGTACTGGCCCCGATCGAGAATGTTGATTCAGCCAAAAAACTAGATCAATCCGCAGATTTCGCAGATTTTCGCAGATGAAAAATCTATTGCCCTGATCGTATTTCAATCTGCGTCAATCTGCGCAATCTGCGGATCAAATGCCTTTCTGCATTCAGCCCTTCGGCTTGGCCATCACCTGCTCGGCGAACTTGTCGTCGAACAGCGCGCCTTCGGCCACCAGCTGGCGGAACTTGATGAAGTCGATGACGTCCTTGCCCGTCGGCTTCTTGGCGTCGAAGGCATTGAATCCCAGCCAGGCCTCGTGGTTCATGTTGGCAGCCAACCAATGGCGGTTCGGCAGCTTCATCTGGTCCCAGAAGAACTTCTTCTTGCCGCGGATGCCGTCGATCGAGTTGATCAGGCAGTTGGGGAACAGGTTGGCGAACTTCCACACCAGGCGATTGACTTCGGCGTCGAGCAGTTCGAAATCGGTCTTGCACTCGGCCATCAGCGCCTTGGCGGCGGCGACCTTGTCGGCGGCGATCGGCTCGCCATAGACGATCTCGCCGTCATCGACATAGGTGTCGGTGCGCACCAGCGGGTTGCGCACCCACTGGCCATCCTTCTTCAGCACCGGCACGGCCTTGGTGACGAGGCCCTTGGACTTCATCTTGTAGGCGCTCCAGGTCTCGCAGGAGATGCAGTTGTACATCGCATCTTCCATCGACAGGAACCAGGGCAGGAAGTCGGTCGAGCCGCCGACCGGGGCCGAGCCGTGCTTGGGACCGGCCTGGCCGAACACGGCGAGGTCGGAGGTCACCGTGATGTCGGTGGCCATGCCGATTTCCTGGCCGCCGGCGACGCGCATGCCATTGACGCGGCAGATCACCGGCTTCTTGCAGTTGAGGATGCCGTCGACCATGGCGTTGAACAGGTCCATGTACTCGCCGTACTCGTTGGGGCGCTTGGAGTAGTAGGACGCGTATTCGGCGGTGTTGCCGCCGGTACAGAATGCCTTGTCGCCGACCGCGGTGAACACCACGGCGACGATCTTGCGGTCGGAGGACGCGCGCTGCATGCCGGCGATGACGCCCTTGACCATGTCGGTGGTGTAGGAGTTGTACTGGGTCGGGTTGTTGAGCCAGATCCAGGCCGAGTACAGGCCGGCCACGGCGGCGCCCTTGTCGTCCAGCACCGGACGCTCTTCATAAATCACCGTCGGCGCATCACTGGCCGCAGCGCCACCGAAGTGGCTGTTATCGATGAGCTGGTGATCCTTCAGATCGTTTTCCCTGCGTAGCCATTCCAATGCCATGTCGTTTCTCCTCGTTGAATTCGGTAGGTGCTTCGTGAATGTGTAAATTCTGCTTTAGAAATCGGGGGTCAGGATCACGCGCCGCTTGAGCTTTCCATGATGGGCCTCGTCGAACACCTGCTCGATCTGGCTCATCGGCCGCGTCTCTACGAAATTGGCCAGATTGATGCGTCCGTCAAGGCACATCTCCAGCACCTGCGGGTAGAACTCCGGCGGGCAGCCCCAGGTGCCGATCAACTCGGCATCGAAGGCCATCAGCTTGGACAGCATGTAGCTGGTCTCGTCGGTGCCGTAACCCACCACCATCAGCATGCCGGTGAAGGACAGCAGCGACAGGGCCAGTTCCTGGCCGGGCTTGGTGCCGGTCACCTCGAAGATCTTCCAGCCGTAGTTCGAGGGAATGCCCTTTTCCTTGCAGTAGGCCTTGAACACTTCCTTCACTTCCTTGGGCGTCTTGCCCTTGGGGTTGATGGTGAAATCCGCGCCGTAGCCCTTCATGAATTCGAGCTTTTCCTCGTTGATGTCGATGCCGATCACCGTGCCGGCGCCCATGCCCTTGGCCACCTGGGTCATGAAGCTGCCGACGCCGCCCGCGGCGCCGATGACGATGACGCGATCGCCAGCGGCGAGTCGCGCGCGCCGTGCCGCCTGGTAGGGCGTGGTCACCGCGTCGGCGATCACCGAGAGATGCTCCAGCGGCACATTGCCGCGATTGCCGACGACGCACAGGTCGACCGCCGGCACCGGGATATGGCTGGAGTAGCCACCGTAGATGCCCATCGAGTTGCCCGGCATCTTCTGCGCCAGGCAACGATTGCCGCGACCGGTCTTGCACAGTTCGCACTTGTTGCAGGGGAGCACGGCGGGAATGATGACTTCCTTGCCGATGTAACTCGCCACAGTTGCCTCATGAGCGGCCACCACCACACCCGAAATCTCGTGCCCCAGCGACAGCGGAGGCGGATGGTCGGTGCGCACGCCCATGTAGAAGTAGGACAGGTCGGTGTGGCAAACGCCGCAGCCTTTGACTTCTACGAGGACTTCGCCCGGTTGCAGCTGGGGCACCGGGATTTCTGTCCTGGTCAGCGTCCCCGGCACGGTCATCTGCCAGGTCTTGATTGTGTTCGGAACCATCGTCATTTCCTTATTCCTTGAGAAAGCATTTGATCCGCAGATTTCGCAGATTACGCAGATGGAACAACTCGCCTGTCGCGTCTCATCCCTACCCCAATGAATTACCGGGTTTTAATCTGTGAAAATCTGTGCCATCTGCGGACAATGAATTATTTGTTTTTCCAGACCGGCTTGCGCTTCTCGATGAAGGAGTTCAAACCCTCCTTGGCATCTTCGGTCGCCATCAGGTCCTTCAGATAATGCTGCTCGATGTGGAACAGCGCCTCATAGAAGGGCCGCGTCGCGGCTTCCTTGACGGCCTTCTTGGTGTGGATCAGCGCCACGCGCGACAGCGTGGTGAATTGTTCGAGGAACTTCGCGCTGTCGGCGGCGAAGCTTTCCTTGGGGAACACGGCATTCACCAGGCCGAGGCGATGCCCTTCCTTCGCGTCGATGATGCCGCCGCCGAGCAGCAGTTCCATGACTTTGGTCATCGGGATCTGGCGCGGCAGCAGGATCGCGGCGATCGGCGGAAAGACGCCGAGCTTGATTTCGGGCTGGCCCAGCTTGGCGTTTTCCGAGGCCACCACCATGTCGCAGGCGATCGCCAGTTCGCAGCCGCCGCCCAGTGCCGGTCCGTTGACCGCTGCTACAGTGGGAATCGGCACCATCATCAGGCGCTTCAGGATGCCGTGGAAGACGTCGATCATCTTCACCACCTTGTCCGGCGTGTGATCGACCACATCGACGCCGGAAGAGAAAGTCTTGTCGCCGTTGCCGGTGATCAGCAGCACTTTGGCCGTGGTGTTTTCCATCGCCAGGTCGAGAGCGGTGTTCATCTCCTCCATGGTGGCGATGTCGAGCACGTTGTAGGGCGGCCGGTTGATGGCCAGGCGCAGGATGTCGCCTTGGTCGTCGTAGGAAATGAACTTGAAATCAGGCATGAATGTCTTCCTCAGTGGATCCGTTGATGGCCGTGCCCAGCGTGCAATCGGCCTGTCGCCTGCCGTGTTCCGCAGGGCTGTTTTGCAGGCGATAGGGACAAACCGTTTCGCAGTCGGCGCAGCAGACTTCGCCGGACCGGTTGATATGCCACAGGTCCGCGCCGCAGATGCTGCAGCGGCAACGTGCCTCCGGCGAAGGCGCGGGGCAAACTTCCCGCGCGGTGTAGAAGTCGATGACCCGGCCCATGGTCAGAACAGGTCATCCATGTCGTCGCCACCGACACCCGGAGGCATGCCACCGTACTGCTGCATGTAGGCCTGTACCAGCTGGTTTTCGCGCTGGCTGAAGAAAGGTGCGTCTTCCCAGACGAAGTATTTGGCGACATCGGCCTTGTCGAGCATGGCTTCCAGGCCTTCGCGCAGGTTCTCCACACCCTTGATCGCCAGCACTTTCTTGTCGGCATCGAGCAACTGATACACGCCGGACTCGGTCTGCACCGTGGCGACGTTTTCCGCGTTCAGTTCGAGCCAGGCCTCGGGTGGCAGCACCATGTCCTCGATTTTCGCCGCGAGGTTGCACTTCAGGCAGCGCAAGGCCTCGGCCTGCGCAGTTGCGGCGTCGAAGCCAAGCTCGACCTCGTCCCAGTTGTTGCGCTTGTCCGGATCGATGAAGATCGGGTGGAAACGCTTCTTCTGGTTGAAGCCGTCCTCGCGGCCGATGCGCGGATCGGTGTCCCAGTCGGGCAGCAGCTTTTCCTCGATGTTGCCGTCGCCGCCCAGATACGCGTCGATCGCCGCGGCGGCCTTGCGGCCCTGGGCTACGGATTCGATCAGGGTCGAGGGGCCGAGCACGCAATCGCCCCCGGCATAGACGCCGGGACGACTGGTCAGCATGTTGTCTTCGCGCACCTGCACCCGGTTGTTCTTCGCCAGTTGCACGCCGAAGCCCGAGATCTGCTCCGGGCGCTGGCCGATGGCGCCGATCACCAGGTCCACATCCTCGCTGAACTCGCTGCCGGCGATCTCCACCGGGCGGCGCCGGCCGGACGCATCCGGCTCGCCGAGTTCCATCCTGATGTAGGTGATCTTGAGGCGCGACGTGCCGCTGTCGTTGAGCTCGATCTTCTTCGGTGCCAGCAGGAAGCGGAAGTTCACCTTTTCCTCGACGCAGCCCTGGACTTCGTCGTCGCGTGCCGGCATTTCCTCCTGCGTGCGGCGATAGACCATGTCCACCACCTCGGCGCCGAGGCGGCGACAGGAACGTGCGTTGTCGGTGGCGACGTTGCCGCCGCCGATCACCGCGACGCGCTTGCCGATGGAAATCGCCGTGCCGTCAGCGCCGACTTTCCCCATGGTCGCGGCGCGCAGGAAGGTCGGGCTGTCGATCACGTTGGGCAGGTTGTCGCCGGGAATGCCCAGCGCGTCGCCGTTCTGCGCGCCGATGGCAAGGAACACGGCGTCGTAGCCCTGGGCCTTGAGTTCGTCGACGTTCTCGATGCGGGTGTTGAACTGGAAATCCACGCCGAGCTTTTCCACTTCGGCGACTTCCTGGTCGATCACGGCCAGCGGCACGCGATACGAGGGAATGCCATAGCGCGCCATGCCGCCGGCCGCCGGCAGCGCGTCGAATACGGTGACGCCATGGCCCTTCTTGGCCAGATAGTAGGCAGCGGTCAATCCACCGGGACCGGCACCGATCACCGCGACCTTCTTTCCGGTGGCCGGCAACTGGATCGAATACTGGCGCCACAGCCCGCTGTCGTTGTCGGCGGCGATGCGCTTGAGGCTGCGGATCGACAGCGGATCATCGAGATCCTTGCGCCGGCAAGCCGATTCGCAGGGACTGAAACAGGCGCGACCGAGGATGCCCGGGAAGGGCAGCTTCTCGCGGATCACCGCGACGGCCTCGCTGTACATGCCGAGGCCCACCAGTTGCACGTAGCGCGGCACGTCGATGCCGGCCGGACAGGTGGCCTTGCAGGGCACCTGGGTTTCTTCCTTGCGCGCCGGGTCGAGCGTGCGGTCGGTCAGGGCGCCGGTCGGGCAGACGGTGACGCAGGCACTGCAGAATTTGCAGCCCGA
This sequence comes from Sulfuritalea sp., assembly GCA_016716965.1. Classification (GTDB taxonomy): domain Bacteria; phylum Pseudomonadota; class Gammaproteobacteria; order Burkholderiales; family Rhodocyclaceae; genus Sulfuritalea. The sequence continues at coordinate 4,010 of JADJUP010000034.1, read as the reverse complement.
GTCGAGCAGCGTCGCCGCGATGGTGCCGACCCAACTGCGGCCGTCGGTGTTCTTGACTTCCAGGCAACCGACGCCGCGCACGTCGTTGCAGGCGACAAGGCAGCGACGGCAATCGATGCACAGGTTGTAGTCGCGGTCGTAGAACGGTTCGTCCTTGATCACCGGCAACTGGATGTGCTTGTAGTTCGGCGTGGTCGGCGGGATGCCGACATAGTCCGCCACCTTGCGCAACTCGCAACTGTTGAAGATCGAGCAGCAGCGCTGCTCGACAGGGTTGCCGAAGGAGCAGGTAGTGCGGCTGCAGCCGTCGCGTTGCGGGCAGGTCAGGCAGACGTGGGGGTGCGTGCCGAGGGTCTTGGCGATTCCATCCTTGCGCAGCTTGTCGATGGCAGGTGATGTCGTGGTAACGACCATGCCCGCTTCGACCGCGATCGAGCAGGAAGTGCGCATCCCGGTCATGCCGGCAATCTCCACCACGCAGAGGTTGCAGCCACTGGAACCACCGCCGCGCTGGGCGCTGGGCGGCAGATCCGGATGGGCGCAAAGCGCCGGAATGTAGATGCCGGCGGCGCTGGCCGCGGAAAGTAGCGATACCCCGGCGGGCGCCTCGACATCCTTGCCGTCGATGCTGAGTTTCACCAGGGTGACGTCGGTCGCTGCCGTGCCGGAACCCGGCCGACCTTTGTACCATCTGATTTCGGACGTCTGTACAGCCTCCATGCCTTCCTCCTCGACGCTCTTGTGCACTCCTGCCCGGATTCGTCCGGGCGCGCCATTCCGCTACCGCCTTATTCTTTTGCACCGCCCGTCCAGGGCGGGAAATACGCGCCGCGGCACGCGCCTGCCTTGACCGCGGCAATGAAACTTGCCATGTCGTGCACCGGCTGCGAAAACTTCGTCGCGCAACGCCCGACGGCCACTGTCTTGTGACAATCGCTGCCGCCCAGCGTCGGCAGGCCCAGGTGACCGGCCGTGCTGATCGCAAGGTCGTTGTCGCTCTCGGCATTGACGCCGTTGTGCGACTCCACGGCGGCGATGTCCTTCAGTTCCAGCAAGCCTTCCATCAGGCTGGCCAACCCCACGTTGCGGAAGGGATGGGCCGGGGCGCAAATGCCGCCGAGACCGTTGATGCGTTCGATGACCTCTTCCAGCGGCAGATAGCTGTCACGCCCCCAGATGTTCCAGCCGTCGTCTTCCACCCCGTAAGCCAGCAGGTGCCCCCTGTCGGTGGCGATCTCTACCCCGCGCAGGATCAGGAAGCCCTCGTCACGCGCCACCTGCTCCACCGGCGCCGAAGCCTCGTAGGAGTAATGCTCGGTGATCACCGCCCCGTCGAGGCCCAGCGCCTTGGCGCGGCGTATCAGGTCCAGCGGTTCGAGCCAGTTGTCGTACGAATACTTCGTATGACAGTGGGTATCGATCCACATGGGATGTCGCCGCGCCTTTGCCGCTCAGGGAAGCTCGTACTCGAGGTTGATGCGCTTGGACGGCACGAACTTGTTGCGCGAGAAGAACTTCTCCAGCGCGAAGTCGCTCCAGTTGACCAGGGTGTAGACCTTCTTCACGCCGGCCGCCTTCATGTTCATCATGAACTGGTCGAGCATCTCGGCGGCAACGCCGAAATTGCGGTAGTCCGGATGCACGCCCAGGGTGTCGATGGTCGCCGTGCTGTCGGCGATGCCGAACTCGCCGAAGAACACGTAGCCCATGATGAAGCCGGCTACCTTGCCGTCGATTTCGCAGACGATCGAGGTGTTGATGTTCGCCGCGCGATTGAGAATCCCGGCGATCTTGCGCTCGTAGTACTCCTGGCGCGCCTCACCGGTGGCGAGGGCATCGATGGCGACGATGGCATCCAGGTCGCCCTGGCGCAGCACGCGCATTACTCTTTTCTGATCAGGCATTTCTTTCCTCCTTGATATGGTCGGCAGCGCCAGCGGGCGTGCCTAATCTGCAAACAGTTCGTCTTCGTTGGTCGCCGCGCCGCGCTTGCGCACATAGACCGTGCCGTAGCTGAAGCCCATTTCCTGACCCGCGTCGAAGCAGGTATTGCAGCCTTCCCCTTCAGCCTTGAACTCCTCGACATGGACCTCGAAGCCCATCGCCTTGTAGTTCTGCACGATCTCCGACAGGCGCGGCTCGCCGATGGTGGTCTGCCGCACCCAGCCATCCTTGAGCAATGCGTCCTCGGGACTGATCGCCTTGGCCTGGGCGATCGGGATGACACGCCGTGTTTCCGCCATGGGTATCACCCTGCGCCTACCACGAATGCTTGATCGCGCCCGGCGTACAGGCGGTCATGCAGGGCAGGCTGGTATAACCGCCCGACGGCTTGCAGTCGGCGCAGTCATAGGACAGGGTGCGGCAGTTGGGCTTCTTGATCCAGGCCACCTCGTCGTCGTAGTCATCGGTGATGATTTCGAACATCTGCTTCGGACAGGCCGTCAGGCAGGCGCGCTCTGCAGCGCAGCCGATGCACTTGTCGGTGTCGATGCTGATGTAGTACTCACCCGAACCGTCCTTGTAACCGTAATTGGCGATCATGTTTCTTCCCTTCTGGTCAGAGCCCGCGACGACCGGCGAAAAGCCGGTCAGCGCGACAGGCTATCAGGCAGCGGCCTTCTTGGACATCAGCGTGTAGCCGAACAGCGCGGCACCGAGGGCGCCGGCGATCTGGCTATCCACCTTGGTATCGATGGCCTTGATGCCCAGCAGCTTCTCGATGCGCTTGACCACGCCGGGGTTCTTGGCGATGCCGCCGGTGATGAAGAAGCCCTCTTCCACGCCGATGCGCTCCAGCAGGGATACAACGCGCTCCGCCATGGCCTGGCAGTAGGCGGCAATCACCTTGTTCTTGGTGTAGCCGGCCTTGAGCAGGCCCAGCGCCTCGGACTTGGCGAACACCACGCAAACGGACGAGACGGCATCGACGTCGGCATCGATGTCGAAGGAGCGCGGACCGAGTTCGGCGATCGGAATCTGCATCAGGTCGGAGATGACTTCCATGCCGCGGCCGGTGCCGGCGGCGCACTTGTCGTTCATCAGGAAGTTGGTGACCTTGCCTTTTTCATCGCAGTGGATGGCCTTGCAATCCTGGCCGCCCATGTCGAGGATGGTGCGCACGCCGTTGCCGCCCATGTAGTTGGCGCCGCGGGCATGGCAGGCGATTTCGGTGATCGCCTTGTGGGCGAAGGGCACGTTGACGACCGTAACCGGTGCCGACGACATAGTGGATGTCTTCCAGTTTCATGCCGCACTTGTCCATCACGCCCTGCAGCGCGTTGGTCGCGGAATCCGGCGAGTTGTTGCCGGTACGCATGCTGTTGAAGCCGTAGAGTTCGCCATCGACCACGAGCACGGCCTGCGACGACACGGAACCGACGTCGATGCCGCAGGTGATGATCTTTGCGGTCTTCCAGTCCTTGGTCTCGTCGACCAGGTGTTTTCCTGCCAGCGCCAGAATTCCTTCTTCTCGGGGGCGGTCGGGGCTGCTGTCACTTCTGCATTCATGTTTCGCTCCTTGTCCGTGGGTTCAGTGCTGACGCTCGGCGGCAATCATCGCGCATCCCAGCGCGCTGATGTACTCGGGCATGTCAGGCAGGAAATCTGATCGACGCCCATCGCGGTCTTCAGCGACTGGACGAAACCGGCGTTGTGCACCATGCCGCCGATCAGCACCACTTCGCCTTCGATGCCGACACGGCGCACCATGGCGCAGACGCGGCTGGCGACGGCATCGAGCACCGCCTTGGCGATGTCGTTCTTGGGCGTCGCCGAATGGATCAGCGAAACCACTTCGGACTCGGCGAACACCGTGCATTGCGCGTTCATCGGGATGGTCTTGTCGGACTTCAGGCTGGCATCGCCGAACTCCTTGAGCGACATCTGCAGGGCACGGCTCATCGCCTCGGCAAACGATCCGGCGCCGGCGGCGCACTTCTCGTTGCCGGCGAAGTCAACCGCACGGCCTTCGGCGTCGGTCTTCATGCCGCGACCTTCCTCGGCACCGA
>JADJUP010000033.1 GCA_016716965.1 Sulfuritalea sp. | reverse complement strand
GTGGCACGGCGGTTGGCTTGACGCGGCTCGGGATGGCCGGCAACATGCGGCGATGCAGCCGATGACCGACTACTTCAGGAACGACGTGGCCGTAAAGCGTCCGTATATCCGTCTGGAGTGGTGTATCGAGGCGCTACGTAGTCCGGTAAGGCGCGAAGTTCAACCCGAGGATGGGCGCGTGCGATACTGGATCTGGGTTGAGGAGCTCGGACGCTATTTGCGCGTCGTAACCTTGCCCGATGGCGTCACACTGCACAACGCATTTCCTGACAGGAGATTCAAGCCATGAAACTTAACTACGACGCGGCGACGGATTCGCTTTACATTCACCTGGCCGAGCGGCCAGCGGTGGATTCCGACGAGGTCGTGGATGGCGTGGTTCTGGATTACGATGCGGCGGGTGCCCTGGTCGGGATCGACGTGCAGCATGCCTCGCAACGCGCCGACATTCATCAGTTGGCGATCAATCACATGCCGTTGAACCATCTCGAAGCGGCCTGACAATACGGAAGTCGGCGCTGGTGGTACGGTAGTCGTCAGCCAGATCACACTGGCCTCACTGGTTCGGAGCCTGCCAAGGGCAGGTGGCACTGAGTACCCGCTCAGATCTCGCCGAGGAACTTCGCGATTTCGGCGTTGATGAGGTCCGGGTGGGTGATCGGCGCCATGTGGCCGAGGCCGGGAAACTCCACCACACGGACATTCGGCAGCACCGGGAGCAGGGCGCGCGCCACCGCGTGCGCCGATTCCGGCGATGCACCGCCGAGCATGTACAGGATCGGGATATCCAGCGCGGCAAAGGCCTCGGCCGGGGTGGGCTCGGTCATCAGCGCGTGGGCCCAGCGCCGGACGTTCGCCACCGATTCGGCGATCGCCGGCTTGCGCTGCGGCGGGGTCGCGCTCCAACTGCCGGCGCCCATCCAGAAATCAATGAAATGGCCCGCGGCGGCATCGCGGTCCCCAGCGTCCAGCGCCGCGCAGGCGGCGGCGACCGCATTGCGGATGCCATCGGCGCCGTTGGGTGGAGGGCCCTGCGCATCCACCAGCGAAAACAGGGTGGGTTCATAAACCGCAAGGGCCCGCACCCGCCCCGGATTGGCCAACGCCGCGATCAGGGCAACGGCCGCGCCGTAGGAATGCGCGACCAGCGCGACAGGCGAACCGGGGAGCGCAAGGACGGGCGCGATGAGCTCGACTTCATCCCGCAGCGCTATCTCGCGGGCAGAGTGCCAATCGGGGCTTTTCCCGGCGCTGTAGGAGTCGGGGGCAAGCACCCGATGCGTCCCGCATAGCAAGTCCATGAGGCCGCGCCATTGCGCCGAACTCGCGGCATTCGAGTGGATGCAGACGACGCCCGGTCCTGTCCCGGCTTCGCGGACGTACGGGGCGGGGATGGGCATGCGGGGCTCCTCCGGATTGCGCTTGCGGAGTCTAACCGGCCTGACGTGCTACCGCGCGGTCGCAAAAGTCGGCGCTGGTGGTACGGGGCCGAGGGGCGGGTTCATACTGCCCTTTTGGCCCGCTCCGCCTTGCCGGAGATGTACGGACGGGAGATGGGCATGTCGCTCCTCGGCCAGGTTGGGCGGTCTAACCGGCGGGGCGCGCTACCGCGCGGTTGCAAGAGTCGGCGCTGGCGGTACGGGCGTTGGAATCGAAATCATGCTGACCCCTTTGGCTTGATGTTGATCACGACATCCTGATGGCCCGTGTGGCTCGACGGATATCCGTGATCTTTGGATGAAGGCTCACGGCTACGCATGAGGGAAATCGTGTGCGCCCTGTTGATGAACCGCCCGGTGGCGGCCCGCATGCCGGGTGGTGTGGGGAGGGCCGGTTAGAAGCCGGCCCTTACCCGATTGGGCATGGATGTAGCTCATGAAGCCGCTGATCGCGAGACAAATTGTCACCTCTTTGATAGTTTGGATTAGTGTGATGAACTACTTGTCGCTTACGTCAGTGGCACTCGGCTGAAAGATAGGGAGTGGCGCCTTCGGACTGGTGTATCTGGAAGAACCTCAGTCTGGGCAACTGCTGACCCTCGGTTCCTTCGGCTTCGCGCAGAATCTGACCGTAAGGTTCGGCTTGCTGAACCCTCTGGTTAGTCGATCCAACCGCAATCAGCCGGCTTTACCTGCCCCAGCTTCTCAGCCGCCCTTCGATGTCTTCCTCCCTCCTGACATTGACAATCACGTTTGCGGCCACGAACTCTTGGGGTAGTTCCGCCAAAGCGATGCGCTGCCAGGCCGTGCCGTCGTATCGGAAGAACACATACGGCGGATTGGGGCGCCCCCATTTGTTGTAGGCAACGCATAGATTGGGCATGGCCACGACGTAGGGCGTGTCATTCAGCACATGCAGTGCAAACAAATCGAAATTCGCCCGCCCGACGTCCTGGCTGAACTCGCTTATCCACTTGACCGACTTGCCCGATCCAGGCAACTGAAAGGTCAGGACGTGTTCCTTGATCGGAGGATCCTGCCCCGGCTCACGTCGCCCACCATAGCTTTGCGAGCGCTTGACGATGATTTTTCTGCCGTCATGGAGCAGGACTTCTTCCTTCCAGCTGAAATCTCCGAATCCAAACAGTCCTGCTGTCGCATTTAAGCTCAACAGCCCCAAAAGTAGGACAAGTATGCGAAGCATCGCTTTGGTTGCCCAACGTAGAAGTAACAGGCGCTGCGCGGCTTTATCGCGCAGCGTCCTTGTTGACTGCCGGGTTGGGCCGCTGGATGCCTGACTGGCAGAGGACTGCGGGGCATATGCCGACCCGAAGGAGATGAAGGGCTGTGTTGTCATCGCGTCAACAGGCCGCAATGGAACCGAACAAAAGTAGCGCGACTGCCGAAGCGACGGACACCATCGGAAATGTGAGGGGAAGAGCGAACACAAAGACTACCGGCAGGAGCAGAGCAAATATGGGCGACTGCCAATTGCGAGACTGAACTCTGCGCCATGCGTCCTTGAGTTCGACACGGTTGGCTGAGACCTGAAATGCAAGGCCCTTTGGCATGAAAAGCGCGCCGACAATTAAGAACGTTGCCCACGCGAGATAGACCCACGCCCCCACTGAGGCTGTCTTGGCTAGTGCGCAAAGTGTCATGGGACTAAGCGGCCCAACGTGTAGCTGACCGGCGCTGCGCGGCTTCATCGCGCAGCGTCCAGCGACCGAAGGGAGCGAGGTCGAGTGATGGGATGGACTCCCCCCTTTTGTTGGCGCACTGTATGCGCGGCTGAAGCTCATTGGTCGTGGGTATCAGCACCGTACAACTCCAAGGAGGAATCCAAAATGCATGCTACTACTGTTGCCGTGGATCTTGCAAAAAGTGTCTTCCAGCTGGCTGTCGCCGATGCGTCCTGGAAGGGCGGGAAACACACCGCCTGACACGCACCCAGTTCGAGCGTTGGTTCGCCAATCGCGAGGGGTGTCGCTGGTCGTCACGGAAGCCTGCGGCTCGGCCCACCACTGGGCGCTGGCTCGGTCGCCTGGGCATCGAGGTCAAGCTGTTGCCAGCGGCTCACATCCGCGCCTATGTGAAAGCGCAACAAGACAGATGCCGCCGATGCCTGTGCCCTGCTCGAAGCAGCGCGCGCCTCCGACATCGTTCCGGTGAAGGTGAAATCGGTCGAGCAGCAAGCATTGCAGGGTCTGCATCGCACTCGCTCCCTGTGGATGAGCACCCGCACCTCGCGCATCAATGCCCTCCGCGGCTTTTGCCGCGAGTTCGGCCTGGCGGTTCCCCAGGGCGCCCGTAATCAGCGGGTCAGCATCGGATTGGTTTGTACATCGCCCTGCATGTCGATGGCGATGGGCTCTCTCACCGGGCAGCCTTCTTCAACAATGCCAAGCCGCGAGGGGCCTTTCCCATCCCGTTTTTCGCCCGCAGTTGATATCGCGTCTCCGCATCGAACTCGGCCAGCATTAGAGTCGTCATTTCGTCGATCAGCCTGTTCAGGGGTGTGCCGCGACTTCTGGCAAGCGCCTTCAGTCGCAGGTGCTTGTCGTCGGGCAAGCGAACGGTAAGTGCGGCCATGTCATATCTCCTTCAGGAAGGTTTCGGGAGCGGCGATTCGCAGTTGGGGGAAAAGCAGTTCCATGTTCTTGAGGTGGCGCAGATCCCGTGTCACGATGAACTCCGCTCCACCGGCCACGGCAAGTTCTACCAAGTGGTTATCGCCCTCGTCCGGCAGGTTCGGGCGCCATGAGTAATAGACCCGGGTCCATTGGCAGCAGGCAAAAAAAATGTCCATCAATTCAGTGCGCTCGGCTCGGTTCAGCTTGCAGTTCTCAAACAGTTCCTTGCGACTGAAGACATCTTCGTACTCGTTGAACAACGCATTTCCCATGAGAGGCATGCATCGACCGTCAAGGCAGGCGGCAATTACCGCGCTTGCTGCGCCGGTCCCAAGGCAGGCACCAAGAAAGACGTTGGTATCGACTACAATTTTCATGCCTGAATGGTAGCATAAATGCCACCACCGTCAACTCGCTCGCAATGAGTGTTGCTCGGTGGGGGATGCCGCAACTCAGGCGTGGATGCTTCGCGCCTTCGCGCTCTGGTGCCGGTTGTTGGCGATCAGTGCGACCAGCACGATCACGGCGCCGGCGAGCTCTACGGCATCGGGGCGGCGGCCCTGGGCGATGGCGATCAGGTAGGTGATGACGGGGGTGAAGTTGGCGAACAGGCCCGCCGAGAGCGGGCCGAGCTTGGCCACGCCCATGTTCCAGAACAGGATGCCGAAGACGCTGACGCAGAACACGGTGTAGGCCAGTTCGGGCCAGACGGCGACGAGTTGCGCGGCGCTGGGGGGCTGGCTGTGGCCGAGCAGGGTGGCGACGATGAGGAAGGCGGCGATGGCGACAGTGCCCAGCGAGCAGGACAGCGCGGTGTAGCGCACCGGCGACCAGCCGGGGAACTGCTGGCCGCCCAGCGTGTACGCGGTCCAGAACAGCGAGGCGAGGAACACGAGGCCATTGCCGAGCGCGTCGCCGCCTACCAGTCGCGCGAACTCGCCCGAGGTCACCACCAGCAGTTCGCCGACCAGGGCCAGCGCGATGGCGGCCAGTGTGAAGTTGTCGGGGCGGCGGTGGGTGCTCCACCATTGCCACAGCGCGACCTGGATCGGGCCGAGCGCCAGGATCATGGCGCTGATCTCGGGGCGGGTGAGGCGCAGGCCCTCGAAGAGGCTGATGCCGAAGCCGGCGAAGCCGCAACTGCCGAAGAGGGCGATCTTCCACAGCTTGCCTTCGGTGCTGATCTTGTGCGCGCCTTCGCGGCGCCAGAGCAGGACGAGGAAGACCAGCGCGGCCGTGACGAAGCGCATCGCCGTCAGCCAGTAGGGGTCGACCGCCACCAGCGCGGCCTTGGCCACCGGCAGGAAGCCGCCCCAGATGGCGATCACCAGCAGCATGTAGAGCGTGCCGCGGCGGTGGTCGCGCTGTGCCGGTGTCATGGCGCGCTTACAGCGCGAACAGGCCGCCGGCGAGGTGGCGCGATTGCGCCAGCCGCGTCAGCGTGGGCTGCAGGTTGAGGCCGGTGTCGCGCTTGAGTTGCGTCGCGGCGCCTTTCAGTTCGGCCAGCGTGGCGCAGGGCGCCGGCGGGTTGGCGGCGAGCGCGATGGCATTGCCGCTGTCGCAGGAGCTGAAGGCCATGGCGTGGCCGTCGAAGGCACCTTCGAGGCGCTTCACGCTCTGGCGGAAATCCTTGCGCCGCGACAGAAGGTTCACCGACAGCAGGCCGTCCTCGGCCAGACGCGCGCGGCAATCGAGGTAGAAGGGCAGGGTGTCGAGCCGCCCGGTGCGGGCGTCGGCATCGAAGCCGTCGACCAGGATCAAGTCGTAGTCGTGTTTCGCCGCGACCAGGAAATCGGCGCCGTCGGCGTGGTGGATGGTGATGCGATCGTCGTCGGGCAGCTTGAAGAACTGCCGCGCGGCGGCCGTGACGCGCGGTTCGATTTCGACCACGGTGATGCGCGCGTGGGGCCGGTAACGCCAGAGGAACTTGGTCACCGAGGCGGCGCCCAGCCCGATCTGCAGCACGCGGCGCGGCCAGTCGGGCTCGTGCAGCAGCAGCGGCGTCATCATTTCGCGCGTGTAGTCCAGTTCCAGCGCATAGGGCCGCGCGATGCGCATCGCGCCCTGGATCCAGCTCGAACCGAAGTGCAGGTAGCGGACGCCGGCTTCTTCGGAGATGTCGATGTTCAATGGAGGATGCGGCCGTCGGGCGGAAACAGCTCGTCGAGGATTTCGGCGCCGAAGCGGTATTCGTGGCCGCAGATCTCGTCCTCGATGGCGATCACTTCGGCATCGGCGAGCATGGATTCGATTTCCTCGCGGCCGAGCGAGAGCAGCATGTTGCGCACCTTTTCCTCGTCGCGCGGGCAATGCCAGGCGGCCTGCCGCGGCTGGTACAGGCGCACGTTCTCGGCGTTGAACAGGCGCGTCAGCAGGGTTTCCGGCGGCAGCAGCAGTTCGTCGGGGCGCACCGTGGCGGCCAGTTGCTCGATGCGGTCCCAGCCGTCGGGATCGAGGATGTCGGCGTTGGGCAGCTTCTGCAGGAAGAGGCCGCAGGCGCTGTCGGCGCCGGCCGTGAGCCACAAGCGTGCCGGCTGCTGTTCGGATTTTTCCAGGAAATGCTCGAAGGCGGCCGCCAGCGTCTGCCCGGTCAGCGGCACCACGCTCTGGTAGGGCGTTTGCGCCGTCTTCGGCTGCAGCGTCAGCACCAGGCGGCCGTCGCCCAGCAGGTCGGCGGCGCTGGCGACATGCGCGTCGGCTCCGGCGTCGAGCTCGCTCTTGGCCATGCCGCGCAGTTGCAGCTTCTCATTGCAGTCCATCACCAGCATCGACACCGGGCCGTGGCCCTGCAACTGGAAGGAGAGGCGCCCCGGCGTCTTCAGGTTGCTGCCGATCAGCGCGGTGACGGCGGCCAGTTCGCCCAGCAGGTCGCGCACCGGCGCGGCATAGTTGCGGCGCGCCGTCATCGCCGACCACGATGGCCCCAGTTGCACCAGCGCGCCACGGATGTCGAGATCTTCCAGCAGGAAGCGGTGCACCGCGTCCATCGCGCTGCTAGCGGACGAAGGAATCGAACATCGTGGGGTCGAAGCCGACCAGGATCTGCCCGGTCTCGTTCTCGACCACCGGGCGGCGGATCACGCTGGAGTGTTCCATCATCAGCGCCACGGCCTGGCTTTGGGTGGTGACGGCCTGCTGTTCCGGCGTCAGCTTGCGCCAGGTGGGGCCCTTGGTGTTGATCAGGGTCTTCCAGCCCAGCGTGCGGCACCACTGCACCAGGCGCTCGCGCGGCACCCCGAGCTTCTTGTAGTCGTGGAATTCGTAGCTGATGCCATTCGAATCGCACCAGGCGAAGGCCTTCTTCATGGTGTCGCAGTTTTTGATGCCGTAGATCTTTACCATTGCCGGTCTGCCGTGTGCTGGGGAGTGGGGCGAATTCTAACAAACGCGGCATAATCGCCGCCGATGGATACCCCTATTCACAGCGAGGCCCAGCGGCGCGCCGACGAGATCGCGAGCTTTCAGGCGGAGCTGGCGCGGCTCGAAGAAGAGGGCGTGTTGCGCCTCGATCCGGCGCAGCAGGAGGCGGTGCGCAGCCACCACGCCGCGCTGCTGGAAGGCTACGCCGGGCGCTTCGACATCGACCGCGACCTCAAGGCCAGGCAGCTTTCGCTGGGCATGCGCGTGGCGTCCTTCCTCGGCGCGCTGGCGCTGGCGGCCAGCGTGTTCTTCCTCTTCTACCAGTTCTGGGGCCATTTCGGCGAGGCGGCGCAGGTCGCGATCCTGCTCGGCGCGGCGCTGGGCAGCCTGGGCCTGACCATGGCGATCCGCCCGCGCGACCCCTCGGGCTACTTCACCAAGCTGGCGGCCATGGTGGCCTTCGCCTGCTTCGTGCTGAACCTCGCCATGCTCGGCCAGATCTTCAACATCACGCCGTCGGACCGTGCGCTGATCCCGTGGGCGGCGCTGGCCTTCCTGCTGGCCTATGCCTGCGACCTGCGCCTTTTGCTGGCGGCGGGCATCTGCTGCGTGATCGCCTTCGTCGCCGCCCGCGTCGGCGCGTGGAGCGGCATCTACTGGCTGCATGCGGGCGAGCGGCCGGAAAACTTCTTTCCCGTCGCGGCGCTGCTGTTCGCCTTCCCGCTGCTGGTCGACCACAGCCGCATGACCGGCTTCGCGACCATCTACCGCGTCTTCGGCCTGCTTTGCCTGCTGGTGCCGATGCTGGTGCTCGGCCACTGGGGCTGGGGCAGCTACCTGGCCGACTACGAGGGCTTTACCACGCGCGGCATCGAGGCCGGCTACGAGGCGGCGGGTTTCGCCGCCAGCGCGCTGGCGATCTGGCTTGGTGCGCGGCGGCAGTGGCCGGAGACGGTGAATACCGGCATCACCTTTTTCGTCATCTTCCTGTACACCAAGTTCTTCGACTGGTGGTGGGCGACGATGCCGAAGTGGCTGTTCTTCCTGGTGCTGGGCCTGGCGGCGATCCTCATCCTGCTGGTGCTCAAGCGCCTGCGGCGGGCCGGGGCGATGACTGCGGCGGGTGCGCCATGAAGCCCTGGCGCAGCCTGGCCGCCGGCGCGGCGCTGATCCTGCTGGCCAACGCGGTGGCGCTGGTCGGCGTCTACCTCAACCGCAGCGGCGAAGCGGATGCGCGCATGGTGCTCACCCAGCGGGAATTGAGCACACCCTGGATCTGGCAGGCGGCGCGCGAGAACAGCGGCATTGCGCTGGCGCTCAACTGGCGAGTGCCGGTCGCCGATGCCGCGGATTACTTCGATCCGGGCTACGGCTACAGCGGCGGCACGCCGGAATGGCTCGACGAAGGGCGCATGAAGGCGCTGGGATTCGACCTGGCCCTGGTCGGCGACGAAGCCGCCGCTCGCCGCCGCTTCGAACGCCAGTTGCCGCGCGACGTGCTGTTGGTGCTGGAACTCGGCGGTGACGCGTGGCAGCAGGCGCTGCAGCGGGCACGGCAGAATGCCGCGCGCCACGAGGCGGCGAGGAAGGCCAACGCCGACAGCAAGCAGTTCATTGACCGCGCCAAGCGAGCGCAGGAGCAGTTGCAACACGAGGAGCAGGCCAGCAGCCGCCTGTTCGCGATCGACGTCGGCCTCGATCGCGCCGCGCTGCGCGCGCGCTATCCGGATCGCGGCCGCTTCCTGATACTGCGCGCGATGCTGCGGCCGCGGCTCGAAATGCGCGAGGGCAAGACCCGCGTCGCCGGCTACGTGAGCGGGCTCGCGGCGACGCAGATCAACGTACCGCACGCGTTGCGCCCGAGCCTGGAACCGGCACTGCGCGAGGCGCGGCGCAGCGCGCTCGATCCCGGCGCCCGCTTCGAGCTCACGCTGGCCGTCGGCCAGCGCCTGGAGCCCTGGGTCGAGGCGGTCTCGCTGACCCGCTGACGGTGCTCGTACCCCCATCGGGGAAGGGCGTCGGGGCAACAAACGCGGCATAATTGTCGGCCATGAACACATCCTTCCTGCTGCGCCGCGTCCTGCCGGCGCTTGTCGTGGTCGCCCTGGTCGCCGGCGGCTATTTCTGGAACACCCGCAGCAAGCCGGTCGCCGTGGTGCTGAAGACGGTCGAGCGCGGCAAGGTCGAGTCCACCGTGGTGAATACCCGCGCCGGCACCGTCGAAGCCTGCCTGCGCACGCGGCTGTCGACCATCATGGGCGGTCGCATCGAATACCTCGGCGTCAAGGAAGGCGACAAGGTGAAGAAGGGCCAGTTGCTGCTCAAATTGTGGAACGACGACCAGAAGGCGCAACAGACCCTGGCCGAGGCGCAGCGCGCGATGGCGGCGCAGCGGGTCAAGGAAGTCTGCACCACGGCCGCCAGTTCGCGGCGCGAGGCCGAGCGCCAGACCTCGCTGAAGAACAAGGGCTTCGTTTCCGAGGCGCGCGAGGACACGGCGCGCAGCGAAGCCGATGCCCGCGCGGCGGCCTGCGAGACGGCGAAGGCCGACGTCGCCCAGGCCTCGGCACGGGTCGGCGTGACCAAGGTGGAGCAGGGCCGCATGGTGCTCTACGCGCCCTTCGACGGCACCGTGGCGAAGATCGTCGGCGAACTCGGCGAGTACTCGACGCCCTCGCCGCCGGGCGTGCCGACGCCGCCCGCGATCGACCTGATCGATGAAACCTGCCTTTACGTCAAGGCGCCGATGGATGAGGTCGACGCGCCGCGGATCGTCGCGGGCCTGCCGGTGCGCGTCAGTCTCGACGCGCTGCCCAAGCAGCCGCTGAATGGCAAGGTGCGCCGCGTCGCGCCCTATGTGCTGGCGGTGGAAAAGCAGGCGCGCACGGTCGATGTCGAAGTCGATTTCGAGCGGCCGGCCGGGATCAACCTGCTGGTCGGCTACAGCGCCGACGTCGAGGTCGTGCTCAGCAGTCGGCCCGACGTGCTGCGGGTGCCGACCGCGACGCTGATCGAGGGCGGCAAGGTGATGGTGCTCAATGCCGCCAGCGGACGGCTGGAGGAGCGCAAGGTGAAAACCGGCACCGCCAACTGGGAGTTCACCGAGATCGTCGAAGGCCTCGCCGAAGGCGAGCGCATCGTCATGTCGCTGGAACGCGAAGGCGTGAAAGTCGGCGCCCGCGCTACGGCGGCTGACGCCGCCGTAGCGCAAAAATGAGGGCAATCCCCCCGTTCCACGGACTGCTTTGCACAGCAGTCCGGCTGCGGTGGCGCAAAGCAGTGCTTTGCGAAACCCCACCTTCGCCCCCCTTGCCGGGCAAAGGGGTGACTTGGTTAGCGCCGCTGCGCGGCGTCCGGAAGGAATGAACGGATGGCGCTGATCGAACTCGCCGGCATCGAGCGCGTGTTCCACCTGGGCGACAGCGTGGTGCATGCGCTGACCCGGCTCGACGTCGGCATCGAGGCCGGCGAGTATGTGGCGATCATGGGGCCGTCGGGCTCCGGCAAGTCCACGCTGCTCAACCTGCTGGGCCTGCTCGACCGGCCCGATGCCGGCATCTACCGCCTCGAAGGCCGGGACGTCACCACGCTGACGCCGGACGAACAGGCCACCGTGCGCAGCCGGCGCATCGGCTTCGTGTTCCAGAGCTTCCACCTGGTGCCGCGCCTCACCGCCGCCGAGAACATCGCCCTGCCCATGATGCTGGCCGGCATCGGGGCGGCGGAGCGCGCGCAGCGGGTCGCCACGGCGCTCAAGGACTTCGGCCTCGAAAAGCGCGCCGACCACCGGCCCGACCAGCTTTCCGGCGGGCAGCGGCAACGCGTTGCGATCGCCCGCGCCACCGTCATGCAGCCCGCCGTGCTGCTGGCCGACGAGCCGACCGGCAACCTCGACCGCGCCACCGGCGATGACGTGATCCACCTGCTAGAGGCGCTCAATGCGCGCGGCATGACGCTGATCGTGGTCACCCACGACCAGAAGATCGGCAGCCGCGCGCGACGGCAACTGATGATGGAAGACGGAGAACTGAAGTTCGACAGCGCGCGGCCGGCGGCCGTCGCCGGCTGAGGACAGGCATGCGCACCGCCGACATTCTGCGCTTCGCCCGCGATGCGGCGACCGGTTACCCGCTGCGCACCTCGCTGTCGGTGCTGGCGATGGCGATCGGCGTCGCGGCCGTGGTGGTGCTGACGGCGCTGGGCGATGGCGCGCGGCGCTATGTGGTGGACCAGTTTTCGGCGCTGGGCAGCAACCTTGTCATCGTCCTGCCGGGACGTTCCGCCACCGGCGGGTTCAGTCCGGCCAACGCGCTGACCACCACGCCGCGCGACCTCACCGTCGATGACGCATTCGCACTCACGCGGCTGCCTTCGGTGCGGCGCGTGGCACCGCTGGCGGCGGGCAATTCCGAGATCAGCGCCAACGGCCGACTGCGCGAGGTGGTGGTGGCCGGCACCGCGTCGACCTACCTCGACATTCGCAGCTTCCGCATGGCGCAGGGCAGCTTCCTGCCCGAGGGCGACTGGAGCCGCGGCGCGCCGGTGGCGGTGATCGGCTCCAAGATCAAGGAAGAGATCTTCGGCAGCACCCAGGCGGTGGGCGAACTGATCCGCCTCGGCGACCGCCGCCTGCGCATCGTCGGCGTGCTCAGGCCGGTGGGGCAGGGCCTGGGCATGAACACCGACGAGGTGGTGTTCGTGCCGGCCGCCGTGGCGCAGAGCCTGTTCAATACCAACACCCTGTTCCGCATCCTGATCGAGGCCAGGAGCCGCGGCGAGATCGAGGCGGTGAAGCGCGAGGTGACCGCCGTGCTCAAGGCCCGCCACGGCGGCGAGGAAGACATCACGGTGATCACCCAGGACGCCGTGCTCGCCACCTTCGACAGGCTGCTGCGCGCGCTGACGGCGGCGGTGGCCGGCATCGCCGCGATCAGCCTGGCGGTGGCCGGCATCCTGGTGATGAACGTGATGCTGGTCGCGGTGACCCAGCGCACCGGCGAGATCGGCCTGCTCAAGGCGCTCGGCGCGCGCGGCGCGACGATCCGCAACGCCTTCATGGCCGAGGCGGCGATGCTGTCGCTGGTCGGTGCCTTCACCGGCTATGGCCTCGGCCTGTTCGGCGCCTTCGTGCTGCGCCAGTTGTACCCGGTATTCCCCGCCTATCCGCCGGACTGGGCGGTAATCGCGGCGCTGGGCACGGCGCTGAGCACCGGGCTGCTGTTCGGCATCATGCCGGCACGCCGCGCGGCGCGGCTCGATCCCGTGCAGGCCCTGATGAAACATTAGGATGAAACCCAAACTCTTTCGACACAGAGGACTCAGAGGCACGGAGATCGCAGAGAAAGGCGATCAGACGGGAATACTCTGCGCCCTCTGTGTCTCAGTGATCTCCGTGTTGAAGGCGGTTGGCCTTTTCGTCGATCGCGGGTGGCGCGAAGCAGGGGCGGGAAACTGACATGGGCATCACCGATTTCCTTGCGCTAGCCATCCGCGCCATCGTCGCGCAGCGCCTGCGCAGCTTCCTTACCCTGCTCGGCATCGCGGTGGGCATCGCCGCGGTGATCCTGCTGACCTCGATCGGCGAGGGCATCCATCGCTACGTGCTGGCGGAGTTCACCCAGTTCGGCACCAATGTGATCGGCGTCCATCCGGGGCGCACCAAGACCGGCGGCGCCACCACCGGCCTGCCCAGCAGCGCGCGGCCGCTGTCGCTGGAGGATGCCGAGGCGATGAAGCGCCTGCCCAACGTGATCGCCGTGACGCCTTCGGTGAATGGCAACGCGGAGGTGGCGGGCAACGGCCGCACGCGGAGGGTGATGGTGCTCGGTGTCGGCCCGGAGATGCCAAAGGTATTCAAGGGCAAGGTCCGGATCGGCAGCTTCCTGCCCGAGGACGATTCCGGCGCGGCGCGCGCCCAGGTGGTGCTCGGTCCCAAGCTGAAGAACGAACTGTTCGGCGCCGAGAATGCCCTGGGCGCACGGGTCCGCATCGGCGGCCTGCAGTTTCGAGTGATCGGCGTCATGCAACCGAAAGGCCAGTTCCTCGGCATCGACCTCGACGACACGGCCTTCGTGCCGGCGGCGCGCGCGCTGGAGATGTTCAACCGCGCCGGCCTCAACGAAATCAACGTCGCCGTGGCCGAAGGCGTGCCGGCGGCCAGCGTCGTGGCCAACATCAAGGAAGTGATGAAGGCGCGCCACGGCCGCGACGACGTCACCATCATCAGCCAGGAGGAGATGCTCTCCACGCTGGGCGGCATCCTCGACGTTCTGACCATGGCGGTCGGCGCGCTGGGCGGCATTTCGCTGCTGGTCGGCGGCGTCGGCATCGTCACCATCATGACCATCGCGGTGACCGAGCGCACCAACGAGATCGGCCTCATGGTGGCGCTCGGCGCGCGGCGCCAGACCATCCTCGGCCTCTTCCTCGGCGAGGCCGTGGCGCTGGCCGCGATCGGCGGCCTGGTCGGCCTCCTGCTCGGCGTCGGCCTGGCGCAACTGATCGGCCTGTTCCTGCCGGCGCTGCCGGTGCATACCCCGCTGTCTTTCGTGGTGCTGGCGGAAGTGATCGCCGCCGCCATCGGACTGGCCGCCGGCGTGCTGCCGGCGCGCCGCGCCGCGCTGCTCGATCCGGTGGAGGCTCTGCGCACCGAGTAGCAAAGAGTCGGCGCCGGCGACACGGCGATTTGCCATTGCGCCAGTTTCAATCACAACCAAAGGTACTCGCGCGAACCGCGATGATTCTCACAATGAAAACGCTCAACGACACTTGCCTTTCCATGCTCGATCTGGTCGCCGTGCGCGAGGGCGGCAGCGTTGCCGAGGCGCTGGCAATTTCGCTGCGCACCGCACGCCATGTCGAGCAACTCGGCTTTACCCGTTACTGGCTGGCGGAACACCACAACATGCCGGGCATCGCCAGTTCGGCCACCGCCGTGCTGGTGGGCTACATCGCCGGCGGCACGAGCAGCATCCGCGTCGGTTCGGGCGGCGTGATGCTGCCCAACCATGCGCCGCTGGTGGTGGCCGAGGCCTTCGGCACGCTGTCCGAACTGTATCCGGGACGCATCGACCTGGGACTGGGCCGGGCGCCGGGCACCGACCGGCTCACCATGCGTGCGCTGCGCCGCGACCGGGTCGAAACCGAAGAGGATTTCCCGCGCGAGGTCGCCGAACTGCAGCGACTGCTGGGCGAGCCGCAGCCGGATCAGCAGGTGATCGCCATGCCCGGTGCCGGCACGCGGGTGCCGATCTGGCTGCTCGGTTCCAGCCTGTTTTCCGCCCAACTGGCGGCCGAGCGCGGCCTGCCGTATGCCTTTGCCTCGCACTTCGCGCCGCGCCTGCTGAACCAGGCGCTCGACCTGTATCGCAGCCGGTTCCGGCCGTCCGCGGTTCTGGCGAAACCTTACGTGATGATCGGCGTGCCGCTGGTCGCCGCGCCGACGGATGAGGAGGCGCAGTTCCTCGCCTCCAGCGTGTTCCAGCGCGTGCTGGGCATCCTCCATGGCGACCGGCGCTGCCTGCCGCCGCCGGTGGAAGGCTTCATGGCGGGCCTGCATCCGCAGGAACGCGCCGGCATTGCCGATTTTCTCGGTGCTGCGGTGATCGGCGGGCCGGACACGGTAAGGGCCGGATTGGAGGCCCTGAGTCGCGCGACGCAGGCCGACGAAATGATCGTGGTCTGCGACATCTTCGATCCCGACCTGCGCCTGCGCTCGCTGGACATTGCGGCGGCGGCCTGCGGGATACAGCGGACATAAAAAAGGGCCACCCGAAGGTGGCCCTTTGCGCAAGCCGTTCTGCGCTCAGAAGCGGAAGCCGTAGCCGATGCCGACGAGAACCGGATCGAGCGTGACATTGCTGACCTTGTTGCCGCCGACCTTGAGGTCGGCATTGATGAAGACCTTCTTGATGTCGAAGTTGATGTAGCTGTTCTTGCCGACCTTGTAGTCGAATCCGAGTTGCAGGGCGGCGCCCAGGCTGGACTTGTCGAGGGTCGACGAGTTGGCGGTGAGCGTATCGACTACCGGCAGGCTGACGCCCGAAATCACCGTGTAATTCACGCCGGCGCCGACGTAGGGACGGAAGTCGCTGTCGGGGGTGAAGTGGTACTGGAGCGTCAGCGTCGGCGGCAGGGCCTTGAAGTTGCCGACCTTGCCTACTCCGTTGACCTTCACGTCCATCTTCTGCGGAACGGTCAGGATCAGCTCCGCGGCCAGGTTCTTGGTGAAGAAATAGCTGAAGTCGATTTCCGGAATCAGCTTGCTCTCGACCCAGACGGCGTCCGCCGGCAGCGCCAGGGCCGCGATTGGATCCGATTTTTTAACCGGCTGGACGTCGACAGCGCGAATGCGCATCATCCAGTTGCCTTCCGCTTGCTGCGCGAATGCACTGCTGGAAACCAGCGCGGCCAGGGCGAGGACGGTTTTGCAATGTTTCATGGAATTTCCTTTCATTGAGTTAAAGGGAGAAGCGGGAAATCCTTAATAGACCTATTTTAAAAATGGTTATTGCACCGCGTCAAGAGGTTTCGATGTCTAATATTGTTACGGCAAGCTTGCGTCGGGGGTACCGACCAGGCGAGCTGCGCGGCACCGTCTGAGGCTGGAAGGAGTTCCGCAGGCGAAAAAAAGGCCACCCGAAGGTGGCCCGGTGCGAAGCGCAGGCGTTTACTCGGTCGGCAGCTTGCGCGATTTCCAGTCAGGGAAGCCGCTACGGTACCAATGCACGTTCTTGTAGCCGGACTTGGCCATGACCACGGCGGCCTTGTACGATTTCCAGCAGGTTCCCGAATTGCAGAACAGGACGTAGTCCTTGTTCTTGTCGGCGATCTTAGCCATGTCGAACTTGTCCTGGCTGGAGTCGAACTTCGCGTCTTTTGCGCTCTTCTCCGGATCGTAGGGGACGGAAATGGCGCCTTTGATGGTGCCGTCGGAAAATTCGCTGGCCTTGCGCGTGTCGATCAGCACCGCGCCCTTGCCCTGCAGGGCCTGCACGGCTGGCGCATCGATCAGCTTGACCCCCGCCGGCGCTGCGGCAGGAGTTTCCTGGGCGAGCACGATGTTGGTGGCCGTGATCAGGCCAATTCCGGCGGCAAGTAACAGTGTGTGTTTGAAAGCGTTCATCTGAAGTCTCCTCGGATTTGCGATGGGCGGTGTGGTGGCTCTGGTCGTGATACGGGTTCGGCTCACGACCGATTCCATGATGGTGGTGCGTTGCGACATCTGTCGGCTTCACGCCACGACCATGACCTTCAACGGCGCATGCATCGATTTCTTGAGTCCGCAGGCGCGGCTTTCAGACTCGAAGCATGACCACTATTAGATCATGGAGAATCAATGTGCTGGCGGGTTTGCGGGTAGGTACTTTCCGCAGCTTTCTGCGCAAATCACGGATTAACACAAGAAGGAATTCTTGTGAGTATCGATACCTGCAATCACGATAGGGGGAGTCGGGTCATGAAAATTGTTGGAGCGTTCAAGACGATTTCAATACGCACGCGCCTGATCCTTGTCGGTGGACTGAGCGTGTCCCTGCTGCTGCTGCTCGCCGCATTTGGAATTTATGGCCAGCAGCGTTCGGCGGCGGCATTCGACGAGGTGCGCAACCATGCCGTGAAGCCTGTGCTGGACATCAGCCGGATCGACGCGGGACTCAAGGAAGTGCGTTTTCGCATGGCGGGCGTCGCCCTCGAAATCGTGTCGGCCAACGGTGCGCGCCAACACCTCAAGGAAACCCGCGACCAGTTGCCGAAGCAGTGGCAGGATTTCCTCGCGGGCTATCGCCCGGCTGATGACGAGGCGCGCAAGGTTGCTGCAGCGCTCGGCAAGGAAATCGAGTCCCTGCCCTTGCTCTTCGATCAGTTGGATGCAGCCTACGCCGCCGACGACAAGGCGGCGGTGGTGGCGGTCCTCAACGACAAGTGGCCACGGGTTAACAAAAACCTCATCCGGCCGCTGGGTGAATTGGTTCCGGTGCAGGCGGAACGGGTGGGCGCGACCTTCGCCACCACCGAGGCGGAAGGCGAAAAACTCGGGAAGATCGCCATCGGCTTCAACGTCGCAGGCATCGTTGTGCTCTCCCTGATATTGCTGCAGATGATTCCGTCGATCACGCGAGGGATCGCCGACATGCGCGGCGTGCTGGCGCGGGTTGCCGAAGGGCACCTTGACGTCGCCCCCGATGTGCGTCGCGGCGACGAACTGGGCGACATGGCGCGCTCGCTCGACCTTACGCTGAAGGGACTGCGCGACATCATCGGTGGCGTACATACGGCTGCCGACAATCTCGCCAACGCGTCAGGGCAGGTATCGACCACGGCACAGTCGCTCTCCCAGGCATCCTCCGAGCAGGCGGCGCTGATCGAGGAAACCACTGCCTCGATGGACGAAATGACCTCGTCGATCACGGCCAACACCGAAAGCGCGCGCCTGACGGATGCAACCGCCACCGCCGCCACCGGGCTGGCGGTGGAAGGCGGCGAATCCGTCAGCCAGACCGTCACGGCGATGAAGAGCATCGCCGACCGCATCGTCATCATCGACGACATCGCCTACCAGACCAACCTGCTGGCGCTCAACGCGGCGATCGAGGCTGCACGTGCCGGCGAGCATGGCAAGGGCTTTGCCGTGGTCGCGGCGGAAGTGCGCAAGCTGGCGGAACGTTCCCAGATTGCCGCGCAGGAAATCGGCACCGTCGCCAAGGATTCGGTACGCCTGGCGGAGCGCGCCGGTACCCTGCTCGACGAGGTAGTGCCTTCGATCCGCAAGACATCCGAACTGGTACGCGAGATCGTTACCGCGTCGCAGGCGCAATCGTCCGGCGTCGGCCAGATCAACGGCGCGATGGGGCAGCTCAATTCGGCAACGCAGCAAAATGCATCCGCTTCGGAGGAGCTTGCCGCTACAGCCGAGGAAATGAGCGGGCAGGCCGCGCAGTTGCAGGACCTGATGCAGTTCTTCCACATGGATCGCAGCCTCACGGCCGCCCCCACCCGTGACAATGCGGTCGCCACTGGTCGCCGGCCCGCATCCCGGCATGCCAGTGTTTCGCGTCCGGCCGCCAGGTCGAAGCCGGCACCGGTCGCGGCCGGCGATTTCGAGCGATTCTAGGTTTGCGTTGCGGGCCCGGCGATGGCCGGGTCGTTCAGACGCGCAGGATCTTCAGCATCGGTGAATTGAGCGCCGGGTTGTCGTTGAATCCCGAAACCAGCAGCACGCTGTGCCCGGTGCGGGTGAGCTTGCAGCGCTGCGCGATGGTGGCGCACAGCGTCGCGTAGTCGGCGAACTCCTTGGCCGCGGCTGCCATCGGCACGATGCCCCAGTTAAGCGCCAGGCGCCGGCACACGGCGGCGTCGGTCGATACCGCCACCAGCGGCGCCGTCGGCCGGTGCGCGGAGATCACCCGCGCGGTGGTGCCGCCCTCGGTGGGAATGATGATGCCCTGCAGCTTGAGGTCGCGCGCCAGGGTCGCGGCGGCATGGGCGACGCCGTCTCGCACGTCCATGCTGTCGCGCGGCCCCGCCTCGCCCTGCAGGAAGCTGCCCTGCTGCCACTGGTAGCCCTCGACCTCGCGCAGCACACGGTCCATGATCTCGACGGCGCGCAGCGGAAACTTGCCGCTGGCCGTTTCCGCCGACAGCATCACCGCGTCGGCGCCCGACATCGCCGCATTGGCGACGTCGCCGACTTCGGCGCGGGTAGGGCGGGCGTGGTCGATCATCGATTCCAGCATCTGCGTCGCCACGATCACGGCGCGGTTGTGCTGGCGCGCGATGCGGATCAGTTCGCGCTGCACCAGTGGCACCTGCTCGGCGGGCAATTCGATGCCGAGGTCGCCGCGCGCCACCATGATGGCGTCGGAGGCCGCGACGATGGCGTCGATGTTCTCGATCGCCTCCGGCGTTTCGATCTTGGCGATGATCGGCGTCGAAGCGCCGGCGCGCGCGATGAGCCGGCGCAGGCCCGCGACGTCCTTCGCGGTGCGGACGAAGGACAGCGCGAGGTAGTCGACGCCGAGTTCGATGGCAAAGCGGGCGTCGGCGATGTCTTTTGGCGGCAGCGAGGGCGCGGACACCTTCGAGTCGGGCAGGTTGATGCCCTTGTGGTCTTTCAGCAGGCCGCCGAATACCACCTCGCAGCGCACCTGCTCGCCGGTGATGGCGAGCACCTTGAGTTCCAGGTTGCCGTCGTCGAGCAGGATGCGGTGGCCGGTTTGCACATCCTTCGCGATGGCTTTGTATTGGGAGGGGATCAGCCCCGGCCCACCGCGGTTCACGCGCGGATCGATCAGCACTACCTCGCCGGGCGTGAGCCGCAAGGGCCCGTCGGGGAAGGTGCCGCAGCGGATCTTGGGGCCGCACAGGTCGGCCAGGATGGCGACGTGGCGGTCGAGCTTGCGCGCCGCGGCGCGTACCCGCTGGTAGGCCTCGCGATGCCCGTCGTGGGTGCCGTGCGACATGTTGAGGCGCACCACGTCGACGCCGGCGCGCAGCAGCCGGTCGATGGCATCGGGGCTGCTGCTGGCCGGGCCCAGCGTCGCCACGATCTTGGTCCGCCGCCAGCGCAGGGCCACCCGCTTGTCAAGCATGCTCATCGCCGCCTCCTTCGATGGATCGGAAATTGTTCGACGTCACTCGCGCCTAACGGCGCGGGCTCATATGGTGGGTCGCCGCGCGGCGGGTGAATTCCTTGCGGATCAGGGTATCCACTTCGCGTATCCATTCGTGCAGCTTGAGTACCGCGGGTGGAGACCAGGGACCCAGGTCGCCGATCTCGGCATTGAGCCGATCGATCACCGCGTCCATCTCTTCGACGCTCTTCATGGGGTATCCTTTCAAACGGAAATTGCAGCCGGCCAGGAAAACGTGTCCGGCAAGTGTAGTCCATGACGCCGGAGATTCAAGTCGTTCGCGGCACTTGCGCGAGCAGCGATTCCGGCCTCCGATGCCGCCCCGATCCATGACCAGCATGCCATTCATCGCCACGCTTCGCCGTCACATCCTGCTGCCGCTCTGCGTGTTTGTGTTGGGCGCCTGTGCCACCAATCCGGTGACCAAGAAATCCGAGCTGAGCTTTGTTTCCGAGGCACAGGAAATCAGCATCGGTACCCAGCAATATTTGCAGAACCAGCAATCGGCAGGCGGCAAATACCTGCTCGATCCGGCGCTGGCGGCCTATGTCAGCGAAGTCGGGCAGAAACTGGTGAAGGTCAGCGACCGCCCCAACCTGCCTTTCGAGTTCGTTGTCATCAACGACTCGGTGCCGAATGCGTGGGCGCTGCCGGGTGGCAAGCTGGCGATCAATCGCGGCCTGCTGACCGAACTGAAGAGTGAGGCGGAACTTGCGGCGGTGCTGTCGCACGAGATCGTCCATGCCGCCGCGCGCCATGGCGCGCGCTCGGTGGAGCAGGGTACGCTGCTGGCGGCGGGTGCGGCCATCATCGGCGCGCTCACCGCCGACAAGCGCGGCGCCGACCTGATCGAGTTCGCCACGCAGGGCGGCGCCACGCTGCTCAGCCTGCGCTACAGCCGCGACCACGAATTGGAGGCGGACCACTACGGCATCGACTACATGGTGCGCGCCGGTTACGACCCGAAGGCGGCGGTGGAACTGCAGGAGACCTTCGTCCGGCTCTCGGGCAGCAAGTCGCAGAATTGGCTGGGCGGCCTGTTTGCCACCCACCCGCCGTCGCAGGAACGCGTCGACGCCAATCGCGCCCGGGCCGCCGGCCAACCGGGCAAGCTGTTTCGCGGCGAGGAAACCTATCGGCAGAAGATCGCCGGACTGATCAAGTCGAAGCCGGCCTACACGGCCCACGACGAAGGCCGCAAGCTGCTCGAAAAGCAGCCGGCGCAGGCGCTGGCCAAGGCCGACGAGGCCCTCGCGCTGGAACCGCGCGAAGGCCTGTTCCACGCCTTGCGCGGTGATGCGCTGAAGCGCCTGGGCCGCGTCGCGGAGGCGGAAAAGGAGTATGGCGAGGCGATCAGGCGCAACGGCGACTACTTCGCGCATTACCTCAATCGCGGCCTGGCGCGGCAGCAGCAGGGCAACCGGGCCGGGGCGCAGGGCGACCTCGAACAGGCCAACAAGCTGCTGCCCACTGCCGCCGCACATTTCGTCTTGGGCAACCTGGCGCAGGGCGCGAGCAATCCGGGCAAGGCCATCGAGCACTACCGGCTCGCCGCGGGCTCCGATTCCGAGGTCGGGCGACGCGCCGGTTCCGCCCTGGTGCGCCTCGATCTGCCGCGCAATCCTGGCGGCTACGTGCAGGTGGAACCGGTAGCGGACAAGGCCGGCAATCTCGCGCTGCGCATCACCAACCGCAGCCCGGCGGCATTGCACAAGCTGCGTGTTGCAGCCGTGGCGCCCGGATTCTCGCGCGAATATGCACCTTCCGGGGTGCTGAAGTCTGGGCAGTCGGTTACGCTGCCGATGAACCTGCGCGTCGCGGAACTCGGCAATGCCGCCAACAGCCTGCGCGGGCAGGCGCGCGGCGCGGAAGTGGCGGAGTAGGCGGCAGGAAGCTAGACGATCGCGGCCATCGGCTGCACGGTCACCGTGTCGCCAGCGCCGACTTTTCCGCGTTCGTGTTCCAGCACGATGAAGCAGTCGGCATCGGCCATCGAACGCAGCACGCCCGAGCCCTGGGCGCCGGTCGGGCGCACGCACCACTCGTCGTTTTCGCGGAACAGGATGCCGCGCTGGTATTCGGTGCGCCCCGGGCTTTTCTTCATTGCTTCGGTGCAGCGCGCCTGGAAATGCGGCACGGTCGGCAGCGGGTCGAGGCCGGCCAGCTTGAGGATGGCCGGGCGCACGAACTGGTAGAAGGTGACCATCACCGCCACCGGGTTGCCGGGCAGGCCGAACAGCCAGGCGCCGGGACGATCCGGGCCATCCGGTTGGATGCGGCCGAAAGCCATCGGCCGGCCGGGCTTCATGGCGATCTTCCAGAACGCCACTTCGCCGAGCTGGGCCATCAGTTGCTTGATGAAGTCGGCCTCGCCGACCGAAACGCCGCCGCTGGTGATGATGGCGTCGGCGCAGGACGCCGCGTCGCGGAAGGCGGCTTCCAGCGCCGCCGGGTCGTCCTTGATAACGCCCATGTCGATCACTTCGCAGCCCAGGCGCGTGAGCATGCCCCACAGCGTGTAGCGGTTGCTGTCATAGACCGAGCCCTCGGCCAGCGGCTGGCCGATGCTGCACAGTTCGTCGCCGGTGGAGAACAGCGCCACCCGCACGCGGCGGCGCACGGAAACCTCGGCCACGCCGAGCGAGGCGATGATGCCGATCTCGGCCGGGCGCAGCTTGCGGCCGGCGGGGATGGCCGGCTTGCCGGCCTGCAGGTCTTCGCCGGCGCGGCGCGTGTTCTGCCCGCGCTGCTGGCCGGGCGGAATGATCACGGCATCGCCATCGACCTTGGTCACTTCCTGGATCACCACGGTATCGACGCCTTCGGGCAGCACGGCGCCGGTCATGATCCGCACCGTCTCGCCAGCGCCGACTTTTCCATCGAAGGCGCGGCCGGCAAAGGCGGTGCCGATGTTCTTCAGGCGTGTATCACCGCTTGTGGAAAGGTCGGCAAAGCGCAGCGCCCAGCCGTCCATCGCCGAGTTGTCGTGGCTGGGCACGTCGATCGGCGAGATTACGTCGGCGGCCAGCACGCGATCCAGCGCCTGGCGCACGAAGACGCGCTCGACGCCGGTGACCGGCGGCAGCAGGCCGAGGATCAGTTCGCGGGCGCGATCGGCGTGCAGCGAATTCGGGTCGTAGTTGTCGACGCAGGAAAGGGCTTGGAGAATGGAAGTCATGGTGTGGAGCGACGCCTGATTTCAGCCGCCGATGTAGGACATTTCGATTTTCTTCGCCGCCGGCAGGGCGGTGGCGGCGGTGCGGATCTCGGAATAGCGGTCGTCGCGGCCGCGCCAGATGGCGGCGATCTCGCGGCGCAGCGCTTCGTCGCCGCCGCCCTTGCGCAACAGCGCGCGCAGGTCGTGGCCGCTCTGGGCGAAGAGGCAGGTGTAGAGCTGGCCTTCGGTCGACAGGCGGATGCGGGTGCAGGTTGCGCAGAAGGCCTGCGTCACCGAGGAGATGACGCCGATCTCGCCGCCGCCGTCGGCATACCGCCAGCGCTCGGCGACTTCGCCCGGGTAGTTGGGGTCGATGGCGGCGAGCGGAAACTCGGCGTCGATGCGGGCGACGACGTCGGCCGAGGGCAGTACCTCGTCCATGCACCAGCCGTTGGAACTGCCGACGTCCATGTATTCGATGAAGCGCAGGATGTGGCCGCTGTTGCGGAAATGCCTTGCCAGCGGCAGGATCTGGTCGTCGTTGCTGCCGCGCTTGACCACGCAATTGACCTTGATCGGCGCCAGCCCCACGGCCGCGGCGGCGGCAATGCCGTCGAGCACGTCGCCCACTGCGTAGTCGACGTCGTTCATGCGCTTGAACACGGCGTCGTCGATGCCGTCGAGGCTGACGGTGACCCGGTGCAGGCCGGCATCCTTCAGCGCCTGCGCCTTCTTCGCCAGCAGCGAGCCGTTGGTGGTCAGGGTGATCTCGACCGGCAGTTTCGCCAGCCGCTCGATCAGGTTCTCGATGTGCTTGCGCAACAGCGGTTCGCCGCCGGTGAGGCGGATCTTCTCGACCCCGAGGTCGACGAAGATGCGCGCGACGCGCTCTATCTCCTCGAAGGAAAGCAGTTGCTTGCGCGACAGGTAGGCATAGTCGTCGCCGAAGACTTCCTTCGGCATGCAATACACGCAGCGGAAATTGCAGCGGTCGGTGACCGAGATGCGCAGGTCGCGCACGCGGCGCCGGCGCAGGTCGACCAGTTCGCCTTCCGGCGCCGCGGCGAGATCGCGCCCCGGCGGCAGGGTCGCCCGCGTGGCGCGGATGATGGGAATGATTCGATCGGTCATGGCACTTCGGACTATAAGCCGGGCTTCGCCCACGGACAACACCCGTACCAGGCGGGTCTTTGCTTCCGCGCCGACATCAGGCGAGCAGGGCGGCGAGGTCGCAGGCCGGATCGGCCGCCTGCTGCGGTGTCGGCGAGATGCCCTTGTCCATCAACTTGCGGCCGGTCAGATGGTCGGGCGATTGGTTGATCGAGTCGATCGCAATCAATTCCCCGGCCCGGTAGTAGTAGCAGGAGTACTTGCGAGTCGCGGGGTCGCCGCGCGTCACCACCTGGTCGTAGCCAGCGCTGAGGCCGGCCATCTGCAGCTTGATGTCGTACTGGTCGGACCAGAACCAGGGCGTGGCGGTGAAGGGGCGTTCGCGGCCGAGCAGCGCCACGGCCGCCGACTTGGCCTGCTCCATGGCGTTCTGCACTGACTCGAGGCGGCGCAGGCTGCCGTCGGGCAGGCGTCGCGCGGTGCAGTCGCCGGCGGCGACGATGGCCGGGTCGGAGGTCCGGCTGCAGGCATCGACCACGATGCCGTTGGCGACCTCCAGCCCTGCAGCCTGCGCCAGTTCGGTATTCGCGATCACGCCGATGCCGACCAGCAGCAGGTCGGCGGCGAACTCGCGGCCGTCGCCGGTCTTCACCGCCGCGATGCGGCCATCCTTGCCGATCAGCTCGGTGATAGTCGCGTTCAGCACCAGGTCGACGCCGTGGCCGGTGTGCAGGTCGAGGTAGAAGGACGAGATGGCCGGCGGCACCACGCGCGCCATCAGGCGCTCGGCAGCCTCCAGCACGGTGACCTGTTTGCCCTTTTTGCGGGCGACGGCGGCGACTTCGAGGCCGATGAAGCCGCCGCCGATGATGACGACGTTCTGCGCGGTCTCCAGCGCGGCCTTGATCGCCTTCGAATCGTCCAGCGAACGCAGGCCGACGACACCGGCCAGGTCGGCACCGGGCAGCGGCAGGGGACGCAGGCGCGCGCCGGTGCACAGGGCGAGTCCATCGTAGGAGAGCGTCGAGCCGTCGGCCAGTTTCACCTGCTTCGCGGCGCGATCGATCGCCGTCACGCCAGCGCCGACTTTCAAAACGATCTCCTTCTTCGCCAGCATCTCGGCCGGGCGCATGTTGAGCTGCGCCTCGGGCGTGTCGCCGAGCAGGAAGCCCTTGGACAGCGGCGGGCGCTGGTAGGGCGCATGCGGCTCGGCGCCGAGCAGCGTGATCGGCCCGACGTATCCTTCCGCGCGCAGCGTCTCGGCCACCGTCAATCCGGCGAGGCCGGCGCCGACGATCAACATCCCGGGGGTGGCAGGGGGGCTATCCGTTGCGGACATGGGGTTTTCTCCAAAAGGCGGTCAGGGACAAGGCGCGATGCTACCGCGTCGGCAAACGTGGTGAGCGGGTTATGCTGCTATTTTCCGCGGGTGCCTGATCCGCTTGCCGCCGGCGATCGCCTCCAACCGGAGTAATTGAACATGAGCCATCAAAAGTCCCGTGAAGTCGTACTGCCGATCCGGATGACGGCGGAACTGCATGCCGCCCTCGATGCCTTGCGCGAGGCCTGGCAGCGCGATCCCACAACGGTTCCGCGGGGCCTGTCCTGTTCGCAGTCCAAGGAAGGCGCGTTCGTTCTCACCGCCGCCGAATCGGTCTTCGTCACCCTGCCCGGCGCCTGCGTGGTGAAAGGCTTGGGCGCGATCGAACTGGTCGGCACCGAACCGCTGTTCGAACCCGGCGCCGGCTCGAAAACGCTGGTGTTGCGTGACACGGAGGAGGGCTGGCGCTTTTCCGTCAAGTTCGTGCCGCCCATCGTGCGCGAACGGAATACGAAGCCGGGCTGAGGATTCTGGTTGGCGCCAGACGGGGCACCGCGCTGAGCAGCAAGGGTGTTTGGAGGTAGGTGCGGTGTCGTCGTGGTATGGGTGGCAATGTTCCCAATCCGATCCATCGCGGCTGGGTGGATGCCCCATCTCTGGGTGGTCGAAACCTGCAACGATCGCAACGTCCTGCTGCGAATCGACTGAACAGCCTCCGGGCCTGCGCAATGCCGGTCCTTGCGTTATGCTTGGGCCATTGAAGGTTTCAAGTTACAGGGACGCGGCATGGCGACGCTGATTGATTGCACGAATGGTCGAGGGCGAGGGGAGTTCGCGGTCAACAAGGACCGAATGGTCATCGGCAGCAAGGCCGCCAATGAGGTCCCGCTCGCCAATCTCAATGCCGACAACGAGCATGCGGTCATCATTCGCTGCGGCGAGCTTTATGTCATCGAAGACCTTGGCAGCGCCACCGGCACCTTCGTGAACGAAAGGCAGATCGCCAGGCTGCTGCTGAGCGATGGGGACGTGATTTCCATAGGCAACTGCCAGTTGCGTTTTGTCGAGGAGGACGCCAAGGCTGCCGCCGCCCCGGCGGCCAAGGGCAAGGCGCCGGTTCCGGAAGCCGACAAGCCCGCACAGGCGCCCCAGGCCAGGCGCAACTCGGCGCCCGTGGTTCCCGGCCCCGTGGCGGGCGGCGAATGCCCGCACTGCAGCTACAAGCGGCAGGACAAGGACAGCAAGGCGCCGGCAGACCGGTGCCCGTCGTGCAAGATGGGCTATGGCACGAAGCCGGGCGCGCTGATGAGCGCCGAGTCGAAAACCGGCGACCGCCTCGAGGTCTATGACAAGGAGGTCGTGATCAGGCGCAAGATGGGCGTCAAGGTACTGCTGCAGAGCCTCAAGGGCGATCTGCTGGAAGGCATCAAGGGCGACAAGTACATCCCCATCGACAGCATCGCCTCGATCCAGCTCAAGCCGGCCAGCGCCCTGCTGGCGGGCTACATCACCGTCGTCCTGCCGGAGTCCAAGGAGGGCTTCAAGCTCGCCGGCCTGGACGACTGCACCGTCGAGTTCGTCAAGCGCGAGGAAGAGAAGTTCGTCGAGATCAAGGCCTTCCTCGACGCCAGGATCGGCCGCTAGCAGGCGGCCCGGCGCCGCATCAGTACACCTCCGCCAGTTCGGTGGTCGCCTTGGCCAGCCGGTCGACCAGGATGTTCATGAACGAGCGGTTGAAGCGCAGTTGGCAGTTTTCCGAGGCCTTGTGCAGCGAGTCGGCCTTGATCTTGAAAAGGGTGACAGGCGTTTCGGCGACGATGGTGGCAGTGCGCATCATCGCACCCAGGCGGATGTAGCACATCTCGCCGAAGCAGTGTCCCTTGCCCAGGGTGGCCAGCTTCTTGTTGCCCTTGACCACGCCCACGTTGCCATCGGCGATGACGAAGAAGAATTTGCCCTGTGTGCCCTCCTCGACCAGGATGGTGCCGGCGGGAACGCGGCCCCAGATGCTGATGCGCAGCACCTCCCAAAGTTCGATTTCGCTGAAGTCGCGGAAGAAGGGCAGGGCCCTCAGCATGTTGAAGCGCTGGGTTTCGGAATCGGCCTGCTGCGGAAGGTCGAGTTCGGCGATGGTGGACAGGTCCTCGATGAACTCGCGCCAGTTGGCATGCCGCTCCGGCCTGTTGCGGCGCATCGCCTTGGTCACGATGTCGGCCAGTCGCGCCGAGAGCGCGGGGCGATGCGCGCGGACGTTGGGCGGGTCGTCGTTCAGGATCTTGAACGTCAGCGCATAATTGCTTTCGGCCTCGAAGGGCAGCCGGCCGGTCAGTAGCTTGTACATCACCACGCCCATGGAATAGATGTCGGTCTGGCAACTGAGGGTGTCGTTGCTCATCTGCTCCGGCGACATGTAGGAGGGCGAACCGACACCGGTCAGTTGGGTCTCGTCGTTCTTGGCCACGATCGCGGCGCCGAAGTCGGCGATCTTCACCACGCCATCGGAGCAGAGCATGATGTTGGCCGGCTTGATGTCGCGGTGGATGATGCCGTTGCGGCTGGCGAAATCCAGCGCCAGCGCGCACTTGAAGGCGATCTCGATTACCTTGTCCACCGGCAGCAGGCTGTCGACCTGTCCGTACTTTTCGAGCGTTTCGCCCTGCACGTACTCCATGACGATGTAGCCATCGTCGCGCCCCAGCATGGCGTCGTAGATGCCAACGATGTGCGGGTGGTTGAGGCGGCCTGCCAGCGCCACCTCGTTGGCGATCAGCTTGCGGTAGGTGTTGCCGTGCTCGGTGTCGGACAGGATCTCGGGCTTGAAGACCTTGATCGCCACCTCGCGGTCGTTGAAGGTGTCCTGGGCGAGGTAGACGATGCTTGTCGCCCCCTGGCCCAGCTCCCGGATGATTTCGTACTTTTCGAAACCGCCTTCAGCCGCTTGCTTCATTTACTGCTGGCACCTGGTCAATGATGGGGAAAAAACTGAACCTGCGGAGTGTGCCTGAGGCCGGGTGGAGGCGTCAATTGTTGGGTATGGTCTGATTTCGAAAGTCAGCGCTTCGATACGACCTACCGCGCGAGCGTTTATTACTCCGCTGCATTGCTGCCTATTACCTACCTTTCTGCGACAGGCAGCTTCTGGCCGGCGCGAAAGACGCAGATCTCGCGGGTTCTCCACCAATCCTGAAAGCGGCGAGCAGCAGATTTGGTCTTCGGGGTTGCACTCGGCGCCGTCGGTTCAGCCTTCAGGTCCGGTTCCGGACGGTTCATCCCGCATCAGTACCCAGATCAACCGCAGGCCGAGCAGCGCATTGCCGGTGGCGAAGCCGGCAACGACCAGCATTGCCACGGGAGTCAGGGCGTAGGTTCGGGTTACCCAGGCCAGCAGCGTCGACAGCAGGTTGAGCACGATCATCAGCCAGAAGGCCGGGTTGCGCGGTTGCCAGAGGCGGGCCAGCTTCATGTGTTGCCGCCGGCATAACGCAGTTGTGGGCGCGCCTTTGCCGGCTGGGTCAGGTGGTCGAGCGGCAGTACGTGCGACTGCTTGACTTTCTGCAACGCGATGTGGGTCTTGACCTGGGCCACGCCGGGCAGACGCAGCACGCGCTTCATCATGACTTCCGAGAAGGCCGGCAGGTCGGGCGCGACGATGCGCAGCAGGTAGTCGGCATCGCCGCTGACGGCGTAGCAGTCGAGAACTTCGGGCAGCGCGGCGGCGGCGCTTTCAAAAGCATCCGACTGGGTCTTGCCGTGGCGTTCCAGCGTGACGTGGGCGAAGGCGGTGACGCCGAGTCCGATGGCCGCCGGGTCGAGTAGCGCGGCATGGCCGGCGATGATGCCGATCTCGGAAAGGCGTTGCAGGCGGCGGCTGATCTGCGAGGCCGATAGATGCACCATCTCGCCCAGCGCGGCATGGGTGGCGAGGCCGTCGCGCTGGATGGCGTCGAGCAGCGTCAGGTCGTAGCGGTCAATGGTGATGGCTGGCATGAAATGTCTCGTTGGCGCACAAAACATGCATGATAATGCCAATGCAGCCTGGTGAATGAACGCCAATTGCGCGGAATTCGCGTGAGAATTCGTCCATTGCCACGCCACAGGATGCCTTGCATGAACCTCGTCGAATCCCTGCTTCACGCGCTGAAGGATCATGGCGCCCGCCAGATATTCGGCATCCCCGGCGATTTCGCCCTTCCCTATTTCCGCGTCATCGAGCAGTCGCAGATCCTGCCGCTGTACACCCTGTCGCACGAGCCGGGCGTCGGCTTCGCCGCCGACGCGTCGGCGCGCGCCCACCTCGGGCTTGGCGTCGCCGCCGTGACCTATGGCGCCGGTGCGCTGAACATGGTCAATGCCGTCGCCGCCGCCTATGCCGAGAAGTCACCGCTGGTGGTGCTCTCCGGCGGGCCGGGCAAGGGCGAGGCGCGCTCCGGCTTGCTGCTGCACCATCAGGCCAAGACGCTGGATTCGCAGTTCCAGATGTTCCGCGAGATCACTTGCGACCAGGTCAAGCTGGATGACGTGGCGCGGGCCCCGGCCGACATCGCGCGGGTGCTGGCGAACTGCCTGCGCAATTCGGAACCGGTGTACATCGAGATTCCGCGCGACATGGTGAACCTGCCCTGCGCGCCGGTGTTGCGCGAGGCACCGCGGGCGGTGGACCAGGATGCGCTCGAGGCCTGCGTCGATGAAATCCTGTCGCGCCTGGCGCAGGCGCAGTCGCCGGTGTTGATGGCCGGGGTGGAGGTGCGGCGTTACGACCTCGAGGAAAAGGTCGCATTGCTGGCGCGCCGCCTCGGCTTGCCGGTGGTCACCAGTTTCATGGGCCGCGGCCTGCTTGCCGAGCACGATGCGCCGCTGTTCGGCACCTACATGGGCGTCGCCGGCCTGCCGGAAGTGACGCAATTGGTGGAGGGCTCCGACGGCCTGTTCCTGCTCGGCGAGATCGTCTGCGACACCAATTTCGCCGTTTCGGAAACCAAGATCGACTTGCGCAAGACCATACAGGCGCTGGATGGCCGCGTCACCCTGGGCCACCACGTCTATCCCGAGTTGCCGCTGGCGGCGCTGGTCGACGGCCTGTTGCGGCGCGTGACGGGGCCGGACAAGCCGCTCGCGGTGCGCCGCCCGGTCTATCCGCGGGGCATGGCGGCGGATGCGGCTGGCATTACGCCGACCGACATCGCGACCGCCGTGAACGATCTGATGGCAACGCATGGAAAGATGCCGATCGCTTCCGACATGGGGGATTGCCTGTTCACCGCGATGGAGATCGAGCACACCGCGCTGGTGGCGCCGGGCTACTACGCCACCATGGGTTACGGCGTACCGGCCGGGCTGGGACTGCAGGCGGCGACCGGGCAGCGGCCGCTGATCCTGGTCGGCGACGGCGCCTTCCAGATGACCGGCTGGGAACTCGGCAATTGCCGGCGCTATGGCTGGGATCCGATCGTGCTGCTGTTCAACAACGCCAGTTGGGAAATGCTGCGCACCTTCCAGCCCGAGTCCTCGTTCAACGACCTTGGCCACTGGGGCTATGCCGAAATGGCGGCCGGCATGGGCGGAGATGGCGTCAGGGTTGCCACTCGCGCCGAACTCAAGGCGGCCCTCGACCGCGCCATGGCGACGCGCGGCCGCTTCCAGTTGATCGAGGTGACTATCCCTCGCGGCGTGCTGTCCGACACCCTGCAGCGCTTTGTCGCCGGGGTGAAGCGCCTGAGCGCCGTGAAGTAGGCCGCGAAGTGAGTTAACCTTGGCGGGTGAGACTCGCCGCCCTCCAAATATGTTATCTGCTGTTCGCCTGCGTCCTTGGCCTGGCCGGTGGCGCGGCGCGCGCCCAGACACCGGAACTCGAAGCGCCGCGCGCGATAGCGGCGCTGGAGCAGGGCCTGGCAGCCGAAATGGGCGTCGGCATCCGGCGCAATGCGCCGCTGGCGATTCGCCTGTACTGCGATGCCGCGATCACCGGCAGTGCCGAGGGCTTCTTTCGCATCGGGCGCGTCCTGGCCCGCGGTCCGGCCCATTTGCGCAATCCTGCGCTGGCCAATGCCTACCTCGCCCAGGCCGTGCAGTTGGGCCACCATGGCGCGATCGACTACTTCGACGAATCCGTTCCCTTTGCGCCCCTCGACGGCGATTGCAGCAAGCTGGAAGTCGCTGAAATAGCCGAGTCCTTCGACCTTGACGGCTATCTGGCCGGCCTATCGCCGACGCGGCGTCGTGTCGCCAACCTGATACGCCACCATGCCAAACGCAGTGGCGTCGATGTACGAATCGCGCTGGCGGTTGCGATGGCGGAGTCGAACCTGGATGCGCAGGCGGTATCCCCCAAGAATGCCCAGGGCGTGATGCAACTCATCCCCGGCACGCAGGAACGCTTCGGCGTTGCCGACGCCTTCGATCCCGAGTCGAACATCCGCGGCGGGCTTGCCTATTTGCGTTGGCTCAAGGCACGTTTTGACGGCGACTGGGCGCTCGTCCTGGCTGCCTACAACGCTGGCGAAGGGACCGTGGATCGTTATCAGGGGATTCCGCCGTTCCCTGAAACGCAGGCCTATGTGCGGCGAGTGCTGTTTTTTGCCGGACATCCGACGCACCCGGGCATCTGACCCAGACGACTTCCGGCGCTACGACGCCGGATGACAACCCAGGTTCGCGTACTCGTGGAACCGCTCAGTGGATCTCGCGGGTTTCGAGGAACTTCACTTCCGGGTGGCGTTCCTGCGTCATCGACAGGTTGACCCGGTTGGGCGCCAGATAGACGTAGTCGCCGGCGCCGTCCAGAGCCACATTGACGCCCGACTTGTCGGCCAGGGCGCGGATCGCCAGGTCGTCGCCGCGCAGCCAGCGCGCGGTGGCCACCGGGTAGGGCTCGAACATGACATCGACGCCGTATTCGAATTCGAGGCGGTGGGCGACCACGTCGAACTGCAGCGTGCCTACCGCGCCGAGGATCAGGTCGTTGCTGTGGATTGGCTTGAACAACTGGGTCGCGCCTTCCTCGGCCAACTGCTGCAGGCCCTTCTGCAGTTGCTTCATCTTCAAGGGATTCCTGATCTGGGCGCGGCGGAAGTGTTCCGGCGCGAAGCAGGGGATGCCGGTGAATTTCAGGTCCTCGCCTTCGCTGAAGGCGTCGCCGAGCAGCACCGTGCCGTGATTGGGGATGCCGAGGATGTCGCCGGGCCAGGCCTCGTCGGTGGTGTTGCGGTCCTGCGCCATGAAGGTGATGGCGTTGTTTACCGCCAGGGTCTTGCCTGTGGAACGCTGCCGCAGCTTGATGCCGCGCTCGAACTTGCCGGAGCAGACGCGGACGAAGGCGATGCGGTCGCGATGCTTGGGGTCCATGTTGGCCTGGATCTTGAAGACGAAGCCGGTGAACTTCGGCTCGCCCGGCTGCACGGTACGAGTTTCGGTATCGCGCGGCTGCGGCGGCGGCGAGAGGTCCACCACCGCGTCAAGCAGCGACTGCACGCCGAAGTTGTTGATCGCCGAGCCGAAGAATACCGGCGTCTGCTTGCCGGCCAGATAGGCATCGCGGTCGAAGGCGTGCGAGGCGCCGCGCACCAGTTCGACTTCCATGCGCAGTTCTTCGGCCTGGTCGGGGATCAGCTCATCGAGGCGCGGGTTGTCGAGGCCTTTGATCACCTCGGCCGTGCCCTTTGTCCGCCTGCGGGTCGAAGAAGCTGATGCTGTCGTCGTAGAGGTGGTACACGCCGCGAAAGCGCTTGCCCATGCTGATCGGCCAGGTCATCGGCGCGCACTGGATTTCCAGCACGGATTCGATCTCGTCGAGCAGTTCGATCGGCGGCCGGCCTTCGCGGTCGAGCTTGTTGATGAAGGTCAGGATCGGCGTGTCGCGCAGGCGGCAGACGTTGAGCAGCTTGATGGTCTGGGCTTCGACACCGTTGACCGAGTCGATCACCATTACAGCCGAATCGACCGCGGTCAGGGTGCGGTAGGTGTCTTCGGAAAAATCCTCGTGGCCCGGCGTGTCGAGCAGGTTGATCATGCAGTCGCGGTAGGGGAACTGCATCACCGAACTGGTAACCGAGATGCCACGCTGCTTTTCCAGTTCCATCCAGTCCGAGGTGGCATGGCGGCTGGCCTTCCTCGCACGAACTTCGCCGGCGACCTGGATCGCGCCGCCGAACCAGAGCAGCTTTTCGGTGAGCGTGGTCTTGCCGGCGTCAGGGTGGGAAATGATGGCAAAGGTGCGACGGCGGGCGGTTTCGAGGTCGAGCTGGGACACGGCAGAGGGTCAGTCGGTGCGATGGGGCCGCGATTATACGGCGCCAGGGGCGAAGCGTTGGCGTGCCCGCGGGGGCATGGCGCACGGTCGCCGCACTGCTTTGGCGGCAAAGTTCATGTCATTGGCGTGACCGTGTAAAATCGCCCGCGCGCATTCCAGCGCTGGACGCCAATGACCCCCAGAGACTTCACCCTGCCAGACGATGCCGGATCGATGAGATCGCGGGCGGATCTCTGGCCGGCATGGCTTGCGCTGGTTTGCGCCCTGGCATTGACGCTGCTGGCCTGGAGCCACACCCGCGAGGACATCGAGCGCCAGCAGCGGCGCGACTTCGATGCCGAGGTCGAGCGGGTCCGGTCCGAATTCGAGAATCATGTGCTCGACCACGCGCGAACCCTGCAGGCTGCGGCTGCGCTGTTTGCTTCCGGCCGCAAGGTCACGCGTGAGGAATGGCGCAACTTCGTTGCCGGCCTTGGCCTGGAACGGAACTATCCCGCAATCCGGGGGCTGGGTTTTGCGCGTGCTGTCGGCGGACGCGATGCGGTACGGCATGGCGAGGAACAGGTGCTGTATGTCCTGGCGGAACCCGACGCCGGCTTCAACCGCGAATTGCTTGGCCGCGACCTGCGGCTGGATGCCCGGTGGCGGGATTCCCTGCAACGCGCGCGCGAGACCGGCGGCCCTTCGATTTCCGGCAGGTTCGCGTTCGCCGCCGAAGCGGGGGGCGTGCCGGATGCGGCGTTTTCCATGATGCTGCCGGTTATACCGGCCTCCGGCGCAGCGCTGCAAGGGTATGTGCTGGGCACGCTGCACATGCCGACGCTTATGGCCGATTTCCTCAAGCGAGCTCCGCGCGCCGTTGCACTCACCATTCGCGACGGCGGCAATTCCGGTCCGGAGCAACTTCTTTACGGTGGTGATGCGAAGGAGCAACTGCCGGCGAAATTCGTGCATGAAGAGACCTTGCAGATTGGTGGCCAGCAGTGGGCCGTGAGCTATGCCAGCCAGCCGCAGCCGACGGCCTTCATGACCCGTTCGACTCAGGTGCTGGCCGGAGGCCTGCTGACAAGCATGCTGCTGTTCACCATCGCCTGGTCGTTTGCCACGAACCGGGATCACGCGCGACGTCTGGCGGAGAAAATGACGCAATCCCTGCGCGAAAGTGAAGCACGGTTCCGCGTCCTGGTCGAGCAGGCGCCGGATGCGATCATCGTGTATGACGTCGATCGCGATCGACTGGTGGACGCCAACGTGCAGGCCGAAAAGCTCTTTGGTTGCGAACGCGAGGCACTGCTGGCCGGGCCAATGGAGCGCTTCTATCCCACGGGCCTGTTCGCGGGGAAGTCAGCCGTCGATCTCGTCCGCGAGATGGTGGAACGCGCTCTCGGCGGAGGCCAGATTTCATTCGATCGGACCATTCGTACCATTCAGGGCGATCTGGTGCGCTGTGAAATGCGCGTGGTCAGGCTGCCGGCGGTGGATCGGAAGCTGATCCGCGCCAGTTTCATCGACATTTCAGAGCGCAAACGTGCCGAGGAGGATCTGCGGATCGCCGCGATCACCTTCGAATCGCAGGATGGCGTGATGATTACCGACGCCGACATGAACATCCTGCGTGTCAATCGTGCCTTTTGCGAGATTACCGGCTACAGCCCGGAGGACGTTGTCGGCAGGACGCCGAGGATCCTCAAGTCGCGCCACCACGATCGCAGCTTTTACGAGTCCATGTGGAGCAGCATCAGCGACAGCGGAACCTGGTGCGGCGAAATCTGGAATCGGCGCAAGAGCGGCGAGATTTATCCGGGTTGGCTCGGCGTCACCGCCGTAAAGGGCCGGCGCGGCAGCGTTACTCACTATGTCGGTACCTTCTCCGACATTACGCAACGCAAGGCGGCAGAGGACGAGATCCGGCACCTGG
Source organism: Sulfuritalea sp. (assembly GCA_016716965.1). Lineage (GTDB taxonomy): Bacteria > Pseudomonadota > Gammaproteobacteria > Burkholderiales > Rhodocyclaceae > Sulfuritalea. The sequence continues at coordinate 51,153 of JADJUP010000033.1, read as the reverse complement.
CCTTCTACGACGCACTGACCGGCCTGCCCAACCGTCGCCTGATGCTCGAACGCCTCAAGCAGGCGCTGGCCACCAGCGCTCGGCATGGCCGGCATGGCGCGTTGATGCTGTTCGACCTCGACGATTTCAAGACCCTGAACGACAGCCTGGGCCACGATGTCGGTGACCAGTTCCTGGTCGAAGTTGCCGCGCGCCTGGCAGCCTGCATCCGGGAGGTCGATACCGTCGCCCGCCTCGGTGGCGACGAGTTCGTGATCATCCTGGAAGACCTCGATCCGGAAGCGCTTGCCGCGATGCAGGTGGAGAGCGTGGCGGTCAAGATCCAGGCGGCGCTCGGCGAACCCTATCTGCTCGACCTTCACCCTGCCGGTGGCGATCTCGACACTCGCAGCTACCAGTGCACCTCGAGCATCGGCATCACCCTGTTCCGCGACCAGTCCCATTCCGTTGATGAATTGATGAAGCGCGCCGATACGGCGATGTACCAGGCCAAGGCTGCCGGTCGCAATGCGCTGCGCTTCTTCGATCCCGAAATGCAGGCGGCGGTGTCGGCCCGCGCCGCCCTGGATGCCGACCTGCGGCGGGCTGTGGCCGAGGGCCAGTTCGTGCTGCATTTCCAGCGCCAGGTCGACACGGTGGGGCTCACGACGGGAGTTGAAGCGCTGGTGCGCTGGCGCCATCCAGTGCGTGGCATGGTTCATCCGGCGGAATTCATCCGGCAGGCGGAGGAAACCCGCCTCATCGTGCCGCTGGGACGCTGGGTGCTGGAGGCCGCCTGTCGCCAGCTCGCGGTATGGTCGCGGCACGAGGATCTTGCCCGGCTCACGATTGCGGTGAACGTCAGCGGCCGTCAGTTTCACCAGCCGGATTTCGTCGAACAGGTCATCGATGTGCTGCAGGAAACCGGTGCCAATCCGCGGCGACTCAAGCTGGAAGTGACCGAGAGCGTTCTGCTGCAGGACATCGAGGAAGTGGTGGCCAAGATGACGGTGCTGAAGGCGGAGGGCTTGAGTTTTTCCCTCGACGACTTCGGCACGGGGTATTCGTCGCTGCTCTACCTGAAGCGTTTGCCGCTTGATGAGTTGAAGATCGATTATTCCTTTGTCCACGATGTGCTCAAGGATGCCAATGATGCGGTGATTGCCAGCACCATCATCGGGCTCGGCCAGAGCCTCGGCCTCGCGGTCATCGCCGAAGGCGTGGAAACCGAAGCACAGCGGCGGTTCCTGGCGGCCAAGGGTTGTCATGCCTACCAGGGCAACCTGTTCGGCGCGCCGGGGCCGGCTGACGACATTTTTGCGGAGTTGATGACTGCAAGCTGAGGCCGGGGGCACGTGTGTGCCTCGCGGAACGACTCAGCCCGGTTCGAAATGCTCCAGCAACAGCTGCACGGTCTGGCGTCCGTTCCATTCGTTGATGTCGACGCGGAAGGCGGCATGGATGTGGTCCGGAGCGGCGGCCTCGGCGAAATTGAACTGGATCGCATCGAAGTTCTGCTTGCCCTTGCGCAGCTTGAGCTTGAGGTGCTTGTCCTTGAGGATGCGCTGGCTCAGCACCTCGAAGCGGTCGGCGAACACCGGCGCCGGGAAGGCCTGGCCCCAGACCTCCTGCTGCATCATGCGCACGGCATCGAGCGAGTAGTAGCCGGATTCGAGCGGGCCGTCGGTTTCCAGGGTGCGGGTCAGCTGCGCCGGCGAAATGAGTTCGCGGCAGACCTGCTCGAAGGCTGCCTCGAAATCGGCGAGTCGCTCTTCGCGCAACGTCAGGCCCGCGGCGGCGGCGTGGCCGCCGAAGCGCAGCAGCAGGTCGGGGTGGCGCTTGGCGACCAGGTCGAGGGCATCACGCAGGTGCAGGCCCGGGATCGAGCGGCCGGAGGCCTTGAGTTCGCCGGGGTTGCCGCGCGCGAAGGCGAAGGTCGGGCGGTGCAGCTTTTCCTTGATGCGGCCGGCCAGGATGCCGATCACGCCCTGGTGCCAGCCCTGGTCGAACAGCGTGAGGCTGGCCCGGTCGCCGGCGTCCACGGTGGCCAGCAACAGCTCGGCGTCGTCGCGCATGTCGGCTTCGATCGCGCGCCGTTCGCGGTTGATGGCGTCGAGCTGCTGCGCGATGTTGAGCGCGCGCGCGGGATCGTCGGTGACCAGGCACTCGATGCCGAGCGACATGTCGGCCAGCCGGCCGGCGGCATTGAGCCGCGGGCCGATGGCGAAGCCGAGGTCGAAGGTGGCGGCGCGGGCCGGATCGCGCCCGGCGATGGCCAGCAGCGCGGCGATGCCGGCCTGCATGCGGCCGCCGCGGATGCGCGCGAGGCCCTGGGTGACCAGGATGCGGTTGTTGCGGTCGAGCGGCACGACGTCGGCGACGGTGCCCAGGGCGACCAGGTCGAGCAGGCCGGCCAGGTTGGGTTCGTCCTGCGTGGCATAGGTGCCGCGCCGGCGCAGTTCGGCGCGCAAGGCCAGCATCACGTAGAACATCACGCCGACGCCGGCCAGCGCCTTGCTCGGAAAATCGCAGCCCGGCTGGTTGGGATTGACGATGACGTCCGCGGCGGGCAATCCGCCGCAGGAAGCATCGGCCGGCAGGTGGTGGTCGGTGATCAGGGTAGCGATGCCGCGCCGGCGCAGTTCCGCCACGCCCTCGACGCTGGCGATGCCGTTGTCGACGGTGATGACCAGGTCCGGTGCGCGTTCGGCGGCGAGCCGGGCGACTTCGGGCGAGAGCCCGTAGCCGAGCGTGAATCGGTCGGGGACCAGGTAGTCGACCGTGGCGCCCATCATGCGCAGCGCGCGCAGGCCGACCGCGCAGCCCGTGGCGCCGTCGCAGTCGTAGTCGGCGACGATCAGCATCTTGCGGCGCGCGGCGATGGCATCGGCGAGCAGCACTGCCGCCTCGCTGGTTCCCTTGAGTCGGTCGGGGGAGAGCAGGGCGCTGCTGCGCGCGTCGAGTTCCTCCGCGGCACGGATTCCGCGCGCGGCGTAGAGGCGCGCCAGCAAAGGGTGGATGCCGCCCTGTTCTAGCGCCCAGGTGGCGTGTGGCGGTACGTCGCGGATGGCGATGCGCGTCATTTTGGGGCCAGTTCCGCCAAGGGCAGCGGTTTGCGCCAGAATCTCCAAAGGTCGTGGCGGCGCACGCGCAATTCAGCGCTGCCCAACTCTCCCGGCGCAACCAGGCGCAGGGTGTCGAGCCGACCGGAACGCAGCGCCCCGTGGGCGGGCGCCAGCCAGCTTGCTTCGAAGTCGGCCAGTGCATCGCGCCAGGCGATCGCATCGCCGCTGCGTGCCGGCTGTTCCAGCGCATCGACCAGCGCCAGGGCGTTGCGCGGCAAGGTATCGGGACAACGTTCAGGCAGCGCGCCGCCATCGCTGCCGAACAATTGCGCGATGCCGCGCAGCACCGGGTCGTCGCCCCATACGATGTCGTGCGCGCCAGCCCGCGCTGGCGGCAATTGCCCGGCGCCCCAGGGCCAGAGTGAATTCACCAGCGGTCGGCCGGCGCTTTCGCGTGCCAGGTTCACCGGATGGGTGTGGAGGATCATCTGCGCCTCGTTGATCGCTCGTCGCCAGGGGGCGTGGGCGGGTCCCGAAGGCAGCGGGGCGGCGGAGCGTCCCATGGCGTCGGACAAACCGGTGAATTCCGGGGCGCGCTCAACGAGGCGCAGGTTCCAGGCATCCGGCGCGAGCACCTCGAGCTGGCCGAGTTCCGCGAAAGTCGGCGCCAGCGACACGGCGAGGGCTTCGGCCTCGGCGGCGTCGAGCTGCAGGTGGCGCGGGTGGTCGACGATCAGGCTGCGATCATGGAACTGCAGGCGCACCGGGTCGAGGCAGATACATTCGTCGTGCCCGGAATCGCCTCGTAGCGCGAGGCGGCGCAAGGCCGCTGCCGGCAAGGGCGTCGGCAGGCCGAAGCACTCGGCGAGCGCTGCGGCGCTGGCCTGAGGTGCGCGCCGGGTCAGCGCACCGCGGCCAAGCAGCGCGGTGAATGCCGGCAGCGGCAGGTCGTGGCTGAGGTCGGCGAGCGCCTGGCGGGTCCAGATCAGGCCGGGCACGATGAGGGTGAGCATTGCAGGGATCGGCGAAAGGGAATCGGAAACCGGGAACCGGACTATACCGGCGCATTGCGTCGCACTCTATACTGGTCCCTGATTTCCCACCTTCATCCCACGCATGTACGAACTCCTCATCGGTCTGCGCTACACCCGCGCCCAGCCGCGCGAAGGCGCTGCCAACCGCTTCATTTCCTTCATTTCCCTGATCTCCATGCTGGGCCTGGCGCTGGGCGTGGCGGCGCTGATCGTTGTCCTGTCGGTGATGAACGGCTTCCAGAAGGAATTGCGCGAGCGCATCCTGGGCGTGGTTTCGCACGTCCAGATCAGCAGCGAAAGCGGCGAACTGACCGACTGGAGCAAGGTGGTGCAGGGCGCGGCGCGCCATCCGCGGGTCAAGGCGGCGGCGCCCTACGTGCAGGCGCAGGGCATGCTCAGCTACGACGGCCAGGTGCGCGGCATGATGGTGCGCGGCATCCTGCCCGAGGTCGAGGACTCGGTGGCCGATATCGGCCGCCACATGCGTTCGGGCAAGCTGGCGCAACTGGTGCCGGGCGAGTTCGGCATCGTGCTCGGCAGCGAACTTGCGCGCGCCCTGCGCGCCACCACCGGCGACAAGGTGACGCTGCTGGCGCCGCAGGGGCTGGTGACGCCGGCGGCGATCCTGCCGCGCGTGAAGCAGTTTCGCGTGGTGGGCATTTTCGAAGTCGGCATGTTCGAATTCGACTCCGGACTGGCGCTGGTGCACATGTCCGACGCGCAAAAGCTGTATCGCATGGACGACCGCGTGACCGGCGTGCGGCTCAAGGTCGATGACCTGTTCGCCGCGCCGCGCATCGGCCGCGAACTGCTGCGCTTCCTCGACACCGACGCCTGGGTCAGCGACTGGACGCGCAGCCATGCCAACTTCTTTCGCGCCGTGGAAATCGAAAAGCGCATGATGTTCCTGATCCTGCTGCTGATCGTCGCGGTGGCCGCCTTCAACATCGTGTCCACCCTGGTCATGGCCGTTACCGACAAGCGCGCCGACATCGCCATCCTGCGCACGCTGGGCGCGAGCCCGAAAAGCATCATGGCGATCTTCATGGTGCAGGGCACGCTGATCGGCAGCGTCGGCCTGGCCGCCGGGATCGCCGGCGGTGTCGCGCTGGCGCTGAACATCGATGTCGTGGTGCCGGCCCTGGAGAACGTCCTCGGGCTGAAGTTCCTGTCGCGCGACGTGTATTACATCAGCGACCTGCCGTCCGACCTGCACTGGTCGGACGTCGGAACCATCGGCGTGGTGTCCTTCGTCCTCACCCTGCTGGCGACGCTGTATCCGAGCTGGCGCGCCTCGCGCACGCAACCGGCGGAGGCGCTGCGCTATGAGTGATCATCCGGGCTATCCCCCCATCCCCCTTCCCGAGCAAGGGGGTGACCGGAGTTCGCCGCTGCGCGGCTCCAGTGAGCACGATGGCCGCGCCTTGGGGCGGCCCGGCGACGCGGCGATCCTCCAGTGCGCCGGTCTGACCAAGGTGTTTCGCCAGGGCGCCGCTCAGGTGGCCGTGCTCGGCGGCGTCGACCTGGAAGTCGGCGCTGGCGACACGGTGGCCATCGTCGGTGCCAGCGGTTCGGGCAAGAGCACGCTGCTGCACTTGCTCGGCGGACTCGACACGCCGACCGCGGGACAGGTGTTGCTGCACGGTAGCGACCTGGCGCGGGTCGACGAGGCGGAGCGCGGCCGGCTGCGAAACCATGCTCTGGGCTTTGTGTACCAGTTTCATCACCTGCTGATGGAATTCACGGCGGTGGAGAATGTCGCCATGCCGCTGCTGATCCGGCGCATGGATCGCGCCGAAGCGGCACGGCAGGCGAGCGCCGTGCTGGAACGGGTCGGCCTCGGCCATCGCCTGACGCACCGCCCCGGCGAACTGTCCGGTGGCGAACGCCAGCGCGTGGCGGTGGCACGCGCGATGGTTACCCAACCGACCTGCCTGCTGGCCGACGAGCCGACAGGCAACCTCGATCGCGCGTCGGCGCATGCCGTGTTTGGCCTGCTGCTGGAATTGTGCAGGGAACGCGGCGCGGCGATGGTGCTGGTGACGCATGACACGGAACTTGCGGCGCGGACACGCCGCCTGATGCACCTGGAAGACGGCGTCCTGCGCGGCTGAGTCAGAGTTTTTGCTTGGCGCGCCTGCGACCTCGCCTGCGCCATGCGCGGATCAGATAGGCGCGCCACGCGATTTGCATCAGCAGGTAGCCGGCCGCGGCCAGTCCCGACGCCAGCAGCAACAACCCCAGCGCCAGCGGCGCGCCCAGACCCGCCATCCAATGAACGAGGGCCTGCAGCCAGGCCACGAACCCGGCGTCGCCCGGTTCCGGCGGCTCGATGAACTTGTGTCCCGGTCCGGGCACGACCCACTGGCCGATAGTGAAGGCGGCGATATAGAGCGGTACGATGGTGAATGGGTTGGTGTAGATGGTTGTCAGCATCGCCAGCGGCAGATTGACGCGAAACACCACCGCGCAGATGGCGGCACCGAGCATCTGCAGGGGGCCCGGAATCAGGCCGCAGAAAAGGCCGGCGGCGACGGCGCCTGCCGCCGAATGCCGATTCAGGTCCCACAGCCGGGGATGCAGCAGGGTATTTTCGAACGGCGCCAGCCAGCGATTGCCACGAATCGCCTCGTGGTCGGGCAGGAACTTTCGGATCTGGCGTCGCATCGGGCTGGCAGCAAATCTCCGCGTTCGATCAGGTAATGCGGATCGAAATTTCGCCGATGCCTTCGACCGCTCCGGCCACCAGGTCGCCACGAACCACCGGTCCGACGCCTTCCGGCGTGCCGGTGAAGATCAGGTCGCCCGGACAGAGTTCGAAGTATTTCGACAGGTGGGCGATGGTTTCCGGAACCGACCAGATCAGGTCGGCGAGGTCGCCTTCCTGCTTCAGCACACCATTCACCGTGAGCCAGATGCGTCCGGCCGCAGGATGGCCGATGCGGGCGGCCGGCACGATGGGCGAGATCGGCGCCGACTGGTCGAAGGCCTTGCCCAGCTCCCACGGCCGGCCCTTGTCGCGCAGGGCGAACTGCAGGTCGCGGCGGGTCATGTCGAAACCAACGGCATAGCCGTAGACGTGGCCATTGGCCGATTCGATGCCGATGTCGCGCCCACCCCTGCCGATCGCCACCACCAGTTCCACTTCGTGGTGGTAGTTCGCGGTCTGGCTCGGATAGGCGGTCTCGGTAGTGTTGCCGGGTGCCACGGGTACCACCGCATCCGCCGGCTTGCAGAAGAAGAAGGGTGGCTCGCGATCCGGATCCGAGCCCATTTCACGCGCATGTGCGGCGTAGTTGCGACCGACGCAATAGATGCGGCGCACCGGAAAGCTGTCCTTGCCGCCGATGACTGGAACGGCGGGAATGGGGGCTGGGGGGATGACGTAGTCCATGGCGGCTCCTGAATTGAGGTGGCGATTATCGCTCACAGACGGAGTGCAGCATTTTCGCCCGTGGCGGGTGTCCGGTTTCGGTGGGCAAAGCATTGCCACCACTGGCTCGCCGTCCGGTCGGCGTCGCCGCAGGGCCTTGTTGCGCTGCACGAATTCGTAGTAAATCAATAGTCATATCAAAAAAATGGTTTGGACTGGCGGCCGGTTTGCGGCGAAGAATGTGTCCAACCCGCACGCAGAGGCGGATTCGAGACCATATCCAGGAGGAAACACCATGCGCAATTATTCCGTGCTGCCGCGCCGGCCGCTGCAAACGCAGACCCGCTTCCACGTACCCCGTCAGGACCTGCCGCCACGCGTTACGCTCGACGATGCCGCGGTGGGCGTGATGACCGATTTCAGGAAAACTACCGCCTTCACCATCGATCCCGACGTCAGCGTCGATACCGCGGCGCGCGTGATGCGCCGGCGCAGGGTGCATCTGCTGCTGGTGGTCGATGTCGACAACGTGGTCGTCGGCATCATCACCTCGAACGACCTGATCGGGGAAAAGACCCTGCAGTGCATCACGGCACGCGGAATCGCCCGTGCGGATGCGCTCGTGCGTGACATCATGACGCCAGCCGACCGACTCGAAGTGATCAGCATGGACGACGTGCTGCACGCCCATGTCGGCCACGTCGTGGCGACGCTCAAGGCCACCGGTCGGCGGCATGCCGCAGTGGTGGATGAGGACGACCACGGCCATCAGGTACTGCGCGGTCTGTTGTCCTGTTCCCAGATCGCCCTGCAACTCGGAGAACCCGTGGAAACCGTCGAGGTCGCGCAGAACTTCGCCGAGATCAGCGCTGCACTGCACACCTGATTCTGCAACTGGCCGGCACGCGCCGGGGACATATCACAGGGATACCGTCCCCGGCTCACGCCGGGGACATAATGTCGGATGCGCATTTTTGTCCTGGCATTCGCCGCCGGCATCTGGCTGGTGCAGCAGCAACCGGTGTTACCCGATGGCGCTGCGCTGGCGGGTTTGCTTGCCTGCGCCTTCCTGGCACTCGGGGCTGGATACCTGCAAGAGTCGGCGCCCCACAGGGACTTCCTTCGGTCGCTGGCGCTACGGCGCAGAGCGGCATCGGTCCTGTTTGCTGGCGGTGCAGCGTGCCTCGGCTTCGTCTGGGCGGCCGGCTATTCCCATTTGCGCCTGGCGAACGAGCTGCCGCAGGGTATGGAAGGACGCGACATCGAACTGGTCGGCGTGGTCGCCGCGTTGCCGCAGGAACTGGAACGCGGCGTGCGCTTCGAGTTCGACGTCGAGCAGGCGCCGCCGAGTGTGCCGCCTCATGTTTCGCTGGCCTGGTATCGGGGTCTCGATGATGCCGACGACGAAGCCTCGCCACTGGTTCCGGTGCGGGCCGGAGAGCGCTGGCGCTTCACCGCGCGCCTGAAGCGTCCGCACGGCAACCTCAACCCGCACGGTTTCGACTACGAGGCATGGCTGTTCGAGCGCGATATCCGCGCCACGGGCTACGTCCGCCCGCGCTTGGCGGAACGCCTGCAGGCCCGCGTATGGCGGCCCGGTTACGCGGTGGAGATGCTGCGCGAGTCGATTCGCGAGCGCTTCCGCGCGGCGCTGCCCGAAGCGCCGTATGCCGGCATCCTCATCGCCCTGGCCATTGGCGACCAGCATTCGATCGATTCCGGCCTTTGGCAGACCTTCGCCCGCACCGGGATCACCCACCTCATGAGCATCTCCGGGTTGCACGTGACGATGCTCGCGGCGCTTGCCTATGCCTTGACCAATTGGCTGTGGCGACGCTCGGCACGCCTGCCGCTGCACCTTCCCGCCCAGCATGCAGCGGCGCTGGGCGGATTGCTGGCAGCGATTTTGTACTGCCTGCTGGCAGGCTTCGCGGTGCCGGCGCAGCGCACGCTGTACATGCTCGGCGTGGTGGCACTGGCCCACCTCGCGGCACGCGAAGTGGCTGCGTCACGGGTGCTGGCGCTGGCCTTGATGCTGGTGCTGCTGCTCGATCCGCTGGCGGTTCTGGCGGCCGGCTTCTGGCTTTCCTTTGGCGCGGTGGCGCTGCTGTTCCACATCGGCGGCGGGCGCCTGGGACCTGCGCATTGGCTGCACGAGTGGGGGCGCGCGCAATGGGCCGTGACACTGGGCATGCTGCCGGCGCTGCTGGCACTGTTCCAGCAATTTTCGCTGGTCTCGCCGTTGGCCAATGCACTGGCGATTCCCCTGGTGAGTCTGGTCATAACGCCGCTGGTCCTGCTGGGCAGCCTGCCCCTGCTCGATCCGCTGCTGTCGCTGGCGCACCTGCTTACCGCCTGGCTGATGCGGTTCATCGACTGGCTGGGGGCCATGCCGCTGGCGGTCTGGCAGCAGGCGGCGCCGACCCCGTGGTCGGTGCTGCTGGCGCTTGCCGGTGGCCTCTGGCTGCTGCTGCCGCGCGGCATCGCGGCACGCTGGCTCGGCTTGTTGGCCTTCCTGCCTCTGTTGACGCTGTTGCCGCCTCGACCGGCACCGGGCGCCGCAGCTGTAACGATACTGGACGTCGGACAGGGCCTTGCCATTCATGTCCAGACCGCCACCCACGACCTGCTGTTCGACGCCGGGCCGGCGTACTCGGCGGATGCCGACAGCGGCAATCGCATCATCGCGCCCTATCTGCGCGCGCAGGGGGTGCGCCGGCTCGACGCGATGGTCATCAGCCACGGCGACAAGGACCACGAGGGCGGCGCGGCGTCGGTGATTGCCGCGCTGCCGGTGACCGTGCTCAAAAGTTCACTGCCCTTCGAACACGCGCTGTCGGCGCTGCCGGTGGCGCACGAGCAATGCCGCGACGGCGATGCCTGGGACTGGGACGGGGTGCGCTTTGAGATGCTGCATCCCGGCGCGCAACCACTGTCGCGCAAAAGCAACGACCTCAGCTGCGTGTTGCGGCTGACGGCGGGCGGGCGCTCCTTGCTGCTCACCTCGGACATCGAGGCGGTCTCGGAACAGGCGCTGCTGGCGACGCATCGGGCCAGGCTGGCGGCGTCGGTGATGGTCGTGCCGCACCATGGCAGTCGTACCTCGTCGACGCCGGAGTTTATTGCCGCCGTCGCAGCGCAGGATGTGATCTTTCCTGTTGGCTACCGCAACCGCTTCGGGCACCCGAAGGAAGATGTGCTGGAACGCTATCGGGCAAGCGGTGCACGCTTGCATCGCACCGATGCCGACGGCGCGGTCGGCGTGACTCTTGATGGCGTCGCCGTGTCGCTCAGTCACGAACGAGAACAGCGGCGCCGCTATTGGCATTCGTGGCCGACCCTATAATTCGCGCCTGGACTTCTCCGGTGGTGGCGATGAGCGCGAACGACACGATTCCCTTTGCCGGTCTGGCGCCGGAGCGCATTCTGGACGCGATCGAGAGTGTCGGCTACCGCTGCGACGGCGCGCTGATGGCGCTCAACAGCTATGAAAATCGCGTCTGGCAGGTCGGCATTGCAGACGAACGTCCGCTGATCGCCAAGTTCTACCGTCCTGGGCGCTGGAGCGACGGCCAGATCGAAGAGGAACACGTGTTCTGTGCCGCCATGCTGGCCGACGAACTGCCGGTGGTGGCACCCATCGTGATCGATGGCAGGACGCTGTTTCGCCACGGCGGTTTTCGCTTCTCGGTTTTTCCGAAGCAGGGTGGGCGCGCACCGGAATTCGCCGAGCCGGCCATCCTGGAATGGATGGGCCGGCTCATGGCGCGCATCCATCAGGTGGGTGCGCGCAAGAATTTTGCGCAGCGCGAAACCTTGAATATGCACAGCTTCGGCACAGATCCGCTGGATTGGCTGCTGGCCAATCGGGTTCTACCGCCGGATCTGGAGCCGGTGTGGAAGGGAGTTGCCGAGCAGGCACTGGAGGGCGTGGCACAGTGCTACGCGCGTGCGGGCAAGTTGCAGTTGCTGCGCCTGCATGGTGACTGCCACGCCGGTAACGTGTTGTGGACCGCTGACGGACCACACTTCGTGGATTTCGACGATGCCCGCATGGGGCCGGCGATCCAGGACTTGTGGATGTTGCTCTCTGGCGACGCCGAGGAAATGGGGCGCCAGTTCGGCCACGTGCTGGCCGGCTACGAAACCTTCCGCGAGTTCGATGACCGCGAACTGCACCTGATCGAGGCGCTGCGTACCCTGCGCCTGATGCATCATTCGGCCTGGCTGGCAAGACGTTGGGACGATCCGGCGTTTCCCGCCGCTTTTCCCTGGTTCGCGACGAACAGGTATTGGGAAGAACGCATACTCGAACTGCGCGAGCAGATTGCAATAATGCAGGAACCCCCGCTCGTACCCCGGTAAGGGTGAGGGCGTAAATCGCCCTCACCCTTACCGGGGCGCTGTAGAGGACCATCCCCCCATCCCCCTTCCCAGGGAAGGGGGCGACGAAGTTGGGCGGGCTTTGCCCGCTGATCTGGAGAGACGAACATGGAAATGCGTGAAGGAAAAGTGAAGTGTTTGAGTGCTGCCGGCTTTCACCACATGGCCTATGTGGAGTGGGGCGACGCGACGAATCCAAGGGTGCTGGTCTGCGTCCATGGCCTGTCGCGCTGCTCGCGCGATTTCGATTTCCTGGCGCAGACGATGGCAGCCGACTACCGCGTGGTATGCCCGGATGTGGTGGGGCGCGGGCGCAGCGATTGGCTGCGCGACAAATCGCTCTACGCGGTGCCACAGTATTGTGCCGACATGACGACGCTGCTGGCGAAGCTTGGCGCCGAGACCGTGGATTGGGTCGGCACCTCGATGGGCGGGTTGATCGGCATGGCGCTCGCCTCGCAGCCGGAAACTCCGATTCGGCGCCTGGTGCTCAACGACGTCGGCCCGGTAATCACAGGCGCGTCGCTGGAACGCATCGGCACCTACCTTGGCGCCGCACCGCGCTTTGACGGCATCGAGCAGGCCGAGGCCTTCGTGCGTTTCGTTTCCGCCAGTTTCGGCAACTTCGATGATGCCCAGTGGCGCCATCTCACAGTGCACGTGACTCGTGTCGCGGCCGATGGCAAGGTGGAATTCGCCTACGATCCGGGCATTGCCCAGCCATTTAAGGAAATGCAGGCCGCCACCGGCGGCAAGGACGTCGAACTATGGCCGCTCTACGACGGCATCGCCTGTCCGACGCTGCTTTTGCGTGGCGTGGCTTCGGACTTGCTGACCCATGATGCGGCGCTGGAAATGGGGCGGCGCGGGCCGCGCGCACGTCTGGTGGAAGTTCCTGGCGTAGGGCATGCGCCGATGCTGATGGATGCCGGGCAGGTTGCGCCGGTACGGGAGTTTCTTCTGGCCTGATTTACCAGGCTGCGCCATGCGGCGGCGCAGCATCGAAAGTTTGCATATCAAGTTTTTTCGCGGCCTAGAATAAGCGCATGTTCGCATATTTGGCACGTGACTAAACGCGCCCGATGCGAGCCGAAAAGTGCTTGCGCCGCAATTAATTACAGGAGGCATCATGCAAAAATCGTTGCACATCGATCCCAACAAATGCACGGGCTGTCTGCAGTGCGAGATGGCGTGTTCGTACGAGAACCATGGGGTATTCAACATCTCGAAATCGCGGATCAAGGTCTTCAACTTTGAGCACGCGGGGCGCAAGGTGCCGTACACCTGCACGCAATGTGCGGAAGCCTGGTGCATGACGGCCTGCCCGGTGGATGCGATCCGGATCGATGCCAAGACGGGGGCGAAGGTCGTCCATGAAGACGTCTGCGTCGGCTGCAAGGTGTGCACCATTGCCTGTCCGTTCGGCACCGTCAATTACGTCGCCGAGACCGGCAAGGTGCAGAAATGCGACCTGTGCGGCGGCGAGCCGGCCTGTGCCGACGCCTGCCCGACGGGCGCCATCACCTACGTCGAGGCCGACTGGACGGGGCTCGACAAGATGCGGGCCTGGGCTGGCAAGACCGACACCCAACCGCGCGCCAGCGCTTAAGAAGGAGACCGACATGGCCTGGAACAAGAAATTTCTGCGCGTGAACCTCAGCACCGGCAGCTGCAAGACCGAAGCCCTCAACATGGAATGGGCCCAGGAATACCTTGGGCAGCGCGGGCTCGCCACCAAGTACTTCATCGAAGAAGTCGACCCCAAGGTCGATCCCCTCTCGCCCGACAACAAACTCATCATGACCACCGGCCCCTTGACCGGCACGGTCGCCTCCACCGGCGGGCGCTACTCCGTCGTCACCAAGGGCGCCCTCACCGGCGCCATCGCCTGCTCCAACTCGGGCGGCTACTTCGGTGCCGAACTCAAGTTTGCCGGCTGGGACATGATCATCTTCGAAGGCAAGGCCGACAAGCCCGGTCTATCTCTCCATCGAAGACGACAAGGTCGAACTGCGGGACGCCGCCCACCTGTGGGGCAAGACCGTCTTCCAGACCGAAGAAATCATCAAGAAGAGCCACCAGGACCCGCAGACCCGGGTCTGCTCCATCGGTCGCGCCGGCGAGAATGGCGTCCTCTTCGCCTGCATCGTCAATGACCTGCACCGCGCCGCCGGACGTTCCGGGGTCGGCACCGTGATGGGAGCCAAGAACCTCAAGGCCGTCGCCGTGCGCGGCACCAAAGGCAGCGGTGGCACCATCAAGGACCCCAAAGCCTTCATGGCCGCCACCAAGGCCGCCAAGAAAGTGCTGGCCGACAACGCCGTCACCGGGCAGGGCCTGCCCAAGTACGGCACCCAGGTCCTGATGAACGTCATCAACGAAATGGGCGCCATGCCCACCCGCAACCACCGCGACGTCCAGTTCGAAGACGCCCGCAAGATCTCCGGCGAAGCCATGCATGAAAAGCGGCCCACCGACGGCAAGACCCATCTCGTCACCAACGCCGCCTGCTTTGGCTGCACCATCGCCTGCGGACGCATCTCGCGCATCGACGAAACCCACTTCAGCGTCGTAAACAAACCCGAATACTGGGGCGCCAGTGGCGGCCTCGAATACGAAGCCGCCTGGTCCCTGGGCTCCGCCAACGGCATTGGCGACCTCGAAGCCATCCAGTACGCCAACGTCCTGTGCAACGAAGACGGCTTCGACCCCATCTCGTTCGGCGCCACCGTGGCTGCCGCCATGGAACTCTACGACCTCGGGATACTCACCAAGGCCGACATCGGCATCGACGCCCCCTTCGGCTCCGCCCAGGCGCTGATCACCCTCGCTGAAATGACCGCCCAAGGCATCGGCTTTGGCAAGATCATCGGCATGGGCTCGGCGCGCATGTGCGAGAAATACGGTCGTCCCGAACTCTCCATGGGCGTCAAGAAGCAGGAATTCCCTGCCTACGACAGTCGCGGCATCCAGGGCATGGGGCTCACCTACGCCACCTCCAACCGGGGCGCCTGCCACCTCCGCAGCTACACGGTGGCCTCCGAAGTGCTGGGCATCCCGGTCAAGACCGACCCGCTCGTCACCGAAGGCAAGGCCGACCTCGTCAAGGCCTTCCAGGACGCTACCAGCGTCTTCGACAGTGCCGGCGTCTGCGTGTTCACCACCTTCGCCTGGACGCTCGCCGACCTGCAACCGCAGTTGGATGCTGCCTGCGAAGGCAACTGGACCATGGAAAAGCTCGCACTCCTGGGCGAACGCGTGTGGAACATGGAACGCATCTTCAACAACGCCGCCGGCTTCACCGCCAAGGACGACGACCTGCCGCCGCGGCTCAAGACCGAAGCCGCCAAGACCGGGCCGGCCAAGGGGCTGGTGAGCGGCATCGACAAGATGCGTCCCGAGTACTACAAGGTGCGTGGCTGGACGCCCGAAGGCGTGCCGACCAAGGAAACCCTGGACCGACTCGGCCTGTAACTCCTGCCCCACCCCTCAGGGGATCGGCCCAGCCGGTCCCCTGATCGCTTTCAAGGAAATCCCATGAAACACGTCATCATCGGCAACGGCCCGACCGGACTGGTCGCTGCTGAAACCCTGCGTCGGCTGCAACCCGACGCCGAGATCGCCCTGATCGGCGACGAAAAGGAACCGCCGTACTCGCGCATGGCGATCCCCTATTTCCTGCAGGGCAACATTGCCGAAGCCGGCACCCACCTGAGGAAGACCCACGACCACTACGCCAAACAGCGCATCCACCTGATCGAAGGGCGCGTCGCCAAGGTCGACCCCAAGGCCAAGCAGGTCGAGTTTGCCAGTGGTGACCGGCTGCCCTATGACAAGCTGCTGATCGCCACCGGTTCGCGGCCGATCATGCCGCCGGTGCCCGGCATCGACCTGCCCAACGTACACCTGCTGGACCCTGGAAGACGCGCGTGCCATCGCCACCAAGGCCAAGCCGGGCAGCCGCGTGCTGCAACTGGGCGCCGGCTTCATCGGCTGCATCATCATGGAAGCGCTCGCCGCGCGCGGGGTCACGCTGACCGTCGTCGAAATGGGCGACCGCATGGTGCCGCGCATGATGACCCCGACCGCCGGCGCCATGATCAAGCAATGGGTCGAAGGCAAGGGCGTCGCCGTGCATTGCAACACCGCGATCACCGCCGTGGCGCAAAAGGACGGCGCCCTCGCGGTCAAGCTCGGCACGGGCGGCGAACTCACCGCCGACCTGGTCATCTGTGCCGCCGGCGTGCGGCCCAACATCGAATTCCTGGCCGGCAGCGGCATCAGCATGGAGCGCGGCATCCGGGTCGACAACGCCATGCGCACCAGCGTCGCCGACATCTATGCCGCCGGTGACGTCACCGAAGCCCTTGGCTTCCATACCGGCAAGCCCGAACTCAACGCCATCCAGCCCAATGCCGTGGACCAGGCGCGCATCGCCGCGCACAACATGGCCGGCGGCGCCGCCGTCAGCGGCGGCAGCCTGGCGATCAACGTGCTCGACACCCTGGGGCTGATCTCCACCTCCTTCGGCCAGTGGCAGGGCGTGCCCAAGGAGCAGGGCGGGGCCGGCGTGGAACTGGTCGATCCGGCCCGGAACGGCTACCTCTCGCTGCAGTTCAAGGACGACGTGCTGATCGGTGCCACCAGCATCGGCTGGACCGAGCATGTCGGCGCCCTGCGCGGGTTGGTGCAGACGCAGGCACCGCTGGGCCCGTGGAAGGAACGCCTGCTGGCCGACCCGACGCAGTTCATGGCCGCCTACCTGGCGACCGCGCAGAAGGCTGCATGAAGGTCACCTTCAAGCTCTTTGCCACGCTACAGGATTACCTGCCCCCGGAAGGCAAGAAGACCAATGCGCTGAGCCTGGAACTGGCGGAGGAGACCACGGTCGATCAGCTCATCAAGCGCTTCAGCCTGCCCGAGAAACTGGTACATCTGGTGCTGATCGATGGAACCTTCGTTCCGCCCTCGGAGCGCGCGGGGCGCATATTGCGTGACGGCGAGACGCTTGCTATCTGGCCGCCCGTGGCGGGTGGATGAAATTCCCGCTAGCCTATGACGCGACCACGACGCGTGACGATTTCGTCCGCCTGCTGCCGCTGGCCACCGGCCAGGACGATGTTCAGGAAATCGATGGCGGTTTTCGCGGAATCGGCTGGTCACTTCGACTGACCCGAATTGCGCCACTGGAGATCGGTCTGGTGCGGCTCGAGCGCCATCGCGTCGAAATCGTCTTCGACGGATTGAGCGCGGAGGAGCAGGAACGCTTCATGCAGCGCTTCACGCTCTATTACCAGCGGGGCGGTGGCTGACCGGGCCGTGAAGCAAGTCCATGACTTTCGCTTCGATCAGGGCTATTCTCTCCCAAGTGCGTCCTAAACCATTCAGGAGCCGGATCATGAAGCGGAATTCCATGCTAATCGCATTTGTCCTGTCCTGGTCCGCGTGCGCAAGCGCCCAGGAATCGGCAACTTCAGTCGCGCTGCTCGGAGCAGGGGATTTGCATCGACTTTCGGAGGGGAAGTCGCCTGGAGGCGTGCGCTATGCCGGTATCCAGCTCCCCGGAACGGTAAGCGTCGGTGATGTATTTCCCATCCAGTACCAGAAGGATGGCGGAACTGTTTCCGATAGTTTCATGGTGACCAGCATCACCGTTACGAACGGCAAATGTACGCTTGAAAGCAAGAATGGAAGGGTAGCGGGGGCCATGCCGGAAAGGATCTCCGCGTCGTGTCGGAAACTGCGCTGAAACCGCGTGACACATCACAGGCTGCCCGGGCGCAGCGGCGAAAGCTGCTAAACTTCGCTTGCGGCGGGTCTCCCCGCATTGTGGGGCGGTGAACCTGGTCAGGTCCGGAAGGAAGCAGCCACAGCCGTTTTCCGCAAGTGCCGGGGGTCAGGCTCGCCGCACCCCATCCTTGATGTGATCGTTTCGCAACTTTCCCTTACAAAGATCACCGCCCGGTCACATCGGGCTTACAGGTTATTGTTCAACTACGTCCTGCCATGTGGCATTCAAGACAGGAACAGACCATGAACCAGAGAAAATTGCTCGTCGCGGGCTTCCTTGCCGCCAGCGCCGCAT
This sequence comes from Sulfuritalea sp., assembly GCA_016716965.1. Taxonomy (GTDB): domain Bacteria; phylum Pseudomonadota; class Gammaproteobacteria; order Burkholderiales; family Rhodocyclaceae; genus Sulfuritalea. The sequence goes on along the minus strand of JADJUP010000033.1, from coordinate 33,234 downwards.
TTTTTGGCATCGCCTATGCACAGGGGCCGGGTTGTGACGGCGACGGCAGACCGGGCATGAAGCGCAGTTCGATGCAGCGCGACGGCATGATGGACCCGGCCGCCCGTGTCGAGCAGCGCTTGAGTCGCCTGAAAAGCGAACTCAAGCTGACACAGCAACAGGAGCCGCTGTGGCAGGCCTTTGCGGAAAAGTCCAAGGTCGAGGCCGGCAAGGGCATGCAGGCGTTGCGGGAACGCATGACGGACGACAAGCCACTCAGCGCGCCTGACCGGATGTCGCAGATGCAAAGCCGGATGAAGGAACGCGTGGCGGCGATGGAAACCGTGAATGAATCATTCAAACGCCTCTATGCCGGTTTGAGTGCGGAGCAGCAGGCCGTGGCGGACAAGCACTTCAGTGCCATGGGCAAGGGTCGCCACGGTTCTGGTCGCGGCGGCCCAAGGGGTACGGGCCCCGGCGCACCTGTCGGCCACGAAGGCCACAAGAGCTAGGCAATTCCGGAGTGGAAAGCGGGGCAGCCTGTTTGCGCAGGCTGCCCCGCTTGCCGTGTACGCCCTGATAAAATCGGCCCATGAGTTATCAGGTCCTCGCCCGCAAGTGGCGCCCCAAGTCCTTCGCTACCCTGGTCGGGCAGGAGCATGTGGTGCGGGCACTGACCCATGCGCTTGATCAGAACCGCCTCCATCACGCCTATCTTTTCACGGGGACGCGAGGCGTAGGCAAGACCACGCTGGCGCGCATCATGGCCAAGGCCCTTAATTGCGAGACCGGCGTCAGTTCCGCGCCCTGCGGGACATGCGCCGCTTGCGTCGCGATCGACACCGGGCGCTTCGTCGATTACATCGAACTCGATGCGGCCTCGAACCGCGGCGTGGACGACATGACCCAGTTGCTGGAGCGCGCGACCTATGCGCCGACCATCGGCCGCTACAAGGTCTACGTGATCGACGAAGTCCATCAGCTTTCCGGCCACGCCTTCAATGCGATGCTGAAAACCCTGGAAGAGCCGCCGGAGCATGTCAAGTTCATCCTCGCCACCACCGACCCGCAGAAAATACCGGTCACGGTCCTCTCGCGCTGCCTGCAGTTCAACCTGAAGCAGATGCCGCAGACGCACATCGTCGATCATCTGTCGCGGGTGCTGGAAGCCGAAGGCGTGGCATTCGAAGTCGCTGCTTTGCGCCACCTGGCCAAAGGCGCGGCTGGAAGCATGCGCGATGCCTTGTCGCTGCTTGACCAGGCGATCGCCCACGGTGCGGGCCGGATCGAGGACGAAGGAGTGCGCGCCATGCTCGGCACCGTGGGCGACGAGCATCTGTTCGCCCTGCTCGATGCGCTCGTGGCGCAGGATGTGCCGGCAATGCTCGAGGTCGCCAAGCTGATGGATGCGCGCAGCCTGTCCTTCGACGGCGGCCTGCAGGAACTGGCGACCTTGTTTCATCGCATCGCGTTGGCGCAGTTCGCCCCGCAGGCCCTGCTCGATGATGCCGAGCGCGAGCGCCTGACGCCGTATGCCCGGGTGCTCGATGCCGAATACCTGCAACTGGCCTACCAGATCGCGATTCATGGCCGCGACGAACTTGCGTTGGCGCCGGACGACTATTCCGGATTCGTCATGGCCCTGCTGCGACTGCATGCATTCCGGCCGGAACGCGGCGGCGCGGTCGCGGCCCCGGCACAGACTCCGGCGAAGGCCGCGCCGGCCGCTACCGAGCGTGCGTCGGTGATTGCCCCCAATGTTGCGGTGTCTTCGCCTGTCGTGGCTGCCGTGTCATCAGCGCCGACTCTTGTCGAGATCGCCCAATCGGTTGCGCAGGCTGCCGTCGAACCGGCGCCGGCGGTTCATGTTGCTGCGTCGGATGCCGACGACTGGCATGCGCTGGTTGCCCGCCTGCCGCTGACCGGCATGGTCAAGCAACTGGCGCAGCACTGCGAATTGTCGGAACGCAGCGCCTCGGCGATCCGGCTGCGCCTCGATCCGGCCCACAAGTACCTGCTCGGCAAGCCACAGCAGGAGAAGTTGCAGGCCGAGTTGCAGGCCGGCTTCGGCGCTTCGCTGCGACTGGAAATCGACGTCGCGGAAGTGGCCAGCGAAACCCCGGCCGAGCGCAGCCGCAACGCGCAACGTGAGCGCCAGGACCGGGCAATCGCATCCATCGAGCAGGACCCGTTTGTGCGCGATGTGGTCGACTTGTTCGACGCGAGCATCGACGAATCGACGATCAAACCCGTTTAAGGAGTGCAGGAAAATGATGAAGGGTGGCATAGCCGGATTGATGAAGCAGGCCCAGCAGATGCAGGCCAACATGGAAAAGGCGCAGGAACAACTGGCGCAAATCGAAGTCGAGGGCCAGTCCGGCGCCGGCGCGGTGAAGGTGGTGATGACCTGCAAGCATGACGTCAAGCGCGTCACCATCGATCCTTCGGTGATGGACGACAAGGAGATGCTGGAAGACCTGGTGGCGGCGGCGCTCAATGACGCCAACCGGCGCGCCGAAGCGACGACTGCGGAAAAGATGGGGGGCTTCGCGGCCGGGCTCAACCTTCCGCCCGGAATGAAACTGCCGTTCTGAGTGCTGGCGGTGTCGGACGTGGCCCGGGATTTTGCGCACGGCGAGCGCATGAGCAACTCCCTCCCCGGTTGGGGAACAGGGAGAGGATGTCGCCTGGAAGGGTTCATCGAGGCTCAACGTGGCGTCTAGCCTCGATGAGCTTATCGAGGGTTTGCGTTGCCTGCCGGGCGTCGGCCCGAAGTCGGCGCAGCGCATGGCCTATCACCTGTTGCAGCGCGACCGCAATGGCGCCGACCGCCTGGCGCGGGGGCTTGACGCGGCGCTGAAACACCTGCACCACTGCGCCCGCTGCAACAACTTCACCGAGGCCGATATTTGCGAACGCTGCCTATCGTCGCGACGCGACGCGACGCAACTGTGCATCGTCGAAATGCCGATCGATGCGATCAGCATGGAGCAGACCCACGCCTACAACGGCCTCTACTATGTGCTGATGGGGCGACTCTCGCCGCTCGACGGCATCGGGCCCAGGGAACTGGCCTTCGAGCGCCTGTTCTCGCGCGCCACCGACGGTGTGGTGCGTGAAGTCATCCTCGCCACCAATTTCACCAATGAAGGCGAGGCCACGGCCCATTACCTTTCGGAACTGCTGCATGCGCGCGGGCTGAAGGTCAGCCGCATTGCCCGCGGTCTGCCTGTGGGCGGGGAACTGGAATTTTCCGACGCCGCGACCGTGGCGCAGGCGCTGCGTGAGCGGCGCGATTTCGTTTGAGCGGACAGGCCAAACCGCTGGACGGCGTCCGCGTGGTCGAGTTCGGCACGCTGATCGCCGGACCGTTTTGCTCGCGCATACTCGGCGAATTCGGTGCCGAGGTGGTCAAGGTCGAAGCGCCGGGTGAAGGCGATCCGCTGCGCAAGTGGCGCAAGCTTTATCCGACCGGAGACGGCGAGACTTCGCTGTGGTGGTTCGTCCAGGCACGGAACAAGCAATCCGTGACGCTCAACCTGAAGCACCCGGAAGGCATCGAGATCGCGAAACAACTGGTTGCCGAGGCCGACATCGTTGTAGAGAATTTTCGGCCCGGCGTCATGGAAAAGCTCGGCCTGGGCTGGGAGACGCTTTCGGCACTGAATCCGGGGCTGGTCATGGTGCGCCTATCCGGATTCGGCCAGACCGGGCCAATGGCGAGCCAACCTGGCTTCGGCGCCATCGGCGAATCGATGGGCGGCCTGCGCTACGTCACTGGCTTCGCCGATCGGCCGCCCGTCAAGACCGGCATTTCCATAGGCGATTCGATTGCCGCACTGTGGGGCGCCCTGGGGGCGCTCATGGCGCTGCGCCATCGCGAAGTGAAGGGCGGTGCCGGGCAGGTGGTCGATGTCGCACTCTACGAAGCGGTGTTCGCCATGATGGAAAGTCTGGTGCCTGAGTTTGACGTCTTCGGCTTCATCCGTGAGCGCACCGGCAACGTGATGCCGGGAATCACCCCCTCGAATACGCACACGACCCGTGACGGCAAGCACCTGATCATCGGCGCCAACGGTGACGCGATCTTCCGGCGCCTGATGCTGGCGATCGGTCGTGCCGACCTTGCCACGGATACGCAACTTGGCAGCAACGCCGGCCGTGATGTGCGTGCCGTCGAGTTATATGGCGTGATCGACGCCTGGGTGGCGGCCAACACCGAAGAGGAGGTTTTGCGCATCGCAGCAGAAGCGCAGGTGCCGGCCAGCCGGATTTTTTCCGTGGCAGACATGTTTGATGATCCTCAGTTCCTCGCTCGCCAGATGCTGAAACGTGCGCAACTACCTGATGGAAAAGAGTTCTTCGTTCCTGGCATTGTCCCAAAGCTGACATTGACACCGGGTGAGACAGAATGGCTGGGGCCTGCGCTTGGCGAGCACACGGACAAGTTGCTCGGTCGCCTTGGATATTCCCCGGAAAAGCTCGCTGACCTTCGGAGAGATGGTGTTATCTAGTTGATTCGTAAAAGAAGTAGGTCGTTGCAACTGTCAGTGGCGATAAGTTGGCCCAGTTCAGGGCTTTAATCACGCTGCGAGATTCGCTACAATTGCGGTCTTTCCGAATTTGCATTTCAGCATTCAGGGACTAACACCATGAGTTGTGACGAAAAAGTCGATTGCGGTCGACGGCGTCTGCTGGTTGCCACGGCAACTGTGGGCGGAGTAGCCGGCGTGGCAGCTGCGGTGCCTTTCGTGGCGAGCATGCTTCCCTCCGAGCGGGCCAAAGCGGCTGGCGCTCCGGTCGAAGTGGATATCAGCAAGCTCGGTCCTGGCCAGATGATGACCGTCGAATGGCGTGGCAAGCCTGTCTGGATCATCAATCGCACCAAGGAAATGCTTGATGCGATGACGAAGATCGGCGATCAATTGGCCGATCCGAAGTCGGACAAGAACATGCAGCCGGAGTACGCCAAGAACGAGACGCGCTCGATCAAGCCCGAGATTCTCGTCGCAGTCGGCATCTGTACCCATCTCGGGTGCTCTCCCACAGAAAAGTTCAAGACTGGCGCCGAATCAGGTGTCGATCCCAACTGGCCGGGCGGTTTCCTCTGTCCTTGCCATGGTTCCACATTCGACCTCGCCGGTCGTGTGTACAAAAGCAAGCCGGCTCCGGATAACCTCGAAATCCCACCGCACATGTACCTTGGCGATGCCAAGCTCGTGATTGGCGAAGACAAGAAGGCCTGACGCGATGAGCAAAGTGAACGCCATATTGCAAGGGACGCTGAACTGGGTCGACGAGCGCTTTCCGCTGACGTCGAACTGGAAAGCCCATCTCTCCGAGTACTACGCGCCGAAGAACTTCAACTTCTGGTATTTCTTCGGTTCGCTGGCGATGCTGGTGCTGGTAATCCAGATCGTCACCGGCATCTTCCTTACCATGCACTACAAGCCCGATGCCGCGCTGAACGCCTCGGGTGTGCCCGTCGCATTTGCCAGCGTCGAGTACATCATGCGCGACGTGTCCTGGGGCTGGCTGATCCGTTACATGCACTCGACCGGGGCGTCGGCCTTCTTCGTCGTCGTGTACCTGCACATGTTCCGCGGTCTTCTCTATGGTTCCTACCGCAAGCCGCGCGAACTGATCTGGTTGTTCGGGATCGGCATCTTCCTGTGCCTGATGGGCGAGGCATTCTTCGGCTACCTTCTACCGTGGGGCCAGATGTCATTCTGGGGCGCCCAGGTGATCGTCAACCTGTTTTCGGCGATCCCGTTGATCGGGCCTGACCTGTCGATCTGGCTACGTGGTGACTACGTGGTAGGTGACGCGACGCTGAACCGCTTCTTTGCCTTCCATGTCATCGCCATGCCGCTGGTGCTGATCGGCCTGGTCGGGGCGCACATCATTGCGCTGCATGAAGTCGGCTCGAACAATCCGGACGGTGTCGAGATCAAGAAGAAGAAGGATGCGAATGGAATTCCGCTGGATGGCATCCCCTTCCACCCCTATTACACGGTGAAGGACATTGTCGGCGTCGTGGTGTTCCTCTTCGTCTTTTCGATCGTGGTCTTCTTCATGCCCGAGGGCGGTGGCTACTTCCTCGAGTACAACAACTTCTTTCCGGCTGACCCGCTGGTGACGCCGCCGCACATCGCCCCTGTCTGGTACTTCACGCCGTACTACTCCCTGTTGCGCGCGGTGACCTATCCGTTGTTCGGCATCGATGCCAAGTTTTGGGGCGTGGTGGCAATGGGTGCCGGCACCCTGATCTTCGCATTCCTGCCATGGCTTGATCGCAGTCCGGTGAAGTCGATCCGCTACCGTGGGCCGATCACGAAATGGCTGCTGTCGATCTGGATCGTCGGCTTCTTCATCCTCGGCTTCCTCGGCACCAAGGATCCGGCCTATAAGTTCTTTGGCTTCATTCCCGGAGCCCCGGTCGCACAACTGCTCAGTTTGTACTACTTCCTGTTTTTCCTGACGATGCCGATCTGGTCTTCCCTCGATCGCTGCAAGCCGGAACCGGACCGGGTGACAACGAAATGAAGAAATTCCTTACCGCAATCCTGTTCGCGCCGGTCCTGGCGTTCGCTGCGGGTGCCACGCTGCATCTCGATAGCGCGCCGGACAAGTCCAGCGACATGGCCGCCCTGCAGAATGGCGCAAAGATCTTCGTCAACTACTGCCTCAACTGTCATTCTGCGTCCTACATGCGCTACAACCGCCTGCAGGATATCGGCCTCACCGATGCGCAGATCAAGGACAATCTGTTGTTCACCGCCGAGAAGGTTGGCGAGCCGATGAAGATTGCCATGCAGCGTGCGGAGGCCAAGGTATGGTTTGGCGCGGCGCCGCCGGATCTGACCATTATTGCCAGGGCGCGTGCCTCCGAGCACGGTAGCGGCGCCGACTGGCTTTACACCTATCTGCGCAGCTTCTATCGCGACGAGAATCGCCCGACCGGCTGGAATAACGTGATTTTCGAGAATGTCGGCATGCCGCACGTGCTTTGGGAACTGCAGGGGGAACAGGTGATGGGCGCCGACCACAAGTTGGCGCTGGCCAAGCCCGGCAAGATGAAGCCACAGGAATACGATGCAATGGTCGGTGACCTGGTGGCCTATCTCAAGTACATGGGCGAACCGGTAGGCGAGTTCCGCAAGAAACTGGGTGTGATCGTGCTGATTTTCCTGGCCGTGATCTTTGTCTTTGCGTACGCGCTGAAACGCGAGTACTGGAAAGACGTCCATTAAGTCCACCAACTCTGATACGTGAATGCAAACTATGGGGCATCGAGAAATGAACGCGCCACCCGTCCGCAAAGTGGTGCGTGACGCGGATTACTCGTGGGGCACCAGCGCCATGATGAACCTGTATTCCGGCACCACCTGTCCTTTCAGCCACCGCTGCCGCATCGTCCTCTACGAAAAGCAGATGGACTTTCAGGTGATCGACGTCGACCTGTTCAACAAGCCGGAAGACATCGCCATCATCAACCCGTACAACCGCGTGCCGGTGCTGGTTGATCGTGATCTGGTGCTCTACGAGTCGAACATCATCAACGAGTACATCGACGAGCGCTTTCCGCATCCACAACTGATGCCGCCGGATCCGCAGACCCGCGCCAAGGCGCGACAGTTGCTGTTCACGATGGAGCATGAGCTGTTCAGCTACATCGACGCCGTGGAAAAGAACCTCAAGTCGGCCGACAAGGCGCGCCTGCACATGCGTGATCGCCTGATAGAACTGGCGCCGATGTTCAACAAGCAGAAGTTCCTGCTTGGCGACGATTTTTCCATGCTTGACGTAGCCATTGCACCTCTTCTCTGGCGTCTCGACCATTATGCGATCGAGCTGCCGAAGGCCGCAGCGCCGTTGATGAAGTACGCCGAGCGCATCTTCTCGCGCCAGGGTTTCATCGATGCGCTGACCCCGACGGAAAAGATGATGCGCCGTTGAGGCGCATTGTCTCCGGCGGCCGCCCGGTTCGATCCGGCGTTTGTCCATGAAGTCCACCAAACCCTACCTGATCCGCGCCATTCATGAATGGTGTGCGGATCAGGGTCTTACTCCTTACCTCTCGGTCAAGGTCGATGCAAGCACGCGCGTCCCGCGTGAGTTCGTGAAGAATGGCGAAATTGTCCTCAACGTCGGCCTGGAGGCGACACACCAGCTCTCCTTGGGCAACGAGGAAATAAGCTTTCAGGCGCGTTTTGGGGGCAAGGCGTTCCCCGTCGTGGTTCCCATCGAACGTGTCGCGGCGATCTATGCCAGCGAAAACGGCGAAGGCATGGCCTTCGAGGTTGTCGATACCATGGTTGATCCCACCGCTTCCGATGCACCTGTCGAAAATTCCGCACCTGCGGTCGGCATGGCAACCGAGCGGCCCACCGGCAAGCCATTCCTCACCAGGGTCAAGTAGGGTACCCCGAGCTTCTTGTTCGGGGCGAAGCCATCTACTTTGACTCCATTACCCAGACGCCATCCCAGTCGTCGCCCGGAGGATTGGCGAGGAAATGATCGCAGCGCTCGACATACATTTTTGCCGCCTTGTCCTGTGCATTCAAGGCGAGCACTTCGCCGAACTCGTTCCGCGCGTCGGTCCATTTTTGCTGCCGGTACTTCATCAATCCTGAGCGGAAGTGGCGCAGGGCATCGGTCATCTGCGGATAGCTCTCGTCGGTGTGGTAATCGAGGACTTCATAGATCGCGACCGGCTTGGTCTTGCCCTTGACTACCACCAGGTCCAGTTCACGGCTGTAGTAGGTGCCGCGCAACTGTTTGTAGGTGAACTCGCTGATCAGAATGTGGGCGCCATATTGCTTGCACGCGGATTCCAGCCGGGCAGCGAGGTTCACTCCGTCACCGATGATGGTGTAGTCCATGCGTTTCTTCGAGCCGATGGTGCCCGATACGACATTGTCGGTATTCAGGCCTATCCCGATGTCCACCGGCAACTTGCCCTCGGTGAGGCGAACCTTGTTCCAGTTCCACAGCTCGCGGATCATCGCGATCGAGGTGCGCACCGAACGGTCCGCATCGTCGTCGTGCCCGACGGGGATGCCGAAGGCAGCCATGATCGCATCGCCGATGAACTTGTCGAGCATGCCTTCCTCGCGCTGGATGCAATCGACCATCAGCGTGAAGTATTCGTTGAGCAGGGCCACCGTGCCCTGTGCGCCAAGCGCTTCGGTGATCGTGGTGAAACCGCGGATGTCCGAGAACAACACCGTGGCCACGACGTTCTTGCCGCCCAGCGCGTCAACGCCGCCGGCCAGCATCTGGTCGGCGATGCCCGGATCCATCAGGCGCGACATGGTCGAGCGCATGCGCTTTTCGCTGGAGATGTCCTCCAGCATCAGCATTGAGCCGAGGCGCTTTTTCTCCGCCGACAGCAAGGGCAGGGCAGTCAGGTTCACCGAGAGCCTTTCCTCGCCGACCATCAGTTCTGCTTCCATCGCCAGTTCGGTGGTTTGTGTTTCGCCGACGCGCTTGAGTTTCTCCTGCACCCACGCATTGCTGCCGGCGAAGAACTCGACAGCCGGCTTCTGCAGGATCTGTGCCGGGGTGACGCGCAGGATGCGCAGGCCGGCTGCATTGCAGGTGGCGATCTTCTCCGCTTCGTCGAGCGTGATCACCGCGTTCGACATCGACTCCAGCATCGCCTCGTTGTAGTTCTTCATGTTCTGCACGTCGGCGAACAGCTTGGCGTTTTCCAGTGCGATCGATATCTGCGCGGTGAAGGCGCGCAGGCGGGATTCGTCCTCGCCGGTGAAGGGGCCGCCGCGCTTGTTCAGCACCTGCGTCACCCCGATCACCTTGCCGTGCTTGTTGACGATGGGCACGCAGAGGATGGAGCGTGTGAAATAGCCGGTTTTCTTGTCGAAGGCAGGGTTGAAGCGCAGGTCGGCGTAGGCATACGGAATATTGATCGCCTTGCCCGAGGAAAACACCGCGCCGGCGATGCCGAGGTGGTTGGGCAGGCGGATCTGCACCGACTCCAGGCCCTGGCCGACTTCCGACCACAGTTCGCTGGTCTTCTCGTCGTTGAGGAATAGCGTCGAGCGCTCGGCATTCAGCAGGCGCGTCGCCTCGCCCATGACCTTCTGCAGCAGCGAGCCCAGCTTGATGTCGGCGGTGACCTCGGAAACGACGTCGATGAACTCCATTTCCTGGCGGCGAATCGACTGCATGCGCTCGATGAACTGGGCGCTTTGCAGGGCCAGCGTGCCCTGGCTGGTCATGGCTTCGAGCAGGTTGAGATCCTGCTTGGTGAATTTGCCGGTGCGCTTGTTGAGCGTCTGCGCGACGCCGATGATCTCGCCCTTCACGGTCTTGATCGGCACGCAGAGGATGTTGCGCGTGGTGAAGCCGGTCTGCTCGTCGATCGACCGGTTGAAGCGGTCGTCGGCGTAGGCATCGTGGATGATCAGCGCTTCGCCGGCGGTGTACACGTAGCCGGCGACGCCGCTGGTATTCAGGATGCGTATCTCGCGCTGGATGTTGCCCTGGGCTACGCGGGAATAGAGCTCGTTGGTGTCCGGATCGTTGAGGAACAGAGAGCCGCGCTCGGCGTTCAGTTCGGTGGTGGTCATTTCCACCAATGCCTGCAACACCTGGTCGAGCGTGCCGTAGCCGGCCATCCGGCGCGTGACCTCGAGCAGCAGCTCCAGGTGTCGCAGGCGGCGCCGACCTTCCTGGTCGCGCTCGGCGGTCGCCCGCTTCCGGTGTTCGATGGGTTCGCTGGGATTGTTCATCGCGGTGGTGGTCAGCTACGGCGCAGGTTTTCGACCTGGTCGCGCAGGGCCTGGATGGTGTTCTGCAACTGGGTGCCTTCGTCGGCGAACAGGCTGCGCTCGCGGCTGATGGCATTGGAGCGGTCGATCTGCGCCAGTTCGAGGCTTTCGCGCAGGCCGCTGACCGTCTGGCGCAGTTGCGCGATCTCGCCCTGGGCACCGACCAGCGCGTTGCGCACGGCATTGTCGGTATCGGCCCGTGCCCGTTCCAGTTCGTCGCGCAGCGCCGTCGATGTGGCTTTCAACTGCTGCATCTCGTTGTGTCCGGCGACGCGCTCCTGTTGCACGGCGTGGTTGCGCTCGGCGCGCGACTGTTCCAGTTCCTCGCGCAGCGCGGCGGCCGTGGCCCGGAGCATCTGGATTTCCTGGCTGGCGGCGACGCGTTCCTGCTGGATCGCGGTTTCGCGCTCGGTGCGTGCGCTTTCCAGTTCCTCACGCAGGACCCCAACCGTCGTCTTGAGCTGGGCGATCTCGGCTGCGTTCGACTGGGTGACGCGCAGGGTCGCGGCATGGATTTCGGCATGCGCTGCTTCGAGTTCCGTGCGCAGCGCGATCACCGTGCGCTTCATGTCACGGGAATCGGCCTGGGCCAGGATCAACTGCTCTTCCAGGGACGAGAGATCGGCAATCATTGCGCGAATAATACGCCCGACTAGTGAGTTCTGGCGCCCAAGTCAGGAATCGAACCTGAGACCTACCGCTTAGGAGGCGGTCGCTCTATCCACTGAGCTACAAGGGCGCAAGGCCCGAATTCTATAACAGCGCGAATGCCTTCTCCGGACGGAGGCGGGGGGCGGCGCCTATAATCGCGCTCCCCCTTTCCCGGCTTCCTCCCCGTGCCCGTCCTGACCCTCGACAACGCCTGCCTCGCCTACGGCCATGTGGCCCTGCTCGACCATGCCGCATTGCAGGTCGATGCCGGCGAGCGCGTCGGCCTGATCGGCCGCAACGGCAGCGGCAAGTCCAGCCTGCTAAAGGCGCTGGCAGGCCTCGGCGCGCTCGACGACGGCCTGCTTTGGCGCCAGCCCGGCCTCTCGGTTGCCTATGTGCCGCAGGAGCCGGAGTTCGCCACCCATGACACGGTGTTCGAGGCCGTAGCCGCAGGCCTGGGCGAGGTGGCGCGGGTGCTGGCCGAGTATCACGAGGTCACCCACAAAGTCGGCGCTGGTGACACGGCGACCATGGATCGCCTGGAACATCTGCAGGCGCAACTCGAAGCCAACGACGGCTGGACCCTGAATTCCCGCGTCGAGCAGGCCATCACCCGCCTGGCGCTGGACGGCGACGCGCGCGTCGATGCGCTCTCCGGTGGCGGCAAGAAGCGCGTCGCGCTGGCCCGTGCCCTTGTGGCGGAACCGGACCTGCTGCTGCTCGACGAGCCGACCAACCACCTCGATGTGGATGGCATCCTCTGGCTGGAGGACCTGCTGCGCGGCTATGCCGGCGCGATCATGGTGATCACCCACGACCGGGTCTTCCTCGATGGCGTGGCGACGCGCATCGTCGAACTCGATCGCGGCAAGCTGGTCTCGTTTCCGGGGCGCTTCGCCGCCTACCAGGAACGCAAGGAATTCATGCTCAACGAGGAGGCGCTGGCCAATGCCCGTGCCGACAAGATGCTGGCGCAGGAGGAGGTCTGGATCCGCAAGGGCGTCGAGGCGCGGCGCACGCGCAGCGTCGGTCGCGTCCAGCGCCTGGAACAGTTGCGCGCCGCTCGCGCGGCGCGGCGCGATCAGCTGGGCAAGGTGGAATTCAAGGTGGTGCGAGGCGATGCGTCCGGCAAGCTGGTGGCCGAACTGGAGGACGTCTCGAAACGCTTTGGCGACAAGACCGTGGTCAAGGGCTTCTCCTGCCGCATCCAGCGCGGCGACAAGGTCGGCCTGATCGGCGCCAACGGCACCGGCAAGACCACCCTGCTGCGCATGATCCTCGGCGAACTGCAGGCCGACTCCGGACAGGTGCGTCTGGGCAGCAAGATCGAGGTCGCCTACTTCGACCAGTTCCGCACCCAGCTCGATCCCGAGGCGCCGCTGTGCGAAATCATCAGCCCCGGTTCCGACTATGTCGAGATCGGCGGTTCGAAGAAGCACGTGATCGGCTATCTCGAGGATTTTCTGTTCGCGCCGCAACGCGCCCGTTCGCCGGTCAAGTCGCTTTCCGGCGGCGAGCGCAACCGCCTGCTGCTGGCGCGCCTGTTCGCGCGGCCGGCCAACGTGCTGGTGCTGGACGAGCCGACCAATGACCTCGACATCGAAACCCTGGAACTGCTCGAAGCCCTGCTGCAGGACTACAGCGGCACGGTCTTCCTCGTCAGCCACGATCGCGCCTTCCTCGATAACGTGGTGACGCAGTCCATCGCCTGCGAAGGTGGCGGCCAGTGGAAGGAGTATGTCGGCGGTTACAGCGACTGGTTGCGGCAGCGGCCGGCGGCGGTGGCTGCGCGATTCGATGCCAGCGGAGGCCCGGACGCGCGGCCGGCTTCGACAGTCGGCGCTGGCGCTACGGCAAAAGCCAAACCTTTGCAGGGCCGCAAGCTCAGTTTCAAGGAACAGCGAGAACTCGATCAACTGCCCGCGCGCATCGCCGCGCTGGAAACCGAGCAGGGCGTGTTGCACGCCCGCCTCGCCGATCCGGCCTTTTACCTGGAGCCGGCCGACAAGCAGCGCCAGGCCCAGGACCGTCTGGCGGCCGTCGACGCCGAAATCGACGCGGCCTTGCAGCGCTGGGAAGTGCTCGAAGCCAAGGCCTGAAAGCTGGCGCCAAAAAGGCGTTTTTTTCCACGCCTCATCCCTCATCCGCCTTGGATACCCTGATCGAATCGGGGGAACAGGGAGACGCATGTGGTCGTCATCAACGGAAACCGTACTACCGCAATCGTGATTCGCAACCGCGGTGACAGCGTCACGCTGGTGCCGATGAAAAGCGGCCGGCTCTCGGCCAAGACGGTGGCATTCGACGAATTCCGTCGTGACTGGAAGGAAACCGGTTACGCACTGTCGCAGGCGATGACCACCTTCCTCGCCCACATCATGAAGTGGGGCGCTTCCCTGGAGGTGGTGAAGGGGCTCGAAAAGCTTGCGGCGCGGGATCGCTTCGTGGTCGGCAGCCTCTTCTGACGCAGGATGCGGAAGCCGGCTGGCAGGCCTGGTGCGACGGGTCGGCGCTGCCAAATCCGGGAAAGATCGGCATCGGCGTGGTCCTCGTCGCTCCGGACGGCACGCGCTCGGAAAACTCATCGCTGACGGGCGGTCACGGCTGCAACAACGAGGCTGAACTCCATGCACTGTGCGCCGCACTTGAACTGGCGGCGACGGCGGGCGCCCGCCGCCTGCGGCTCCACAGCGACAGCGACGTCGCACTGCGCTACGTGCGTGAGCCCGCGGCGACGCGGATCGAGCGCCTGTCATTGCTCGGGCGGCGGGCCGGCGAACTCCTGCTGCCGTTCGCGGAGGTGGCGCTGGTCTGGATTCCGCGCCATCGCAACGTCGAGGCGGATCGACTGTCGCGGCAGGCGTTGGGCCTGCCCGAGGTGGTCGCCCGTCAGGCAGGACACCGACGGCGCTAGCGGCGTACGCGGCGGCATGGCGGGAAGTTTCCGCTATGATCCGCGGGCCTCGTACAAAGGAGTCATGGCTTGGGAATACTTACGCAAATCGTTGCCGCCGAGGAAGACGAATTCGTCGCCATCGGTGAATCACTGCGACCGCTGGACGAGTGGAGCGGCATCGAACGGCGCGGCATCGACACAGCCAAGATCGCCACGCTGCACTGCCTGCTCACCGGCGAAGAATTCGACATGGCAATCAGCGCCTATGAGCCGGTCCATGTCGGTAGCGAGGGCGCCGTCGTGCTGCGCCTTGCCGACGAAGTCACCGAGCGCCTGGCGACGCTGGAGGAAGAGGCGCTGGAACTCGTCGCCGGCGAACTGGCAGCCACCGAAGATTTCGAAATGGAGCAGTGGGATCCCGAGGAAGTACTCGCGCTGGTCCTCGACCTGGCCGACCTGGCGCGCCTGGCCGATGCGCAGGGCCAGGTGCTGTTCGTCTGGATGCACCCGCTGCTGACCTGAAGCCATGACCGCGCCGAAAACCTGGTTCGTGTATCTGATCGAATGCGTCGACGGCAGCCTGTACACTGGGATCACGGTGGACCTGGCGGCCCGCTTCGCCGCCCACCGCGAAGGTCGCGGCGGGCACTACACGCGGTCGCATCCGCCGCTGCGCATGCTGGCTGCCGAGCCCCACGCCGACCGCTCGGCAGCGTCGAAGGCCGAACACCGCATCAAGCAGCTCAGCGCGGCGCAAAAGCGGGCCCTGGCCGCCGGCATGATCGCAAACCCTCTTGTCCCGTCTGCATGACCCGGGCCATGCCATGATCGTTTTCTCCCACGCCAACAGCTATTGCGCTTCCACCTATCAACGCCTGTTCGATGGCTGGCGGGCCGCCGGGCACGAGATCGCCGCCATCGAGCATTTCGGCCATGACGCGCAGTTTCCCGTCGATCGCCGCTGGCGGGGCATGACGCAGCAACTGACGACGCTGATCGACGGCCTTGCCGAGCCCAGGGTATGGCTGGTCGGCCATTCGATGGGTGGCTACCTCAGCCTGCTGGCCGCCGGCCAGCGCCCGCGCCGGGTACGCGGTGTCATCGTGCTCGACGCGCCGATCATCCACGGCTGGAAGTCGGGCCTGATCAGCGTCGTCAAGGCCGCCGGCCAGATGCCGCGCGTCTCGCCCGCCGCCGGCGCGCTGCGCCGCCGCGACCGCTGGTCCGACCTCGGTGAAGTGCATGGCCATTTCGCCGCCAAGCCGATGTTCGCGCGCTGGCATCCGGCGATGCTGGATGACTACGTGCGCCACGGCACCGAGCCCGATCCGGCCGATGCGGCGGGTGCCGCGCGGCGCCTCAAGTTCCGTCCCGACATCGAAGCCGAGATTTACTCAACGGTGCCGCATCGCCTGGTGCCTTACCTGCGCACCCATCCGACGGGCGGTCCGATCGCCTTCATCGCCGGCACGCGTTCGCGCGAGGTCGGGCAGGTGGGCCTCGCGGCGACGCGGAAGCTGACGCAAGGGCGCATCAGCTGGATCGAGGGTACCCACCTGTTCCCCTTCGAGAAGCCCGAGGAAACCACGGCCGCCGTGCTCGACTGGATCACACGGCTCGATCAGGCGGCCGCCGCCTGAGGCGACGTCGCGGACGCGATCGGGCCTTCGCATGCACCTTTCCCCGCGCCTGGTGCTCCTGCTGATCCTGCCGCCGCTGCTGTGGGCGGCCAACGCCGTCTTCGCCCGGCTGGCGATCAGCAGCATCGGCCCGCTGTGGCTCAATGCGCTGCGCTGGGGCCTGGCTTTTCTGATCCTGCTGGTGCTGGGCTGGCGGGCGCTGGCGACGCCAACCGCACGCGCGCAGGTCGCCGAACGCTGGGGCTACCTCGGGATACTCGGCCTGATCGGCATCGGCGCCTACAACGGCCTGCAATACGTGGCCCTGCGCACCAGTACGCCGGTAAACGTGACCCTGATCGCCGCCAGCCTGCCGCTGTGGTCGATGATCATCGGCACACTGTTCTACCGCGTGCACCCGACGCGGCCCCAATTGTTGGGCGCCATGCTCTCGCTGGCGGGCGTGCTCACCGTACTGTCGCGTGGCGATGCGGATGTCCTGTTGCGCATCCAGCTGGTCGAGGGCGATCTGCTGATGGTGCTGGCCATCGTCGGCTGGGCGGTCTACAGCTGGATGCTGGCGCGGCCGCCGGCACACATGAGCGGCGCCGCCCGGCCGGACTGGAACTGGGCCGAATTCCTGCTCGCGCAATGCCTGTTCGGGGTGGTGATCGGCTTCGCGGCCGCCGGCATCGGCGAAGCCGTCGCGCCCTCGATGACGCCCGACTGGAACTGGCGATTGCTCGCCACCATCGTCTTCATCGCCGTCGGTCCCTCGGTCATTGCCTACCGCTCATGGGGACTGGCGGTGGCGGAAGCGGGACCGGCGATGGCCGCGATTTTCTACAACCTGACGCCACTGATCGCGGCCGTGCTCTCGGTGCTGGTAATCGGCGAATGGCCGCAGGCTTACCACGGCCTTGCCTTCCTGCTGATCGTCGCCGGCATCTTCGTCGCATCACGCCGCAGCTGAGTTTCACAAGAGTCGGCGCTGGCGATACGGCGAAAAAAAGCCCCGGCAGCCTTGCGGCTCCGGGGCTTCGGTGAAACGAAAGCGATCCGTGTCGCTTAGCCGCAGCTTCCCACCGCGCCGCAGGCGGAGCAGAAATCGCAGCCGTCCTTGCGGATGACGGTGTAATTGCCGCACTCGCTGCACAGCGAGCCCTGCATCACCTTGACGCCGCCGCTCTTCTGCTCGGGGACTTCGAGGATGCCCATTTCGCGGGTCGGATAGCCGTTTTCGTCGAGGATGCCGAGCATGGCGTAGCGGTGCATGATCAGGCGCGCGATGTAGGCCACGGTCGAGGGCCAGTTCTGCTGCTTGCTGGAACCGGGGACGCGGGCCATGAAATCGCCCAGCGGCTCGGCGTAGTTCAGCAGCTTCCGGAGCTTCATGCCGATCCAGGCCGGATCGAGCACGCGCATGTCGAGCGAGAGCAGGCGGGTCAGGCCGTCCAGCGCGCGCGGATAGTGGCCGGAGAGCCATACCGAGTAGGGCCGGGTGACGCCATCGGGCAGGGTGATTTCCTTCAGGCCCAGCACGAATTCCTCGCTGGCCGCCGGATTTACCACGTCCACCGTCCATGACAGCGTGCCGTCGGTGCCGGTCTTGGGTTCGTCGCGGCTGAACATGCAGTCGATGACGGGCGTGGCCTCGGTCCCTTCCAGCGCGCCGAGCTTCTCGCAGCGGTAACGCACCACCTGGGCCAGCGCGGAAACCACGCCGGGGACCAGCTTGCGCTCGCCGTTGGGCGGCATCGGCAATTCGAAGGAGTCGTCGTCCGGGGTGCGGGCCAGGGCGTCGAGCTTGAGCTTGAGCCAGGCCTTGTCGTTGGCGCGCATGTCCATCGACAGGGTCTTGGCCACGGCGCCGATGCCGCGCGGCTGCTCGGCGCCATTGACCCAGACCTCGAAGGGCACGTTGCGTCCGTTGTCGTTCTCGATCTGGCCGACGAAGAGGGCGAACTCGCCGTGCGGGGCTTCGATCATGTAGGTCCAGGCGGCGTTGCCGTCGGCCATGCGCGGCCGGCCGGGCCAGCGCAGCGAAGCCAGCACCGGGGCGGGCAGGGCGCCGATCGACAGGCGGCGGTTGGCGTGGTCGATGGTGACGTCCTGCGGCTGCTTCTGCGCGGTTTCGGAGGCGGTCGGCGTCACCGACAGCACGCTGCCGAGCACCGAGTTGGGCCGGTAGGTGGCAAGGCCCTTGAGCCCGGATTTCCAGGCCACCATGTAGAGGTCCTCGAAATCCTCGTAGGGATAGTCGGCGGGGACGTTCACCGTCTTCGAGATCGAGGTATCGACATAGGGTGCGACGGCGGCGACCATGCGCTCGTGGGCCTGGGCGGAGATTTCCAGCGCGGTGACGAAGTAGTCCGGCAGCTTGGAGATGTCGCCGCCCTGGTGCTTGTAGAGGCGCCAGGCGTAGTCCTCGACCGCGTATTCCTTGAAGGTGCCGTCGGCCATGCGCTTCTTGCGCGTGTAGGTCCAGGAGAAGGGCGGCTCGATGCCGTTGGAGGCGTTGTCGGCGAAGGCCAGGCTGATGGTGCCGGTGGGCGCGATCGACAGCAGGTGCGAGTTGCGCAGGCCGTGCTTGCGGATCGAGTCCTTGATCTCCTGCGGCAGGCGCGAGGCGAAGTTGCCGCCCGACAGGTACATGTCGGCGTTGAACAGCGGGAAGGCGCCGCGTTCCTTGGCCAGTTCCACCGAGTAGAGGTAGGAACGGTCGCGCATGAATTCGGAGATCTTGGTCGCCATGGCGCGCGCGGCGTCGGTGTCGTAGCGCAGCTTGAGCATGATCAGCGCATCGCCGAGGCCGGTGAAGCCCAGACCCACCCGGCGCTTGTTCTGTGCTTCCTTGAGCTGCTGCTCGAGCGGCCAGTGCGTGGCGTCGAGCACGTTGTCGAGCATGCGCACCGAGGTGTCGATGACGCGGCCGAAGGCGGCGAAGTCGAAGCTGGGGGCCTTGCCGAAGGCTTCCCTGACGAACAGCGTCAGGTTGATCGAGCCCAGGCAGCAGCAGCCGTAGGGCGGCAGCGGCTGCTCGGCGCAGGGGTTGGTGGCCTCGATGGTTTCGCAGTAGTAAAGGTTGTTGTCCTTGTTCATGCGGTCGAGGAACAGGATGCCCGGTTCGGCGTGATCGTAGGTGGAGCGCATGATTTGCTCCCACAGGTCGCGCGCGCGCACCTTGCGATAGACCCACTGGCCGTCGCCGCGCTGGTAGGCGCCGGCGGCCTTGATGTCGGCCGAGGGCGTGGCGCGGTGCGTCAGCTCGATGTCGCCGTCGGCTTCGACGGCCTGCATGAAGGGATCGGTGACGCCGACCGAGATGTTGAAGTTGGTCAGGTCGCCGGCATCCTTGGCGTGGATGAATTCCTCGATGTCCGGATGGTCGCAGCGCAGGACGCCCATTTGCGCGCCGCGGCGGCTGCCGGCGGATTCGACGGTCTCGCAGGAGCGGTCGAAGACGCGCATGTAGGAGACCGGGCCCGATGCGCGCGACTGGGTGCCCTTGACGTGGGCGCCGATCGGGCGGATCGAGGAAAAGTCATAGCCGACGCCGCCGCCGCGGCGCATGGTTTCGGCGGCCTGCAGCAGCGCGGTGTAGATGCCGGGACGGCCATCGACGATTTCCGAGATCGAATCGCCCACCGGCTGCACGAAGCAGTTGATCAGCGTGGCGCAAAGATCGGTGCCGGCGGCGGAGTTGATGCGGCCGGCGGGGACGAAGCCGTTTTCCTGGGCTTCGAGGAAGCGCGCCTCCCACTGGGCACGCTTATCTTCCGTTTCGATCGAGGCCAGGGCACGGGCGACACGGGCGCGCACGTCACGCACGTCACGTTCGGTGCCCTTGGCGTACTTCTCGACCAGCACTTCGCCTGAAATTTCTTGCGGCAGGGGCAGGTCCATTTGCCCGGTATGTTCGTAGCTTGATGATTCCTCAGTATTATTTATTGTCGTGGTCATGGTCTCTTCCGAATGACAGTTCCGATTAAGGTTCCAGTGAGCGCCGAAGCATAACCCCGGCTCCCGTTCGTGAAAAGTGGAAAATTTTTTCTTGCATAAAAACAATGAACTAGAAAAACGCCTAGTGCGGCTGTTGGGTGCGCCCTACTAGATATAGTATGTTTCAGTGCCGCGAAATTGGAAGAAAAACAGCAGGATGGCGCTGCTTTTCAAGGCTTGGGCTGAAGCCGGTTTGGGCCGCTTATTGCTTGGGGTGCCCGGAGCGTGTTCGGCCGGGGGTTGACAGTCGCCCCAGGCCTGGAAAAGCGCGAAAGTGCCCGCTCAGCCGATAAGGCCCGCCGTGTGGCGCGCGATTATCCATTCCTCGTTGGTGGGTATCACGCAGACATCGACCGGGCTGTTCGCCGCCGATATTTTGGTCGCGTTGGCGCCATTTTTCCCGGAATCGAGCTCGATGCCGAACCAGCCGAGACGTGCGCAGACCCGCTCGCGCACGGGTGCGCCGCGTTCGCCGATGCCGCCGGTGAACACCAGCGCATCGAGGCCGCCCAGCGCCGCGGCGAGCGACCCGATCTCGCGCACGATGCGATAGCAGAACAGGTCCACCGCCTCGCGCGCCTCCGGCGCCGGAGAATCCAGCAGCACGCGCATGTCCTGGCTGATGCCGGAAACGCCGAGCAGGCCCGATTCCTTGTAGAGCAGATTGGTCAGCGCCCTGACGTCCATCTTGCGGTAGTCCATCAGGTAGAGCAGCACGCCCGGATCGAGGTTGCCGGTGCGGGTGCCCATCATCAGGCCGTCGACGGCCGTAAAGCCCATGGTCGAGGCCTGGCTGCGGCGTCCCTGCATGGCGCACATGGAGGCGCCATTGCCCAGGTGGGCGACGATCACGCGGCCATTTGCACGCTCGTCGCCGAGGTGCTGCGGCAGCACATCGGCGATGTATTCATAGGACAGGCCGTGGAAGCCGTAGCGGCGAACGCCTTCGGCGGTGATCGCGCGCGGCAGGGCGAACAGTTGCGCCACCTCCGGCTGGCTGCGGTGGAAGGCGGTATCGAAGCAGGCCACCTGGGGCAGGCCGGGCAGCGCGGCACGCATGGCGTCGATGCCGGCCAGGTTGTGCGGCTGGTGCAGTGGCGCCAGCGGGATGAAGCCGCGCAGCGCATCGATCATCGCGCTGTCGAGCACCACCGGCGTCGAGAACTGCTGCGCGCCATGCACCACGCGATGGCCGACGCCGGCGATGCGCCAGCCGCCTTCATGGTCATTCAGCCAGTTGACGAGGTGGCGCAGCGCCGCCTGGTGCGGCGTCATGGCCAGGCCGTCGAGGTCGAGGTCGGTGTCGTCCAGGGTCTTGCCCGCGGCATCCTTCGCCTTCAGGTGCGCCGCCTGGCCGGCGGCGCCGATGCCGTCGATCTGGCCGACCAGCACCGGCTGCCGTGGAATGGTGGCTTCCCGCGCGAACAGCGCGAACTTGATCGAGGACGATCCGGCGTTGAGGGTCAGGATACCATCAGCCATCGCGTCAGGCCTTCTTGCGCTTGGCGTGGGCCATCACCATCGCCACCGCGGTGGAGGCGGTGCGGGTTTCGGCGGAGTCGGCGCGGCTGGTGAGCACGATCGGCACCCGGGCGCCGAGCACGATGCCCGAGGTCAGCGCGTCGGCGAGGTATTCGAGTTGCTTGGCCAGCATGTTGCCCGATTCGATGTCCGGCACCAACAGGATGTCGGCCTGGCCGGCCACTGCCGACTTGATGCCCTTGGTGCGCGCGGCGACCACCGAGATCGCGTTGTCGAAGGCCAGCGGGCCGTCGAGCAGGCCGCCGGTGATCTGGCCGCGGTCGGCCATCTTGCAAAGCGCGGCGGCGTCGAGTGTGGCCTGCATCTTGAGGTTCACCGTTTCGACGGCGGCGAGGATCGCCACTTTGGGATCGGCGATCTTCAGCATGCGCGCGAGGTCGATGGCGTTTTGCACGATATCGACCTTGGTTTCCAGGTCGGGCGCCACGTTCACCGCCGCATCGGTGATGAACAGCAGGCGCGGATAGGTCGGTACGTCCATCAGGAACACGTGGCTGATGCGGCGTTCGGTGCGCAGTCCGGTGGCCTTGTCCACCACTTCGCTCATCAATTCGTCGGTGTGCAGCGAACCCTTCATCAGCGCCTCGACCTGGCCTTCGCGCGCCAGCGACACCGCCACTTCTGCGGCGGCATGGCTGTGGGCGACGTTGATCAGCGTGCAGCCGTAAAGGTCCAGTGCATTGGCTTCGGCGATCTGGCGGATTTTCTCTTCGGGGCCGACCAGGGTAGGCACGATCAGGCCGCGGTCGCGCGCCAGCAGCGCGCCCTTGAGCGACTCGGTGTCGCAGGGATGGGCTACCGCCATCGAGATCGGCGTCAGGCCGCGGGTAATTTCCAGCAGGTGCTCGAAGCGCGCCTTGCGCGTTTCCGACAGTTTGAAATCGGGCAGGTTGGCCTTGAGGCGCTTCACCTTCTCGGTCGGCGCCAGCACTTCCGCCGTGCCGGTGATGACCTTCTGTCCGTCCTGGTTGGTGCACAGGCAGTCGAACACCATGTGGTGGTTGCGCGGGTATTTCTTCTCGCAGGTGACGGTCACCGTCAGCGTGTCGCCGACGCGCACCGGTTGCGCGAAGTGCAGTGTCTGGTCCTTGTAGACCGTGCCCGGGCCTGGGAACTGGGTTCCCAGCACGTTCGAGATCAGCGCGCCGCCCCACATGCCGTGGGCGATGACCTCGCGCAGCATCGACGAATTCGCGTACTCCGGATCGACGTGCGAGGGATTGATGTCGCCGGACATGATGGCGTACATCTGGATGTCTTCATGGCGCAGCGTGCGCACCAGGGTCGCGCTGTCGCCGACATTGATCTCGTCGAAGGTGCGATTCTCGATGTAGTCGGTACTGCTGGGGTTCAGGGCATTCATTTGGGGTACTCCATAAGCAAACATGAATATCTTAACGTTTGTTTGCTGCAATGCAATAAGTAGTTCTACGGGTGGCGATGGGCGCTAGCGTCGGCCGCAGGCCTTGAATCTGCCTGCATCGAAGTCGCAGGCAGATCTTGCCGCATCGGCAGCAAGCTGTGGCGGAATGCATTTCCCATGCGGCCAAAGCCGCTTGCGCAGCGCCGTGCCGCCAGCGCCGACTTTTGTGCGTCAGGGCAGTTCGATGTCTGTGAGAATCGCTCGCTTGGCGCGACCACAGGCATTGGCCAGGTTCGGATGGGAGTTATCCGCCAGACCGCTTGGGTGACACCTGTGCCCGATTCGGCGACAATGCGGTTCGGCGCAATGATGGAAAGGCTTAGCGGGGTCATGACTCCGCCCTATGTGTAGGTTGGCAACGGTCTCATGTTCGGTCGTCTGCGCAATGCGGACAGATATCTCCGGTAGCACCGGCACCCACTGGTTTGGCAGCGGCAATCATCGCGCCAGCGCCCCTTATCCCCTGCTGGCCTCGCATGCATCCACGCTTGCGACGGATGGCCGCCTGCTGTCCTGACGGCTGACCGCAGCTTTCGGCCCAATCACTTCGGATCCCGCCATGGAAATTCTCTTCCTTGTCACGCTAATTTTGCTCAATGGCGCTTTTGCCATGTCCGAAATTGCGCTTGTCACCGCGCGCCGCGGGCGCCTGGCGCGGCTGGCCGAGGATGGAGACGGTGCCGCTGCGATCGCCATCAAGCTCCATGACGAGCCGACCCGTTTCCTGTCCACCATCCAGATCGGCATTACCTCGATCGGCATCCTCAATGGCATCATCGGTGAGGCCGTGCTTGCGGAACCCATGGCGGTCCGGCTGCAAGGACTGGGCATGGACGCCAACACCAGCAGCGTCATTTCCACCGGCCTCGTGGTCGTGGTGATCACCTTCATATCCATAGTCATCGGCGAGCTGGTGCCAAAGCGCATTGGCCAGTTCAATCCCGAGGGCATTGCCCGCCTGGTGGCGCGGCCGATGCAGTTTCTTTCACTTGTCACCCGACCATTCGTGCGCCTGCTCTCCTTTTCCACCGACGCCATCCTGCGTCTGCTGGGCAAGCGTGAAGCGGAAGGCCAGGGCGTCACGGAAGAGGAAATCCACGCCATGCTGGAGGAGGGATCGGAGGCCGGGGTGATCGAGCAGCAGGAACACGACATGGTGCGCAACGTGTTCCGCCTCGACGATCGCCAGATTGGCTCCCTGATGATTCCGCGCGCGGATATCGTCTATCTCGATGTCGATCGCCCGCTCCAGGAAAGCCTCGACCATGTGACCGATTCGGAGCATTCGCGCTTTCCCGTTTGCCGCGGCGGCCTCCATGACGTGCTGGGCATCATCAATGCGAAGCAATTGCTGAGAAAGACGCTGAAGGGCGGTGTTACCGACCTTGCGACGCAATTGCAGCCGGCCGTGTTCGTGCCCGAAACGCTCACCGGCATGGATCTGCTGGATCATTTTCGCGCCTCCGGGGTGCAGATGGTGATGGTGGTGGACGAATATGGCGAGGTGCAGGGCCTGGTCACCCTGCAGGACGTCCTCGAAGCAGTCACCGGGAGTTCAAGCCGCGCAACCAGGAGGACGCCTGGGCGGTCCAGCGCGAGGACGGATCGTGGTTGCTCGATGGCCTGATTCCAGTGCCGGAACTCAAGGACAAGCTGGAGCTGAAAGCGGTACCCGAGGAAGACAAGGGGCGCTATCACACCTTGAGCGGGCTCATGATGTGGCTGCTGGGCCGCCTGCCGCAGACCGGCGACGTGGGGACCTGGGAGGATTGGCGCCTGGAGGTGGTCGACCTGGATGGCAAGCGCGTGGACAAGGTCCTGGCCAGTCGACTGCCGGATGCGCCCGAGAATGCCCCGCCCTCCGATGCTTCGCCTCCGGCTGAGGCTTGAGTGACCGTCCGTCAAGACGATCACCGTGACGGCCAGTGATCTGCCCGGCTCGCACGGCGGCGCCCGCGGGTTAGTCCTCCCAAGCCAACTGCGGCTTTGCGCCGGCCCAGCCCCGGCCCGCGCCGAAAAACTGCTTGAAGCTGTAAGGATTCGATTTCCTGCCCGACTCACGGAGCAGCAGGGCGGCTTTCGCGCCTGCACGGAGCAATCCGCATCCCCCAGTCCAACAAGGAGATCTTCATGAACAAAACCCTTTCCGCTGCTTCCCTCGCCCTTGCCTTCGGTGCCGCCATGGGCATCGCCGCCGCGCCCGCCATTGCCGCTTCCCATGGTGGCGCAATGAAGGCGGAGACCGAAAAGTGCTTCGGCGTCGCCATGAAGGGCAAGAACGACTGCAAGGCGGGCGCCGGCACCACCTGCGCCGGCACCTCGAAGACCGACTATCAGGGCAACGCCTGGTCGATGGTGCCCAAGGGCACTTGCGAGAAAACCATGTCGAAGACTTCGCCGACCGGCCACGGTCAACTGATGGAATTCAAGGAAAAGAAGGCCTGAGCGGCGGCCCGGAGCCCACGCCATGCAGCCTGTTGCGAGCCGCCTGTCGGCCCGCCAGCACCGATCCCTGCCCGCAAGGGCGGGGATCGGACTCAAGCCCGAGCACTTCCGCGAAGTCCTCGAATCGCTGCCGGACATCGGTTTCTTCGAAATCCATGCCGAGAACTACATGGTGGACGGGGGCCCCTTCCACCATTACCTGACGCGCATCCGCGGGCGCTATCCGCTGTCGATCCACGGCGTCGGCCTGTCGATCGGCGGCGCGGGGCCGCTCGACGAGGCCCACCTCGACCGCCTCGCGGCTTTGCTCGATCGGTACCAGCCCGAATCCTTTTCCGAACACCTGGCCTGGTCCAGCCACGGCGACGTCTTCCTCAACGACCTGCTGCCGGTGGCCTACGACGCCGCCACGCTGGAGCGTGTCTGCGCCCACATCGGGCGCGTGCAGGACCGCCTCAAGCGCCGCATGCTTCTGGAAAACCCCGCCACCTACGTCGAATTCGCGGCCTCGACGATGACCGAAGCGGATTTCATCGGCGAGGTGGTGTGCCGCAGCGGCTGCGGCCTGCTGCTCGATGTGAATAACGTCCATGTCTCCTGCACCAACCATGGCCGCGATGCGCGCGCATACCTCGGCGCGCTGCCGCTCGATGCGGTGGCGCAGATCCACCTCGCCGGCTTTGCCGAGGACAGCGATGCCGCCGGCGCGCCGCTCCTGATCGACAGCCACGGCGCGCCGGTGGCCGAGGTGGTGTGGGCGCTGTACTGCCACGCGCTGGACCTGGTCGGGCCGCAGCCGACCCTGATCGAGCGCGACAACGACATTCCTGCGCTGCCGGTGCTGCTGGCCGAGGCGAGCCATGCGGAACGCATCCTGGAGCGGTTGCAGCCGCTGCCGGCGGAAAGCGCCGTGGCATGAACGCCGACTTTTCCGCAGCCCTGCTGGCGCCTGCAGTGGCGTGCCCGCCGGGTCTCGTCACCTGGAACGGCTCGCCCCCGGACAAGCGCTTCGCCGTCTATCGCAACAATGTCATCGTCGGCCTGGTCGATGCGCTGGCGGACAGCTTTCCGGTGACGCAGGCGCTGGTCGGCGCGGACTTCTTCCGCGCCATGGCGCGCGAGTTCGTGCGCGCGCAGCCGCCGCGCTCGCCGGTGCTGGCACTTTATGGCGACGGCTTCGCCGGCTTCGTGGGCGGTTTCCCGCCGGTCGCCGGGCTGCCCTACCTGGCCGACCTCGCGCGCCTCGAATACCTGCGCGTGATGGCCTGGCACGCGGCCGACGTCGATGCCATCACGCCGGAATGCCTCAGCGCCGTGCTGGCCGATCCGGATGGCCTGCCGCAGGCGCGGCTCGCGCTGCATCCCGCGCTGTTCGTGCTGCCGTCGGCGCATGCTGTCGTTTCGCTGTGGGCCGCGCATCAGTCGGACTCTCCGGAGCAGGCGCTGGCCGCCGTCGATCCGGCGCAGGCCGAATCCGCGCTGCTGTGGCGCAATGGCCTGGATGTCGAGATCCGTCGCATCGGGCAGGGCACGGCGCTTTTCATCGGGCGGCTGCAGCAGGCTTCCACCCTTGACGAGGCAGGCGCCGCCGCCATCGCCGCCGACGCGGATTTCGACCCGGCGGCGACGCTGGCCCTGCTGATCGGATGCGGCGCGATTACCGGCATCACCACCCCGAGGAGGACTGACGCATGAACACGCTTGCCACCGCCGCCGCTACCGGCGCAAACCCCGCCAACGCCCTGCCGGTGCGCCTGCTGCGCACCGCCATCGCCGCGCTGCAGCGCATTCCGGATGACCTGATCGCCTTGCTCGGCCGCTTCTCGATTGCCGCGATCTTCTGGAAATCCGGCCAGACCAAGGTGCAGGGTTTCGCCATCGACATCGTCAATGGCGAGTTCCAGCTCGGCCTGCCCCAGCTTTCGGATTCGGTGGTGGCACTGTTCCGCGAAGAATACAAGTTGCCGCTGGTGCCGCCCGAACTTGCTGCGCCCATGGCGGCCTTTGCCGAGCACCTGTTTCCGCTGCTGATCCTGCTCGGCCTCGCCACGCGCTTCTCTGCGCTGGCGCTGCTGGTGATGACCGCGACCATACAACTGCTGGTTTACCCGGATGCCTACCCGACCCACGGCGTCTGGGCCGCGGTGCTGCTGTTCCTGATCGCGCGCGGCCCGGGGCGGTTTCGCTCGACCACCTGATCGCACGCCGCTGCGACACCGCACCGGCGCACTGAATCCATGTAAATTGCCACGCTGGCCGTCGCCCTGCCGATGGCCGCTGAACAGGACATCCAACGTGTCGCTCCGCAAACTGCTGGTGGTGGTCGTCGTCGCCGTGGTCGTCGCGCTGTATCTCGCGCTCGACCTCGGCCGCTTTTTCAGCCTCGATGCACTGAAGGCGCAGCAGGCGGCGCTCGACGCCTATCGCCAGGCCAACCCCTGGCTGACCGCCGGCATCTACTTCGCCGGCTACGTCGCGGTCACCGCGCTGTCGCTGCCCGGTGCGGCGATCATGACCCTGGCCGGCGGAGCGGTGTTCGGCCTGCTGTGGGGCATCGTGCTGGTGTCCTTCGCTTCCAGCCTGGGCGCCACGCTGGCCTTCCTTGCCTCGCGCTTCCTGCTGCGCGACTGGGTGCAGGCGCGCTTCGGCGACCGCCTGCGGGCGATCAACGCCGGGGTGGAGAAGGAGGGTGGTTTCTATTTGTTCACGCTGCGCCTGGTGCCGGTGTTTCCCTTCTTCATGATCAACCTGCTGATGGGCCTGACCTCGATGCGGGCGGGCACCTTCTACTGGGTCAGCCAGCTCGGCATGCTGGCCGGCACGCTGGTGTATGTGAATGCCGGCACGCAACTGGCCGGCATCAGCAGCCTGTCGGGCATCCTCTCGCCGGGCCTGATCGCCTCGTTTGCCCTGCTCGGAATCTTTCCGCTGATCGCCAAGAAGATCGTCGACGGCATCAAGGCGAAGAAGGTCTATGCGCGCTGGACCCGGCCGGCGAAGTTCGACCGCAACATCATCGTCATCGGCGGCGGCAGCGCGGGGCTGGTCACGGCCTACATCGCGGCGGCGGTGAAGGCGAAGGTGACGCTGATCGAAAAGCACAAGCTCGGCGGCGACTGCCTCAACACCGGTTGCGTGCCGTCGAAGGCTCTGATCCGTTCGGCGAAGTTCCTGTCGCACGTCGCGCGCGCCGGAGAGTTCGGCATGCGCCGTACCGCCAGCGCCGACTATTCATTTGCCGAGGTCATGGAGCGCGTGCAGCGCGTGGTGCGCGAGATCGAGCCGCACGATTCCGTCGAGCGCTACACCGGGCTCGGTGTCGAGGTCGTCGAAGGCAGCGCGAAGATCGTCTCGCCCTGGGAAGTCGAACTCACGCGCCACAACGGCGCCACAGAAAAGCTCAGTACACGCAGCATCGTCATCGCCGCCGGCGCGCGCCCCTTCGTGCCGCCGATTCCCGGCATCGAGGAGGTCGGCTACCTGACCTCGGACAATGTATGGGAGCTGCGCGAGTTGCCCAGGCGCCTGGTGGTGTTGGGCGGCGGGCCGATCGGTTGCGAACTGACGCAGGCCTTTGCCCGCTTCGGTTCGAAGGTATCGCAAGTCGAAATGCTGCCGCGCCTGATGATCCGCGAAGACCCCGAGGTCTCGGACCTCGTCGCCGCCCGCTTCCGTCAGGAGGGCGTCGATGTGCTGCTGGAGCACAAGGCCAAGCAGTTCATCATCGAAAATGGCGAGAAGATCCTGATCGCCGAACACCATGATGGCAAAAGCGGCCGCGACGTACGCATCCCCTTCGACGCCGTGCTGGTCGCGGTGGGGCGCGTCGCCAACCTCAAGGGCTACGGCCTGGAAGAGATCGGTGTCGCCACCACGCGCACGGTGGACACCAACGAGTTCCTGCAGACCACCTACCCCAACATTTACGCCGCCGGCGACGTCGCCGGCCCCTACCAGTTCACCCACACCGCCGCGCACCAGGCCTGGTATGCCGCGGTCAACGCCCTGTTCGATCCCTTCAAGAAATTCAAGGCCGACTACTCGGTCATCCCCTGGGCCACCTTCACCGAGCCGGAAGTGGCGCGCGTCGGGCTGAACGAGACGGACGCCAAGAAAAAGGGCATCGCCTATGAAGTGGCGCGCTACGACATCGACGACCTCGACCGGGCGATTGCCGACAGCGAGGCGCATGGCTTCGTCAAGGTGCTGACGGTGCCGGGCAAGGACCGCATTCTCGGCGTCACCATCGTCGGCGAGCATGCCGGCGACCTGATCGCCGAATACGTGCTGGCGATGAAACAGGGCGTCGGCCTGAACAAGATTCTCGGCACCATTCACATCTACCCGACCTCGCCGAGGCCAACAAGTACGTCGCCGGCGTCTGGAAGAAAGCCCACGCTCCCGAAGGCCTGTTGGCCTGGGTGGCGCGCTTCCATGCCTGGCGGCGGGGAGGATGACATGAAGCTACGCAAGTTTGTGCTGGGACTCTTTCTCGTCGCTTACTCAGCGCTGGCGCAGGCGCAGGGCTTCGACCACTCCCACGCGGCGTGGCACGCGTTGCTGGCGAAGCACGTCAAGCCATTCGCCAACGGCAACGCCAGCGCCGTGGATTACGCCGCAGTCAAGGCCGAACATGCGGCGCTCAAGGCCTACCTCGGCACGCTCGCGGCAGTCGGCGAGGCGGACTACGGCAAATGGAGCAAGCCGCAGCGCCTGGCCTTCCTGATCAACGCCTACAACGCCTTCACGGTCGAACTGATCCTGACGAAATACCCCGACCTCGCGTCGATCAAGGACCTGGGTTCGGTGTTTTCCTCGCCGTGGAAGAAGAAATTCTTCAATCCTGCTGGGGCAGGAACGCAACCTCGACGACATCGAGCATGGCCTGATCCGTGCGCCCGGTGCCTTCGACGATCCGCGCATCCACGCCGGCGTGGTCTGCGCCTCGATCGGCTGCCCGATGCTGCGGCCCGAAGCCTTTACGGCCGAGAAGCTCGATGCCCAGCTCGACGACGGCATGAAGCGCTTCCTTGCCGACAGCAGCCGCAATCGCTTCGATGCAGCCTCGGGACGGCTGCTGGTGTCGAAAATCTTCGACTGGTACGGCAAGGATTTCGAGAAGGGGCACAAGGGCTACGACTCGCTGCAGGCGACCTTCGCCCGCCATGCCGCGCAGCTGGCGGCCACGCCCGAAGCCCAGGCCCGCGTGCGCAGCGGCGACTACCGGCTGGACTTCCTCGACTACGACTGGCGCCTCAACGACATCCGGAGGTAGCTTCCATACAGCCGCCGCACGCGGGGCTTCGCGTATGATCGGCGGCCCATCCGGAGAGCATTGAATGCAGGCCAGGGCATCACCCGTTTTGCGCGACATCGTATTGATCGGCGGCGGCCACAGCCATGTCGGCGTGCTGCACATGTTCGCCATGAAGCCGCTGCCCGGGGGTGCGCCTGACGGTGATCTGCACCGACACCGACACGCCTTACTCCGGCATGCTGCCGGGCTACATCGCCGGGCACTACGGCTTTGACGAGGTGCACATCGACCTGCGCCGCCTGGCGGAGTTCGCTGGTGCGCGCTACTACCGCGACGAGGTGGTGGCATCGACCGCAGCGAACGCAAGGTGATCTGCCGCCAGTCGGCCCCGGTTCCTATGACGCGCTGTCGATCAACATAGGCTCGACGCCGAAATCCTCGACCAGGTCCCTGGCGCTGCCGAGCACGCGGTGCCGGTGAAGCCGATTCGCCGCTTCAACGAACGCTGGCTGGCGCTGTTCGAGCGCGTGCGCGCCCATGACGGGCCGACGACCATCGCCGTAGTCGGCGCCGGCGCTGCCGGCGTCGAACTCACGCTGGCCATGCAGTACCGTCTGCGCAAGGAACTCGTCGCGCAGGGACGCAATCCCGACGAACTGCGCTTCCACCTGTTTTCCGCCGAGGCGCAGATCCTGCCCACGCACAACGCCTCGGTGCGCCGCGCTTTCGAGTCGGTGCTGGCGAAACGGGCGTGGTGCGCATCTGCCGCGGAAGTCGCGCGGGTCGATGCCGGAGCCTGCAAACGATGTCCGGCGAATCGCTGCAAGCCGACGAGTCGTCTGGGTCACCTAGGCCGGCGGCGCGGCCTGGCTGGCCGATACCGGGCTGGCGCTGGACGAGGCGGGCTTCATCCGCGTCAACGATTTCCTGCAAAGCGAAACCGATCCGCTGATCTTCGCCGCCGGCGATTGCGCCTCGATGCGCGGCTACCGGCTGGAAAAGGCCGGCGTCTTCGCCGTGCGCATGGGCCGCCCGCTGGCGGAGAACCTGCGCCGCACGGTGACGCGGCAGGAACTGGCGCGCTATCGCCCGCAGCAGCGCTGGCTGGCACTGATCAGCACCGGCGACCGCCACGCTGCCGCCTCGCGCGGTGCGCTCTACGCACGCGGCGACTGGATCTGGCGCTGGAAAGACTGGATCGACCGCCGCTTCAGCGCAAGACCCACCGAGCTGATGCCGATGCCGATGGCCGCCGGGCGCCAGGTCGATCGCGAAGAGGTGCCGCTCGCGCCCGAGGAGCAGACGCAGGCCATCTCGGCGGTCGCCATGCGCTGCGGCGGTTGCGGTGTGTCGGCGCCAAGCGTGCTCTCGCGGGCGCTGGCCGCGCGTGCAGCCGATAGGCCGCGACGACGTGCTGATCGGCCTGCACGCGCCCGACGACGCCGCGGTGCTGCGCGTGCCGGCGGGCAAGGCCATGGTGCATACCGTCGATTTCTTCCGCGCCTTATCGACGATCCTTGACCTTCGGGCGCATCGCCGCCAACCATTCCCCTGGGCGACATCTTTCGCCATGGGCGCCGAGGCGCAGTCGGCCACCGCCATCGCCACGTGCCGCCGGGCTGGAAGCCAAGGTCGAGGACATCGTGTTCCAGATGATGTCGGGCGCCGTCCGGCTCAACGAGGCCGGCTGCGCCCTGGTCGGCGGCCACACGGGGAGGGCAGCGAATTGGCGCTCGGCTTCGCCATCAACGGTCTGATCGACGAAAAGCTGGCGGGCGTGATGTGCAAGGGCGGCATGCGCCCCGGCGACAGCCTGATCCTCACCAAGCCGATCGGCACCGGCACGCTGTTCGCCGCGCACAAGCTGCTGAAAGCGCGCGGCAGATGGATCGACGCCGCTGGAATCGATGCAGGTCTCGAACCGCGCCGCCATGCCGGTGCTGCTGGCCCAGGCGCCACGGCCTGCACCGACCTCACCGGCTTCGGCCTGCTCGGCCACTTGGTCGAGATGACGCGCCCATCCGGTGTCGACGCGGAACTCGACCTCGCCGCGCTGCTGCCGCTGCTCGACGGCGCCGCCGAATGCGTCGCCGCGGGCGTGCTGAGTTCGTTGCAGCCGGCCAACCTGCGCCTGCGCCGCGCGCTGAAGAACCAGGCAGACGCGCTGGGCCACCCCAATTATCCGCTGCTGTTCGATCCGCAGACCGCCGGTGGCCTGCTGGCCACCGTGCCGGCGGCGCAAGCCGATGCCTGCCTCGCCGCGCTGCGCACCGCCGGCTACCCGCAGGCCGTCCGCATCGGCCGCATCCTGCCGCAGGGCGAGGCGCTGGAGCCGATCACGCTACTGAGGTAAAGGTCGGCGCCGGCGACACGGCGTTTTTCGGCCAGAATGCGGCCATGACACCCGCACAATTCATCGCCCTCTGGCAAAGCAATCCCTTGTCCGAACGCGCCGGGGCGCAGGGGCATTTCGATGGCCTGTGCGACCTGCTCGGCATGGACAAGCCGCGCGATCCTGACCACTACTGGCTTGAGCGCGGCGCCGGCAAGCACTGAGGGACTTCCATCGGTCTCTGCAACACGGCGCCCCGCGCCCGGCCTCGCGTCCCAGCCAGTAGAGCAGC
>JADJUP010000032.1 GCA_016716965.1 Sulfuritalea sp. | reverse complement strand
CCCTTCAAGAAGTTCAAGGCCGACTACTCGGTGATCCTGGCCACCTTCGTCGAGCCCGATAGTGGCGCGTCGGCCTCAACGAGACGGACGCGAAGGAGCAGGGCATCATCTATGAAGTCGCGCGCTACGACATCGACGACCTCGACCGGGCGATTGCCGACAGCGAGGCGCACGTCTTCGTCATAAAGCTGACGGTGCCGGGCAGCGACCGCATTCTCGGCGTCACCATCGTCGGCGAACATGCCGGCGACCTGATCGCCGAGTACAGTGCTGGCGATGAAGCACGGCATCGGGCTGAACAAGATCCTTGGCACCATCCACATCTACCCGACCGCCGAGGCCAACAAGTACGTCGCTGGCGTCTGGAAGAAAGCGCCCACTTTACCCCGTGAAGGCCCGTTGGCCCGGGTGGCGCTTCCACGTTCCTGGCGGCGGGAGAATGACATGAAAGCTACGCAAGTTTCAGCTGGGACTCTTTCTCGTCGCTTACCAGCGCTGGTGCAGGCGCAGGGCTTCGATCACCGTACGGCGTGGGAGACGCGTTGCTGGCGGGGCAATGTCAGCCATTCGCCAACGGCAACGCCAGCGCTGTGGATTACGCCGCAGTCAGCCGAACAAACAGGCGCTTCAAGGCCTACCTTGGCATCGCGCTCGCGGTAGTCGGCGGCGGACTACGGCAATGGAGCGTAAAGCCGCAGCGCCTGGCCTTCCTGATCAACGCCTACAACGCCTTCACCGTCGAACTGATCCTGACAAAGTACCCCGACCTCGCGTCGATCAAGGACCCGCGGTCTGGTATTTTCCTCGCCGTGGAAGAAGAAGTCTTTCAATCTGTTGGGGCAGGAGCGCAACCTCGACGACATCGAGCATGGCCCGGATCCTGGCGCGCCCGGTGCCTCGGACGATCCGCGCATCCACGCCGGGGTGGTCTGCGCCTCGATCGGCTGCCCGATGCTGCGGCCCGAAGCCTTTACGGCCGAGAAGCTCGATGCTCCGAGCTCGACGACGGCATGAAGCGGCTTCCTTGCCGACAGCAGCCGCAATCGTTTTCGATGCAGCCTCGACGGCTGCTGGTGTCGAAAATCTTCGACTGGTACGGCAAGGATTTCGAGAAGGCAACAAGGGCTACGACTCGCTGCAGGCGACCTTCGCCCGCCATGCCGCGCAGCGGGCGCACACGCCCGAAGCCTGGCCCGCGTGCGCAGCGGCGACTACCGGCTGGATCTCCTCGACTACGACTGGCGCCTTCAACGACATCCGGAGGCAGGCTTCCATACAGCCGCCGCACGCGGGGCTTCGCGTATGATCGGCGGCCCAACTGGAGAGCATTGAATGCAGGGCCGTGGCATCACCCGCATTGCGACATCGTATTGATCGGTGGCGCCACAGCCAGGTCGGCGTGCTGCACATGTTCGCCATGAAGCTGCTGCCCGGTGCGCCTGATTTGCGATCTGCACCGACACCGACATCGCCTTACCCGGCATGCTGCCGGGCTACATCGCCGGGTAAGCACTACGGCTTTGGACGAGGTAACATCGACTTCCAGTGCCGCCCGGCGTTCGCCGGTAAGCGCTACTACCGCGACGAGGTGGGTCGCGCATCGACCGCGCCGAACGGCAAGGTGATCTGTCATTATCATCCCCTGGTTCCTATGACGCGCTGTCGATCAACATAGGCTGACGCCGAAATCCTCGACCAGGTCCCTGGCGCTGCCGAGCACGCGGTGCCGGTGAAGCCGATCCGTCGCTTCAACGAACGCTGGCTGGCGCTGTCGGAGCGCGTGCGCGCCCATGCCGGGACGACCACCATCGCCGTGGTCGGTGCCGGCGCTGCGGGGGGGTCGAGCTGAGGCTGGCCATGCAGTACCGGCTGCGCAAGGAACTCGTCGCGCAGGGACGCAATCCCGACGAACTGCGCCCACCCGTTTTCCGCCGAGGCGAAAATCCCGCCCACGCAATAACGCCTCGGTGCGCTGCGCTTTCGAGTCGGTAGTTGGCGACACGGGCGTGGTGCTATCTTGCCGCGGAAGTCGCGCGGGTCGATGCCGGAGCCTGCAAACCCAGTCAGGCGAATCGCTGCAAGCCGACGAGAGCGAACTCAGGTCACCCAAAGCGGCGGCGGCGCGGCCCGGCTGGCCGATACCGGGCTGGCGTTGACGAAGCGGGCCATCCGCGTCAACGATTTCCTGCAAAGCGAAACCGATCCGCTGATCGCTGCCGGCGATTGCGCGTCGATGCGCGGTTACCGGTTGAAAAGGCCGGCGTCTTCGCCGTGCGCATGGGCCGCCCGCTGGCCGAAAACCTGCGCCGCACGGTGACGCGGGAGCAGAACTGGCGCGCTATCGCCCGCAGCAGCGCTGGCTGGCACCGATCAAGCACCGGCGACCGTCACGCCGTCGCCTCGCGGTGCGCTCTACGCACGCGGCGACTGGATCTGGCGCTGGAAAGACTGGATCGACCGCCGCTTCATGCGCAAAATCACCGAGCTGATGCCGATGCCGATGTAATGCCGGGCGCCGTCGATCGCGAAGAGGTGTTGCTCGCGTTCGAGGAGCAGACGCACATTCCCGGCGGTCGCCAAGCGTGCTGCGGCGGTTGTGGTGCCGTCGGCGTGCCAGCGTGCTCGCGCGCGGCGTCAGCGGGCAGCCGATAGCCCGCGACGACGTGTTGATCGGCCTGCACGGCGCCTGGCTGACGCCGCGGTGCTGCGAAGATGTGCCGGCGGGCAAAGGCCATGGTGCATACCGTCGATTTCTTCCGCGCCTTCATCGACGATCCTCGACCTTCGGGCGCATCGCCGCCAACCATTCCCCGGGCGACATTCGCCATGGGCCGAGGCGCAGTCGGCCACCGCCATCGCCACCGTGCAGCCGCCGGGCTGGAAGCCGTCGAGGACATCGTGTTCCAGATGATGTCGGGCGCCGTCTCGGTGCTCAACGAGGCCGGTTGCGCGCTGGTCGGCGGCCGCCACGGGGAGGGCAGCGAACTGGCGCTGGGCTTCGCCATCAACGGCCTGATCGACGACGCCTCGCCGGCGTAAGCTGGACCAAGGGCGGCATAAGCCCCGGCGACGCGCTGATTCTGACCCGGCCGATCGGCACCGGCACCCTGTTCGCCGCGCACAAGCTGTTGAAAGCGCAAGCAGGCAGATGGCCGACGCCGCGCTGGAATCGATGCAGGTCTCGAACCGCGCCGCCATCCCGGTGCTGCTGGCCCACGGCGCCACGGTGGCCTGCACCGACCCGACCGGCTTCGGCCTGCTCGGCCACTCCGTCGAGATGACGCGCTCCATCCGGCGTCGACGCGGAACCCGACCTCGCCGCGTTGCCGCTGCTCGACGGTGCCGCCGAATGTCGCCGCGGGCGTGCTGAGTTCCCTGCAGCCAGTCAACCCGCCTGCGCCGCGCGCTGAAGCCGAACCTGCCAAGAAGCGCTTGGCCACCCCAATTATCCGCTGCTGTTCGATCCGCAGACCGCGGGTGGCCCGGCCGGGCCACCGTGCCGGCGGGGCAGGCCGACGCCTGCCTCGCTGCGCTGCGCGCCGCCGGCTACCCGCAGGCCGTTCGCACGGCCGCATCCTGCCGCAGGGCGAGGCGCTGGCTTCGATCACGCTACTGATGTGTAGTCGGCGCCCCGCCAGGACTTCCTTCGGTCGCTGGCGGCACGGCAGTTGGCGCTGCTGTGGTCGTGGGTTTTGATCGCCCTGCCGGGATGGCGCTGGCAGAAGCGGCCCCAGCGT
Source organism: Sulfuritalea sp. (assembly GCA_016716965.1). Lineage (GTDB taxonomy): Bacteria > Pseudomonadota > Gammaproteobacteria > Burkholderiales > Rhodocyclaceae > Sulfuritalea. The sequence continues at coordinate 34,702 of JADJUP010000032.1, read as the reverse complement.
GGCTTCCTTCGGCCGGGAAAGGCGACCATTGCAGCGTGCGCCAAGGCAATGCATTTTGACCACCGACACATCGACATACAGGAGCCAGTGAATACTCCGAAGCCTAATCCCGTAGTGGTAGAAAAGTCGAGCGGCTCGCGAAGGCAACCGGGTTATCGAAGACCGCTGTCATCGAACGTGCGCTTGACCGCTTGATCAGCAAAACCACTGGTCTGCCAGCACGCGGCCAGCCGCATGGCCGCGCTGTTTCTGACCCAGCTCGACCGCATACCCACCGGCCCGATGCCCTTGACTCACTGGCTTGGGATAAACACGGGCTGCCGAAATGATTGTGGTCGACCAAGGTCATTCTCAAAAGTCGGCGCTGGCGATACGGCGCTCCCAGGCGAAAATGCCGGCATGACACCCGCACACCATCTCCCTCTGGCAAAAAAATCCGCTGTCCGAACGCGGCGGGGCGCAGTAAGCATTGATGACCTGTGCGACCTGCTCGGCGTGGACAAGCCGCGCGATCCCGACCACTACCAGCCTGAGCGCGGCGCCGGCGAAGGCCAGCGGCCCCGAAGGCAACCGCGGCTGGGCCGGACGTCCGGAAGCGCGGCCATTTCGGCTGCGTGGGGAGAACAGGCGGCCGGGCAAGACCCGCGCGCCGCGCTGAAGCAGCTCACCGACTACGCCCGCGAACTGGAAAAACCCGCTGCTGCTGGTGGTCAGCGACCGCGAGATCATCGGGGTCCACACCGCCTTCACCGGCTACCCCGGACCAGCCGCGCCGTATCGCCATCGCCGACCTTGGCCTGCCGGAGAACCTGCAAACCCTGCGCTGGGTGTTCACCGAGCCGGAAAAGCTGCGCCCGGTCAAATCGCTCGCCGCCATCACCGAGGAAGCCGCCGGCCAGTTCGGCGCCGTCGCCGAGACCACGCGCCGCCGCGGGGCTGGAATCGTGTCCCGTCGCCCACTTCCTGATCCAGTGCCTGTTCTGCATGTTCGCCGAGGACGAAGGTCATTGCCGCGGGCATCTTCACCGGCCTGCTGGCGAAGGCCGCCGACGATCCGGCGCGCGCTTCCAACCGGCTGGCCGCGCTGTTCGGCGCCATGCAAAGCGGCGGCGACTATGGCGACGACACCATCGCCTGGTTCAACGGCGGCCTGTTCGCCACCATCGCTGTGCCGCCGCTGGAACGCGCCGACCTCGCCGCCCTGCAACGCGCCGCCGACATGGATTGGCGCAACATCGATCCGTCCATCTCTGGCAATTTGCGTTCGAGCGCGGCCTGAACTCCGGGCTCGCGCTTCTTTCGGTAAACTCGGCGCGCACTACACCGACCCGGCCACCGCCATCATGCGGCTGATCGATCCGGTCATCGCGCCCGCTCACCGCCGAAAGGCAGGTGCCGCCGCGACCGCCATTCTCCGCGCTGCTGGCGAAATCGAAAAAGCAGAACGACAAGGCGTACAAGGATCGCCGCCGCGCGGTTCTATCAATCGCCCACCGAACGCCTGCGCAATTTCCGCTGGGCGATGGATACACCGAGGCATTACACGAGTGCTACAAGGGCCGCGTGCCCGGCGGCGCCGACTTCGTTACCTATTGGTTCGAGAAGGCGAGGGCGCAGATCGAAGCGGGCAAGTGCCAAGCGGCGGGACTCGTCGCCACCAAGCGATGCGCAGGTGGGGCCAATCGCAAGGTGCTGGATCGCATCGTCGAGCGGAAGAATATTTGAGGCATGGGCCGATGAAAATTGGATCAACGACGGGGCGGCGGTTCGGGTCTCGCTGGTGTGCTTCGGTGTGGCTGACGTTGAGATGGGCGGCCTCGACGGCCAAGCTGTGACAACGATTCATCCTGATCTGACTGCGGGCGACTCCGCTTTGATCTGGCAGGGCAAAGGCCTTGCCGAAGCAATGCGGTTGCAGCTTTCAAGGCCCGGTGAAGTCGGTGCATTTGACGTTCCCGGCGCTTGCTCGCCAGTGGCTTCCGTTTCCGAACCCGGATGGCCGCCCGAATAGCGATGTTTGCGTCCTTGGTCGAATGGCCATGATTTCGCGGAGGCCTTCCGATACTTGGATTATCGATTTCGGTGCGGAAATGCAGGAGGCAGACGCCGCTTTGTATGAACGACCGTTTGCGCACGTCCCAACAATGAAACCGGTACGCGAGACAAGCAGACGCGAGGCGCCAAGCGGTATTGGTGGCGGCACGGCGAAACGCTGCCGGCCATGCGCAATGCAATGTCCGATCTGATGCGCTACATCGCTACGCCGCGTGTTGCGAAGCACCGGTTTTTCATCTGGTTGCCAGTTGCGGTTATGCCAGATTCGCGGCTGTACGCGATCTGCCGCGACGACGATGCGACATTTGGCATCCTGTCCTCGCGTCTGCACGAGGTTTGGGCGCTCGCAAATGCTTCTCGGCATGGTGATGGCGATGAGGGTGGTCGCCCAACTTACAACGCCAAATCCTGCTTCGAAACCTTCCCCTTCCCGCCGTACTCACCCCTCGAAACCGCGCCGGTCACCGGCCAGCCGACGCCCCGCCCTGTCTGGCGGGCGAGGTAGGGCGTCGCCATCCGGCGCGCAGCGGCTGAACCAACTCCGCGAAAACTGGCTCAATCCGCCCGAGTGGGTGGAGCCATTCCGGAAGTCGTCGCCGGCTATCCGGATCGCATCGTCGCCAAAACCCGGCCACGAAGCGGAACTCAAGAAGCGCACCCCGACCAACTTATAACGCGCGTCCGGCCTGGCTCGACAACGCGCACCAGACGCTCGACGCCGGTCGCCGCCGCCGCGGTTGGGCCGACTGCAGTCCGCCATGCCCGACGAGGAAATCCTGCGCCAGCCTGCTGGCGCTGAACCTCGAACGCAAGGCCGCGGAAGCTTGCTGAGCGCCGTCTCGCCGGCGACCGAAGGAAGTCTTCTGGGAGCGCCGACTTTTGCCGACGGCGCAGAATGATGTGACGTAGCACAGATGTCTACAGTGGGCGCGTATTCCACGCGTTGGAGAACGCCATGTCCACGACAACCATACGCATGCCCGGAAGACCTGAAAGCCCGCGTCGCGCGGCGGCGAAACGTGCCGACACGACCGCGCACGGTTTCATTCTCGAGGCTATCGCGGAAAAGACCGCGCAGGAAGAACCGCGCGCCGAATTCGATGCGGTGGCAGAGGATCGCTATGCCAATATCCTTGCTCGAAAGACGATTCCGTGGCAGGAAATGCGTGGCTATCTGGAAGATCGGCTTGCCGGCAAGGCCGTCAAGCGTCCGGCGGCGCGAAAATTGGCGCGCTGACCTTGTCAGGCATCGAATTGGCAGCGGAGGTCGGGGAGGATTTCGATCGTATCCTCGATCACCTTGCCAGGCATCAGGTTGAAAATCCCGCTGCGCATCCGGGAGATCATCGAGGCGCTCAACGTGCTGGAGCACAACTCCCTGATCGGCCGGCCCGTCAATAACGACAAGCGCGAGCTGGGATCGGGCGTCGCTCGGTGGCTATGTGGCCTGTACCGCTACGCTGCCGGAATCGATACCGTTTTTGTCCTGGCCGTGCGCAGCCAGCGAGAAGCAGGCTATGCGGAGCGCGGTGGCCAACGGCCATGAAGGGACCTGGAGGGTCTTCCTTCGGTCGCTGGTGACACGGCGCAGCGCGCCCGGACTCAGTGCCCCAGCCAGTAGAGCAGGGTCGAATACAGCCGGTTCGGATCGACCGGCTTGGACAGGAAGTCGTTCATGCCGGCGTCCATGCAGAGTTGCCGGTCTTCGCTGAAGGCATTCGCGGTCATCGCCAGGATGGGGATGCGCGCGTTGTCGCCGGGCAGTTCGCGGATGCGACGGGTGGCTTCGAGGCCGTCGAGATGGGGCATCTGCATGTCCATCAGGATCAGGTCGTAGTGGTTGGCGGTCGCCAGCCTGACGGCGACCTCGCCGTCCTCGGCGGTTTCCACGGCCATGCCGACTTCTTCCAGCAGCATCAGCGAGATTTCGCGGTTGACCGGTTCGTCCTCGGCCAGCAGCACGCGCCGGCCGCGGAATTCCTGCATGAGCCTGGCCTGGATTTCTGCCGCGCTGCCGGTGAGCCGGCGCGGCCCGCCCGCGACGCCGGCTTTCTGCAGGCGCACGGTGAACCAGAAGCGGCTGCCGCTGCCAGGGCGGCTTTCGGCGCCGGCCTCGCCACCCATCAGTTGCGCCAGTTGGCGGGTGATCGCCAGGCCCAGCCCGGTGCCGCCGTACTTGCGCGTGGTGGTGTTGTCGGCCTGTTCGAAGCTGGCGAACAGGCGCGGGCATGGCGTCCGCCGCGATGCCGATGCCGGTGTCTTCGACCTCGAAGCGCAGCAGTGCGTCGTTCCCGGTTTCGTCATCGAGGCGGCAGCGCAGCACGATGTGGCCGGTCTCGGTGAATTTCAGGGCGTTGGTCGCGTAGTTCAGCAGGGCCTGCTGGATGCGGGTCGGATCGCCGATCAGGCGCAGGGGCGGGACCTGCAGGTCGAGTCGCAGTTCCAGGTGTTTCTGGTCGGCCTTCTCGCGCACCATGGCCGCGACATCGCGTACTGTCGCCGCCGGATCGACGGCGCCTTCTTCGAGTGCGAACTTGCCGGCTTCGATCTTCGACAGGTCGAGTATCGAATTGATGATCTCCAGCAGGTGGTTGCCGGCGGTCTCGATCGTCTTCAGCCGGTCGAGCTGCGCCACGTTGAGCGGCGAACGGCGCAGCAGGTGGGTCATGCCGATGATGGCGTTCATCGGCGTGCGGATTTCATGGCTCATGTTGGCGAGGAAGGCACTCTTCGCCACGTTGGCCGCTTCGGCGGCTTCCTTGGCCTGGAGCAAGGTCAGTTCGGCCTCCTTGCGCTGCGTGATGTCGGTGAAAAAGGCAGTAGCCAAGCATTTCCGCCGCATGGCGGTTGACGTAGACCAGTTGCCCGCTGTCGGGATCGACCCAGTGGATGCCGATGCCGACGCTGTCCATGGCGAACTGGGTGTCCTGCAGCACCGCATTGGCGGCGTTGAGTTCGGCGGTGCGCTGGCTGACCAGTTCTTCGAGGCGGTTGCGATAGCGTGCAAGTTCCGCTTCGGCGGCCTTGCGTTCGGTGATGTCGGAGCAGAGGCCCATGACTTTGCCGTCGGGCAGCACCACGGTGCGCAGGAATACCGGGATCAGATGGCCGTCCTTGTGGCGCAGTGTGAATTCGCCGGGGCGGTTTCGACATAGGTGCGATAGAGGGATTCGCTTTCCAGTTGGGCAGCGGCTGCCGCCATGCGTTGCCGCCACGCCTGGTGGATCAGGAAGGTGCCGCCGATGCTGATCAGCGCCAGCGTTGCCAGCAGGCCGAGGGTGACGCGGACCTCGTCGTACCAGGGGTCGAGGTAGTCCCTCGGCGCCATGCCGACGGTGAGAACGTAGGGCAGCCCGCTGATGCGCTGGAAGGCATAGCTGCGCTCGTAGCCATCGGGCGCGCGGGCGACGTGAAAGTGAGATTGCGCCACGCCGCTGTCGAGCAGTTTGGCGAAGGTTTCGGATACGACCTGTTCGCCGATGACCCCGCCCGGCCCATCGACCGGCGGGTAGCGGGTCAACAGGCTGCGATCGACGTGGCGGATCACCGCCGAGCCCTGGGTACCCAGCTTGATTTCACCGAGCATGCGCGTGAAGAACTCGACCGGAACCGCCGCCGATACCACCCCGGCGAAGCTGCCGTCGGCGTTGCGGTAGGAGCGGGTAAAGGCGACCATCCATTTTTTCGATACGCGGCCGATGATCGGCTGGGTGACGATCAGCCGTTGGCCGGGTTCGGCGCGGTGCGCGGCGAAGAAGTCGCGGTCGGCGTAGCTGACCGGCTTGGCCGGATCGACGCCCTTGCCCCAGAGGACACTCCCGTCGGCCGTGCTGGCACGGATGGCATCGACTTCCGGCATGCGCGCGAGGTAGGTGTCGAGGGTCCGGCTGATCAGTTCATCGGTCAGGCGTTTCTCGGAAAGCCGATGCTCCAGGTGGTCGACGATGGAACCAAGGGCCAGGTCGACGCGGCGCGACACTTCCGCCAGGTTGCTTTCGGTCAGCGCCGCGAGGTTGGCCGTGGTCTGGCGCACCTGTTCGACGGTTCGCTCCCGGCTGCGATCGAGATTCCACAGCGCGAGCGCTGCAACCACCAGGTTGATGGCGAGCACGACAAGAATCAGGCGCAACAGGAAGCCGCGATGCAGCGCGCGGGATTGGGAGGAGGGTGTCACGATTGAACGGCGGTGTTGCGGGGCTTTGCATTTCTGCCTGACGCCCCGGTATGGTCGAATAGGTCGAAAGCGACATTATCCACCTTTCTTTCAGGGGCACTGCGTCACGCCGGAAAAGGCAGGACGCCGGCCCGGTCGGGCCGGGGGGCGCTTCAGCGCTCGTTCTGGCGGTAGACCAGTTCGGCCAGGCGGAGCATGTCCTCGCGCCCGGTATTGCCGGACAGCGCATACCCGAATCGGCTGTCGGTCCAATAGAAAACGTCGATGCCCTTCTCCTGCGCATAGCGGAAGGCGGTGTCGGCCTGCTTCGGCGCGGCCGGGCGCAGGTAGAGCGTGAGCCGGTTGCGCGCCGCGTTCTCGTACATGAACTGCGCCACCTCGCCGCTGTCGCCGGGCAACAGGCGGCCGCCGACCAGCCGGTAGCCGGCCTGGTCCAGGTGGGGCGGCTGCAGCGGCGCACCGAGGCGCTTGGACAGCCAGGCCGCGAGGTGGGCTTCCTGGTCGGCACCGACCTCCACCGGGTGTCGCACTTCGGGCGTGAACACGGCGTGCGCCACCGCCGCCTGGCGCGGCAGCGACGCCACCGCCACGGGTGCAGGGTCGCGAGCTGTTTCACCACGCAGGACGTAGCCGGCGATGACCCCGAGCACGACCCAGGCCACCGCCGCCAGCTTGCGCGCATCGAGCCAGCGGCCCGCATTGGCGGCCGGCAGCAGGCGCGCCGGCAGGGGTTCGTCGAGCACGCGGTCGAAGGCGCGGTGCAGCCCGGCGGCCTGCGCCCGCCACTCTTCGGCTTGCGCGCGCTGCTCGGGGTGTGCGGCGAGCCAGGCTTCGACCCGGGTCAGGCGCGCGGCGTCGAGCTGGCCATCGGCCCAGGCATGCAGGTCGTCTTCGGAAATCGGCGTGTTCATGTGGCCTACCACTTTCAGGATGGGCGCGGCTTCACCCGGCGAGGATCGCCTTGAGCCGGGCGCGGGCGCGCGACAGGCGCGACATCACGGTGCCCTGCGGAATCTTCAGGGCGCGGGCGACTTCGGCGTAGCTGAGTTCTTCGAGGCCGACCAGCAGCAGCACCTCGCGTTGGTCGGGCGGCAACAGCGCCAGCGCGCGTTCGAGGTCGCGCAATTCGAGATCGTCCTGCTGGCTGGCGCGCTGTACGACGACCGGTATTTCGTCGTCGTCGCGAAAATCGACGCGATGGTTGCGGCGGCGACCATCGACGTGCAGGTTGTGCATGATGGAGAACAGCCAGGGCCGGATTTCCCGCTGGCTTTGCCACAGGCGCCACTTTTCCAGCGCGCGCTGCAAGGTGTCCTGCACCAGGTCGTCGGCCGCATCGACGCTCCCGGTCAACGCCCGGGCGTAACGGCGCAGGCGGGGTATTTCGGCAACGATGGCTTCGTGGGTATTCACGTCGAGTTTGAGCAAATCGGAGGAGGATCGGGGTATATACGGATGGCGGCCGGCTTTCATTCCCTGTAGGCTGCCGCATACTACCTAATACATAGAACATCGAACACGACCGATTCAATCCATGGACGCCCAGTACCGAACCGGCATTGACGAAATCGACGCGCAGCACCTGGAAATCGAACAGGTTGCCAAAGCCGTGCTCGACGCCGTCTCGGCGAAAGACACCTGGCACAGCGTGCACTACCTCGTGGTCCGGCTTTACGAACTGCTGCGTTTCCATTTCGCCGTGGAGGAATCGCTGATGCGCATCATTTCCTTCCCGATGTCGGCGGAGCACAAGCGCGTGCACGACGAAATCCTGCAAACCATCGAACACATGAAGGTCGCCACGCTCGATCCGAAAGGCGAGGCTGTGGGCGGACGCCTGGCGCAGGAGTTCTCCTTCCTGCCGCACATCGTCGACCACGATCGCAAGCTGGCGGATTTCGTTGTCGCTTTCGGCGGACTGACGCGCTGACCGAAACCAGCAGGGTCGCTCAGCGCGCCCGGTAGCTGATGCGGTAGATCGCCCCCGCCTGATCGTCGGCCACCAGCAGCGAGCCGTCGGGCAGCACCAAAACGTCGGCCGGCCGGCCCCAGGCCGATTCGCCCTGCAGCCAGCCGCTGGCGAAGGTTTCGTAGGCGACCGCCTTGCCGTCCTTGACGCGCACCAGCGAGATCCGGTAGCCGATCTTCTTCGAACGGTTCCAGGAGCCGTGTTCGGCGATGAAGATCTGGTTGCGGTACTCCGCGGGGAACATCGTGCCGGTATAGAAGCGCATGCCCAATCCCGCCACGTGCGGGCCGAGCTTCTGTGCCGGCGGCTCGAAGTCGGCGCACTTGCGCCGCGCGCCGTATTGCGGATCGGCGATCTCGCCGCCGTGGCAATACGGATAGCCGAAATGCATGCCGGCGCGCGGCGCGCGATTCAGTTCGTCGGGCGGGACATCGTCGCCGAGCAGGTCGCGGCCGTTGTCGGTGAACCACAGCGAGCCGTCCACCGGGCTCCAATCGAAACCGACGCTGTTGCGGATGCCGCGCGCGAACACTTCGCGCCCGGTGCCGTCGGCGTTCATGCGCAGCATCGCGGCGTAGGGTTCGCCGGGTTCGCAGATGTTGCAGGGCGCGCCGACCGGCACGTAAAGCTTGCCGTCGGGGCCGAAGGCGATGAACTTCCAGCCGTGGTGCGTCTCGCGCGGCAGGCTGTCGGTGACAACCACCGGCGCCGGCGGCGCGTCGATGCGACGGTCGATATCGTCATAGCGCAGGATGCGATTCACGGCGCCGACGAACAGCGAGCCGTTTTTCCACGCCAGCCCGCTGGGCATGTCGAGGCCGTCGGCGATGCGCGTCACGGTGCCTGCGCGGTAGCCGGCGTCGAAGCGTACCGCGTGCACCTTGCCCGCTCCGCGCGAGCCGACGTAGAGCACCCCGCCTTTTTCACTGGTGCCGCCCAGCGCCATCTGGCGCGCGTTGTCGACCTTCGCCCAGGTTTCGATCGAAAAGCCCGGCGGCAGCCTGATGCTTTCGAGCTTCTGCGCGGCGGCAAACGCCGGGCAGAGCAACAGGGCAAGGATGATGAGGTGGCGCATGGCATTTTCTCCCTGGGCGTGGACGCTGCAGTTCAGCGGGATGGCGTGGCGTGCCGGACACGCCATGCCGACGGCGTGGTGCCCAGCCAGTGGCGGAAGGCGCGGGTGAAGGAACTTTGCTCGGCGTAGCCCAGCAGCAGCGCGACATCCAGCGCCGACAGCGCGGCGTCGCGCAGGTAAACCTGCGCCAGTTCGCGGCGCGTGTCGTCGAGCACCGCCTGAAAGGAGAAGTCGGCGCTGGCGAGACGGCGTTGCAGGGTGCGCGGCGTGATGCCCATGCCCGCAGCGACGTGTTCCAGCGTCGCCTCGCATTTGGGCAGCAGCGGCGCGAGCATCTGCCGGACTTGCGCGGCGATGGGGGTTTCGCCGCTGCGTCGTGCGATGGCCTTGCGCGCTTCGTCGCACATCGCCAGGTTGAGCTCGGCGTCGGCCTGCACCAGCGGTTGCGCGAGCAGGGCGGCGGCGAACAGCAGCGCGTTTTCGCCGGCGGCAAAGCGTACCGGGCAGCCGAAGAAATTGGCGAAGGGCAGGGGGTCTTCCGGTGCTGCGTGACGAAAGCGCACCTCGCGCAGGGGCATTTCAGCGCCGGTGATCCAGCGGCCGAGGCCGTACCAGCTGGCGATCAGCGATTCGGCCAGCAATTCGCTGTAGGGCAGTCCGGCCTGCGCCGCTTCGGGCAGGATGACCCAGGCCAGCTTGACGTTGGCGCCTTCCCGGCTGAAATGCGTTTCGCTGTAGCCTGGATCGAACACCACACGGCGATACAGTGGCACCAGGCCGATCGCCTCGCCCAGGTTGCGGCAGGTCATCAGCGCGTAGCCGAGTACGTCGAAGGTGTCCGGGCGCACCTGCCGGCCGAACTCCAGACCGAGGTCGCGCCGTCCGGTCAGCGTCAGCGCCGACTGGAATAACGCCAGCAGCGCGGGGAGCGGAATTCGCGGCTGCGTCGGCTCCCAGCCGTCGAGCCTGGCGGCGGCGTGCCGGGTCAGTGCCGCGCGCGGCAGGCCGAAGCGTTCGACCAGGTCGAACAGCCGGCGCGCATAACCCGCGCCGACGCCGGGTGTGAGGGGACTGATGTCGAGGGCTTGCGGAAGCGCCATGGGCACATTGTCGCGAAATGACAAAACAGGGGGTATTCTGCGACAAGCCGGTTTGCGCTTCAAGCCTCTAATCTGTCGAAAAAACATTGCGCCCGAGAACGCTGGATCAGTTTGTTTTCCGGTCGGTGTTGCGCCCCTGGCGGGTGGGTGGTTGTTTGTTTTTGTTGGTGGGGGCGGCCGGGGGGGGGCGCGGGGGGGGTGCCGCGGGGGGGGGGGGGGGGGGCGCTCTCGGCGCGCTCCGCGCCCTCTGGGACCCCAGCAAAAACCTGGAAGGAGATGACCATGGCAGAAATCAGCGGCGGCGAAATCCTCGCCCGCATGTTGCAGAAGGAAGGTGTCGAGAAGGTTTTCGGCATCATCGACGGTACCTATTTCGGTTTCTATTCGGCGCTGCACCGGCTCGGCATCGAGATCGTCACGCCGCGCCACGAAACCTGCGCCGCGCACATGGCCGGCACCTACGCGCGGCTGACCGGCAAGCTCGGCGTCTGCATGGCCAGCAACGGCCCCGGCGTCGCCAACCTGCTGCCCGGCCTGGTGGTCGAGCAGGCCGACGGCAACCGCGTGCTGGCGATCACCAGCGCGCGCCGGCCGACCATCATGTATCCCGATCGCGGCGGCAGCTACCAGTGCTTCGACCAGAGCGGCGTGATCGGCAGGATCGGCAAGTGGAGCGCGGCGGTGTCGTCCTTCGACCGCGTGCCGGAACTGATGCGCAAGGCCTTGCGCAAGAGCTGGGAAGGCCGGCCCGGCGTGGTGCATCTGGATGTGCCGGAGACCATCATGAACGGCAAGCAGAAGGCCGAAGTCGCCTTCTGGGCGCCGCACCAGTATCGCAACGCCGTGCCGCCGGCGCCGACTTTCGAGCAGGTATCACAGGCCGCCGACTGGCTGATCGCGGCGGGCGCGCCGATGATCCACGCCGGCAGCGGCATCATCCATTGCCATGCCTACGATGCACTGCGCCGCGTCGCCGAGCTGCTGCACGCGCCGGTGACCACCAGTTGGGCGGCGCGCGGCATGTTGAGCGAGGATTCGCCGCTGGCCATCACCATGCCCCACGTCAAGCTCAACCACAAGGTGCGCAACGACGCCGACGTGGTGCTGATCCTCGGCTCGCGCATCGGCGAAACCGACTGGTGGGGCAAGCCGCCCTACTGGCGTCATCCGTCGGAGCAGAAGACGATACAGGTCGATATCGATGCCGACATCATCGGATTGAACAAGCCGGCCGATCTTGCGGTCGTCGCCGACGCCAGGCGTTTCCTGGAAGCGCTGGCCGCCGAACTGGAAGGGCGCAGGGACGAACTCAAGCTCGATGCCCGCCGCAGCCGCGTCGCCGGCTACGCCAAAACCATGCAGGAAGAACGCGCCGGCTGGGACAAGGCGCTGGCCGACATGGCGGTGCCGATGCATCCGGCACACATCGGCGCCGTTTGCCAGGAACTCTTCCCGGCCGATTCGGTGCTGGTTGCCGACGGCGGCAACGCGACGATCTGGGCCATGTTCTATCACAAGGTCACGGTGCCCAACACGGTGATCTCCACCTTCAAGTTCGGCATGCTTGGCGCCGGTACCTCGCAGGCCGTGGCCGCTGCGCTGGCGCGGCCCGGCAAGCCGGTGTGCTGCATCATCGGCGACGGCGCCATGGGCTTCCATTCGCAGGAAGTCGAAACCGCGGTGCGCAACAAGGCGCAGGTGATCTACATCGTGCTCGCCGACAAGCAGTGGGGCATGGTCAAGATGAACCAGCAGTTCATGCTGCGCCCGATCAAGACCATGATCTTCAAGCACCTCGATCCCGACGAGACGATCAAGGCCGACCTCGGCGAGATCAAGTTCGACAAGCTGGGCGAAAGCATGGGCGCCTACGGCGAGCGCGTGTCCGACCCGGCGCAGTTGAAGCCGGCGCTGCAACGCGCGCTGGCGACCGGCGGTTGTGCCGTGATCCACGTCGACGTCGATCCGGTAAAGCACATGTGGGCGCCGGGTCTGATACATTTCAAGAAAATGCACGAGGAACCGAAGGCTTAATCCCGACGCAGGCGGAGGCGACACCATGAACGAGATGGACCTGGTCCGGCTGAATTTCAATCCGGGTTCGCTCTGGGCGCTCAACGCCATCATCGGCCTGGTGATGTTCGGCGTCGCGCTCGACCTCAAGCTGGCCGACTTCAAGGCGGTGCTGACCATGCCCAAGCCGGTCATCATCGGCCTGGCCGGGCAGTTCGTGCTGTTGCCGGCCTTCACCTTCCTGCTGGTCATGGTGATCAAGCCGGCGCCCAGCATCGCGCTGGGCATGATGCTGGTGGCGGCCTGCCCGGGCGGCAACATCTCGAACTTCCTCACCCATTTCGCGAAGGGCAATACCGCGCTGTCGATCACCATGACGGCGGTGTCCACCGCCGTCGCCATCGTCATGACGCCGCTGAACCTCTCGCTGTGGGGCGGGATGAATCCGGAAACGGCAAAGATACTCAAGGTGGTCGCGCTTGATCCGCTGGACATGCTGCTCGCCGTGTTCCTGCTGCTGGGCCTGCCGATGATCGCCGGCATGTGGGCCGGCCATCGCTTTCCGGGATTCGTCGAGCGCGCACACAAGCCGGTCAAGATGTTTTCCATCGCCGTCTTCGGCCTTTTCGTGATCGGCGCGCTGGCGGCCAACTGGCGTTACTTTCTCGATTTCGTCGGCTTCGTCGTCTTCGCCGTATTCCTCCACAACGCGCTGGCATTGAGCACCGGCTATTTCGCGGCCAGGTTCAGCGGCCTGCCCGAGCGCGACCGGCGCGCTGTGGCGATCGAGGTCGGCATCCAGAATTCGGCACTGGGCCTGATCCTGATCTTCAACTTCTTCGACGGCCTCGGCGGCATGGCCATCGTCACCGCCTGGTGGGGCATCTGGCACATCGTTTCCGGGCTGACGGTGTCGACCTGGTGGAGCCGGCGCGCGCCGACATGAACCCGGCCGGCGTCCTCGTCACCGGCAGTTCCGGCTACCTCGGCAGCCAGGTGGTGGCGGCGCTGGCGGCGCGCGGCGACATCGACGTCGTTGCGCTCGACCTGCGCGAACCCGCGCAGCGACTGCCCGGCGTGATCTACGAAACTGCCGACATCCGCGCACCCGCGGTCGATGCCATCGTCGGCCGCCACCAGCCGCGGGTGGTGGTGCACCTGGCGTCCATCGTCACGCCCGGGAAAGGGAGCAATCGCGAATTCGAATTCAGCGTCGATGTCGGCGGCACCCGCAACCTGCTCGAAGCCTGCCTCAGTCACCACGTGAAGCGGGTCATCGTTTCATCGTCCGGCGCCGCCTACGGCTACCACGCCGACAACCCCGAATGGCTGACCGAGACCGATCCGGTGCGCGGCAATTTCAGCTTCGCCTATTCCTGGCACAAGGGCCTGGTCGAGGAAATGCTGGCCGAGTACCGTGTCAGCCAGCCGCAACTGGAGCAGGTCATCTTCCGCATCGGCACCATCCTCGGCGCGACGGTGCGCAACCAGATTACGGACCTGTTCGAAAAGCCGCGCCTGATTGCGATCCGCGGTTCCGACAGCCCCTTCGTCTTCATCCACGACCAGGACGTGGTCGGTGCCATCGTGCAGGGCGTCGATTCGCCGGTGACCGGCATCTTCAATGTCGCCGGTGACGGCAAGCTCAGCATCTTCGAGATCGCCGAGCGCCTCGGCAAGCGCTGCGTCGTCTTTCCTCCCCGCCTGCTGCAGGCGGCATTGTCGCTGCTGAAGGTGCTGGGCCTGACCCAGTACGGCCCGGAACAGATCGATTTCCTGCGCTACCGACCGGTACTCGACAACCGGCGCCTGAAGGAAGAATTCGGTTACGTGCCGAGGCTGACCTCGGCGCAGGTGTTCGAACTGTGGCGTACCTCGCGTCAAGGCAAGGCCCACATGAGCCGGCGGAGGCCACCGTTCGGGCGGAAGGTGAGTCCCTCATGACCGGCCGCGGCAGGCGGCCTCTGGCGCGCTGGCGGCCTGGTGCCGGCGTTGTGCCGGCGTTATGCCGCCGCCGGAGCGCGCATTGCCGCGCTCGATATCGATGCAGAGACGCTCGATGTCCTCGTCGCCGAACTGCGTGCCAGCGGGGCAGAGGTGCTGGCCATTGAGGGCGACATCACCGATGCGAAAGACTGCGAGAAGGCCGTGGCCCGCACGCTGGCACAATTCGGTGTGCTCGACGGGCTCATCAACAATGCGGGTGTCAGCCATCGCAGCCTGTTGCAGGACACCGATCCCGAAGTGATCCGCCTCGTCATGGAAGTCAATTTCTTCGGTGCGGTGAACCTGACCCAGGCCGCGCTGGCGCCGATCGTGGTGCGGCGCGGCTTCATCGTCGCCATCTCCAGCGTCGCCGGCTTTGCGCCGCTGACCGGCCGTACCGGTTACGCCGCCAGCAAGCACGCGCTGCACGGCTTTTTCGACAGCCTGCGCAGCGAGGTCGAAGGCGCCGGAGTCGGCGTCACGGTGGTCTGCCCGTCCTTCATCCGCACCGGCATCGGCGCCGCCGCCACCGACGGCGGCGGCGCCCCGGTCAGCGGTCCGCGCATCACCACCGGCGGCGAATCCTCGCCCGAGGAGATTGCCGACCGAATTTTCCTGGCGGTGGCGGCGGGGCGGGCGCTGCTGCTGCCGGACACTACCTCGCGCATGGCCTGGTGGCTGAGCCGGCTGGCGCCCGGGCTTTACGCCCGAACCATGAAGCGCAGGGTGGGGAGCGAATTTCCGGGCCTGCCCTAGACGGCTGTCCGGCAGACGTCTTTCCCGCAAGTGCTTGAATCGGCATTGCCACGGGTATCACTTTCGCGATATTTACAGATCGGCGGCCAGGGAACATGATTGACAATCATGGACACGACATCTGCAGATCTGCGGCAAGCCAGCGAAGAGAAGTACCGTGCCCTGGTCGAGGCAACCGGGACGGGCTATCTGATAATTGACGCGATTGGCCGTGTTCTCGATGCAAATGAAGAGTATGTGCGGCTTACCGGCCATGGCGAACTGGGCCAGATCCTGGGCAGGCCGGTCACGGACTGGACCGCGGAGCACGAGAGAGAAAAGAACGCCCGGGCCGTGGAGCATTGCGCCAGGGTCGGTTTCATCAGGAACTTCGTGATCGACTATGTCGATGGCAATGGCCGCATAACCCCGGTCGAGATCAATGCAACCACGGTCGGCGTCGGCGATTCACTGCGGATCGTGTCCCTGTGCCGCGACGTGACCGAGCGCAAGCAGTTCGAAGACGCCCTGAGGGAAAGCGAGGAGCGCTGGAAATTTGCGCTGGAAGGGGCGGGCGACGGGGTCTGGGACTGGAACATCCAGACCGGCACCGCGGTGTATTCCCGGCGCTGGAAGGGAATGCTGGGTTATGCCGAGCATGAAATCGGCAATGCCGCCGCCGAATGGTCGAGCCGGGTTCATCCCGATGACATGGCGGACGTCATGGCGAAAATCCAGGCCCACATCGCCGGGGAAACGCCATCGGCCGCGGTGGAGTTCCGCATGCTGTGCAAGGACGGCAGCTGGAAATGGACGCTCGGCCGGGGCATGGTGGTCAGCCGTGGCAGCGAAGGCCAGCCGCTGCGCCTGGTGGGAACCAACACCGACATCAGCGAGCGCAAGTGTGCGGAAGCCGCCCTGCAGGAGCAGAAGGACTTCTTCCACCTGATCGCGGAGACCATCGGCGACTTCATCGCGGTGCTCGATCTGGACGGCCGCCGTATCTACAACAGCCCCTCGTACAGCCATTTTTTCGGCACTGCGACGGACTTGCGCGGCACGGATTCATTCACCGAGATTCATGCCGACGACAGGGAGCGCGTCAGGCAGGTTTTCCGGGACACGGTAGCGACCGGCAAGGGGCGCCAGATTCAGTACCGCATGCAACTGGCCAACGGCAGCATCCGGGAAATGGAATCGATGGGCAACCTGATCCGGGACCAGGACGGACGCGCCAAGAGGGTCGTCGTGGTGTCGCGCGACATCACCGAGCGCAAGCAGATGGAAGACGAAGTGCGGCAAATGGCGTTCTACGATCCGCTCACCAGATTGCCCAACCGGCGCCTGCTCGGCGACCGCCTGGGTCAATGCATGGCCGCAAACAAGCGCAGCGCATGCTACGGCGCGCTGATGTTCCTCGACCTCGACAATTTCAAGCCGCTGAACGACTGCCACGGGCATGCGGTCGGCGACTCGCTCCTGGTCGAAGTCGCACGGCGACTGCTGGGTTGCGTGCGCCAGATGGATACGGTGGCCCGCTTCGGCGGCGACGAGTTCATCGTGATGCTGCGCGAACTGAATGCCGACCAGGACGAATCGACTGCGCAAGCCAGGGTGATTGCGGAGAAGATCCGGCTCAGGCTGGCCGAACCCTATGTGCTGACCGTGGGCCAGGGAGGGCGGCCGGATGCCACGGTGGAGCATCGATGCACCGTGAGCATCGGCGTAACCCTGTTCATCGGCCATGACGCCCAAACGGACGACATCCTCAAATGGGCCGACATTGCGATGTACGAGGCAAAGGCGGCGGGGCGGAATGTGATTCGATTCAACGACAGGTACTGTCCGCCGTATTTCCTCGCGCCGGACGGCGGGGCGTAGCGGGATACGACCGCCGGGGTGCTCCCGGGGTGTTCCCGGGGTGTTCCTCGTGCTCGAAAGTTCGAATTGCCGTGGCGCCGGCGCCGACTTTTCGCCGACTCCAATTCGCCTCGCGGCATCAGCGCGCCCGGTGATCCAGCCACTCCGCCACCAGCGGCCACAGCGTGGCTTCGCTTTGCGGCTTGAAGAAGCCGAAGTGGCCGATGCGCGCGAGGCCGTGCTGTTTTGGTTCGATCAGGCGGTAATCGACGGCGCGCCGCCGGTAGGCGCCGTGCAGCAGGCGCGAGCCTTCTTCGAGCAGCAACTCGTCGTCGGCGAAGGTCAAGGCCAGCACCGGGTAGTCGGCGGTGGCATAGGCTTCGCGGGCGCCGGGTTCGCCGGAGAGCAGGTAATCCGGCGTCAGGCACCAGCGTCGCCACTGGTACAAGGCACCGGTGGGCAGGTCGCCGACGACGCCGATGCGCGCGCCGGGAAAGTAGCCGAACAGCGGGCACAACGCGGGCGCCAGCACATGCCACAGCAGCGGCGCCGAACGCTTCAGGCGCGGCGTCAGGTGGCGTGTCGCGCCGCTGCCGACGGCGATGTTGACCAGGCCGGCGAGGCGCTCGCGGGAGGGCAGCAGCGGCGCCACCTGGCCGCCGAAACTGTGGCCGACGACGAACAGCGGCGCACTGGGCGAGGCGGCGGCGATCATCCGCAGCAGGGCGTCGTAATCCTTGTGCAGCCAGTCGTCGAGGTCCGCCTTCAGCTTGCGCCGCGGCCCGTTCAGCGAGTCGCCGATGCCGCGGTAGTCGAAGGTCCAGGTGGCATATCCGCGGCGTGCCAGGAAGCGCGCGAAGTTGGCGTAGAAGGCCTGCGGCACGGCCATTGCCGCCGCGATGACGACCTTGCCGCGCAGCGGGCCGTGGGGGTCGAAGCGGCAGGCGGCGAGGCGGTGGCCGTCGCTGGCGGAGAAACTGATGGGCGTCACGTTTGACCGATCTTGATCATCTTCGAGCCTCCTGTGCCTGGCCGGGATCGGGGTGGAGGTTCCGCAACCGCTGGTGTCGCACGGAACGCCGCGAATATATACCCAACGCCGGCAACCGATGCAAGGCAGGCAGTATCCCGAAAGTCGGCGCCCCACTGGGACTTCCTTCGGTCGCCGGCGGGACGGCGATGGTGGTGTCGTGCCATCGAAAGACGTGTAACCAAGGTCACGGAGATTCCGGCCCGGGGCTTGTAGGATGTGTCCCATCCCGTCACGGCCATCCTCTTTTTCGCTCGATGAAGAAACTCCTCCTGATTCCGTTGCTCGCGCTGTTGTGCGTTACCACGGCACATGCGCTCACCGATCGCGAGCATCTCGAAAAGTGGTGCACCCGCGGGTCCTCGGTGGCGGCGGGGCGTTGCATCGGTTACCTGCTGGCAGCGGAGGATGCGCTGGCGCACGATGCAATCGAAGGGGTGCGCGCCTGCCTGCCGCGCGAGATCGGCTTGTCGGAGCAGCATCGCATCGTCATCGACTGGCTGCGCGACAATCCGCAGGCTCAGGCACTGAGCGCGCTGGGACTGGTGGCACGCGCCTATGCGCAGCGCTATCCCTGCGGGAAATGAACAAGAAAACTCTTCTCGTCCTGGCCGCAGTCCTGGCGATCCAGGGGTGCGCCGGGCTCGTTGCGCCCGAGCCGCGAACGACGAACTATGCCTGTGCCGACGGCAAGGGCTTCAGCCTCATCGTTGCGGGCGATGCGGCCACCATCGCAATCGACGGCATGTCGTTTCGCCTTGATGCGGAGGCCGCCGCTGCCGGGGAGGCGAACTACAGTTGCAGCATGCTCAGGCTGACGAAGCGGGGCGATGTGGCTCAGGTCGAGATGGACGGCCGCGTGCACCGGGATCGATGCATCGAAGTCCGCTGATGCGGACCGGCGTCGTGCCGTCCTAATCGGGCGCGGATGGCCTGCGCCAGACCCAGCCCGCGTAGGCGAGGAAGGCCAGCGCCGATCCGGCGAAGATGATCAGCTGGGCGCTGGCTGTGAGGGTCGGCAGCAGCGCGAACAACAGGGCGAACGGGGCGGCACCGAGCGTGGTGGAAACCACGTTCTCCGCCAGTGTGGTGGAACGGCTGAACAGGCCCAGCGAGTAGGACAGCACATCCACCGGAAAGGTCATGCGCAACAGCACCAGCGACAGCAGTCGATGCTCCGGATGGATCAGCCGATCGATGTCGGCGTGGCGCTGTGCCGACGGAAAATGGCGCAGGGTCAGCGCGCGCGCGTGGCGTCCGAGCACGAAGGCCAGCGCCGCGCCGATGATCCAGCCCAGCAACAGCAGGCCCGCCGTCCACCAGGACCCCCACGCCACGACGGCGGCCGGTACCAGCGGCAGGTTGCTGAGCAGCGGCAGCAGCACGGCCAGTATGGAACTGGCGAGAAATATCCCGATCCCGATGGCGGCGTAGCCAGCCAGCAATCCCTGGATCTGCACCGCGTAATTCCGTGCGACGAAAACCCCCGCAGCAAATAGCGCGAGCACGCACAGGCCATTGCGAACCGATGGCCAGAGTTCTGGCCAGGTCAGGGCATGGCGTAGCGGAATGGTCGGCGGTTGCATGGGTGGTGGCGGTGATGTGACATGGCGAAGTCTACGCCTGTGGCCGGATCACCAGCTTGCCGCGCACCCGGCCGGCCTCGATGAGCTGCAGCGCCTCGGGCGCCTGCGCCAGCGGGAACTCCCGCTCGATGCGCAGTTGCAGTTCGCCGCGCGCCAGCTTTTCCAGAAGCATGGCCAACTGGGTGCCGTCTTCGCGCATGAACCAGTAGCGATAAGCCACGCCCTGCGCGCGCGCTGCCGCGCGAGGCTTGCGCGCGAGCAGCCAGAACACCGGCGCCAGCCAGGGCTTGCCGAACTCGGCTGCCACTTCCGGCGTCGGCATGTCGCCGATGCTGACCACTCGCCCGCCGCGCCGGGTGTGGGCGATCGAGCGCAGCAGCGTGTCGCCGCCCAGCGCGTCCAGAACGGCGTCAAAGGGCGCGCACTCTTGCGTGAAATCGGCGTGACGGTAATCCACGCACACATCGGCGCCCAGCCCGCGCAGCCAATCGTGGCTGGCCGACGATGCCGTGGTCGTGACATGCGCGCCCAGCCCCCTGGCCAACTGGATCGCCAGATGCCCGACGCCGCCGCCGCCGGCGTGGATCAGCACCCGCTCGCCCGCACCGACCTTCAGCACCTCGCTCAGGCATTGCCAGGCCGTGAGCCCCGCCAGCGCCACCGCGGCGGCCGGCCCGAAATCCACGCCATCGGGAATCAGCGCCAGGTGCTGCGGCTGCGCCACCACGAACTCGGCAAAGGCGCCCATGCGCGCCTTGTCCAGCCGCGCAGCCACCCGGTCGCCGACCCGGAAGCCAGCCACGCCCGGCCCCAGCGCCGTGACGATGCCGGCCGCATCGTTGCCGAGGATCGCCGGCATCCGGTAGGACTGCAGCGCGCGCAGCATGCCCATGCGCGTCTTGAAATCCACCGGATTCACGCTTGCCGCCTGCATGCGGAATAGCAATTCGCCAGGGCCGGGTTCGGGCGCGGGCAGTTCGCCGACGCGGACCACGTCGGCATTGCCGTAACGGGTGATGTAACAGGCTTGCATGGTGCTTCCTCAGGAAGTGGGTAGCGGTCGGAACGTGGGTCGCGCCGCGGCGACTCGCTAGCCTGCCAAGGGAGGCCCCCCGGCTCTGCCGGGGATGCAGTAAAAGTTTGACATATTCAGGAGTCCGTCTGAGGAGACTTCCAGACGTGAGCCGCCAAGCACACGAAAGGGAGAATCACGATGGACAAATGCGAAAGCCTAAGCCACACGGTGTGGGAGTGCAAATACCAGGTTGCGTCCATAGCCGCGCACATGGGCCATGTCGCGCGCCACGCGCTCGTCCAGGTGCGGCGGCGGACACAGCGCACGCGTCGCCGCGATGGGGCCGAAGCTGATCGACCCGCTGTTGCCGTCAGCTGCCGGTCTCAGCGTGAAGCTGCCCGTGCCGCGGTTGCAGTCGAGGCGAAAGCTGGCCCGGCCGTCGCCCCCAAAATGCACGGTGAAGTGGCTCGGGTCGGCAATCTTCGTCGTGCCCTGGGCATCGTCCATCGACTGGATGGCCTGTAGTTGCCAAGAGGTGCCATCCAGCAGGTTCGCGTGACCCGCTGTGCCGAAGGATGAATGAAGCAGAAGCATCAATGCAAAGACGCCGTCGCGCCAGCGCCGACTTTTCTGCTTGCCGAGCCTTGTATCCATGTAATTCGTCATTCTGATTGCCCATCTGGATGACTTCCGTTCAATGTCATGTGCTGCCGCCCTGCGGCATCAACAGCTGCTCATCCAGCAGGGATTGAACAATGTCGGCCTGGCGCCGGTCGCGCCGTCGTTTGATTTCCGGTCGATCCGGCACCTTCTCCGCCATCCAGCGCTTGAACTCGACAAAGGTTTCCGGGGAGACCGTCCGCATCAAGGTCATCCGACCGGTTGCCGAGATCACCACGTGTTCAAAGCGCGGGGCATTGGTGAGCACGGAGGCTCGCCGGGCCTGAACCGGCCACAAGTCGTCTTCATCCGCCGAGAACCTGAACGGATGCGGATCATCGCCCTCGGGTTGGCGTCGCAGGAAATCGACCTCGAAGCCCCTGGCGTTGATTGCCGTTTCATTCTGACCCTCTTTGCGCTGGAAGGTCGGATCGGCCTTTTTCAGAATTCCCAGCACCGACAAGTCCAGCTTCTCGATATCCGTGACAAAGCGAATGCGCTGGCGGGCATCCCACAACAGGTCGACGTCCTGCGTCGCGAGTGCGCCGGGAACAATGCGCACACCGGCGGCGGTTTCGTAGGCATACAGCGCGTGCGTGCCCACCACCGTGAAATGCCCCCCCAGGCCGGCATGCTCGATTGCCTGCAGAACCGCAATCACCGTGGAAGGTACCCTGCCCGCCTTCAATGCCTTGTTCATGCGCTCGGTCTCGGTGAGGGCGCTCTTCAGTGATTTCAGGCGGCTTTCCGACTCAGACTTGTGCTTGACGAAATCGTCGTAGATACGCTCGGTTTCTTCGGAGCGGGGGCCGATGCGTTGCTGCCGGTTGTCCGGCAGGGTCTTGACCAGATACTCGTAGGGCGGTTGCTTCTTCCAGTACATGCCTCCGGCGTACTTGCGTGCCAGCGCCTCGGTCCGACGCAACTCATCGAATATGGTGGTCGCGTCGATGACCTGTCGGGCGGCGTTGTCGGAAAGTGGCAGGTAGTCCATTGGCCGTATCAAATATTGTTTCTTAACTATATACGGCCAACTTCATATTGCAACTGTGGACCGCACCCACTTCGGGGCATTCCATCCTTGCAGATCAGCCGCCCGAGATCACCGCTTCGGGAATCGTGTAGTGCTCGTAGTCATTGACCTCGACCGACCAGTCATAGCCCTGTTTCACGGCCTTGACCTACTCGCCGGGGTGGGTGGTGACCTTGTCGCCCATGAAGGTCAGTACGCGTTTCAGGCCAGCCGGCGGCGTGATTTAAACATATTAATGTCGCGATCACATATGGTCTTAAGAGGCCGCCCAAGTCGGCGGCAGGACCGTGACCGCCGCCGAATCCCCTGCCAAAGTGGCAGTCAGGCCCCTGCAATCCAGGAAGGCTTGTTGAAGCTCCCTCAACGCCAAACCGCGCTCGCAGTCTGATGAATGCCGGAAGCCTGTCGCTAGTCAGGCAAGAGTCATATGGCTTGATCGGGAGACCCGATGTCGCCGGGCTTCCGCTCCAGATGGTCGTCCGAATCCGGATTTCGGTCACCCATTTGCATTTGGTATTCCATGGCTTTGGGGGTGGCGATACAGGGTCAGTTCGGCTATGTCGGCCATGCAATCATGGCCGGGGTTGCACGGCAAAAATCGCCGTGCCGCCGGCGCCGACTCTTGCGTAGCCCGGCATCGAGCCAGGCTTGAAAGTCGGCGCGGCTAAGTCGCTCAGTAGGTTTCCACGTGGTACCGCCCCTGCTGCAACAACTGCGGGCGCAGCGCGCTCCAGTCCAGGCCGTTGGCGCGGCAGGCTTCGGTGAAGGCGTCCTCGACGCCCTTTTCCATGCCCTTGAGGCCGCACAGATAGACGTAGGTGTTGTCGTCCCGCAGCAGGCGCGCGACGTCGCCGCCGCGCTCGCGCAGCAGGTCCTGCACGTAGCGCTTGGGTTCTCCCGGCACCCGCGAGAAGCCGAAGTTGATGTCGATGAATTCCTTGGGCAGCTTGGTCAGCGGGCCGAAGTAGGGCAGTTCGCCGGGGCTGCGGGCGCCGAAGAACAGCATCAGCTTGCCGGCGTTCTCGCCGGCGGCGAACTTGCGCCGGCGCCGCTCGGTCATCGCGCGCATCGGCGCCGAGCCGGTGCCGGTGCAGATCATCAGCAGGTTGCTGCCGGGGTGGTTGGGCATCAGGAAGCTGGTGCCGTAGGGGCCGACGACATTGACCTTGTCGCCCTTCTTCAGGTCGCACAGGTAGTTCGAGGCGATGCCTTGCGCGGCCTTGCCTTCGTGGTCCTCGGTGACGCGCTTCACGGTCAGCGAGAGGTTGTTGTACCTGGGACGTTCGCCGTCGCGCGGGCTGGCCACGGAATAGAGGCGGACGTGGTGCGGTTTGCCATGGGCGTCGAGGCCGGGGGCGAGGATGCCGATGGTCTGGCCTTCGAGCACCGGGAAGGAGGCATTGCCGAAATCGAGCACGATGTGGCGGATGTCGCTGGAGGCATCCTCGGCCGTGAGCTTGAAGTTCCCGCTGACGGTGGCCACGGCGGGATTGTGGATGCCGTAGAGGTTGGCGTAAGGGTGCGCGGCGGACCACGGCGGCGGCGCGGTGCCGCCCTGGCCGGCGGTGGACGCGGCGGCGATGCGTTCGACGTCAT
This sequence comes from Sulfuritalea sp., assembly GCA_016716965.1. Classification (GTDB taxonomy): domain Bacteria; phylum Pseudomonadota; class Gammaproteobacteria; order Burkholderiales; family Rhodocyclaceae; genus Sulfuritalea. Next base: position 10,815 of record JADJUP010000032.1, on the reverse strand, counting down.
CGGGCAGCTCGGGCGCCGTATCGCCAGCGCCGACTTCTGCAGGTGCATCGAGTGCGATCTGGCCGGGCAGGGTGTCCCACAGTAGCTGCTCGGCGAGCGGGTAGGCCTTGTCGGCCGGCATGTTGCGCCAGCTGTCGATGGCGCCGGTGGGGCAGGGCGAGATGCAGTTGTAGCAAAGCTTGCACTTGGCGGCATCGACCACGTAGTTGCGCGAGTCGTGCGAGATCGCATCGACCGGGCAGGTTTCCTCGCAGGTGTTGCAGCGGATGCAGATCTCGGGGTCGATCAGGTGCTGGCGCATGATCGCGGTCTGGCAGTAGTCATGTTTGCTCCTTCGCCGGTGTTTGGCAAACCGGTCTCGACACGGAGCCACAGAGGACACAGAGAGGCAGCTTCCGGCTTTGGTTCTCCGTGCTGTGTCGGTGGTCCCTGTTGAAGGCGGTTCGCCTTTTCAGTTGAACCGCACGTAGGAGAAATCCACCGGCTGGTTGTTGATGCCGCGCGCGGGCGGGGCGATCCAGTTGGCGAACTTGCCCGGTTCGGCGACGCGGCCCATCAGCGAGGCGACGAAGGCGCGGTCCTCGACCGAGGGTAGCCACTGCAGGTGGTGGTGGGTCCATTCGGCTTCGGACAGCACCTGGCCCGTGGGCGAGATCTTGGCCGCCGACAGGGGCCCGATCTTGCGGTTGAAGGCCTTGTGCGGGGCGCCGAGGGTGAAGGGGATGCCGGCCTTCTGGATGATCTTGTTCCAGCGCTCGATGCCGCCCTTGGCGTCGGTGACGTAGTCGTCGCGCAGCTTCTCGTTGAGCGCATTGAGGTAGGGTGCCTGGACGGTGAGCAGTTGTCCGTTGGCGACTTCGAGCACGCCGTAGGTGGCATCCGCGAGCTGGTGGTCGTCGCTTTGCTTGGTTTCCTCGTAGCGGCCCTTGAGGCCGGTGTTGTAGAAGGTCGCCGCGTTCGACGAGACGTCGGCGCCGAACAGGTCCATGGTCACGCTGAAGTGGAAGTTCAGGTAGCGCTGGATGGTCGGCAGGTCGATCACGCCCTGGGCGCGGATCTTCGCCACGTCGTCGGTCTTGAGCTGGTTCATGACGTCGCAGGTGCGCTGGATGACGCGGCCGACGCCGGATTCGCCGACGAACATGTGGTGCGCTTCCTCGGTCAGCATGAACTTGCAGGTGCGCGCCAGCGGGTCGAAGCCGGATTCGGCCAGCGAGCAGAGCTGGTACTTGCCGTCGCGGTCGGTGAAGTAGGTGAACATGAAGAAGGACAGCCAGTCCGGCGTGCTTTCATTGAAGGCGCCGAGGATGCGGGGATTGTCCGCATCGCCCGAGCGGCGCTCGAGCAGGGCTTCGGCTTCCTCGCGGCCGTCGCGGCCGAAGTAGGCGTGCAGCAGGTAGACCATGGCCCACAGGTGGCGGCCTTCCTCGACGTTGACCTGGAACAGGTTGCGCATGTCGTAGAGCGAGGGGCAGGTCAGGCCGAGGTGGCGCTGCTGCTCGACCGAGGCGGGCTCGGTGTCGCCCTGCGTGACGATCAGGCGGCGCAGGTTGCTGCGGTATTCGCCCGGCACTTCCTGCCAGGCGGCCTCGCCCTTGTGCGCGCCGAAATTCACCTTGCGGCCTTCCTCGGCCGGGTTGAGGAAGATGCCCCAGCGGTAGTCGGGCATCTTGACGTAGTCGAAGTGCGCCCAGCCGGCGGGATCGACGCTGACCGCGGTGCGCAGGTAGACGTCGAAGTTCTGCGAGTCGTCGGGACCCATGTCCTTCCACCAGTTGATGAACTCCGGCTGCCAGTGCTCGAGCGCGCGCTGCAGGGTCTTGTTGTCGTTGAGGTGGACGTTGTTGGGGATCTTCTGGCTGTAATCGATGCTCATGGTGTTCTCCTGATTGGGGTCGGGGGTTCTTTTATTGTCGGGAAACGTCAGACGCGTTCCCAGTTGAATTTGGCCTTGTTGCCGCTGCCGAAGACCTTCAGCGCGCCGCCTTCGCCGACGGCGTTGGGGCGGATGAAAATCCAGTTCTGCCAGGCCGAGAGGCGGCCGAAGACGCGGGTTTCCATGGTTTCGCCGGGGCCGAAGCGCAGGTTGGCTTCCATGCCGGTCAGGGCGTCGGGCGAGAGGCTGGCGCGTTCCTCGAAGACGATGCGGATCTCGTCGTCCCAGTCGAGGTCGTCCGGCGTGGCGGTGACGAGGCCGAGTTCGAGTGCGGCGGCGGCATCCAGCGGCTTGCCGGTCGCGGCCTTCGCGGCGGCGATCGGGCCTTCTTCGCCATAGAAGCGGGCGCCGATGCGGTACTGTCCATTGACCATCGGGTAGTCGCCGAAATTCATCGCCGACAGGGTGACGCGGCCTTCCTCGGCGGCGGCGTCGGGCAGGGCCAGCATGTAGCCGCGGTCGGCGGCGAACAGCAGTTCGGCCATGGTGCCGGCGAAGCAGGAGTCGCGCTCGACCAGGGCGATCAGGGTGCGCGAGGTGACGTCGAGGCGGGCGAGCGTCCGGCGCAGCATGCCGATGGTCTCGCGCACGAACCAGTGGCCGCGCTGCTGGTTCAGCACCGCGTCGGCGGCCAGCACGTGGGCCGCGTCGCCCGTGGCCTTGAGCACCCAGGTGCCGATTTCGAGGTCGTTGGTGCGCAGCATCAGGATGGCGTCGTCGAGCTCGCGCGCCATCTGCAGCGGCCACCAGGCGGCGCCGGCGGCGACGATCTGGGTGATGTCGGATTGCACGGCGGCGGCGGGGGCCTTGACGGTCAGCGTGGCGCGGCGGGCGGCGCGGTCGATGGTGACGTCGACGGTCTCGTAGTGGTAGCCGGCCTCGTCGATCGTGCGCTTGACCGGGGTGAGTGCCACGCCCTTGGCGTCGGATGGGCGGTCGCTCTGGGCGGCGAGTTCGGTGGCGCGCTGCCTGACCTTTTCGGCGAAGGCCTGCGGCTTGGCGTAGTCGTCGATCAAACGCCATTCCTTGGCGCGCTGGGCGCGGATGCCTTCGGTCAGGGTGCAGAAGATGTCGGCGTGGTCGCGGCGCACGCGGCGCTTGTCGGTGACGCGGGTGAGGCCGCCGGTGCCGGGCAGCACGCCCAGCAGCGGCACTTCGGGCAGGCTGACGGCGGAGGAGCGGTCATCGACCAGCACGATCTCGTCGCAGGCCAGGGCCAGCTCGTAGCCGCCGCCGGCGGTGGTGCCGTTGCAGGCGGCGAGGAACTTGAGGCCCGAGTAGCGGCTGGAATCCTCGATGCCGTTGCGCGTCTCGTTGGTGAATTTGCAGAAATTTACCTTCCAGGCGTGGGTCGACAGGCCCAGCATGAAGATGTTGGCGCCGGAACAGAAGATGCGGTCCTTGCCCGAGGTGACGACCACGGTCTTCACCTCGGGATGCTCGAAGCGCACGCGCTGCAGGGCGTCGTGCAGTTCCATGTCCACGCCGAGGTCGTAGGAGTTGAGCTTGAGCTTGTAGCCGGGCTTGATGCCGGCGTCTTCGTTGATGTTCAGCGTCAGCGTGGCGATGGCGCCGTCGCAGGCCAGTTTCCAGTGCTTGTACTGCTCGGGGCTGGTGTCGTAGGTGATCACGGGTTTGACGGCTTCGGGGCTGTTCATGGGGTTCTCCGTTTTGGGTTTTTGTCTGTTGGGATCGGGGGTGGATCAGGGGGCGTGTGTCACGGTTTGACGCAATTGCATGAGGCATTCCTCCGGCGTGCGGCCGGTGGTGTCCAGTGTGAAATCGGCCTTGCTGTAAAGCGATTCGCGGGCGACGAGGATGCGGCGCATGTCCTCCATGGCCTCGGCGCTGCCTTCCATGGGGCGCAGGTCGCCCTGGGCGACGACGCGCGACATGTGCTCCTCGGGGCTGGCCTTTACCCAGACCGTGTAGCAGTTCATCAGCAGCAGGTTGAAGGTCTCGGCCTCGGATACGATGCCGCCGCCGACGGTGATCACCGCCGCCTCATGCTGGGTCACGATGTTTTCCAGACAGCGGCGTTCGAGGCGGCGGAAGCCGGGCTGGCCGTAAAGCATGAAGATCTCGTTGAGGCTGACGCCGGCCTCGGCCTCGATCGCACTGTTGAGTTCGACGAAGGGAATCGCCAGGTCGGCGGCCAGCGCGCGACCCAGGGTGGACTTGCCTGCGCCGCGCAGGCCGACCAGGGCGATGCGGCGGCGGCGCGCGGCATCTTCGCTGCCGAAGTCGCGCATCAGGCGCAGCATGGCATCTTCCAGCCGGCTGGGCGAAAGCTGCTCGAGGAAGTGCGCGATCAAGCGGTATTCGTTGGAACCCTGTTGCTGCTCGATCAGTTCCAGCAGCGAGATGCCTAGTGCATGGGCGACATGGCGCAGCACCATGATGGAGGGATTGGTCTCGCCGCTCTCGACCTGGGCCAGGTAGCGTTCGGAAACGGCGGAACTCAGCGCCAGCGCCTTGCGCGACATGCCACGCCGGGCTCGCGCCATGCGCACGCGGTTGCCCAGCGCCGTGATGAATTCGGCGTCGGCGGCCTCGTCGTGAAAGGCCTGGGCGGCATTGCTGGAGTCTTTGGTCTTGGTATCCATTTGGTTTCCCTTCCCTGGTCGTGCAAGGACGGTACAGGTACTATAGTGCATGTTTTTGATAAATGTCAACTGTTTCGCACGTTAGGAAATCCTTATTTACCAGTGAAAACATCAAAAAACGCTATGCAACAGATAGATAGGGCTATTGCGGCGCTGCGGCACAATACTTCATTGCGGGATTGACAGCGGGGTTTCTGATCCCCATACTTCGCTCCAGTTGTGCAGTATGGTTCAGACAAGGAACAATAGTTCCGCTCTTAACAGGAAGTACCGATTCGCAGCGACCCTCGCGGCGGATGGACAACAAAGGAGGCAGCAATGGCTGATGGTTTGTTCGACCAGTTCAAGAACTGGTATGAGAAGCGCCACGACTATGCGCGAGACTGGAAGAAGCGCACGGGTGGCCAGGTGGTGGCGACGATGTGTACCTACACGGCGGAAGAACTGCTGATCGCCGCCGGCATGCTGCCGGTACGTGTTCTGGGTGCGCATGAGCCGCAGAACGTCACCGAGCCGCACATCTTCGGCATGTTCTGCCCCTTCTGCCGCGATTCGCTGGCGCAGGGCCTGCTGAACCGCTTCGATTACGCCGAGGGCGTGACCCTGACGCAATCCTGCATCCAGTATCGCCAGACCTTCAGTTCCTGGCGCAGCAACGTTCCCAGCGTGCAGTGGGACTACTACGTGCCGATGCCCAACGACGTGCAGTCGCCCCATGCACGCAAGGCCCATCATGCGGAACTCCAATCCTTCCGTACCTTCCTGTCGGCACTGACCGGCAAGGAACTGACCGACGCGATGCTCAAGGAAGCGCTGGCCGTGGTCGACGAAAACCGCCGCCTGCTGCGCGAGCTGTTCGAGTACCGCAAGGAAGAGAATCCCCGCGTCACCGGCGTCGAGGCGCTCTACGCCTCGCTGACCGCACAGTTCATCGACAAGCGCGAACACAACGAGATGCTGAAGAAGGTTCTCGCCGCCCTGCCGTCGCGCAAGATGGAGCGCAAGGAAGGCGTTCGTTTCATGACCATCGGCTCCGAAAACGACGACATCGCCTTCATGGCCATGGTCGAGTCGGTCGGTTCCACGATCGTCATCGACGACCAGTGTTCCGGCACGCGTTACTTCTGGAACCAGTCCAAACCGGAAACCGACGTGATCAAGGCCATCGCCGATCGCTATTGCGACCGCCCGGCCTGCCCGACCAAGGATTACCCGAACCACACCCGCTTCGACCACGTGCTGGGTCTGGCCAAGGAATTCAACGCGCGCGCCGCGATCTTCCTGCAGCAGAAGTTCTGCGATCCGCACGAAGGCGACTACCCGGACCTCAAGGAGCACCTGGAGAAGAACGGCATCCCGACGCTGTTCCTCGAATTCGACATTACCAACCCCATCGGCCCCTTCCGCATCCGTATCGAGGCATTCCTCGAAACGATGAGCGACGAAGAGCTGTTCTAATCTGAGGGAGAGAGCGATGAACGCACCTAACAAATACCCGACCGAGACCCTCAAGCTGTGGGGCAAGGCCAAGCAACTGCGCGAGCAGTACTACAGGAATTACGCGACGGCCAAGGACAACGGCGGCCTGCGCTGGTCCGGTTCCGCCTGGGCGCTGGATGCGCTGCCGGCCGGCCTCGGCGACGACGTCTATTCGCTGACCGGCGAGCCCTACGCCGCTGCCGTCGCGCACGACAAGAAGTTCGCCAAGGAATGCATGGACGCCGCCGAGTCGGTGGGCTTCGCCCGCGACCTGTGCTCCTACATGCGCATCTACTGGGGTGGCATGCACCTCGACAAGTATCTCTACGGCGGCAAGTTCCCCAAGCCCGACTTCATTTTCCAGACGCAGATCTGCTGCTCGCACTCCAAGTGGTACCAGCACGTCGCCAAGGAAGAGAAGGTGCCGCAGTTCTACGTCGACGTCGGCGTCGGTCCCTACAAGGACATGAACGCGGCGCGCCTCGACTACGTCACCAACCAGTTGCACGATGGCATCGAGTTCCTCGAGAAGTCGACCGGCCGCAAGTTCGACGACGAGAAGTTCCTCAAGGCCGTCAAGAACGAAATGCGCTCGACCAGCCGCTGGGCCGACATCTGCGCCCTGAACAAGGTCAAGCCGGCGCCGCTCGACGAAAAGACCATGTACTCGCTGTATGTGCTGGCCACGCTCTCGAAGTCCTCGCAATGGTGTGCCGACTTCTACGACGAGCTCTACGACGAGGTCAAGGATCGCGTCGCGCGCGGCATCGCCGCCGTGCCGAACGAGAAGTGCCGCATGATGTCCGACACGCAGCCGCCCTGGTCCTTCCTCAAGATCTTCCGCTACCTCGAAACCTACGGTGCGGTGTCGATCGGCTCGCTCTACACCTTCGCCCTCGAAGGCATCTGGGAAGACAAGCCGGACGGCAGCTGGGGCGGTCGTTCGCTGCCCTGGGAAAAGGGCATCGAGATGAATACCCGCGACCAGATCCTGCGCCTCTACGCCGACTGGAACCTGTCCAAGCCGCAGTGGCAGCACTTCTTCGATCCGCGCCTGAAGACCGAGATGATGCTGCGCATCGTCAAGGAATGGCAGGTCGATGGCGTCATGCTGCACCTGAACCGCGGCTGCGAAGGCCTCAGCCTCGGCATCATGGAAAACCGTGGCGGCATCGCCAAGGCCGGCGTGCCGATCATGACCTTCGAAGGCAACATGGGCGACGAGCGCGAGTTCGACGAAGTGCGCACCCAGGCTCGGGTCGATGCCTTCATGGAACAGCTCGGTCTGCGCCGCCAGGCCGCCTGATCAATACAAGTCACAACAGGAGGAATCAACAATGATTACCGCTGGAATCGATATGGGCTCGCGCAGCATCAAAGTGATACTGCTCGAGGAACTGAAGGTTGATGGCGCGCCGCAGTTGAAGTATGGCGTGAAAAAGGCTCACATCATGATGCCGGGCGACCTGGACCAGGACGTCGCGGCCGACAAGGCCTACGACGAGGCGCTGGCTTCCGCCGGCCTCAAGCGCGAGGACGTCAAGGCCGTGTTCGCCACCGGCGCCGGCCGCAAGCAGGTGAGCTTCGCCGCCGAAGGCATCACTGAAATGACGGCCGGTGCCAAGGGTGCGAATTTCATGTACCCGCAGGGCCGTACCGTGGTCGATGTCGGTGCCGAGGAAGGTCGCGGCATGAAGACCGACGCCGAAGGCCGTGCGGTTGACTTCGCCGGCAACGAGAAGTGCGCCGCCGGCGCCGGATCGTTTGCCGAGGCGATGAGCCGTGCCCTGCAGATGTCGCTCAAGGAGTTCGGCGATGCCAGCCTGAAGTCCGACAAGACCATCCCGATGAACGCGCAATGCACGGTGTTCGCCGAGTCCGAAGTGGTTTCGCTGATCCATTCGGCGACGCCCAAGAACGACATCGCCAAGGCGGTGCTCGATGCCGTCGCCAGCCGCGTCTGCGCCATGGTGCGCCGTGTCGGCATCGAAGGCGAAGTGGTGCTGATCGGCGGCATGGTGCACAACGCCGGTTTCGTCCAGTCGCTGAAGACCGCGATGGGCGTCGATCAGATTTCCCTGCCTGACATGCCCGAGTACATCAGCGCGCTGGGATGCGCGATGATTGCCGCCGAGCGTCAGCACTGAACCCACGGACAAGGAGCGAAACATGAATGCAGAAGTGACAGCAGCCCCGACCGCCCCCGAGAAGAAGGAATTCTGGCGCTGGCAGGAAAACACCTGGGTCGACGAGACCAAGGACTGGAAGACCGCAAAGATCATCACCTGCGGCATCGACGTCGGTTCCGTGTCGTCGCAGGCCGTGCTCGTGGTCGATGGCGAACTCTACGGCTTCAACAGCATGCGTACCGGCAACAACTCGCCGGATTCCGCGACCAACGCGCTGCAGGGCGTGATGGACAAGTGCGGCATGAAACTGGAAGACATCCACTATGTCGTCGGCACCGGTTACGGTCGCGTCAACGTGCCTTTCGCCCACAAGGCGATCACGGAAATCGCCTGCCATGCCCGCGGCGCCAACTACATGGGCGGCAACGGCGTGCGCACCATCCTCGACATGGGCGGCCAGGATTGCAAGGCCATCCACTGCGATGAAAAAGGCAAGGTCACCAACTTCCTGATGAACGACAAGTGCGCCGCCGGCACCGGCCGCGGCATGGAAGTCATCTCCGACCTGATGCAGATCCCGATCGCCGAACTCGGCCCGCGTTCCTTCGACATCGATGCCGACGTCGATGCCGTCTCGTCCGTTTGCGTGGTGTTCGCCAAGTCCGAGGCGCTGGGCCTGCTCAAGGCCGGCTACACCAAGAACAAGGTGATTGCCGCCTACTGCCAGGCCATGGCGGAGCGCGTTGTATCCCTGCTGGAGCGCATCGGCGTGGAAGAGGGCTTCTTCATCACCGGCGGCATCGCCAAGAACCCCGGCGTGGTCAAGCGCATCGAGAAGCTGCTGGGCATCAAGGCCATCGATACCAAGGTGGATAGCCAGATCGCCGGCGCCCTCGGTGCCGCGCTGTTCGGCTACACGCTGATGTCCAAGAAGGCCGCTGCCTGATAGCCTGTCGCGCTGACCGGCTTTTCGCCGGTCGTCGCGGGCTCTGACCAGAAGGGAAGAAACATGATCGCCAATTACGGTTACAAGGACGGTTCGGGTGAGTACTACATCAGCATCGATACCGACAAGTGCATCGGCTGCGCTGCAGAGCGCGCCTGCCTGACGGCCTGTCCGAAGCAGATGTTCGAAATCATCACCGATGACTACGACGACGAAGTGGCCTGGATCAAGAAGCCCAACTGCCGCACCCTGTCCTATGACTGCGCCGACTGCAAGCCGTCGGGCGGCTATACCAGTCTGCCCTGCATGACCGCCTGCACGCCGGGCGCGATCAAGCATTCGTGGTAGGCGCAGGGTGATACCCATGGCGGAAACACGGCGTGTCATCCCGATCGCCCAGGCCAAGGCGATCAGTCCCGAGGACGCATTGCTCAAGGATGGCTGGGTGCGGCAGACCACCATCGGCGAGCCGCGCCTGTCGGAGATCGTGCAGAACTACAAGGCGATGGGCTTCGAGGTCCATGTCGAGGAGTTCAAGGCCGAAGGGGAAGGCTGCAATACCTGCTTCGACGCGGGTCAGGAAATGGGTTTCAGTTACGGCACCGTCTATGTGCGCAAGCGCGGCGCGGCGACCAACGAAGACGAACTGTTTGCAGATTAGGCACGCCCGCTGGCGCTGCCGACCATATCAAGGAGGAAAGAAATGCCTGATCAGAAAAGAGTAATGCGCGTGCTGCGCCAGGGCGACCTGGACGCCATCGTCGCCATCGATGCCCTCGCCACCGGTGAGGCGCGCCAGGAGTACTACGAGCGCAAGATCGCCGGGATTCTCAATCGCGCGGCGAACATCAACACCTCGATCGTCTGCGAAATCGACGGCAAGGTAGCTGGCTTCATCATGGGCTACGTGTTCTTCGGCGAGTTCGGCATCGCCGACAGCACGGCGACCATCGACACGCTGGGCGTGCATCCCGACTACCGCAATTTCGGCGTCGCCGCCGAGATGCTCGACCAGTTCATGATGAACATGAAGGCGGCCGGCGTGAAGAAGGTCTACACGCTGGTCAACTGGAGCGACTTCGCGCTGGAGAAGTTCTTCTCGCGCAACAAGTTCGTGCCGTCCAAGCGCATCAACCTCGAGTACGAGCTTCCCTGAGCGGCAAAGGCGCGGCGGCATCCCATGTGGATCGATACCCACTGTCATACGAAGTACTCGTACGACAACTGGCTCGAACCCCTGGACCTGATACGCCGCGCCAAGGCACTGGGCCTCGACGGGGCGGTGATCACCGAGCATTACTCCTACGAGGCTTCGGCGCCGGTGGAGCAGGTTGGCCGTGACGAGGGCTTCCTGATCCTGCGCGGGTCAGAGATCGCCACCGACAGGGGGCACCTGCTGGCCTACGGGGTGGAAGACGACGGCTGGAACATCTGGGGCGTGACAGCTATCTGCCGCTGGAAGAGGTCATCGAACGCATCAACGGTCTCGGCGGCATTTGCGCCCCGGCCCATCCCTTCCGCAACGTGGGGTTGGCCAGCCTGATGGAAGGCTTGCTGGAACTGAAGGACATCGCCGCCGTGGAGTCGCACAACGGCGTCAATGCCGAGAGCGACAACGACCTGGCGATCAGTACCGCCAGTCACCTGGGCCTGCCGACGCTGGGCGGCAGCGATTGTCACAAAGACAGTGGCCGTCGGGCGTTGCGCGACGAAGTTTTC
>JADJUP010000031.1 GCA_016716965.1 Sulfuritalea sp. | reverse complement strand
CGCCCAATTCAAATGGCTGCGTAGTGATGAACTCGGGCCTAATCAATGTCAGTTTCTCGGGCAAGGGCGAAATAGCTGTCGCCCGGCCACTTCCTTCTTGCACTTTTTTGGGGGGCGTTCGCAACCATTGAGTCCGAACATCAGAAGTGCCAGCAACAGACATTTAAACAGCATAGTTTTATACACCTAAGAAATAAAATAACAACTCGACGCCCGAAGGACGTTAAGCGCAGGCTTCATTTTCCAAAAGGCATTCAATCTGAGTAGTTGCCTGACAAAAACCAAAATCCATGACATCAAAGACTGCTAGCTAGAACTTCAATATATTCGGCCCGAATTCCGCGATGAATGTCTTCGATTCTAATAATTACAGTGGACATTGCTGTATGAGCGAAAATGTCTCTGCATATGTCATACCCCCAGTCAAACGTAACCAAGGATCCGCTTTCATCGACCGGATTTCCGTGGTACTCCGCCGGCAGTAAGTACTGGACTTTTCCGTCGCTGGTACGTGTCGCCCGGCGGGCAGACCTGTTCCATTTGTTGACTAGTGGCACGGTAAAATATGCGCGCCACCAGGCCTTAGCACACGTGCGATCTCTTTAAACACGCATCCGGGTTCAAAGATATGCTCAAGTACATCCTGCGTTATAAACAAATCAAAAGAATTGTCGGCATACGTAAGTCGTTCCAAGTCCTCGCATCTCGATCCATAAGTCTGATTGATTTCGCCAAGAGGTAAGCCGAAAAAATGAGAGCTCAGAGTACTCCCTTGCATTGCTCACTGACTTCTGATGCTTACGCCACGACCGCCCGGCGAGGACTCATGAATATCAAGGCCGCAATAATCTGGAAAGCGTTCGGCTATCACAGCCATCAAAGCTCGCTCACGCGGAACAGACCCACATCCTGAACATTTAAGATGGTCTCGAAACCAACTGAATTGCGCCGTGAACAATACCTCTTTCTCACATATCGGACAAAAGCCCTCGCTACTAAAGAATGGCTGATCTTCACTCATAATTTGTTCAGGGAAACTGACAAAGTGACCGTATCAATGGAGTAGTGGTTTCGTTGATGTTCGCGGCCATCACTTTGAAGTACTTGCGGGCTTTTTGATCAGACTAAGACAGTCCAAGTCTGGTATGTCTCCCCAAGAAAACGACTTCTGTTCCATAACTACTAGCCCGGCTTCTTTGACATATTGCTCGAAGAGAGAAGCTGACATATATGCGCGCGCGTGAGGGTTTGCCCCAAACGGCGAGTCCGGTTTCAACGAGTAATTGGAATGGTGAAACAACGCCATACCTCCCGGGACGAGAACTCGCTGAGTATCATTCAGATATGACTTAACTACCTCGTGATGAAAATGCACCATCGCGTCATAACAAAAAATCGCAGTAAGCGACCCATCCGCCACAGGTTGAAATCCGACTCCGCTGTTGCAGCGAATCTCCAGATTCTTGCGTGGTCCGATTCTCTGCAGACAAAAGTCGACGTTCGATTGAAGAATATCCAGCATGACAAGACGATCCACTCGATCTCCGTAATGACTGAGAACATATTCGCCGTGCCTTCCATGACCACAGGCTAGCTCGAGCAAATTCTTTATATCAAGTTGGCGAAAGTATTTAAAGAAATCATGCTCCTCGCTCCAAAATAGCCATGTCCACGCTTCAGCATCGTCATAATATTTACTCCCGTCCCAGACAACTGCTTCGCTCTTCGCAACTTGCGCAACCGTCGAATGGATCAGATCGGGATTCGCCATATTTTTCATCTCCAAATTATCACTGCACACATTCAATCGCTGATCGAGCGGTTACCTTCCCGCCGCCCGATTTGTTAAGCCAATTTGAATTGGATCTTGAGCTTCTTCGTATATTCGGTCGCCAGCTTCTGTTCGGTTGGAGCTATGGAAAATTCCCTGGCTACTATTTCCTGCATTCGAACAATTTCATTCAAATGACCTTTGGCGGCGGCGCCAATGGTAACTCCTTGGGAATGTCGCCGATGTCCATTCAACGGCCTGTTCGTGAAGGCCAGTTTACCGTGCCGTAGCAGGAGGACGTATACGAACCAATCGCCGGCTATCCTGAAGGAACAAATGTCATTGATATGGCCTACAAGCACTTCTTTCAGGCAACTACGCTTTAGCAACACTCCACTCACATTCGGTATTGTGTTCTTTATGGACAATGCGGATCTGATTTCCTCGATACCATCCACGACATAAGGCCTTGTCCAGCGTACGGCACTGATATCAAACACATAATCCAGATAGTTCTTGGCGAGAACATTCCCTTGCTCGTCAAGTTGCTTGCTTTCGCAATAGCTAAGTACGACTTCCGGATCGTCGAATGGTTTGAGAAGTTCCTCAAGGAACTCGGGCTCACTTGAGTCGTCCGCTTCCGCGAGCCAGACATAGTCGCCTTTCGCAAGCTCAACACCCTTTTGCCATTGCAGAAAGACGGATCCGGAATTCTGCACGTTACGGACCAGACGCCAATCGACCGGTTGGTTCTTCAAGATCGCTTCCGCGACTGCCACGCTGTTGTCGGATGAGCAATCATCCAGATAGACGATCTCGTAGGCTGGATACGTCTGATCCCGGATTGTCTGCAGTCTCTCCGGTTGATACCGTTCATAGTTGTAGTTCGGAACAATAACCGAGACGCGCTTCAGTCCGATCGCCAGATAGTCGAGGAGATCAAAGATATAGTGCCTGAATGAATATCCATTGCGGATAGCATTTTTTTCCGATCAGCCCAATTTCTTCCCTGACCCGCGGCGTAGCAAGAAGGTCTCGACAGCATTCGCAAACGCATCCGTGTCCTCAATCGGAACCGAATGACCACATCCGGCCTTGAGCAGGGGGACTCGCCGGAGCCTTCGAAAGCCACCACAGGCAAGCTTGCGTCCATAGCTTCCAGGGCAACGGACGGGAAAGGATCTTCCCTTGAGGTCAGCGCAAACACATCCGCGCCGCCGTAAAGATGTCCGTATCCGTCTGCAGGCCGGAAAGTGGAAGTTTCCGGCTTCTTCGGGATGTTTGGAAAGCGTGTGTTGCACGCCGGCCTGCATCGAGTTGTCCCAGTGGCCGATCCATACCCAGTGGGTGTCGGGCTGAGTCTGTCGAAGCCTCAATCCGGCCGCCACAAATAGATCAATTCCCTTGCGATGATCTGCATATCCAGCCCCGAGTACGATTTTCGCGTTTGGGGAAGGCTTAGCAATTTTCTGAGCTCATGTCGATCGACTTCCCTGTCAGCATCAGGTGATCGTCTCTTGTAAAGCCCCTGAGGTCGAATGATCCTTTTCGCGTCCTTGTAGTCGGCTTTCGATCTGAACGATGTGGCCACTTGTTCTGCAGGAAATACGATCCGGTCTGCAAACTCGGCAATTGCCCTGGCCTGCGGAATCAGGTTCATCTGTTCCAGGACGCCGGAAAGTTCATGAATCAATGAAACGCAGCGAAACCCCGCTTTTGACAGCGTTTCCAGAAAAAATCCGGAAACGGTTGTGTTTACCAGCGCGGCGCGAATACCTGAGCTCCGCAACCTCTCAGCCAGCGCCGTGGCCTGGGTCCCGCGAGGATCAACGCCCGCCAAGTCGTGAACAGTCGCCCATTTCGCATACTCCGCCTTGAGCGGACCTTCGCCGAGGCAAACGAGCTCAACACCGACTCCAAATTCCTTAGAAAGAGTTCGAGCGAGATTCAGTGTAAGGAACTGGGCGCCGTGTGGATAGGCATCGTGCGAAACCAAAACCAAACGACCGTTCTTAGGCATCGTGGCGGCCACCGCTTCTAGGGCATTGCGTGTGGCCTGAAGATAGGCGTAACCGTGTCGCGCATCGGGTTCCAGGTGGGCGCCTTCGGCCCATTCGTTCCAGGCATTTACAAAGACCAGTCGCTCACTCGGATCCTGATGTCCTGCAATGGTGTCGTTGATGGCATTCTCAAGCCATCGTCGATATAGCGCCGGATCGCTGTTCTTGAATACGGTACTGAAATTCCGGCGTCTGGGCGTGTTGTCCCAGGACGGGCAGACACTACGGAAGACCTCGTAGCCTGGGTTTGTGTAGCGTTCGCTACGCTCCACGAAGACCTTCCAGTCATAGACGGTAACGCCAAAATCCTCCTGCAACGGGACGACCGATTCGGTGATGTTGGGGGGCGAGGAATTATTCGGAGGAAACTCGATAGCGGCGTCAAAGCCGTAGTTCGTCGGTGAAACGGCTTCGAAGGACTGCGTGTAGGCCAGAAATATCTCACCAATACCGTTTTCGCGGCACCAGTCGCGCCATCGTTTTGCCGTGGCTTTTGCATCGGGCAAAAGCGATGGACGATAGACCATCAGGAGAGGTTTTCCAGCGATGCGGATGCAGCGTCTATCGCGCATGTATTCTGCAACATGCGCGATGAAGGCGATATCGTCGGCTGAAGAGTGGCTTTGCGCTATAAGAATTTCGCTATCCAGGCCGTCCCAACGTCTGCTCCAGTTTTCGTTGGCCCAGCAGAGGCAAAACGGCAAATCCAGATTTTCATTCTTGAGGTAGTTAAGAATCGGGGCTTCCAGCAAACGCTTGCCGCCAAACCAGTAGAAATAGAAACAAAAGCCTTCTATACCATACAGCTTGGCCAACTCGACCTGACGGGCCTGCACATCTGGATCCAAGAGATTGTAATAGCCAAGCTCCCCAGGGAGCCGTGGTTGATAATGGCCTTCAAACTGCGGAAGCGCGGGGCGAACATTGGTCCACTCAGTGAAACCCTCACCCCACCATTCATCGTTTTCCGGAATCGGGTGAAACTGGGGGAGGTAAAAGCAGATCAGGCGGACAGGCTTGTTCTTCGGAGAGGCGCCCTCGTATATCTGCACATACTCGGGGCCGGCTTCTTGAGGAACGTCACGAAGCGGAAATGAACGTCCGACTCGCCATAAAGTGGGGCCTTCCCAGCGCGTTAACAGATTTCCAACTCCTGTAGGCTTTCGACCATGAGAAAAAAATCGGGAACGTCGAGAAAATGTAACCCTTCAGGCGCTGCTTTCTTGAGCTTTCAACCGGCAAGTTCCACCAAATCTTGTGGCATGCGTCTGAAACCCACTTTCTTGCGAGTTGGGTCGGACGAGCCCGCGATGTTCTTGTAAAGAATCGTATTGGCCTGGTGATACGCCATGACGCCGAGCTGAGAATCTGTGCGATTTCCCGTTCGCGATCGGCCACACCCTGACGAAATGCATGGCTTTCAAGCCGAGCCGAGTTAACAGCATGATGCAATGATTCGTTTTGCTTTGCTGAGTCGGCCAGTTGCGCCCGAGTGTTCACAAGATCCTGGTTACGTGCTTCAAGAGCATTTTCCAATTCAAGGATTCGCACTTTTGCGAGAACATCAGCACCCTTCATATCCTTGATGAGATCGGCATTGCGATGGAGAGCGCGATCCAGATCTGCAACCCTGGCGTCGCGCTCCGAAATGCATGCGTAGAGCCTTGCAATGTGGTAATCCCTGTCGGCGACCACCCGATCCCCAAAGGTATCTCCTTGGTTGATGAACTAAGTGCAACCTGAAGCAATACCTCTTGGCGCTCAAGTTTACCGACAGCATCCTGCAAACTTTCACGAATGGCCGCGCCTTCCGCGTTCAGTTGCTCTAAACGTTCAATTTCCCTTTTCCTCCCATCGAGAACGGAACTCAACTGCTGAAAGCGCGCCTCGCTTTCGAGCAAGGCACGCTTCGCCGTCAATTCAGCAGCAGTTCTCTCTCCGATGACATTTTGTATCTCTGCCATGGCTACATTGAGGTGCTGGAGACGGTTCTCACTTTCGCGCAAGGCACTCCGCGCCTGCAATTCGGCGGCCTTTCGTTCTTCAGCAACTTTCTTGATGTCGGACATCGCCAAATTGAGTCGCTGCAGACGTGCCTCGCTTTCACGCAGTGCGCTCCGCGCCTCCAATTCGGCTGCGGTCCGTTCATCAGCAACTTTCTGGGTGTCGTTCATCGCGACACTGAGCTGCTGAAGACGGGTTTCGCTTACACGCAGTTCGTTCCGCGCCTCCATCGGGTGCGTTCTTCGGACTTTGGTGTCTCCCCGCCCCCGCGGGGGCGCCCCCCCCCCCCGTGCGCTTTCCCTCAAATCGGCTGCCGCCGCATCTTCAAGCATCTTCTCGAGGAGCCGGATCTTTTCGTTGAGCTCAGCCTCCGTCTCCTTCATTCGGACAACTGCCAGGTCACGTTCGGCAATTGCCTGACCCAGTTGTGATAAATGCATATCTCGTTCATTGACAGCGAGATAAAGCCTCTGCCTTTCGTCCTCCAATGACTTGGCATAACCAAACGACTGACTATATGCAGTCAGGCGATTCTGTATCGCCGCCAGAGCGTTCCGTACCTTCCTTGAATCGAGCAGTTCTTCGCCGCGTGCGGCATCAAGGAGGATTTCATAAGTTGCCAACACGTCGCTGGGGACTCTACTATCAAGTGCAGTTTGATCCAGGGAAAAATGCGTATGGCGCAGGCCGCTATCCAGAAAGTCCTGAACGTATTCCGCTACTGCGGGGTCATTCTCGGGGGCGAGATGCAGTCCCAGCCCGCTTGCCACTCGCGTCAACTCCTCGAAGGGTGATTGCAAGAGCAGGTCGTAATCCACGGCAATCATTCTTCGGCCCAATGGATCGAGCACCGATGGAAGCACGTGTTGCAACCAAAGGAAGCAGCCCTTTTCAATCGGCAATCCGTTTCGCCTTTGCAGCGATATCGCAGAGCTCAGCGGATTGCGAAGAGCAATAACAACCCGACACTCCGCGCCACAGGATTCAATGATCGGCTTCCAAAAACGAATCAATCGGCAGGTTCGGGGGTCCTTGAATCCCCAAACTGGATGGGTTGCCAACCGCTCACCGAGAAGGGTGGTAGCTCTGATCCGCAGGTCATTGACGGATTCCTCGTCGCCAGATACCCCGTCCCATGCAAGGGCCAGCTGATCATACGAAGAGTTGGTCGCCTTAAGCAGATCTTCGTTGATCGCCACTACTTCACTGTCTTCCCAAAATCCCTTCGGATTGTCAAAGCCGGGCGGGTGAAGATTTGTCCCAAGCTCGACGCCGAGCAAGCTCAATGCACGGGCGATCGCGCTGGTACCGCTCCGGTGCATTCCCAGCACAGCCACCACTATTCGTTGATTGTCGCTTCGCTTCTTCATAGTGCCTATTCCATTCGTCCTGCTCAATGCTGTTTGCCATTCAAGCAACCGTCGTGATGCTGCAACTGTCGCTCAGGCAAAGTTCTTAAGAATCAATCGACTCAACTTCGGGAACGCAACCGAAGTCCACAATGGCTGTGGCATAGCTGTCTGTGCTTGGCAAAATGCGGAACATGTCAATCAACCTATGCAGATAACCATCTTCTTGCCCAGCTTTTCCAAGTACTCCGGCGTTCATGAAGTAGACGCCGGTATTCAAGTACGCATTGAACCGAAACTCGACCTGAAAACGCCCCCGCTTCGACCAACGGAATTGCATTCGCGAGAGAGACTATAGATTCCGCGCCGCCGAGTTCGACCCCGGCAATTGTTTTTATTAGCATTCCGAACCTGACGTTATTCGCGGCATTGATAAATTTAACCGAATATACATAACGATATGGATGTCCGCGTAGCAGGTTGTTAACTTCCTCCCCCTTTAGGGTCAGTATCTTGGGTTCTTCAATCAACGCTCCGTTCGGCTCATAGCGAATGGTGCTACTCGGCTTCAAACTTGGATCGAAAGTGGCCTTAAGTTCGTAGGCGTCTTGTCGATGCGTCAACTCAGTCTCAAGAGATGCTTCGTCGGCATCTTGATCGATAGGTATTGTCAGCTGAAACGAATTTCGTATCTGCTTACGAATTGCGTCACGCTTTTCCGCCGGAGCGTAAAGCAGTTTCTGATATCGGCCTACAATTTGTTTCGGAAATCCTGTTGCCAGTCTTGCTCCGGCATCCATCAATACAGCACGATCACAAAGTTCAACAATGGTGCTGCCAGCGTGTGACACAAAGAGGATGGTAGCGCCAGTGGCACGAATGGCCTCGATACGGGAGAAGCACTTGCGTTGAAAGAGTTCATCTCCTACAGAAAGCGCCTCATCAATAATCAGGATCTCCGGATCAACGTTAATTGCTACCGCAAACGCCAAACGAACCACCATACCGGAGGAATAGGTCTTTACGGGTTGGTCGATAAAGTCGCCAATGTCCGCGAAGGCTGCAATCTCGTCGAAACGCATTTCAATTTCTTCTTGGGGCAAACCCAGCACCGCAGCATTCAAATATACGTTTTCGCGCCCCGTGAAGTCAGGATTGAAACCGGAACCGAGTTCTAGCAGCGCGGCGATACGCCCTCTTGTTTCAACGGTTCCGCTGGTCGGCGTAAGCGTCCCGCAAATGATCTGCAACAAGGTGGACTTGCCCGACCCGTTGCGACCTATGATGCCGACGGTTTCACCCTTCCTGACATCGAATGAAACATCGTTCAGCGCACGAAATTCACGGTAATACTGTCTCGGTGCTTGGCCGACTATTCGCCGCAGGCGGGGCAGGACGAACTGTTTGAGCCGATCACGTGGCGTCTCGTAGATCTGGTAGCTCTTGCTGAGCTTCATTATGCGGATAGCAAAGTCTTCAGCCATCATTTTTCCAGTTTCGTCATAGCTGGTTTGCCGTTGCCGGCGAAATCAGCCAAACGCCTTCAATCTTTGCGTCGCTGGAGGACGAGAAGGAATTACTGGGGTTGAGGAGTTTGAACCAGGCAGCTTTAGTTCCGTATAGTTCTCAGGCGATACGACCCAATGTGGCGAGGAGAAAGCAAACGTCCCAACGGCAAGCGCCACGGCGCAACCGCGCGGAAAGCGGCCAATCTGATCGTCCAAGTTTATCCACCGCAATAACCATGGCCAAAACTAAACGGCAACACGTAAAACCAGCGCCAGGAAAAAAGTCATGAAGCCAAGTTTGGCGAATATTTCGCTCGTCCAAGGAACACCAGTAGCACTATGCAAATCCAGAAATAGATTTGTAACGGTGCTGTGTTGGCGGTTCGTCGCAAGAGAATCGGCGCAACAAAGACGGCCAGCAACGCAATTGCCCCGCGCATGTTGTTCCCCAGCAGCGTCGACTGGACAATCGCGGCATTACTCGTGGAATCGAGAATGCCTCCTGCGGTGTGCACTCCTTGACTTGAGTAGCCGAAGTAATGACGCATCACCAGTCCGATAAGCAGCGGATATACACCTGCTAGACAAATTGCGATCGCGCGCCGCCAGTAGACGCGGGCGAATCTGCCGCTAACCAAGGTCGCTGCGGTAAACAGCCCAACCAATAAAAGACCAGTAAGAACACCGGTAGGGGAAAACCCTACAGACGCAACGATGGCGCAGTAAAGCAGGATGAGCGGACGTGTCCCGTTACTTTGCATATGGCGCAACCAGTAATACAAGGCTGCCGGAATCGCTAGCCAAATCAATGGGCCCTTTCCTTGGAACAAACGCACAAATCCGAAATTAGCTGGTGTCCGGTGGACATCGCCCCATGCCAGCATAACGACAAAAAACACCACCGATGCCAGGACGATATTCGTGACGCCGGCAAGTCTGAATAGCCGGAATTGGAATACCACGACCAGCGCTGCAATAAATGCGGGCCATATGAGGTAGTAAGAAACAAGGATCGGAATTTCTGTCGCCCAAGAGAACGCAGCTCGAATGTAATCATACGAAGTGAGTATGTAGCCGTTTGCCAAGCCCGTCAGAGTTCGCATTGGAACAGCCGAGGAGTCAAGTGCAAAACAGCGTTGCCCAGATACACCATGTCGTCGGCGTCAGGGCGGTGAAGGCACAGGGTGATGACTGCTGCCACTATCGCGAAAACCCAGCAAGCAACAGTCCAAAGTGTGTCGGCTTCTATCGACTTGAAGCGCAGCCATGCAGACATCGGCTGACGTTTGGTGGCGCCTTTCAAGAATACTGTGACCGGTTCATTGATCTTGCGGGACTTCTGATCCACGTTTCAATCGCGCCATACCGGCGCAAGCACATCGCCGTGAACTTGGTCCACAACCCTGCTTCATTTTCGTGAGCATTTTTCGTCACAACGGGAAGTGACGCTTTTCCGCTGGAGGAAATGTAGTCTCGCTATCGGTTCCAGTCAGGAAGAAAAACACCTGACTCCCACCATGCCCGTCGCAAAGGCGATCAACCAGGATTGCGCAAAACTGAGGCCCAAAAAATAGGACAGTTGCGCCACGACAGTCCATAGGGCATAGAAAACCAGGAATGCATCACCAAGCACATTCAGCATCGGATGTTCCAGCGGCCACTATGGAAAGCGTTATGCACGCTTGTTTTCGCTACAGGACATCGGCAAATCCCTTTCTGGTCTTCTGGAACCAGGCGTAGCCGGCCCAGGCGATGCCCGCGGCGACCAGGGTGTAGATGCACAGTCCGGCCCAGTCGGGCAAGAACCCCCATACCAGAGCATTGCGCGCCTGCTCGATGATGAAGGTGAGCGGATTGAGCATGATCAGCGGGCGCAATACTTCAGGCACGGCCGTCAAGGGGTAGAACACCGGCGCAAGGAACATCATGACCGTAGTCAGGAGCCCGATGGTTTGCCCGACATCGCGCAGGAACACGCCAAGCGAAGCCAGCATCCAGGCCAGGCCGAGGCTGAGCAAAACGAGTGGCAGCAACACGAAGGGAATGAAGATTGCCGTCCAGTGAATGAAGCCTTTGAACATTGCGTAGGCAGCGAGCAATACGCCGAGGCTGATGACTGTGTGGAACAGGGATGCGCACATGGCGATCACGGGAAGAATTTCCAGCGGGAACACCACCTTCTTCACGTAATTTACGTTGGTGAGGATCATGCCGGGGGCGCGGTTGAGGGCTTCGGCAAAGAGGCCATGCACGATCATGCCGACGAACATCACCACGGCAAAGCCGGTATTGCTTTCCTCTCCGCCGTCGCCCCAGCGCGCCTTGAACACGACCGAGAAAATGAAGGTGTAGACAGCCAGCATTAGCAGGGGCGTGAAAAACGACCACGCCAGGCCCATGAACGAGCCCTTGTAGCGGCCGAGCACTTCTCGCCGCGTCATTTGCAGGATGAGCTGGCGGTTGCGCCAGAGGCTTTTGCCCAGTGCCGCGGGGGACGTCGGCTGGGCGGCGTGGGGATTCATTGATGATCCATGCGTGCGGTCACGACGTGTCGAACGGAGCCGAATTATATCGGTGCGGGTGGCAATCTGACTTGCGTCGAGGCGTCTGCCTGGATTCGCGACGGCTTGTATGAGGCGGAATGTTCAGAGCTTCTTGAACAATGTCGCAACCACCAGTCCCAGATTACCCAGCCGCGTATGGTGATACACGCCGGAATGCCGGATGCCGCGCACGCGGGGTGCTAGCGAGGCCTTCCGGGCGTGTACGAAGTGCGTCAGGATGCTTTTGTTCTCGGCCGACATGTGGTGTTGCAGGCGCTTCAGGGCAACGATGTTCCGGTCGTTCATGCCGGTGAAGCGACCGGCGAGCAGGCGCCGGGCGCGCGACAGGCGGGCGGGCCAGTCGGCGTTGGAGCCAACCAGGTTGTTGGGGTGTTGCCGGTAGCCGACCTTTGGTACCGGATCGTAGAACGTCCGTCCGCCACAGGCCGTGACGATCAGGTAGAGCCACCAGTCATGGGTCTGGACGTCGACCACGCCGGCTTCGGCGAGGAGGTTTCGGGCCGACTGGTTGAATACCATCGTATTGCCGCCGGCCACGCTTTGCACCAGCGCGTTGCGGAATGAGAGCGGCCGCGCGAACAGGGGCGAAAACCCCATCGGCTGGCCGTCTTCGTCGATCAGGCGGGTGCGGGCGCAGTAGAGGGCCGGGACGTTGTGCGGTATCCCGGTCAGCCAGTCCAGTGCGACGGCGAGCTTGTCGTCGTCCCAGATGTCGTCATGGTCGGCGAAGGCGTAGTAGTCGGCTTGTATCGACGGGTCGCAGGCGAGGGTAAGGAAGTTCGCGCAAAAACCCTTGCCGGGGCCACGGCGAACATTCAGTTTTCCGTCGCCCCAGCGTTGGCGATAGTCATCGAGGATGCCCAGGGTGCCGTCGGTGGAATGGTCGTCGGAGGCCCAGACACGCCAGTGGCCATGGGTCTGGGCGGCGATCGAATCAAGTTGCCTGGCGAGAAAACGTTCTCCCTGGCAGGTGCCAAGCAGAATGGCAACGCCCGGGGGCCGGCCGTCGGCAGCGACGTCCCTGGCGGCGGGGGCTGCGCGTCGGGTCATTGGGTGCGCATCGAAATTGCGGGGTTTGCCATCAACGCCTGAAGACAGGAATCATGAGGGACGAATTATATCGGGTGCCTTCCGTATCGAAGGCCGGAAGTCGGCTGCGATTCAATGTGGCGTTCGAGTCTTGCGGTACTATCTTCGCGAACCCGTATTGGACATGGGTGGGCTGGACGGAATACCGACGGCAATGGTGCCGGTTCTTGATTGGGTGTGGAGTGAAATACACGGGTTTGAACTGCCTGCCGGTTGTGGCGCTCGGCCTTGACCAGGCTACCGGGGAGCGCTGAGGCGATGGCGAAGTTCCTGCTCTTCGTGCTGGTGTTGGCGGTGGTCTACCTGCTGGTGCGCGCATCGAAGCGGCCCAAGCCGCCGCCACCGGAAGCGAAGGCGGCCGAGGAGGCCATGGCGCAGTGCGCGCACTGCGGTGTGCACTTTCCCCTGAACGAGTCGGTCGATGAGGCAGGTCGCGTCTTTTGCAGCGAAGCCCATCGGCGCCTGGGCGTAAAAAAATGAACGGTGGGTTCATGGCGTCGCAGGAAGAGGACGCGATTGAATCCTTTTGGCGGTCATTGCGGTATTTCTCGATCTACCGCCTTTCGGTGGCCACGCTGTTCCTCTTCGCGGCGCTTTTTTTTGGCGATGCAATAAGCCTGGGTACCCAGGATCCCAAGTTGTTCGATCGGGCCGCCGCGATCTATCTATTGGCGGCGGTGCTGATGCTGGTGGCCTTGCGGCGTCGGCCGCTCACCTTCAATCTGCAGTTGTCCGCGCAGGTCGCGGTGGACATCGTGGCGCTGACGGTGATGATGTTCGCCAGCGGCGGGCAGAAGAGCGGGATCGCCGCATTGCTGCTGGTGGTGGTGGCTGCCGCCGGCCTGGTGGGGCAGGGGCGGATGACCCTGTTCTACGCGGCGCTGGCATCCGTGGCGATGCTGCTGGAGGAAAGCTGGCGCGCTCTGACCAGGGAGGCCGACCCGGCGGACTTCGCGCGCACCGGAATCATCTGCATCGCCTTTTTCGGCACGGCCATCATCGCCAGGCTGCTGGCGCGGCGCGTGGTGGCGAACGAGATGCTGGCGCGCGAGCGCGGGCACGAGCTCAACGACCAGTTGCGGATCAGCCAGCGGATCATCCAGGACATGGAGGATGGAGTATTGGTGGTCGATGGCGACGGGCGGGTCAGGCTGTTCAATCCGCGTGCGGCCTTCCTGCTGGATTCCGTGGCGGCGGAGCGGTCCGATCTTGCGGCGTTCTCCCGCGAACTGGCGGACCGCTATCGTGACTGGAGCCGGCAGTCGCTGGAAGTGGTGGAAATGCTGCGGCTGGCCAGCGGCCGCCTGTTGCGCGTGCGTTGCGTGCGCTCGGCGGATGCGGGCGGGCATTCGCTGGTCTACCTGGAGGACATGGAGCGGGTGCAGGCGCAGGCTCAGCAACTGAAGCTTGCCGCGCTGGGCCGCCTCACCGCCAACATGGCGCACGAGATACGCAATCCGCTGGCGGCGATCAGCCATGCCGCGGAACTGCTTGCCGAGGTGGATGGCGATCCTCTTCATCAGCGCCTGGGACGCATCATTCACGACAATACGCAGCGCCTGAATCGCCTGGTGACGGAAGTGCTGGAGTTGGGGCGCCGCGACCGGGCGCAGCCGGAGACTTTGCGCTGGCGCAAGTTCCTGACGGGATTCCTCGACGAACTGGCACTCCACGATCCCACCGTCGACCGCCGCATCAGCGTGGGCGACGCGGATGTCGAACTGCGCTTCGACAGGGCACATCTGTATCGGGTATTGTGGAATCTGCTGGGCAATGCGCTGCGGCATGCGAGCGATCGGGACGGTGCGGTGCGTATTGAAGCCCGGGTTCCCGCCGCGGCGCAGACGGTCGAGCTGCATGTTATCGATGATGGTCCGGGAATCCCGGAGGCGCAGCGCAACCAGGTGTTCGAGCCCTTCTTTACCACCCATGGCGCCGGTACCGGACTGGGGCTTTATATTGCAAGGGAACTTTGCGAGGCGAGCGGGGCTCGCCTCGATTTGATCGAGGATGGGCCGGGTGCACATTTCCGAATTTCCGCCGGGGGGGCGCCATGTCGGTGAACAATGAACGCCGGTCGCGGGTTCGCGGCGAATCGCGCCGTGTGCTGGTGGTCGACGACGAGGCGGACATCCGCGAACTGCTCGACCTTACCCTGGCGCGCATGGGACTGCAGGCAGATTGCGCCGGTTCGCTGGCCGAGGCGCGGCGCTTCCTCGCCAGCCAGCGCTACCAGTTGTGCCTGACCGACATGCGTTTGCCCGACGGCGAGGGGCTGGAACTGGTGCGCCATATCGCCGACACCGTGGCCGATCTGCCGGTCGCGGTAATCACGGCGCACGGCAGTGCCGAGAACGCGGTATCCGCGCTTAAGGCCGGCGCCTTCGATTACATCGCCAAGCCTGTGTCGCTCGACCAACTGCGCATCATGGTCAAGTCGGCGCTGGATCTGCCGGGAACAAACTGCTGCGAGGAATCCGGGGCCGAGTCCGGCCTGCTTGGTGAGTCGCCGGCGATCGAGCAGGTCCGCGCGCTGATCGATCGTGTCGCCCGCAGCCAGGCGCCAGTGCATATCACCGGCGAATCGGGCAGCGGCAAGGAGCTCGCCGCGCGACAGATTCATGCATTGGGCGCGCGCCGGGATCGCGCCTTCGTCCCGGTCAATTGCGGCGCGATTCCGGAGAACCTGATGGAAAGCGAGTTCTTCGGTTATCGCAAGGGAGCCTTCACGGGCGCCAACGATGATCGCCAGGGTTTCTTCCAGGCGGCGGATGGCGGCACGCTGTTTCTCGACGAAGTGGCGGAACTGCCCTTGACGATGCAGGTCAAGCTGCTGCGGGCGATCCAGGAAAAGCGCGTGCGACAGG
Source organism: Sulfuritalea sp. (assembly GCA_016716965.1). Taxonomy (GTDB): domain Bacteria; phylum Pseudomonadota; class Gammaproteobacteria; order Burkholderiales; family Rhodocyclaceae; genus Sulfuritalea. The sequence continues at coordinate 94,275 of JADJUP010000031.1, read as the reverse complement.
TCGGTGCGACCACCGAGGAGGCGGTCGACGTGCGGGTCATCTGCGCCACCCATCAGGACCTCAAGGCGCTGGTGGAGCAGGGGCGCTTCCGGCAGGACCTCTTCTATCGGTTGAACGTGATCGAGTTGCGGATGCCGGCATTGCGCGAATGCCGCGAGGACATTCCGCTCCTGGCGCGCCACATACTCGACCGCCTTGCGCGAGCGGCCGGCCTGCCGCCGCCGCCGCTCACGCCCGAAGCCATGACCGCGCTGCAGCGCTATCCGTTTCCCGGCAACGTGCGCGAACTGGAGAACGTCCTCGAACGTTCCCTGGCGCTGATGGTCGGTGACCGGCTCGACGCCGACGACCTCAATCTGGCACCGTCCGCCTCGACGGGTGTTGCCACCACTGCGACGGGATCATTGCAGGACCATCTCGACCAGGTCGAGCGCCAGGTTATCCTCGATGCGCTGCGACAGGCAAACCAGAACCGGACCGCCGCGGCCCGGCTGCTCGGGGTGACCTTCCGCTCGCTGCGCTATCGCATGGCGCGGCTGGGGATGAATGAACAGTGAGGCGGTGCCCGGCGGCGCCGCGCCGGATCCGGAAGGCGGCTGGTTGCCCGGCGTGCGACGCTTGCCCTCGCTGAATTGCGACGAGCGACCCGCGGGCGAGTCCGTTCGCCTCGTCGTCATCCACGCGATCAGCTTGCCGCCGGACGAGTTCGGCGGCACGGGAATATGTGATCTCTTCACCAATTGCCTCGACCCGGAAGCGCATCCCTACTATCGCGAGATCCACTCGCTGCGTGTCTCGGCGCATTTCCTGATTCGCCGCGACGGCGAACTGATCCAGTTCGTGCCGTGTTCGATGCGGGCCTGGCACGCCGGCGAGTCGGCCTGGCGCGGGCGTACCCGCTGCAACGACTTTTCCATCGGCATCGAACTCGAAGGCTGCGACAGCATGCCATTCGAGGATGCCCAGTACCACGCACTGGAACGCCTGCTCGCCGAGTTGCGCCGGCACCATGCGATCGAAGCGGTTGCCGGTCACAGCGACATCGCCCCCGGACGCAAGACCGATCCCGGCCCCCACTTCGATTGGCGACGCATACTCGACGTGGATGAATGATTGTCGCTATCCAGCAACGAATATTTTCGTTGCGCGACAGAAAACCCTTGCAGTCGAAAAATTCAACTACTACAATTAGTGCAGAAGTATCGATCACCTACTAGATATAGTAGGTCGCCGTAAAGCAGGGCAAACCGGTTCCTGACCGCCCGCGTTGAACGGACCATCGCTACACAGACTGGAGATCTGAATGCAGGGAGTCGCGGGTGCCAATTGCATCGACCTCGACCAGGCCGCCCGGCCGGCATCGCCGATCCGCAACGGATCGTGTTCCATTCCGGCTTTCCCGATTCGTTCTTGCTCCAGCCCCAATGCTTCCGGCTTCGCCGTCGCTGTCGCGGCGAAAGTTACCTTCCGTGGTCCCGCTCGTTCGCCGCAGCTTGCGCTTCGGCCTGGCGGCTGCCGCCGGAGATATGATGATTGATTGTCCGCGCGTTTGTCATGGTTCGTTTCAAAGCGAAGTGATAGGCGGATAAACGTGAGGAATTCGTCGCTTTCGATCGAATCGGAGCGTTGGATAATCCGTGCTAGCCCAGACGGGTTGCAGTAGAAGTAGTGGTGGTTCTTTCCTGTTAATTTGTTAAGGAGGTTCAACATGGCTGATGAGAAGAAAGCCAAGAAGCCGGCCGCAAAGAAGGCTGCGGCTAAGCCCGCCGCTAAGAAGTCTGCGGCCCCGAAGAAGCCTGCTGCCAAGAAGCCGGCTGTAAAGAAGGCGGCTGCCAAGCCCGCTGCGAAGAAGGCTGCGCCGAAGAAGGCCGCTGCCAAACCCGCTGCGAAGAAGGCTGCTCCGAAGAAGGCGGCTGCCAAGCCCGCTGCGAAGAAAGCTGCGCCGAAGAAGGCCGCTGCCAAACCCGCTGCGAAGAAGGCTGCTCCGAAGAAAGCTGCTGCACCCAAGAAGGCTGCTCCGAAGAAGGCTGCTGCGAAGAAGCCTGCCGCGAAGAAAGCTGCTGCTCCGAAGAAGCCCGCTGCGAAGAAGCCGGCTGCCAAGAAGCCCGCTGCCAAGCCTGCTGCGAAGAAGCCTGCGGCCAAGAAGCCGGCTGCCAAGCCTGCTGCGAAGCCCGCTGCCAAGCCTGCTGCAAAGAAGGCTGCTCCGAAGAAAGCTGCTGCGAAACCTGCTGCCGCTGCTGCACCTTCGACCGCTGCTGCACCCGGCATCAAGTCGTCGCTGAATCCCGCAGCGGCTTGGCCGTTCCCCACCGGTTCCCGTCCCTGACGGAATCATCGGCCTGCGCTCAGTCCCCAGGGGCTGGGCGCGGTGGCCAGTGGATTGCAAGCGCGTGCCGCAACCAGGCACGCGCTTTCTTTTTTATCCCTTGCGGATACTTCGTGCCATCCGGCTCAGGCCTTCCTCGATCGAGTCGCGACTGACGGTATAGGCGAAACGCATGTGGCTGCGCGGTGCCTGGCTGCCAAAGTCGAGTCCGGGCGTGGCCGCCACGCCCGCGTCATCCAGCAGTTTCCTGCTCAGTGCATCGCTGTCTTCGGCAAGCGCGCTGCTGTCGGCATACATGTAGAACGCGCCCTGCGGTTCGGCGGCGATCCGGAACCCGATCTGACGCAGGCCCGGCAAAAGGACATCGCGGCGCGCGCGGAATTCCTGGCGCCGGGCTTCCAGGATGTCCCTGGTTTCGGGAAGGAAGGCAGCCAGCGCGGCATGCTGGGCGACGGTCGAAGGCGCGATGTAGAGGTTCTGCGCGAGCTTTTCGATCTCGCGCACATAGCGTTGCGGAGCAACCAGCCAACCCAGGCGCCAACCCGTCATGCCGAAGTATTTGGAGAAGCTGTTGATGACGAAGATGTCGTCGTTCACGGCAAGCGCGGTGTGCGCTTCGATGCCGTAAGTCAGCCCGTGGTAGATCTCGTCGAGCAGCAAGGTGCCACCATGTGCCTCGACGACATCGGCCAGTCCCGCAAGGGTGTCGCGGTCGAGCACGGCGCCGGTCGGATTGGCCGGCGAGGCGACCAGTAGTCCGCGCGTTCTGTCCGTCCAGTTCGCAGTCAGTTGTGCCGGCGTCGGCTGGAAGTTGCTTTCCGGGGTAACCGGCAGCGAGATGGGGATGCCTTCGAGCATGCGCACGAAGTTCCGATTGCACGGATAACCGGGATCGGGCAGCAGCCACTCGTCGCCGGGATTCACCAGCACGCCCAAGGCCAGCAGCAGGGCGCCGGAAGCGCCGGCCGTGACGATGATCCGTTCCGGCGAAACATCGACGCCGTGGCGTTCGGCGTAATGGCCGGCGATCGCTTCGCGCAGTTGCGGCAGGCCCAGTGCCGCCGTGTAGTGAACATGCCCGCCGGAAAGAAAGCGACTGGCGGCCTCGAGTATCGGTTCGGCGGTCGGGAAGTCGGGTTCGCCGACTTCGAAGTGGATGATGGAGCGGCCGGCAGCTTCCAGTGCCGCGGCGCGTGCCATGAGTTCCATGACGTGGAAGGGGGCGATTTCCCGCATGCGCGAGGCAATGTTCATTTCAGTCTCCGGAAAAGCACGCGGCCGCCGTGCGCAATGCAGGGCGGCCGCGGAATGCCGTGGCGTCAGCGCCGACTTTTCAACGGCACATCCCCCAGCCCCTTCTCCAGGAGAAGGGGTGGCTACGGCTCGCTGCGCTCGAAGGCATTTTGACAGGTCTGCCTTGGGACGGCCCGGCGGCAGACCGGTCAATCAACCATCGCCAGTTCGAACAGTTCGCGCTTCAGGGTCAGCGAGCGCGGCATGCGGCTCTTGAGCTTGTCGAACCACTCGGCGTGCAACTTCAGTTCCTCGCGCCAGGCTTCGGTGTCCACCGCGGTGAGTTGCTCGAACTGGGCCTTGGTGACCTCTTCGCTGCCGCTCCAGTCGAGGTCCTCGAAACGCGGCATCCAGCCCAGCGCGGTCTGGCGCGCATCGGCCTTGCCGCCGCAGCGACCGACCACCCATTTGAGCACGCGCATGTTCTCGCCGAAGCCGGGCCACATGAAGTTGCCGTCGGCGTCCTGGCGGAACCAGTTGACGGTGAAGATGCGCGGCGCGTGTTCGACCTGGTGGCCGATGCGCAGCCAGTGGTTGAAGTAGTCGCCCATGTGATAACCGCAGAAGGGCAGCATGGCGAACGGGTCGCGGCGCACGATGCCCTGCGCGCCGGCCGCGGCGGCCGTGGTTTCGGAGCCCAGCGTGGCGGCCATGTAAACGCCGTAGTTCCAGTTGAAGGCTTCGAACACCAGCGGCACGGTGGTCGAGCGACGGCCGCCGAAGATGAAGGCCGAGATCGGCACGCCGGCGGGATCTTCCCAGGCGGGGTCGATTGACGGGCACTGGCTGGCCGGGGCGGTAAAGCGCGAATTCGGATGCGCGGCCTTGCGTCCTGCCTTGCCGTCGGCCGGCGTCCAGTCGTTGCCCTGCCAGTCGATCAGGTGGGCCGGCGCTTCCTTGGTCATGCCTTCCCACCACACATCGCCGTCGTCGGTCAGCGCGACGTTGGTGAAGATGATGTTTTCCTTCAGGGTCGCCATGGCGTTGAAGTTGGTCTTTTCGCTGGTGCCGGGGGCGACGCCGAAAAAGCCCGCTTCGGGGTTGATCGCATACAGGCGCCCGTCCTTGCCCGGCTTGATCCAGGCGATGTCGTCGCCGACCGTGGTCACCTTCCAGCCGCCGAGGCTTTCGGGCGGGATCAGCATGGCGAAGTTGGTCTTGCCGCAAGCCGAGGGGAAGGCGGCAGCGACGTAGGACTTCGCGCCTTCCGGCGATTCGACGCCGAGGATCAGCATGTGTTCGGCCAGCCAGCCTTCGTCGCGCGCCATGGTCGAGGCGATGCGCAGCGCGAAGCACTTCTTGCCCAGCAGCGCGTTGCCGCCATAGCCGGAACCGAAGGACCAGATCTCGCGTGTTTCCGGGAAATGGCTGATGTACTTGGTCTTGTTGCACGGCCATTTGACGTCGGCCTGGCCGGGCTGCAGCGGGTGTCCGACGCTGTGCAGGCAGGGTACGAAAACGCCGTCGCTGCCAAGCTGGTCGAGCACGGCGCGGCCCATGCGCGTCATGACGCGCATGTTGACTACCACGTAGGGGCTGTCGGAGAGTTCGATGCCGATGTGGGCGATCGGCGAGCCGATCGGGCCCATGGAGAACGGCACCACGTACATGGTGCGCCCGCGCATGCAGCCCTTGAACAGGCCGCGCAGGGTTTCCTTCATCTTGTCCGGATGTTCCCAGTTGTTGTTGGGGCCGGCATCTTCCGGATCCGAGGTGCAGACGTAGGTGCGATCCTCGACGCGGGCGACGTCGGACGGATCGGAGACGACCAGGTAGGAGTTCTTGCGCTTGGCCGGGTTGAGGCGGACCATGCTGCCGCCGGCGATCATCAGTTCGCAAAGGCGGTCGGATTCTTCCTGCGAGCCGTCGCACCAGACGATGTCGTCGGGTTCGGTGAGGGCGGCGACTTCGGCCACCCAGGCAGCCAGTTTGGCGTGCTTGACGTAGGCGGGGGCCTGATATGTTTTGGGCTGGTTCATGACGCGATCTTCTCCATTCTGAATTGAACTCGCGCCGGCCGGCCGGGCGATCGGGGGGTAGGGATCGGCGGGGCTTCCGGCTGTCCGCAACGGCGGGCGGGGTGGCCCGGGTGGCGGAGCAAACATAAAGGCAAATTATCCCACAATCGAAAGCGCCACGTTACGCGCTGGCCCCAGCCGTCCGCCTTCGACCGGCGTTGACCATGCGCATTTCCCGCCGGGTGGCCGGCCACGGCAACGAATTGCGCCGTGAAAGCCGCGGTTTGCCAAAGAGTCGGCGCTGGCGACACGGCGCTAAAATCGAACCACATTCAAAAGACCCTCAGGAGCAAGCATGGACGAACGTCTCCGCGCCGCGGCGCTGGAATATCACCTCTATCCCCAGCCCGGCAAGATCGCAGTCACCCCGACCAAGGCGCTGACCAATCAATCCGACCTTTCACTTGCCTATTCCCCCGGCGTGGCCGCCGCCTGCGACGAGATCGTGCGCGATCCGGCGACCGCGGCGCTCTACACCTCGCGCGGCAACCTCGTGGCCGTGATCAGCAACGGCACCGCGGTGCTTGGCCTCGGCAACATCGGGCCACTGGCCGGCAAGCCGGTTATGGAAGGCAAGGGCGTGCTGTTCAAGAAGTTCGCCGGCATCGACGTCTTCGACATCGAGGTCGCCGAGAACGATCCGGACAAGCTGGTCGACATCATCGCCTCGCTGGAACCGACCTTCGGCGGCATCAACCTCGAGGACATCAAGGCACCGGAATGCTTCTACGTCGAGGCCAAGCTGCGCGAGCGCATGAAGATCCCGGTTTTCCACGACGACCAGCATGGCACGGCCATCATCGCCAGCGCCGCGGTACTCAACGGCCTGCGCGTGGTCAAGAAGGACATCGGCAAGATCAAGCTGGTGTGCTCAGGCGCCGGCGCCGCCGCGATCGCCTGCCTCGACCTGCTGGTCAGCCTGGGTCTCGATCCGAAGAACGTCTACGCGGTCGACAGCAAGGGCGTGATCCACACCGGGCGCGAGAACCTCGATCCGTCGAAGGCGCGCTATGCGCAGAAGACCGATGCCCGCAGCCTGGGCGACGCGATGCCGGATGCCGACGTGTTCATGGGATTGTCTACCGCCGACGTGCTGAAGCCGGAAATGGTCAAGACCATGGCACGCGATCCGATCATCCTCGCCATGGCCAATCCGGATCCGGAGATCCGCCCCGAACATGCCAAGGCCGTGAGACCCGACGCCATCATCGGCACCGGACGTTCGGATTACCCGAACCAGGTCAACAACGTGCTGTGCTTCCCCTTCATGTTCCGCGGTGCGCTGGATGTCGGCGCCACGACCATCAACGAGGCGATGAAGGTCGCTGCCGTGCGCGCCATTGCCGAACTGGCGCATGCCGAACAGTCGGAAGTCGTTACCGCCGCCTACGGCACCGAGGACCTGGCCTTCGGTCCGGAATACCTGATCCCGAAACCCTTCGATCCGCGCCTGATCCTCAAGGTGGCGCCGGCCGTCGCCCAGGCGGCGATGGATTCCGGCGTGGCCACGCGGCCGATCGAGGACATGGAGCGCTACCGCGACAAGCTCAACGATTTCGTCTATCACACCGGCCTCCTGATGCGCCCCGTGTTCGCCGCGGCGAAGAAGGCGCCGGCGCGCATCGTCTTCTGCGAGGGCGAGGACGAGCGCGTGCTGCGCGCCGCGCAGACCGTGGTCGACGAGGGGCTGGCCAAGCCCATCCTGATCGGTCGGCCGGATGTGGTGGAGCAGCGCATCACGCGCTACGGCCTGCGGATTCGCGCCGGCGACCATTTCGAACTGGTCAATCCGGATTCCGACCCGCGCTACAAGGAGCTCTGGCAGGATTACTACGACCTCACCTGCCGCAAGGGTGTCGGCATCGAGTACGCCAAGCGCGAGATGCGCCGGCGCACCACGCTGATCGGCGCCATGCTGGTGCGCCACAACTACGCCGAGGGCATGCTGTGCGGCACCTTCGGCAAGCATTCCCAGCACCTGCGCTATGTTTCCGAGGTGATCGGCCTCAAGCCCGGCATCGAGAATTTCTATGCCATGAACATGCTGGTGCTGCCCAAGCGCACCTTGTTCATCGGCGACACCTACATCAACTACGATCCGACGGCCGAGCAGTTGGCTGAACTGACCCGCCTGGGTGCCGAGGAAGTTCGTCGCTTCGGCCTGACGCCGCGTGCCGCGCTGCTGTCGCATTCCAATTTTGGCGCCGAGGACACGCCGACCGCGATCAAGATGCGGCGTGCGCTGGAAATCCTGCGCAAGACGGCGCCAGAGCTCGAAGTCGACGGCGAGATGCACGGCGACACGGCCCTGTCTGACGAAATCCGGCGCAATGTATTCCCGAACTCGACGCTCACCGGCCAGGCCAACCTGCTGATCATGCCGACGCTCGATGCTGCCAACATTGCCTTCAACCTGCTCAAGACCTCGGCCGGCGACGGCCTCACCGTCGGCCCGATGCTGCTCGGCGCGGCGCGTCCGGTGCATGTGCTGACGCCGACCGCGACGGTGCGGCGCATCGTCAATGTCACCGCACTGCTTTCGGTCGAAGCACAGCAGCACGCGAAGGGCGGCGCTTGATCGTAACGCTCATGGCACCTAGAGCCACCCACTGAGATGAAACACGCGAAAGGCAAATTGAAGGCTCCCCACCCCCGTTCCACGGCCGGCCCTGCATGGCCGGCCGGCTGCGGCGGCGCGAAGCAGTGCTTCGCGAAACCCCGCCTGCGCCCCCTTCCCAGGGCGGGGCTACCATCTGGCTCGCTACGCTCGAAAGTTTCCATAGACTTCGCAACGGTTGTTGCAGGTTAGATGACGCAAACGCAAACGCGCGCCGCCCTGATCCTCACCGGCGGCGGTGCGCGTGCCGGCTACCAGGTCGGTGTGCTGAAGGCCATCCGCGAACTGCTTCCGGAACCGCGGCGCAATCCGTTTCCCATCCTCTGCGGCACCTCGGCCGGTGCGCTCAACGCGGCGTCGATGGCGGTCTGGGCCGAGGATTTCGGCGCCGGCGTGGACAACCTGTTGCAGGTCTGGGAGAACTTCAGTGCCCATCAGGTCTATCGTGCCGACCCGGCCGGCATCGGCGTCGCCGGCGCGCGCTGGCTGTCGACGCTGGCGCTGGGCTGGCTGACGCGCCGCGCGCCGCGCTCCTTGCTCGACAACGCGCCGCTGCGCCGCCTGCTGGGAGACAGCCTCGACTTTGGCCGGATTGCGCAGGCCATCGAAAGTGGAGCCCTTCATTCGGTCAGCATCACCTGCTCCGGCTATTCGTCGGGCCAGAGCGTGAGTTTTTTCCAGGGGCGCGCGGGCCTCGAAGGCTGGCGGCGCAGCCAGCGCATCGGGGCGCCCGCCGCGATCACGCTGGATCACCTGATGGCGTCGAGCGCGATCCCCTTCATCTTTCCCGCCGTGCATCTCAACCGGGAATGGTTCGGCGACGGATCAATGCGCCAGGTGGCGCCGGTGTCGCCGGCTATCCACCTTGGCGCGGACAAGATCCTGGTGATCGGCGCTGGACGCCTGGCCGACGAAAATGCGCGGCCTGTCGGCAGCACCTATCCTTCGCTGGCGCAGATCGCCGGCCACGCGCTGTCCAGCATCTTCCTCGACAGCATGTCTGTTGACCTGGAACGGATGAGCCGCATCAACCGCACCCTGGCGCTGATTCCGGAATCGGTGCGGATCGACAAGGCGATGACCCTGCGTCCGATTGACGTGCTGGTGATCGCGCCTTCGCAACGCCTCGATCATCTTGCGGCGCGTCATGCGCGGGCGTTGCCGTGGGCGGTGCGCACCCTGCTGCGCGGCGTCGGCGCCATGAACCAGAATGGGGGCGCACTGACCAGCTACCTGCTGTTCGAGCAACCCTACACCCGCGCCCTTATCGCGCTTGGCTATGCCGACACGATGGCTCGGCGCGACGAAGTGTTGCAATTCCTTGACATAACTTAATGTTCGGGTTGAATCTCGTGGCTCAAGCCCTTTATTTCATGAAGGAACTGCCGATACAACTTAGTGCGGAAGGGATATCGTCTGCTAGAATCGATTCATTGCAGGGAGCGGCATTTCCATGAAAAAAGCGTTGATGGTACTGATTGCTGCGGCGCTGGTCGGGGTAGGCGTCACGCCTGTCGAGGCCGCGACGACAGCGAAGAAGAAGCCTGTCGCAACCAAGAAGAAGGCGCCACGCGTGGCGGTGCAGTTCAGGCCAGGCAAGCTGACCCGGGCCAAATCGTCGCGCCACGGCGAACCCAGGGGCGAGCCCGGCCATCTGGCGCTGCAATCAACTGCGGTGATGGTGCAGGATCAGGCGACGGGCGCGATCCTGTTCCAGAAAAATCCGGATGCCGTCCTGCCCATCGCGTCGATCACCAAGCTGATGACGGCAATGGTCGTGCTGGACGCGAAGCCGGATCTTGCCGAAACGCTGGCCATCGGCGACGAGGATGTGGATACCCTGAAGGGGACCCGTTCGCGGCTCAAGGTCGGGACCCTGCTGGGCCGCGAAGAAATGCTGCGCCTGGCCCTGATGTCGTCCGAGAACCGTGCCGCTTCCGCCCTGTCGCGGCACTATCCGGGTGGGCGCGAGGCATTCGTCGCCGCGATGAACCAGAAGGCCCAGTCCCTGGGCCTGTCCGACACCCGTTTCCAGGATCCGACCGGCCTGACTGCCGCCAACGTGTCGAGCCCGCGTGACCTGGCCAAACTGGTCGATGCCGCCCACCATTACCCGCTGATTCGGGAATTCTCGACCACTTCGGACGGTGAGTTCACCATCGCCGGCCGCCAGCAGCAATTCCGCAATACCAACACGCTGGTCAAGAGCCCGACCTGGGAGATCGGCTTGTCCAAGACCGGCTATATCAACGAGGCGGGAAAGTGCCTGGTGATGCAGGCATGGTTCAACAACAAGCCGATCATCATCGTGCTGCTGGATTCCTGGGGCAGGCTGACCCGTATCGGTGATGCCAACCGCATCAAGCGCTGGGTCGAAAGCGCCGCGCTGGCAAGGGCGAGCGCCGGCTGATATTTGCTGGTCCCCGATCTACGGCCGCCTGCGGGCGGCTTTTTCGTTTGCGGCGGGATTGTCGCGGATAGCCACGCCTCGGGTGGTGCGGCTTGACGGCCCCCGGCCGTGCCCGGAGCGTCCGGCAGGCTGCTAAAATCGGCCGCAAAATCATGCGGCTGCAGGGCCGGCGCGGCCGGTTGGCGAGCGGTGCCCAGCGACGCAATTCCTTCTAGTTTCCGTGGACCCTTCCGTGAATCCAGCCAACTCCTCCGTATCCGCGCCCCGGCGCATCGTCATCGCCACGCGCGAATCCCGTCTCGCCCTGTGGCAGGCCGAGCATGTGCAAAGCCTGCTGCGCCAGTTGTATCCGGGCTGCGAGGTGGTGCTCAACGGCATGACCACGCGCGGGGACCAGATCCTCGACCGGCCCCTGTCGAAGGTGGGCGGCAAGGGCCTGTTCGTCAAGGAACTGGAAGCGGCGCTGCTGGATGGCTCGGCCGACCTCGCCGTGCATTCGATGAAGGATGTGCCGATGCAGATGGAACCGGAGTTCGCCCTGGTGGCCATCGGACCGCGCGAGGTGCCGCTCGATGCGCTGGTGTCGAGCAAGTACGCCAGCCTCGAAGACATGCCGCCCGGCGCAGTGGTCGGCACCTCCAGCCTGCGCCGCGAAGCCCAGTTGCATGCTCGCTATCCCTATCTCGCCGTGACCCCCTTGCGCGGCAATCTCGATACGCGCCTGCGCAAGCTGGACGAAGGCCAGTTTGACGCCATCATCCTCGCCGCCGCCGGCCTCAAGCGGCTCGGCCTCGGCCAGCGCATCCGCGCCGTGCTGCCGGCCGAGGATTCGTTGCCGGCTGCCGGGCAGGGCGCGCTGGGCATCGAGGCGCTGGCCTCGCGTACCGATGTCGCAGCCTGGCTCGCACCGCTCAACGATGCGACCACGGCCGCCTGCGTGCGCGCCGAACGCGCCGTCTCGCGGGCGCTCGCCGGCAGTTGCGAAGTGCCGCTGGGCGCCTACGCGGAAATGCGCGACGGCAGCGTTTTCCTGCGCGGCTTCGTCGCCTCGCCCGACGGCACCCGCATGGCACATGCCGAGCTTGTCGGTAGTACCGCCGATCCCGAGGCGCTCGGCCTGGCGCTGGCCAACGAACTGCGTCGCCAGGGCGCCGCCGAAATCCTCGCCGCGCTGGGCAGTTAATGTGAAGCAACGCTGCCAACGAAGTCAGCGGGGATTTGCGAGCGAAGCGAGCTGGTCAATAGCCCCGCCCTGGGGCGGGGATGGGGGTGGGGGGCCTTCAATTCGCCTTTCGCGTATTTCATCATCGGCGGGTGGATCTCGGGGTCATGAGCGTTAGCGTGAGCCTTGCCGGTCGCCATGTCGTGGTTACGCGCCCGGCGGGTCAGGCGGCGCACTTCGCGACGGCCCTGACCGATGCGGGCGCGATTCCGGTGCTCTATCCGGTGCTGGAGATCCGCGACATCGAGGATCAGGGGCCGCTGCTCGACGTGGCGATCCGTCTGGAAAGCTTCGACCTCGCGGTGTTCGTCAGCCCCAATGCGATCGAACGCGCGCTGGCCGTCGTGCTGCGCCATCGGGCCTGGCCCGCGGGACTGCGCGTCGCTGCGCTGGGCAAGAGCAGCGAGCGCGAACTGGCGCGACACGGCATCCGCGACGTCATTTCACCGACATTGCGCTTCGATTCGGAAGCCTTGCTCGATCTGCCCGAGTTGCTCGATGTCCGTGGCCGGCGGGTGGTGATCTTTCGCGGCGATGGCGGTCGTGAAGTGCTGGGCGACACGCTTCGGGCGCGCGGCGCCAGCATCGAGTACGTGACCTGCTACCGCCGCGCCCGGCCGCAACTCGATCCGGCGCCCCTGCTCAGGTTGTGGGAGGTAGGCAAGTTGGACGCGGTGACGCTGACCAGCAGCGAAGGCCTGCGCAATTTTTTCGAAATGGTTGGCCGCCTCGGCCAGGCCTGGCTGAAGAAAACGCCGGCCTTCGTGCCGCACCAGCGCATCGCCGAACAGGCGCAGGCGCTCGGCCTGACGCGGGTGATCCCAACCGGTCCGGGCGATGACGGCTTAATGAATGGACTCGTGCAATACTTCGCATCCCATGGAAACTCCGAACCAAACTGAGCAGGCGGCCGCGCCGGCTCCTGCTCCAGGCCCGGGCCCCATTCCGGATCAGGCCGCGGCGACCGGCGGCTGGCGACAAGCCCTGCGCCATCCCGCGCTGCGCGTGGCGGCAGTTGCACTTGTCATCGTCGTCGCGCAATGGATCGACACCCGGATGCAGGTCAGCGACCTGCAGCAGGAACTCGCCCGGCGCCTGGGCGAAGGCGATGCCGTCGCCCGGGAAGGACGCACCCTGGCTCGGCAGGGTCAGGAGGCGCAGGCCGCATTGCAGGCCAAGGTCGCGGTACTCGAAGCCAGGCTTGCCGAAACCCAGAGCCAGGCAGTGGCGCTCGAAGCCATGTACCAGGAATTGTCCAGCACCCGCGACGAACGCCTGCTGGTCGAGGTCGAGCAGGCGGTGGTGATCGCCATGCAGCAGCTGCAGTTCGCCGGCAATGTCGAGGCCGCGCTGATTGCGCTGCAGGGCGCCGAGTCGCGCCTGGCACGCTCGGCGCAGTCGCAGTTCCTGCCGGTTCGCAAACTCATTGCCCGTGACATAGAGCGCCTCAAGGGAACGCCCGGTGCAAATTTCGGCGGCCTTTCGCTGAAGATAGAGAGCGTGGTCGCTGCCGTCGATGCGCTGCCGCTTGCCTACGAGCAACGGCCCAAACCCGTCGTCGCCAAGCCGCCCGTCGTCGCACGGCCGGCCAGCGTCGATTACTGGCGTGCGCTGGGCGCCGACTTGTGGCGGGAATTCCGCCAACTGGTGCGCATCGAGCGGATCGACCAGGCCGACCCCGCGCTTCTGGCACCCAACCAGAGTTATTTCCTGCGCGAAAACCTCAAGCTGCGCCTGCTCAATGCGCGGCTGGCGCTGCTGCAGCGCGATGGCAAGGTGTTCCGCGAGGAAATCCGACAGGCGCGCGAGCAGCTTGAACGCTATTTCGATAATCGTGCGAAGCCGGTCCAGGCGGCGCAATCGACGCTTGCCACGCTGGCCGCCACCGACGTCGGCTTCGATCTGCCGGGCCTGGCCGAAACCCTGGCGGCTCTGCGCAATCTCAAGTTCGCCGGCGAACGTCGCGGCGGCGCGGCTGCCAGGTAGGCAAGCGGTGCGTGCCCTGTTCTGGCTGCTGATCCTTGCTGCGCTTGCGGTCGGCCTTGCCCTTGCCGCACGCTACAACGAAGGCTACGTGCTGCTGGTGCTGCCGCCCTGGCGCGCCGAGATTTCGCTGAACCTGTTCCTGCTGCTTTGCGCGGTCGGCTTCTTCGTCATCCACCTGCTGGCACGCGCCGTCAGCCATACCCTCGGCCTGCCGCGCGCGGTGGCCGAATTCCGCCGGCGGCGGCGCGAAGAGCGGTCCACGCAGGCGCTGCGCGACGCCTGGCGCCTGCTTCAGGAGGGGCGTTACGGGCATGCCATGCGCTGTGCCGAGAAGGCTGCCGGCGACGACGCGGCGGCGGGCATGCTGGCACTGGCCGGCTGGCGCGCGGCGCACGCCTTGCGCGACACCGCACGCAGCGCGGAATGGGCACAGCGCGTGCGCGGTCACGATCGCGATGGCCTGCAGGCGGCACGCCTGATGGTCGAAGCCGAGTTCGCCCTGGAGGAAAGGCGCTTCGAGGATGCCAGTGTCGCCCTGCGCCAGTTCGCCGCGAGTGAAGGCCGCCACATTGCCGCGCTGCGCCTGAGCCTGCGCGCGGAGCAGGGGTTGGGCAACTGGCGCGAGGTGGCGCGCCTGGTGCGGCAGCTCGAAAAGCATCAGGCGCTGACCGCCGACCAGGCAGCGCCGATCCGCAGCCGCGCCCTGCGCGAAGCGCTGCGCAGCCTGCGCGACGATCCGGCCGGATTGATGCGCTACTGGCGCGAACTCGACGATGGCGATCGCGCCGAACCGGCGCTGGCGCTCGAAGCGGCGCGCGCCCTGGTCTCGGCGGGAGATTGCCGCGAAGCGCAGCGCGTGATCGAGGATGCGCTCGACGAAAACTGGGATGCGACGCTGGTGCTGGCCTACGCGGATTGCCGCGGCGGCGACGTGCTGGGGCGCATCGCCCATGCCGAAAAATGGCTGCACCAGCATCCGCGTGACGAGTCTCTGCTGCTGACGCTCGGCCGCCTGTGCCGCGAGCAGCAACTGTGGGGCAAGGCGCGCAGCTTCCTGGAAACCTCGATCGCGGTGCGCCCGACGCGCGCGGCCCACATCGACCTGGCGCAGCTGCTCGACCAATTGCAAGAGTCGGCGCTGGCGGAACGGCACTACCGCGCCGCCGCATTGCTGGCGTAGCGCCGTTCCGCCAGCGCCGACTTTTGCCCGGTGCTGGTTACAAGTCCAGCGCGCTCAGGCCCGGATGGTCGTCAGGGCGACGGCCCAGCGGCCAGAAGAACTTGCGGTCCGCTTCGCGGATCGGCAGGTCGTTGATGCTGGCGAAGCGGCGCATCATGAAGCCCTGCTCGTTGAACTCCCAGTTCTCGTTGCCGTAGGAGCGGTACCAGTGGCCGGAATCGTCGTGCCACTCGTAGGCGAAGCGCACCGCGATGCGGTTGCCGGCGCAGGCCCAGAGTTCCTTGATCAGGCGGTAGTCGAGTTCCTTCGCCCACTTGCGCACCAGGAATTGCCGCACCTCGGCGCGCCCGACCGGAAATTCGGAGCGGTTGCGCCAGCGCGTGTCCTCGGTATAGACCAGCACCACGCGGTCGGGGTCGCGGGTGTTCCATGCGTCCTCGGCCATGCGCACCTTCTGCGCGGCGGTTTCGGGAGTGAATGGCGGCAGGGGCGGCTTGGTTTCCATGGTCGGCTCCGGGTGGGGTGAGAGGCAAGCGTTCAGGGTAGACAACTCTGTCTACTGCGGCAAGTCTATCTCCGGTAGACAGAGTTGTCTACAATGCGGCCATGACTGCCATCGCCAGCCCCGTGCCGCCCGTCCGCGATTCCGCCGCGCGCCAGCGCATCCTGCTCACCGCGCACGACCTGTTCTATCGCGACGGCGTGCGCGCCACCGGCATCGACCGAGTGATCGCCGAGTCCGGCGTCACCAAGGCCACCTTCTATCGCCATTTCCCGAGCAAGAACGACCTGGTGCGCGCCTTCCTCGACCATCGCCACCGGCGCTGGATGGCATGGTTCGTCGAGGCGCTGCAGCGCCATGGCGGCGCTGCGGCGGCGATCGTGCCGTCGCTGGCGGAGTGGTTTCGCGGCGAAGGCTTTCGCGGCTGCGCCTTCATCAACAGCATGGGCGAACTCGCCGGATCGCTGCCCGAAGTCGCCGACATCACGCGGCGCCACAAGCAGGACATGACCGATGCGATCGCCGCTTTGCTGCCTGCATCGCGGCAGCGCCGGCAGCAGGCCGACGCCGTGGCGCTGGCGGTCGATGGCGCGATCATCCGCGCCCAGTTCGATCCGACGCCCGACGCCGCGCTGGCGGCGCTGGCGCGCATCCTCAAGTCGCTGCTGGCTTAGTGCGGGAGTGGCGTCAGAGCCAGTCGCGCGGTGGCAGGAAGTCGCTGTAGAGCCTGGCTTCGGCGCTGCCGGCTTCCGGTTGCCAGCTGTAGCGCCACTTGACGATGGGCGGCAGCGACATCAGGATCGATTCGGTGCGGCCGCCGGACTGCAGGCCGAACAGGGTGCCGCGGTCCCAGACCAGGTTGAACTCGACGTAGCGTCCGCGCCGGTAGGCCTGGAAATCGCGTTCGCGTTCGCCGTAGGCGGTGTCGCGACGCCGCGCGATGACGGGCAGGTAGGCATGGGTGAAGCTGTCGCCGACCGCCCGGGTCAGGGCGAAGCAACGCTGGAAGGGCGTCTCGCCGCCCATGCCGCCCTCGTTGAGATCGTCGAAGAAGATGCCGCCGACACCGCGCGCTTCATTGCGATGCTTGAGGAAGAAGTAGTCGTCGCACCATTTCTTGTAGCGCGCATGGACGTCGTTGCCGAAGGGCGCCAGCGCATCGCGGCAGGTGCGGTGGAAGTGCGTCGCATCCTCGGCGAAGCCGTAATAGGGCGTGAGGTCCATGCCGCCGCCGAACCACCAGATCGGGCTGTCGGCTTCCGCCTTGGGATAGGCGACGAAGAAGCGCACGTTCATGTGCGCGGTGGGGCAATAGGGATTGCGCGGATGCAGCACCAGCGAAACGCCCATCGCCTCCCAGCGCCGCCCGGCGAGTTCTGGCCTGTGTGCGGTGGCCGAGGCGGGCATCTGCTCGCCCAGGACGTGGGAGAAATTGACCCCGCCGCGCTCGAACAGCCCGCCGTCCTCGATCAAACGGGAAATTCCACCGCCGCCTTGCGGCCGGTCCCAGGCGTCGCGAAGGAAGGCCGCTCCCTCCATGGCCTCCAGCTCGGTGATGATGCGGTCCTGCAGTCCGGTGAAGAATTCCCGGATCGGCGCGATATCCATCAGTCGGTCGGCAGTTTCATCGCCATGACTTTTTCGCTCTGGCGACTGCGGAAGGCTTCCAGTTTCAGCACCAGCGCGCGGCCATAGTCGTCGTTGGCTGTGGCGATGATGGCGATCGCGGTCAGCGCCGCGTTGGCCGCGCCGGCTTCGCCGATGGCGAAGGTGGCGACCGGCACGCCTTTCGGCATCTGCACGATGGAGAGCAGCGAGTCGAGGCCATTGAGGTGCTTCGACGGCACCGGCACGCCGAGGACCGGCACGATGGTCTTGGCCGCCAGCATGCCGGGCAGGTGGGCCGCGCCGCCGGCGCCGGCGATGATGGCGCGCAGGTCGCGTTCCTGGGCCATCGCGGCGTAGTCGAACAGCAGGTCGGGCGTGCGGTGCGCGGAGACCACACGCGCCTCGTAGGGCACGCCGAATTCCTTGAGCATCGCGGCGGCGGCCTGCATCACCGGCCAGTCCGAATCCGAGCCCATCACGATGCCGACCAGTGGTTTCATTTCACGCACCTCTCGGCGGCTTCCAGCGTATTGGCCAGCAGCATGGTGATGGTCATCGGCCCGACGCCGCCGGGCACCGGGGTGATGGCGCCGGCAACTTCCTTCGCGGTTTCGAAATCGACGTCGCCGCAGAGCTTGCCCTCGGGGGTGCGGTTGATGCCGACGTCGATCACCGTGGCGCCGGGCTTGATCATGTCGCCGGTGATCATCTTCGCGCGGCCGACGGCGGCCACCAGGATGTCGGCGCGGCGGGTGTGGAAGGCGAGGTCCTTCGACTGCGAATGGCAGATGGTGACCGTGCAGCTCTGCGCCAGCAGCAGCATGGCCATCGGCTTGCCGACGATGTTGCTGCGGCCGACGATGACGACTTCGGCGCCCTTGAGCGGAACGTTCGCGCTTTCCAGCATCTTCATGACGCCGTAGGGCGTGCAGGGGATGAAGCGCGGATTGCCCTGCATCAGCGCGCCGACGTTTTCGGCATGGAAGCCGTCGACATCTTTTTCTGGTGAGATCGACTCGAGTACGGCCTCGGAATCGAAGTGCTTGGGCAGCGGCAACTGCACCAGGATGCCATGCACGGTCGGGTCGGCGTTGAGTTCGGCGATGCGCTTGAACACCACGGCAGGATCGACGTCGGGCGCATAGACATCGCGCAGCGAGCGCATGCCGGCCTTCTCGCAGGCGGCGACCTTGTTGCGCACATAGACGGCCGAGGCCGGGTCTTCGCCGACCAGGATCACGGCGAGGCAGGGCGTGACGCCCTTGGCGGTCAGGGCGGCGGCGCGTGCGGCGAGTTGGCCGCGGACTTCGGCGGAAAGGGCGTTGCCGTCGATGATTCGTGTCTCAGTTAGGAGTTCGGGTGCGGGTTCCCGTGAGGGATGGGAGGCGGGCGATCAGCCCTTCGTGTTGCTCTCGGCGGCTATCACGCTGTCATGAACGCGGGGGGGCCCGGCCGGGGGGGGGGCGCGGGTGCTTGGCCCGGCGTCGCGCCCGGCGGCGAAGGCCTGGCGATTGGCTTCGACCACCTTCTCGCCCTTGCGCGCGAAGCGTTTGTCGATGCAGGCCAGCAGCACGTCCGGGGCGAAGGGCAGGTAGTCGGCAATGGCGCCCAGCATCACGGTGTTGCCGAGGCGAATCTCGCCGAGGTCGCGCGCGATCGACATGGCGTCGAAGGACACCACGCGGTGGCCGGCAGCGCGCATCTGCCCCGTTGGATCTTCCGGGTAGTCGAAGAGGCCGAGCTCGACTACGGGCGGCACCAGCCTGGCGTTGTTGACCAGCGCCAGACCGTCGGACTTCAGGTAGTGCGACCAGCGTAGCGCCTCCGCGCCCTCGAAGCCGAGCAGCACCTGTACCGTACCCGGCTCGATCTGCGGCGAGAGCACCTTGCGGCCAAAGCGCAGGTGTGAAGTAACCACGCCGCCGCGCTGGGCCATGCCGGCAACTTCGGTTTTCTTGACGTCGTGGCCTTCGGTCATGGCCGCCTCGGCGAGGATCTCGGCCGCCGTCATGACGCCCTGGCCGCCGATGCCGCAGACGAGGATGTTGGTGATCTCGTTCTGGCTCATTCCCCCTCCCCCCCCCCCCCCCGGGGGTGGCGCCGGCGCCCCTCCGCGCCCCCCCCGGGCCTCCGCCCCCCCCCCGGCGACGCGGCTGCCCTGAGGTCTTGACGATGTGGATCGGGATGTCGCGCCGCGGCACGTGCTGGATCGCGTCCGGCGCGCAGGGCTGCACGCAGAGGCCACAGCCGGTGCAGGCCTGGCTGTCGATGGTGACGAAGGCCAGCTCGACTTCCTTGCCCGAGGGCTTGATCACCTTGTCGCGGTGCGTGACGTGGATTGCCGGGCAGCCGACTTCGACGCAGTTGCCGCAGCCGGTGCACTTGTCTTCCTCTACCAGGTAGGGGCGGAAGGGCTTGAAGTCGTCGATCAGCACGCAGGGGCGGCGCGCGATGATGACCGAGGGGCCTTCGATCTTGATCTCCTCGCGCACGGTCTTGAACAGCGTCGGCAGTTCATAGGGATCGACCAGCTTGATGCGTTCGTTGGGCACGCCCAGCGCTTCGACGATCTTGAACAGGTCGACCTTCGGCGCTTCCTTGCCGTGGATGTCCTTGCCCGAAGCCGGCGTGGCCTGGCCGCCGGTCATGCCGGTGGTGTTGTTGTCCAGCAGCAGGACGGTGACGTTGCCGTGGTTGTAGGTGATGTCGAGCAGGCCCTGCATGCCCATGTGCATGAAGGTCGAATCGCCGATCACGGCCAGTATCCGCTTGTTTTTGTCGACGGCGCCGCGGCCCTTGTCGATGCCCAGTGCCACGCCCATCGTCGCGCCCATGCAGATCGTGGTGTCCAGCGCGTTCCACGGATGGCCGGCGCCCAGTGTGTAGCAGCCGATGTCGCCGGTGACGATGATGTTCTTGATCTGCGACAGCGTGTAGTACATGCCCATGTGCGGGCAGGAGGCGCACAGCGTCGGCGGCCGCGGGAAGACCTTGGGCGGCGCGGCGGCGGGCGCGGGCGGCGGCACCGGCTTGCCGAGGAGGCGATCGACGGCGGGCGTCAGCACCTGGGGCGAAAGCTCGCCGATACTGGGCAGGAAATCCTTGCCGTGGCAGGTAATGCCGGCGGCCTTGATTTCGGTTTCCAGCAGTTTCTCGGTTTCCTCGACCACCACCAGCCTGTCGCACATTGCGGCCAGTTCGCGGACTTTCTCCGGCGGCCACGGGTAGGAGAGGCCCAGCTTCAGCACCGGCGCATCGGGGAAGGCTTCCTTGACGTGCATGTAGGCCGGGCCGGAGGTCACGAAGCCGACGCTGCGATCCTTGCCGGCTTCGAGCACGTTGAGCGGCGTGGTTTCGGATACCTCACGCAGCGTATCGTCGCGCTTGAACAGGCTGGGGATGCGCACTTTGGCGTGGGCCGGCACCATCACCCAGCGTTCGGGATTCTTCTTGAAGCCGGCCGGTTCGTGGGCTTCGCGCTCGCCGACGACGACCAGGCCCTTGACGTGGCAGATGCGCGTGGTCAGGCGCAGCAGCACCGGCGTTTCGTATTGCTCGGAGAAGCCGAAGGCGAACTTCGTCATCTCGTAGGCTTCCTGGGAATCGGCCGGCTCCAGCACCGGGATGTGGGCGAAGCGGCCCCAGAAGCGCGAATCCTGTTCGTTTTGCGAGGACGACATGCCGACGTCGTCGGCCACGGCGATCACCAGGCCGCCATAGGCGCCGGTGATGGTCATGGTCATCAGGCAGTCGCTGGCGACGTTCATGCCGACATGCTTCATGGCGCAAAAGGCCCGCGCGCCGGTCATCGAGGCGCCCAGCGCGACTTCCATCGAGACTTTTTCGTTGACCGACCATTCGGCGTAGAGGTCGGGATAGCGCGCCAGCGATTCGATGATCTCGGTCGCCGGGGTGCCGGGATAGGCGGCGGCGACGCGCACCCCGGATTCCCAGACGCCGCGCGCGACGGCTTCGTTGCCGGAAAGGAGGAGCCGGCTGGCGGCGGAAGCGGGCATTACTGCGGCCATGATGTTCTCTCGGACAAGGGAAAAAATTGACCTGCGCCGGGGGTGCCCACGGACCGCAGGTCAGCATCAAACGGATTCGATCGAATTATCCGGATTTGCGCCCCTTGCGTCCATAGGGGCGTTGCCCCTGAGGCATGCCGAACTGCAGATCGGCCCCCCGGCGCATAAACGAGGGCGATGGCCGGCGCAAATAACTCTATGCCGAAAATCCGTTCAGATCCTATAATCCGACAAAAATACTCAAGTAATATCCCCTAACCCCGACAGAGAGAAAATCATGATCAACGTAAATGGACGCGAAATAGAAACCGACGCCGAAGGCTATCTGGCGACCCTGGACGACTGGACCGAGGACGTGGCGAAATGCCTCGCCGAGCGCGACCAGCTCGATCTCGCCGACGAGCACTGGAAAGTCGTGCGCTGGATCCGCGAGTACTACGCGGAAAACGGCACCGCACCCAACCTGCGCGTCATGTCCAAGCTGATCGGCGGCGCGCTGGGCGAGGAGTACGGCGACAAGAAATATCTGTTCGACCTGTTCCCCTACGGCCCCGCCAAACAGGCGGCGCGCTACGCCGGCATGCCGAAGCCGACCGGCTGCGTTTGAAGTAAGTCGGTACCGTGTCGCCGGCGCCGACTTTCGGGTCGGCGCCGGATTTGCGCCGAGCTCAGGCCGGCGTGATGATCTCGATGCGGTCGCGATTCACGTCGATGAAGGGTGCGACGAGCACCTGACGCCCGGCAGGCTGGACCTCGTATACCTCGGCATCCATGACGGCGACAAATTGCTTTGCCTCCTGCATGAAATCGGTGACGCGCGCCCCAGGCACCAGATCGACGTAGCCCGTAATCCGGTAGGCGTCCGTCAGCAGCGTTACCTTGGTCATGCTTTCCTGCGTGCCCATGATCGATCCTCCTTGTGAATCGGGTAGCGACGGAATCCGTCCGCCACGGATGCGAATCCACCGGCCCTGGCATCAGAGAAATGGCATTGCGCCAAGTATCCACCCGCGGCAATGCGCATGAACTGACCAGGGTCAAACCAGAGGGCCCTGCACGAAATATAGCCTCCGATTTGCGTGGGTGAAAGGTCCCAGCGGCAAGCGGAGGAAGCGCCCGCCGGCTGCGGTGCTAGCATCCGGCCTGCCCATGCATATCGAACACATACGCCATTTCCTGCGCCGCAATGGCGCCAAGCCCTGCCACGAGGGGCGCGTGCTGCGCGCCTGGACGCAGGGGTTGGCGCTGGACAGCGGCCCGGTTGCCGCGGAAAACTATTTTCCCAACGCGCTGCGCGCCGCGCTGCCCCTGCTGGATGCGGAATTGGCGGCCCTGTTGCGGATTCAGTCGGAACACGAAGGAACCGATGCTTCGTCGCGCCTGCTGCTGCAACTGGCCGACGGCCAGACGGTGGAAAGCGTGCTGCTGCCGAAGGACGGGCTTTGCGTGTCGAGCCAGGTCGGCTGCGCGGTTGGCTGCAGGTTTTGCATGACGGGTCGCGACGGCCTGCTGCGTCAGCTCGGCAGTGCCGAGATCGTGGCCCAGGTGGTGCTGGCGCGCCGGCGGCGCAAGGTGGCCAAGGTCGTCTTCATGGGCATGGGCGAGCCGGCGCACAACATGGACGCCGTGCTCGACGCCATCGAACTATTGGGCACGGAAGGCGGCATCGGCCACAAGAACCTGGTGTTCTCCACTGTCGGCGACCGCCGCGTGTTCGAGCGGCTTCCCGGCGCGCGGGTCAAGCCCGCATTGGCGCTGTCGCTGCACACCACGCGCGCCGAGCTGCGCGCGCAGTTGCTGCCGAAGGCGCAGCCGATCGATCCGGCCGAACTGGTGGAACTCGGCGAGGCGCTATGCGCGCGCCACCGGCTATCCGATCCAGTACCAGTGGACGCTGCTGGCCGGCATCAATGATGGCGACGATGAACTCGACGGCATCGTGCGCCTGCTGCAAGGCAAGTACGCGGTGATGAACTTCATTCCCTTCAATCCGGTCGAGGGCGGGGTGGCGGGGAAGCTTACTGCCGCCCATCGCTGGAGCGCTGTCAGGCGCTGACGCTGCAGCTCTACCGCAAAGGCATACTTGCCAAGCTGCGCCAGTCGGCGGGGCAGGAGATCGCGGGCGCCTGCGGCCAGTTGCGGGCACGCCATGCCGCTACCGCCGCGTTCGCTGCGCCAAGCTGAATCCCATCCTGCCTGCTTGTTGCGGTCTGCTATCTTTTCAGCCGTTCCGCACGCTGGGCAAGCACCTCCGGTGGCCAGCGGCTCTCGATGTAGGCAAGCACGTTGTCTATCTGCTTGTCGCTCAGCTTGCCGGCGAAGGCCGGCATGTCCGAGGCGTAGCCCGGCGGCGCGTTGGGTGGGACCATGCCGAGCTTGACGATGCTCGCCAGCTTCTCGCGCGGGTGATGCCAGGTATGTCCGCCGGCATCGTGGGGCGGCGCTGGCAACCTGCCATCAGCGCGCCGGATGCGCCAGTCCGGCTGGCCTTCCAGTTTTGCCCCGTGGCAGGAGGCGCATTCGGCCTTGTAGATCGCCTCGCCTTCCATCAGCGCGTAGGGGTCGGTGCGTTCGCCACCCTCGCAGCCAGCCAGCGTCGAGATCAGCAGCAGCGCGATCGTGCCCTCGCATGCGGGTTGCCGGATGCGACGCTGGAACCTCACTTGCTGCCCCGTGCCTTGCTGCCGGATGCCCGCGACGCCGCCCGTGCCGCAGCTTCCGGCGCGGGGGGAGGCGCCTGGCGTACCTTGCGCGAATCGAGGGCCAGTTTCACAGCGGCAATAATGTTGACCAGGGCCACGGCAATGGCCGGACCGATGGGCAATTCCTGTCCCGTGATCCAGCCATAGACCAGCAGGCCGGCCAGGGCCATGCCACCGATGATGAGCGTCATCGCGCCGAAGCTGATAAAACCGCACTGTCCGAATTTCACGTTGTCTCCTCAACGATACGGGTATTGCTGGGCGCCGAGCGCGTTGCGCGGCATCTTTAAACCGCTCGCGCCGGGCCACGGATTCTAGTGCATGCCCGCGCTTCGGGCGATCCGCGGCGATATATGATTGCGGGCGTGGCTGGCGCTATGGCGCGATTGCGGTGGCAAAACGGGATTCGAGGAAAGGAAGGATCATGCGGATGCTGCGACTCGACGTGCTGGTACTGGTGCTGGCTTCCATGCTGCTTATGCCGGAACCGTCGCGCGCTGCGCCGGCAGCGCAGGAAATCGGCGTCGTCGTCATGCATGGCAAGGGCGGACGTCCGGAAAGCCTGGTCGATGTGTTGGCGAAGGCCCTGGAGCAGGAAGGCTTCCTTGTCGCCAGCATCGAGATGCCGTGGTCCGGAGCGCGCAATTACGACGTCGACTTGAATGCTGGCGTCGGCGAGGTGACGCGGGCATTGGACGGACTGCGGCAGCGGGGTGCCCGGCAGGTTTTTGTTGCAGGACACAGCCAGGGCGGAATCTTCGCATTGCTCTATGGCGGACTTCACCGGGTGGATGGCATCGCGGCAATCGCGCCCGGTGGTCAGGTCGATGTACCGGTGTATCTGAAGACGCTTGGTCGCCATGTTGCCGAGGCGAGGCGCATGGTGGCGGATGGCCAGGGCCGGGTCGTCGCGGATTTCGCCGACTACGAGGGATCGCGCGGCACCAGCGGCGTACGGACTTCGGCCGCGATCTACCTCAGCTGGTTCGATCCCGACGGTGTGCTGACCTCGCGCGTTTTCGGCCGAGTGCCGGCCGGCGTGCCCGTGCTTTATGTGTCGCCGACGCGCGACTATCCTGGTTTGGTAAAAATGCGGCAGGCAAATTTCGGCGCCCTTCCTCCCAATCCCCTGACGCGCCTGCATGAGCCCGACTCGGACCACAGAAACGCTCCCGGGGCCGCCGCACCCGGCGTGATCAAGTGGATACGCGAGGTCGCCGGGTTCTAGCAAACTGCCGCCAGCGGCTCGATGTGGGGGTGGCGTTGGCCGGTGAAGCCCCGCGCAGGGATACTTGTTTCGGCAGGCACTGTCGCCCAGGAGGCCTGTTTTCCTCGCGAAGCAGGTTCGGCACTTGATGGAAGTCATCGACGGTCGCCGAAGCAATCCTGGCGCCATGGACCAGTACCTTCTGGCCTACCGTGCCAATCTTCCGCTTCATGTCTGAGTGGCGCCGGCGCCGATCTTTCTTGTGCAACGGCACCGCGGATTGATCAGTTGACGGCGTGCATCGGGCCCATGGTTTTCAGTACGACGGCGTCGTGCCGGGAATCGAGCTTCTTGAACCGTGCAACCGCGTGCCTGGGTGCCTGCGCTGACTCATTGCCCGGCGGCTGCGGCATCAGCCCGTGATTCCTGGTGTATCTTGGCCGCGCCATGATCTACGTCGTCCTTGCCCATCCCTATCCTTCGCAGTCACGCGCCAACCGTGCGCTTGTGGACGCGTTGCGCGACCTGCCGGAGGTCGAGGTTTGTTCGCTTTACGACCGCTATCCGGATTTCGACATCGACGTCGTCGCGGAACAGGCGGCACTGGCGCGCGCCGAACTGGTGGTATGGATGCATCCGGTGTACTGGTACAGCGTGCCGGGGCTGCTCAAGCACTGGTTCGACAAGGTCTTCGCCTATGGCTGGGCCTATGGCGACGGCAGCGCCGCGCTGAGCGGCAAGGACTGCCTCTGGGTGGCGAGCACCGGCGGCACGCTCGAAGCCTACGCCGCGACGGGAATCCATGAACGGCCGTTCGGCGACTTCGCGCGGCCGATCGAGGAGACCGCGCGCTTTTGCCGCATGAACTGGCTGGAGCCCTTCATCGTGCACGGCGCCCACGAAATCGGCGAGGCGGAACTCGCGGCGCATGCAGCTCGATTGCGCGAGCGCCTGCAGGGCTGGCTCGCCGCCCGTGATGACCGGGCGGGTCATTCGCCATGATGCGCGATGCGCTGATCTATCTCGCGGCGGCGGTGCTTTGTGTGCCGCTGGCCAGGCGACTGGGGCTCGGCTCGGTGCTCGGCTACCTGATCGCCGGCACGCTGATCGGGCCGTGGGGCCTGGGCTTCGTCAGCGACGTCGAATCGATCATGCATTTTTCCGAATTCGGCGTGGTCCTGATGCTGTTCCTGATCGGCCTCGAACTCGACTCGAAGCGCCTGTGGGCGATGCGGCGCGAGGTGTTCGGCAACGGCAGCCTGCAGATGGCGTCCTGCGGCGTGCTGCTGGCGGTGGCGGGCGCCGGCTTCGGCTTCGACTGGAAGCTGGCGATCATCGCCGGCCTCGCCCTGAGCCTGTCCTCGACTGCCATCGCCGTGCAGATCATGGCCGAGCGCAACCTGCTGCCGGCGCCCATCGGGCGCAGCGCCTTCGCCATCCTGCTGTTCCAGGACATCGCGGCGATTCCGCTGCTGGCCGCGATTCCCCTGCTCGCCACCCACGCCGCGGCGACCACTACGCCGGGGCTCGATGCGCTGAAGGCAGTTGGGGCGATTGCCGGCATCATCGTGGTCGGGCGCTACCTGACGCGTCCCGCGCTGCGGCTGATCGCCTCCGCCCAGACTCGCGAGGTATTCACCGCCTTTGCCCTGCTGCTGGTGCTGGGCATCTCGCAACTCATGTCGCTGGTCGGCCTTTCGATGGCGCTGGGCGCCTTCCTCGCCGGCGTGCTGCTGGCGAGTTCCGAATACCGCCACGCGCTGGAAACCGACATCGAGCCATTCAAGGGCCTGCTGCTCGGGCTGTTTTTCATCTCGGTGGGCATGGCGATCGACTTCGGCCTGCTGCTGGCGCGCCCGGGCAGCATCGCCCTGCTGCTGGGCGGCTTCCTCGCGCTCAAGACCCTGCTGCTGTGGCTGCTGGCGCGGTTCATCGGCGTCACGCCGAGGCAGCGCTGGCTGTTCGCGCTGCTGCTGTCGCAGGGCGGCGAGTTCGCCTTCGTGGTGTTCGCCACGGCACAGGGCGCCGGCCTGCTCGAGCGCGAGACCGGCGGCCTCTTGACGATCGCCGTGGCGCTGTCGATGGCCTGCACCCCGCTGCTGCTGCTGGTCCGCGATCGGCTGGCCGACCGCCAGGCCGGGCAACAGCGCCAGGCCGACACCATCGACGAGGATGCCGGCGGCGCCGTCGTGATCGCCGGCTTCGGCCGCTTCGGGCAGATCGTCGGCCGCCTGCTGTTCGCCAACGGCCTGCGCGCGGTGGTGCTCGACCACGATCCCGACCAGATCGAGATGCTGCGCAAGTTCGGCTACAAGGTGTTCTACGGCGACGCGACGCGGCTCGATCTTCTTGCCGCCGCCGGCGCCGGCAAGGCGCGCTTGCTGGTGAATGCGATCGACGATGTGGACGACAGCCTGGCCCTGGTGGACATCGTGCGCGCCAACTTCCCCGGCCTGCGCATCGTCGCCCGCGCCCGCAACGTGCGCCACTACGTCGAACTGCGCGCGCGCGGCGTCGACATCATCGAGCGCGAAACCTTCGAGGCCGCGCTCAAGGCCGGCCGCCACGTGCTCGAAGCAATGGGCGTCGATGCCTTCCGCGCCCGGGAAATGGCCGACGTCTTCCGTCGCCACAATGTCAGCGCCATGGAAGACCTGGTACCGCACTTCCACGACGAGAACCGCATGCTGACCGTGGCCAGGGCCGGCCGCGAGGAACTCGAAGAACTCTTCAGCCGCGACCGCGAGCGCTTCGAGCAGAAGGGCGGGGGCGGCTGGAACTAGTCGGCGCCGTAGCGCCGGCGCCGACTTTCCTAGATTTCTTCCGCCTCCATCTTGATCGCGCCACAGGGGCATTCGGCGACGCACATGCCGCAGCCTTTGCAGTAGTCGTAGTTGAACTGGAAGCGCTTGCCGGGGCCGAGCTTGATTACGGCGTTGTCGGGGCAGACGCCGTAGCAGTTGTCGCACTCGAAGCAGTTGCCGCAACTGAGGCAGCGCCGCGCCTCGAACAGCGCGGTGCTTTCGTCCAGTCCGCCCTGCACTTCCTCGAAGGTCGATTGGCGGCGGATGATGTCGAGCATCGGGCGCACGGTCTTCGGTGCGTCGGCGTAGTACCAGGGATTGAGCTTTTCGAACTGCGCGACTTCGTGCTTGGGCGCGGGCGCGTAAGTCTCGCCGCGCAGCCATGCGTCAATGTTGCGCGCTGCCTTCTTGCCATGGCCGACGGCAACGGTGACGTTGCGTTCGGCCGGAACCATGTCGCCGCCGGCGAAGATGCCCGCGTGCCCCGTCATGAGATCCGTGCCGACCTTGACCACGCCGTCCTTCGTCACTTCGAGCCCCGGGCACGCCGTTGAGCAGGCCGAGGTCGACGTCCTGGCCCAGCGCCAGCACCACGGAATCGGCTTCGAGGGTTTCGAATTCGCCGGTGGGCTGCGGGAAGCCCTTGTCGTCGAGCGCCATCTTCTCGATGGTGATTTCTTTGTCACCGGCCTGCTTGATGGTCGACAGCCACTTGACCATGACGCCTTCCTGCAGCGCTTCCTCGATCTCGAAATCGTGGGCCGGCGCCTTGTCGCGGGTGCGGCGGTAGACGATGATCGGCTCGGCGCCCATGCGCTTGACCGAGCGCGCGACGTCGATCGCCGTGTTGCCGCCGCCATAGACCACCACGCGGCGGCCGAGCATGGGCTTGTCTTCGCCTTCCATGCTGCGCAATACCGAGATCGCGTCGACGATCTTGGCCGCGTCGCCGGAGGGGATCATGGCCCGCTTGCCGATGTGGGCGCCGACGGCGAGGAAGGCGGCGTCGAAGCCGCCGCTTTTCATGGTGTCGAGGATGTTGTCCACCTTGCTGTTGAGCTTCACCGTGACGCCCATGTCGGCGATGCGCTGCATTTCGGCGTCGAGCACTTCGCGCGGCAGGCGGTACTTGGGGATGCCGAAGCGCATCATGCCGCCCATGTAGGGGCCGGCGTCCATCACGGTGACGGCATGGCCCAGCTTGCGCAGGTGGTAGGCGGCCGACATGCCCGAGGGGCCGGCGCCGACGATCAGCACCTTCTTGCCGGATTCCTTGCGGGCGCGGCGAACTTCCAGCCGCGCTTGATCGCCTCGTCGCCGAGGAAGCGTTCCACCGAGTTGATGCCGACGGCCTCGTCGATCTTGCCGCGATTGCAGGCGGATTCGCAGGTGTGGTAACAGACGCGGCCCATGATCGCGGCGAAGGGGTTGTCGCGCGTGAGATGCCGCCAGGCGGCTTCGTAGTTGCCGGATTCGGCGTGGAACAGCCAGCCCTGGATGTCTTCGCCGGCGGGGCACTGGTTGTTGCACGGCGGCAGGCGGTCGAGATAGACCGGGCGCGCGGTGCGCCAGGAGCCGGTGTGGTTGGCCAGCGAGGAGCCGGGGTTCAGCGTTATTGCAAAGGGCTTGTCCATCACACGGCCTCCTTGGCAAGCAGTCCATATCTGCGGATGTTCTTGTCCGCCTGCGCCTGGATGCGGGCGATGGTGTCGACGGCAGGGTTTTTGCCGAACAGGTGGGCAAAGCGCTTTTGCGGCTTGAGGTAGTCCTCCACCGGCAATGGTCGCCGTATCGCCAGCGCCGACTTTAGTTCTCCGTACTCGGCTTCGAATACCGGGAAGATGCCGGTCTCCTTGGCCAGGCGCGCCATCTTGATGGTGTCCTGCGAGGCCGTGCCCCAGCCCAGCGGGCAGGGCACCAGGATGTGGATGTAGCGCGCGCCGCGGATGCCCATGGCCTTGGTGACCTTGTTTTCCAGGTCGCGCAGGTCGGCCACGGTGGCGGTGGCGACGTAGGGGATCTCGTGCGCCATGGCGATCGCCGGGACGAACTTGCCCTGGCCGAAGGGATTGCCCGGCTCGGGGCCCAGCGGCATGGTGGTCGCCGTGCGTGCCGCCGAGGGCGTGGCCGAACTGCGCTGCACGCCGGTGTTCATGTAGCCGCCGTTGTCGTAGCAGATGTAGAGCACGTCGTCGTTGCGCTCGAACATGCCGGACAGGCAGCCGAAGCCGATGTCGGTGGTGCCGCCGTCGCCGCCCTGGGCCACCACGCGCACGTCCTGGCCATGGCCCTTCTGCTTCTTGACCTTGATTGCGGCGGCAATGCCGGTGGCAACCGCCGCCGTGTTGCCGAACAGCGAGTGGATCCACGGAATCTGCCAGGAGGTCTCGGGGTAGGGCGTGGAAAACACTTCGAGGCAGCCGGTGGCGTTGGCCGCGATCAGCTGGCGGTTGGTGGCGTTCATCGCCGCGTCGATCGCGTAGCGCGCGCCCAGCGCTTCGCCACAGCCCTGGCAGGCGCGGTGGCCGGAATTCAACGAGTTGGTGCGCTGCATGTTGGCCTGCACGCTGCGATCTTCCGGCGCGAGCAGGCGGTTACCGACGGTGAAGGTGCCGGTCTGGTAGAACTTGACGGTCTGGAGTGCGGACATGATTCCTCCCGATCAATAGTTGCGTGCAGCGACAGCGCCGACATCGCGCAGCATGGCTTCCGCCGCCGGGCCCGTGCGCCGCTTTTCGCGTTCGCGTTCGAGCTGCTTGTTCACCACCTTCCAGTCGAGGTCGAGGAAGGTCACGGGTTCGAGCTCGTCGCGCCCGGCCTTCTCGAACAGCCCGGTCAGCGACTTCATGGTGATGGCGCGGCCGCCGAGGCCGGCGACCACGGTGTAGCCCTTGAGGCCCATGCCGGTGACGGCCATGCGCACGTTGGTGGCGACGATGCCGCCGATGCCGACGGCGAGGCTCTTTTCCAGTACCAGGAAGCGCTTGCAGTTCTTCAGCGCCGAGGCGACTTCGGCCAGCGGGAAGGGACGGAAGCTGGTGATGCCGAGCACGCCGATCCTGTGCCCCGCCTCGCGCATCTCGTCGACCGTGTCCTTGATGGTGCCCAGCACCGAGCCCATGGCGATGACGATGGTCTCGGCATCCTCGGCGCGGTAGGTGCGGACCAGGCCGCCACTCTCGCGGCCGAACACGGCCTTGAATTCCTGCGCCAGTTGCGGGATCAGTTCCAGCGCCTGCATCTGCTTGGCGTGGGCCAGGTAGCGCACTTCCATGAAGGCCTCGGGGCCGACCATGGCGCCGATCGACACCGGTTCGTTGACGTCCAGCACCTGGCGCGGCTCGTAGGGCGGCAGGAAGGCATCGACCTGTTCCTGCGTCGGCATGTCGACCCGCTCGTAGGCGTGGGTCAGGATGAAGCCGTCCATGCACACCATCACCGGCAGCGAGAGTTCTTCGGCCAGCTTGAAGGCCTGGATGTGCAGGTCGAGCGCTTCCTGGTTGGTCTCGGCGAACAGTTGGATCCAGCCGCAGTCGCGCTGCGAGAGCGAATCGGAATGGTCGTTCCAGATGTTGATCGGGGCGCCGATGGCGCGGTTGGCCACGGTCATGACGATGGGCAGGCCGAGGCCGGAAGCGTTATAGACCGCCTCGACCATGTAGAGCAGGCCCTGCGAGGCGGTGGCGGTGTAGGTGCGGGCGCCGGTGGCGGAGGAGCCGATGGCCACCGACATGGCGGCGAATTCGGATTCGACGTTGATGAACTCGCAGTCCTTCAACTCGCCGGATTTGACCATCTCGCCGATGCCTTCGACGATGTGGGTCTGCGGCGAAATCGGGTAGGCGCAGATCACTTCCGGCCGGCACAGGGCGACGGCCTCGGCCACCGCATGGGAACCTTCGCATTGCTTAAGCATGATGGGTCAAGGCCTCCTTCATTTCCGCAACCACGATGTTGTAGGCCTCGGTGGCGGCGGCAATGTTGCCCTCGGCGACCTTGCCCGAGAACTTGTCGCGGATCGCCATGGCCACCGATTCGAGCTTGATGATCCCGGACACCGCCGCAAAGCCGCCCAGCAGGGGCACGTTGGGCACCGGGCGGCCGACATGCTTGATGCTCAGGTCGGTCGCGGCAACGGTGCACAGGCGCTCGGGGTGCCAGTCGCGGACGAAGTCGCCGAGGCCCAGTTGCTCGAAGGTCTTGGTGGTGTTGATCAGGATGTAGCCGTCCTTCTTCAGGCCGGCGAAGACATCGACCTGGTGCAGCAGGGTCGGGTCCTGGATGATGATCGCGTCGGGCTCCATGATCGGCTCGCGCAGGCGGATCTCCTTGTCGGCGATGCGGCAGAAGGCCACCACCGGCGCGCCGGTGCGCTCGGAACCGAAACTGGGGAAGGCCTGCGCGTGGCGGCCCTCCTCGAAAGCCGCAATGGACAGCATCTCGGCCGCCGTGACGACGCCCTGACCGCCCCGGCCGTGAATTCGAACCTGGAACATGATTCCCCCTTGGTTTTTGGATTGCCTGGTGACTTTACGCCATGGCTGCCGGGATGGGAACTGCGGAAAACCGCAAAGCGCGGTTTCGTCCGGCCTGTCGGCGGCGCCGCCCCGGTAGAATCACGCCTTTGACCGCCACTGGATCGAAGCATGAAACACATTACCGACGATGTCCGCATCCGCGAAATCAAGGAACTCTCGCCGCCCGGCCACATCCTGCGCGAGTTTCCCACCACGGATGCCGCGGCGGAAACCACCTATGAGGCACGCCAGGCATTGCATCGCGTCCTGCATGGCGCCGATGGGCGGCTGGTCGTCGTGGTCGGGCCCTGTTCGATCCACGATTACGACGCGGCGATGGAATATGCGCGGCGGCTCAGGCAGGAGAAGGATCGCCTGGCGGAGGACCTGCTCATCGTGATGCGGGTGTACTTCGAGAAACCGCGCACCACGGTGGGCTGGAAGGGCCTGATCAACGATCCGCGCATGGACGGCAGCTTCAAGATCAACGAAGGCCTGCGCCTGGCGCGCAAGCTGTTGTGGGAGATCAACGAACTGGGCCTGCCCTGCGGCACCGAGTTCCTCGACACCATCACGCCGCAATACACCGCCGACCTCATCAGCTGGGGCGCGATCGGCGCGCGGACCACCGAGTCTCAGGTACATCGCGAGCTGGCCTCGGGCCTGTCCTGCCCGGTCGGCTTCAAGAACGGCACCGACGGCAACATCCGCATCGCCGTCGATGCGATCAAGGCCGCGGCCAGCCCGCACCATTTTCTCTCGGTGACCAAGGCCGGCCATTCCGCCATCGTCTCGACCAACGGCAACGAGGACTGCCACGTCATCCTCCGCGGCGGCAAGGGGCCCAACTACGAAGCGGCGGCGGTCGATGCGGCCTGCACCGAACTGGGCAAGTCCGGGCTGGCGGCGCGCGTCATGATCGATTTCTCCCACGCCAACAGCAGCAAGCAGTTCAAGCGCCAGATCGACGTCGCGCGCGATGTCGGCGCGCAACTGGCGGCGGGCGAGGACCGCATCTTCGGCGTCATGGTCGAGTCCCACCTCAACGAGGGCCGCCAGGACCTCAAACCGGGCACGCCTCTCGCCTACGGCGTATCGGTGACCGACGCCTGCATCGGTTGGGAGGACACGCTGGCGACGCTGGACATACTTGCCGACGCGGTCAAGGCCCGTCGGATTGCGCTCGCGGACAAATAACGTCGCATCATGACCGGCCGCCTGTTCGCCGCGCTGCTGGTCCTTACGCTGGCCTTCCGCTTCTGGCTGGCGGCGGCCTTTCCCATCACCGGCGACGAGGCCTATTTCATCTGGTGGGGCTGGCTGCCCGACTGGGGCTTCTACGACCATCCGCCGATGATCGGCTGGTGGCTCGCCGCGCTTTCGCTGGTCAGCAAGGCCGAATGGTGGCTGCGCACGCCGGTGATCCTGCAGCCGGCACTGCTGGCGCTGGCAGTGTTTTGGGCTTTGCCGAAGCTGGCGACCGGTGTCGGCGAACAGCGCCGCCTGTGGGCCGCGACCCTGGTCCTGCTGGCGCCGGTCAATGTCTGGAACGTCTTCATCACCACCGACACGCCGTTGGTCTATTTCAGCGTGCTTTCGGGTTTGGCATGGATCCGTGCCGCGAAGGACGACAGCCCGCGCTGGTATCTCGTCGCCGGCCTGCTGCTGGCGGGCGCGGTGCTCTCCAAGTATTTCGCCGCGATCCTCGGTTTCGCCTATCTGGTGGATGTGCTGCGCCGGCGCAGCCGCGGCGCCTTCGGCGGGCTGGCGATCGCCTACGCCTGCACCCTGCCGGCGCTGGCGCTGATGGCCTGGTGGAACAGCGCAAATTGCTGGCCGAACTTCATGTTCAACTTCGTCAATCGCCACGGCGATGCCGGCTGGTCGCTGAAGACGCCGCTGCTGTATGCCGTGACCCTGATCTACGTGCTGGGCCCGCCGGTGCTGTGGCTGGCGTGGAAGAATCGCCGTCCCGCCGGCGCCGACTTTCGTGAAGCTAGCGCGCCGCTAGCCGGACTGGGCACCCTGGCCTGGCTGCCCTTCCTGCTGTTCGCCCTGCTGGCGGCGGTCAAACAGATCGGCCTGCACTGGCTGCTCTCCTTCGTGCCCTTCACCCTGATCTGGCTGACGCTGCGCCTCAAGCCTTCCACGCTGCAGAAACTTGGCCTGTTTTTCGCCGGCTTCGCCACCCTGCATATCGCCGCCATCCTGGTCATCTCGCGCATTCCGCTGGAAGCCTGGCAGAAAACCCGGCTCTACGACGGGATCGTGCTGAGTTTCGAGCATCGGGCGATCGGACGCGAACTCGAAACCTATCGGAAGGATTGGGTGCTGGCCATGGATGGCTATTCCAATGCCGTCACGCTGGGCTACAACCTGCGGCAGTACGTCGTAGTCTTCGGCGAGGCGTCGAGCCACGCGCGCCATGACGACCTGCTTACCGACTTCCGCGCCCTGGCCGGTCGCAACTTTCTGGTCCTTAGAAAGTCCGAGCCAAATCCCGACGATTACCGGAAATACTTCCGCAGTGTCGCTGTCGACAGCTTCGAGGTTCGCGGCGCCCGCTTCTGGCGCGTCAGGGGCGAGGGCTTCGACTACGCGGCCTACCGGTCGGGAGTGCTGGCCGGCGTGCGGCAGAAGTACTATGCGATTCCGGCCTGGTTGCCGCAAACTGCCTGCTATATGTGCGATCGATATTTCCCCGGGGAGGCGTGCCGGCGATGAGCCGCGACGATGGGCCGCCCCCCCCCCCCCCCCCCCCCCCCCCCCCCCCCCCCCCCCCCCCCCCCCCCCCCCCCCCCCCGGGGGGGGCGTATCTCCGCTTGCTGCGCCCACACCAGTGGGTCAAGAACGGCTTCGTATTCCTCGGCCTGCTGTTCGGCCACGCCTGGAACGACCCGGTCAAGCTCGGCCAGGCGCTGGCGGCGTTTGCAGCTTTCTGCCTGCTGGCGTCCGCCGTGTATGTCATGAACGACCTGATCGATCGCGAGCAGG
This sequence comes from Sulfuritalea sp., assembly GCA_016716965.1. Lineage (GTDB taxonomy): Bacteria > Pseudomonadota > Gammaproteobacteria > Burkholderiales > Rhodocyclaceae > Sulfuritalea. Next base: position 58,861 of record JADJUP010000031.1, on the reverse strand, counting down.
ATAGGCTGCATCCGAAAAAGAAGCTGCGGCCGCTGGTCACGGGCGCGGTCAGCGTCGGCGCGGCCGGCGCGCTGGCCGCCGCGTGCCTGGTCGCCGGTGGCGTCATTGCCTGGTCCTGGGCCGGGTCGGCGCCGTGGGTGTTCGTCGCCTATGTCGTGCTCAACGTCGGCTACAGCTTCGGCCTCAAGCATGTGGTGATCCTCGACGTGTTCATCATTGCCGCCGGCTTCATGCTGCGCATCCTGGCCGGCACGCTGGGCCTGGACATCGCCCCGTCGCAATGGCTGCTGCTGTGCGGCCTGATGCTGACGCTGTTCCTCGGGTTTGCCAAGCGCAGCGCCGAACTGCTCGCCTTGCCGGAAGACAGCGCCGGGCATCGCCGCGTGCTGGAGCATTACACGGCGCCGATGCTCGATCAGTTCATAGCCATCGCAGCGACCGGCACGGTGATTTCCTATGCGCTTTATACCGTCAGCGCCGACACCGTCGCGCTGCACGGCACGCGCGGCCTGATCGCGACGGTGCCCTTCGTGCTCTACGGCATGCTGCGCTACCTGTGGCGCCTGCACGCGCGCGGCGGCGGTGGCGATCCTGCGCAGGAACTGCTGACCGACCCGCACTTGCTGGCGGCAACGGCGGGTTGGTTGTTGCTCGTGCTGTTCCTGCTGGGCGGAGTTACAATCCCCTGACCATGAGCCTGATCGACCGGATTCCCAACATCGAATACCTCGGTGATGCCGTGCCCTTCGTCGGCCGCATCCGGGAAATCATCGAAGCGATCCAGCTGTTCGAGGATTTCGATCCCGAAGAACTGGAAGGCTTGGCGCGCTACATGCGTTGTTACCGCGCGCCGCTTGGCACTGAAATCATCCACGAAGGCGACAATGGTGATTTCATGCTGCTGTTGCTGCAAGGCAGCGTCGAGATCGTCAAGAAGGACATGCGCGGCCTGCCACAGATCATGGGTACCGCGGGCCCCGGCAAGACGCTGGGGGAAATGTCGTTGATCGACGGCGAACCGCGCTTTGCCAGTTGCGTCGCCCTCGAGACGGTGGAAATTGCCGTGCTCGACCGTGAAAGCCTGTCGCGGATACTGACCGAGGTACCGCGCATCGGCGTCAAGCTGATGATGGAACTGCTGATGCTGCTCAATCAGCGACTGCGCAATGTCAGCGCGCAACTGATGTCCTGCATGGAAGCGCGGCGTTCGCGGATTCGCTAGGCCGCTTCACGCGCCACAGCGCGCAATTCGAATACTTCCGGGTCGTCGCCGTGCTCGATCAGCAGCGCACGCACCCGTGCCTGCCAACTGGCGCGGAACTCGTCGGCTTCCACAGTGCTGGCGCTGCCGTCCAGGCATTTCTGCATCAGCGCCGACGTCGCCGGGGCGAAAGGCACCCGGTGCACGTCGGCGCGAACATCTACCGCCGCGCCCGTATCCAGTCGCGTGAAGCGCATCTCGCCGTCGATGTCGGCCTCAAAAGCCATCAGCTTGCGCCGGTCGTAGCGACCCGCGATGCCCTTGAAGCCCATATCCAGCGTTGCGCCGGTGAGCAATGCGACCACGCTGGCGACGACGCCGGTCACGCCAGACAAGCGGTCGGCGCGGAACTCGACACGTATCGCGCCGCGCTCGGGAAGGCGCTCCGGATACAGGTGTTTCAGGGCCTTCAACGTCATCCAGTAAGCCGATGCCACCGTGGGGCAGGAGTGCCCCGCCAGCCTTACGGCGTCAGCATAGTGGTACTCGATGCGGCCACCTTCGGCCGCACCGAGGAATTCCGCCAGCGGGTCATGAACGGTGAGGCTGGGTACCAGATCGTAGAAGGAGGTGGTCATCGCGGACGGTCATTGCTTTTTGACGAAGTCGATCACGATGTTGCCCGGCTCGCGCTGCCGGTAGCCGACCTCGACCGCAGCGCCATAGCGTTGCGCCAGTTGTTCGAGCAGCGGCAGCGGGTCGTGGTCGTTGACGAAGCGCATCGTCTCGCCGGCACGCAGGGCATCCAGCGCGCCGAAGATCGCCGCATGGCGAAAGCGCTTGGCAACGCCGCGGGCGTCGAAGGGATAGATCGAATCAGGGGAAAGGTGGATATGCATGGCGGGCAACCTGTGGTGGATGGAGATGTCACTATGCCTGCTTCGGTCCTTTTGAAAATTGACTGGAATCATTTATGAATCATAAAGTTAAAACCATACTAAAAACGTAGGCTTTAACGTTTCTAGGGTCCGTGCGGCGTTTTTCCCGGAGTCACCGCGACGCCCTGCCCCGTTCCGGCTTTCTGCCTGCAAGAACGGAAAGTACGGATAGGCTTGTCGCAGCGCCGGGGGTATCGTTCCGCTAGTTGTTCAGGGTCACTTTCGACACAATTTCTGGCCGCACGCCGTTGCGGGATTGATGGGATTCATGGGTGCGTTCGCTGTCATATCCGATGTACATGGGAACCTCGAGGCATTGCAGGCCGTTCTCGCCAGGATCGATGAACTGAAGATCGGAGCCATCTATTCGCTGGGCGATGTCATCGGTTACGGTCCCGATCCGGAGGCCTGCGTGCTGCTTACCGAGAGCCGCTGCTGCCTGCGCCTGATGGGCAACCACGAACATGCCTTGCTGAATCCCGATGAAGGAATGAGCTTCAACGCCAGCGCCAGGGAAGCCCTCGACTGGACGCGACAGCGCATATCAAGGGCTGGTCTCCTCGGCCGACTGGGCGAGACTGAGCCATTCCATCAGAATCGGGATATCCTCTTCGCCCACGGCGCGGTCCGCAACACCCTCAATGAGTACTTGCGGGAATCAGACCGTAGCGGACACTCGACATTCGACGAACTCGTCGAATCCCTGGAAAACGATTTCATCGATTTCCGCATCTGCTTCGTCGGCCACAACCACAAACCCTTCCTGGCGACCACCGAAGGATTCCTGCATCCGCATCCGGCCATGTGCGAGTTCCATGTCGCCGAGGAGGAACGGCTCTACGTCAGCGTGGGATCGGTGGGGCAGCCGCGGGATGGCGATCCCCGAGCCTGTTTTGTCACTTTCGATGGATCGCAGGTGTCCTTCCACCGGGTTTCCTATCACCATGCGACGACCGCCGCGAAGATCCGATCCCTCGCCCTGCCGGGGAAGCTCGCCGATCGACTGGCCGTTGGCCTTTTAGCATGCACGAGGCAGCACGCCTGAAGGAATTCATCCGCGGCGCATCCCGGCTACCGGTGTTGCCGAAGGTCACGATCCGGCTGCTGAACACCCTGGATTCGCCTGACGTTTCCGCGAAGGAGATCGCCGAAATCATCGAGGCGGAGCCATCCTTGACCGCCCGACTGCTCAAGCTGGCCAATTCCTCCTTCTATGGCCAGCGCGGCCGGATATCGCACATCCGCAGTGCGGTGACCGTTCTCGGGTCGAAAACCATACGCAGCTTCGCCCTCGCGGTATGGACGCACACCCTGCAAACACAGGCCAGGAATGCCGACGAACTGCGGCTGCTGGCGCCGCTTCTCGCCCACGGTCTCGCGGCCGCCGTCGCCGCGCGGATGCTGGCCGATCGCGTCGATCCGGGGCGAGGCGAAGATTCCTTCATGGCGGGACTTCTGCACGACATCGGCCGCGTCGCACTGGTGGCGCAGATGGGCAGGGAGTACCAGGTCACCATCGCCGATCCTGCGCAACGCGACGGCATGTCACTGCATGAAATGGAAGCGCAGGTCCTCGGTTTCGATCATCGGGTCCTTGGCTCGGCACTCATGGCCACCTGGGAACTTCCGCCTTTCCTGCTGCATGCCGTCGAAAAGCACCACGACATCAGGATCGTTCCCGAGCAAGATTTCCACGTCGCCGCGGTGGCCCTGGCGGACAGCCTGGCGACGCGCATGGGCTTCAACATCGCGCTCGATGCGCCGCGCCCGGCGCTGCCCGGACTTGCTGCCAGCTTCGGGCTCGCGGACGAGGATGCCGTCGCCGAGTTTCTCGAACTGTGCCTGGCGCGGTTCAAGATTCTCAGCGCAGTCCTCGTGGCGCGCAGCTGAGTTCCGGGCTTGCTGCTGCGGCAAGACATGCCGTTGGCGTGCGTCAGGCGTTCTTGCCCTTTTGCCAGAGTACGTCGCCGGCGCCGGCGGACTTGTTCAGCCAGCGACCGAGGACAAACAGCAGGTCGGAGAGGCGGTTGAGGTACTGCCGTCCGGCGTCGGACACGGCTTCCTCGGCAGCCAGCGCCACCGCCATGCGCTCGGCGCGGCGGCAGACGGTGCGGGCCAGGTGGGTCAATGCGGCTGCCCGTGTGCCGCCGGGCAGGATGAATTCCTTTAGCGGGCCCAGTTCGGCGTTGTAGCGGTCGATCGCCGCTTCCAGGCGGGCCGGTTGTGTGGTCTTGAGCAGCGTGGCGCCGGGGATGGACATTTCGCCGCCAAGGTCGAACAGGTCGTGCTGGATGCCGATCAGCAATTCGCGCACGTCGTCGGGCAATGGCTCGCAGAGGACCACGCCCAGCAGCGAGTTGAGTTCATCGACGTCGCCCATGGCGGCGACCCGGGCCGAGTCCTTCGAGGTGCGTGAGCCGTCGCCGAGGCCGGTGGTACCGGCGTCACCGGTGCGGGTGTAGATTTTCGAGAGTCTGTGGCCCATGGCAAGGTTCGGGTGGTTGGAAGCGGACGCCGATTATTGCAGACTCCCGCCGCCTTGCCGTTAGGCCTGGTTGGCGACCGCCTTGTCGATGGCGGCGACTTCGGCACCCGACTGCACCACCAGCACGGCGCAGCCCAGACCGCCGACGATATGCTCCGGGACGCCGCCGCCCAGGCCCTGATGGTGGCCGACCACCACCAGGTCCGCATCGAACTCGTGCGCCGCGGCGACGATGACCTTGTCCGGCACTCCATCCGCGACATGGATCGCGCACTCGATGCCATCGACGCGCAGGCGGCCGGCGATCAGTGCCAGTTCCGCGCTTGCCGCTTCGCGTTTGGCCGTGTTGGCAATCGCGGTGACCAGTGTGACCGCCGTGCCGGTGATCCTCGCCAGTTGTCCCGCGACGCCGGCGATGTGGTCGCTTTCCGGGGAGCCGTCGCAGGCGACGAGGATGCGCCGTTGCCACATCGTCGCCTTCCAGCCGGCGATCAGGACGTGGCAGGGGGCGCGGGCGATGATCTGCGTCGCGATATCGCCCAGCAGGCGCTCCTTGAGGTCGCCGCGCGGCGGGCGGCGGCCGACGATCAGGATGTTGCAGTCCGCTTCCTGCGCCGCCGCCACCACTTCCTGCACCGGCTGCTTGCCGACGCGGATGACCTGCTCGGTATCGACGCCGGCCACCAGCGCCGCGCGCGCGGTGAGTGCGAGTCGGGCGCGCGCCGTTTCATCCTCGTCTGCGGCCGGTATCGAGGTCATGATGTCCAGGGTGACGCCGAAACTCCGCGCCAGCGCGATGGCGATTTCCTGCGGCGCCTGGCTGAATTCGCTGCCGTCGGTGGCCAGCATCAGGCGCTGGCGGCGGAAGCCGTCAGGCAGCAACTTGCCGGTGCAGGGTTTGAAGATGCGCGTCTTGCAGGTCCGGCAGACATCGGGATCGAGCGTCCAGTAAAGCGCGGCGGTGACGTCGGTCATCACCGGGAAGAAGGCGCCTTCGCCGATTTCGTGGGTGTAGCCGCCCTGGCGCAGGAAATCGTAGTTCGGCTGGTTGAGCCGGTAGAAGTAGAGCCCGCCGCCCAGGCGCCGCCGACGCCGCGCTTCCTGCGCCAGCACCTCGGCGCCGGCGATGTCGATGGTATTGAGGCTGTTGGCGGCGATCAGCACCGACTTCTGCAGCGGGTTGTCCTCGTCGATCTGCTGCAGCGCCTGCTGCACGAAGCTGGAGGCGCCGAAATACACCGAGCCGTTGATGCGCACGATGCGCAGCTGCGGGCATTCCGGGCGGCCCCGGGCGCGTTCGAAGTGATAGGCGCCTTCCTTGGCGGCCGGCACCAGGGGCACGATCTCGGGTTTGGACGAGCGGTAGAGGTACATCACCAGCGAGAGGAAGACGCCGATGAAGATGCCGGCTTCGAGGTTGAACAGGGTGCCGACCAGGGTCGCGGCGAGGATCGCCGACTCCGCCTTGCTGGTGTGCCAGATGTGGCCGATGTGGTCGAAGTCGATCAGGCCCCAGGCGACCAGGAACAGGATGCCGCCCATCGCCGCGTTGGGCAGGTAGGCGGCGAGCGGCGCCACCAGCAGCAGCACCAGGATCAGGAAGATCGTGGCGAATACCGAGGCCAGCGGCGTGCGCGCACCGGCTTCGTAATTGACCCCGCTGCGGTTGAACGAGCCCGACGAGGCATAGGCCGAGAAGAAGGCGCCGACGATGTTGGACAGGCCCTGGCCGATGAATTCCTGGTTGGCGTCGATGCGCTGTTCCGAGCGCACCGCGATGGCGCGCGAGATCGACACCGCCTCGGTCAGCGCCAGCATGGTGATGACCAGCGCCGGGCCGAGGGTATGGCGCAGCGTATCGAGCGAGAAATCGGGCAGCGACAGGGGCGGCAGCGTCGCCGGCAGGGCGCCGACCGTGATGATGCCAGTCGCATCCTGGCCGCGCCAGAGGATGAAGATTTCCGCGACTACGCTGCCGACCACCATCGCCGCGATCATGTAGGGAATCTTCTTCAGGTAGCGGCGGGCGAGGATGCCGGTCGCCAGCGTCGCGGCGCCGACTCCGGCGACCCATGGGTTGATCTGGCCGGCCTGGAGAACAAGTTGGCGGATAATTTCGTAGAAGGGCGTGCCGCGCGGAATGTCGATGCCGAAGAAGTTGCGCACCTGGCTCGCCGCAATGAGTATCGCCGCGCCCGCGGTGAAGCCGATCACCACGGTGTGCGAAATGAAATTCACCAGCGCGCCCATGCGCGCCAGGCCGAGCACCAGCTGGAACACGCCGACGAGGAAGGTCAGGGTCAGCACCAGGCTGATGTATTGCGCCGAGCCGGGCTCGGCCTGGTGCGACAGGGCGGCGAAGACGGCGATCGAGATGGCGGTGGTCGGGCCCGAAACCAGGTGCCAGCTCGAGCCGAACAGGGCGCCGATCACCGCCGGCACCATGGCGGCATAGAGACCGTATTGCGGCGGCAGGCCAGCGATGGTGGCGAAGGCGACGCCTTGCGGCAGCACGATCAGCGCGCCGGTCAGTCCGGCCAGCAGGTCGTCGCGCAGGCTGCGGCGGGTGACCAGGTGCCACCAGAGGAGGAATGGGAACAGCTTGCCCAGCGGGCCGGGAGGCAGGCTCATCGGTGGATGCGTCGGGACGTCGGTGACGGACCGAAGTCGGGTCGAAGTCATGAATATTAGCAGATTGTAATGTTCGACCCTGACCGGGAACATCCCGTGTCCGGAGACGGGTCGGAATGCTAGCGGGTGCTGCGTGAAGGCAGCGTCAAGACGCCTGGAATCTCAGTTCTACCGTGGTTCCCGCGCTGGCATCGCTGTGCAGCGAGATCTGCCAGCCGAGCCGGTCGCAGATGTGCTTGACCAGGAACAGGCCGATTCCCGCGCCGTCGCTTTCGGGGCCGCGGTAGTGGCGCTCGAAGACATGGGCCAGTGCTTCGGCGTCAATTCCGCTGCCGCTGTCCTGCACCGTCAGCGTGCGCGCGTCGAGTGAAACCGAAATCCTGCCGTTTCGGGTATGCGCCACGGCGTTATGCACCAGGTTGGCGACGACAATTGCGAACAAGGCTTGCGGTACCTTGAGTTCGATGCCCGGCGCCGCATCGAGCTGCAACCGCGTCCCGCGCGAGCCGGCCAGCGGTCGATAGCGCTCGACGCAATCGGTGGCAATGCGCGAGGCACTGCAACTCTCTTCGGCGACGGCGGTTTCTTCCCGGGCCAGCAGCAGGAGTGCCGCGATCAGTTCCGCCATTTCCTCTCCCGCGCGTTCGATGCGGGCAACCCGTTCGCGCTGCGCCTGGCCAAGGGTCGAATCCTCGGCGAGGACTTCGGCGGCGCCGCGTATCACTGCCAGCGGGGTGCGCAACTCATGGCTGGCGTTCGCGGCAAAACTGCGTTCGCGTTCTATGAATGCGGCCAGCCGTGTCAGGTAGCGGTCGAAGGCGCGCGCCAATTCGTCGATTTCGTCGCCCGGCGAAGGCGCCGTCGCAATGGACGGGAGGCGCGGCGGGCTTTCCGGCTCGGCGTCGGCTACTGCCCGTGCCAGTTCGGTGACGGGCGCGATCACGCGTCCGGCGAGCCACATTCCACCCAGGGTTGCAAGCAAGGTCACCAGGATCGCGGCGCCGACCAGGTAGCCCAGAAAGCGTTGTTCGCGACGCTTTTGCCGCAGTTCGTCGAAGAGGATCACATAGCGGCTGCCGTTCCTTTCGGCAACGGCCGCGCGCCAGGGAATGCCGTCGAGCTCGATCTCGTGCTGGCCCACGCTCAGCGTGCGCAGCTGCGGCGGCAGGTCGGTAGCGGCGCCGCCCGGTGCCACCAGGTAACCGCGCAGGCTGGCGGTCGAAGGCGGCAGCGAGTTCGGATTGCGCTCACGACGCGCCATGTAGTCTTCGAGCTCCGCCTTCAGCGTCTGGTCCATCAGCCGCCGCGAGACGTCGTGGGCGGCGAACCAGATGCCGAGGCTGAACAGCAGGCTCAGCGCCGCGCCCAGTCCGGCGAAGGCGATGGCGACGCGAAGGCGAAGACTACGGCGCCGCGCCATCGTCAGCGCCACCGGACGCTTCCGGTGCGGCGATCTGCCAGCCGAGTCCGCGCAGGGTGCGCAGCAGCGGCAGGGGGAAGGGCTTGTCGATCGCGGCGCGCAGCAGGTGCAGGTGGCTGCGCAAGGCGTCGGAGTCGGGCGGGGCGTCGCGCCAGATGGCGCGTTCCATTTCGCCCCTGGTTAGAACCCGCGGCGAGGCGCGCAGCAAGGTTTCGAGCATGCGCAGGGGAATCGGCGGCAAGGTGATTTCTCGACCGGCCCTGGTGACGCGCAGGGTGGCGGTGTCGAAACAGAGATCGGCGACGCGCAATTCGACCTGGGCGATGCCGGCCTGGGCGCGCCTCGCCAGCGCCTGGATGCGGGCCGCAACCTCGCGCAGCGCGAAGGGTTTGACCAGGTAGTCGTCGGCACCGGCTTCGAGGCCGATCACCTTGTCGTCGAGGGTATCGCGCGCGGTCAGCATCAGGATCGGCGTCGTCTTGCCGGCATGTTCGCGCAATCGGCGGCACAGGGCGATGCCGTCCATTCCGGGCAGGATCAGGTCGAGCAGGATCACGTCGAAGTTCTGGCTGCTGGCCAGGTGCAGGCCGGTCAGGCCGTCTCCGGCAGCATCCACCAGGTGTCCGCGCGCCGTGAGGAAGTCAACCAGATTGGCGGCAAGGTCGGGATTGTCCTCGATGACGAGAATGTCGAGCGGTGCGTTCATGCATGGATTATCGCCCGGGCATGGGAAAGTCGGCGCTGGCGCGACGGCAACACCGGCACGTTTGCCCGTCACTGGGCCCGGTGCCGGTGGAAGAGGCAAATATGGCAGCCTGATTGCAGAATAAAAACCTTGTTGCCTGCGGTGTATTGGGCGCTGTTAGTATCTGCCGCTTCGTCAAGAGAGCGTCAAGAACGGGCGTGGGCCGCACTCCCGGACGCATCGAACGCACCCTGGAACATGAGTTTCCAATCGTCGCTGCAGCGCTTCCTGCCCTTTCTGAGCTGGTTCCCCTATTCAGGGCCGACGCTGCGCGCCGACTTCATTGCCGGCCTCACCGTCGCCCTGGTGCTGGTGCCGCAGTCGATGGCCTACGCCCAGCTGGCCGGCCTGCCGCCTTATTACGGGCTGTATGCGGCCTTCCTGCCGGTCGCCGTGGCGGCGCTGTGGGGCTCCTCGAAGCAACTGGGCACCGGGCCGGTGGCGGTCGCGTCCCTGCTCACCGCCTCGGCGCTGACGCCACTCGCGGCGCCTGGCTCGGCGGCCTTCGTCACCCTGGCGATCATGCTGGCCCTGCTGGTCGGCCTGATCCAGCTCACGCTCGGCGTGTTCAAGCTCGGCGTGGTGGTGAACTTCCTCTCGCACCCGGTCATCGTCGGCTTCACCAATGCCGCCGCCATCATCATTGCGCTGTCGCAGGTGAACAAACTGATCGGGGTGCCGATGGGCCGCTCCGAGTCTTTCATTAGCGACATCTGGGGCGTGGCGAAGCTGGTCGGCGACACCCACCTGCCGACCCTGGCGATGGGCGTGGTGGCGATCGCGATCATGTGGACCATCCGCAGGAAGGCGCCCCGATTGCCCGGCGTGCTGATCGCCGTGGCGCTGACTACGGCGGTCTCCTGGCAGAGCGGCTTCGAGCGCACGGCGACGGCGACGCTGGAACAGATCGCCGAGCCAGAGGCGCAGGCCTTGCTGACCGAGTTCGTGCGCACCGAACTGCGCATCCGCGAAATCAACGAGCAGCTCGCGGCCAAGAGCGGCGAACTGAAAGCGCTGCAAAAGGCCGATGCCGATGTCGCCCACGAGGCGGCGACGCTCCGCTATGAAATCGAGCTGGCGAAGCTGCAGCTCAAGGACCGCGAGGAAGAGAACCGCAGGCGCAATCGTGCCGTGCGCAGCTTCGTTTTCGAGCAGGTGCCGGGAGCCGCGGGCGCACCGGCCAGGTTTTACGCCCAGGGCAAGCTGCCGCCGGGCGTTCAGGCGGAAGGCCATCACTGGCGCATCGTCAAGGCCGCCAGCGGCAGCTTTACCCTGACCGGCGGCGGCGAAGTGGTCGGCCGGATTCCTGAAGGACTGCCCTCGATCAGCCTGCCGAAATTTTCCTGGGACCTGATCGGCAGCCTGCTCACGGCGGCGATCGTGATTTCGCTGGTGGGCTTCATGGAAGCGATATCGATCGCCAAGGCGATTGCCGCCAAGACCCGGGACAAGATCGATCCCAACCAGGAACTGATCGGCCAGGGCCTGGCCAACCTGGTCGGCAGCGTGACCCAGGCCTTTCCCGTGTCGGGCTCCTTCTCGCGTTCTGCGGTAAATATCGACGCCGGGGCGAAAACCGGAATGTCCTCGGTCATCACCGCCGCCTTCGTCCTGCTGACGCTGCTTTTCCTGACGCCGCTGCTTTACCACCTGCCGCAGGCGGTGCTGGCCGCCGTGATCATCATGGCGGTGATCGGCCTGGTCAATTTCGGCGCTATCCGGCACGCCTGGCAGGCCAATCGCCACGACGGAATCGCCGCGGCGGTCACCTTCGTCGCCACGCTGCTGTTCGCCCCGCATCTTGACAAGGGCATCGTGATCGGCGCCGGCCTTGCCATCGGGCTGTACCTGTATCGCACCATGACGCCGCGCGTGGCGATTCTCGGCCGTCATGCCGACGGCACGCTGCGCGACGCCCGGGTGCACCAGTTGCCGCCGTCGCGCCTGATCACCGCGGTGCGCTTCGACGGCCGCCTCTACTTCGCCAATGTCGCCTATTTCGAGGATGCAATCCTCGAGGCAGTTGCCGGCAATCCCGATGCGCCGTACCTCCTGATCGTCGCCGACGGCATCAACGAACTCGATGCCTCGGGCGAGGAGGTGGTGCGCCACCTCGTCCAGCGCCTGCGCGCCGGTGGTACCACGGTGCTCTTTTCCGGCCTCAAGAAGCAGGTGATCGACGTCATGCGTGCCACCGGCCTGTTCGACTACATCGGCCAGCCCAGCATTTTTGCCACGGCCGACCAGGCCATTGCCGCGGCCAGCGCGGCGGCCGGCGACGGCTCGGCCGCGGCGCTGTAAGGCCATGGACATGGCTCATCCCGGCATGCGTTGCCAGCCCATTCACCGCCGGCGCCGTGTCGCCGGCGCCGACTCTTGATTCTCCATCCACCTCCGACCATGAAAAAAATATCGCCCAAAATCATCATTGCCGCCATCGTCTTCCTGTTGATCTGGGCGGCCGCCGCCAGCGTTGCGCCGAGTACCCCGGTCAGCGTGGTGCTCGGCATCCTGCTGCTCACGGTGTTCCTCTTCGCCTTCGAGGTGGTCGGGGTCGACGTCGCGGCGGTCAGCATCCTGGTGCTGCTCGGCCTGATCAGCACCTTCGGCGTCAAGTTCGGCCTGGCCAAGCCGCTGGTGCCGACCTCGGAACTGTTCAGCGGCTTTTCCAGCAACGCCGTGATGTCGATCATCGCCGTGATGATCATCGGCGCCGGCCTCGACAAGACCGGGCTGATGGGCAAGGTGGCCGGCACCATCCTGAAGTACGCCGGGCGCACCGAGGCGCGCGTCATCCCGGCCATTTCCGGCAGCGTCGGCTTCATCTCCAGTTTCATGCAGAACGTCGGCGCCGCCGCGCTGTTCCTGCCGGTGGTCAGCCGCATCTCGGCGCGCACCGGGCTCGCCATGTCGCGCCTGCTGATGCCCATGGGTTTCTGCGCCATCCTCGGCGGCACCATCACCATGGTCGGCTCGAGCCCGCTGATCCTGCTCAACGATCTGATCCTCGCCTCCAACAAGGCCCTGCCTGCCGCGCAGCAGATGCAGACCTGGTCGCTGTTTTCGGTAACGCCCGTCGGGCTTGCGCTGTTGAGCACCGGCATCGCCTACTTCGTCATCGCCGGGCGCTTCGTGCTGCCCGGTTCGGCGCGTGACGACATGACCAGCGGCACCGACGCGATGGATTACTACCGCAACCTTTACGGTCTCGACTACGCTTTGAACGAAGTGGCGGTGCCGGCGGGCAGTCCGCTGATAGGCACCGTGGTCAACGCGATCGAGCAGCCCTTTCGCCTGCGCGTGATCGCCATGCTGCGCGGCGCCGACGATCTGCGCGTCGGACCCGGTGGCGTTTCGCGTGACGTCACCATCGAGGCCGGCTGCGTGCTCGGCCTGCTCGGCGCGCCGGAGAAGCTGCGCGAGTTCGCCGGAAAGTTCGGGCTCGACCTGCGTGAAGAGTTGGTCGCCTTCGCCGACACCCTGGCGCCGACCAAGGCCGGCATTGCCGAGGTGGTAATCCCGCCCGGGTCCAGCCTGATCGGCAAGAGCGCGCGCGACGTCTGGATGCGCAAGGTCTACGGCCTCGCCCTGGTCGCCTTGCACCGCGCCGGAAAAACGCTGCGCGAAGGTGATGGCGTGCGCGACATGGCACTGCAGGCCGGTGACGCGATGGTGGTGCACACGACATGGGATGCCCTGGCCCGCCTGGAAAAGGATCGCGATTTCGTCATCATCACCACCGAGTACCCGCACGAGGAACTGCGCCCGCACAAGGTCAGGGCGGCGCTGGGCTTCTTCGGCCTGACCCTGGCGCTGATCCTGCTCACCGACACCCGCCTGTCGCTGGCCCTGATGGCCGGCGCTATCGGCATGATCCTCGCGGGCGTGCTGAAGATCGAGGAGGCCTACCAGGCGGTGAGCTGGAAATCGGTATTCCTCCTCGCCAGCCTGATCCCGCTCGGCCTGGCGGTCGAGACCAGCGGCACCGCGGCGTGGATCGCCCAGCAGACGCTGTCGCTGCTCGGCGGCACGCCGATCTGGGTGGTCCAGCTGGCGATAGCCGTGCTGGCCACCTGCTTCACGCTGGTGATGTCCAACGTCGGCGCTACCGTGCTGCTGGTGCCGCTGGCGGTGAATATCGCGATCGGCGCCGGAGCCAATCCGGCGGTGTTCGCACTCACCGTGGCGCTGGCCACGTCCAACTCCTTCTTCCTGCCGACGCACCAGGTCAATGCCCTCATCATGGGCCCGGCAGGTTATCGCGTGGCCGATTTCATGCGGGCCGGGGGCATCATGTCGCTGCTGTTCATCACGGTGCTGATGATCATGATGAATCTGGTGTTCTGATCGGGGCGGGGGGCGGCTGATAGAATTCGCATAAACCGATCGCCCCTCCATGACCAGTCTTATTGCCATCGATGCCCTGCTGATAGCCGCCTGCACCTGGTTCGCCATCGGCCTGGCGGGCCTGGTTGCACCGCGCAACACGACATTCATCAGCAAGACCCTGTTTCCGCTCGGTGCGCTGGTCGGGATCGGCGTCGGACTGGTGGCGCTGGATTCGCTCGGCAGCCCGGCACAGACGGCAGTGCTGGTGATCGGCCTGCCCGACCTGCCTTTCCACCTGCGGTTGGATAACCTGTCGGCGGTGTTCGCCTTGCTGCTGGGCTTCGCCTCGGCCGGCATATCCATTTATGCCGCCGGATACTTCCGCAAGGGGGAGGGCGCCGCACCCGGGGTGCTCTGCCTCGAATACCACCTGTTCCTCGCCAGCATGCTGATGGTGCTGCTTGCCGACGACGCGTATGCCTTCATGGTCGCCTGGGAAACCATGGCGCTGTCGTCTTTCTTCCTTGTCACCACCGACCACAAGCATGAAGAAATCCGTCGCGCCGGATTCCTCTACCTGCTGATCGCGCACATCGGCGCCATCGGCATCCTGTTGTCCTTCGGCGTCATGACCGGCGGTGCCGGCGACTACAGTTTCGCCGCGATGCGCACCCAGGAACTGGCGCCGTTCTGGAGCTCGGCGGCCTTCCTCCTGGCGCTGGCCGGGTTCGGCGCCAAGGCCGGACTGGTTCCGCTCCATGTCTGGCTGCCCGAGGCGCATCCGGCGGCGCCCTCGCCGGTGTCGGCGATGATGAGCGGCGTGATGCTGAAGACGGCCATCTACGGCCTGCTGCGCGTGAGCTTCGATCTGCTGCACACGACAATCTGGTGGTGGGGCGTGGTGGCGCTGGTGGTGGGCCTGGTCACCGCGCTGTTCGGCGTGCTTTACGCCACCGTGCAAAACGACATGAAGCGGCTGCTGGCCTATTCGTCGATCGAGAACATCGGCCTGATCGCCGTCGGCATCGGCCTGACCCTGATCTTCCACGCCTATCGCATGGAAGGCCTGGCGGCGCTGGCGATGACAGCGGTGCTTTACCACTGCCTTGCCCATGCCGGTTTCAAGAGCCTGCTCTTCCTGTGCACCGGCTCGGTGCTGCATGCGACCAAGGAACGCAGCCTGGGCAAGCTCGGCGGCCTGATCCATCCCATGCCCTGGGTGGCCTGGCTGGCGTTGGCCGGGGTGATCGCCAGCACCGGCCTGCCGCCGCTCTCGGGTTTCGTTTCCGAGTGGCTGCTGCTGCAAAGCTTCCTGTTTTCGCCCGGCCTGCCGCATCCCTGGCTCAACATGGTGGTGCCAGTGGCGGCGGCATTGGTGGTACTGGTGGCGGCGCTGGCCGGATTCGCCATGGTCAAGTTCTACGGCATCATCTTCCTCGGCCAGATGCGCGAACCGGCGCTTAAGGACGCGCATGATGCCGGTCCCTGGGAAAAGCTCGGACTGCTTTGGCTGGCGCTGATCACGCTGTTCCTCGGTGTCATGCCATCGACAGTGATCCTGCGCATCGATGCCGCCACGCGACAGTTGCTCGGCAGCGGGCTGGCCGACAAGCTGAATGAAAACGGCTGGTGGATGCTGGCGCCGATCTCGCCCGAGCGTGCCAGCTACGAGCCGCTGCTGGTGCTGGTGACAATTGCCGCCACGTTGCTGCTCGGGCGCTGGCTGGTACGCCACCTTTACCATGGCCGCGTGCGCCGCAGTTCGGCCTGGGACTGCGGCTACCATTTCGAAGGGCCGCGCGCCCAGGACACCGCGGAAGGATTCAGCCAGCCGATCCGCCGCATCTTCGAGCCGATGTTCCGCATGGAGCGGCATTTTCCCGCCGCGCGCGACACCAAGCCGTTCTACAGCGTCAAGGTGGAGGACCATTTCTGGTACTGGTGCTACCTGCCCATCGCGCGGCTGGCCAGCTGGATTTCGACCCTGATCGTCACCCTGCAAGGTGGGCGCATCGCCGTGTACCTGATGTACAGCTTCATCACGCTCCTCGTCCTGCTTCTGGTGGCGCGGCCATGATCAGCATCTCAGGATTATTTGGCCAGACCTTCGCCATCCTGCTGGCGCTGGTCCTGGCACCGCTGCTGTCGGGTTGGGTGGGCCAGTGCCGCGCCTGGTTCCAGAGCCGCACGGCGCCGCCCTTGCTGCTGCCGTATTACATGCTGCAGAAGCTGTTCAAAAAGGACGTGGTGCTGGCGCACAACGCGTCGTCGCTGTTCCGCGCCGCGCCCTTCGTCATCTTCGGCTGCATGGTGCTGGCCTGCGCCATCGTGCCGACGCTGTCGACCGACCTTCCCTTTGCCCCGGCGGCCGATGCGCTGGCCCTGGTCGGCGTGTTCGGCCTGGCGCGCGTCTTCATTTCCCTGGCGGGCATGGACATCGGCACCTCCTTCGGCACGCTCGGCGGCCGCCGCGAAATGCTGGTCGGTTTCCTTGCCGAGCCGGCACTGCTGATGGTGATCTTCACCCTGGCGATGATCGCCCAGTCGACCTCGCTGGCGACCATCGTCGAGACGCTGGCGCACCGCGACCTGGTGATCTATCCCAGCCTGGCCTTCGCCGGGGTCGCCTTCACCATCGTCTCGCTGGCCGAGAATGCCCGCGTGCCGGTGGACAACCCGGCCACCCACCTCGAACTGACCATGATCCACGAGGCCATGATCCTCGAATATTCGGGACGTCACCTGGCGCTGATCGAATGGGCGGCGAGCCTCAAGCTTTACGCCTACTCCTGCCTCGGCCTTGCGCTGTTCTTTCCCTGGGGCATTGCCGCCGGCGACAGCTTCCTCGCGCTGCTGGCGGCGATTCCGCTGCTGCTGCTGAAACTCGCCATCGGCGGCGTCATCCTGGCCGGGATCGAGACGGTCAACGCCAAGATGCGCATCTTCCGCGCGCCGGAATTCCTCGGCATCGCCTTCATGCTCGCGGTGCTGGGCCTGCTGGTGCGCCTGCTGCTGGAGACGAGGGTATGAACTCCGCCATTCCGTTTTCGGCGCAGCTGATCAACCTGTTCGCCGCGGTGATCCTGCTGCTGGCCTTTGCCATGCTGGCGCAACGGCGCATGCTGACGCTGATCAACCTGTTCGCCCTGCAGGGCTTGTGCCTGTGCCTGGCGACGCTGGTGGCTGCGGTCACCACCGGGCAGGTGCATCTGTACTACTCGGCCGGATTGACGCTGGTGCTGAAAGTCCTGCTGCTGCCGTGGATCCTTCATCGCCTTGTGCGCAAGCTCAACGTCAAGGGCGAGGTCGAGGCCTTGATCAAGATCCCGACCACCATGCTGGTCGGCATCGTGCTGGTGATGATTGCTTTCAACGTCGCGCTACCGATCTCCGAGTTGTCGCAGACCATCACCCGCGGCACCCTCGGCATCGCACTGGCGGTGGTGATGCTGGCCTTCCTGATGATGATCACGCGGCAGAAGGCCATCAGCCAGGTGGTCGGCTTCCTCTCGATGGAGAACGGCCTGTTCCTGGCCGCGACCAGCGCCACTTATGGCATGCCGATGGTGGTGGAACTCGGCATCGCGCTCGACGTGCTGGTCGGCGTCATCATTCTCGGCGTGTTCTTCTTCCAGATCCGCGACCAGTTCGACAGCCTGGACATCCGCCACATGGAAAAGCTGAAAGACAACTGAGAACTCATGAATAAATCTACTGCGCGGACCGGATCGGGGGCCGCATCCTGCAGAGACGACATTCGGTAGCTGCGCTCCGGCCGCACCCCGCTGCGGCCCGCTCGCTACGATTTCTTCACGAGTTCTGAGGCCGCGCGACGACCATGGACTTCTTCATCCTGATGCTCGCCATTCCCCTCGTCAGCGGTGCGCTGCTGACGGTGCTGGGCGAGCGCGCCTGGGCGCCCAACCTCAATGTCATCGCCAGCCTCGGTACCTTCCTCGCCGCCGCCGGGCTGACCATCGAGATCGTTGCAAGCGGCCCGCGCTTTGCCTTCGGCGAACAGTTCTTCATCGATTCGCTGAACGTCTTCTTCGTCACGCTTACCGCCTTTGTCGGGCTGACCACCAGCATCTTTTCCGGCCCTACATGCGCAACGAGCGCGAACACGGCCGCCTGACAGCGCCGCGCCTGCGCCTGTACAAAGGCATGTACCAGCTTTTCATGTTTACCATGCTGGCCGCGCTGACCACCAACAACCTCGGCATCCTCTGGGTGGCCATGGAGGCCGCAACGCTGACCACGGTGCTGCTCGTTTCGCTCTACCGCACGCCGGCCAGCCTGGAGGCGGCCTGGAAGTATTTCATCCTGTGCGGGGTCGGCATCGCCCAGGCACTGTTCGGTACCATCCTGCTCTACTTCGCCGCCGAGCGCGTGTTGGGTGCCGCCGGCAACGCCCTGCTGTGGACCCACCTGGTCGATGTCAAGAGCCAGCTCGAACCGACCGTCATGGCGCTGTCCTTCATCTTCCTGCTGGTCGGCTACGGAACCAAGGTGGGCCTCGCGCCCCTGCACAACTGGCTGCCCGATGCCCACGCCGAAGGCCCGACACCGGTCTCGGCGGTGCTTTCCGGACTGCTGCTGAACGTCGCGCTGTATGCCATCCTGCGCTGCAAGGTGCTGGCCGATGGTGCTCTGCCAACCGGCTTTGCCGGCAACCTGATGATCGGCTTCGGCTTGTTCACGCTGCTGGTGGCGGCCTTCTTCCTCTCGCGGCAGAAGGATGTCAAGCGCATGTTTGCCTACTCGTCGATCGAGCACATGGGCCTCATCACCTTCGCCTTCGGCATGGGCGGCCCGGTGGCGAACTTCGCCGGCCTGCTGCACATGACCATGCACTCGCTGACCAAGTCGGCGATTTTCTTCGCCGTCGGCCATGCCACGCAGAAGACCGGCACCCAGCTCATGGAGAACATCCGCGGCCTGATCAAGATCAACCCGCTGATCGGCTGGGGCCTGATGCTGGGCACCCTGGCCATCCTCGGCATGCCGCCCTTTGGCGTCTTCGCCAGCGAGTTCATGATCCTCACCCACGCCATGAAGCACTTCCCCTGGGCGACGCCCATCCTGTTGCTGGCGCTGGGCGTGGCCTTCGCCTCGATATTCGGCAAGGTGCAGCCCATGGTGTTCGGCGAGACCACCGCAAAGCGCCTGCCCCATGCGCCGGCCATCACGCCGGTGTTCCTGCACCTGGCCATCGTGCTGATGCTGGGCCTCTACATTCCGCCTTACCTGACGCGCTGGTTCCATGAAGCCGCGCGCATGCTGGGGTAGCCATGTATCTCTGCGACGACATTTCCATCGAGTTCACGCGCCAGCCGGGCATGGGCGCGCCGGTCTGGCGCGGGCGTGCCGACAGTGGCGCGCATCTGCGCAGCTTTGCCGATTCGGCCCGGCGCACCGGGGCCCGCATCAGCGCGATCTGGGGCAGCGACCTGCGCAAGGGCGGTGGCGGTTTCCGCCTGCACTGCGTGTTCGGTGTCGAAGCCGGGCACGCCTGGCTGAGCCTTGACCTGTCCGCCGACGCACCAAGTTTTCCCGACCTGGCCGACATTTTTGTCGCCGCCAACCGGATGCAGCGCGCCACGCGCGACATGGTCGGCATCGCCATCGAGGGTGGCGACCAGCGACCCTGGTTGCGTCATGGCGGCTGGCCGGCAGATTGGTATCCGCTGCGGCACGATGCCGGTGCCGTACCCGAGTTCGCCAACGAACCCACGGATTACGACTTCGTAAAGGTCGGCGGCGAGGGCGCCCACGAGATCCCCGTCGGCCCGATCCACGCCGGCATCATCGAACCGGGACATTTCCGCTTTTCGGTGGTGGGCGAACGCGTGTTGCGCCTGGAGCAGCGACTCGGCTATCAGCACAAGGGCGTCGAACGGCTCTTCATCGGCGCCGACCTTGCGCGCGGGGCGAAGCTGGTCGGGCGCGTCTCCGGTGACTCGACCTGTGCCTATGCCTGGGCCTACGCCGATGCCGTCGAGTCCGCCTGCGGTGTGGAGCCACCGCCGCGTGCGCTGGCCTTGCGCGCATTGATGCTGGAACGCGAACGCGTCGCCAACCACCTGGGCGACCTCGGCGCGCTGGGTAACGACGCGGCCTTTGCCTTCGGCCTGACCCAGTTCTTCGCGCTCAAGGAACAATGGGTGCGCGTGAACCAGGCCCTGTTCGGCCATCGCTTCCTGATGGACTGCATCGTTCCAGGCGGTGTCGCCGGCGACATCGACGCGGACGGACTGACGGCCATCGTCGAGCAATGCACGACGATCGGCGTCGAACTCGCGAAGTTGCGCAACCTCTACGACGAACACTCCGGCCTGCAGGATCGCTTCGCGACCACCGGCATCATCAACAGCGACCTGGCGCGCGAACTGTCGCTGTCCGGCATGGCCGCACGCGCTACCGGCATCCTGCTCGACGGGCGTGCGCATCGGCAGGGCTACACGCCGCCGCCGCCTTACGCGGCACTGGGCGTGCGCCCGGCAACGGACGAACGCGGCGACGTTGCGGCGCGGGTCGCCGTGCGCTTCGACGAAATCAACGAGTCGCTGCGCCTGCTGCGCCAGATCGCGGTAAGCCTGCCTGTCGGCGCGATCCGCGCCGAACTGGCGCCGGTCGCGGGCGGCAGCGGGCTGGGCGTGGTCGAAGGCTGGCGCGGCGAAGTGGTGGTCGGCGTCGAGTTCGATGTCGAGGGCAGGCTGGCGCGGGTCCATCCGCACGATCCCTCCTGGCAGGCATGGCTGGCGCTGGAGCACGCCGTGTTGCGCGACATCGTTCCCGACTTTCCGCTGATCAACAAATCCTTCAACCTGTCCTATTCAGGAGTGGATCTATGATTCCCCTGCTCAGGCACATCTTCCGCACCGGCATCCTGACCGAGCCAAGCCAGGACGTCGAGGCCGGCGCGCAACGCGAGTTGGACCGGCTGCAAGGCGAGATCCTGCATGTCCTCGGCCGCGCGCTGACTATCCGAGAAGTGGACGCCGGTTCCTGCAATGGCTGCGAACTCGAAGTGCATGCGCTGAACAACCCCTACTACAACCTCGAAGGCCGCGGCATCAAGTTCGTCGCCAGCCCGCGCCATGCCGACATGCTGCTGGTGTCCGGCCCGGTGACGAAGAACATGCAGAACGCTCTGCTGCGTGCTTACGAGTGCACCCCCGACCCCAAACTGGTGGTCGCGATCGGTGACTGCGGTTGCACTGGCGGCGTCTTCGGCGAAAGCTACGCGAGCTGCGGCAAGGTTTCGAACGTGATCCCGGTCGATGTCACCGTGCCCGGTTGTCCGCCGACGCCGCTCGATCTGCTGCGCGGCATCCTCACCGCCGTGGCGCGCCAGAAATAGTTCTTTATCAGCCGCGCGCAAGAGTCGGCGCCGGCGCCACGGCGCCCGAATCGAGCAAGGCGGTGCGATCCAGTTTCGCCACGTCGGTGACGCCGGTCAGCGCCAGCGCTACCGCCATTTCGCTCTTCATCACCGACAGCATGTGCGCGACGCCGGCCTCGCCGCGTGCGGCGACGGCATAGCCCCAGGCGCGGCCCAGCATGCAGGCTTTGGCGCCCAGCGCCAGCGCCTTCACCACGTCGAGGCCGCTCCTGACGCCACCGTCCATCAGGACGTCGAGCCGGTCGCCGACCGCGTCGACGATGCGCGGCAGCGCGTCGGCGCTCGCGGCGACGCCGTCGAGTTGGCGCCCGCCGTGGTTGGACACGACGATGCCGTCGGCGCCGGCAGCGGCGGCCAACCGCGCATCTTCGATGTCGAGGACGCCCTTGACGAGGATCTTGCCCGGCCAGTGTTCGCGCACCCAGGCCAGGTCGGCCCAGGTCACGCGCGGATCGAATTGGCTGTCCACCCAGGCCTTGAAGGCGGGCAGGCTGTGCGCGTCGGGCACCGCCATGGTCAGGTTGCCGAACATCAGCGGCTTGCCCTTTACCGCGACATCAAGCAGCCAGCCGGCATGCGTCAGCAGGTCCCAGGCCTTGGTCAGCTTTCCGCCAAGGGTCGCTGCACCGGCCATGCCGTTCCTCACATCGCGGTAGCGCGCACCCATTACCGGCAGGTCGACGGTCAGCACCAGCACCGGGCAGCCGGCAGCGTGCGCCCGCGCCATCAGGTCAACTGCATAGCCGCGGTCGCGCATGACGTAAAGCTGGTACCAGAACGGCGCGCGGGTGGCGGCGCGGACTTCCTCGATCGAGCAGATCGACACCGTCGATTCGCAGAAGGGCACGCCGGCCGCTTCGGCCGCACGCGCCGCCTGAACCTCGGCGCGGCGTGCCATGACACCGGCCAGCCCGAGCGGCGCCAGCACCAGCGGCAAGGCCATTTCCTGGCCAAGCACGCGGGTGGAAAACGTCAGTTGCGAGACGTCGCGCATCACGCGCTGGCGCAGTTGCAGGCGCAGCAGGGCCTGCCGGTTCTGGTCCGCGGTCACTTCGTCGTAGGCCGCGCCGTCGAGGTAGTCGAACAGCGGGCGCGGCAGCTTGCGCCGCGCCAGTTCGCGGTAATCGCCGGCGGTGGCCGGGGCGAGGCCGAGGCCTCGGGTATCGATGTTCATGGGTTCCCTTTCAGGGTCTCTCAATCGAACAGCTTGTTCTCTATCGAATAGCGAATCAGGTCGGCGTTGTTGGCGATGCCGAGCTTTTCCATCAGGTGCGCCTTGTGCGTGGTCACCGTCTTCGGGCTGAGGTGCAACTGGTCGGCGATCTGGCTCAGCATCACGCCCCGGGCGATCAGTTGCAGGACCTCCCACTCACGCGGGCTGAGGCCGCGGTGGGGGTCGCCGTTGCCGCTGCCGGCAGCGTCGAAGGCCAGGGATTCGGCGATGGCGGGATCGATGTAGCGTTCGCCGGCGCCAACACGGCTGACCGCGGTGAACAGCGTGTCCGGGCTCGATCCCTTGGTGATGTAGCCCGACGCGCCGGCCTGCAGCGCGCGGCGTACCGTGCCCGGCTCGTCGTGCATGCTCAGCACCAGGATGGGCAGGTCGGGCCGGGCCTTGCGGGTTTGCTCGATCAGGCTGGTGCCGGTGGCGCCCGGCATCGACAGGTCGAGGATGATCAGTTCGGCGCCGCCGGCTTTGGCGGCCGCCAGCGCCTCGGCGGCATTGGTGACTTCCTTGATCACCTCCATCCCGGCAAAGGAGTGCAGCATCTGCCGCAGCCCGACGCGGAACAGCGTGTGGTCGTCGGCGATGATGATCCGGATCATGGCGATTCCCGCAGGTTGCCGGCCGGGGGCGTGTCAAGCGGGGCCCGCGGCAGGGTGACCGCGAGCCGCGTGCCGTCGCCGGGTCGGCTGTCGATCTCCAGCGTGCCGCCGAGCGAAGTGACGCGCTCGGAAACGCCCAGCAGGCCGAAGTGCGTCGAGTGGTCCACGGCGGCGGCGTCGAAGCCGCGGCCGTCGTCCTCGACCAGCAGATACATGCCGTCGCCGTCTTGACTCAGTGTGATATGCACGTCATGGGCCGCGGCGTGGCGCACGATGTTGGACAGCGATTCCTGGACGATGCGGAAAAGCGCAATGGAATGGTCGCCGTCGAGCCGGTCTGCCGCCTGGGTGAAGGCGATGTGGTAGCGGATGCCGGCCGGGCCCAGCACCCGGGCCGCGACCCATTCCACGGCGGCGGTCAGGCCCAGGTTGAGCGCCGCCGGACGCAGGTCGGAAGCGATCGTCTTGACGCTCTGGTGGGCCTCGCCGATCATGGCGCCGATGTTGTGCGCGGCCTCGCGCGCGGCCGACGCTTCGGCGGGCAGGGCACGTTCCAGCAGTTGCAGTTGCATGCGCGCCGAGGTCAGCACCTGTCCCAGTTCGTCGTGGAATTCGCGCGCCAGGCGCGCACGTTCCTGTTCCACGCGCGCTTCGCGATGGCTGGCCAGCCGGCGCAGTTCCGCGCGCGAGCGTTCCAGGTCCTGCTGCGCCTGCTTCAGCGCGGTCACGTCGAAGATCAAGCCATGCACCGCACGTTCACCTTCCGGAGTGATCTCCGTCGTGGCGCGGATCTGCAGCCAGCGCGGGGCATCGACCGTCGGCAGGCTGCGGCCCACCCACTCGAACTCGCGTGCAGCGGCTGTGGTGGGGTCGCGCCAGACAAGTCCCGCCCTGTCGTCGGGGTGGATGCCGGCGAAAAAAACATCGGAGTCGGCCAGCATCGCCGCCGCGGTGCCCGGCAGCAGGCGCGCCACGCCATCGCTCATCGAACGGAATGCCGGGGAGGGCGTCGCGATGTATTCGAACAATGCCACCGGCAACTGGCTGGATATCTGCCGCAGGCGGCCTTCCGAAGCGCGCAGCGCCAGTTCGGCCTGGCGCCGCCGCGCCGCCAGGCCTTGCCGGCGCTGCCACGACCAGAGTGCGAAGGCCATGGTCGCCGCCAGCGTGATGGCGATCAGGACCATGGCCGACAGGGTTAACTGTCGCGTGGAGGCGACGGCGATATCCTCGGCGGCATGGGCGATCGACACTCAGGGCACCTCCGTCAGCGGAACCAGCGGGGATTATAGGCAGGGGGCAACCCTGCCGGCCACGAAAGTCGGCGCCAGCGCCACGGCACGACAGGCGTCGTTGCCGTCCGGTGGGGGCCGACTTGCGGGATTTCAGCGCTTCTTCTTGTCGATGGCGCGCGTCATCAGTTCGATGTCGTCCTCGATCGAGTTGAGCTCGTCGATCATCACCTGCGCGCCATCCTGAATCTTCTTTGCCCGTTTGCGGGCTTCGGCGATTTCCGCTTCCAGCTTGGTGGCGAGCGGGTAATCGCCTTTCACGTTCGCCTCTTCCAGCCGCTTGGCCATCTGCTGGTGCCAGAGCACCGACTTGTTGCGAGCCGCCTCGTCCGCGCCCGCGCGCGCGAGCAGGTCGTGCAATTCCTTCTGGCGCGGCGCATGGGCCGCAATGCGCTGTTCCAGTTCGGCCACGGACATGTCGTCGGGACTTTTTTCCTTCTGGAACGCCGACTTGAGAAATCCAAACATTGCTGCCTACCTCCCGTTCATAGACTCAACCCTGCCAGAACCTTGCTGGCCCCCTTTTGCATCCGGAAATGCAGCCAGTGCGATGATACAACGCCTGCCGAAACGCCAATCGTGTCGCGGGCCACATCGGGATTGCCGCGTGCAGAATCAGGCTATCCCTATGGTCAGGCCCCGGTTGCCTACCTAGAATCAAGACGAGGCTACGGGTCCGGATGTGTTCGCCAGGACCGGTTGCCATCACGGTTGCCATCAGGTTGCCAACATTTACGTCACCCAACAGCCCATAGGCGGTGCCCCATGCAAATACGCGAGAACAGTGGCTTTTCCCTGATCGAACTGATGATCGTACTGGCGATCATCGGCATTCTGGCGGCGGTCGCCATGCCCAACTACAACGACTACATCACGCGCGGCAGGATCACCGAGGCGGTGGCCAGCCTGTCCGATGCGCGGGTACGCATGGAACAGTATTTCCAGGACAACCGCTTCTATAACACCGATGGCACGGCGGCGACCGGGTGCGCTCCCACCGTTACGTTGCCGAACACCACCAACTTCACGTTTTCCTGCACGGCCGGTAACACGGGCCAGACCTACGTCTGGACGGCCACCGGTGCCAGTTCGATGAACGGCTTCACCTACACGATCAACCAGACCAACACGCGGACCACCACCATTGCAGCCGGTGCGGCATGGCCGGCGGTTACGGCGAACTGCTGGGTCACCAACCGTAGCGGTGGGTGCTGATTCCATGAACCGATCGGGGCGCGGCTTCTCGCTGGTCGAGCTGGTGATCGCGGTGGCGATCATGGGGATGCTGCTGGCCCTCGCGCTGCCCAGTTTTTCCGGTTACCTGCGCAACGTGAAGCTGCGCGCCGCGGCGGAAAACTTCCTCACCGGAATCCATCTGGCCCGCTCCGAAGCCCTGCGCATGAACACCACCGTCGAGTTCCTGATGACCACTGCGGACCCCCTCGCGGCCAACGTCGCCACGGCCGCCGCGTCCACCGCCGGCAGGAACTGGATGGTGAGAACCGCTGACCTCACTACCTTCATCGACGGCAAGTTCGGACTGGAAGGGTCGGGACGGGCCACCACCGCCGACATCTCGGTACGCATCAACGACACGGCGCCGCCGGCCGATGCCGACCCGGATCCGCCACCCGCGGCGCCGGTGGCGAACATCATTTTCAACGGCCTGGGCCGGACCACCCTCGCCGCGCCGGCCATTTTCAAGTTCAACGATCCGGACGGCGGCGCGCGCTGCGTCACCGATCCGGGGCCTCCGGCCGGCACGGTGCGCTGCCTGCGCGTGGTCGTTTCGGTTGGCGGTGTGGCCAGGCTGTGCGATCCGGCGGTGGGCGCCGCGGCAGTCGCGGCTGGCGATTCGAGGGGATGCTGATGTCCAGACGCAGCCAACAGGGTTCCTTCATGATCGAAGCCATGATCGGGATCATGATTTTTTTCATGGGCGTACTTGCCATGATTGGACTTCAGGCCAGTTCGATCGCGATCCAGTCGGATGCGCAGTACCGTAGCGAGGCGGGCAACCTGGTGGACCAGATCCTGGGCGAGATCAATCTCGGTGCGCGCGATCCGAACGGCGTGGTGGTTGCCGGTACCCTCGCCGGCTTTGCCCATCAGGCGACGGGCGGCACCACGACCTGCCGGCTGCTTTCTACCGATGCCAATGCCAATACCGATTGCTGCAACTTCAGCGGCGCCGTTTCCGTCAATCCCCTGGTCACGAACTGGGTCGCCGCGGTGTCTACCGATACAGCGACGCGGCTTCCCGCATCCGATGCCACGCGGCAGCAGATCGTGGTCAATGCGGGCGTATCCAACCAGGTCATCGTCACCGTGTGCTGGCAGGGTCCGAAAGATGCCCGCCCGCGCTTCCACCGCGTCATTGGCTACGTGAACTGACCATGGCAAACCAGACCCTTCCATCGCGCGGCGCCGGTTTCACCCTGGTCGAGATCCTGGTCGGCATGGCGATTGCCATGATCGGCATGGTAATGATGTTCCAGGCCATGGGCGTCTGGGAGGCGCGCAAGCGCACCACGGCGTCCGGCAGCGACGTTCAGGTGACCGGCAGCATCGGCATGTTCACCCTCGAGCGCGACCTCAAACTGGCCGGTTACGGATTCGGCAACGCGGCGGCAATGGGTTGCACGGTCAATGCCTATGACAGCACGCTGACGGCGCCCGGATTGTTTACCTTCCAGATGGCGCCGGTGCTGATCACCGACGGCGACGGTACGGTCGGCAGCACCCTGCCCGACACCATCGCGGTGCTCTACGGCAGCGCGCCTACCATGTCGTCCAGCCAGACCTACAACAGCATCACCGGCGCGGCACTCCGGATGAATACCCGTACCGGCGTGCGCAGCGGCGACCTGCTGATTGCCGCCGATGCCGGCAATGCCGTGTGCGGCCTGTTCGAGGCGACGGGCACCGCCAATGCCGATGGCCTGAGCATCGATTTCGCGAACGGGACCGCCTATACCAATTACACCAACAACGCCAACGTCGCCGCCTCGGTCGCCGCCGCCGCATTGACGCCGGCGCAATTGGCCGCGCTGCAGTTGAAGTTCCTCAACAATTCCGGCACGGCGCGTTTCAACAACGGCACGATCCAGGGCGTTGGCCTTACGGGGGCCGTATTCAACATGGGCACCTCGCCCCAGCTCAATGTTTACCGGATTACCAACCGCCGCTTCCTGACCTTCACCAATACGCTTGCGAATCAAGCGACCGCGACCGAGGTCGCCGAGGGCGTGATCGACCTGCAGGCGGAATACGGCATTGACGCCAACAATGACGGCGCCATCGCTGCCGCCGAGTGGACCTCGACCACGCCGGCGACGACAGCGGCATGGGGACAGGTGCGCGCGATCCGCATCGGTCTGCTGGCGCGCAGCCAGCAGTTCGAGCAAGCCAACGTGACGGCGGTTGCTCCTTCCTGGGCAGCGGGCGCATTCGCCATGACCAATGTGGATGGAACCGTCGACAACACCCCCGGCAACGCGAACGATTGGCGACGCTATCGCTACCGTGTTTACGAGACGGTGATTCCGCTGCGCAACGTGGTTTGGGGGATCCTGGATTGAAAACCTACGTCGACCATCCGCAGGGGATATCCAGAAGTCAGCGTGGCGTGGTGCTGCTGCTGGCCCTGATCATGCTGATCGCCATGACCCTGGCCGGCATCGCGCTGTATCGCCAGATCGGCAGCGGCCTGATCGTCGCCCGCAACCTGAGCTTCAAGCGCACCGCCGCGGTGGCTGCCGATCGCGGTATTGAAACCGCACGTAGCTGGCTGGTCGCGCAGACGGCGGGTGGCCTGGAACAGGGTAGTTCGGCCAATGGTTATTTCCCCGGATGGTGCAATACCAGCCTCAACGGCCTCGGCGTGCCCGACGCCAACAACGACGGCACCCCCGACGACTGTGGCACTACCCCGGCACCTTCCGAGTTCGACCCTCTTACCTACAATTGGGCCAACGCGGCGGTGGCCAGCGCCAACGACGGCGGTGGCAACGAAATTCGCTACGTCATCCATCGCCTGTGTGAAACGCCGGGCGGGATCAATGCCGCCAACCAGCAATGCGTGACGATCGGCTCCGCCAGTTCCGGCGGCTCCAAGAGCGCCGTGAGTTACGGCACGCAACCGCTTTCGAACACCTCGCAGCCTTATTTCCGCGTGACCTCGCGCGTCCTGGGGCCCACCAATACGGTGGTGTACACCCAGGTAGTCCTGTACTGACCAGGAGAATCGCCATGTTCCAGTCGAAGACACATCCGTTGCGGTCATTGACGCTACTGTTCGCCCTGTCCCTGTATTTCGGCGTGCCGACGCAGGCCGCGGAAACCGACCTCAGCAACAGCCCCTTGTCGAGCGCGACCACTGCCGAAGTCAAGCCCAACATCCTGTTCACCCTCGATGATTCCGGGTCGATGAACTGGCGCTTCATGCCGGATGCCATGAAAATCAGGGAGGACAGGGTAGGCTTTCGCAACAGCGCCTGCAACACCGTGTACTACAACCCCGAAACCCGCTACGTCATCCCCAAGACCAGCACCGGCCTCGATGTCAACGCGTCCAGCCCGACGACTTTCACGGCGGCCTATGAAGACGGCTTCGGCAGGTACTTCGGCCGGGAGACCCGGACCTCGTCGGACTCCGGCGTCACTTGGACCGCCTGGACCGCGGTCGCCAGTTGCACGCAGGACAACAGCGGTCCGTCACGACGCGAGTGCCGCGTCGCCGAGGTCGCCAGTGCCGGGCCGACAGCCAACCTGAGTACCGGCTTTCGTGCGTTCGTCAGTGACGGGATAGAAGACAACGCCGAAACCAACCGTTACGACACGGCGCAGCCGGCCTACTACTGGAAGTACCTCGGCTCCCAAGTGCTGAAGCCGACCACCGGCGATTGCGAGAAGATCCTCTCCCGTTCCTTCACCATTACGCGGGCCACTTACGCCGGGGGCGTGGGCACCTATGAAACTCTGACTGATCATCAATTGATGGTCGGACAACAGGTCGGGATCGCCTTGATTTCCCCATCGGGCTATCAGGGATTGTTCACCGTGACCGCCGTACCGACTGCGCAGTCCTTCCGAGTCGCGCTGGCCTCCAATCCGGGCAACCGCCGTCGCATTGGCCAGTTGCAGCGCCGGACATCAACCAACTCTGGAGCTACCTGGTCCGGATTTGTGAACGTATCAACCTGCACGGAAGTTTCTACCGGGACAAACCAGACCCAGTGCCGGGTTCAGGGCACCAGAACCAACTCGGACTTCCTGTACCCCCACATTCACCGGCACGCCGGGGTCTTATTCCTGGACCGGCAACAACAGTGCGGTCGATTGCCGCATAACGAATGGCTCTCTCGCGGCGTGGAACGCTACCTACTGGGCTACCGTTACCGAATATTGCACTGACGACACGACCACCACCACCACTTGCGCGGCGGCGGGCAAGACCGCCTTGTGGCGCAAGGTTCCAGTGACCTCCACCTCGGGCCCGGCAATCGCCGACCTCAATGAAGACGGCGCAATCAATGCGTCCGATGCGGACGAGCGCGTCAATTTCGCCAACTGGTACAGCTATTACAAGAACCGCATGAACATGATGAAGTCGGCGGCCGGACGCGCGTTTCTCGGCATGACGGATTCCAAGCGGATCGGCTTTCTCACCATCAATCCGAACGATCCGGTGAGCAACACCAAGTTCCAGGCCATCCAGGATTTCGACACGACTCAGAAAGCCACCTGGTTCAACATGCTCTATTCGCAGACCACCAATGGCTCGACCCCCCTGCGGCGTGCCCTGACCCGGGGCGGGCGCTATTTCGCGGCGAAGACGGACGGCATCAACAGCGGCATGAGCGGCGACCCTGTGCAGTACTCCTGCCAGCAGAATTTCAACATCCTGACCACGGACGGTTACTGGAACGGCGACGGCGGCCTCAAACTCGACGGATCGACGGCGATGGACAACCAGGACGGACTGCTGGAGGAACTCGACGCCTATCGTTCCGCCGGATCGAAATACCAGATGTCGCCAAGGCCCATCTATGACGGCGCCAGTACCACCTTCATGTGGAACACGGCGCGTCTCTTTTACCGACTTAACAATTCCTGTCCCATCCAGGAAAAGAAGCTGTTCCAGGAACAGGGGCGCCTGGGGCAATGGCAGCAGCAGACCAGCCAGTTGCGCAAGACTACCGGGCAGGTGCAGTACCGCACCGACCTGCAGATCAAGACCGGTCCGCTCGAGTACCAGAGCAAGATCCAGAGCAAGACCGGGCAGTTGCAGTACACCACCAACCTTGAAAGCCGTACCGGGGCACTCGAATACCAGAGCAAGGTCCAGAGCAAGACCGGGCAACTGGAGTACACCACGAACCTCCAGAGCAGAATCGGCGCCCTGCAGTACCAGAGCATGATCCAGAGCAAGACCGGGCAGCTGCAATACACCACGAACCTCGAACGCAAGCGCGGCCAGTTGCAATACCAGAGCAGGATCCAGAGCAAGACCGGGCAACTGCAATTCACCACGCGGCTGCAAAGCAAGGTCGGCCAGTTGCAGTACCAGAGCAGGAACGTGAGCAGGACCGGGCAACTGGAACGCGAGAGCATCTTTTCCCCAGGAGTCTGGACTCCCGTGGCGACATGCACGCCCAACGCCTTTACCAATTGCCGCGTTACGGGAAGTTTCGTCAAGACTCATTCCTGTACGGATACCTTTGACGGAACCACCTGGACCGGCGGCGCTGCCGCCGTCCAATGTGCCACCAACCCGGGTTTCGACGGAACCTGGACACCCATCGCATCCTGTACCCCCAGCGCAACCGTGATGTGCCAGATCGATAGCGCGGCCACCTTCAACTATGTCACCAGTTATGCGCCGAGTTGCACCAGCACGGTAGCGGGGGCGACCTGGACCAGCAGCGGTGGCAATGCCACCGATTGCCAGATTGCCGGTGCCTACAACCCGACGTGGACCAACACGGCGACTTGCGATGCAGCGCTGCCGGACGTCCAGTGTCGCGTCAATGCGAGTTTCGTCAAGGCCCATTCCTGCACCACGACGCTGAGCGGCTCGGTCTGGAGCGGCGGCGCCAGTGCGGTCGAATGCAACAATACCGGTGCGCTCGATGGCGCCTGGACCGATATCAGCACTTGCACGCCCAGTGCGGACGTTTCTTGCCAGATCGATGCGTCCTGGGTCTATCGTCCCTATGGAGGCACGTGCACCAGCACGGTGTCGGGAGCGACCTGGACCGGTGACAGCTCGGCAACGGATTGCCGGACCATCGCCTTCAATCCGACCTGGACCAATCGTTCGACTTGCGACACGACAACACCGAACGTGCAGTGCCGCGTCAATGCCAGTTTCGTCAAGGCGCATTCCTGCACTACGACGCTGAGCGGAACCAACTGGAGTGGTGACGCTGCCGCGGTCGAATGCAACAACACCGGCGTGCTGGACGGCACCTGGGATCCGATCGCGACCTGCACGCCGAGTGGAAACGTGTCGTGCCGAGTCGATCCGGCTCCGGCCTGGACTTACGTTGCTGCGTATCCACCCACTTGTACCAGCACGGTATCGGGGCCGACATGGACCAGCAGTGGCGGCAACGCCACCGAATGCCAGACGGCCGCCTTCAATCCGGCCTGGACCGCGCGGGCGACCTGCGATACTGCAACGCCCAATGTGCAGTGCCGGGTCAATGCCAGTTTCGTCAAGGCGCATTCCTGTACCACGACCCTGAGCGGCACCAGCTGGAGTGGTGGCGCAAGCGCGGTCGAATGCAACAACACCGGCGTGCTCGACGGCACCTTTGATCCGATCGCATCCTGTACCCCGAGTTCGGACGTGTTCTGCCGCATCAACCCGACGCCGGCCTGGACTTATGTCACCGCCTATGCGCCGACCTGTACCAGTACGGTCGGCGGAGCGACCTGGACCAGCAGCGGCGGCAATGCCACGGAATGCCGGGCGATAGCCTTCAACCCGGCCGGCTGGACCGACCGCGCAACCTGCGACACGGCGACGCCGAATGTCCAGTGTCGCGTCAATGCCGGCTTCGTCAAGGCGGATTCCTGTACCACCACCTTGAGCGGCACCAACTGGAGCGGCGGCGCCAGCGCCGTCGAATGCAACAACACCGGCGCGCTCGACGGGGCATTCACGCCAATCGCGGCCTGTACGCCGAGTTCCGATGTGTTCTGCGTTGTCGGCGGTTCGACTGCGGCAGCCTTCAGCTACGTACCCCAGGGCTCGCCCACCTGCACCAGCACGGTAGCCGGAGCGACCTGGACCAGCAGCGGCGGCATCGCCACCGATTGCAGCACGGCTGCCGGCTTCAGCGCCTGGGTAGACACCGCGACCTGTACCGAAAGCGCCAACCTCCAATGCCGTGTCGGGTAACGGCCCCACAGTTGGTGTGACCCCGACCGTGCCGCTGAACGTAAATTCGGCGCCCTGCAATGCGCAGACCCGCAGCGGCAGCCCCGGTTCCTATACCTACACCGGCAACGCCAGCGCCAACTACTGCGAAACGGTGGCCACCGCGCCGTATGTCGATGTCGCTTACGCCTGCACGCCCGATCCCATCCACGATGCCAATGGCTTCACGACCGAATGCCAGTTCCGCGATCCGATGGCCTGGACGAACACACCTAGCTGCGTCATGAACGGAACCACCGACTGCAGGCGCGTCGATACGACGGGATGGGTCGCGGCGGACAACTGCGTGGTCGTCGGGATCCCTGATGCAACCGGACAGACCACGGACTGTCGTACCACCGGCGCGACGGGCTTCAAGCTGGAACGCAAGGGCGAGGTGACCTCGCAGGCCTACTCTGGCCCGAATCAGGGCGGTACCGCCTTGGGCTCGGCGACGGTTAATCTGGAGGCAGACTGGTCCGATGCCGTTCCCGGCACCTGCTTTGCCGCGGCGCCGGCAGTTCCGGCAACGGCTGCGGTGACCGGCGAAGGCCCACCGACGCCACCGGAGGGCTGCCTCAGCGGCTCCCAGGTCTGGCCCTGCGAAACCTACAGTTCCGGCCTCGGCGGACTCAGCGCCAACGTCGCGTCGGCGACCTGGACAGCGCCGGGCGATGATCCGGAGGTGGAGCCGTCCTTCGCGACCTTCACCACGACAGCCGCCCATCCCTTCCTGGCGGGTCACTCGGTCACCATTGCGGGCGGCACCAATTCCTTTTTCCGCGGCAATTTCCAGGTCGTCGAAGTGCCTGATACCACCCACTTCAAGGTGCTGATGCCCGACAATCCCGGCGCAGCCGCCCATACCGGCGGTACGGCGGCACTGTTCTCGGGTAGCAGCAACTCGCTGGCCGATGTCGCCCAGTACTACTACAAGACCGACCTGCGCAACGCCAGTCTTGGCGAACTGCACTGGAGTGCTCGGCACCAATGTCTGCGACGACAACGTGCCATCCACTGGATCGGGCAATGAAGACGACCGCGCCAACTGGCAGCACATGACAACCTTCACCATGGGTCTCGGATTGGATGGCACGCTGATTTCCTCGCCGAGCTACCGCACCGACCAGTGCGTGGCCAAAACAGTCAGCAGCGCCACCTGGCTCGCCAACGTGGTTACCGTCACTACTTCGGCGGCCCATGGCTTCCTGGTCAACCAGACTGTCACCTTGTCCGGTGGTAGCGTCGCGGCGTATCGCGGCCAGTTCCGCATTGCCTCGGTTCCCAGCGCCACGACCTTCACCTTCGCGCTGACGACGAATCCGGGCGTCGGGGTGTTCGGCGCCGGGACGGCGACACTTTGTCCCGATTTCGTCCGCCTGCGCGACGGCACCATCAACTGGCCGGTTC
The DNA here is from genome assembly GCA_016716965.1 of Sulfuritalea sp. Lineage (GTDB taxonomy): Bacteria > Pseudomonadota > Gammaproteobacteria > Burkholderiales > Rhodocyclaceae > Sulfuritalea. Next base: position 24,750 of record JADJUP010000031.1, on the reverse strand, counting down.
CCGTGGCCGACAGTGCAACAGCGCTGGACGACCTGTGGCATGCGGCGGTCAACGGACGCGGCCAGTATTTCAGCGCCAGCAATCCGGATACGGTGGTAAGCAGCCTTGCCGAGGCTTTGGCCGGGATCAATGCCCGTGTCGCGGCGGCGGCGGCGGCGGCCACGTCCAACCTGGAACCGGTAGCCGGCGACAACTTCGCCTACACCGCGAAGTACAAGACCCAGGCCTGGACCGGCGACCTCGAAGCGCGCGAGATCAACCTCGATACCGGTGCCGTAAGCGGCACGGTAATCTGGTCGGCGCAATCCAAGCTCGACGAAATGACGAAGACTGCCTGCGACAACCGCAGCATCAAGCTCTACCGAGCAGGGGCTACGGATAACCTGGTGGATTTCAAATGGAGCAGCTACGCTTGCGACGCCAGCGGAGCGCCCACGGGGGCGGCAGTGACCACGCTAGACCTTGCCGAGCAGGCGCATTTCGGCGCGGCCAATGTTGCCCTGCTCAGTCAATACCCAAACTATGGTACCGGCGCAGGTGTCACCGTTGATCAGCGCACGCCGGCGGCGGGCGCGAACCTGGTAAATTACCTTCGCGGCCAGCGCGGCAAGGAAGGCTTCAGTTCCGGGCCACCGGTAACCAATACCGACCTCGACAAGCTCTACCGGACGCGGGAGCATGTGCTCGGTGACATCGTCAATGCGCAACCGGTGTTCGTCAAGGGACCGTTTGCCGAATACGACGATGCCGGCTACAGCCTCTACAAGAGCACCGAGGCTTCGCGCATGCCGATCGTCTATGCGTCAGCCAACGACGGCATGCTGCACGCCATCAAGGCCGGCACTTCGATCATCGATCCCGATGGCGGCAAGGAAGCCTGGGCCTTCATGCCAAGCATGGTGCTGCCCAACCTCTACCGACTGGCCAGCGAAGGTTATGCCGCCGAGCACGTGTATTCGGTGGATGGAACGCCGGTAGTCGGTGATGTGTACAACCCGGACACGTCGACCTGGCGGACGATACTTGTCAGCGGCATGAACAAGGGCGGGAGGGGCTATTTTGCCCTCGACATAACCGATCCGGAAGCGCCGGTCGCGCTGTGGGAATTCAAGCACGATGCCGGCAATTGCGTCACGGTGGATGCGACGAGCAAGGCACCGGCTACCGACGAGTACACTGATTGCCACATCGGTTACTCCTTCAACAATCCGATCATCAGCAAGCTGCGTGCCCGGACGGCCGCTGGGTGGTGTTCGTCACCTCCGGCTATAACAACGTCAATTCGCCCGCGGCGCCTGGCGATGGCATCGGGTACCTCTATGTGCTAGAGGCGATGACCGGCAAGATCCTTTACAAGATCAGCACCGGCGAGGGAACGGCGGCCGACCCGAGCGGGCTCAACCACATCAGCGCGTGGTCCGCCAACCCCTTGCGTGACAACACGACCGAGAGGATCTACGGCGGCGACCTGCTGGGCAATGTCTGGCGCTTCGATGTCAATGACTCGATGAACGATGCGGGACGCGAAGCTACGCTGATCGCTACCGCGGTCGATGCCAGCGATGTCGGGCAGCCGATCACGACCCGTCCCGAACTGGCCGAGGTCGGTGGCGAGGCCTACGTCTACGTCGGTACCGGCCGCTATCTCGGGCCGACCGACCTTGCCTCGACCCAGACCAATTCGATCTGGGCGTTACGGGATACGCTGGGCACCACGACGCTGACCGACTTGCGCACCAACCTGCGCAAGATGGTGATCACCACCCACGGTTCCGGCACCGCCGCGTTCCGTACCAACGGCTGCACGGCCAACTGCAGTTCGGCCGACGGCTGGTTCGTCGACCTGCCGGATACGGGCGAGCGCATCAACATCGACATGAAGCTGCAGCTGGGCACCCTGGTCGTCGCCTCCAACGTACCGGAAAGCAACGCCTGCAATGTCGGCGGATTCGCCTGGCTGAACTATTTCAACAACAAGGGCGGCGATGCCATCAAGAACAGCGCCGACCAGGCGGTCGGACGGCGCCTGGTCGGTGCCGGCGGATCGGAATCACTGGCGGTGGGTCTCAACATCGTGCGTCTGCCGAGCGGCAAGACGGTGGTCATTGCGACGACGTCGGCGGCCCAGCAATTGACCGTCGAGGCGCCGTTCGATGTGGCGCCGCCCACCGGCAAGCGGGTGAGCTGGCGCGAAATAGTGCAGTGAGTGCAGTGAGTTCTGGTGCTGGGTAATTGGCGGGAGGTACTGGCGCGCCGGTTGCCCAGGGGCGCGGAGCGCCGCTTTGCCGGGTGTCTTGCCTTCTCGCTGGCCTTGCACGCGCTGCTACTGACTTCCTTCGGCGGAACGGGGATCGGCGCCCGTGGCGGTGGCGGCGGGAAGCGGCCGGCGGCACTGGCGGTCAGCATCCGGCAGGCACCGCCCGCGGTGCCCGAGCCAGTCGCCGAGTCCGGTCAAACCGTGGAGGCCGTGCTGACTGCCCCGCCGGAACCGCAGCCGCGGCCCGTTGTGCAAAGTCCGAACGTCAAACCATTGCCGGTGCCGGCGCCAACCGCGACTACGGCCGCCGTGGCGAAAAAGGGGGCAAAGCTGGAGGTCGAGGCGGATCCGGCAGCAACCGGCGTCAAGCTGCCGGGCGCCCCGGCGCCCGAGCGCCTGCGTCCAGGCAGGGCCGGGATCGTCACCGGTTCCTGGTACTACGCGGCGCGTTACCTGCATCGCCGGCCGACGCCGCTCAAGCCGATACGGCCCGACTATCCACCCCTTACCAACACACTGTCCGGGCGCGTCGTACTTCTGATGTTCATCAACCAGCAAGGCGGCGTCGATTCGCATCGGATTCTCGAATCGACGCCGCGTGGCACCTTCGACGAGGAGGTGCTGAAGTCCTTCGCCAATGAACGCTATGCGCCGGGCTTGATCTCCGGGTTTCCCGTCAAAAGCCAGTTGCTGGTCGAGGTCGTGTTCGAGCCGGGCAAGGCGCCGCGTACGGGGCTGTTGCTGGACGCACCGACGCCTCAATAGCCCTTCTGCGACGCGCCAGCGCGGGCGGTGAGGGGGCCACTGCACCCTTGGTGCGGACATACCCCACAAGGGGATACCGTCCGCCCATTGGTGCGGACATAAAAATATTCAAATCGCGCGAGTAGCCGGATTGGCTATGCTTGCGGCCATGTCCCAATGGCTAACCCTGTCCCGCGCCGCGCATCTGCTTGGCATTTCCCGCGTCGCCTTGCAAAGGCGCATACGCGATGGAGAGCTGGCGTCCTTCGACGGCATGGTGGATGCCACAGACCTGCAACGCGCCTGGCCGCAGCTTGACCTCGACGACTCCGGGAGTTTCGAAAAGACCCGTGCGATCCGCGAGGATGCCTTTGCCCGCCGCCTGCGCGAACGCGTGCTGCCGACCCAGGAGACCCTGGCGCAGCGCATCTTCGTCCAGGGCCAGGAACTGGCCGAACTGCAGCGCACCCTGACCCGCTACCACGCGCTGTTTGCCGCGCTGCGCGCGCGCCTCGACCAACCGCAAGTACCCGCTCCGGCGGAACTTGCGGCATTGCTCGACGACGGACTGGCGCGGGCATTGTCGGAGCCGCCGCCGCCACGGGACGTCGGTGCCCTCGATGCTATGCTGCGCGTCATGTCGGCGCACGTCACGGTCAAGCCATCGGGTCGCGAATTCTTCGTCGAGGGATCGGAAACGCTCCTCAAGGCGGCTTTGCGCGCCGGGCTCGCGCCCAACTACGGCTGCGGCAACGGCAACTGCGGGCTGTGCAAGGCGCGTGTGGTGGCCGGCGAGACGCGTGACGTGTCGCCCTCGGACTACCGCTTTTCCGAGGCGGAAAAGGCGCAGAACCATGTCCTGATGTGCAGCTGCACGGCGCTGAGCTCCGACCTGACGCTGGAAGTGCTGGAAGCCGGCGCGCCTGAAGACATCCCCGAGCAGCGCGTGGTCGCCAAGGTACGCCGCATCGATGCACTGGGCGCCGACGTGATGCGGCTGCACCTGCAGACGCCGCGCAGCAACCGCCTGCGCTTCCTCGCCGGGCAGCGGGTTACCCTCGGCATTCGCGCCGGCATCCGCGACGGCAGCGACGTGCATGGCGAATTCTCCGTGGCGAGCTGCCCCTGCGACGACCGCAACCTGATTTTTCATATTGCCCGCAACGACCACCGTGCCGCCAGCGCCGACTTTTCGGCCTGCCTGTTCGACGGCCGCATCAGGCTTGCCGACGACGTCTCGGTGTGGGGCCCGTGGGGCACTTTCGTGCTGGAGAACAGCTCGCCGCGGCCGCTGGTATTCATCGCCCTTGAGGACGGCTTCGCACCGATCAACAGCCTGATCGAACATGCCATCGCGGTGGATGCCGCCGAGTCGATCACGCTCTACTGGGCCAGCGCGCAGGTTGGTGGCCAGTATCTGCCCAACCAGTGCCGCGCCTGGGCCGAAGCATTGGACGAGTTCAGCTACCGTGCGCTGGGTGTCGAAGAATTGCCCGCGGTCGTGGGCGCGAACGCCGCGTTGGCCGGCAGCGACGTCTATCTGGCGGGTGCCGCGCAAAGCGTCGGGCCGATTGCCGAGGCGCTGCTGGCCGCCGGCGTGCCGCCCGCGCAATTGCACGTCGAGCCGCTTTGATGCCATGAACGAACGGACATGACCCAGACGCCGCGCCGCACGATACCGATCCAGCCGCAGGCCGCCGACGCCGAACTCGACGCCTGCTCGTCCGCAGAGCCGTTTGCGCTGATGGTGCTGGGAGACAGCATGGCGCCGGAGTTCCTCGAAGGCGAAGTGATACTGATCGAACCGGAAGGCCTGGCCACCGACGGCTCCTTCGTCCTGGCGCAACTCAACGGCGAATGGATCTTCCGCCAACTGGCGCGGCAGGCCAGCGGCTGGCGCCTGCAGGCCCTGAACCCGGCCTATCCGGCGGCGGATATTCCCGACCTCGGCGCGGTCAAAGGCGTCATCATCCAGAAATCGAAACCCGGCAGCCGCCGGGCCAGCAAACGCTACGTTGAATGAAAGCACCGTTCCATGCCCTATTACATCTATCGCGTCACCCCACTCGGTCCGGTTCGCCAATTGGCGAAGATCAGCCAGTTCGAGGTTTTCAAGGAAGCATCGAACGAAGCCAAGCGCTTGCGCCGCGAGACCGACCTCGCTCCCGGCGAGTTGATCAAGACCATCTTTGCCGAGAACGAACTGCAGGCGGAAGAACTCCTCAACGAGCCGCGCGGCGAGGATCCGATGACCGGAGAGGAATATTAGGGTCCATGGCTTCGATTGAGCCACCACGCTGTTTGAATCACATGGCCGTCGATGCACGATGGGCAGGTAAATTTTGCCCACCCCCCCATCCGCTGTGCGGCCCACGGCATTGCGCCTGCCGGCGGGCTGCGCAACGCATGCGTTGCGAAACCCCGCCTCGTCCCTCGCGGGGGGCTTACTGTCTGGCTCGCTTCGCTCGATGAACGGCCCCGCACCATGGACGAAATCGCCTTTCGCCATCTGAAGGGCGACATCAATCGCCTGCCTTGCGTGTTCGAGCGGGTCCTGCTCGCGCGGCATGCGGTGTGCGAACTGGCGATCAGCCTGCAGATCGCCGAGCGCGAGAGTGTGGCCTGCACCCAGCCGGCGGCGCACCTGGCCTGCAGCCGGGTTTCGGAACTGCTGCGCGAGAAATCGACCTTCGCGCTGGGCCTTACCGCCACCCAGCGCATCCTGCCGCACGCGATGGTGATGAAGATCCAGTGTGGCGGGCTCGACGGCCTCAAGGCCCTGCTCGATCCCGACGCCATAGCACCGAACGTGCGGCGCCTGGTGCGCCTGGCGCGCGAGCAATACGCCGACCTGGACGACCTGCCGTTCTCCGAGGTGGTCAAGGGCATTGCGGCCTGGAAGGCACGCCGGCGCCGCCCGGGGGAGACGGAATGATCGCCGGGATGGCCGAACTCGTCAGTGCGGTGCAGACCAATTGCGACATCGCCGACGCGCGTCACGCGCGCGACGTCAGCCTGTGCACCTATCTGCTTGGCATGCGCGAGTTCTATCGCTGGGAGCATGACCTGCCCCATGGGGTCGCGCCGCCGCGCGACGAGGTGGGTCGCTGGATTTCGGAACGCGAGGCGCGCTGGGAAGGCCTGGCCGACGAAGACTTCGTGCGCTTGCCGCTGGGCGGCTGCGACTACGATCCCTTCGATGCACCGCAGGTCAATGTCGCGCTGGCCGGCAGCGGGCTGGTCTATGGTGCCGGGATCGGCCGCTTCCACAAACCTCACTTCTTCCTCGGTCGGCTGGACCGCGACGAGCGGCGCGGCGCGGCGCGCCTGCTGGTCTGCGGCTGCGAATATGCGCGCGATGTGGCGGCGATACCCGCCGCTTCGCAGGGCGAGACGCTGATCGTCAGGCGCGAGGCGCTACGGCAGTGGCTGTGGGAAAAGGCCGAGGGCTGGAACGTCAAGCAGCAGGACGGCGCACTGAAATCAGCGCTGCTGGCCTATGGTTTCGACGTCGATCCGCTGGCCGCGATCGAGCGCATGACCGAGGGCGAGATCGAGACCCTGGTGCTGCACGAGGAAGGCGAGCTCTCGGCCGGCCGCATGCTGGGCGACTCGTGGCCGGAAATGCTGACGCGGTTGCGCGGCAAGCGCGCCGAAATCTTCGCCCGTGCCGTGAAGGACAACCTGGCCGATAGCCTGGTGACGCTGCCGGCCCTGCTGCGGCGCGACTCGGTCGATTCGCTGCACTTCTGGTTTTCGACCTTCGACGGATTGCGGCGAGAGATGTTTCCGCGCCTGGTCGCGGCCTATGGCGCAAGAGTCGGCGCTGGTGACACGGCGTCGTTGCGCACGGCCGTCACGGCAGGGCAGGAGCATTTCGCCGCACTCTGCCAGCGCCTGCTGACCTTGGACGAAAGCGCCATCGAGGCGCTCTCCCACGAGACGGGCAAGATTGCGCTGTAGGGCCGGCTTCAGCCGGCCAGGATGGATGGCGGACTGAAGTCCGCCCTACGGTCCGCCCAACTTTCCACCCTCGCACCTGCGGCTCTATTTATTCCTTGATGGCTTCGACCGCGATGGTCAGGCTGACCTCGTCGCTGACGTAAGGCACGTTCTTGCCCATGTTGAAGTCCGAACGCTTGACCTTGGTGGTCGCGTTGGCGCCGATGGCATCCTTCTTTACCATCGGGTGCGGCATGGCATGGAAGGACGTCACGGTCAGCGTCACCGGCTTGGTGACACCCTTGATGGTCAGGTTGCCATCGACGGCGACCGGCTTGCCGCCCTCGAATTTCACCTTGGTGGACTTGAAGGTGATGGTCGGAAACTTCGCCGTGTCGAAATAGTCTTCGGCCTGGATGTGCTGGTTGAACAGGGCGTAGCCGGTGTTGACCGACGTGGCGTCGATCGTCACATCGACCGAACCGGTCTGGGCGGCGCGGTCGAGCACGATCTTGCCGCTGGTCTTGTCGAAGCGCTGCTGCTGGTTCGAGTAGCCGAAGTGGCTGTATTCGAAGCGAGGATAGGTATGGGTAGGTTCGACGTTGAAGGTCTCCGGTGCGGCGAAGGCGCCGGCCGAGAAGGCGCTGAGTGCGGATGCTGCGGCGACGATGGCGAGTTTGTTCATGGGTCTGCTCCTGAGGGTGGGTTGGTTTATTTGGCGGCCGCTGCGCTGGCCACCAGTCGGAACTTGATCTGGATTTCGTTGGCGACGGTGCCGAAGTCGGCCCAGACGCCGTCGCCGATCCCGTAGTCGGCGCGCTTGAGCACCAGGCTGCCGTCGAAGGTCGCGCTGTTGCCCTGCTGGGTTACGGTCACCGGGGTGCTGAGGTCCTGGGTCTTGCCCTTGATGCTCATCTTGCCGGCGACTTCGAAGCGATTGTTGCCCAGCGGCTTGATTGAGGTCGCGACGAAGCGGGCAATCGGAAACGCCTTGGTGTTGAACCAGGACTTGCCGGCCACTTCGTCGTTGGCATCCTTCGAGCCGGCATCGACGCTGGCCAGGTCGATTTCGAATTCGGCCTTGGCGGCGGCCGGCTTGGCCGGATCGAAAGCAATCTTGGCGCGGAAGCTCTTGAACTGGCCGTCGACCGGCACGTTCATCTGCTTGTACACAAAGGCCAGCGAACTCTTGCCGTGCTGGTACTGGTTGAATTCCAAGGCATGGGCCGCCGGGGCGGTGGTTAGGATCGCAGCGAGGGCGAGGCCGGGCAGGCGGAACTTCATTTGCGTTCTCCGTTCTTGGATTTGCCGAGGAAAGGCAGCATGCGCGCGAGGACCTCGTCGCGATCGAGGAAATGGTGCTTGAGCGCTGCGCCGGCATGGGCTACGACCAGCCCCGCCATGGTGAAGTTGAGCAGCATGTGCATCTGCTGCAGCAGGTCGCCGAGGTCGGTGTCCTTCTGCAGCAGGTCGGGCAGCGGCAGAACGCCGAACCAGACGGTCTGGAAACCCTTGGCCGAGCTCATCAGCCAGCCCGATAGCGGCACGGCGAACATCAGCAGGTAGAGCAGAACGTGGGTGGCTTCGGCGGCGCTGCGCTGCCAGCCGGGCATGCCGGCCGGCAATGCGGGGGGCCGGTGCGTCAGGCGCCAGGTCAGGCGCAGCAGGACGAACAGGAAGATCGTTACGCCGGCCCACTTGTGCCAGGAATAGAGCTTGAGCTTCTGCGGCGACAGCGGCAGTTCGTGCATGTAGAGGCCGAGCGCAAAACTCCCGGCAATGGCCAGCGCGATCAGCCAGTGCAGACCGATCGCGGTGTGGGTGTAGCCGGTCGGGGGACGCTGGATTGCCGAATTCATGAATGGGGACGAGCACAATGGCAAGTGAGAGGTGCGCACTTTACTCGGCCGGGGATGGCCTGAGAATAGGCGAGGCTTCAATTGATTGCTGCTGGAATGGCAACAATGTCGCAGCTTGGGCTGGGAACTTTCGTAGCCATTTAGTGATCAGGGGCACCTCGACTCGGTGACGACGAGCGGGGATACCGTCCCCGATGTCGAGCATCGGGGACATATAATCGGCGCATGCTCCGTTTTGCAGCGAACCTGTCATTCCTGTTCACGGAACGCCCGTTTTTCGAGCGTTTTGCGGCGGCACGGGCGGCGGGATTCAACGCCGTCGAGTTTCATTTTCCCTACGAGTTCGATCGCGCCGCGCTGGCCGAGGTTGTGCTGACCTCAGGCGTCGAGGTGGTTCTGTTCAATCTGCCGGCCGGCGACTGGGCGGGCGGCGAGCGCGGCATCGCCTGCCATCCGCGACGCATCGCCGAGTTCCAGGACGGTGTCGGCCTGGCAATCGACTACGCGCGCGTGCTGGGCTGCTCGCGACTGAACTGCCTGGCCGGGATTCCTCCGGCGGAGGCGGGATCGGCGAAAGCCCGCGAAACCCTGGTGGAAAACCTGCGCTTTGCCGCCGCGGTGACCCGGCGCGCAGGCATCGAACTGCTGCTGGAGCCGCTCAACACGCGCGACACGCCGGGTTTCCTGGTCAGCACCACGGACGCCGGCCTCGCCGTGATCGCCGACGTCAGTCACGAAAACCTGCGCCTGCAGTTCGACATCTACCATGCCCAGGTCATGGAAGGCGATCTGGCGCGGCGGCTGCAGGAGCATCTGCCGCGGATCGGGCACGTGCAGCTGGCCGATAATCCCGGCCGCCACCAGCCGGGCACCGGCGAGATCAATTTTCCCTTCCTGCTCGGCCATCTCGATCGCATCGGCTACGCGGGTTGGATCGGCTGCGAATACAGGCCCTCCGCCGCGACCGAAGACAGCTTCGGCTGGATGGAAGCCAGGCCGTGAGCGCCGTCCGCAGGGCCGCCCCAAGGACGGCGCAGCCAACCATTTGGAGCGAGCGCAGCTCGCGAACCGCTGTTACCCCCTTCCTTGTGAAGGGGGCGGGGGGATGGCCGTGACCTACCTGCATCAGCGCGCCCTGCTGCGCGACCTGTTCGATGTCGCGGTTGCTGCGGCCGACCCTGCACATTGCCTTTCGGGCTGGCTGCCGGAGCCGCCGCGGGGGCGCACCGTGGTGGTCGGCGCCGGCAAGGCGGCGGCGGCCATGGCGCGCGCCGTGGAAACCCATTGGCGCGGCGACGTCGAACAGCTTTCCGGCATCGTCGTCACGCGCTACGGACACGGCATGCCGACGCAGCGCATCGAGGTGGTCGAAGCCGCGCATCCCACGCCCGACGCGGCCGGGCAACAGGCGGCGCAGCGCCTGCTGCGCGCCGTCCAGGGACTCGGCGCCGATGACCTGGTGCTGGTGCTGCTGTCCGGCGGCGGCTCGGCGCTGCTGGCGGCGCCGATGGACGGCATCACGCTCGACGACAAGCGCGCCGTGACCAAGGCGCTGCTCGCCTGCGGCGCCAGCATTGCCGAGATCAACTGCGTGCGCAAGCACCTCTCGGCCATCAAGGGCGGTCGCCTGGCGCTCGCCGCCGCGCCGGCGCGCGTCTTGACCCTGGCGATCTCGGACGTGCCCGGCGACGACTTGTCCACCATCGCATCCGGCCCGACGGTGCCCGATCCGACCACCTGCGCCGCTGCGCTGGAAATCGTTGATCGCTACCGCATCGCGCTGCCCGCCGCGGCGCGCGCGGCGCTCGTCGCGGGGAGTGCCGAGACACCCAAGCCGGATGATCCCGGCTTCGCGCGCTGCGACGCCCATGTCATCGCCACGGCACAGGGTTCGCTCGCCGCGGCGGCCGAACTGGCGCGACGCCAGGGCATCACGCCGCTGGTGCTGGGCGACGCGATCGAGGGCGAGGCGCGCGAAGTGGCGCGCGTGCTGGGCGGCATCGCGCTTTCCTGCGCGGAACACGGCCAGCCGCTGCAAGGCCCTTGCGTGCTGTTGTCCGGCGGCGAGACCACCGTCACGATGCGCGGCACGGGGCGCGGCGGGCGCAATGCGGAGTTCCTGCTCGGACTGGCGCTGACGCTGAACGGCCATGGCGATATCCACGCCATCGCCGGCGACACCGACGGCATCGACGGCTCCGAGGAAAATGCCGGCGCGCTGCTGTTGCCGGACACGCCGGCACGCGCCGCCGCGGCGGGAATTGATTTGCGCGCGCGCCTGGTCGACAATGACGCGTTCGGGGCATTCGCCGCCCTCGGCGACCTGGTCGTCACCGGACCGACGCGCACCAACGTGAATGACTTCAGGGCGATCCTGATCCAACCTGCACAAGGCCAGCCATGACCCAGCGAGAACACTCTGCCGATGCCGCACAGGACTTTGCCGGCATCGATCGCGCGGCGCTGCTCGCGGAACTCGCGCGCTGCCTGCCGGCAAGCGGACTGCTATCCGCCGAGGAAGACCTGAAGCCCTATGAATGCGATGGCCTCTCCGCCTATCGCCAGTTGCCGATCGCCGTTGCCTTGCCCGAAACCGAGGACCAGGTGGTCGCCACGATCAAGGCCTGCCGCGCCGCCGGCGCACCCATTGTCGCGCGCGGCGCCGGTACCGGCCTTTCGGCGGGCGCCTTGCCACATCCGCTGGGCGTCGTGCTGTCGCTGGCCAAGATGCGGAAGATCCTCCATGTCGATCCGGTCGCCCGCGTCGCGGTGGTGCAACCCGGCGTGCGCAACCTGGCGATCTCGGAAGCCGCCGCGCCGCTCGGCCTCTACTACGCGCCCGATCCGAGTTCGCAGATCGCATGTTCCATCGGCGGCAACGTGGCCGAAAACTCCGGCGGCGTGCATTGCCTGAAATACGGCCTGACCGTTCACAACGTGCTGCGGGTGCGCGCGGTCACGGTCGCCGGCGACATTGTCGAGCTCGGCAACCATGCGCTGGATGCCCCCGGTTACGACCTGCTGGCGCTGGCCATCGGTTCCGAAGGCATGCTCGTCGTGGTCACCGAAGTCACCGTCAAGCTGGTGCCGAAACCGGAACTCGCGCAGGTCATCATGGCCAGTTTCGACGACATCATGAAGGCCGGCGAGGCGGTCGCCGCGGTGATCGCCGCCGGCATCATCCCGGCCGGCCTGGAAATGATGGACAAGCCGGCGACGGCCGCCGTCGAACCCTACGTCAAGGCCGGTTACGACCTCAACGCCGAGGCCATCCTGTTGTGCGAATCCGATGGCACGGCGGAGGAGGTGGCGGAGGAAATCGGGCGCATGAAAGCCGTGCTGGAAACCAGCGGCGCGACCGATCTTCGCGTATCCCAGTCGGAAGCCGAACGCCTGCGCTTCTGGGCCGGGCGCAAGGCGGCGTTTCCCGCCGCCGGGCGCATTTCTCCTGATTACTACTGCATGGACGGCACCATCCCGAGGAAGCGCCTGGGCGAGATGCTGACCGCGATCCACGCCATGGAAAAGAAATATCGCCTGCGCTGCATCAACGTCTTCCATGCCGGTGACGGCAACCTGCATCCGCTGATCCTGTATGACGCCAACGTGCCCGGCGAGCTGGAACGCACCGAGGCCTTCGGCGCCGAGATCCTCAAACTTTCGGTCGACCTCGGCGGCACCATCACCGGCGAACACGGCGTCGGTTACGAAAAAATCAACTCGATGTGCGACCAGTTCGGCTCCGACGAACTTCGCATGTTCCACGCGATCAAGCGCGCCTTCGATCCGGATGGTCTGTTGAACCCGGAGAAGGGCATTCCCACGCTGCATCGTTGCGCCGAGTTTGGCCGCATGCACGTGCATGGCGGCAACCTGAAGTTTCCGGAACTGGAGCGCCTGTGATGGGTGAAGTCATGCTCGAGGCCTTTCGCGCCCGCATCGTGGAGCGCAAGCCTTTGCGCCTGCGCGGCGGCGGCAGCAAGGATTTCTACGGTGGCCCGATCAGCGGCGACGTGCTCGATACCGCCGGCCATGCCGGCATCGTCAGCTACGAGCCGACCGAGCTGGTGATCACCGCGCGTTGCGGTACGCCGCTGGCGGAACTGGAGTCGGCGCTGGCGACACGGCGACAATGCCTTGCCTGCGAGCCGCCGCATTTCGGTGCTGCGACGGTCGGCGGCGCAGTGGCCGCCGGACTGGCCGGTCCGCGAAGGGCGGCAGTCGGGGGGATGCGCGACTTCGTCCTCGGCGTGAAGTTGATGGACGGCGAAGGCCGGGTGCATCGCTTCGGCGGCGAAGTGATGAAGAATGTCGCCGGCTTCGATGTCTCCCGCCTGATCGCCGGCAGCCTGGGTACGCTCGGCCTGATCCTGGAGGTTTCGCTCAAGGTACTGCCGGTGCCGCCGGGTGACGCCAGCCTGCGCTTCGAGATGCCGCAGGACAAGGCACTGGAGGCGCTCAACCGCTGGGCCGGACTGCCCCTGCCGCTGGTGGCGAGCTGCTGGCAGGACGGCAACCTGACGCTGCGGCTCAGTGGGGCGCAGGCGGCGGTGTCGGCGGCTTGCGCCAAGCTCGGTGGCGAGGCGATCGATGACGTTGAAGCGCTTGCCTTCTGGCAGGGGCTGCGCGAGCAGGACGCGGAGTTTTTCGCCGGCGATGCCCCGCTGTGGCGGCTCTCGGTGCCTTCGGTGGCGCCTTCGCTCGACCTGCCCGGCACGACGCTGATCGAATGGGGCGGGGCGCAACGCTGGCTGCGCGGCGACGTCGATCGAGTTCGCATCCGCGAGCTTGCGGAGCGGGCCGGCGGGCACGCCACGCTGTTTCGCGGCGGAGACAAGGCGGCCGGAGTATTCACGCCGCTCCAGCCCGCGCTGATGGAAGTGCACCGGCGCCTCAAGCAGAGCTTCGACCCTTACGGGGTGTTCAATCCCGGCCGCATGTACCCGGAACTCTGAGCATGGAAACCCACCTCGCCGATTTCATCCGACACACCACCGCCGGCCGCGAAGCCGAGGAAATCCTGCGCCGCTGCGTGCATTGCGGCTTCTGCACCGCGACCTGCCCGACCTACCAGTTGCTGGGCGACGAGCTCGACGGACCGCGCGGTCGCATCTACCTGATCAAGCAGGTGCTGGAAGGCACCGAGCCGACGGAAAAGACCCGGTTGCACCTCGACCGCTGCCTGACCTGCCGTTCCTGCGAGAGCACCTGCCCCTCGGGCGTGCATTACTCGCGCCTGCTCGACATCGGCCGCGAGATCGTCGAGCACAAGGTGCCGCGCAGCGGCGGCGACGCCATGATGCGGGGAGCGCTGAAGACCCTGCTGCCGCGCCCGACCCTGTTCGGCGCTGCGATGAAGCTGGGCCAGTCGGTGCGCCTTATGTTGCCCGGCGCCTTGCGCGCCAAGGTGCCGCCGCTGTCGTCGGCCGGGCCGACCCCGCACCGCACGCACACGCGGAAAATGATCGCGCTCGCCGGTTGCGTACAGCCTTCCATGTACCCCAACATCAATGGCGCGACGCGGCGCGTGCTCGACAAGCTGGGCATCGAGATGATCGAGGCCCGCGGCGCCGGCTGCTGCGGGGCGGTGCGCCTGCACCTCAACGAAGCCGAAGGCGCGCGCGACGATGCGCGGCGCAACATCGACGCCTGGTGGCCCCTGCTGGAAGCCGGCGCCGAGCACGTGGTGACCACGGCCTCTGGCTGCGGCACCCAGGTGGTCGAGTATGCCCACCTGCTGCAGGAAGACCCGGACTACGCGACGAAGTCGGCGCGAGTGGTGCTGGCGACGCGGGATGTCAGCGAGGTCATCCTCGCCGAGGCCGAGGCCCTGAAAGCCCTGCTGGCGGCCTGTCCGCCGCTGCCGGAAAGCGAACGGCCGCTGGCCTTCCACAGCCCCTGCAGCCTGCAGCACGGGCTCAAGATCCGCGGCACCGTGGAAGCCCTGCTGGTCGCGGCCGGCTACGCGCTGACACCGGTGGCCGATGCGCACCTCTGCTGCGGCTCGGCCGGCACCTACTCGGTGCTGCAGCCGGAAATCTCGCAACAACTGCAGGCCAACAAGCTGCACGCCCTCAGCGCCGGACGGCCGGCGGCGATCGCCAGCGCCAACGTCGGCTGCATCGCCCACCTCGGCAGCGGCACCGAGTTGCCGGTGCGGCACTGGATCGAACTCATCGACGCGCGACTTTCGGCATGAGCGAAATGTTTCTCGACGCGACGGCGCGCGACTGGGCGACCCTGCATTCGAGCTTCCGCTGGAACGTCCCGCCGCGCTACAACATCGCCCAGGCCTGCTGCGGCCGCTGGGCAGAAGATCGCTCGCGGTTTGCGCTGTATTACGAGGACGAGGCCGGCCATGCGGAAGCCTGGAGTTTCTGGGACATCCAGCAGGCGGCCAACCGCCTGTCGAATGTGCTGGGCGCAATGGGCGTCATGGCCGGCGATCGCGTCGCCATCATCCTCCCTCAACGCCCGGAAACCGGCATCGCGCACATGGCCTGCTACCAGATGGGCGCCATCGCGGTGCCGATCTCGCATCTGTTCGGCGCCGATGCGCTGGAATTCCGGCTGTCGCATGCCGAGGTGCGCGTCGCGATCATCGACGAAGGCGGCCTGGAAAAGCTCGGCGCGGTGCGCGACAAGCTTCCCGACCTCAAGCACGTGATCGGCGTCGGCGGCGCGCGCGAATCCTGGGTGCGCGAATGGAGCACGCTGCTGCCGCTGGCGTCGTCGCGCTACGTGGCAACGGACACCGCGGCCGACGATCCGGCCATGATCATCTACACCAGCGGCACCACGGGCAATCCCAAGGGTGCGCTGATCGCGCAGCGCAGCCTGCTCGGCAACCTGTCGGGCTTCGTCTGCTCCCACGATTTCTATCCGCAGCGCGGCGACATGTTCTGGTCGCCGGCCGATTGGGCATGGACCGGCGGCCTCTTCGACGCCCTGCTGCCGAGTTGGAACTTCGGCCAGCCGATCCTGGGTTATCGCGGCCGCTTCGATCCGGACAAGGCCTTCTGGCTGATGGAAAAGTACGGCATACGCAATGCCTTCCTCTTTCCCACGGCGCTGAAAATGATGATGAAGGCGGTGCCGCAACCGCGGGAAAAATACGACCTGGCCCTGCGTTCGATCATGAGCGCCGGCGAGACGGTCGGCGAGACCGTCTGCGCTTGGGCGCAGGAAGCGCTCGGCGTAACGGTGAACGAGATGTACGGGCAGACCGAGATCAACTACATAGTCGGCAACTGCGCTGCAGTGACGCCGCCCA
Source organism: Sulfuritalea sp. (assembly GCA_016716965.1). GTDB lineage: Bacteria > Pseudomonadota > Gammaproteobacteria > Burkholderiales > Rhodocyclaceae > Sulfuritalea. The sequence goes on along the minus strand of JADJUP010000031.1, from coordinate 8,675 downwards.
AGCCCGGCGCCATGGGCCGCGGCTATCCGGGCCACCGGCTCGGCGTGCTCGACGACGAAGGCAACCCGGTGGCGCCCGGCGAGATGGGCGAGGTTTGCGTCCAGCGCAGCTGCAACGGCGAGATGGACCCGGTGTTCATGCTCGGCTACTGGAAGAATCCGGACGCGACGGCCGAGAAGTTCCACGGTGGCGGCATAGCCGATCCCCAGGCCTGGGGCCGCACCGGCGACCTGGCGAAACTGGACGAGGACGGCGTGCTCTGGTATCAGGGCCGCTCCGATGACATGTTCAAGAGCGCCGGTTACCGCATCGGGCCGGGTGAGATCGAGAACTGCCTGGTCAAGCATGCGGCGGTGGCCAACGCTGCGGTGATCGGCGTGCCGGACGAAACGCGCGGCACGGTGGTCAAGGCCTTCATCGTGCTCACCGCCGGCGAACAGCCCTCGGCCGAGCTCGAAGCCTCGTTGCAGCAGCACGTGCGCAAGTTCCTCGCGCCCTACGAGTATCCCAAGATCATCGAGTTCATCGACGCCCTGCCGATGACCACCACCGGCAAGGTGCAGCGCCGGCTGTTGCGCGGGCGCGGCAGCTAGCGCCTCTGTGGCGGGCGCCGCCCCGACCGGCTATTTCGGCCAGCGGCTGTGGCCGACGAACTCCTCCCAGCTGAGGAAGCCGTCCTTGTCCTTGTCGTGCTTCTCGAAATTGTTGGCATAGAAGTCGGATATTTTCGAGACTTCTTCCTTGCTCAGCCGGGCGTCCTTGTTCGCGTCCGCCGTGTCGAACTGGGTTGCGGATTTTTCCTTCATCTTCCTTGCGATGTCGCCCTTGGTGCCTGGATCGTCGAGGCGGGGCACGATGGTCTGGGCGTTGGCGCTGCCGATGGCCAGGGCCGTGGTCAGCAGTACGGCGAGTGTGCGCATGATTCCTCCGATTGAATGGGTTCGAGGCCGAAGCGGCAATGACGGCGCGTGCATCATTCCAGCCACCGCCTGCGCCAGAAAATGAACGACAGCGCGGTTGCTACCGCGGCCATCATGCCGATGGCGACCAGATAGCCACCGGGCAGGTCGAGCAGCGGCATGTTCTTGAAGTTCATTCCGAAGATTCCCGAGATCAATGTCGCCGGCATGAAGATGATGGCGACCACGGTCAATGCCCGCACTTCCTGATTGACCCGGTTGCTGACGGCGGACAGGTAAATGTCGAGCATGCCTGCAATTACGTCGCGGTTGGCTTCCAGTGACTCGATGGCGTGCACCGTGTGGTCGTAGATGTCGCGCAGATAGGGGCGGGTGTCGGGATGGAAGAAGCGATCGTCGACGCGGGTCAGGCTGTTGATCACCTCGCGCAGCGGCCAGATCGAGCGGCGCAGGTTGAGCGTCTCGCGCTTGAGTTGGTGCACGGCCTGCAGCGAGCCGGGCTTGGGTTGCTCAAGCATGATGTCCTCGAGTTCCTCGGTGCGTTCGCCGATGTCTTCGAGGATGGTGAAGTAGCGGTCGACGATGGCGTCCAGCAGCGAATAGGCGAGATAGTCGGCACCCAGCCTGCGGATCTGGCCGCGATTCTGCCGCAGGCGCTCGCGCACCGGGTCGAAACGCCCGCTGGGCCGCTCCTGGAAGCTCAGGACGAAGTTCGGGCCGAGGATCAGGCTGACCTGGTCCGAGCCGATCTGCCGGTCTTCGCTGTCGATCTCGAAGAAGCGCGCGACGATGAACAGGTAGTCGCCATAGTCGTCCATCTTGGGACGCTGGTTGGTGTTGAGGATGTCCTCCAGCACCAGCGGATGCAGGTTGAAGCGGCGACCGATCTCGGCCATGACATCGGGCTCGTGCAGGCCATGGACGTTGAGCCACAGTACCGGCAGGCGCGCCTGGTAGCTTCTCGATGCTTCCAGCGACGTGAACTGGTGCTCGACCAGTTCCGCTTCCCCATACTCGATCAGGGAAATCGCCGCCTGCTCCGTCTTGCGCTCGCCGAGGTGGATAAGCGCGCCGGGCGCGAGGCCGACCTTGGCCGCCTGCGAGATGCGCTTCGCGGTGCGATTGCGGCTTCGATTCGGCTTTGAACTCGTCATGGCGGGCGGCTCATACTGGGACGAAAGGCGTATCATACGGCGGCGCAACAATTGCGTGGACAAGGCGTACATCGGTTGCGAATGTCACAGCGAAGTATCGGTGCAAGCCTATCCCGCCTGCATCGACATGGAGCGTGGCAACCGAAATCAATGACAAGAATGCGCGTTCGAATTTGGCGAGCATCGATGAAAAACAGAATGGGAGAATCATGGCGCTGACAATTGGAGTTCCCCGGGAAACCCTGGCCGGCGAGAAACGCGTCGCCACCGTACCCGAAGTCGTGGAAAAGCTCATCAAGCTGGGCTTTTCCGTTGCCGTCGAATCCGGCGCGGGCGATGCGGCAAACTGCAGTGACGACACCTATCGCGCCGCGGGCGCGCAGGTCATCGAGGGCGCCGCCGGGCTGTTCGCGGCATCCGACATCGTGTTCAAGGTCGGCGTACCGACGCCCGAGGACGTGGGGCACCTGCGTGAAGGCGGCACCCTGATCGGCTTCATCTGGCCGGCGCAGAATCCGGAACTGATGCAGCAGCTCGCCGCCAAGAAGGCCACCGTGCTGGCCATCGACTCGCTGCCGCGCACGCTCTCCCGCGCCCAGAAGATGGACGCGCTTACCTCCCAGGCCGGTGTCGCCGGCTACCGCGCCGTAATCGAAGCCGCCAACGCCTTCGGCCGCTTCTTCAACGGCCAGATCACCGCCGCGGGCAAGGTGCCGCCGGCCAAGGTCTTCATCGCCGGCGCCGGCGTCGCGGGTCTCGCGGCGATCGGCACGGCAGCCAGCCTGGGCGCCATCGTGCGCGCCAACGATACCCGTGCCGAAGTGGCCGACCAGGTCGTGTCGCTGGGCGGCGAATTCGTCAAGGTCGATTACGAAGAAGAAGGTTCCGGTGGCGGCGGTTACGCCAAGGTCATGAGCGAGGGCTTTCAGCAGGCCCAGCGCGAAATGTATGCCAAGCAGGCGCGCGAGGTGGACATCATCATCACCACCGCGCTGATTCCGGGCAAGCCCGCCCCCCGCCTGATCACCGCCGAAATGGTGCAGAGCATGAAGCCGGGCAGCGTGATCGTCGACATGGCGGCCGAGCGCGGCGGCAACTGCGAGCTGACCGAGGCCGGAAAGACCGTGGTGAAGCACGGCGTGACCATCGTCGGCTACACCGACCTGGCTTCGCGCCTGGCCAAGCAGTCGTCCACGCTGTACGCCACCAACCTGTTCCGATTGACCGAGGAACTGTGCAAGACGCAAAAAGTAAAAGGCGACGGCACCATCGACGTCAACATGGATGACGAAGCCATTCGCGGGCTGACCGTGATCAAGGAAGGCAGCATCACCTGGCCGCCCCCGCCGCCCAAGCCGTCGGCGGCGCCGGCCGCTGCGAAGCCGGCGACAGCGGCCGCGCCCGCGGCAAAGAAGGGTGGCCACGGCCACGGCGCTGCCTCCGAACCCATGGCGGCCGGCAAGCTGGCCATGATGTTCGGCATTGCCGCCGTCCTGTTCTGGTTCGTCGGCGCCAATGCGCCGCAGGCCTTCCTCGCGCACTTCACGGTCTTCGTGCTGGCCTGCTTCGTCGGCTACATGGTGGTGTGGAACGTGACGCCGGCCTTGCACACGCCGCTGATGAGTGTGACCAACGCCATCTCCAGCATCATCTGCATCGGCGCCCTGGTGCAGATCGCGCCGCCGCTGGCCGGCGGCCTGCCGCCGGATCCGTGGATACGCTGGCTGGCCGTGGGTGGCATTGCACTGACCGCAGTCAACATGTTCGGCGGTTTCGCCGTGACCCAGCGCATGCTGGACATGTTCCGCAAATAACCAGGGAGACACGACATGTCTGGAAATCTGGCAACCGTCTCCTACATCGGAGCAACCATCCTTTTCATCCTCAGCCTCGGCGGACTTTCGAACCCCGAGACCTCGCGACGCGGCAACCTCTACGGCATGATCGGCATGACCATCGCCGTACTGGCCACCGTGTTCGGTCCGCGCGTCACTGCGGCCGGTATCCCCTGGATCATCGGCGCCATGGTGGTCGGCGGTGGCATCGGCCTGTATGCGGCAAAAGTGGTCAAGATGACGCAGATGCCTGAGCTGGTGGCGCTGATGCACAGCCTGGTCGGCCTCGCCGCCTGCCTGGTCGGCTTCGCCAGCTACATCGACACCTCGGCACCGCTGACGGGTGCCGAAAAGACCATCCACGAGCTGGAAATCTACATCGGCATCCTGATCGGCGCGGTTACCTTCTCCGGTTCGCTGATTGCCTTCGGCAAGCTGAACGGCAAGATCGGCGGCTCGCCGCTGCTGCTGCCGGCGCGCCACTGGCTCAATCTGGTCGGCCTGCTGGTGGTGATCTGGTTCGGCGGCGAGTTCATCCGCTCGCACTCGATCAGCGAGGGCATGACGCCGCTGATCGTGATGACCGTGATCGCGCTATTGTTCGGCATCCACATGGTGATGGCGATCGGCGGCGCCGACATGCCGGTGGTGGTCTCGATGCTCAACAGCTATTCCGGCTGGGCGGCGGCGGCGACCGGCTTCATGCTGTCGAACGACCTCCTGATCGTGGTCGGCGCGCTGGTGGGTTCCTCCGGCGCGATCCTGTCCTACATCATGTGCCGCGCCATGAACCGCAACTTCATCAGCGTGATTGCCGGCGGATTCGGCACCGGTGGCGGCACACCGGCACCCAAGGGCGACGCGGCGCAACCGGCCGGCGAAGTGGTGCCCATCAGCGCACTCGAAACCGCGGAACTGCTGAAGGACGCCAAGAGCGTGATCATCGTTCCGGGTTACGGCATGGCCGTGGCACAGGCGCAGCACACGGTGTACGAAATCACCAAACACCTGCGCGACAAGGGCGTCAACATCCGCTTCGGCATCCATCCGGTGGCGGGGCGCATGCCCGGACACATGAACGTGCTGCTGGCCGAAGCCAAGGTGCCCTACGACATCGTGATGGAGATGGACGAGTTGAACGACGACTTCCCGACCACCGACGTCGCCATGGTGATCGGCGCCAACGACATCGTGAACCCGGCGGCGCAGGACGACCCGACCAGTCCCATCGCCGGCATGCCGGTCCTCGAGGTCTGGAAGGCCAAGACTTCGATCGTCATGAAGCGCTCGATGGCTTCCGGTTACGCCGGCGTCGACAATCCGCTCTTCTACAAGGAGAACAACCGCATGCTGTTCGGCGATGCGAAGAAGATGCTGGACGAGGTGCTGGTGGCGCTGAAGAGCTGATCGCCGGAGCGTGTGCATCAGCAAAAACGCCACGGCATGCCGTGGCGTTTTTGCTGATATCCGGTATATGGCGGTGGATTGGCCAAGTCGGGTTTGGTCACTATCCTGTCGTAGCGTAGGCACGATCCCGTTTCGCCATCCCGGCCTCATTTAGGAAACGCGAAACTCATTCCGACCTGGACCGCGCCGACTTTGTTTCGGTCCCCACATCCACTTACAAACGGCCTCCCCGCCTTACAGTTTTCTGGGTGACTCGCGGCGCGGCGCTGCGTTAACGCTCATCAGCGTGTCGCTCATTCGTGGCGCGCGATTGACAGGGAGAATCACGCGGAACCGCCCAACATGTTTCGTCCATCGGCGTCGTGCTGGTCGCGCTGTTTTCGACGCCATCCTTCGCCGACAGCGCGGACGTTCGCTTCCGCATCGGCGATATCTTTATCGGTGTCGACATCGGTCCGCCGCCGGCACCTATCGTCGAGTACGTCCCGGTTGCCGTGCGGGGCCATGTCTGGGCGCCAGGCTACTGGGCTGCGAACGGCCATCGCCACGTCTGGAATCCGGGGGCATGGGCGAAGGCGCGGCCCGGCTACAGCCATGTCGCCGGGCACTGGAAGCCAACGCGGCGGTCGCTGGTACCTGGAACCGCCGCGCTGGGAAGCGCGTACATACGGGCACCGCGACTATGAAAGACGCGCGCGATACGGTGATGACCATGATCGTGATTCCTCGCACCGCAGGGATCGATGGGGCGACTGATTCATAGGTATGGCAGGTGGCGCCCGACTGACGCTTTTGGCCCGCCTGCAAAAGTCGGCGCTGGCGCGACGGCAGAGCGGGTAGCTTCGACCGTTCCAGCGGAGAGCCAGACCATGACACTCGATCCGGAAGCAGTTCAGCAGATTGTCGAGCGCACGCTCCGGGCACTGCAAACCGCGCTGAGGCGTTCTGGGAGGTACGCGCAACCATGACGTGGCGCAGAACATCGACGCCTTGCTGCGCCACATCCGCGGTACGCCACCGTTCCTGGTGCTTGATTTCGGCTGCGGTCCGGGGCGCGACCTGCGCGCGTTCGTGGAACGCGGACACCGTGCGATCGGGCTCGAAGGTGCGCAGGCGCTGGCGGAGATGGCGCGCCGGCACAGCGGATGCGAAGTCTGGCAGCAGGTTTCCTGCGCCTGCTGCTGCCAGTGACCCATTTCGACGGCATCTTTGCCAATGCCTCGCTGTTCCATGTGCCGCGCGGAGTTGCCGCGCGTGCTGCGGGCCCTGCACTCGACGCTGAAACCGGGCGGTGTGTTGTTCAGTTCCAATCCGCGTGGCGAAAACCGGGAGAGCATCAGCGGCGAGGCGCTACGGCGCCTGTTACGACCTGACGACATGGCGCGACTACGTGGCCGATGCCGGCTTCGTCGAGCTGGAACATTACTACCGGCCTGCCGGCCTGCCCTGCGAACAGCAACCCGGCTGGCGACCGTCTGGCGCCGCGCCGAGCGCAGGTGAAGCAGACCTTGCGGCTGATGCTGGTGGGCGCTAGCGGCGAGTGGGGCGCGCGGTGCTGGCGCAGGCGCTTGCGGACCGGCGCGTGGCCGAGGTCGTGGCCCTGACGCGGCGGCCGCTGACCGGCGCGCAAGTTGAAAAACATCGTGGTCGACTTCGACCGGCTGCCGGAGCGTGCCGATTGGTGGGCGGTGGATGCGGTGGTGTGTACGCTCGGTACCACATTGCGGACCGCCGGATCGCGCGAGGCCTTCGCTGCGGTAGACCGCGACTTGCCGTTGCGCATCGCGCGCCTGGCGCGGGCGGCGGGCGCGACGCGTTTCGGGCTCAATTCGTCGCTCGGCGCCGATCCCCGGTCAGGCAACTTCTACCTGCGCACCAAAGGCGAAGCGGAGGAGGCGATCGGCCAGCTCGGCTATCCCGGCTACGTCATCCTGCGTCCGTCACTGATCGATGCCGACCGCGCCGAAAGCCGGCCCGGCGAACGTCTTGGACTGGTTTTCGCGCGCCGCACGGCGCCGCTGATTCCGCCGCCGCTGGCGGCGTGACGCCCGAGCGATTGCCGGCGCCCTGCTCGATGGCGTGCTGGCCGTGCCGCCGGTGTCGCGGGTTGTCGAATCCGAGGCGCTGCACGTGAGGGGGGCTGGGAAGGACTGACGTTCCGGGTTTTTGCCGGGTGATTCCTTTGCCGAGCAGCCAGTTTTGGCGAAAAGGCATGAAAAAAGCGGGCCGGAGCCCGCTTTTCTTTGCCGTGATGCCTGAATTACTTCTTCATTTCCTTCTTCTCTTCCTTCTTCATTTCTTTCTTCTCTTCCTTCTTCTCAGCCTTCTTCTCTTCCTTCTTCTCTTCCTTCTTCTCCATCTTCTTCTCCATCTTCTTGTCGTCCTTGGCGGCGGCAGCGTGCGAGGCGGCGAAGGAACCAGCGGAAACGGTGGCGAAGGCGGCAGCGATCAGGATGGAAAGTAGCTTGCTCATGTGTAAACTCCTAAGAATTATTGGAAAGCGTGACGCCCGTTTGGCGAGCACGAACACTTAACGCCCATGCCATTCGCCAGGTTGACTCGTTTTATCGATATTCGCACGATGGTTTTGATTTCAGCGGGACTGCTCCTTGCAGCCCCCGCCGATGCTGCACCGCGCAAGCCAACAGCCGATGCCGAGGTGGTCAGACGTTTGCCGCTGCGCTCGGCGACGGCACGACCCGGGAACTGGCCGAGGTTGCGTCGTGCGCAAAGTGCGGCCGGACAGAATCCGCAGCTCGCGGCGCAACTTGCCGAGCGCTATTTCGACCTCGCCATGGCGCGCGGCGACCCGCGCTACGTGGGCTATGCCGAGGCAGTAGTCGCTCGCTTTGCCGAACCTCTGCCGCCCTCGCTGAGGGTAATCCGGGGCCTGTCGCGCCAGTATCGGCACGATTTCGCCGGTGCGCTCAACGATTTCGCCGCCGCCATGGTGCAGGATCCCGACTTCGCTACGGCCCATGCACGGCGTGGTGCGATCTTCCTGGTTCAGGCCGATTATGTTGCGGCGCAAAAGGAATGCGAGGCGCTGCAGCGCCTGGATCGTGCCGTTTTGACTGGCGCCTGCACCGGTTTGGTGCGAGCCTACGGTGGCAAGCTAGAGTCCGCGTATCAAACCCTGCAGGCGGCGCTGGCCAAAGCGGGCGACCCCGGCAATCGGCTCTGGTTGCTGACCCATCTGGGCGAAGTCGCCGAGTGGCGCGGCAAACCCGACACAGCCGAAAAGCACTATCGCGACGCGGCCCCGGGTCGCGACGATGTCTATCTGCTCGCCGCACTGGGCGATTTCCTGCTCGACGCGGGCCGGCCGCAAGACGTGCTCAAACAACTCGCCGGTTGGG
>JADJUP010000030.1 GCA_016716965.1 Sulfuritalea sp. | reverse complement strand
GCACTCGAAACCGCCCGGAACTGCGCCGGAAGTTCGCCAAGGCGTGATCATCGTTCCGGGTTACGGCGCGTACGTGGCACAGGCACAGCACACGGTCAGCCACAATCCACAAAACACCTGCGCGACAAGAGGCGTCAGCTTTATCCGCTTCGGCATCATCGGCGGGGCGCATGCCAGACACATAGACGTACTGCTGGCCGAAGCCGAGGTGCCCTACGACATCGTGATGGAGATGGACGAGTTGAACGACGACTTCCCGACCACCGACGTCGCCGCGGTGATCGGCGCCAGCGACATCGTGAACCCGGCGGCGCGGACGACCCGACCAGTCCCATCGCCGGCATGCCGGTCCTCGGGTCTGGAAGGCCAAGACTTCGATCGTCGTAAAGCTCGATGGCTTCCGGTTACGCCGGCGTCGACAATCCGCTCTTCTACAAGGAGAACGACCGCATGCTGTTCGGCGATGCGAAGAAGATGCTGGACCAGAGTGCGAGGTGGCGCTGAAGGCTGATCGCCGGGCGGTGTGCATCAGCAAAAACGCCACGGCATGCCGTGGCGTTTTGCCTGATATCCGGTATATGGCGGTGGATTGGCCAAGTCGGGTTTTGGTCGCTATCCTGTGTCGTAGCGCCAGAGCTGCAGTCGTTTCGTATCGGCCTCATTAGGAAACGCGAAACTCATTCCGACTGGACCGCGCCGACTTTGAACGTTACATCCACTTACAAACGGCCTCCCGCCTTACAGTTTCTGGGTGACTCGCGGCGCGGCAACGCGTTAACTTGCTCATCAGCGTGTCGCTCATTCGTGGCGCGCGATTGACAGGAGAATCACATGGAACCGCCCAGCATGTTTCGTCCATCGGCGTCGTGCTGGTCGCGCTGTTTTCGACGCCATCCTTCGCCGACAGCGCGGACGTTCGCTTCCGCATCGGCGATATCTTCCTCGGTGTCGTTATCGGTCGCCGCCGGTACCTATCGTCAGTACGTCCGGGTTGCTGTGAGGGGCTATGTCTGGGCGCCCGGCTACTGGGCTGCGAACGGCCATCGCCACGTCACGGAATCCGGGGCATGGACGAGGCGCGGCCCGCGACATGGCATGTCGCCGGGCACTGGAAAACAGCGCGGCGGTGGCTGGGTACACCGGAACCGCCGCGCTGGGAAGCTTGCTACCATACGGGCACCGCGACTGAAAGACGCGCGCGATGCGGTGATGCCCATGATCGTGATTCTCGCACCGTAGGGTCGATGGGGCGACTGATTCGCCGTTGTGGCAGGTGGCGCCGCGACTGCCGCACTGGCCTGCCTGCAAAAGTCGGCTGGCGCGATGGCCGAGCGGGTAGCTTCGACCGTTCCAGCGGAGAGCCAGACCATGACACTCGATCCGGAAGCAGTTCAGCAGATTGTCCAGCTCAGCTCGAAGCACAACCAGAGCCGCGCTGAGGCGTTCTGGGAGGTACGCGCAACCATGACGTGGCGCAAGAACATCGACGCTTGCTGCGCCACATCCGCGGTACGCCCACCGTTCCTGGTTAGCGATTTCGGCTGCGGTCCGGGGCGCGACCTGCGCGCGTTCGTGGAACGCGGACACCGTGCGATCGGGCTCGAAGGTGCGCAGGCGCTGGTGGAGATGGCGCGCCGGCGCAGCGGATGTGAAGTCTGGCAGCAGGTTTCCTGCGCCTGCTGCTGCCGGTGACCCATTTCGACGGCATCTTTGCCAATGCCTCGCTGTTCCATGTGCCGCGCCGAGGTTGCCGCGCGTGCTACGGCCCTGCACTCGACGCTGAAACCGGGCGGTGTGTTGTTCAGTTCCAATCCGCGTGGCGAAAACCAGGAGAGCATCGGCGGCGAGCGCTACAAGGCGCCTATTACGACCTGACGACCTGGCGCGACTACGTGGCCGATGCCGGCTTCGTCGAGCTGGAACATTACTACCGGCCTGCCGGGCCTGCCCTGCGAACAGCAACCCTGGCTGGCGAGCGTCTGGCGCCGCGCCGAGCGCGGTGAAGCAGACCTTGCGGCTGATGCTGGTGGGCGCTAGCGGCAGTGGGGCGCGTGGTGCTGGCGCAGGCGCTTGCGGACCGGCGCGTGGCCGAGGTCGTGGCCCTGACGCGGCGGCCGCTGACCGACGCACCCAAGTTGAAAAACATCGTGGTCGACTTCGACCGGCTGCCGGAGCGTGCCGATTGGTGGGCGGTGGATGCGGTGGTAATTATACGCTCGGTACCACATTGCGGACCGCCGGATCGCGCGAGGCCTTCGCTGCGGTGAACCGCGACTTGCCGTTGCGCATCGCGCGCCTGGCGCGGGCGGCGGGCGCGACGCGTTTCAGGCTCAATTCGTCGCTCGGCGCCGATCCCCGGTCAGGCAACTTCTACCTGCGCACCAAAGGCGAAGCCGAGGAGGCGATCCGTCAGCTCGGCTATCCCGGCTACGTCATCCTGCGTCCGTCGCTGATCGATGCGGATCGGGCGGAGGGTCGGCCCGGCGAGCGCCTGGCCCTGACTTTCGCGCGCGGCCTGGCGCCGCTGATTCCCCGCCGCTGGCGCGGCCGTGACGCCCGGCGATTGCCGGCGCCCTGCTCGATGGCGTGCTGGCCGTGCGCCGGTGTCGCGGGTGGTCAATCGAGGCGCTGCACGCGAGGGGGCTGGGACGGACTGACTTTCCGGGCTTTTGCCGGGTGATTCCTTTGCCGAGCAGGCCGTTTGGGCGAAAGGCATGAAAAAGCGGGCCGCAGCCCGCTTTTCTTCGTGGAATGCTGGAATTACTTCTTCATTTCCTTCTTCTCTTCCTTCTTCTTTTCCTTCTTCTCTTCCTTCTTCTCTCCTTCTTTCTTCTCTCTTCTTCTTCTCCCTCTTCTTGTCCATCTTCTTGTCGTCCTTGGCGGCGGCAGCGTGCGAGGCGGCGAAGGAACCAGCGGAAACGGCGGCGAAAGCGGCGGCGATCAGGATGGAAAGTAGTTTGCTCATATGGCAAACTCCTAAGAATTATTGGAAAGCGTGACGCCCGTTTGGCGAGCACGAACACTTAACGCCCATGCCATTCGCCAAGTTGACTCGTTTTATCGATATTCGCACGATGGTTTTTATTTCAGCGGGACTGCTCCTTGCAGCCCCCGCCGATGCTGCACCGCGCAAGCCAACAGCCGATGCCGAGGTGGTCGAACGTTTGCCGCTGCGCGCCAACGACGGCACGACCCGGGAACTGGCCGAGTTGCGTCGTGCGCAAAGTGCGGCCGGACAGAATCCGCAGCTCGCGGCGCAACTTGCCGAGCGCTATTTCGACCTTGCCATGGCGCGCGGCGACCCGCGCTACGTAGGCTATGCCGAGGCAGTAGTCGCTCGCTTTGCCGAACCTCTGCCGCCCTCGCTGCGGGTTGTCCGGGGCCTGTCGCGCCAGTATCGGCACGATTTCGCCGGTGCGCTCGACGATTTCGCCGCCGCCCTGGTGCAGGATCCCGACTTCGCTACGGCCCATGCCTGGCGTGGTGCGATCTTCCTGGTTCAGGCCGATTATGTTGCGGCGCAAAAGGAATGCGAGGCGCTGCAGCGCCTGGATCGTGCCGTGTTGCAGAGTGCCTGCACTGGTTTGGTGCAGGCCTATGGCGGCAAGCTCGATTCCGCGTATCAGACCCTGCAGGCCGCGCTGGCGAAAGCGGGCGACCCGGGCAATCGGCTCTGGCTGCTGACCCATCTGGGCGAAGTCGCCGAGTGGCGCGGCAAACCCGACCTGGCCGAAAAGCACTATCGCGACGCCCTGGCCCTGGGCCGCGACGATGTCTATCTGCTCGCCGCCTGGGGCGATTTCCTGCTCGATGCGGGCCGGCCGCAAGACGTGCTCAAGCAACTCGCCGGGTGGGAATCCTCCGACAACCTGCTGCTGCGACTGGCGGAGGCCGAGGCGGCGGTGAAGGGCGCAAACGCGGCACGCCTGGCGCAGATGCTGGACGACCGCTTCGCAGCCGCAAAGCAGCGCGGCGACACCACGCATCAGGCCGAGGAGGCGCGTTACCAGTTGCGCCTGCGTGGCAACGCGAAAGAAGCCCTGCGCCTCGCCGCGGAAAATTACCGCGTGCAGCGCGAACCGCGCGACGCCCGCATCCTGCTCGAAGCCGCGATCGCGGCCGGCGATCCCGCCGCTGCGCAGGCCGCGCGCGACTGGCTGGCGAACAGCGGTTTCGAGGATGCGCGATTGCGCGACCTTGGCCAGAAGTCGGCGCTGGTGACACGGCAATGATGCGGCGCTGGTGGCTGCTGGCCCTGTTCCTGCTGTGCTCGCTGCCGGCCCTGGCGCACAAGGCCAGCGACAGCTACCTGATGCTCGACGTCAAGGGCAGGAGGTGTCCGGGCAGTGGGATATCGCCCTGCGCGACATCGATTTCGCGCTCGGGCTGGATGCCGATGGCCACGGCGAGATCACCGGGGGCGAACTGCGCGCGCGCCACGCCGACATCGCGGGCTGGGCGCTGGCCCGCGTCGCGCTGCAGCGTGGCGGCGAATGCGGGCTGGAAGTTGCAGACCACCTGGTCGATGACCATACCGACGGCGCCTACGCCGTGCTGCTGCGCCTGTCCGGCGCCTGTCCGGCCGGCGGCGGCGACCTGCAGGTCGAATATCGCCTGCTGTTCGACCTCGATGCGCTGCATCGCGGGCTGCTGCGGCTGGGGCTGGACGGCACCTCGCAGACCGCGGTGTTCGCGCCGCAACGCGCGCAGCAGCAGTTCGCCGCGGCCGAAGTCTCGCGCCTGGCACAGTTCGGGCAATACCTGGTCGAAGGGATTTGGCATATCTGGATCGGCTTCGACCACATCCTGTTCCTGCTCTCGCTGCTGTTGCCGGCCGTGCTGGTGCACGAGGCCGGGCGCTGGCGCGGTGTCGGCCGCTTCCGCGAGGCACTGGTCGAGGTGCTGTGGGTGGTCACCGCCTTCACCCTGGCGCATTCGATCACGCTCTCGCTGGCCGCGCTGGGCCTGATCGAGCTGCCGTCGCGCCTGGTCGAATCGGCCATCGCCGCCTCGGTGGTGCTGGCCGCCGCCAACAACATCAAGCCGCTGGTCGAGCATCGGCGCTGGATGGTGGCCTTCGGCTTCGGCCTGATCCACGGCTTCGGTTTCGCCAGCGTGCTGGCCGAACTGGGCCTGCCGCAGGAGACGCTGGTGTTGTCGCTGCTCGGCTTCAACGTCGGCGTGGAGATCGGCCAATTGGCGATCGTCGCGGTGTTCCTGCCCTGCGCTTATTTCCTGCGCCAGACACTTTTCTACCGGCGTGGCGTTTTCCTGGGCGGTTCGGTGCTGACGCTTTTGATCGCCCTGATCTGGTTCATGGAGCGGGCCTTCGACCTGAAACTGATCAGCAGCTGACGCGCTTCAGGCCTTGCTCCGGCGCAGGTCGTGTTCCGCCCAGAGCGCCTGGGCGAAGGCCTTCCAGGCCGGGCCGCCATGGGTGTGGATGTCGTTGTCTGCACTCTCCTTCATCACCGCCAGCATCAGTTGGGCGAGCCCGAACAGTTCGAGGCGGGCGCGATCGGCGGGATCGTCGGGCTCGCAATCGACAGCGCCGATCCTGCAGTCAAAGGCCTGGCGCGCCAGTTCGCGCACCTGTACGGCATCGTGCCAGTCGATGCCGAGGATCACGCCCTTGGTTTCGATCTCGTGCTCGATCTGCCGCGCCTCGCGCGAAAAGTTCTCGAAGCCGCTCATGGCTTGGCCTTCTTGGCGCGACCTGCGGCTTTCGGCTTGGCCGCAAGCGTCGTGCGCGCGGCGAGGAAGCGCGCCAGGTAGCGCCCGGTGTAGCTGCCCTTGACCTTCGCCACGTCTTCCGGCGTGCCGCTGGCGATGATGCGGCCGCCGCCGTCGCCGCCTTCGGGACCGAGGTCGACGATCCAGTCGGCGGTCTTGATCACGTCGAGGTTGTGCTCGATCACCACCACGGTGTTGCCGTGGTCGCGCAGGCGGTGCAGCACCGAGAGCAGCATTTCGATGTCCTGGAAATGCAGGCCGGTGGTCGGCTCATCGAGGATGTAGAGGGTGCGCCCGGTGTCGCGCTTGGACAGTTCCAGCGCCAGCTTGACGCGCTGCGCCTCGCCACCCGACAGCGTCGTGGCCGACTGGCCGAGCTGGATGTAGGAAAGTCCCACGTCGACCAGCGTCTGCAGCTTGCGCGCGACCACCGGCACCGCGTCGAAGAATTCGCGCGCCTGCTCGACCGTCATCTGCAGCACTTCGTGGATGGTCTTGCCCTTGTAGCGCACTTCCAGCGTTTCGCGGTTGTAGCGCTTGCCGTGGCAGACATCGCAGGGGACGAAGATGTCGGGCAAAAAATGCATCTCCACCTTGATCATGCCGTCGCCCTGGCAGGCCTCGCAGCGGCCGCCCTTGACGTTGAAGGAAAAGCGCCCCGGGCTGTAGCCGCGTTCGCGCGACTGCGGCACGCCGGCGAAGAGTTCGCGGATCGGCGTCAGCAGGCCCGTGTAGGTCGCCGGGTTGGAGCGCGGCGTGCGGCCGATCGGCGACTGGTCGACGTTGATCACCTTGTCGAAGAATTCCAGGCCCTCGATCTCGCGGTGCGCCGCCGGCTCGACCGCCGAACCATACAGGTGGCGCGCAGCGGCGGCGTAGAGCGTGTCGTTGATCAGGGTCGATTTGCCCGAACCGGAAACGCCGGTGATGCAGGTCAGGAGGCCGACCGGAATCTGCAGGTCGACCTGCTTCAGGTTGTTGCCGCTGGCGTTGCGAATCTTCAGTTCGCGCAGCGGATTGGGCGGCGTGCGTTGCGCGGGAATGGCAATCTCGCGTCGGCCTGAGAGGAAGGCTCCCGTCATCGAGGCGGTGTTGGCCGCGACCTGCGCCGGCGTGCCTTCGGCCACCACGCGGCCGCCGTGCTCGCCGGCCCCCGGCCCCATGTCGACGACATAATCCGCCGATTCGATGGCTTCCAGGTCGTGCTCGACCACGATCACGGTGTTGCCAAGATCGCGCAGCCGGGTCAGGGTTTCCAGCAGGCGCGAGTTGTCGCGCTGGTGCAGGCCGATCGAAGGTTCGTCCAGTACGTACATCACGCCCGTCAAACCCGAGCCGATCTGCGAAGCCAGGCGGATGCGCTGTGCCTCGCCGCCGGAGAGCGTTTCCGCCGAGCGGTCGAGCGACAGGTAGTCGAGGCCGACGTTGATCAGGAAGGACAGGCGCGCGGTGATTTCCTTGAGGATCTTTTCGCCGACCTGCGCCTTCTGTCCGGTCAGTTGCAGCAGATTGAAGAAGTCGCGGCAGTTGATCAGCGACAGCCGGCTGAGGTCCGAGATGTTCCGGCCGCCGACGAAGACATGGCGCGCCTCGCGCCGCAGGCGCATGCCGCCGCATTCGGGGCAGGGCTTGTTGTTGAGGTACTTCGACAACTCTTCGCGCACCGCCATCGAGTCGGTTTCGCGGTAGCGGCGTTCGAGGTTGGGGATGATGCCCTCGAAGGCATGCGTGCGGTCGAAGCGGGTGCCCTTCTCGTTCAGGTATTTGAACTTGATCTGCTCCTTGCCTGAACCGTAGAGCACGATGTTGGCAGTGGCCGCCGGCAGCTTTTCGAAGGGGATGTTGGTGTCGATGCGGTAGTGCGCGGCCAATGACTCCAGCATCTGGAAATAGAACTGGTTGCGCCGGTCCCAGCCCTTGATCGCGCCCGCCGCGAGCGACAGGTGAGGGTAGGCGACCACGCGCGCCGGGTCGAAGAACTGGATCTGGCCCAGGCCGTCGCACTTCTGGCAGGCGCCCATCGGGTTGTTGAACGAGAACAGGCGCGGTTCGAGTTCCTGCAGCGCGTAGTTGCACACCGGGCAGGCGAACTTCGACGAGAACAGGTACTCCTTTCCGGTATCCATTTCCACGGCCAGCGCGCGGCCCTCGGCGTGCATCAGCGCGGTCTCGAAACTCTCCGCCAGGCGCTGGCGCACGTCGGGGCGCACCTTGAGCCGGTCGACCACGATGTCGATGCTGTGCTTGTGGGTCTTGGCCAGCTTGGGCAGGCTGTCGATGTCATGCACGGTGCCGTCGACGCGCAGGCGCACGAAACCCTGTGCGCGCAGTTCGGCGAACAAGTCGAGCTGCTCGCCCTTGCGGTCGGCCACCACCGGGGCGAGGATCATCAGCCTCGTGTCCTCGGGCAGGGCCAGCACGTGATCGACCATCTGCGAGACGCTGTTGGCCTCCAGCGGCAGGTTGTGGTCCGGGCAATACGGCGTGCCGGCGCGGGCGTAGAGCAGGCGCAGGTAATCGTGGATTTCGGTGACGGTGCCGACGGTGGAACGCGGATTGTGCGAGGTCGCCTTCTGCTCGATCGAGATGGCGGGACTCAGCCCTTCGATCAGGTCGACGTCCGGCTTTTCCATCAACTGCAGGAACTGCCGGGCGTAGGCCGAGAGCGACTCGACGTAGCGGCGCTGGCCCTCGGCGTAGAGCGTGTCGAAGGCCAGCGACGACTTGCCGGAGCCGGACAGGCCGGTGATTACCGTCAGCTTGTTGCGCGGCAGGTCGAGGTTGATGTTCTTCAGGTTATGCGTTCGCGCGCCGCGAATCTTGATGTATTCCATGATGCTTGCTGCGATGTTGGGGAACCGGAAACTATACCCCCTGAGTCCGGCAGAGCGAAGCCGCTGTTCACGCGGGAATTAATTGCCGTGTCGCCGGCGCCGACCCCGGTCCCCTCCGCCCGCGCTTCAGATCGCCCGGATTCCGTGATACAGGATGCTGACCCCGCCGATGGCGATGAGGGCTTCGATGATGGCGATATGCATCTTGTGCCCCATGCGCTTCACCAGCAGCGAGGCGACCCAGGAACCGGGTAGCGAAGCCAGCCCGATCATGCCGCCCAGAATCACGCCCGACATGTCGAGCAGGTCGAGCTTGCCGAAGATCAGGGAGCGCGTGATGTCGATGGCGATGGTGACCAGGGCGTCGGTGGCGAGTACCGCCGTGCCGGATAACCCCGCGCCCAGCAGCAGCGAGATCAGCACCACGCCCATGCCCGAGGCGATGCCGTTGAGGAAGCCGAACAGGCCTCCGCCCAGCGTCAGGCCACGCGCGCCGAGGTGCAGGTGGCGCGCCTGCAGCCAGCGTCGCGCCGGGATCGCCGCCAGCACCACGAGGCCGATCACGATAGCCAGCGGCGCCGGATCGAGGTGGCGATAGACGAGTGTGCCGCCGACCAGGCATAGCAGCGCCGGCGGCAGGACGAGCCGCACGGCACGCGCGTCGAAGTCGCGGCGGTAGAACCAGAAGCGGCCCAGGTTGATGATGATGCCGGCCAGCGCCAGCAGTGGCACCACCGCCTTGATGCCGAGGATGGGCGTCAGCGTGGCGGTGAGGATGATGCCGGTGCCGAAGCCGCCCATGCCGCCGATGATCGCCGAGCCGAAGGAAACGGCGATGACGAGCAGCAGCAGGTCGGGTGCGAGGTTCATCCAGGCATTGCGGACAGTGGGTCGCGGAAGATCGCCGGCTGCGGCCGGCGCGGCTTACGCGAGAGCGGCGACGCCTCGCGCCGCGACGACGCCGTCCTCCGCCGATGTTGCGCCGGAAACGCCGATCGCACCGAGGTAGACGCCATCGCGCACCAGCGGCACGCCGCCTTCGAGGCAGATCACGTCGGGCAGCGTCATCATCACCGTGCGGCCCTTGAGCACCGCGTCTTCGAGCAGCTTGGTCGGCCGCTTGAAGAGGATGGCGGTGCGCGCCTTCTGCTCGGCGACGCGGACGGAACCCTTCTGCGTGCCGTCCATGCGCTCCAGCGTGATCAGGTGGCCGCCGTCGTCCACCACGGCGATCACCATGGTCCAGCCGTGTTCGAGTGCCGCGGCGCGTGCGGCGGCGGAAATGCGTTGTGCGTCGTCGAGGGTTAGCATGAAGTCTCCTGGGTTCGGCAAATCGGTTCGTGGATCGATGATACCCGTCGGCATCGCCGTGCCGCCAACGCCGACTCTTGGTGCAGTTGGCGCCTGAGCTTTGCAAGTACCCTGGCGCGGCTGTTTGGGGCATTATTCCCGATGTCCGACGTATTCCTCGATACCTGCGGGAATACCTCGCGACCGCTGGCAATGCCGTTTTTTTGTAACCGATGGCTTTCGAAAGTGTCCCGCCCCGATGAATCTCCTGCCTGTCGATGATCGCCTGCGGTTCCGCGATGGCATCGCTGCCCTTTCATGACGACACCGGCGCCCCACTGGAACCGCAACGCGGTGCAATGGCAGTTGCTGTCTTCCCCGCTGCGCCCCTGCGCGGAGGATGTCGCCCTTTACTTGGCGGGCCTGCAGCGCTGGCGCGCGGAGCATGGCGAATGCACCGACCGGGTTTTGCTGCTCGGCGTCACCCAGGAACTGCGCGCAATGGTCTGGCCGGCGGACACCGATTTGCTGGCCTGCGACCGCTCGCTGGCGATGATCCACGCGATCTGGCCGCTGGCGCCCTTCGGCGGCGCCCATGCCGCGCCGGTCTGCGCTGACTGGCGCGCGCTGCCGCTGCCGGCCGCCTCGCGCAACATCGCCATCGGCGATGGTTCCGCCTCGGCGCTGGCGACGCTGGCCGACCTGCGCCTTGCCGCCAGCGAGATCGAACGGGTGCTGGTGCCCGGCGGCGCACTGATCCTGCGTCTGTTCCTGCGCCCGGCGA
Organism: Sulfuritalea sp.; assembly: GCA_016716965.1. Taxonomy (GTDB): domain Bacteria; phylum Pseudomonadota; class Gammaproteobacteria; order Burkholderiales; family Rhodocyclaceae; genus Sulfuritalea. The sequence continues at coordinate 245,883 of JADJUP010000030.1, read as the reverse complement.
TCACCGAAACTCTCCCGCAGGTAGCGCGGGAGGCAGCCGCCGGGCGCATCGGCAGCTTCCATGCCTTCAAGTGGCGCCTGCTGATGGCCGTGCAGCGCGACGCCAACGAGGGCGTGCGCCTCGGCGACGCCTGGGATGCCTTCCAGGCCCATTTCGCCGATCGCGCAACGCTGGCGCGCCAGACCGGCTGGGCGCCGGAGGCGATCGCCACCATCGATACCTACCGCAACGCCGACGGCCGCTACTGCTTCCATACCCTGGACGAGTTCGCGGCGGCCATCGCGCCGGCGTTCAGGCTCATGTCGGTGGAGTATCCGGCCTATGAGCTCGGCGAGCGTTGTCCGCTGATCGTTGCCCGCCGTCGCGCATGACGCCGAATTCCGCCTTTTCGCTGGGGGTGGCGAGTGCCTTGCCGGGCTTGCGTTTTCCGGCCCTGCCGGCCGCTCACGTGCTGCCCCGGCTGGCGATGTTCCAGCAACTCGAAGCCAGCCAGTGGCTGGCCCCGGAGGCCCTGCGCGACTGGCAGTTCGCCCAGCTCGACGCACTACTGCGGCATGTCCGCGCCACCGTTCCCGCCTACCGGCCGCGCCTGGCGCAGGCCGGGCTCGATGGCGAGCGCCGTTGCACGCCCGCCGACTGGGCGCGGCTGCCCCTGCTGACGCGGCGCGACCTGCAAAGTGATGGACGGCGTTTCGCCAGCAACTCGGTGCCGGTCGAGCACGGCGCCGTCGCCGCGCTGAGCACTTCGGGCTCGACCGGCGAACCGGTCGAGGTGTTGCGTAGCGGGCTGGATCGGCTGATGTGGGAGGCGATCCAGCTGCGCGACCATGCCTGGCACGGCCGCGACCTGGCGGGAACGCTTTGCGTGATTCGCGCCGGGGTGCCGGCCATGCCCGACGACGCGGCGCAGCCCAACTGGGGAGCGGCCACCGCCGACTTGTTCGCCACCGGTCCCAGCCACGCGCTGCCGATCGACACCGACGTCTCGCGCCAGGCCGCCTGGCTGCGACACCACGATCCGCACTACCTGCTGAGCTATCCGTCCAACCTCTCGGCCTTGCTCGATCGGCTGGAACCCGGCGCGCTGCCGCGCCTGCGCGAAGTGCGCAGCATCGGCGAGATGCTGCCGCAGGAACTGCGCGACGCGGTGCGCCAGCGCTGGGGCGTGCCGCTGGTCGACCACTACAGTTGCAACGAGGTCGGCAGCATCGCCCTGCAATGCCCGGTCAGCGGGCTTTACCATGTCCAGTCGGAAAGCCTGCTGGTCGAAGTGCTCGACGTTCAGGGGGCGCCCTGCGCGCCGGGCACGACCGGCAGCGTGGTGCTCACCACGCTGCACGGCTTCGCCCAGCCGCTGCTGCGCTACGAACTGCGCGACCATGCCGAGGTCGGCCCGCCCTGTCCTTGCGGCCGTGGCCTGCCGACCCTGCGCCGCATCGTCGGCCGCACCCGCAACATGCTGACCCTGCCCGGCGGCGAGAAGCGCTGGCCGCTGGTCGGCTTTGCCGAGTACCGCGCCATCGCCCCGATCCGGCAGTACCAGATGGTGCAGACCGCTGTCGATGCACTGGAACTGCGCCTGGTGGTCGAACGCCCCTTGAGCGCCGCCGAGGAAGCGGCATTGACCGCCGTCGTGCAGCGCGCGCTCGGTCATCCATTCGCGCTGCGCTTCGACTATCGCGAGCGCCTGCTGCCCGCCGCCAGCGGCAAGTTCGAGGAATTCCTGTCGTTGGTCGCGGATTGAACCATTCGGGAAAGTCGGCGCCGGCGACACGGGCAACGGGGCGGCTGCAGGCAGTGTCCGGCCGACCCAAGCATGGCGGCACCCGTCCATTCGTGATCTAATGCGCGGTTTCCCGCCGCCATCGTCCGCCTTCTGCCGGGTCCGATCGCCTCCACCGAACACAGATGTGCCGCACCGCCGACTGAGCCCCATGCTATCCCCCACCCCAGACGCCATGACTCGCGACGAAAAGCGCGCGGGCGGTTCGCTTGCCGCGATCTTCGCGCTGCGCATGCTCGGCCTGTTCCTGATCCTGCCGGTGTTCGCGATCCATGCCGAGTCGATACCCGGTGGCAACGACCTGACCCTGGTCGGCATCGCGCTGGGGGCCTACGGCCTGACGCAAGCCATGTTCCAGATTCCCTTCGGCATGGCCTCCGACGCCTTCGGCCGCAAGAAGGTGATCGTCATCGGCCTGCTGCTGTTTGCTTTCGGTTCCGCCGTGGCGGCCCTGTCCACCGATATCTGGTGGACCATCGTCGGCCGCGTCCTGCAGGGGGCCGGGGCGATCTCGGCGGCGGTCACCGCGCTGGCGGCCGACCTCACGCGCGAACAGCACCGGACCAAGGTCATGGCCATGATCGGCTCCTCGATCGGCCTCGTCTTCGCCTTCTCGCTGGTGGCGGCCCCGGCGCTTTATGCGGCGATCGGCATGGACGGCCTGTTCTGGATGACGGCCATCCTCGCCCTGGCGGCGATCGGCCTGGTGACCAACGTTGTGCCACAGGCCCCGCCGCCGCCGGAAGGGCCGCGGCCGCCGTTTCGCGCCGTGCTGCTGGATACCCGCCTGCTGCGGCTGAATTTCGGCATCTTCACGCTGCACATGGTGCAGATGGCGATGTTCGTGGTGGTTCCCGGCCTGCTGGTACGTTACGGCGACCTGCCGCTGGCCTCGCACTGGAAGGTCTATCTGCCCGCCGTGCTGGCCTCCTTCCTGCTGATGGTGCCGGCGATCATCTATGCCGAGAAGCGCAACAAGGTAAAGCCGGTATTCGTCGCCGCGATCGTGCTGCTGTTCGTCACCCTGCTGGCGCTGTGGCGTGGCAGCACGAACTACATGGTGGTGGTGGGCGGCCTGCTGAGCTTTTTCGTCGCCTTCAACATCCTAGAAGCCATGCTGCCCTCGCTGATCTCGCGCATCGCGCATCCGAACGCCAAGGGCGCGGCGCTCGGCGTCTACAACACGACGCAGGCCTTCGGACTGTTCCTCGGCGGCGCGCTCGGCGGCTGGCTGGTGAAGAATTACGACGCGGGCGCCGTGTTCCTCGGCGGAACGGTGATGGCGGCGCTCTGGCTGGTCGCGGCGGCGACCATGCCGCAAGTCCCGCTGCGCAGGCAGGCGGCGACAGCGCAGGCACCGCATGGCATACTTGAACCAAAATCCTGAGGAGGAACCCGCATGGCATCCGTCAACAAGGTCATCATCGTCGGCAACCTGGGCCGCGATCCGGAAGTTCGCTACACCCCGAACGGCGATTCGATCACCAATGTCACCATCGCCACCACGGATACCTGGAAGGACAAGGCCACCGGCGAGAAGAAGGAGGCCACCGAATGGCATCGCGTGGTGTTCTTCGGCAAGCTGGCCGAGATCGCCGGGCAGTACCTGAAGAAGGGGAGGCAGGTGTACGTCGAGGGCGCCCTGCGCACCCGCAAATGGACCGACAAGGAAGGCCAGGAGCGCTACACCACGGAAATCGTCGCCAATGAAATGAAGATGCTCGGTTCGCGCGAAGGCATGAGCGACGCGCCGCCGCGCGAAAGCGGCGGCGGTGCAGGTGGCGGTGGCGGCAATCGTCCGGCGGCGGCACCGCAACCGGCAGGTGGCAATTTCAACGATTTCGAGGACGATATTCCGTTCTGATTCGGGACGCAGGCGGAGGGTCGGGTCGTCGGTCTTACGTAGCAAATGCCTGAAAAACTCAAACTGGTTTCCTGGCGCGACATCTTTTCCATCGCGTTGCCGTCCCTGCTGCTCGCCGTGGCGGCATTCTGGCTGGCGGCACAGTTCATCAAACCGGCGCCGCCCGACCGGCTGATCATCAGCACCGGCGGCGAGGCGGGCGCCTACCTGCGTTTTGCAGCCCGTTACAAGGATGTGCTGGCGCGCTACGGCGTCGAACTGGTGGCATTGCCATCCGCCGGGGCGACCGAAAACCTGCAGCGCCTGCGCGACCCCGGATTCGAGGTCGATGCCGCCTTCATCCAGGGCGGCACGGCGCGTCCGGGCGAAGACGACGAACTGGGGTCGCTGGGCGACTTCTACCACGAGCCGCTGTGGGTCTTCTATCGCGAGGCGGCATTGCGCGGCAGCGACAAGTTGCTCGACCTCAAGGGCAAGCGCATTGCGGTGGGTGGCGTCGGCAGCGGCACGCAGTACCTGGCGCTGGAGTTGCTGGCGGCGAACGGCATTGATGCCGGCAACACGAAACTGGTCGAGGCGGGCGGGCTGGGCCTGGTCGACAGCCTGCAGAAAGGCGAGGTCGACGCCGTATTCGTTGTCGGGCCGACACAATCCGCGCTGATCTGGACGCTGCTTTACACGCCGGGTGTGCGCCTGATGAGCCTGACCCATGCCGAAGCCTATGCCCGACGCTTTCCCCACCTGACTCGCCTGGTGCTGCCGCGCGGGGCGATCGACCTGGTTGAGGATATCCCTCCGCGGGACGTGCAACTGGTTTCGCCGATGGCGACGCTTTTGGTGCGCGATGCCACGCATCCTGCACTGATCGACTTGCTGATGCAGGCGGCCAGCGAGGTCCACGGCGAACACGGAGTGTTCCAGGAACCCGGCGAGTTTCCGCGCGCCGGACATGGCGCGTTTCCCTTGTCGAAGGAAGCGGCGCGCTACTACAAGTCGGGCAAGCCCTTCCTGCAGCGCTACCTGCCGTTCTGGGCGGCGACCCTGATCGACCGCATGGTGGTGATGGTGGTGCCGCTGCTGGCGGTGCTGATCCCGCTGTTCAAGTTCGCGCCGCAGATCTACGGCTGGCGCGTGCGCTCACGCATCTACCGGCGCTATGGCGAGCTCAAGTTCCTCGAAAACGAAATCAGCGAGAATCCGACCGCATACAGCCGCGCGGAATGGCTGGAAAAGCTCGACCGCATCGAAACCGATGCCAGCCATATCCGGACGCCACTGACCTTTTCCGACATGCTCTACACCCTGCGCGCGCACATCGCGCTGGTGCGGGACTTGATCCAGCGACGCACCGAGGACCAAGGCGCCGTAGCGCCGGCGCCGACTTTCCCTGCGGAGGTGTAGGGCCGGTTTCGGCCGGCCAGGGCTGATGGCGGACTGAAGTTCGCCTTACGTTCGCACTACAGCCTGCGGATCTTGTCCATCAGCGCCGTGGTCGAGCGCTCGTGGATGAAGGGGATGGAATGCACGCTGCCTCCCCAGGCGATGACTTCGCGGTAGCCGACGATTTTTTCCACCGGCCAGTCGCCTCCCTTGACCAGCACGTCGGGCCGGCAATCGAGGATGCGCTGCAGCGGCGTATCTTCGTCGAACCAGGTCACCAGCGATACGGCGGCAAGCGAGGCCAGCAGCGCCATGCGGTCGGCCAGCGGATTGACCGGTCGGTCGGCGCCCTTGCCCAGGCGCCTGACCGAATCATCGGAGTTGGCGGCGACAATCAGCGAGGCGCCCAGGCCGCGGGCCTGTGCCAGGTAGGTCACGTGCCCGCGATGCAATATGTCGAAGCAGCCGTTGGTGAACACCAGCGGCCGCGGAAGTTCCGCGATGCGGCGCGCCAGGTCGGCAGGCGCGGCTATCCTGGCTTCGAAGGCCGGCGCCGGATAGTCCAACGTCGCGTTCCTAACGCTCGTGGCAGCAAGAGCCGCCCGCTGATGATGAAACACGCGAAATGCAAATTGAAGGCCCGCCCCCCTTCTTCCCCCCTCGCGGGGGGTTACCAATCGGCGCGCTTCGCGCGTAAGTCACAGGTGGCTCCAGGCAAGGTGTTTCACGTTACTTCTTCGGTTCCGGCTTGGCGTCGCGCGGCTCGGGCTGGTTGTCCAGCGCCTTGGCCTGTTCAGGGCTGATGATCTCGAACACGCGTACCACCTTCTGTACGCCGCCAGTGGTACGGGCGATTTCCACGGCATCGTTGGCCTCGGCCTGGGTGACGAGGCCGAGCAGGAAGACGACGCCGGCCTCCGTCACCACCTTGACATGGTTGGTCGAAAACTTGTTGGCGTCGACGAAGCGAGCCTTGACTTTGGAGGTGATGTAGGTGTCATTGCTGCGTCCGCCGAAGCTCGACGGTCCGGCGATGCCGAGTTCATTGGTAATCGACTTGACGTTGGGCACGCCGGCGGCAAGTTTCTCGATGTCGGCCTTGACCTGCGCGTTGGGTGCTTCGCCGGTGAGCAGCAGCATGCGGTTGTAGCTGGTGACATTGACGTGCACCTTGTCGCCGTGTTTTTCGCTGATGCGGTTGCCGGCGCGCAGTTCCAGGCCCTGGTCGGTCACGTAGGTTTCGGAATTGCGGCGATCGGTAATCATGAGGGCGCCGGTGCCGACGCCCACGGCGGCGGCGCCGAAGCAGCCGGCGAGCACGGGCAGGCAAAGGGCGATCAGGGCGGCGTTGCGCAGTTTCGTCAGGGTGTCGTTGCGTGTCTTCATTGGATTTCTCCCAGTATCAAGGCGTCGATGCCGTCGCACAGGCAGTGGATGGTCAGCAGATGGACCTCCTGGATGCGCGCGGTGCGATCGGCCGGCACGCAGAGGTGGATGTCGTCGGATGACAGCAGGGCGGCTATCTTGCCGCCCTGCTTGCCGGTCAGGGCGACCACGCAGATTCCCTTGGCATGCGCGGTGTGGATCGCTTCGATCACGTTGGGCGAGTTTCCCGAGGTGGAAATCGCCAGCAGCACGTCGCCGGGCTTGCCGAGGGCCTGGATCTGCTTGGCGAAGACATCCTCGTAGCGATAGTCGTTCGCGATCGAGGTCAGCGTCGAGGTGTCGGTGGTCAGGGCCACGGCGGCCAGCGGCGGGCGTTCCTTTTCGAAACGATTAAGCAGTTCGGCGGCGAAATGCTGCGAGTCGGCGGCGGACCCGCCGTTGCCACAGGCCATCACCTTGCCGCCGGCACGCAGGCAGGCGGTCATGCGCCGGGTGGCGGATTCGATGGGCGCGGCCATGGTCGCCATGGCCGTGCGCTTGGTGTCGGCGCTGTCGGTGAATTGTCGTTGGATGCGATCGATGAGGGACATGGAGCTGATGGTTTGAATGAATGGATGTGGATCGGGCGAGGATAGCGGCGCCCGGCACGGCGGCGAGGCCGGAACAGGAGGCTTAGAGTACAACAAATACTTCGATCAGCACCCGCTGCCAAGGGTTCCGGTGCTGGCGCATTTTCGCGATGCGCGCATCGACCGGCTCGCCACGGTCCATGGCGGCGGCGACGCTGCGATTTTCCGCGCGCGGCAGGTAGCCAAGCTTCTGGCCGCGCCACTCGACGCGTATCGCGTTGCCGTCATGGCTATTGTCCGGTTCGCGCACCAGCGTCAGGCGGTCGCCTTCGCGCATGTCCAGCCACAGGGTCTCTCCCGCGTGGTACTGGAAGCCCGCCAGCGGCGAACTCTGCACCAGGATGCGGACCTCGCCGGCCAGCGCGGTCAAGGCGAAGGCGAGGCCGCAGCAAAGGGCGCAGATCCGGCTAATCGGAGGAAAACGCATCGCGCAGCCATTGGATGTCGTGTGGGTCAATGCCGTCAAACAGCACGCAGTCGAAGCGGCAGGGCGTCTCGCCGTGGCGCAACAGCCAGTGCCGCGCGGCGAGGATCAGGCGTGCCTGCTTGGTGCCGGTGATGCTTGCCGCCGCGCCACCGAAATCCCCCCGGCTGCGCAGGCGCACCTCGACGAACACCGTGGTTCGGCCGTCGCGGCAGATGAGGTCGATCTCGCCGCCACGCACGCGGAAGTTGCGTTCCACCAGCGTCAGGCCCTGCTTTTGCAGATAGTCGGCGGCCCGTTGCTCGGCGGCCGCGCCTTTGGCTTGCCTAGGGTCTGTTCTCATTCAGGCGACGGTCGCGAAGCAGGCGAATCGGGCGCAGTGCAAGGCGCGACCGACGCGGTTGGGCCGATCCCCAACGAGGAGGAAGCAACGCCGCAATGCGCCCGATTCGCCCGCTTCCCTTCGGGTTGTGCCCCAATCCGGCGTCTGCGGCGTTGTCGGGCTTGGCAATGGAACAACCATTGCCAGCGCCCTCCGCCTTGCATCCATCCGGATTGGGACGCAACGCGATCCGCCGACTGAATGAGAACAGACCCTGGTGGTCATCGGACTACAATCCGAAACATGGAAAATGCATTGTATGTCGTTGCCACGCCGATCGGAAACCTGGGCGACATCAGCCTGCGCGCGCTGGACACCCTGCGCGGGGTCGACCTGGTGGCCTGCGAGGACACGCGCCACGCGCGGCACCTGCTCGACCACCACGGCATCAAGGTGCCGACGCTGGCGCTGCACCAGCACAATGAAAACGAAGCGGCGGAAAAGCTGGTGCGCCTGTTGGGCGAAGGCAAGTCGATCGCGCTGGTGTCGGACGCCGGCACCCCCGGCGTTTCCGATCCGGGTGCGCGTGCCGTGGCGGCGGTGCGCGCCGCCGGCTTCCGCGTGGTTCCGCTGCCGGGAGCGAATGCGGCGATCGCCGCGTTGTCGGCGGCGGGCCTCGTCGATCCGCGCTTCCTGTTCGTCGGCTTCCTGCCCGCAAAAGTCGGCGCCCGCCGCACGGCGATCGAGGAGCTGGCGGCGGTCGATGCGGCGCTGGTGTTCTACGAGGCACCGCATCGCGTAACGGAGACGGTCGCCGAACTGGCGGAACTGCTGGAACCGCAGCGCGAAATCGTCATCGCGCGCGAACTGACCAAGCTCTTCGAGCAGATCGAACGCATGCCCCTGGGCGCCGCCACGGCCTGGCTCGCAGCCGACGCCAACCGCCAGCGCGGCGAGTTCGTGCTGGTGGTCTCGGCACCGCCGGCGCGGGAGGGCATGGACGCGGAAACCGAACGCGTGCTGGCCATCCTGCTCGCCGAACTGCCGGTAAAGCAGGCGGCCAAGCTGGCGGCCGGGATCACCGGTCAGCCGAAGAATGCGCTTTACACGCGGGCGCTGGAGCTGAAAAGCGGCCCCGTATAATTCGCCCATGCAGACACTCACACTCACTCGTCCCGACGACTGGCACCTGCACCTGCGCGACGGCGCCGCGCTGGCTGCCGTGCTGCCCGATACCGCGCGCCGCTTCGCCCGTGCCATCGTCATGCCCAACCTGAAGCCGCCGGTGACCAGCGTGGCAATGGCGGCGGCCTATCGCGACCGCATACTTGCCGCGCTGCCGTCCGGCATCGAATTCACGCCGCTGATGACCTTGTACCTCACCGACAACATGCCGCCGGCGGAAATCGACACGGCCAGGGCCAGCGGCTTCGTCCATGCCGTCAAGCTCTATCCGGCCGGTGCCACGACGAACTCGGACGCGGGCGTCAGCGACCTGAAGAAATGCGCGGCAACGCTGGCGCGCATGGAAAAACTGGGCGTGCCCTTGCTGGTGCACGGCGAAGTGACCGATCCGGCGGTGGACATCTTCGACCGCGAGGCGGTGTTCATCGATACCGTGTTGCGGCCGCTGCTGCAGGATTTTCCGGGACTGAAAGTCGTCCTCGAACACATCACTACCCGCGACGGCATCGACTTCGTCACCGGCAGCGGCGCCAACGTCGCCGGTACCCTGACGGCCCACCATCTGCTGTTGAACCGCAATGCCATCTTCGCCGGCGGCATCCGTCCGCATCACTATTGCCTGCCGGTCCTGAAGCGCGAGAGCCATCGCCGGGCGCTGGTAGCGGCGGCGATTTCGGGCAATCCGAAATTCTTCCTCGGCACGGATTCCGCGCCGCACGCGCAAAGTACCAAGGAAGCCACCTGCGGCTGCGCAGGATGCTACACGGCGAACGCCGGCATCGAACTATATGCAGAGGTCTTCGACGCGGAGAGTGCGCTGGACAAGCTCGAAGCTTTTGCCAGCCATTTCGGTCCCGACTACTACGGCCTGCCGCGCAATTCGGCGACCATCACGCTGCGGCGCGAAGCGGTGGCGATTCCGGCCAGCCTCGACTATCTGCCGGGCGATCGGCTGGTGCCGCTGCGCGCCGGGGAGGCGGTGGCCTGGCGGCTGACCTAGTCGCTGCGGCGTGAGCGCCGTCCCGCAAGGGGATACCATGGAACCAACGGCTGGCACCCTTACCCCGTTGCATACCTTTCCCGCCTTGCATCCGCTGTCGGCATTTCTTGCACCGTGGCTGGCGGGCGGTGTTCCCGACCTCGATGCACTGAATGCATTCGCTTCCGCGCGCGGCCTCGTTACCGGGGCCGGAGCGCCGCTGCGCTTCGTCGTATCGCCCGCGGATGATGCGGGCTACGAAGAGCGCGCCTGGCGCTGCGGCGAGGTAGCTACCCGCGCCGGCAACCGGCATGACCTGTTCAACGCGCTGATCTGGCTCGCCTTTCCGCGCAGCAAGGCGGCAATGAACCGGCGCCATCATGCGGCGCTGGTCGCGGCACGACAGGCCGGAAACGCGGCCCGCGGTTCGTTGCGCGACGCTCTGACCCAGTTTGACGAATGCGGGGTGATCATCGCCGGCACGTCGCCGGAGTTGTGGCAGGAGCTGCGCGCCCACCGTTGGCGTGAAGTCTTTGCCGTACGACGCGCAGAATTGCTGCGCACGACGCGCTTCATTGTCTTCGGCCACGCCAGCCACGACGCCCTCGCCGCGCCTTTCGTCGGCCTTTGCGGCAAGGCGCTGTTCGTCGACGTCGGTTCGGCGTGGCTGGACTTGCCGCCGGCGAGGTCGCTCGATCAACTGGATGCGCGCCTGGCGGAGCTGTTCGACACCGGTGAATTCTCACCGGGCGACTGGCAGCCATTGCCCTTGCTCGGAATCCCCGGCGCCACCAGCGACAACGAGCAGCCGGATTACTACGCCGACACGCGGCAGTTCCGCCCGCCGCGTACAATGCGCCCGGGAAGTTCGCCAGGCAACCGCTGATCACGCAAGTGGTTGGAGGAAAGTCCGGGCCCCACAGGGCGGAATGCCGGCTAACGGCCGGGCGCTATAAGTCGGGCGGTGCAAGCCGCCGGACCCAAGGCGACAGACAGTGCAACAGAAAGATACCGCCTAAGCCTGACTTTGACGCCGCAAGGCGGCAAAGTCCCCCTCCTGAAGAGGGAGGGGAGAGGGCCGGCAAGGGTGAAATGGTGGGGTAAGAGCCCACCGCGGACGTGGTAACACGGACGGCATGGCAAACCTCATTCGGGGCAAGGCCAAATAGGGGAGCATTGGCGCGGCCCGCGTTGCTCCCGGGTAGGCTGCTAGAGGCCGTCGGCAACGGCGGTCCCAGAGGAATGGTTGCCCACGACAGAACCCGGCTTATCGGCGGACTTCCCACCACCGCTCTGCGCAGTGGTGGGAAGTACTTTTGAGATGGACTATCCCCCCGGCCCCCTTTCCGCGAAAGGGGGTGACTAAGTTGGGCCGCCTGCGGCGACTCAGGAAAAATGAAAGTCGGCGCCGGCGAGACGGCGATTCAGCGCACCAGCAGCACCGGCGACTTGGACAGATGTACCACCTTCATCGCCACCGACCCGAGCAGCGTGCCGGTCAGGCCGCTGTGGCCGCGGGTGCCGAGCACGATCTGGCTGCAGCCGCGGCTCTCGGCAAATTCGGTGATGGTCGTCGCGGCCTCGCCTACCATCACGTGCAGTTCCGGCGTGACGCCGGCTGCGACCAGCTTGTCACGCGAGGCGGCAAGCGCCTTCATGCCGGATTCAAGGTGGAACTCGCGAATCGTGTCGGCATTGATGAAGCGGCCGATGTCATTGGGCAGCAGCGGCTGCACGTTGATCAGCTGGATTTGCGGAGCGTCGCGCCAGTCGGCGAGGTGGTCGATTATCCATGCCACCGATTTCAGTGCGACTTCGGAACCGTCGATGGGCACCAGCCAGTTCTGCGTCATTTTCAGCCTTTCGATGAGTCGGTGATTTCGATGGAGGCAGGCGGCGCGGCGCGCATCGCCAGCCATTTGCCGGTGACGATGACCAGCACCGCGCCGGCGATCGCGGCAAGCGTCTTGGCGTAGGGAATGCCGGCCAGCAGGTCGGGCGGCAGCGCAGGGTCGCCGACGATCATGCCGCCACCGATCCAGCCGAGCAGGGCACCTCCTGCGGTGATCACGATCGGATAGCGATCCATAAGTTTCAGTACCAGCTGGCTGCCCCAGACCACGATGGGGATGGAGACGAGGATGCCGAACACCACCAGCAGCATGCTGCCGTTGGCGGCGCCGGCAACGGCAATGACATTGTCCAGGCTCATCACCGCATCGGCGACGATGATGGTCTTGATCGCTCCGGCCAGCGTGGTGGATGCGGCAACGTCTCCGTGCCCGTCATCCTCGGGCAGCAGCAGCTTGACCCCGATCCAGAACAGGAGCAGGGCGCCGATGATCTTGAGCCACGGAATCGCGAGGAGCTGCAGGGCGAAGAAAATCAGCACGATGCGCAGGCCGATGGCACCGACCACACCCCAGAAGATGCCTTTCTTGCGCTGTTCGTCGGGCAGCTTGCGGCAGGCCAGCGCGATGACGACGGCGTTGTCACCGCCAAGCAGGATGTCGATCAGGATGATCTGGGCGACGGCGATCCAGAACGTGGCGGTAGTGATGTCGAGCATGGGTTTGTTTCCGTGGGCGCGGCCGTAAAGACAGCTTGAATTTTATCGGCTGCTCAGGGTTTGCGCCGCCGCAGGCGTTTCCGGTCGAGATCGAGTGCCAGAGAAATGCCCAGGCGGCCGGCAGCGCCGCGCAGGTGTTCGAGCGCACGGCGGCGGGCGGCTTCCGCGTCGCCCTGCGCAATCGCATCCAGCAGGGCGCGATGCTCGCGTTGCGATGCTTGGGGCAGCTTGAGCTTGAGATTCGTATCGTGCCAGGCCAGTTGCCGTGAATCGGAAAAATGCTGGCCGAGGAACTCGACCAGGCGGCGAATGTAGGAGTTGTGTGTGGCCTTGGCCATTGCGATGTGGAAATCGTCGTCGGCTTCGGTTCCATCGACGCCATTTTCCATGGCATCGTCCATCGCCTTCAGGTGCTCGGTCATCGCGCGCAGGTCGTCGTCGTCGCGGCGTTGGGCGGCGAGTTCGGCGACCGCACCTTCGACCATCGCGCGCAGTTCGAAGATGTCGCGCAACTCCTCGAGCTCGGGACCTTCGCTTTTCCAAAATCGCAGGTTGATGGATTTCGGTACCTCCACGACGAAAGCGCCAGAACCCTGCCGGGTTTCGATGAGTCCGTCGGCTTTCAGTCGTGCAATCGCCTCGCGCACCACGGCGCGGCTGACGCCGAAGGCTTCACCAAGGGCTTTTTCGGTGGGCAGTCGATCGCCCGGCTGCAGCTCGCCGCGCGCAATGCGTCGCTGCAAATCCCCGGAAACCTCTTCGGAAAGCCGCAAGGGCCGCGCGATGCGGCTCAGTTCGCTTCCAAGTTCGGTTCTGGGCAAGGCTGCCGGCATGATCATCGTTTCCTTTCTGTTGTCCTATTGTCAGACAAATTCAAACTCTGGTAAAGTCGTGCCGTCCTTGTCGTGAACGGACTCAGGAACTCAGACTCGGGTTCTACAGACAAATATTGATCGAGGAGAAGACAATGCTGGATTCCAAAGAAACAACCCAAACTGCTCAGCCGCAAGCGTCGCGCCGCAAATTTCTGACCGGCGCTGCGGCGGGCACCGCCGGTGCAGCAATAGCCGGTTTCCCGATGATCTCGGTGGCGCAATCGCCGATCGTTCTAAAGATGCAGGGCGCCTGGGGCGCCAAGGACATCTTCAATGAGATGGCCGAGGAGTATGTAAAGCGCGTCAATGAAATGGCCGGTGGCCGCCTGCGCATCGACTACCTGGTCGCCGGATCGGTGGTCAAGCCTTTCGAGGTGATGGATGCGACCTCCAAGGGCGTGATCGATGCGGCCCACGGCGTTGCCGTGTATTGGTATGGCAAGAGCAAGGTCGCCTCGATGTTTGGCTCCGGCCCGATCACCGGCTGCGACGCCAACCAGAATCTGGCCTGGATCCACAAGGAGGGCATGCCCTTCTACAACGAGCTGATGCAAAAGCTCAACCTCGACGTGGTCGGCTTTTTCGCCATGCCGATGCCGACCCAGCCGCTGGGCTGGTTCAAGAAGCCGATCAAGTCGGCGGCGGAACTGAAGGGCTTCAAGTACCGCACCGTGGGACTGGCGGCCGACCTGATGCAGGAAATGGGCATGAAAGTGACGCAGTTGCCCGGTGGCGAAATCGTCCCCGCCATGGAGCGCGGCGTGATCGACGCCTTCGAGTTCAACAACCCGACCTCCGACCGCCGCTTCGGCGCCCAGGACGTGGCCAAGAACTACATGATGGGCAGCTATCACCAGGCCATGGAATTCTTCGAGATCCTGTTCAACAAAAAGAAGTACAACGCGCTGCCCAAGGACTTGCAGGCGATACTGGCCTATGCTGCGGAAGCGGCGTCCACCTCCAATTACGCCACGGCGATGGACAATTACTCCAGGGATCTGGCCGAGCTGAAGAGCAAGGAAAAGGTCAACGTCATACGCACGCCGCAGAGCGTTTTCGACGCGCAGATCAAGGCCTGGGACAAGATCGTCGCCAAGCTCACGGCCGAAGATCCCTTCTTCAAGAAGGTGTGGGAATCGCAGTTGGCATGGGGCAAGCGGGTCGGCTACTACAACTTTTTCAACAACGCCGACTACAAGGCGGCTTACGAGCACATCCACGGCAAACTCGGCTTCTGAGTCCTTGCGACCGGTAAATGCTTGAGGCTGCATAAACCACGGCGGGAATGCCCAGGCCTTCCCGCCGGTTTTTCCTAAAGCGCGGATACTGCTTATGTCAATTCAATCGCTGCTGCATGGCATCGATCAGTTGTCGAAATCGGTCGGACATGCTTTCGCCTGGTGCATCGTCGTACTGACGGTGGGTACTACCTACGAAGTTTTCGTCCGCTACGTGCTGAACGACCCGACCAGTTGGGCGTTCGACATGAGCTTCATCCTCTACGGCGGCCTGTTCCTTATGTCAGGAGCCTATGCGCTGTCGCGCGGTGCCCATGTGCGCGGGGATGTCTTTTACCGGTTGATGCCGCCGCGTGTCCAGGGCAGCCTGGAACTGGTGCTCTACGTTATCTTTTTCTTCCCGGGCGTGATCGCCCTGATGTACTCGGGCTGGAGTTACGGCACGGAATCGATGCGCATCGGCGAGGTCAGCGTGAACAGTCCGGTCGGCGTGCCCATCTGGCAGCTCAAAATGATCATTCCGGCGGCCGGCGCCATGCTGGCCTTGCAGGGCATTGCCGAAATGCTGCGTTGCGTTGTCTGCATCAGAACAGGCGCCTGGCCGGAGAGGCTGCATGACGTAGAGGAAATGGAGTTGTCTATTTTGAAGCAGGCGGAAGAAGAGGCGCGCATGAACAAGATAGCGGCCCTGAGCGGAGAAGCCAAATGACGGATCCACAAATCGCGATCCTGATGCTGGGTTCGTTCATATTCGTCATCCTGCTTGGTTTTCCCATCGCCTTCACGCTGATGGCCATGGGTGTCGGCTTCGGTTTTTACGCCTATTTCACACCGGATCAGGCCTTCTTTGACAACCGGGTGTTCTACCTCCTGACGCAGAACACTTTCAGCGTCATGAACAATGACGTGCTGGTCGCCATACCCCTGTTCCTCTTCATGGGTTACATCGTCGAGCGGGCGAATATCCTCGATCGCCTGTTCCTCAGCCTGCAACTGGCTTTTCGCGCCGTACCCGGCGCCATGGCCGTCGCGGCCCTGGTCACCTGCGCCCTGTTCGCCACGGCGACAGGCATCGTCGGTGCGGTGGTGACGCTGATGGGCCTGCTGGCCCTGCCCGCCATGATCAAGGCCGGTTACGACCACAAGCTGTCGACCGGCGTGATCGCCGCCGGCGGCACGCTGGGGATCCTGATTCCGCCCTCGATCATGCTGATCGTCTATGGCGCGACCTCGGCGATTTCCGTAGTCAAGCTCTATGCCGCGGCGCTGCTTCCCGGTTTCCTGCTGGCCAGCCTGTACATGGCCTATGTGGTGACACGGGTCGTGATCAATCCTTCCCTGGCGCCCAAGTTGCCCAAGGAGGCCTATGAGGGTATCAGTTGGGGTCAGGTCTTCCTTTTGCTGGCCAAGGTCTTCCTGCCGCTCGCGGTCCTCATCCTGTCGGTGCTTGGTGCGATTCTGTTCGGTCTGGCGACGCCGAGCGAAGCCGCGGCGATCGGGGCCATGGGTGGAGTGGTTCTGGCTGCGGCCTATCGTGCACTGACCTGGGAGAGACTCAAGGAAGCAGTCTTCCTTACCGCGCGCACCACGGCCATGGTCTGCTGGCTGTTCGTCGGTTCCTGGACCTTCTCCTCGGTGTTTTCCTACCTCGGCGGCGAAGGCCTGATCAAGGATTTCGTGCTGGGCATGAATCTGAATACCATCACCTTCCTGCTCCTGTCGCAATTGATCATCTTCATCCTCGGCTGGCCGCTGGAGTGGAGCGAGATCATCATCATTTTCGTACCCATCTTCCTGCCGCTGCTGCCGCACTTCGGCGTCGATCCGATGTTCTTCGGCATCCTGATCGCGCTCAACCTGCAGACTTCCTTCCTCACTCCGCCGATGGCTATGTCCGCTTATTACCTGAAGGGCGTGGCGCCGAAACACGTGGAACTGGTAACCATCTTCAAGGGTTGCCTGCCCTTCCTGAGCATGGTGTTCGTCGCCATGGCGGCCGTGTATATCTTCCCGCAGCTGGTTTACTGGTTGCCGGATCTGCTTTACGGCAACTGAATTTCCCGGAAACACCATGGAACAATTAAACCTGCTCGGTGCCTGCCAGGCCGCCCGCGGCATCCGGGACGGCCACTTCAGCGCAGAGGATCTGGTGCAGGCCTGTATCGCGCAGATCGAGGCCCGCGAGCCGGAGGTGCAGGCCTGGGCCTATTTCGATCCGCAGCATGCGCTGGCGCAGGCAAGGCGCGCCGACCAGTGGCGGGCGGGCGGCAAGCCGCTCGGTCCGCTGCATGGAGTGCCGGTAGGCATCAAGGACATCATCGATACCGGCGACATGCCGACGGAAGATGGCACGATCCTGCATGCCGGGCGTGCGCCCTGGCACGACGCCAAGGTGGTCGAGCTGCTCCGTACTGCCGGGGCGATCATCATGGGCAAGACGGTGACCACCGAACTGGCCACGTATTTTCCGGGCAAGACGCGCAATCCGCACAACCTGGAGCATACCCCTGGCGGTTCTTCGAGCGGTTCGGCGGCGGCCGTGGCGGCCGGCATGGTGCCGCTGGCGCTGGGCACCCAGACCAACGGTTCGCTGATTCGTCCTGCCGCCTATTGCGGTGTCTTCGGCTTCAAGCCCAGCCGGGGCACCATTTCGCGCCAGGGCATCCTGCGCCAGTCGGAACGGCTGGATCAGCCGGGCGGCTTCGCCCGCAGCGTCGAAGATTTGGCCTTGCTGGGCGAGGTGCTGTCAGCCTACGATCCGGACGAACCTGACATGCGGCCCCGTGCCTGCCTGCCCATGCAGGCTGTGTGTAGCGAAGACCCTCCCTTGCCGCCCCGGCTGGCCCTGGTCAAGACGCCGCTGTGGCCGCAGCTCGAGGCCGACGCGCAGGCAGGTTTTGGCGAACTGGTCGAACATCTCGCGCAGCATGTGGGCGAATTCCAGATGCCGGATACGGCCGCCAATGCGCTAGCCTGGCACCAGACGATCATGGAGGCCGACATTGCCGCGAACTACGACGCCGACTACCAGCGCGGTGCGGACAAGCTCTCCGCCGCTTTGCGCGAGCAGATCGAGCGCGGGCGCAGCACCAAGGCAGTCGATTACCTGCAGGCGGTGGCGCGCATTCCGGTGGTGACCGAAGCGCTGGACGACATCTTCGATCGCTACGACGCGATCCTGACGCCCGCTGTCAGCGGCGCTGCACCGCATGGACTTGAATCCACGGGCAGCCCGATGTTCTGTACCCTGTGGTCTTTTTGCGGCATGCCGGCCATCAGCCTGCCGCTGCTGCAGGCAGGAAACGGACTGCCGGTGGGCGTGCAACTGGTGGGACGCGTCGGCGACGATGCCCGGCTGTTGCGCACCGCGCGCTGGCTGGTTGCGGCGGTGGCATAACTGGTAAAGCGGAAAGCGAGGAAGCGATGAATTTCAAAGTCATATCCGGCCTGATCGGACTGGCCATGTTGCTGCTGTTCCTGGCGCCGCCACTGGTCAAGCTCAAGGATTTCGCTCTGGCAGTGGTGATTCTGGTCGGCTTCGCCATGGCGGCCTACGAGTTCTACGAGCAAGTGCGCGGCAAGAACGACTGAGGGCTGGAGCCTGCAGCCATGAAACCCAGGATTCTCGTCGCCCGTGAAGTCTTTCCCGAAGTCATCGAGCGCCTGAGCCGGCATTTCGAAGTGGACGCCAATCAGGCCGACGTGGTGCTCGGTGTCGAGGGCCTCAAGGCGCGCCTGGCGGACAAGACCGGCGTGATGACGGCGGTCAGCGATCCGGTCACGGCCGAGGTGATTGCCGCCGCTCCCGGACTGAAGGCCGTATGCAACTTCGCGGTGGGCTACAACAACATCGACCTCGCCGCCTGCACCCGCGCCGGCATCCTTGCCACCAACACCCCGGGCGTGCTCGACGACACCACCGCCGATCTTGCATGGGCCCTGCTGATGGCCACGGCGCGCCATATCCAGACCTCGGAGCACTGGCTGCGCGCGGGCCACTGGAAGGGTTTCCGCATGACCGACTGGCTGGGCAGCGACGTGCATCACGCCACGCTCGGCATCCTCGGCATGGGCCGCATCGGCCAGGCCGTTGCGCGGCGGGCGCTGGGCTTCGACATGAATGTGATCTACCACAACCGCAGCCGCCTGCCCGCCGACAAGGAGGCCGCCTGCCGCGCGACCTGGGTGGACAAGGCGACGCTGTTGCGCGAAGCGGATTTCCTCGTCCTGCTGCTGCCGTACTCGGCGGAGAGCCACCACATCATCGGCGCCGCCGAGCTCGCCCAGATGAAGCCGACGGCGCACCTGATCAATGTCGCCCGCGGCGGCATCGTCGACGATGCGGCGCTGGTCTCGGCGTTGCGCCAGCGCCGACTTGCGGGTGCGGCGCTCGATGTCTTCGAGGGCGAACCGAAGTTCGATCCGGCTTTCCTCGAACTCGACAACGTGACGCTGACACCGCACATCGGCTCGAGTTCGCGTGCGACGCGCATGGCCATGGCGATGACGGCCGCCGACAACCTGATTGCCGCGCTGTCCGGCCAGCGGCCACCCAACCTGATCAACGCAGACGCCTGGCGATGAGCGGGTCCGCCCGGCCGGGAGTGGTGCTGGGCCTGGGCGTGGCAATCGGCGCCTACCTGCTGTCCTTCTTCCATCGCGTCGCGCCGGCGGCGATCGCCGGCGACCTGCAAGCCAGCTTCGCCATCGGCGGTGCCCAGCTCGGCACGCTGGCGGCGACATACTTTTACGTCTACACGCTGATGCAGATTCCGACCGGCGTGCTCTCGGACACCCTGGGACCACGCCGCATCCTTTTCTGGGGTGGGCTGGTGGCCGGCGGCGGCGCGCTCCTGTTCGGTCTGGCGCCGAGCTTCGAACTGGCATTCGCCGGGCGCACCCTGGTCGGCCTCGGCGTCAGCGTCGCCTTCATCGCCATGCTCAAACTGATCGCGCTGGGCTACGACGAGCGGCGCTTCGCCTCGATCACCGGACTGTGCATGTTGATCGGCAACCTCGGTTCCATCCTTGCCGGCGTGCCGCTGGCCTGGGCCACCCAGGCGGTGGGTTGGCGTCCGGTGTTCGTCGTCGTCGGCATCCTTTCCGTGCTGATGGCCTTCGCCGCTCGCGCCTGGGTACTCGACACGCCGGCCGGCAAGGTCGACCGCACGGCCTGGCTGACAGGCCTGCTGACGGTGATGAGGAACCGCGCCACCTGGCCCGGTTTTTTCGCCAACGCCGGGCTTGCCGGCGCCTTTTTCGCCTTTGCCGGACTGTGGGCCGTGCCCTACCTGACGCAAATCCACGCCATGAGCCGCGCCGAGGCATCCAGTCACGTCAGCATCTACTTTGTCGGCTTTGCCATCGGTTCAATGCTCTGGGGCAATGTCTCGGATCGCATCGGTCGGCGCAAGCCGGTGATGCTGGCAGTTTCGGGCGCCCACGCGCTGGGCTGGGGGCTCTGGCTGTCGGGCGCAATGCAGGCCGGCTGGATGACGTATTCGCTTTGCACGGCAATGGGGCTGGCGACCGCCGGCCTGACCCTCTCCTGGGCGGCGGCCAAGGAAGTCAATCCGCCCTTGCTCTCCGGCATGGCCACCAGCGTGGTCAATGTGGGCGTGTTCTTCGGCCCGGCGATCCTGCAGCCGGCCGTCGGCTGGCTCATGGAGCGTACCTGGGACGGCCGCGTGGAGGCCGGGGTGCGCATTTATTCTGCGGCGGACTGGCACAATGGGCTGTTGCTGATGACGGCCTCCGCCGTCGCCGGCTGGATCGCGGTGCTTTTCGTGCGCGAGACCCGTTGCCGCAACATCTCGAAGGAAATGACTCAATGAAGGGAATCCTGCTCTACGGTCATGGTGCGCGCAATCCCGAATGGGCCCAGCCCTTCCACCGCATCCGCGAGGCAATCAAGGCGCGCGATCCGCGGTCCCTGGTCGAGCCGGGCTTTCTCGAACTGATGCGTCCCACCTTCGACGAGGGTGTGGCCTGCCTGGTCGAGCAGGGAGCGACGGCGATCGTCGTGGTGCCGATCTTCATGGCCGCCGGCAGCCACGTAAAGAAGGACTTGCCGCGCCTCGCGGCGGACGCCATGGAGCGCCACGACGGACTGGTCATCGAACTGGCGGCACCGGTGGGCGAAGCGGATTCCGTTCTGGCGGCGATGGCAGAATACGCCCTGGGGGCGAAACCGGTCGATTGAGGGGGAGCGATGAGGGGACTTGAATTTTCTGTATATAAGCATATACTGATATACATGGTGATACGGAATTCTCTCCTCCGCAAGGGCACTCTCCTCCTCTCCGCCCTTGTTTCCCTCGCCGGCCTAGCGCCGGCGAGTTTTTCTTTGGCCGCCGACGCAACGCCGCAAGTTCCGCCGGCAAGCACCGGGGCGCTGGCGAGCGTCGTCGTCCAGGCGCGCGAGGTCGACCTCGGCTTCCCCGTCGAAGCCACGGTCGAGGCCGTGCGTCAGGCCACGGTCGCGGCGCAGGTGGCCGGTCGCATCCTGGACGTTCGTGCCGATGCCGGCCAGCGCGTGAAACAGGGCGAACTGCTGATGCGCATCGATGCCCGCGAGGCTGCCGGTTCCGACGCGGCGGCCAAGGCGACCCTGGCCCAGGCTCGCGCCGCCTATGAGCGGACCAAGAGCCTGCACGCACAGAAGTTCGTCAGCCAGGCCGCGCTGGACCAGGCGGCGGCGGCATGGAAGGCCGCCGAGGGCACCGCAGCGTCCGCCGGTGCCGGCCTGTCCCACGGCACGGTGACGGCGCCGATTTCCGGCATCGTCGCCCAGCGCCACGTCGAAGCCGGCGAAATGGCCACGCCTGGCAAGCCGCTGCTCACGGTGTTTGATCCCAAGGGCATGCGGGTGATCGCCAGCCTGCCGCAATACAAGCTGGCGGAACTGAAGAAGTCGCCGCGCGCCCGCATCGAATTCCCCGAGAGCGGGCGCTGGATCGAGGTGCAGCGCATCGAAATCCTGCCCACGGTCGATGCCCGCAGCCACACGGCGACCGCTCGCCTCTATCTGGCGGACAACCTCGAGGGTGTGGTGCCGGGCGCCTACGCCCGGGCGCACTTCACCGTCGGCCGGGCGCAGAAGCTCACCGTGCCGCCGGCCGCCGTGCTGCGCCGGGGCGAGGTCACCGCCGTCTATGTGATCGACGACAAAGGCGCGGCGCGCCTGCGCCAGGTGCGCCTGGGCGAGGCTGTCGCCGGCGGCGAACTCGAAGTGCTGGCAGGAATCAATTCCGGCGAGCGCGTGAGCCTGACACCGCTCAAGACCGGTATCGAACTCAAGGCGGCTCCTGCCGCCGTCCGCTGAGCGGGGGCCGCCCATGGGCACGGGTTTGGGTATCTCCGGCCGCATCGCCGAGTATTTCCTCAGGAATTCCCTGACGCCGCTGATCGCGCTGATCGCGCTGCTGCTCGGCATCGGGGCGACGCTGATCACGCCGCGCGAGGAAGAGCCCCAGATCAACGTCACCATGGCCAACGTCTTCGTGCCCTTCCCGGGTGCCTCGGCGCGCGATGTCGAGGCGCTGGTGGCCCGTCCGGCCGAACAGGTGCTGTCGCGCATCGCCGGCATCGAGCACGTGTATTCCGTGTCGCGTCCCGGCATGGCGGTGATCACCGTGCAATATCAGGTCGGCGAGGACCCGATCCAGGCCCTGGTGCGGCTCTACGACACCATCAACTCCCACAAGGACTGGCTCTCGCCCAACCTCGGCGTGCTCGACCCCATCGTCAAGCCCAAGGGCATCGACGACGTGCCCATCGTCACACTGACTTTTCACAGCGCCGATCCCCTGAAGTCAGCCTTCGAGATGCAGCAGGTGGCGCGCGCCGCCGAGATTGACCTCAAGCGTATCTCCGGCACGCGCGACGTGGCAACCATCGGCGGTCCCGGCCACGTGATCCGCGTCGTGATGGACGCCGACCGCATGAACGCGCACGGCATCACGGCGCAGGACCTCAAGGCCGCGCTGCAGGTTTCAAACGCATCCCAGCCGGCCGGTGCCCTGGTCTCCGGCAACAAGGAACTGCTGGTGCAGACGGGGACCTACATCGAATCCGCCGCCGACGTGAAGCGACTGGTGGTGGGCGTCTACGAGCGCAAGCCGGTGTACCTGGCAGACGTCGCGCAGGTGGCCGACGGCCCCGACCAGCCGTCGCGCTATGTCTGGCACGGCACGAAGCAAGGCGAATCGCCCGCGGTGACGCTCTCGATATCGAAGAAGCCGGGGGTCAATGCCGCCGATGTCGCCGAATCGGTCATCGCGCGCGCCGAGGCACTCAAGGGCACGGTGATTCCCGACGGCGTCGAATTCTCGGTGACGCGCAACTACGGCGCCACCGCCACCGACAAGGCGCAGAAGCTGATCGGCAAGCTGGTCTTTGCCACCGCGTTCGTCGTGCTGCTGGTGCTATTCGCATTGGGCAGGCGCGAGGCGGTGATCGTCGGCGCGGCGGTGACGCTGACCCTGGCGGCCACGCTGTTCGCCTCCTGGGCATACGGCTTCACGCTGAACCGCGTGTCGCTGTTCGCGCTGATCTTTTCGATCGGCATCCTGGTCGACGACGCCATCGTGGTGGTGGAGAACATCCATCGCTGGAGCCTGCTGCATCCGGACAAGCCGCTGTGGGAAATCATTCCGCCGGCGGTGGATGAAGTCGGCGGGCCGACGATACTCGCCACCTTCACCGTGATCGCGGCCCTGCTGCCGATGGCCTTCGTCACCGGCCTGATGGGGCCGTACATGAGCCCGATCCCGATCAATGCCTCGATGGGCATGTTCATTTCGCTGGCCATTGCCTTCGTCATCACGCCCTGGCTGGCATTGAAGATGATGAAACCGGTCGCGCACGGCGCTGCCGGCCACGCGGTCGACCCCACCACGGCCAGACTCGACCGCCTGTTCCGTCGCATCATGTCGCCGCTGCTCGATCCGCAGACCGGGCGTGCAGCTCGGCGCAAGTTGTGGATCGGCATTTTGGTCGCGATCCTGGCTTCCGTGAGCCTGGGCTTCTTCAAGCTGGTGGTGCTGAAGATGCTGCCCTTCGATAACAAGAGCGAGTTCCAGATCGTGCTCGACATGCCGGTCGGCACGCCGCTGGAAGAAACCGCGAAGGTGTTGCGCGAGATCTCCGCCGAGATCTCCCAGGTGCCCGAAGTCGCCGACTACCAGGCCTACGCCGGCACGGCCGCGCCGATCAACTTCAACGGCCTGGTGCGCCAGTACTACCTGCGCAGCGCGCCGGAAATGGGCGATATCCAGGTCAACCTGGTCGACAAGCAGCATCGCGACCGGCAGAGCCACGAGATCGCCGTTTCGGTGCGCGACCGCGTGGTCGCCGTTGCACTGAAACATGGCGGCAATGCCAAGGTGGTCGAAGTGCCGCCGGGCCCGCCGGTGATGTCGCCCATCGTCGCCGAGGTCTACGGGCCCGACTATGCTGGGCAGATCGCCGTGGCGAAACAGGTGCGCGCGGCCTTCGAAGGCACGACCGACATCATCGGCGTCGACGACACGGTCGACGAGGACGCGGAAAAGCTCGTGCTGCGCGTCAACCAGGCCAAGGCCGCGCTGCTCGGCGTGGCGCAAAAGGACGTGGTCGAAGTGGTGCGCATGGGGCTGTCCGGCGAGGACGTGACGCCGGTACACGACGGCGATGCCAAGTACGAGATTCCGGTGCGCATCGTGCTGCCTGCGGAACGCCAGAACAGCATCGACCAGTTGCTCAAGCTCAAGCTGCGCAGCCGTGAAGGCCAACTGGTGCCGGTGTCGGAAGTGGTCGAGGTCAAGCGCCTGCTGCGCGAAAAGGTGATCTACCACAAGGACCTGCTGCCGGTGGTCTTCGTCACCGGCGACATGGGCGGCAAGCTCGATTCGCCGCTCTACGGCATGTTCGACATTCGCAACAAGCTGGCCGACATGAAACTGCCGCAGGGCGGCACGCTGGGCGAATACTTCTTCAAGCAGCCGCGCGACCCCTACGCCCAGTACTCGATCAAGTGGGACGGCGAATGGCAGGTGACATATGAAACCTTCCGCGACATGGGCGCGGCCTATGCGGTCGGCCTGATCCTGATCTACCTGCTGGTGGTGGCGCAGTTCAAGAGCTACCTCGTGCCGCTGATCATCATGGCGCCGATCCCGCTCACCATCATCGGCGTGATGCCCGGCCATGCCCTGTTCGGCGCGCAATACACGGCCACTTCGATGATCGGCATGATCGCGCTGGCCGGAATCATCGTGCGCAACTCCATCCTGCTGGTGGACTTCATCAACGAGCAGGTCACCGGCGGCATGGACTTCGCCGAGGCTGTGATCCAGGCCGCCGCAGTACGTGCCAAGCCCATCGTGCTGACCGGCCTCGCCGCCATGCTCGGCGCGCTGTTCATCGTCGACGACCCGATCTTCGCCGGCCTCGCCCTGTCCTTGATCTTCGGCATCTTCGTCTCCACCTTGCTGACGCTGGTGGTGATCCCGGTTCTGTATTACGCGGCAATGCAAGGCCGCATCGCCAAATCCGTCAAACCCCTTTAAGGAGCTTCACATGACCGTCAATCAGATCGTTCGCATCGTCGCCGGATTCTTCATCATGACCTCGCTGGTCCTCGCCCACGTCATGGGCCAGGTGGACATGAGCAAGCTGTCCTGGCTGTGGTTCACCGCCTTCGTCGGCGCCAACCTGTTCCAGAGCGGCTTCACCAAATTCTGCCCGCTGGACATGATCCTGAAAAAGCTTGGTGTGCCGGAAACGACCGGCAACAGCTGCGCCTAAGCGAACAGCCGAGTCAGCTCCGCGCCCGGCGAAGGCGCGCGCATGAAGGCCTCGCCGACGAGGAAGGCGCGCACGCCTTGTGATGTCATGGTCGTGACATCGGCCGGGGCGAGGATGCCGGATTCGGTGACCACGATGCGGTCGGACGGTATGCGGCTCAGTTGTGCCAGCGTGGTGTCGAGGTCGACCTCAAAGGTCCGCAGGTTGCGATTGTTGATGCCGATCAGCGGCGTCGTGAGCTGCAGCGCGATGTCCAACTCGGCGGCGTCGTGGCATTCCACCAGTACCGACATGCCCAGCGCGAAGGCGATGGCTTCCATCTCCTGCATCTGTGCCAGCGAGAGCGCATCGACGATCAGCAGGATGGCATCCGCCCCCATGGCGCGGGCTTCATATACCTGCCAGGGATCGACCAGGAAATCCTTGCGCAGCACCGGCAGCGCGCAGGCGGCGCGCGCCGCGCGCAGGTAATCGGCCGAGCCCTGGAAGAACGCCTGGTCGGTCAGCACCGACAGGCAGGCGGCGCCGTGCTTCTCGTAGTCGGCAGCGATCTCGGCGGGGCGAAAGTCCGCCCGGATCACGCCCTTGGACGGGCTGGCCTTCTTTATTTCGGCGATGACCGCCGTACCGCCAGCGCCGACTCTTGAACGGATCGAGCCGGCGAAATCCCTTGTCGGCAGTTGTGCCTCGGCCTCGGCACGCATCGCGCCCAGCGGCTTGGTTGCCTTGCCGGCGGCAACCTCCTCGCGTTTGACGGCGAGGATCTTTTCGAGGATGTCCGCCGCCATCAGCCGAACTTCTTGGTGAAGGCGACGAAGTCGTCGAGCTTCTTGCGCGCGGCGCCGCTGGCGATGACCTCGCGTGCCTTGGCGATGCCATCGCCGACCGAGTCCGCCAGGTTGGCGGTGTAGAGCGCGGCGCCGGCGTTCAGCGTGACGATTTCTCGCGGCGTGCCGGGCTTGTTCTCCAGCGCCTCGAACATCATGGCCTTCGATTCCGCCGCATCGGCGACGCGCAGGCCGCGGTTGGAGACCATGGACAGGCCGTAGTCCTCGGGATGGATTTCGTACTCGGTGATCTTGCCGTTCTTGAGTTCACCGACCAGGGTGGCGGCGCCGAGCGAGATCTCGTCCATGCCGTCCTTGCCCCAGACCACCATGACGTGGTCGGCGCCAAGCTGCTGCATGACGCGCACCTGGATGCCGACGAGGTCGGGGTGGAACACGCCCATCAGCGTGTTCGGCGCGCCGGCCGGATTGGTCAGCGGCCCGAGGATGTTGAAGATGGTGCGCACGCCCATCTCGCGCCGCACCGGCGCGACGTTCTTCATCGCCGGATGGTGGTTGGGGGCGAACATGAAGCCGCAGCCGATGGCCTCGATGCATTCGCCGACCTGCGCCGGCGTCAGCATGATGTTGGCGCCCAGCGATTCGAGCACGTCGGCGGCGCCGGACTTCGACGACACGCTGCGGTTGCCGTGCTTGGCCACCGTGGCGCCGGCCGCCGCGGCGACGAACATCGAGGCCGTGGAAATGTTGAAGGTATGTGCGCCGTCGCCGCCGGTACCGACGATGTCAACGAATTGCGCGCGGTTGGCAAACCCGTGCGGCGTGTCGACCTTGGTCGACAGCTCGCGCATCACCATCGCGGCGGCCGAGATTTCGCCGATGGTCTCCTTCTTCACGCGCAGGCCGGTGAGGATGGCGGCCACCATCAGCGGCGAGATCTCGCCCTGCATGATCTGCCGCATCAGGTGCAGCATTTCGTCGTGGAAGATTTCGCGGTGCTCGATGGTGCGCTGTAGCGCTTCCTGGGGGGTGATCATTTCGTGCCTTTCAGGAAATTTCGAAGAAGTTCATGACCGCTCTCGGTGGCGATCGATTCGGGATGGAACTGCACGCCTTCCAGCGCGAATTCCCGGTGGCGCACGCCCATGATCTCGCCATCATCGGTCCAGGCCGTGACTTCGAGGCAGGCCGGCAAGGTCTCGCGGCGGATCGCCAGCGAGTGGTAGCGCACCACGGTCAGCGGATTGGGCAGGCCGGCGAAGACGCCCTTGCCCTCGTGTTGCACCGGCGAGGTCTTGCCGTGCATCAGTTGCTTGGCATGGACGATGTCGCCACCGAAGGCCGCGCCGATGCTCTGGTGGCCGAGGCAGACGCCGAGCAGCGGCAACTTGCCGGCGAACTCCTTGATGGTCGCTACCGAGATACCGGCTTCGGCCGGCGAGCAGGGGCCGGGCGAGATCACGATGCGGTCGGGCTGCATCGCGGCGATTTCCTTGAGCGTGATCGCGTCGTTGCGGAAGACCTTGACGTCCTCGCCGAGTTCGCCGAAATACTGCACCAGGTTGTAGGTGAAGCTGTCGTAGTTGTCGATCATCAGCAGCATGGTTCTTTTACCTCTTCACTGCCGGGCGGGACGCGAAAAGAACCCCCCCCGAGCCCTCTTTGGCTTGTCTTCTATTTCCCTTCTTCATTTTTTTTTTTTAATTCTCAAAATGTCTCCACCGTTTGTGTGCGAGGGGCAAGTAGGGCGGTGGTTGTGGCTTTGGGTGTGGGGGTGTATCCGTCTCCCCCTCACCCCCCCAAACAGACATCCGCCCCCCACCAGAGGAGGGCGGGCGCCCCCCCCCCCCCCCCCCCCCCCCCCCCCCCCCCCCGGGGGCGCGGGCTCCGCCTCCCTCCCTTCCCCCCCCCCCCCACCCACTCCCCCCCCCCCCCCCCCGCCCGGTGTCCGGGCCCCCCCCCCCCCCCCCCCCGGCACCCCCCTTGCCCCCCCCATCCCGTCCCCCGAAAGCTTTTTCCCTTCCCCCCCCCTGCTCTTTTTTCCCCCCGTGATCTCTGTGTTGAAAGCGGTTGCGTCATTCGAACCGCGTATCGAGGCCGGACTCGGCCATCTCGGCGGCGCGCAGCTGGGCGCGGGCCTTGTTCAGCGTTTCCTGCCATTCGCTGTCGGGGTCGGAGTCGGCGACGATGCCGGCGCCGGCCTGGACGAAGATGTGGCCGTCCTTGACCACGGCGGTGCGGATCGCGATGCAGAGGTCCATGTCGCCGTTGAAGCCGAGGTAGCCCGCCGCGCCGGCGTAGATGCCGCGCTTGAAGGCTCCAGCTCGTCGATGATCTCCATCGCCCTGACCTTGGGCGCGCCGGACACGGTGCCGGCGGGGAAGGTGGCCTTGAGCACGCTGGTCGCGCCTTCGTCGTCCTTCAGCGTCGCTTCGACGCTGGAAACGATGTGCATCACGTGCGAATAGCGCTCGATGGTGAACTGGTCGGTGACGCGCACCGTGCCGGTCTTGGCCACGCGCCCGGCGTCGTTGCGGCCGAGGTCGAGCAGCATCAGGTGTTCGGCGCGCTCCTTGGGGTCGGCCAGCAGGTCGGCGGCCAGGGCTTCGTCTTCGGCCGCCGTGGCGCCGCGCTTGCGCGTGCCGGCGATGGGGCGCACGGTGACGGTCTTTTCTTCGCCGGCATCTTCCAGGCGCACCAGGATCTCGGGCGAGGCGCCGACTACGTGGAAATCCTGGAAGTTGAAATAGAACATGTAGGGCGAGGGATTCAGCGTGCGCAGCGCGCGGTAGAGCGCCATCGGGCTGGCGGCGAAGGGCTTCTTCATGCGCTGCGAGAGCACCACCTGCATGATGTCGCCATCGACGATGTACTGCTTGGCGCGGCGCACGGCGGCCTTGAATTCCTCTTCGCCGAATTCCGAAACCGCCGGTGCCGACGGCACGCGCACGTCCTCGGGGATCGCCACCGGCGAGCGCAGGCGGCCGAGCAGTTCCTTCAGCCGCGCCTGCGCCTGCTTCCAGGCGCCGGGGAAGCCCGGCTCGGCATACACCACCAGGCTCAGCTTGCCCGAGAGGTTGTCGACGATGGCGATTTCTTCCGAGAGCAGCAGCAGGATGTCGGGCACGCCTTCCATGCCGGCGGCTTCGGGCTTGTGCGTCCGGGCCAGCTTGGGCTCGACGAAGCGCACCGTGTCGTAGCCGAAGACGCCCACCAGGCCGCCGCAGAAGCGCGGCAGGCCGGGCAGGTCGGGCACCTTGAAGCGGGCCATGAATTCCGAGATGAAGCTCATCGGGTTGGTGTGGTCGCGGCGCTCGGCAACGCGGTTGCCGCTGAGCACCATGATCGCGCCATCGACCACCGCGATGCGCGTGCCGGCGGCCAGGCCGATGAAGGAGTAGCGGCCGAAGCGCTCGCCGCCCTGCACCGATTCGAGCAGGTAGGAGTAGGGGTCGTTGGCCAGCTTGAGGTAGATCGACAGCGGCGTGTCGAGGTCGGCGAAGGTTTCGAGCGTCACCGGAATGCGGTTGTAGCCCTCCGCCGCAAGGCGGTTGAATTCGATTTCGGTCATGGGTAAAGCTCCGGAAAAACGGTACTGCAACGACGGGCGCGGGCCGTGGGCCGGCGCGGGGAAGGATCAGCGGCGCGTGAGCGCGAAGGCGAGCCAGGGCCGCCAGGGCCAGGCCTCCGCCCCGAGGGCGTGTTTCCTTGTCGTATGCAGGTTGCGGTGGAGCATGGGGATCAAGCGGTCTTTCGGAAGTCGGCGCTGGCGACACGGCGATAGGCCTCGGCCAGCGACGCGACTATAGCATCGCAGTCGATTCCCTGCACATCCTCGCCCTCGTTGTAGCCGTAGGGGACGATGAACACCGGGCAGCCGGCGGCGCGCGCCGCGACGGCGTCGTGGTGGGAGTCGCCGATGTGCAGGTTCTCCTCCGGCCGCGTGCCCATGCGCTCGCAGGCGTGCAGCAGTTGCGCCGGATGCGGCTTCTTGTGCGCCAGGCTGTCGCCGGAGACGGCGAACTCGAACCAGGGCGCGAGGCCGCTGGCGACCAGCAGCGGTTCGGTGAAGGCCGCCGCCTTGTTGGTGATCACCGCCAGGCGCAGGCCGGCATCGCGCATGGCCTGCAGGCCGTCGAGCACGCCGGGGAAGATGGTCGAGCAGCGTCCGTTCTCGATCGCGTAATGGCGGCGGAAGATGGCCTGGGCGGCGTCCACGGCGGCCTCGTCGAGATCGGGCAGGCAGCGCGCCACGAGCTTGGGGATGCCGCGGCCGACGAAGGTGGCCACCGTTTCCAGCGGAAATTCGGGCCGGCCCAGTTCGCGCATCATGGCGTTGGCGGCGGCGGCAAGGTCGGGAATGGTGTCGAGCAGGGTGCCGTCGAGATCGACGGTGACGGAGCGGATGGTCTTCATCGGCGCGACGATAGCATGGCCGCGCAGCGCGCCTGCAAGTGCCTTCGATCCTCGCATATCGGGCATTTATGGCCCGCGAGCCTTGAGTTGCTGCTCAGCTCTCCTGCGCGAGGAATGCCCCGAGTTGCTGGTCGGTGGTGAGGATATGTCCGGTCAGCCAGCGTTCGAGGTAGGTGATCTGCTCCTCGGCCACGCCCTGGCCGGCCGCCAGGAGTTGTTGCTGCAATTCCCTGGCGCCCTGGACCAGTTCGCGGTGCTCCGCCTTGTGGTCCTCGATGCCGTCGTAGCGGTGCTTGAGCATCAGCCTTTCCTCGTGGCTGAAGTGCCAGACGGTGCAGTTGATCAGTTCCGCCAGCGTCGCCGCGAGGTAGTCGGCGGCATCGCCGGCCGTCACGGCACGGTTGAGTTCATTGAAGATGCCGACCAGTTTGCGGTGGTCGTCGTCGATTTCCTCGAATCCGACGCTGAGTATCTTGCTCCAGACGATGGCTTTCACGTTTTTCTCCCTGAGCGGATTGCAGCTTCCTCCTCTGCATTGAAGCACATGAAGTCCGGGTACGCGAGGTGATTGCGCGGGGACAGGTGGCTAGTCGGTGCCGAGGCCGAGCATGGCCCGCGCCTCGGCAGGGCTGGCGATCCCACGTCCGGCGTTTTGCGCGCAGGCGGCCAGCGCCTCGATCAGCGCGCCGTTGCCGCCGGCCCGGCTGCCGTCGGGCAGGTAGAAGGTGTCTTCCAGCCCGCTGCGCAGCATGCCGCCCAGTTCGGCGGTGCGCTGGTGCAGCGGCCAGACCTCGGCGCGGCCGATCAGTGTGGTTTGCCAGTGCGAGCCGGGGGCGATCCAGCGCAGCAGCAGTTGCAGCAGGTCGGCATCGACCGGCATGCCCGAGGCCACGCCCATGACGAAGTTGTATTCGGCATGATTCGTCATGCCGGCCTTCTGGTACATGGCGACCGAGCGCACGATGCCGACGTCGAAGCACTCGAACTCCGGCCGCGTGCCGGTTTCGTGCATCACGTCGAGGAAGGCCTTGACCTTCTCCACCGGGTTGTCGAACACCATCGGCGGCCAGGCCCAGCGGCCGTCTTCGCGCAGCTTCAGATAATTGAGCGTGCCCGCGTTGCAGGCGGCGATCTCGGGTTTCACGCGGCGAATGCAGGCGGCGGGGCCGGAGATATCGGGGCCGATCACGCCGGTGGTGAGGTTGATGATGACGCCGGGGCAGGCGACGCGGATGGCGTCGACGATTTCGGCGGCGACCTCCGGGTCCCAGGAGGGCAGGTGGCCCTTGCCCGGTACCTGCTGGCGCAGATGCACGTGCATGATGCTGGCGCCGGCGTTGTAGGCCTCGCGCGCCGAGGCCGCCATCTGCTCCGGCGTCACCGGCACCGGGTGCTGCTGCGGGTCGGTCAGTACGCCGGTCAGGGCGCAGGTCAGGATGGCTTTGTCGTTGGCAGGCATGGGGCTTCCTCGATGTCCAGTTCCATCAGTATCGCGCCGGATTCCACCTGGGTGCCGGCCAGCACGCGCACCGCGGTCACGGTTCCGGCGGCGCCGGCGGTGACGCGCATTTCCATCTTCATGGCTTCGATCACGACCAGCGTCTGCCCCGCTATCACCGTGTCGCCGGCGCCGACTTCCAGCCGCGTGACAGTGCCGGCGACGCTGGCGCGGGCGATGGCGGGGTCGTGGAGCTTCTCGGTCGCCGGCAGCGGCGAGGCTTCGCGGAAGACGAAGACCGCCGCGTCGCGCGCGAGGTAGAGCGTGTCGCCGTCGCGATGGATGGTTGCGTGACGGGTGATGCCGTCCTGGGCGTAGCGCAGGCGGCCGTTGGCGTCGATTGTCCATTCGATCGCCGTACTACCAGCGCCGACTCTTGACTTGCGTGTCTCGCCACCGCAAGTCAGCGTCAGCTCAAAGGCCGCAACGCTATCCGAGCGCCACGCGGGCTTGCCGGCGAACAGCGCAGCTGCCAACTGCCAGTCGGCCTCCGACGGCTGCGGCTGCTGCAGAATTGTTTCGTCCGCCGCGGACCATTCGTCGAGCAGCGCCGTGTGCATCGTGGCGCCGCGAAAGCGCTCGTGATCGAGCAGGTCGCGCAGGAAGCGGCCGTTGTTCGCCACGCCCAGCAGTGGCGCATCTTCGAGTGCCGCGATCAGGCGCCGGATGGCGTCGTCGCGGTCGCGGCCATGGGCGATCACTTTCGCCAGCATCGGGTCGTAATGCGGGCTCACCCTGCCGCCTTCAACGATCCCGGCATCGATGCGCACGCCCGGTCGCAGCGCGTCCTCGGGGCGGAAATGCAGCACGGTGCCGGTCTGTGGCGCAAAGTGGGCGTAGGGATCCTCGGCATACAGGCGCGCCTCGATGGCATGGCCCTCGAAGCGAATCTGATCCTGGCGCAGCGGCAGGGCTTCGCCGGCGGCGACGCGCAACTGCCACTCGACGAGGTCCAGCCCGGTGATCATTTCGGTGACCGGATGCTCGACCTGCAGCCGCGTGTTCATTTCGAGGAAGTAATGCCTGAGTTGGGCATCGACGATGAACTCGACCGTGCCGGCGCCGCGGTAGCCGACGGCCAGCGCGGCGGCCACGGCATCGCGCCCCATGGCCTCGCGCATCGCCGGCGTGACGATGGGCGAGGGCGCTTCCTCGATCACCTTCTGCCGGCGGCGCTGGGCGGTGCAATCGCGCTCGCCCAGATGCACGGCATTGCCGTGGGCATCGGCGAAGACCTGGATCTCGATGTGGCGCCCCTGCGGAATCAGCCGTTCCAGCATCAGCGTGGCATCGCCGAAGGCGGCTTGTGCTTCGCGCCTTGCGCCGGCCAGCGCCTCGGGCAGGTCCGCTGCGAAACTTGCCAGCCGCATGCCGCGCCCGCCGCCGCCGGCGACGGCCTTGACCAGCAGCGGGAAGCCGAGAGCTTCCGCTTCGGCCATCAGGCGTTCGTCGCCCTGTTCGTCGCCGAGATAGCCGGGCACGGTCGGCACCCCGGCGGCGATCATGCGCCGCTTGGCGCCGGCCTTGTCGCCCATGGCGGCGATGGCCTCAGGCGGCGGGCCGATGAACACCAGCCCTGCCTCGGCGCAGGCCTGGGCGAAGGCAGCGTTTTCGCTGAGGAAGCCGTAGCCGGGATGCACGGCATCGGCGCCGGTACGGCGCGCGGCATCGAGGATCGCGGTGATGTTCAGGTAGGACTCGGCGGCGGGCGCGGGGCCGATGCGCACTGCCTCGTCGGCCATGGCCACGTGCGGCGCCCCGGCGTCGGCATCGGAATACACGGCGACCGTGCGATAGCCCAGCGTGCGCGCCGTGCGCATCACGCGACAGGCGATCTCTCCGCGATTGGCGATGAGGATCCTTTGGAAACTCATCTCAACGCTCGTGAAAAAATCGTAGCGAGCGGGCCCAGGGGGCGGCCCGCGCCGCCCCCGGAACGTACAGTCTGTACTGAGGATAGAGCCCCCAATCCGATCGGCGCAGGTTCATGAGCGGGGCAGCGTGCCTTCCAGCTTGCAGATGATGCCCAGCATCACCTCGTCGGCGCCACCGCCGATCGACACCAGGCGTCCGTCGCGCCAGGCGCGCGAGACGGGATTGTCCCAGGTGTAGCCCATGCCGCCCCAGTACTGCAGGCAGGCATCCGCCACCTCGCGGTCGAGCCGGCCGCACTTCAGCTTGGCCATCGAGGCCAGCCGCGTCACATCCTTGCCGCCGATGTATTCCTCGACGGCGCGCCAGGTCAGGGCGCGCAGGGCCTCGACTTCGGTGCGCAGTTCGGCGAGGCGGAAATGCACCACCTGGTTGTCGAGGATGGACTTGCCGAAGGCCTGGCGTTCGCGCGTGTAGGCGATGGTCTGGTCGATCATGTTGTCCATCATGCGCAGGCTGCTCGCCGCGCCCCACAGGCGTTCCTCCTGGAACTGCAGCATCTGGTAGGTGAAGCCCATGCCTTCCTGGCCGATGACATTGCGCTGCGGCACGCGCACCTCGTCGAAGAAGATCTGCGCGGTGTCCGAGGCGTCCATGCCGATCTTGATGATCTTCTGCCGGCTGATGCCGGGCGAGTCCATCGGCACCATGATCAGCGACTTGTTGCGGTGGGGGCCGCCCTCGGCCGAGGTGTTGGCGAGCAGGCAGCACCAGTCGGCCTGCATGCCGTTGGTGATCCACATCTTGCTGCCGTTGATCACGTAGTCGCCGCCGTCCTTCTTCGCCGTGGTCTTCACCGCCGCGACGTCGGAGCCGCCGCCGGGTTCGGAGACGCCGATGCAGCCGACCATGTCGCCGGCGATGGCCGGGGCGAGGAACTCGCGCTTCAGTTCGTCCGAGCCGAAGCGCGCCAGCGCCGGGGTGCACATGTCGGTCTGCACGCCGATGGCCATCGGCACGCCGCCGCAGGCGCATTCGCCGAGCGCCTCGGCCATCACCATCGAGTAGGAGAAGTCCAGCCCCTGGCCGCCGTAGGCCGGGTCGTACTTGAGCCCGAGCAGGCCGAGGTCGCCGAGCTTCTTGAACACCTCGTGCGAAGGGAACTGCTCGGCCGCTTCCCACTCGGCGACATGCGGATTGAGTTGTTCGCGCACGAAGCGCAGCACGGTGTCGGCAAGCTGGCGGTGTTCGGTGCTGAGTTGCATGGGGATCCCTTTCCTCCGTAGAAACGGGCGACGCCGAAGCTGTTGGGGCGCAGGGTTCGCGCTTCGCCTTCGGCGCAGACGTCGAGGCAAAGGCCGAGGATGCGACGGGTGTCGCGCGGGTCGATGATGCCGTCGTCCCACAGCCGGGCGGTGGCGAACAGCGCCGTGGATTCGGCCTCCAGCCGGCGGCGCAGGCCTTCGCTCATGGCGGCGAGCGCGGCTTCGTTGGCCGGCTGGCCGGCGCGTTCGAGCTTGGCGCGGCCGACGATTTCCATGACCTTGGCCGCTTGCGCCGCGCCCATCACGGCGGTGCGCGCCGAGGGCCAGGCGAAGATGAAGCGCGGGTCGAAGCCGCGCCCGCACATGCCGTAGTTGCCGGCGCCAAACGACCCGCCGAGCACCACGGTGAGCTTGGGTACGCGGGCGTTGGCCACGGCCTGGATCATCTTCGAGCCGTGCTTGATGGCCCCGGCACGTTCGGCGGCGGCGCCGACCATGTAGCCGGTGGTGTTCTGCAGGAAGATCAAGGGCGTGCCGCTCTGGTCGCACAGCTGGATGAACTGCGCGGCCTTGGTCGAGCCATTGGGCTGGATCGGGCCGTTGTTGCCCAGGATGCCGACGGCGTGGCCGTGCAGCCGCGCGTGGCCGCAGATCGTGTCGGGGGCGTAGCCGGCCTTGAACTCGAGGAAATCGGACGCATCGACCAGGCGGGCGATGACTTCGCGCACGTCGTAGGGTTCGCGCTCGTCGGCGGGCACGAGGCCGAGGAGTTGATCCGGCGAAAAGCGTGGTTCTTGAAAAGTCGGCGCTGGCGGTACGGCGTTCCAGTTGAGTTTGTCCATCACCTCGCGTGCCGTGGCGATGGCGTGGGCGTCGTTCTCGCAGAGGTATTCGCCCAGGCCCGTGACCGAGGCGTGGGTCTCGGCGCCGCCCAGGGTTTCCTCGTCGCTGTCCTCGCCGATCGCGGCCTTGACCAGCGGCGGGCCGGCGAGATAAATGCTCGAGCGGCCGCGCACCAGGATCACGTAGTCCGAAAGTCCCGGCAGGTAGGCGCCGCCGGCGGTCGATGCGCCGTGCACCACCGCGATCTGCGGAATGCCGGCGGCGGAGAGCCGCGCCTGGTTGGCGAAGCTGCGCCCGCCCTCGATGAAGATCTCGGCCTGGTAGATCAGGTTGGCGCCGCCGCTCTCGACCAGGTAGATCAGCGGCAGGCGGTTGTCGCGCGCCATTTCCTGGGCACGCAGGCTCTTCTGCAGGCCCATCGGCGGGATGGTGCCGCCCTTGATCGCGCTGTCGCTGGCCAGCACCACGCAGCGCTTGCCGGCCACCGTGCCGATGCCGATGATGGAGCCGCCGCCGAGCACGGAATCCTTGCCGTCGTCGTCGTGCATGCCCAGTCCGGCGAGCGTGCAGAACTCGATGAAATCGCTGCCGCGGTCGATCAGGCGCGCCACGCGCTCGCGCGGCAGCAACTGGCCGCGCTTCTCGAACTTCTCGCGCTTGGAGGCCGATTCCTCGCGCACCTTGGCTTCGAGGGCGCGCACTTCCGCCAGGCGCTCGGCCATGCGCGCGGCGTTGGCGGCAAAGGCGGCCGACCTTGCATCGATCAGCGTGTCGAGGGCGGGCATCAGGCGTCCTTCAGCACGTCGGGGGTGACGCTGCGATGAAAGCCGTCGAAGGGCACCGAACGCCGGTGGTCGGCGATCGGAAACAGCGGGCTTTCCAGCGGCGCGCCGCCGTCGATGGCCAGCGTCACGCCGGTGATGAAGGCGGCGCCGCGCGAGAGCAGGAAGCAGATGGCGGCACTGACCTCGGACTCGGTGCCGAGCCGGCGCAGCGGTACGTGGCGCTTGAGTTTCGGGATCATCTCGCGCACCGGGCCCTTGTAGCTGTCCATGCCGCTGGATGCGATCCAGCCCGGGGCGACCGCATTGACGCGCACGCCGCTGGCCGCCCATTCGACGGCCGCCGTCTTGGTCAGGTTGGCCATGCCGGCGCGCGCGGCGCCCGAGTGGCCCATGCCGGGCATGCCGTTCCACATGTCGGCCGTCATGTTCACGATGGCGCCGCCGTGGGCCTGCATCGATTGCAGGTAAAGCTCGCGCATCATCAGGAAGCCGCCGGTCAGGTTGTTGGCGACCACCGTTTCGAAGCCCTTCTTGCCGATCGCCATCAGCGGTGCCGGAAACTGGCCGCCGGCGTTGTTGACCAGGCCGTGTATGTGCGGGTGCCGCGCGACGACGGCGTGCACCGCCGCCTTTACCGCATCCTCGTCGCGGATGTCGAGGGCGCAGGCCTCGGCGCGGCCGCCGTCCTGGACGATTTCGTCGGCCACCTTGCGCAGCTTTTCCTCGGTGCGCCCGCTGAGGATGACGGTGGCACCCAGCGACGCCAGTTCATGGGCGACGCAGCGGCCGATGCCGCTGCCGCCGCCGGTGACCCAATGCACTTCGCCGGCGAACAGGCCCGGCCGCAGCACGCTGGCGTAGGCGGAGAAGGGTTCAGCTTCGGTGGGCGGTGATGGGCTCATGCGCGGGGCTCCTTGCCGGCGTCGATCGGGCCATGCTAACGAGTGCTTACGTTAACGTCAACAAGTTGCCCGTAAGGGAATATTTGTCTTGAAAGCGGCATGCTGGCTTGCTAGGATGGCGCCATGAATGCAATCCGCAGGCAACCCGTTCCGGCAGCGACGACGCCGTCCGACGACGGGCTATACGGCATCACCGAACTGGCGCGCGAGTACGGCATCTCGCTGCGCACCATACGTTTCTACGAGGACAAGGGCCTGCTGGCGCCGCGCCGCATCAACGGCGGCCGCGCCTACACGCGGCGCGACCGGGTGCGGCTGGGCCTGATCCTGCGCGGCAAGGCGGTGGGCATGTCGCTGGCCGAGATCGAGCACATCCTGTCGCTGTATGGCGAGCATGGCGAGGGACACGCGCGGCAGCTCGACTACCTGATCGGGCGCATTGACGCGGCGATGGCCGAGCTCGATGAACGGCGCCGCCACATCGAGACCATGGTGGCCGAACTGGGCGATGTGCGCGGCGAATTGAAGCGCGAGCGGGCCGCCCGCGCCCGCGCCGCGAAAAAGGGCGCCAGGGCTTCCTGACGCCGCCGCGGCCGGATTCCGGCCGCTCCGATTCGCATGTCCGAAAACGGCGAATCCTGCGCCGGAGCAGGGCTACACTGCGCCCATGAAATTCGCCCAGCTCACTCCGGCGGCCTGCTATCAGGCGATGAAGTCGCATGACGCGCGCTTCGACGGACGCTTCTTCGTCGGCGTGGCGACGACGGGCATTTACTGCCGGCCGATCTGTCGCGTGCGCCTGCCGCGGGCGGAAAACTGCAGTTTCCACCCCAGCGCGGCGGCGGCGGAAGCTGCGGGATTCCGCCCCTGCCTGCGCTGCCGCCCCGAACTGGCGCCCGGATTCGCCGTCACCGAAGCGGGCGCGACGCTGGCTCGGGCGGCGGCACGGATGATCGAGGATGGCATCGGCGACAGCATCGACCTTGCGCACGTCGCCGGCCGCGTCGGCGTCACGGATCGTCATCTGCGCCGCATCTTCATGGAGGAGTTCGGCGTCAACCCGATCCAGTTCGCGCAGACGCATCGCCTGCTGCTGGCCAAGCGCCTGCTCACCGATACGCGGCTGGCGGTGACCGAGGTGGCTTTCGCCAGCGGCTTTTCCAGCGTCCGCCGCATGCACGCGCTGTTCGCGCAGCGCTACGGCTTTTCGCCGGGACGTCTGCGCAAGGAAGGACGGCCCCCCGGCGTCGATGGCGATGCGGATGCACTGAGTTTCGTCCTGCCCTACCGGCCGCCCTACGATTTCCCCCGCTTGCTGGGCTTCTTCGACAGGCGGGCGATACCGGGCGTGGAGTCGGTGGAAGGCGAGGCCTATCGCCGCATCGTCCGCATCGAAGGCGAGGGCGGATCGGTGCGCCATGGCTGGCTCGAGGTGCGCTGCCTGCCGCAGCGCGATGCCCTGCAACTGCGCTTTTCGGCGGATTTGGCGGCGGCGACGCCGCGCCTGCTGGCGCGTACCCGGCGCGTATTCGACGTGGCGGCCGATCCGCGGGAAATCGGCGCGGCGCTGGGAACGCTGGCGCAGGGTGCCGAAGGATTGCGTTTGCCCGGTGCGTTCGACTCGTTCGAGCTGGCGATGCGCGCGGTCCTCGGCCAGCAGGTCACGGTCAAGGCGGCGCGTACCCTGGCGACGCGCTTCGTCGCGGCCTTCGGCGAACCGGTGGCGACCCCGTTTCGCGACCTGACGCAGGCGTTTCCGACGCCGGCGCGGGTCGCTGGCGCGACGCGCGACGACATCGGGCGGCTGGGCATCGGCGGCCAGCGCGCGGAGGCGATGATCGCCATCGCGCAAGGCGTGCATTGCGGCGAGTTGCCGCTGGACGATTTCCAGGATCCGGCGCGGACGATAGAGGCCCTGGGCGCCATCCGCGGCATCGGTCCGTGGACCGCCCACTACATCGCCATGCGCGCCCTGGCCTGGCCGGATGCCTGGCCGCCGCGCGACGTGGCGCTGCTCAAGGCGCTCGACCTGCCCAATACGGCGCAGGGACAGCGCGCGGCCGATATGCAGGCCGAGGCCTGGCGCCCCTGGCGCAGCTATGCGGTGCTGCACCTGTGGCGCAGGCTGGAACGACCTGCCGACAAGGAGAGTTGAGATGACGAGACATTTCCAATGGTGCGCGTCGCCGCTGGGCGAACTGCTGCTGGCTGCCTCGGACAGGGGCATCACCGATGTCCATGTCCGCGCCGGAAAGTATGTTCCGGCGATTCCGCGCGACTGGGTAGAGGCCCCGCGCAACCCGATGCTGCTTGAGTTGCAGCGCGAACTCGACGCCTACTTCGCCGGCGACTTGCGGCAATTTCGCGTCGCGCTCGATCCACAGGGAACCGAATTCCAGAAGCGCGCCTGGGCTGCGCTGGCCGCGATTCCCTATGGCGAAACGCGAACCTACGGCCAGCAGGCGGTCGCCATCGGGCGGCCGCAGGCGGCGCGTGCCGTCGGCGCCGCCAACGGCCGCAATCCGATCGGCATCGTGGTGCCCTGCCACCGCGTCATCGGCGCCGATGGCGCGATGACGGGGTATGCCGGCGGCGTGGACTGCAAGGTCTTCCTGCTGAAGCTGGAAGGCGCGCTGTGAGCGCGGGCGACGCTCAGGCCTTCGCCAGTTCGGCGCGCAGGGCGCCGATCACCGTGTCGTAACGGTTCGGATCGCTGTCCTTCGCCGCGCCGAACACGGCGGAGCCGGCGACGAAGGTATCGACGCCGGCCTTCGCCACTTCCAGGATGTTGGCCGGGCCGACGCCGCCGTCGATTTCGAGGCTGACGTCGAGGCCGCGGGCATCGATCATCTGGCGCACCTTGCGCGCCTTGTCGAGCACGTAGGGGATGAACTTCTGGCCGCCGAAGCCGGGGTTCACCGACATCAGCAGCACCATGTCGAGCTTGTCCAGGGTGTAGTCGAGAACGTCGAGGGGAGTGGCCGGATTGAACACCAGGCCCGGCTTGCAACCGCATTCGCGGATCAGCCCTATGGTGCGGTCGACGTGCTCCGATGCTTCCGGGTGGAAGGTGATGTAGGTGGCGCCGGCCTTGGCGAAGTCGGGAATGATGCGGTCGACCGGCTTCACCATCAGGTGCACGTCGATCGGCGCCGTGACGCCGTGCTTCTTCAGCGCTTCGCAAACCAGCGGGCCGATGGTCAGGTTCGGCACGTAGTGGTTGTCCATGACATCGAAATGGACGATGTCGGCGCCCGCGCGCAGCACGTTGTCGACCTCGTCACCCAGTTTGGCGAAGTTGGCGGAAAGGATGCTGGGGGCGATCCTGAATGGCTTGGACATGGCGAACTCCCGAAGGTGGATGCGGCGATTCTACCGAGGGCGCATCACCGTGGATTCAGGATTTGTGATGCTGGTCATAAGCGCGGCACTCCGCAAGGAATGCCGCGTCGGCACCGTGCCGTCGGCGCCGACTATTGTCAGGGCAGGCGGCCAGAGGCGACCATGCGATTGAACAGGGTGCCCTTCGACAGCCAGATCATCTGGTCGTCGAAATTGGTGCCCTGTTGCGCATTGACGAAGGCGCGGTCGGCGACGGTGGTCGAGCGCGGATTCGGATTGTGGGTTTCGTCGGTTCCGGCGCCACCGGTTCCCGCATTCTTGCCCAGAGAGTAAATGACGGCGACGGCATCAGTAGCCAGCGCGGTGTTGGCTGCGCAGTCGGCGGTAGGGCCGGGGTTGCTCACATTTGCACCCGCGTTGCAGATTCGCAGGTCGGGAGCCAGTGCCGTGATGCCGGCGGTCTTCATGCCCGAGCCGGTGGTCAGGGCATTGGTGTTGGCGGTGCTCACCGCGTAGCGCACCCGGTTGTCGGCATTGCTGCCCCAGCCGTCGATCAGGTAGCCGCTGCCATCGACGGGCGCCATGCCGACGGTGGCCGCCGGGAAAAATCCGTCATGGGGGTGGGCGCAGGGTCCGCCGCCAGGTGGATCCTCAACGCCATTGCTGGTGCTCGATGCCGGACACGGCAGGCGGTCGTTTGCCATGGCGAATCCCTGCAAGGCATCGCGAGCATCGGTCAGGAGTTTCTGCGTGTCGCCGTAGGAGCGCACATCCTGTTGCGCCGACAGCGGCAGCAGCATGCCGCCCAGCAACAGGGCGACGATGAACATCACGATGGCGAGTTCGACCAGCGTGAAACCGCGCTGGGCAAGAGTCGGCGCCCCACAGGGACTTCCTTCGGTCGCTGGCGCTACGGCGTTGTTCATGGTAGCCATGAGGTGGCCCGGTCGGTGATCTCGATCAATTGCCCGCGCGCCGTGGTGTTGCTGGTGGTTGGCCGTTCCGAGGTGGTGAAGCCGAGGCGAAGATTGCGGAAGGAGGGTCGGTAGCACATGTTGTCGGAACCGCAGCGTTGGCCGTTGGGGCAGGCTTGCCCGCTTGCGGCACATGCTGCCATTTGTTCATCGTAAATCGTTGCGGTATTGGAGACAAGGGGCTTGAAGGTCGCATCGAGCACGCTCATCGCCCGCGTCGTGTTGGCCAGCGCGATCTGGCGCGGGGTCAGGGTTTTGGTGGCGGCGACGGCCGGCTCCATGCTGCCGGGCTGGGCCGACAGTTCTAGGCCGAAGCGGTAGGTGTCGTCGTCGATGCGGGTGATGGCATGCGTCCCATTGAACTCGGTCGGTACGGCACCAGAGATGACCACCGTCGCGCCATCGGAAAGGCCGTGGTTGGCAGAGCTTACTGTAGCCTGATCCGTACCACTGAAATTGGCCCATGTAATGGCGGAAATGTACGGCCGCGGATCCG
Source organism: Sulfuritalea sp. (assembly GCA_016716965.1). GTDB lineage: Bacteria > Pseudomonadota > Gammaproteobacteria > Burkholderiales > Rhodocyclaceae > Sulfuritalea. The sequence goes on along the minus strand of JADJUP010000030.1, from coordinate 203,280 downwards.
GGGTGCCGGCGGGTAGTGCCGCGGTGAAATCGTCGCCGTTGATCTGGGTGACCGCATATTCGCCGTTGTAGCCGATGGGTACCGCGTCCCTGATTACCACAGTGTCCCCGATGGCGAGGCCATGACCTGCCGCCGTTACTGTAAGGGTTGGCGGCGAGCCTGGGGTTGTAGCTCATCGCCGAAATGCGCTTGGCCGAATGCGGTTCGATCCAGAACTGCACCTGGACTGTCGTAATGCCATCCTTGGCGTCGACCGGTTCTGTGAAAGTGCGCGTCACTTCGATGCGGGCGTGGAATTCGCGTTGCGAGACGTCGGTGACGCCCATGCGGTCGAGCGGTGCGATGCCGGGGATGACGGCCGGATTGGCGACATAGGGCAGCACCGGCGCCGGATTGCGCGGCCCCGGGCGCGGCGAGGGATCGGTGGCCATGGGCGTGTCCGGCGTAAAGCTGGAGAGGTCGTCGGCCTGGTCATGGACGTTGTCGTCCTGCGTCAGTTGGGTCAGCGCCGCACCATAGCCCCAATAGACGATGGCGACATGGCTGCTGTTATCGTTGCCCTGGCCACCGCAACCGCTCGTGTAGCAGGGATCGTTGCGGCCGTTGCGCAGGGTGTCGCCACTCTCAACGAAGTTGCAGGCCGGTCGTCCCGCGGCATCTATGTAGGGCGAGTTGCACTGGCGCGCCGTGTCGAATTCGATGGCGAGTTTCGGGGGCTGGATGTAGGGCGTGAGCGCATGGCCGTTGTCACCGGAATAGCCGAGGTGCTGTCGCGCGGCGCCGCAGACATTGGTGCCATTCCGGTCGCCGTCGATCAGTGCAAAGGTGAAGCCCTCGCCGACGCGCCGGATGCGGAAACGGAAGTAGCTGCGCAGACCCGACCCGGCGGCCTGTACCTCGGGTGTCCAGGCACAGGCGAAGAGCGCGGAGGCGGAGGCGCCGTAGCTGGATTCGTCGCCAGCGCTGCCCAGGGTCAGCAAGCCGGCGCCGGGGGCGTAGGTTGCCAGGGCAATACTGCCGGCATCGGTCGCCACGGCCGGCGCCACGACCGTCAGGCTGGCTCCGGACGGGATGCAGCGAACGATGTCCTGGTTGGCGGTTTGTGTCGCCGATGTGATCGAGCTCACCTGGGCAAACTGGGTGGGTCCGGCGAAGTTCAAGGCGCCCGTGGTGATGAATCCGGCGAGATTGCTGCCTTCGAGGAAATTGGCCGGCGTATTGCGCTCGGCAGCAGTGCTGCGCGATTGGCCGCTGCCACGCTGGCTGGCGAAGAGCAGCACGCCCGGGCACGACGTGGTCGTGTCGTCGCCCGCTGCAGGAGTGTTTTTGGTATCCGTCACGCTGAAAGGGGAGGCGGACTGCGCCGCAACGAAGATCTGGTCCGAGTAATGGCTGAAATAGCCGCGCGGATTCTGCGTGTCGTCGTAACAGGTGCTGGACGGAATGCGACCGACAGTCTTGTCGGCCGGCGGTGTGAACCCGGTCAGGGCAATAGGAGTTATGCCGCCACCGGCCGCGATCTGGTCGCGCAGGCAGGTGGTCATGCGCTCCAGCATGGCATTGATATCCGTGCGGAAGCTCGCCGACTTGCGCAGCGTACCAAACAGGTCGTCGCTGGTCAGTGGCAGGCCCTGATCGTTGGCGACGGTGGTGCAGTTGGCGCTGTGCTGGCATTTGCCGTGCAGGATGTTGGCTACATCCTTTTCGATGCTGCCCTGGATCGCTACCGCGACGGGAGTGACGCTGGCGTCGACATTGCGGTTGCCGGCAAAATAGACACTGGTTCCGCCTTGCACGGCAGCAATCGACGGATCGAGGTAGTTGGCGGGATTGTAGTTGCCGCCACATTGACTCACCACGTCGCCGGGAACCGCGGATGCGCTGCGATCCTGCCCGGTCAGCGGCGGGCCGGGTGAGAAGATTATCGCCACCGGCCGGTCGTGGGGGCGGTTGGCAAGTGCGCTGGCGAGGTCGGAAGACGTACCGCCGGCGACGACGACGTCTATCTGTCCGAGCGTATCCCAATTCATCGTGCCGGCATTGGCCAGGCTGCGGTGGCTGCCGGACACGATATACCATAGGCATTCTCCGTGACCGTCGCGCAAGGGTTCCGTGCCCAGAGTGCGCCAGGGAAAGCGGCCGATGTAGGTATGCCCGGTCGTCAGTCCGGCAGGGTTCAGCTTGGAGCAGCCTTCGCTGGCGCAGGGAGAGTTCACCAATGCGCTGTTCTGGTTCTGCGCTTCGCCCAGATCCGGCAGTGGCAGGTAGCCGTAGACGCTGTCGGTCCCCGTGCCGGCCTGGTATTCGCGATACTGCAGAGCGTAGCCGAGCAGGGCATCGCGTGCCTGCGTCAGCGCCTTGTCGGTCTTCTGCTGGGTGTTTGCGCGCAGGATTTCCGGCGACAGGTTGCTGATGAAGAAGTAGAGGCCGCCGATCGTCAGCAGCGCGATCAGCGTGATCAGCACGAAACCCCTTGCGGCGCGCGGCGCGGCGCGCCAGTAGCGGCGGCGAAGGGTAGCCATCGCGCTACCTGCCCGTTGTGGCGAAGTTCACCTGCGTGATGACCCGCGCGGTTGTTTCGGCAATGCCGGCGCTGTCATTGGGCATTGCGTGCTCGCCAGGAATTCGGGCGCCAGCATTTGCAACCGGAATGGTAGGTATAGCCGACGGCCTGTGAGTACATGATGCCTTCCGTTCGGGTCAGCGCGTCTTGCTGCGATCAGCGGGCGTAACCACCACGCCGCCACCGAGGCGGGTATCGCGTTCTCCGGTGGCCCGGTTCATTGCCTCGCCGACTTTCAGCCTGGCCGGCGCCTCCTCGCCGGGCGCGAGCAGGGCACTGCCCGGGGCCTTCGCTGAAACGGCAGCGCTGACGCCAGTGCGGCCGCCATCGTTTTCGTTCTGCGCCTGGCGATTGATCCAGACGGTGGATTTGCCACTGGATCGCTGGACCACGCCGTCCAGGCTCATGGTGGTTCCCTGTAGCGTCTGCGCTTCCCGCACGTTGTGGGTGCGCTGGCGTTCCAGCGCGACGCGTCGTTCCGGTGTGAAGAAGAGGCGCCCGAGTTCGGGCACGTCCGCCGCGAAGGCGGGCGCGAGCAGGCTCAGGCAGGCCAGGCCAGGCACGATACGGAATGCGACGTTCATTTGCCGTCCTTCAGTGTGATCCATTCGAGCGTGCATTCGGCCTTGATCTGGGCGCTATTGCTACGGTCGGTCGAACTCGGCGGAAGCCGCTGCATGTTGCAGGAGCGGATCTGGATCAATGCCTGCACCGAATTGCGGATCTCCTCGATAAGGCTTACGAGTTCGGCCTCGTGCAGCATCTGGGCCTGCATGCGCATCTGGCTCGACATGAACTGGAGGCCGCCCGCAGTCCCTCCGCCCGGGAGTATTGCGCTCTCCACGGGGCGCTGTGGCGTGAATTCGTAGTCCAGGCTGAAGATGCGGCGCGCCACCTTGATTCGGGCGATGGCTTCGATCCAGTCCAGACGCTTTTCCGGTCCGATATAGCCCCGCGCTTGAAGCGCCTGGTAGCGGTCGATCTTGTCGCGCAGTTCGGCCTGTTCGTCTCGAGCCCGCGCCAGCTTTGTCTGGATGTCGCTGCGCGCGGCCGTGGCTTCCTTGAGAGCCCTTTCGCTGCTTTTCTTTATCTGCAATGCGGTCCATACCGATCCGCCACCGATCGCGCCCATGAGGATGAGGAAGGCGATGGCCCATTGCAGGCGTTTGAAATCCTTGGCATCCAGTTTCATGGCGTGTCCGGCGATTCCTTGGCTAGCTTTCCCTGATCCCGCTGGCTTGCCTGCATCCGGTCGGGAAGTGCCACGGCTGAAGGGTGGGAAGGAAGGCGGCTCATTCTCTTACAAGGCCTGCGCGATGCGCAGGGAAAATTTCGGCACGGCGGCTGGCTGTGCCTTGCTCGCGTCGGTGGTGCTGCGTAGCGGTTTGTCGGATTCGATGTCGAAGGGACGGCTCATTATCCGGACATCGGTTTGGGCATCGCGCAGGCGCGCCGCGAAGTTTTCGATCAGCTCGATCTGTGCCCGCTGGTCGCTCACCAGGACCAGTGGCAACTGTGCTTCGATTTCGAGGACCGTCCAGCCCGATCCGGCCGCCGGTGCGAGGGGAGCCGGCGCTGAGGTGCCGGAAGCCGCACTGGCTGGTGCCGGGGTTGCCACGTCGAGTACGTCTGCCAACCGCCAGTTCAGGCGAACCAGTTCGATCCGCGGGTATTCGTTCAGTGCGCGGCCCAGGTGCGAGAGCAGCGGGGTTATGCCGGGCATGCGCTTTTGCAGCGCTTCGTAGCGTCCGGTCAGCGCACGCAGGTTGTCCGGGGTCAGGTTGATTTTCGGCAGGCCTGCGAGGAGGCCGTTGTAGCGCTGGGTGTCGGCGCCGGTTGCCATCCGGATGGTATCGGTCCGGTCCTGCACTTCCTTGATTTCCAGAGCCGATTTGCCGGCAAACAGCAGGCAGCCGGCGAGTATGACCCAGCCCACGCTGGTGAGCGCCGAGCGGATCTGCCACAGCTTGTGGAAGCGCGTCTGCTTTGCCGGTGCGAACTGCTGGGGCGGCGTCTTGGTGACCAGGCAGTGGATGAACAGCTTGTCTGCGCTGCTGTCCTCGGGAAGGTCCTTGAGGCCCAGCTTGCGTGCGGTGGTCGCCAGATCGACGAACTCGAACTGGAGTTCGGCGCTGCTTTGGCAGTATTCCTGCAGAGCCGGCATCTGTTCGCGGTGGGCGAGGACTACGGTGCGCAGCGTTGATCCTCGCGGCAACTGGCGCTGGGCGACCAGGTACTGGAATATCTTCGCCGACTCGTTGGCGCATACCCGGCCGACTTCCTCGACGCTTTGCGTGGCAAGTTGCGACAGGCGTGAGAAATGCAGCTTGCCGCCGTCGATGAAGCTTTGTCGTACGCCGCCACGGGTAAGGGTGACGAACAGCACCGGCCCGCCATCACCGAGGAACTGCGGACCGCATCCGGCAAGCACCAGCGGAATCGAATAGACGCCCGCCAGCATCGACTCCGCGGCGTCGAGAGTGTCCAGCCAGGGCGTGAAAGATTCGATGCGGGTGAGTGCCGCAAAAAGTATCTTTTCGTCACGCCGGCCGCTGGTCGCGCGCCCCAGGGAAATGGCGGTCGCCAGCGGCGTGTTGTAGAAGTACTGGCTGAGGCGGCGCTGCAGAAGCGCGGCGCGGTCGCCGCCCTGCACGTAAGGGAGGTCTTCCAGCTGGAAGCCCTCGTCACCGGTGTCGGCGAGCAGATAGAAAAGGCTGGAGCGATGTTTCTTCAGGTAACCGGCGAAGGCTTCGGTGCCTACCGGTTCCGGGCTGAACTCGCCTTCGGCCTTGATCCGGCCACCGTTCCACTGGTAAGCGGTGAGCGAGGACCCGTCGAGCAGGAGTATGCGTCTGGCGGTCATCAGGTCTTCATCTTTGTAATGATGTCGTAGATCGGTCCGAGCACGGCGATCATGATCCAGCCGAGTATGAGGCCGATGGATACCGTCATCACAGGCTCGATCATGGCCTGGACCTTCTCGATCGATTCGCGCACGTCGCGATTGTAGAAGTAGCTGACGTTGGTCAGCGCCGAGTCCAGGGCGCCGGTATTTTCGCCGACGCGCAGCATGCGCAGAACCAGTGGCGGAAATATTCCGGCGTTTTGGAAGGCAACGGTCACGTTCTGGCCCTCGGCGATGAAGCCGCCCACCCGTTCAAGGCCTTCCCGTATTACCAGATTGCCGACGACGGCCTCCGTGGCCTTGATCGAATCGAGGATGGTGATGCCCGATGAATACATCATGGCGAATACCGAGGCAAAGCGCGAGAGGATGATCTTGCGCAGGATCTCGCCGATGTAGGGAATGCGCAGCTTGAAGTCGTCGAAGCGATAACGTGCCGCCTGGCTGTTCTTGACCAGGAAGTAAACCACGGCCGCCACGACGGCCGGCAGGCCGATCACGACGAACCAGTAGTTGACGAAGAACTCGGAGGTGGCGATCAGGATTTTGGTCTGGGTCGGTATTTCCTGGCCCATGTTGCGGATGAAGCCGGCCATTTTCGGCACCAGGTAGATCATCATGAAAAAGACGATGGCCACCACCACGGTGCCGAGGAAGGCCGGATACATGATGAGCTTCTTGGTGTGCGCTGCAAGCTCGTCCTGCCATTTCAGCGACTCCAGGAGGTTGTTCAGCACCTGCGGCAGGGCTCCGGTTTCCTCGCCGGCGCGAATCAGGCTGACCATCACCTCGTCGAAGGTCTGGGGATGCTCGGCGAGCGCCTGGGAAAGCGTTTTGCCGCCTTCGATGCTCTCGATCATGCCCGCGATGACTTCGCGAAAGCGCGGGTTCTCGATGGAGTCGCGCAGGTCCGTCAGGCTTTCGATCAGCGATACGCCCGCCCGCGCGAGTTGCTCCATGTGGAAGCAGAAGTTGATCAATTCCGGGCGGCTGATCTTGGCGCGATTCATCAGCCCCCCGGATTTCACCGGATCGCCGTTGATGAAGTCGAGTTCCATGCGCTTCAGGCGCATTTCGAGGTCGATCTGGTTGATCGCCTCGAGGCGGCCCAGAACCATGCGGCCCTGGCCGTTCATCGCCTTGTAGGAGTAAAGGGCCATGATGGGTCCGCCGTCGCCGGGATTACATCCGTTCGGTCAGGTCGATGACCCGGCCGACTTCCTCGATCGAGGTGGAACCGTCCAGCACGCGCCGCAATCCGTCGTCGGCCAGGGTGCGGAATCCTTTTTCGTGCGCCATGTTGCGAATCTCGCGTTGCGGTGCGCGGCGACTGATTAGGTCATCGAGGTCGTGGTCCAGGCGCAGCATTTCCATGATCGCGATGCGGCCGCGATATCCCTGGTAGCCGCAGTGGTCGCAGCCCGCGGCACGGTAGATGATCGGCGCCGGCTGGCCGCTGACCACGCCGATCAATTTGCATTCATGGGCTTCGGCGGGATAGGGTTTGCGGCAGTGGGTGCACAGGCGGCGCACCAGGCGCTGGGCGACGATGCCGATGATGTTGCCGGCCATGATGTCGGGCAGCACGCCGATGTCGAGCAGGCGCGGGATGGCGCCCAGCGCCGAGTTGGTGTGCAGCGTCGAATAGACTTGGTGGCCGGTCATCGCCGCGCGAAACGCCATCTCGGCGGTATCGGCGTCGCGGATTTCGCCGACCAGAATGATGTCCGGGTCCTGGCGCATCATCGATCGGATGCCGTTGGCGAAGTCGAGTTTGGCGGATTCCGCCACCGATGTCTGGCGGATCATCGCCATCGGGTATTCGACCGGATCTTCGAGGGTCATGATGTTCACGCCCTCTTCGTTGATGTGGTTCAGCACCGAATAGAGCGTGGTGGTCTTGCCGCTGCCGGTGGGGCCGGTGACGAGGATGATGCCTTCGGGACGCGCCACCATCAGCTTCATCAGGCTCATCTGCTGGTCGTCCAGCCCCAGGCGGTCGAGCGGCACGATGCCCTTCTGCCGATCGAGGATGCGCAGGACGATGTTCTCGCCGTGGATGGTCGGTTGCGAGGCGACGCGAAAATCGACGGCGCGACCACTGATGTTGATCGATATGCGGCCATCCTGGGGCGCGCGCGTCTCGGCGATGTTCATGCCGCTGATGACCTTGATGCGCACGGCCATTGCCGCCCAGTAGGTTTTGTGCAGGGCGCGGATCTGGCGCAGGATGCCGTCGATGCGGTAGCGGATGCGCAGGAAGCTGGCTTCGGGTTCGAAGTGCACGTCCGAAGCGTCGTGCTTGACGGCGTCGGTGAGCAGCGCGTCGACCAGGCGCACTACCGGCTGGCTGTATTCGTCGAGCGAGGCCGACAGGCTGCGGTAGTCGATCTCGCCGGTTTCGATTTCGTGCAGGATGCCGTCGATCGAGAGTTCATGGCCGTAATACTGGTCGATGGCGCGGGCGATTTCCGATTCGCCGGCGATCAGCGTGTCGATCAGCAGTTCCGGATGGATCAGCGTGCGCAGCTTGTCCAGCGCGACGATGTCGTTCGGGTCGGCGATGGCTATCTTGAGGCGCTGCTCGCGCTGCGAGTAGCTCAGCGCGAGGAACATGTGGCGCTTGGCCAACTCGCGCGGCACCATGCGCAATGCATCGGGATCGATGATCGACTTTGCGAGGTCGACCGACTTGTGGCCCAGCGATTCGCCCAGCGCATCGCGCAAGGTTGCTTCGGATACGAAACCAAGCGCGACCAGCAGCTTGCCGACCGGCTGGTTGGATTTCATCTGCTCGAGCAGTGCAATCCGAAGCTGGTCCTCGCTGATCACGCCTTGCGTGATCAGGATCTGGCCGATGGGTCTGCGGGTGGCGGGGGAATTCATACGTCCTTCATTATCCCGCATCTGCCGGCTTGGGCAAGTCCTTGTCGTGGGACATGGAGTGGAAGCTGGCAGCTTCCTGATTCGCTGTGCCGGGTACTGCCGGCATCGATGGATTCAAGCGGAACTATCAGGCTTTTCGGTCAGGGTTGCAGGGTTTGCAGTCGCGTTTGGGCCTGGGCCTTGTCAAACCCGGCCGGGCGGCCTTGCGCGGCGGCGATGGCTTGACTGTAGTACTGGGCGGCCAGCTTGTTCTGGCGCAGGTGTTCGAGGCTGATCGCAAGGTTGTAAAGGATGTCCGGGTTGTCAGGTTCAGCCGTGTGGGCGCGGAAATAGGATTGCTGCGCATCATTCCAGCGGCCATGGCGGGCATAGAGGTTGCCAAGGGAGAAATGCGGTGCGGCCAATTCGGGCTGGGCCGCGGCGAGGGTCTTCAGGCGGCTTTCAGCGGTGTTTGGATCGATCTGGCCGCGGCTATTGATCAATGCCGCCTGTGCCACCGTATCCTGAGGATCGGCTTCGGCGATACGGCGATACAACTGTTCGGCTTGTTCCGGTCGGCCCTGGCGCAAAGCGATTGCCGCCAGCCCGTGCAGCGCGTCCGGATTGCGCGGATCGGCCTTCTGCGCGCGTTCGTATTCAAGCTGCGCCGTCGCCAGATCTCCGCGGTTGAACGCATCGAAACCTTTTATCAGGGAGGGATTGACCTTTAGCGGCGCCTTTGTGACGCGAATCGGGCTGTCCTCATCTTGCTGTGCTACCACCACGGTTGCCGGACGGCGAGCGCGCGCGACGGGTTTGGTTGTTATCGGTGCGGCATCTTCTTCGTCATCGTCGGGTGCCCGCTTGCTTGTCCCGGGTGCCGCTCCTGATGTCACCGGGGCGGTGCCAGGAGCGGCAGCGATCGGCGTTGCCACGGAAGTCGGCGCTGGCGACACGGCTACCGGCGCTGCGGCAGGGGGGGGTGTTGCTGCGACCGGAGCAGTTTGCGGCAGCCCGCGATTGGCGACCAGCGAGGACTTCGGTTGCAATTGCCACCAAAAGTATCCACCGATGCCGCACACCGCGAGCACGGTGATTGCACCCACCACTATGGCAAAGGACTTTCGCGTCGGCGCGGTATCCGTTTGTTTGGCAGCAAACAGGTTTTGCGCAGCCGTCTTGGCGGCGGGCGCCGAGGAAGCTTTGTCGGGCGCGGTCTTTCGCGGTTCGGTGGCGGCAACCGACAGCGGTCGCGGCGGGCTTTCGATGGCCGGTGCCTGTGGGGCAGGGGCGGCAGGCTGAGTGCCTTTGAGACGTGCTGCGGCGGCTTGTTCGGCTTCGGCCAGGAATCGTGCATCGAGTTCTTCAAGATGCGACGATTGCGACAGCGCATCCGGCGTGGCGATGCCGGCTTCCGGCAAACCCAGTGTCGAGTCGGTGAAATCGGGCTCGTTCAGTGGTTTGAGGCGCAGTTCGCCCGATTCCGAGACAGGGGTCGGTTCGCCCGTGCCATCCCCCTGGCCCTGACGCTTTGCCAGTTCGGCTTTCTTCAGGGCGTCCATGAGCAAGCTCATTGGGCCGAGGTTCCGATTGTGCGTCCATTTGCCTTTGCAGCTGACGAGGGCTTTCGGCAAAGAAATCCTTGGTGGGCAACTGGCTACGGAAGCTCCGATAGTCGCCGTCGATGCTCGGGTCGCGAATGATGGTGGGTTTGAGGAAGATGACCAGTTCCGTTTTGGTGCTCGAGTCATTGCGATTGCGGAAGAAATTGCCGATGCCAGGCAGGTCGCCAAGACCTGGAACCTGGTTGGTGGTGTTGCTGACCCTGTCCTCCATAAGTCCGCCCATCACGGCCACTTCACCGTCGGACAAGCGCAGCATTGATTCCATTTCGCGCGTCTGGATCTCCGGCACTCTGTTCACAAAGGCCAGGCCCGGCGTCGGGTCTGGCTTGCCCTCTCCCTTCTGGCTGGAAATGGTCGGTCGGACGTTGAGCAGGATGGTCCCGTTTTCGCTGACCTGGGGCGTTACGCTCATCACCAGTCCTACCGATACTGACTGGGCAGTTGACGTGATGATGCTGACGGTTCCCGTGGCGGTGGTGGTCGTGTCGTTCTTGATGTTGAAGTAAACAACGTTGTCGACCACTTTCAGCATGGCTGTCTGATTGTTCAAGACGCTGATCTTCGGGCTGGACAAGACGCGGACCTTGCCGAAATTTTCCAGCAGATTGAGTGTCGATGAAAGGCCGAGGCCCGGGGCAACAAAATTGAGCAAGAATGCAAAGGCGCCGGGGGGGGTCGCGAAACTGCCGGATGCCGTAGCGAACGGGTCGGGCACTGCGCCGAGCACAAGACCAGTCGGATTCTGCGCCGCAGAGAATCCCGCCTGCGGGTTGCCGGGACGCAGGGAACGCAAGCTCTGCCAGTTGATTCCCTGCTGATACGCATCGCTCAAGGTGACTTCCGCGATCGTGGCTTCGATGATCACCTGCCGTCGGGCGCTGGCGAGCACCATGTCCAGATACTCCTGGACCTTTTCATGCTGTCTGGAAGTTGCGCGAACCACAACGACGCCGGCTTCCGGATTGACGATGATCGACGCGGCTTCACGGAACGTCGTTCGCTTGACGACGGTGGTGCCTTGTTGCTGGAGACTTGCCGCATTCGGGCTGCCAGCCAGATTGGTGGCGGTACTTCCGGATCGTCCGGTAGTACCTTGGCCGCCCGTGGCGCCGGTACCCGTGGTGGCCTGCTGGTCCGAACGCTCGATCACTGTTTCACTGGAACCTTCGGGAAGGATCTTGTCACTTTCGCGCAGGATGTCCTTCAGGTTCTTTTCCAGCGACTGCCAGAAGTTGTTCTGCGCCGTGCTCTTGACGGATGTGCTGGAGTTGTTGCCGCCACCTCCGCCGGTGGAACCCGCAGTCGCACTCGTGCTGGTCGAGGCTATCTGCGTATTGATCGAAACGGTGCCGCTGACATCACGCGACATATTCACGTAGTCCACCCTGTAATTGCGCAGGAAGGGCGAGTCCGGCATTACCACCAGATTCGGGCCATCGAGCTCCCAGCGCATATCGACTTGCTTGGCTACCCGCGTCAGGATTTGCTGCAAGGTCTGGTCGATTGCATTGATGGTGACGATGCCGTTGATGCCGGGATGGATGTCGATGTTGAGTTTCGCGTCGCGCGCCAGGGCGAAAAGCAGATCCTGTACCGGAATGTTGCGAACCACTACCGAGTAGGACTCGGTTTTCGCGCTGGCCTTCGGTCGCGCAAGGCTGACCGTGGCTGCGACAGGTTGCGGAATCCCCGGATTTGGCGCGACCTGGGCTTCGGCGCGTATGTGGCCGGAGGAGGGCGATTGCGGTGGAAGGCTGCCGCATGCCGCAAGCATTACGCTTGCAACGAGCGCAACAGGGAACGGCGGGATCAGAAGTGGGCGCAAACGAATCCCCGATCAGGTAAAGAGCCAATCTTAGGATAGCACATTATGTATACACGGCAACTCAATGATTTGATTGGGGGCATAGGTGTGGATCGGGTGTTGTGAATTTGCACTACCGCAGCCGCAGCACTTGCCTTGGGTAGGGTTTGCTGGCCTTTAGCGATTTGGGCAAGCCGCGCAGCGCGATCGCTGCGGCCGCACCGGTTGCGTAGCTGCCGTAGGTGACGCCGAAGCGAGGCACTCCGCTGAGTTCGGAAAAATAGACGTGGACGTTACCGAATTCTTCGTTCTCGCGTTTCACCTTTTGCAGCAGCGTTTCGATCTCGGCGTGTCGCCTGGCATCCGCGTCATAAACCTGGACGAACCAATGGTCATCCGGCACCTGCTCAAGCCAGGCGCGCCCCGCCTCAAGGCGCTCGCTGGTGAGGGGGCCGACCTTGGGCATACCCGCCGGTTGCTGGAAGGCGGGTTTGGCGGGCATCTGTTTCGCGGTGGCCGGTGGCGAGGGTTCGCTTGTGGCGGCCGGAACTGCGTCGGTCGCAGGTATGGCTGCTGGCGCGGCGGCGTTCGTCGTGGCAATGGTGCCAAGCGTGGCCGATCCGGCCGTCACGGGTGGTTCTGCTGCTGGGGAAGGATTACCGCTGCCGCTTGCCGGCGTGGCGGTTGCGGCGGGAGGCGCATTGCCGGCGATCGTGGGTGGGCTGACCGGATCCGGCGATTTCGTAGACGCCGGCGCGGGGCTGTCGCCATTGCTCTGCGCCGAGAGCAGCCAAAGTACCCCCGCGAGAATTGCGATACCGGATGCGACCGCAATCCAGGCATTTCGCGTGTTTTTCCTGACTGTTCCGCCATAGGTGGCTTCGCTGAACTCCGAGTCGCGGATCGCCGCCTGGACCTCCTTTGGGCCGATCTGGTGGCTGCCCGACGAAAAGGCCGCGAGCAGTGCCTTGTCGGCGAGTATGTTGATGCGGCGGGTGAGGCCTAGCGAACTACGCTCGATCATTCTTAGCGCCGGCGGCATGAAGACGCTGGGCCCGCGATAGCCGGCGGCGCGCATGCGAAAGTCAAGATACTGGCTTATGTCGTCGCGCAGCAGCGGCGCCAGGCCGAAGTTGTGGGTGATGCGCTCCTTCAATTGCCGCATGTCCGGACGCGCAAGGACATCATTCAGTTCGGGCTGGCCGAACAGGACCAGTTGCAGAAGTTTGTGGCGATTGGTTTCCAGGTTGGAAAGAAGGCGGATCTCCTCGAGGGTTTCTGCAGGCATCGCATGGGCTTCATCGATCAGGACCACGACCTGGCGGCCTTCGCCGAACGAAGCGATAAGGTGATCCTGCAGCGCGCGCATTACCGCTGAAGTCCGCGCATTCTCGGCGATGCTCAGGCCAAGCTCATCAGCAATGGCAAACAGGATGTCGTCGCGGGAGAGCGACGGGTTGGCCAGATAAATGATGGTGACGTTCTGCGGCAGGCGCTCCATCAGCACCCGGCAGAGCATGGTCTTGCCACTGCCGACCTCACCACTGACCTTGACTATGCCTTCGTCGTGGGTGATCGCGTAGACCAGAGCGTCGAGCGTTGCACCGCGATTGGCCCCGTCGAAGAAAAAATCAGTATGGGGCGTGATGCGGAACGGTGGTTCGTTGAGTCCGAAGTGTTCGAGGTACATGGCGTCGGGCGTTCGGGCGGGACAATATTCCGGTCAAAAAAGGCTGCGGTTGGGGCCGGGCCGCTTTTCGCGGGTCAGCGCATCTATGCGATTGTAGAGCGTGGTTCGATTGACACCGAGCAGTCGCGCTGCCTGGCTCATGTTGTTATGGGCCAGTTGCTGCGCGGCTTCGATGTAGGCCTCTTCCCAAAGCCGCAGCGTGGCATCCAGGTTGAACTCGTGACGGGTCTGGAGATCATTCAGTGCTATGGCCATCAGTTCCGCCCGGCCGGCCATCGTCGATGTGGGGGCAGTGCCAAGTGTCAGGGGATCATTGCCGACGTCGAGCTCGGCTTCCAGTTCATCGATTCCGACTTCCCTGCCAGCATATTTGGTTGTCAGGCGAATGGCGATATTTCGCAGTTCCCGTACGTTTCCGGGAAACGGATAGGCACGCAGTCGATTCGTGGTGGCGGCCGTCAGCTGGAAAGGCTGCAGATTTGCTTGGGCGGCGTAGATCGAACGGAAGTGCTCCAGAAGAAGAATTCGATCGTCACCAAGATCGCGCAGTGGCGGAATTGAAATCGTAAACACCGACAATCGGTGGTAAAGATCGGCTCGGAACCGGCCTTCGCGGACCTCTCTCTTCAAGTCGCGGTTGGTCGCCGTCACGATGCGTGCCGAGGAGCGTCGCGCCTGGGTTTCGCCGATGCGCTGAAACTCGCCGTTTTCCAGTACTCGCAGCAGTTTCGGCTGCAAGTCCAGGGGAAGTTCACCAATCTCGTCGAGGAACAGTGTCCCGTCCGAAGCGTCCTCGAAATAGCCGGATCGAGAACCGCTGGCGCCGGTAAATGCACCCTTCGCATGCCCGAATAGCGTCGCTTCGACGAGGTTGGGCGAAATGGCTGCGCAATTGAGCGCCAGATAGGGCTTCGCCGCGCGCTCGGAGAGTCGATGTAGTGCGACTGCGGCGAGTTCTTTGCCGCTGCCGGATTCGCCTTCTATAAGTACCGGGAACGGCGAGCGGGCGAATTGTCGGAGTTGTGCGCGGAGTTTTTGCAGCGGTTCGCTGACCCCGATCAGACCGTCATCGACTTCGGTAGAGGTGTCTCTAAAAGACAACACCCGGTGTATTAGTTTGCGCAATATTTCCGGATCGGCGGGCTTGGCTACGAATTCGGTAGCGCCCAGGGCGCGCGCATGGCGGGCATTGGGTTCGTCGCTTTGTCCGGACAGCACGACGATTCGGGTTTCGGGAGCGTGGGCCAGTATGTCCGCGATCAAGGCGAAGCCTTCATCGGGACGGTGCGGGGTTGGTGGCAACCCGAGGTCGATCAGCGCCAATGCCGGGGCAAGGTGCTCCTCGCGCAATAGCCTTACCGCTTCGCTTCGGGTGGCAGCAGTGCTGACGGCATACTCCCGCCCCAGGAAATAGCCCAGTGCGTCGGCAATGAGCGGGTCATCGTCGACGATCAGCAGCGCGGTTTTTTCCTGAGGAGAGTTCAAGTAAGGGGATTGGTTAAGTTTGATCGAGCCATCATAAATCGATTCGCGGTCGAAATTCCCGCTTTGTGAAGGGCGTTTTTCCGTTACTTCGTCGATTGTTCCATTCGTCGCCGAAGGCGATCTGCTAAGATTCGCGGCTGCAAATCCAGCTGAAAATCCACCGGCCTCACAATGTCCTCGGACAATCTTGTCGAAATCCGCGATCTGAACTTCACCTACGATAGCCGGCCGATCCTGACTGGAATCAACATGACGATTCCTCGCGGCAAGGTCGTGGCTGTGATGGGAAGTTCCGGCTGCGGCAAGACCACGACGTTGCGGCTGATCGGCGGACAGCTCAAACCGACATCAGGCGAGGTCAAGGTGAGTGGGCAGGTAGTACACCAGCTTGACGCCGACGGACTCTACGGGTTGCGTCGCCGCATGGGAATGCTGTTCCAGTTTGGCGCCTTGTTTACCGACATGTCGGTGTTCGACAACATCGCCTTCCAGATGCGTGAGCATACCGATCTGCCCGAGACCGTGATCCGCGACCTGGTTTTGATGAAATTGAATGCGGTGGGATTGCGTGGCGCGCATGACCTGATGCCGGCGGAACTGTCGGGTGGCATGGCGCGCCGGGTCGCATTGGCCCGCGCCGTTGCACTTGACCCGATGCTGATCATGTACGACGAACCATTCGCCGGCCTTGACCCGATTTCGCTGTCGATCATAGGCGAACTGATTCGCAAGCTGAACGACGCGCTGGGCGCAAGTTCCATCGTAGTTACGCACGACGTGCAGGAGTCATTGAAAATCGTCGATTATGTCTATTTCGTTTCTGCGGGAAAAATCGTGGCCGAAGGCACGGCGGAGGACATCAAGAACTCCAAGGTGCCGTATGTGCACCAGTTCGTGTGGGGCGAGGAAGATGGTCCGGTGCCTTTCCATTATCCGTCCCGTCCGTATGGCGAAGAGCTGATGGGGCGGGGAGCGCATCATGGATAACGGCCTGTCCCGCGCCTTGGGCGGGCTAGGTCGACGGGTGACCTCCCGTGTCTGGCGCCTCGGCTACGCCAGCCGCTTCTTCCTGGCAATCTTGCTGAATTCCGCCACTGCGCTGCGGCGGGTGCACCTGACGATACGCGAGATCTATTTCACTGGCGTCCTTAGCCTGATCATCATCCTCGTGTCAGGTCTCTTCGTCGGCATGGTGCTTGGCTTGCAGGGCTACGACACCCTGCAGCGCTACGGCTCGACCGAGGCGCTTGGGGTCCTGGTATCCCTGTCGCTGGTGCGCGAACTGGGTCCGGTTGTCGCGGCCCTGCTGTTCGCCAGCCGCGCCGGATCGGCGATCACGGCGGAAATCGGCATGATGAAGGCCACCGAGCAGTTGTCGGCCATGGAAATGATGGCTGTCGATCCTATCGCCCGCGTGGTGGCGCCACGGTTCTGGGGGGGCGTAATTTCGATGCCATTGCTGGCGGCACTGTTTTCGGCGATGGGTATCTTCGGTGGCTATCTGGTCGGCGTGCAACTGATCGGTGTCGACGAGGGATCGTTCTGGTCGCAGATGCAGGCGTCGGTCGATTTTCGGGAAGACATCCTCAATGGGGTCATCAAGAGCTTCGTCTTCGGGATCATCGTGAGTTGGGTGGCCGTATTCGAAGGCTACGATGCCGAGCCTACCGCCGAGGGAGTCTCGGGGGCGACCACGCGTACCGTTGTAACATCGTCGCTGGCCATTCTGGCAGCCGACTTCATTCTCACCGCCTTCATGTTTACAGGGACATGACATGAGTCGCACTACACTTGACCTCTGGGTCGGATTTTTCGTTGCCGTCGGCTTGGGAGCGCTGCTGTTTCTTGCCCTGAAAGTTGGCAATATGGCGTCGTCCAGCAGTGGAGATACTTATGCAATCCAGGCCAAATTTGATAACATCGGCGGCTTGAAGGTGCGGGGCGCCGTAAAAAGTGCGGGTGTCGTCGTGGGGCGGGTGGCGGAAATCCGGTTTGATCCGGAGGCCTATCTTGCCGTGGTGACGATCAACGTCGATACCCGTTACAAGTTTCCGCGCGACACGTTTGCAACAATCAACACGTCAGGTTTGTTGGGAGAGCAGTACATCGGATTCGAAGTGGGTGGCGATACGGAAATGCTCAAGGCGGGCGATACGATCAAGAAGACGCAATCCGCGGTGGTTCTTGAAAAATTGATCGGCCAGTTCATGTTTAACAAGGCCGCCGAGGATGGCGGCAAGAAGTAGTCAACAGGTGACTGAATAGAATGAATAAAACGCTGCCCGCCCGTCTGAAGTCGGCTACCTTGGCAATGCTGGCGGCCGGAATGCTGGCCGGATGTGCCAGTTCCGGCAACCCCAAGGATCCGGTCGAGGGTTTCAATCGAGCCATGTTCGCCTTCAACGAGGGGCTTGATTCGGTCATCGTGAAGCCTGTTGCCACCGGGTATGAAGCGGTTCTGCCATCTCCCATCCGGACCGGAGTCACCAACTTCTTTGGCAACATTGACGATCTGTTCATTGGCGTGAATAACCTGCTGCAGGGCAAGATCCCGGAAGCCTTCGGTGATCTGGGGCGGGTCGTGATCAACACGACGATCGGCTTGCTCGGCGTTTTGGACATTGCTACCGATGCCGGCCTTGAAAAGCACGACGAAGATTTCGGTCAGACCTTCGGCCGTTGGGGAGTCGGCAATGGCGCCTATGTGGTGATCCCTGTTTTTGGGCCGCGTACGGTGCGTGATACGGTTGGCCTGGTTCTGGATGTGCAGGCCGATCCGGTGGCGAACCACAGGCCGAAGGGTGACCGCGATATTGCGCTAGTGTTGCGACTGGTTAATGACCGTGCCAATCTGCTTGCGGCTGACAAGGTCGTCGAGGAAGCGGCGCTTGACAAGTATTCCTACGTGCGTGACGCCTATCTGCAGCGTCGGCGCAACTTGATACACGATGGCAACCCGCCTCGTGAACCGGAGGCGAGCCTCGATACCGACCGTTCCTTGTCGGCCGATGCCGGATCCGATGAGTTGCGGGCCGAGCTACCCTCAACTGCAGGGGCAGTTCTGGCTGTTCGTACGGAATCCGTCGATACGAAGTAGTCCACAAATCGGGGCACCAGCCCCGATTCCGAAATCCCGGGAACCCACATGAAATACCTGCTTGCACTTTTCAGCGGCCTGCTGATTGCCGCGACGCCGATGGCTCAGGATGCATCCGCTCCGGATGTCCTGATCAAGACGGTGACCAACGAAGTCCTTGATATCGTCCGCAAGGACAAGGACATCCAGTCGGGGAATACGCGCAAGGCCATTGAACTGGTGGAGGCAAAAGTGCTTCCGCACTTCAATTTCATGCGCATGACCCAGTTGTCGCTGGCGCGTGATTGGCGTCAGGCCAGTGCGGCCCAGCAAAAGGTGCTGGCAGACGAGTTTCGCCACCTCCTGGTTCGCACTTACTCCAAGGCGCTGACGGAGTACAAGAACCAGACCATCGCCTTCAAGCCGTTTGTCTTGAAGGCTGGAGAGACTGACGTCAGGGTTCGTACTGAGATCAAGCAATCCGGCGCGGGGAAAAATATCGAACTGGACTATTACCTCGAAAAGGCCGGTTCCGGCTGGAAGGTTTATGACATTGAGGTCGGTGGTATCAGCCTGGTGACCAATTATCGGGAATCGTTTGCCGCCGAGGTTCGCAATGGTGGTATCGACGGCCTTATAAAGTCCCTGCAGGCCAAGAACAAAACCGGCGAGGCGACGTCGGTCAAGAAATGATCCGAATCTCCGGCGACTGCGTCGAAGTCTCGGGTCCGATGACCATGGCCGGAGCGCGCGCTTTGCTCGCGGAAGGCGAGGCAGCTCTCGCTACTGATGTGTCGGCCTTCGATCTCAAGGCAGTTACTGAAACCGATTCGTCCAGCCTGGCCGTGGTTTTCGGCTGGACGCGTGCGGCCATGGCGGCCGGAAAATCCTTGCGTGTGCTGAATCCGCCGCAAAGCCTGCTGAGCCTGGCCGCCGTTTACGGCGTTGCCGACCTGCTCCCGCAGGGCTGAGATTCCAGTCGTTTCAGCTTTCGGATTGGCGTGATGTCGGTCGCGATCCGCATTCAGCAGGTCTCCAAGTCCTTTGGCGCCGTCCAGGCTCTTGATCGCGTCGACCTTGCGATCGAACCGGGAGAGTTTTTCGGTCTTCTGGGTCCAAATGGAGCCGGCAAGACGACCCTGATTTCGGCGCTGGCCGGCCTGGTTCGCCCCGACCACGGCACGCTCAGCGTCATGGGGCACGACGTTCAATCCGACTATCGTGCGGCGCGCCGCCAGCTTGGCGTCGTGCCGCAGGAACTGGTATTCGATCCGTTCTTCACCGTCCGCGAATCGCTGAAGATCCAGTCGGGATATTTCGGCATCAGGGACAACGATGCCTGGATCGACGAAATCCTGGAGAACCTCGGCCTCACGCCGAAAGCCAATGCAAACATGCGCATGCTCTCGGGCGGCATGAAGCGCCGGGTGCTGGTGGCCCAGGCCCTCGTGCATCGCCCGCCGGTGATCGTCCTCGACGAACCGACCGCGGGTGTCGATGTCGAGTTACGGCAGACGTTGTGGGCCTTCATCCGGCGCCTGAACGAGGCCGGCCATACGATCGTCCTCACCACGCATTACCTGGAGGAGGCCGAGAGTCTGTGCAGCCGCATCGCCATGCTCCAGTCCGGTCGCGTGGTCGCCCTCGACACCACGGCAAACCTGTTGCGCCGCTTTTCAACGCATACCCTGCGCCTGCGCTGTCGCGGCGAGATGCCGGCGGACCTGGCCCTCGGCGCGGCGCAAAGCGGCGGCTGGTGGTCCTTGCCTTTCGATCGTTACGAGGACGTGGAGCCATTGCTGGCGCGCGTGCGCGAAGCCGGCTGCAGCATCGACGATCTCGAGATAGGCAAGCCCGACCTCGAGGAGGTCTTCATTCGCGTCATGCAAGGTGAAGCGCGGGGCGAGGGCCGCTGAAATGGGCCACGGCTTTTCCACGCTTTTGTACAAGGAAGTGCTGCGCTTCTGGAAGGTGGCATCGCAGACCGTCGCGGCGCCGGTGCTCACGGCGCTGCTCTACCTGCTGATCTTTTCCCACGTACTGGAAGGGCACGTGAAGATTCATGGCGTGGCCTACACTTCCTTCCTGATTCCCGGGTTGGTGATGATGTCGGTGCTGCAGAATGCCTTTGCAAACTCGTCGTCGTCGCTGATCCAGTCCAAGGTGACGGGAAACATCGTCTTCGTCCTGCTGCCGCCGATTTCCTATCTTGAATTTTTCGCCGCCTATGTTCTGGCCGCCGTGGTGCGCGGCGTCGTCGTCGGAGCCGGCGTGCTGCTGGCCACTTGCTGGTTCGCGCCGCTGGGTTTTGCCGCGCCACTCTGGATCATCGTCTTTGCGCTGATGGGTGGGGCCATCCTCGGCAGCCTGGGCGTGATCGCCGGCATCTGGGCCGAGAAATTCGACCAGCTCGCGGCTTTCCAGAATTTCCTGATCATGCCGCTGACCTTCCTTTCGGGCGTGTTCTACTCGATCAATTCCCTGCCGCCATTCTGGCAGCAGGTGTCGCACTGGAACCCGATCTTCTACATGATCGATGGTTTTCGCCACGGCTTCTTCGGCGTATCCGACGCCTCGCCGTGGCACAGTCTCGCCGTGGTCGCAACGTGCCTTGCGCTGCTGACCGCATTCACCCTGAATCTGCTGAAGCGCGGCTACAAGCTGCGCGCCTGAGGAGTAACAATCATGCTTGACCCAAAACAAATCGAGACCTGGATTGCCGCCGGCCTGCCCTGCGAACATCTGTCGGTCGATGGCGACGGACAGCATTTCGCCGCCGTCATCGTCAGCAGCGAGTTCGCCGGACTCAATCGCGTCAAGCGCCAGCAGCGCATCAACGCGATCCTCAAGTCGCGCTTCGACTCCGGCGAGTTGCATGCGCTGTCGATGCAGACGCTGACCCCGAGGAATGGAAAGCCAATGGATAAGCTGCTGATCGCCGGCGGCGTCGCCCTTTCAGGTGAAATCGCCATTTCCGGCGCGAAGAACGCGGCGCTGCCACTGTTGTGCGCGGCGCTGCTGACCCGCGAGCCGGTGACCTTCACCAACGTGCCGCACCTGAACGACATCGGTACGATGCTGAAGCTGTTGGCGCAGATGGGCGTAACGGTGACGCGCGAGAGCACGAAAGTCGGCGCTGGCGACACGGTGACGCTGGATGCTTCCGGGCTGAACAACGCGGTCGCACCCTACGAAATGGTGAAGACCATGCGCGCCTCGATCCTGGTGCTCGGCCCGCTGCTGGCGCGCGCAGGCGAAGCCCGTGTTTCGCTGCCTGGCGGTTGCGCCATCGGCGCGCGACCGGTGGACCAGCACATCAAGGGGCTGACCGCGATGGGCGCCGAGATTGCGGTCGAGCAGGGCTATGTCCATGCCCGCGCCACCCGGCTGAAGGGTGCGCGCCTGTTCACCGACATGGTCACCGTTACCGGCACCGAGAACCTGATGATGGCCGCCTGCCTGGCGCAGGGCGAAACCGTGATCGAGAACGCGGCGCGCGAGCCGGAAGTGGTGGACCTGGCCAATTGCCTGGTGGCCATGGGCGCGCGCATATCGGGTGCCGGCGGTGACGTGATCCGCATCCAGGGTGTCGACGCGCTGCACGGCGCGACGCATCGCATCATGCCCGACCGCATCGAGACCGGTACCTACCTGTGCGCGGCGGCGGCGACGGGTGGCGAGATACGGCTGACGGGCGCCTCGGCCACGTCGCTCGATGCCGTGATCGACAAGCTGATGGACACCGGTTGCGACATCGTCGCCGAGCGCGATGCGATCCGCATCAAGGCGCCGCGGCGCCTTGCCGCCGTCAGTATCCGCACCGCGCCCTATCCGGCTTTCCCGACCGACATGCAGGCCCAGTTCATGGCCATCAACGCGGTCGCCGAAGGCACCGCGGTGATGCGCGAAACCATTTTCGAGAACCGCTTCATGCATGCGGTGGAACTGATCCGGCTCGGCGCCGACATCAAGATCGACGGCAACACGGCCTTCGTCACGGGCAAGCCGACGCTGGATGGGGCGACCGTGATGGCCACCGACTTGCGCGCCTCGGCCAGCCTGGTCATCGCCGGCCTCGTGGCACAGGGCGAGACCCTGATCGAGCGCATCTACCACCTCGATCGCGGCTACGAAGGACTGGAACAGAAGCTGGCGGCTTTGGGTGCCAACATTCGACGGGTAAAGTAAGCCTTCCCCCCTTCCCCTTCCCGGGAGCTGGGCCTGCCCTCGAATAGAATCCGCCCGAGCGGAATCACCATCGCCCTGTCCAAGGGCCGCATCTTCGAAGAAACCCTGCCCCTGCTGGCAGCGGCAGGAATCGTGCCGGCCGAGGATCCCGAAAAGTCGCGCAAGCTGATCATCGCCACCAATCGCGACGACGTGCGGGTGGTCATCGTGCGCGCTTCCGACGTGCCGACCTACGTGCAGTATGGCGCCGCCGATCTCGGCATCGCCGGCAAGGACGTGTTGCTGGAGCATGGCGGCACCGGGCTCTACCAGCCGCTCGATTTGAACATTGCCAAGTGCCGCATGTGCGTCGCGGCGCCGGCCGGATTCGACTACGAAGCCGCCGTGCGGCGGGGAGCGCGCCTGCGCATCGCCACCAAGTACACCACGGTCGCACGTGAGCATTTCGCCGGCAAGGGCGTGCATGTCGACCTGATCAAACTCTACGGCTCCATGGAGCTCGCGCCATTGGCCGGGCTTGCCGAGGCCATCGTGGACCTGGTTTCCAGCGGCAGCACGCTGAAGGCCAACAAACTGGTCGAGGTCGAGGAAATCATGCACATCTCGGCGCGACTGGTGGTCAACCAGGCCTCGCTCAAGATGAAGCGCGAGTTGCTGCAGCCCGTGATCTCCTCCATCGCGGGTGCGATCCGATGATTCGCCGTCTCGTCAGCGCCGACTCCGGCTTCGCCGCGACGCTCGACGCGCTGCTGCACTTCGATCATTCGACCGACGATGCCATCGAGCGGATCGTTGCCGAGATTCTCAAGCGGGTGAAGCTCGAGGGCGACTCTGCCGTGCTCGACTACACCCGTCGCTTCGACCAGCTCGACGTCGGCAGCATGGGCGAACTCGAACTGCCTCGCGCCGAACTGCGCCATGCACTCGATCGCCTGCCACTGGCCCAGCGCAAGGCCCTGGAGGCGGCGGCGCAGCGCGTCACCGACTACCACGAGCGGCAGAAGTCCGAATCCTGGAGCTTTACCGAGGCCGACGGCACGCGCCTGGGGCAGAAGGTCACCCCGCTGGATCGTGTCGGCCTGTATGTGCCCGGCGGCAAGGCGGCCTATCCGAGTTCGGTACTGATGAACGCCTTGCCGGCCAAGGTGGCCGGCGTCGGCGAACTGATCATGGTGGTGCCCACGCCGCGCGGCGAAAAGAACGCGCTGGTGCTGGCGGCCGCCTGCCTCGCCGGTGTCGATCGGGTGTTCACCATCGGCGGCGCCCAGGCCGTGGCGGCAATGGCCTATGGCACGCAGACCATTCCGCAGGTGGACAAGATCGTCGGTCCCGGCAACGCCTATGTCGCCGCCGCCAAGCGCCGCGTGTTCGGCACGGTCGGCATCGACATGGTGGCCGGACCGTCAGAGGTGCTCATCATCGCCGATGCGTCGGCCAATCCGGACTGGGTGGCGATCGACCTCTTTGCCCAGGCGGAGCACGACGAACTCGCGCAGTCCATCCTGCTTTGCCCCGATGCGGCCTTTATCGACCGCGTCGCCGCCAGCATCGAACGGCTGCTGCCGACCATGCCGCGCCGCGAGGTCATCGCCGCCTCGCTCAAGGGCCGTGGCGCATTGATTCAGGTCGCTGACCTCGATGAAGCCTGCGCGATAGCCAACCGCATCGCGCCCGAGCATCTCGAACTTTCGGTGTCCGATCCGGCCCCGCTGGTGGAAAAGATCCGCCACGCCGGCGCCATCTTCATCGGCCACTATGCTTCGGAGTCGCTCGGCGACTATTGCGCCGGCCCCAACCACGTGCTGCCCACCTCGCGCAGCGCGCGCTTCTCGTCGCCGCTTGGCGTCTATGACTTCCAGAAGCGCTCCAGCATCATCGAGGTTTCGGCCATCGGAGCGCAAACGCTGGGTCCGATCGCCGCGACCCTCGCGCATGGCGAAGGGCTTACTGCGCATGCCAATGCGGCGGAGTTCCGGCTGAAGTAGCCTTTTGGCGCCGTGCCGCCGGCGCCGACTTTCAGGTGTGGCTGCCGCCCGCAGTCCGGCCTTCAGCCGACGATTTCCTTCAGGGCCATCACCAGCGCGGCGCACTGTTCATCGGTACCAACCGTGATGCGCAGGTACTGGTCGATCCTCGGCTGCCTGAAATGCCGCACGATGATGCTGCGTTGCCGTAGCGCCAGCGCCGACTCTTGGGCGTCGTGCTGCGGATGGCGGGCGAAGACGAAGTTGGCAGCGGAGGGAATGACTTCGTAGCCGAGGCTTTCCAAATCGGCCACCAGCTTTTCGCGGGTGGCGATGACGGCGCGGCAGGTCTGCTCGAAATACTCGCGGTCTTCGAAGGCGGCGACCGCGCCGGCGATCGCCAGGCGGTCGAGCGGGTAGGAGTTGAAGCTGTTCTTGACGCGTTCCAGCGCTTCGATCAGGTCGACGTGGCCGACGGCGAAGCCGACGCGCAGGCCGGCCAGCGAACGCGACTTGGACAGCGTCTGCACTACCAGCAGGTTCGGGTAGCGGGTCGTCAGGGGAATCGCGCTGTCGCCGCCGAAGTCGACATAGGCCTCGTCGATCACCACCACGGAATCCGGGTTGGCCTGCAGCAGCGATTCGATGTCGGCCAGCGGCAACTGGCGCCCGGTCGGCGCGTTGGGATTGGGAAAGATGATGCCGCCGGCTTGCGCACCCTGCGGTCGCACGTAGTCGGCGACGCGGATCGAGAAATCGGCGAGCAGCGGCACCGTTTCATGGGCCACCTGATACAAGCCGCAATACACCGGGTAGAAGCTGTAGGTGATGTCGGGAAACAGGATGGGTCGTGCGTGCTTCAGCAGGCCGAGGAAGACATGGGCGAGGACTTCGTCCGAGCCGTTGCCGACGAATACGTTGCCGATTCCGACTCCATGGTGGTCCGCGATGGCGCGCTTGAGGGTTTCAGCGTTGGGATCGGGATAGAGCTTCAGTCCATCGTCGGTGGCGGCACGGATGGCTTCCAGCGCGCGCGGCGAGGGTCCGTAGGGATTCTCGTTGGTATTGAGTTTCACCAGGTTGGCGAGCTTGGGTTGCTCGCCCGGCACATAGGGCGTGAGCCCCTTGACGACATCGCTCCAGTAGCGGCTCATGGTCAGCGGAATGATTGGCAGGACAGTGATGATCGGGGTTTGCGCCTGTCGTGCAGGCTGCAAGCCGATGGTATCATGCAGGCCTCGAACACTTGCTTGACCCTCAGGCCATGCGCCAAGCCGACATCTCGCGCAACACCCTCGAAACGAAAATACGCGTCGCCCTCGATCTGGATGGCACGGGTGTTTCCAAACTGGCGACCGGCGTCGGCTTCTTCGACCACATGCTGGACCAGATCGCGCGCCACGGCCTGATCGACCTCAGCGTCGAGGCGGCGGGCGACCTGCACATCGACGCGCATCACACCATCGAGGATGTCGGCATCACGATCGGCCAGGCGCTGGCCAAGGCCCTGGGCGACAAGAAGGGCCTGCGCCGCTACGGTCACGCCTACGTGCCGCTCGACGAGGCACTGTCGCGCGTGGTGGTGGACCTTTCCGGGCGCCCCGGCCTGGTCTTCAACGTGCCCTTCACGCGGGCCACGATCGGCGAGTTCGATGTCGACCTGGTGCGCGAGTTCTTCCAGGGTCTGGTCAATCACGCGGGCATTACGGTGCACATCGACGCCCTGCGCGGCGAAAATTCACACCATCAGGCCGAGACGGTATTCAAGGCCTTTGCGCGTGCCTTGCGCATGGCGGTGGAAACCGATCCGCGCGCGTCCGGCGCCGTGCCATCCACCAAGGGTTCGCTCTGATTCTTCCATGAGCAAGGTTGTTGTAGTCGATTACGGCATGGGCAACCTGCGTTCGGTGGCCAAGGCCATCGAGCACGTTGCGCCGACGGCCGAGGTTCGGGTCAGTTCCGCTGCGGCCGAGATCCTTGCCGCTGACCGCGTGGTGGTTCCCGGGCAGGGGGCGATGCCGGATTGCATGCGCGAGTTGTCCGCGCGCGGCCTGCGCGATGCTGTGATCCGCGCTGCCGCCGAGAAGCCCTTCCTCGGCATCTGCGTCGGCCTGCAGATGCTGTTCGGCCATGCCGAAGAGGGGGACGTCATGGGCCTCGAGATCCTGCCGGGGCGCGTGCCGCGCTTTCCTGAAGCTGCCATGGTGGCGCCCGACGGGTCGCGCCTGAAGGTGCCGCACATGGGCTGGAACCAGGTGCACCAGGCCGAAGCCCATCCCCTGTGGGACGGCATCGCCGACGATGCCCGCTTCTATTTCGTGCATAGCTACTACGTCGAACCGCAGGATCCCGACGTGATTGCGGGCTCGACCCACTACGGCATCCCCTTTACCAGCGCGATTGCCCGCGCTAACATCTTCGCTGTTCAATTCCACCCGGAAAAAAGCGCCCAGGCCGGATTGCGACTGCTCGGCAATTTCATGCGCTGGAATCCCTGATCCGCCCCCACCAGGCATTTCATTCATTGCACACATCCTATGCTGCTGATACCCGCGATTGATCTGAAGGACGGCCACTGCGTCCGCCTGAAACAGGGCGACATGGATGACGCCACGGTGTTCTCCGAAGACCCGGCCGCCATTGCCCGCCACTGGATAGGCCAGGGCGCGCGTCGCCTGCATCTGGTCGACCTGAACGGCGCCTTTGCCGGCAAGCCGAAGAACGAAGCCGCGATCAAGGCCGTGCTCAAGGAAGTCGGCGACGACATTCCGGTGCAACTCGGCGGCGGCATTCGCGACCTCGACACCATCGAGCGCTGCCTCGATGACGGTGTCAGCTACGTCATCATCGGCACGGCGGCGGTGAAGAATCCGGGCTTCCTGCACGATGCCTGCGGCGCATTTCCCGGCCACATCATCGTCGGCCTCGACGCACGCGACGGCAAGGTGGCGGTCGATGGATGGTCGAAGATGACCGGCCACGACGTGGTCGACCTGGCGAAGAAGTTCGAGGATTACGGTGTCGAGGCGGTGATCTACACCGACATCGGGCGCGACGGCATGCTGTCCGGCGTGAACGTGGACGCCACGGTCAAGCTCGCCCAGGCGTTGCGAATCCCGGTGATTGCCAGCGGCGGGATCGCCAGCCTGAAAGACGTCAAGGCGCTGTGCGCGGTTCAGGGCGAGGGCATTTCCGGCGCCATCACCGGCCGCGCGATCTACGAAGGCACGCTGGATTTCAAGAAGGCCCAGGCCGAGGCGGACAAGCTTTCCAAGCCTTGACCCCGGCCATGCTCGCCAAACGCATCATTCCCTGTCTCGACGTCAATGCCGGCCGCGTGGTCAAGGGCGTCAATTTCGTCGAGCTGCGCGATGCCGGCGATCCGGTGGAAATCGCCAAGCGCTACGACGACCAGGGCGCCGACGAGATCACCTTCCTTGACATCACCGCCAGTTCCGACGACCGCGACATCATCCTGCACATCGTCGAGGCCGTCGCCTCGCAGGTTTTCATCCCGCTTACCGTGGGCGGCGGCGTGCGCCAGGTGGACGACGTGCGGCGCCTGCTGAACGCGGGCGCCGACAAGGTCAGCATGAACACCGCGGCCGTCAACAATCCGCAACTGGTGGCCGATGCCTCGGCCCGGGTCGGCGCACAATGCATCGTGGTTGCCGTGGATGCCAAGCAGACTTCGCCCGGACGCTGGGAAGTCTTCACCCATGGCGGACGAAAGAATGCCGGCCTCGACGCCATCGACTGGGCGCGCAAGGTGGAAAGCCTGGGTGCCGGTGAAATCCTGCTGACCAGCATGGACCGCGACGGCACCAAGGTCGGCTTCGACCTGGCGCTGACCCGTGCGGTGGCAGATGCAGTCGGCATTCCGGTGATCGCCAGCGGCGGCGTCGGCAACCTGCAGCACCTGGCGGACGGTGTCACCCAGGGGCGCGCCGACGCGGTGCTGGCGGCGAGCATCTTTCATTACGGAGAATTCACCGTGCGTCAGGCCAAGGAGTACATGCGCACGCGGGGCATCGAGGTCCGGCTGTGAGCGTGATTGCGCGTGGGAAATGGTTGGACGAGGTCGCCTGGGATGCCCAGGGCCTGGTGCCCGCCATTGCGCAGGATGCCGTAACCGGCGAGGTGCTGATGTTCGCATGGATGAACCGGGAGTCGCTGGCCATTACTGCCGAAACCGGCCAGGCCGTGTATTGGTCGCGTTCGCGCGGGAAGCTTTGGCGCAAGGGCGAGGAATCCGGCCACGCGCAGAAGGTGCTGGAACTGCGCGTCGATTGCGACAAGGACGTGGTGCTGATGAAGATCGAGCAGGTGGGCGGCATCGCCTGCCACACCGGGCGCCGCAGCTGCTTTTTCAACCGATTGGAAACCTCGGGCTGGCGGGATGTCGAGCCCGTCCTCAAGGACCCGAAGGAGATATACAAATGATTGACCTCGAAGTGATCCATCGCGTCCAGGCGACGCTGCGCGAGCGCAAGGGCGCCGCACCCGATTCATCCTATGTCGCCAGCCTGTACGCCAAGGGTACCGATGCCATTTGCAAGAAGGTCGCCGAGGAGGCGGCCGAAACCATCATGGCAGCCAAGGACGGCGATCGCCTGCACCTGGTGCGCGAAGTCACCGACCTGTGGTTCCACAGCATGATTCTGCTGGCGCAATTCGACATCGGTGTCGACGACGTGATGGTCGAGTTCCGGCGTCGGGAAGGCATCTCCGGTATTGACGAAAAGAGAAGCCGGAGCGAATGAGCATGGGCGACTGCATCTTCTGCCGGATTGCCCGTGGCGAGATCCCGTCGAAGAAGATCTACGAAGACGAGGAGATCTTTGCGTTTCACGACATCAACCCCATCGCACCGGTGCACTTCATGATCGTGCCGAAAGTGCATGTCGCCTCGCTGGCCGACGTGGACATGGGTCACCAGATGGTACTGGGGCGGATCCTGGCCAAGGCGAACGAACTGGCCAGAAGCCAGGGGCTCCATGAAGGCTTTCGCACCATCATCAACACCGGTCGGATCGGGCATCAGGAGGTGTATCATCTCCACGTTCATATCCTTGGCGGCCCCGAACCGCTGGGATCAATGCTTAAACGCAAGGCGCCTTGAGAATTCACTGAGCGCGAGGAGAAACGCAATGGGATCTTTCAGCATCTGGCACTGGCTGATCGTGCTGGTGATTGTCATGCTGGTGTTCGGCACCAAGAAACTGCGCAACATGGGGTCCGACCTCGGTGGCGCGGTCAAGGGATTCAAGGACGGCATGAAGGAAGCTTCGGCAGACAAGCCGGCCGAACCCCAGCAGGTCGCTGGCCAGACCATCGACGTCGAGTCGCGGCGGGAACAGACCAAGACCTGATCCCCAATGCGCAACGAGGGACGGTTGTAGCGTGAAGGGTAGGGGCAAGACCCTTCCCGCGCGTCCCTTGATGATTTCTTCCGCCCAGTTCCCCAAATAGAAAATGTTCGACATCGGACTAACCGAGTTGATGGTGATTGCCGTTGTGGCGCTGGTCGTCATCGGCCCGGAACGCCTGCCCAAGGTTGCCCGTACCGCGGGGCACATCCTCGGCCGCCTGCAGCGCTACGTCAGCGACGTGAAATCGGACATCAACCGCGAGATGCAGCTTGACGAACTGAAGAAGCTCCAGCAACAGGTGAGCAGCCAGGTGTCGAGCCTGGAGACCTCCGTTACCCATGAGATGCGCGAGATCGAATCGTCGGTCAATACCGCTGTTGCGCCCCTGGCGTCCGACATGAAACCCGATGGCGCCGTAGCGCCGGCGCCGACTTCCGACACTTCCGCCGGTACGATGGAATCTGTACCGGCCGCCGCGACGCCAGTACTCACTGAAGTGCAAAAGTCCTGATGGCCGAAGAGCAGGAAACCTTCCTCTCCCATCTGGTCGAGTTGCGCGACCGCCTGATTCGCGTGCTTATTTCCGTCGGCGTCGTATTCGTGCCTTTGGCCTTCTTTGCCCGCGAACTGTACTCGGTGCTTGCCGCCCCGCTATTGGCCACGCTTCCCGCTGGCGGCCAGATGATCGCCACTGACGTGGTAGGCGTGTTCCTGGTGCCGATGAAAGTGGCATTGATGGTCTCGTTCCTGATCGTGCTGCCCTATGTTCTGTACCAAGTGTGGGCCTTCATCGCGCCCGGGCTCTACGCCCACGAGAAGAAGCTGGCCATGCCTCTGTTGGCCGCGTCAGTGCTGTTGTTCTTCATTGGAATGGCCTTCGCGTACTTTGCGTTCTTCCCCATGGTGTTCGGTTTCATGGCGCAGTTCGCCCCGGAAGGCGTGGCCTGGATGACCGACATCGAGAAGTACTTTTCCTTCGTTCTCACCATGTTCCTTGCGTTTGGAGTCACTTTCGAGGTTCCGGTGATCGTCATCGTACTGGTCAAGGTCGGCATCGTCGACGTGGCCAAGCTGCGCGAATGGCGGCCGTATGTGATCGTCGGCGCTTTCGTGGTCGGCGCGGTGTTCACGCCGCCGGATGTCATCTCGCAGTTCATGATGGCAGTGCCCCTGTGGCTGCTCTACGAGCTTGGCATCGTCCTGGCCACCCTCATCGTGCGTCCGGCGGTTGCCGGCGAGTCGGACTATCGGCCGCCGAGCGACGAGGACATGGATCGGGAACTTGATCGCGCGGAGCAACAGTCGCGCGACCAGAACAGCTGATCGCCGTCGTGGCCAGGCAGGTTCCCGCCCGGCTGTCGAGCGATGCCGAGGTGCGCAGCCTCGCTGCGTCCTCCCTGGTCAAGTTGTTCGACAGCCTTTACGAAGGCGCCGTCGTGGTAGACCACGCCGGGCGCATCACCTGGATCAACGACAAGTACAAGGCCCTGATCGGCTGGAACGGCAGCGAAGCGATCGAGGGACGTGCCATCGAGGAAGTCCTGCCCAACAGCCAGTTGCGCCGCGTCGTCGAAACCGGGCAGGCCGACCTGCTCGACGTGTTGACCATAGGCGGGCGCCAGATGGTGGTGTCGCGCATTCCCCTGCATGGCGAAGCGGGCAACGTGATCGGGGCATTGGGAGTGATCCTCTACGATCGGCTGCAGGCACTGAAGCCCATCGTGTCCAAATTCCAGCGGATGCAGACGGACCTGGCCACGGTGCGCAAGCAATTGGCAGACGGACGCCAGGCCAAGTACCGCTTCAGCCAGTTCATCGGTGCAAGCCGCCTTGCGGTGGATACCAAGGAGCAGGCGCGACGCGCGGCGGAACGCGAGGGCGCGGTGCTGTTGCTCGGCGAAACCGGTACCGGCAAGGAACTATTGGCGCACGCCATACATGCCGCCAGTCGTCGCGGTGACGGGCCGCTGGTCAGCATCAACGCTGCAGCTATTCCTGAGGCCTTGCTGGAGGCGGAACTGTTCGGCGTCGAGCCCGGCGCCTACACCGGCGCCGGAACCCGGTCGCGCAGCGGGAAGTTCACGCTCGCCGATGGCGGCACCTTGTTCCTCGACGAGGTTGGCGACATGCCCTTGGCCCTGCAGCCGAAGCTGCTGCGGGTGCTGCAGGAAGGCGAGGTCGAGCCGGTCGGCGGCAATCAACTGAGAGCTGTCAATGTCCGTGTGATCGCCGCCACCAGTCGCGACCTGAAGGCAATGATCGAAGTCGGCACCTTCCGTGCCGACCTCTATTACCGGCTCAACGTCCTGCCCATTCGCCTGCCACCGCTACGCGAACGGCGCGAGGACATTTCGATTCTTTGCGAGACCCTGCTCGAACAGATAGCGGAACAGGGTGGCGAAGCGCCTTGCACCCTGGCGGCGGACGGCCTGGCGCGTCTCGCCGCTTACGACTGGCCGGGCAATGTCCGCGAATTGCGCAATGTGCTGGAACAGGCGGTCGCGCAGTCGGACAATCGCCGTCTCACCGGCGCCGACTTTCACATGTTGCCAGTGGTTCCGATCGCCGCTGCGGTGGCCCCGGGTCCGGTTGGCGAATCCGCCTTGCGTCCGGTACGGCCGTTGCGCGAGGTAGTCGCCGCAGCCGAACGCAACGAAATCCTGCGTGCGCTGGAGGCGACGGGAGGGGTCAAGATGCATGCGGCGAAGTTGCTGGGGATCAGTCGGGCTCAGTTGTACGAAAAGCTCGGCGCGCTCGGCGTCGCGTCAGAAGACCCAGACACCAAGCTGATTGTCTGATTTTCAGGACATAGCCTCATCTCGTTGTTTATTGGTGATAAAGCTTTTACTTTCGATTAGTGTGTCCGGGAAGCAGGACAGTAAGGAAGCTGAATTCATAGAGAGTCCTGAGTCATTTAGATGACTTCCCGGTGTATTGCAGGCGTGGCACGTCTCATGCATGCAGGGGTTTGACCCCGTTTACTCGGGGAGTCAAACCACGAACGGAGGACTCGAGATGAAACTCAAGGCACTGGCTATTGCAAGCTTCGCGGCTGCGGCCGTCACCCTGACCGCGCCGGTCAGCGCGCAGGAACTCAAGATCGCACTTATTGCAGGCAAGACCGGGGCGCTCGAAGCCTATGCCAAGGAAACCGAACTCGGTTTCATGATGGGCTTGGAGTACCTGACCAAGGGCAGCATGATGATCAATGGCCGCAAGGTCAAAGTGATCGTCAAGGACGACCAGAGCAAGCCGGACCTGGCCAAGGCAGCCCTCGCCGAGGCGTATGGCGACGACAAGGTGGACATCGCGGTCGGCACCACGTCGTCCGGCGCCGCGCTGGCTATGTTGCCGGTGGCAGAGGAGTACAAAAAGGTGCTGGTGGTCGAGCCGGCCGTGGCCGACGCGATCACGGGCGACAAATGGAACCGCTACATATTCCGCACCGGGCGCAACTCGTCGCAGGACGGTCTGGCTGCTGCTGCTGCCCTCATGGGCGAGGCCAACATCGCCTTCCTGGCTCAGGACTATGCATTCGGTCGCGACGGCATCAAGGCTTTCAAGGATTCGCTGGCCGCCGTGAAGAGCAAGGCCAAGGTGGTGCATGAGGAGTATGCGCCGCAGAACGCCACCGACTTCACCGCGTCGGCACAGCGGATTTTCGATGCGCTCAAGGACAAGCCGGGCCGCAAGATCCTGTCCATCTACTGGGCGGGCGCCAATCCGCTGACCAAGATCGCCGACATGAAGCCCGAACGCTATGGCATCGAGCTCGCCGCGGGCGGCAATATCCTGCCGGTGCTGAAGGGCTGGAAGAACCTGGTCGGCATGGAAGGCAGCATTTATTACTATTACGCCTTCCCGAAAAATGCGATGAACGACTGGCTGGTGGCCGAGAACCAGAAGCGACTCAAGCAGCCGCCGGATTTCTTCACTGCGGGCGGATTTGCCGCCGCCAGCGCGGTGTACACTGCGCTGACCAAGGCCGGGTCGAGCGATACGGAGAAGCTCATCGCCACCATGGAAGGCATGGAGTTCGACACGCCCAAGGGCAAGATGAGCTTCCGCAAGGATGACCATCAGGCGCTGCAGCCGATGTTCCATTTCCGCATCAAGAAGGCCCAGGCTAACGAATGGGACCTGCTGGAACTGGTGCGCGAATTCCCGGCGTCCGAACTACCGCTGCCGATTCGCAACAAGCGCTGAAAACCGGACTGGTGGCATTCCGGCGGGGGAGGGTGGCGACAGCCGACCTTGCCGCCCGGATGCCGCCATCCCGCGCCCGGAACCGATCATGTCCAGCGAACATCCCGTCCTCTCCACGCACGGCCTGAGCATCCGCTTCGGCGGCCATGTTGCGGTCAATAACGTGAGTTGCGAGTTCCGTCCGGGGACGTTGACGGCGATCGTAGGACCGAATGGTGCCGGCAAGACAACCTACTTCAACCTGATGTCGGGCCAACTGCCGCCGAGCGCCGGCACCGTGCGTCTTTACGGCGAAGACGTGACGCACCTGGGGGCTCCGCAACGCACCCGCCGCGGCATCGGAAGAGCCTTCCAGCTGACCAACCTGTTTCCCAATCTGCCGGTGCTGGAGAACGTGCGCCTGGCAGTACAAAGCCGTGCCGGTCTGGGCCTGAACATGATCTCGATGTGGACCCGCCATGTCGAACTGGTCGAAAAGGCCGAGCACTACCTGCATGTCACGGCGCTCGGCGAGCGACGCCACGAACTGGCTTCCGCGCTGTCGCACGGCGACAAGCGCAAGCTCGAAATCGCGATCCTGCTGGCGCTCGAGCCGGACATCTTCATGTTCGACGAGCCGACCGCCGGCATGAGCGTGGACGAAGTGCCGGTGGTGCTCGACCTGATCCACCACATCAAGGCACAGGGCGACAAGACCATCCTGCTGGTGGAGCACAAGATGGACGTGGTGCGTTCGCTGGCCGACCGCATCATCGTGCTGCACAACGGCTATCTGGTGGCGGACGGCGAGCCGGCCGAAGTCATGGCGTCACCGATCGTTCAGGAAGCCTATTTGGGAACCGGGATGGCGGATCATGTCTGAAGCCCTGCTCCAGCTTGCCGATGTGCACACCCACATCGGCCAGTACCACATCCTGCAGGGTGTCGACCTGGTCGTGCCGAAAGGCGGCATCACCGTGCTGCTGGGCCGCAACGGCGCTGGCAAGACGACCACGCTGCGCACCATCATGGGCCTGTGGCACGCCTCGCGCGGCAGCGTGCGATTCGAAGGCGGCGACATCACGCACAGCCCGACGCCGGATATCGCCGGTGCCGGCATCGCCTACGTACCCGAAAGCATGGGCATCTTCTCCGACCTGACGGTGCGCGAAAACCTGTTTCTTGCGGCGCGTAGCGTCAAGAGCGCGGACAAGATGGACGAGGCGCGTCTGGAATGGATCTTCGGCTTCTTCGGCGCCCTGAAGAAATTCTGGAACCAGCCGGCGGGCACCCTGTCGGGCGGCCAGAAACAGATGGTGGCGATCGCCCGCGCCATTGTCGAGCCGAGAAAACTGATCCTGATCGACGAGCCGACCAAGGGACTGGCGCCGGCCATCATCCAGAACATGATCGCCGCCTTCCGCGAACTCAAGCAGACCGAAACCATCCTGCTGGTCGAGCAGAACTTCAGCTTCGTTGCCGCGCTGGGCGATACCGTCGCGGTGATGGACGGCGGGCGCATCGTGCACTCCGGTTCGATGGCCGAACTGGCGGCGGACAAAGACCTGCAGCACAGGCTGCTCGGCCTGTCGCTGGACACCCACCAATAGGGACGGAACATGACGACGATTTCGCACGTCGCGCCACAGGACGCCGCACTGCCCAAGGTGAAGGTGGACGTGCTGCCGCTGCTGCTGGTGCCGCTGCTGGCGTTGCTGATGCTGCCGCTGGTGGGCAGCTTCCCGACCTGGGTGACGCTGACCATCGCAGGTCTGGCGATGGGCATGATGGTATTCATGATGGCCAGCGGCTTGACGCTGATCTTCGGCCTGATGGACGTGCTCAATTTCGGCCATGGCGCCTTCGTCTCGGTCGGCGCCTTCACCGCCACGCTGGTGCTGCTGCCGATGAAAAGCTGGGTCGAGGCGGATTCGGTGCTGATGAACCTCTCCGTGCTCGGGCTGGCCATCCTGTTGGCGATGCTGGTCACCGGCCTGCTGGGCTGGGCGTTCGAGCGCATCATCATTCGTCCGGTATATGGCCTGCAC
This sequence comes from Sulfuritalea sp., assembly GCA_016716965.1. Lineage (GTDB taxonomy): Bacteria > Pseudomonadota > Gammaproteobacteria > Burkholderiales > Rhodocyclaceae > Sulfuritalea. The sequence continues at coordinate 167,510 of JADJUP010000030.1, read as the reverse complement.
CTGAAGCAGATCCTGATCACCATGGGCGGCATGATCGTCGCCGAGCAGTTGATCCACGTCATCTGGGGCGCCGAGCAGATTCCGCTGCAACTGCCGACGACTTTCCGTGGCGCCTTCATCGTCGGTGACGCTGCGCTGGAGAAATACCGCCTGATCGCCGTCGGGGTCGGGCTGACGGTGTTCATCACCATGTTCCTGGTGCTGAACCGGACCAAGGTCGGCCTGCTGATCCGCGCCGGCGTCGAGAACGGCGAGATGGTCGAGGCGCTGGGCTACCGGATCCGGCGCCTGTTCGTCGGCGTCTTCATGGCCGGTTCGGCGCTGGCGGGCCTCGGCGGCGTGATGTGGGGCCTGTACAAGGAAACCCTGACGGCGGCGATTGGCGGCGAGATCACGGTGCTGGTGTTCATCGTGATCATCATCGGCGGCCTCGGTTCGGTCGGCGGCTGCTTCATCGGCGCCATGCTGGTGGCATTGGTGGCCAACTATGCCGGCTTCCTCGCGCCCAAGGTGGCGCTGGTGTCCGACATCCTGCTGATGGTGACGGTGCTGCTGTGGCGGCCGCAGGGACTCTATCCGGTGGCGAAGCGCTGAGATCATGATCAGGACACTATTCTCGGGTGATCTGCCGCGCAGCCGCTTGCTGTCGGCGATGCTGCTGGCCGTATTGGTCGGCCTCGCACTCGCGCCTTTCCTGTTTCACGGCGCGCGCTCGCTCAATGTCGCGGCGACCATCTGCGTTTTTGTCGTGCTGGTCGCATCCTATGACCTGCTGCTGGGCTACACCGGCATCGTTTCGTTTGCCCACACCATGTTCTACGGCATCGGCGCCTATGGTGTTGGCCTCGCCTTGCACGGCATGGGTCCGAGCTGGTGGGCGATTCTTGTCGGCACGGCCGGGGCATTGGCCGTGTCGCTGGTGCTGGCACTGATCATCGGTCTGTTCTCGCTGCGCGTGCGCGCGATCTTCTACGCGATGATCACGCTTGCCGTGGCCGCAGCGTTCGCTGTCGTCGCTTCGCAATTGTCCGACCTGACTGGCGGCGAGGACGGCCGCACCTTCAAGGTGCCGGAGCTCCTGCAACCCGGTTTCCACCTGATCGACGGCGAAATCCTCGGGCGCGCCATCGACGGCAAGCTGATCACCTACTACCTGGTCTTCTTCTCCGCGCTGGCCCTCTTCCTGCTCATGCTGCGCATCGTCAATTCACCCTTCGGCCGCGTGCTGCAGGCGATCCGCGAGAACGATTTCCGCGCCGAGGCGCTCGGCTACCGCACCGTCATCTATCGCACCCTGGCCAACTGCCTCGGCGCCCTGATCGCGACCCTGGCCGGTGTCCTCATGGCGCTCTGGCTCCGCTATGTCGGGCCGAAGACCATGCTTTCCTTCGAAGTGATGACGGACATCCTGCTGATCGTGGTGATCGGCGGCATGGGCACGATCTACGGCGCGGTGATCGGCTCGGCGCTGTTCATCCTGGCGCAGAACTACCTGCAGGTATTGATGGCGCAGGCCTCGGCATCGCTGTCCGGCGTGCCGCTGCTGGCCAACCTGTTCCATCCCGACCGCTGGCTGCTCTGGCTGGGCGTGCTGTTCGTGCTGTCGGTGTACTTCTTCCCGACCGGCATCGTCGGCCGCCTGCGCAGCAAGGCCCTGGCACGGAGAGCGCCGTGAAACTGGTGCGCGTCGAGCGCACCGATGCGGTGGTGCGCGTGGTGCTCGATCGCGGCGGAATGCATAACGCGCTGGTGCCCGAACTGCTGGACGCATTGCTGGCAACGTTTGCGGAACTGAAAGTCGACGCCACATGTCGGGCCGTCATCCTTGCGGCCGACGGGCCGGCATTCTCGATCGGCGGGGACATGCGCCGCTTCCGCCGCGAGCGGGAACGCGGCGACCTGCAAGCCTATGGCCATGGCTTGGTCGGCAAGCTCAACGAGGCCATCCTGGCGCTGATCGACCTGCCGCAGCCGGTGGTGGCCGCGGTTCATGGCATCGTCACCGGCGGATCGATCGGCCTGGTGCTGGCCGCGGACGTCGTCCTGCTGGCGCCGCAGGCGGCATTCAAGGCGCACTACGCGACCGCCGGGTTCGGCCCGGACGGCGGCTGGACGGCGCTGGTCGGCCGCCTTGCCGGGCGCCGCCGCGCGGCATCGGCCCTGCTGCTGAATCGCACCGTGCGCGCCGAGGACGCGGTGGCCTGGGGCCTGGCCAGTGAAATCGTGGCAGCCGATGCCTTGCAGATGCGGGCCGCGGAGGCAGCGCGCAAGATCGCCACCTATCCGCGCGGCACCATGCATGTGTCAAAGCAGCTGTTGTGGGGCGACCGCGCGCAGCTCGCTGCAGACCTCGAAGCCGAGCGCTCGCGTTTCGTCGATCTGATCGCTGCACCGGAGGCGCTGGCGGGCGTCGGTGCCTTCCTGCGCGATTTCGCCGACTACCCGGATTCACAGGATGAGGAGGAAGCCAAATGCTGATACCTGACTGGCTGGTCAAGCATTCCGCACAATTTCCGCAACAGGTCGCCCTGGTCGATCTGCACAGTGCGCGTTCGGTCACCTATGCGCAACTCAACGAACGTGCCAGCCGCTTCGCCGAGTTCATGCGCGAACGCTGGCAGATCAAGCCTGGCGATCGCGTGGCGGTGCTGGCCCACAGTTCGTCCGATTACGTCGAAATGCTCTATGGCTGCGGCAAGCTCGGCGCCATCATGGTCTGCCTCAACTGGCGCCTGGCGCTGCCCGAACTGACCGGAATCGCGGTCGATGCCGAGCCGGTGGCGCTGGTCTGGGGCGAGGAATTCGACCAAATCGGGATCGCCCTCGCCGATGCCTGCAAATTGACTCGCCGCATGGTCACCGGCGCGGCGCGCGACAAGGTCGACGGCTACGAAGCGGCGCTGGCTGCAATGTCCGGCGCCACGCTCGAAATGCCCTGGCGAACGCACGACGACATCTGGTACCTGCTGTACACCGCCGGTACCACGGGCAAGCCCAAGGGCGTGCCGCAGACCTGGGGCATGGCCTTCACCAACGCGGTCAATGGCATGCTCGCCACCGGCTTGCGACGCGAAGACAGGATGCTCTCGGTCCTGCCCTACTTCCACACCGGCGGCCTCAACCTCTACATGAACCCGACCATCATGTGCGGCGGCACGACGCTGATCATGCGCCAGTTCGATGTCGACAAGACCATGGAGCTGCTCGAGTCGGACGCCACCGTAATGTTCGGGGTGCCCGCCATCTACCTCTTCCTCAGCCAGCATCCCCGTTTCGCCAGCGCCGACTTTTCGCGGGTACGCAACTGGGCTTGCGGCGGCGCGCCGATTCCGAAGACCCTGCTCGAGCAGTACCTGTCCAAGGGCGTCACCATCTGCTTCGGCTTCGGCATGACCGAGACAGGTCCCACCGTGTTCCTCACCGACGAGGATACGGCGCGGCGCAAGGTCGGCACCGTCGGCAAGCCGGTGATGTACGTCGAGGGCAAGGTGGTCGATTCGCAGACCCGCCAGCGCCTCGGCGCCAACCAGCGCGGCGAACTGCTGCTGCGCGGTCCCGGCATCACGCCCGGCTACTGGAACAAGCCGGAGGCCACGGCGAAGGCTTTCGAGGACGGCTGGCTGTGCACTGGCGACATCGCCTACTTCGACGACGACGGCGACTACTACATCGTCGATCGATCCAAGGACATGTACATATCGGGCGGCGAAAACGTCTATCCGGCGGAAGTGGAGAACGTCATCTTCCAGATGGCAGGCGTGGCGGAAGCCGCGGTGATCGGCGTGCACGACGCGAAGTGGGGCGAAGTTGGCAAGGCCATCGTCGCCCTGAAGCCGGGCGCGCAGGTGGCGGCCGAGGACGTGGTTGCCCACTGCAAGGCCAGGCTGGCCGGCTTCAAGGCACCGAAGTACGTGGTCTTCGTGCCCGCCGTGGCGCGCAATGCTGCCGGCAAGCTGGACAAGCCGACGCTGCGCAAGCAGTTCGGCGACGCCGCCGGGTGAGTGCCTGATGAGCGCTTACCGGCGCGTCCTGCTGCAGGGCGACTTCGACCGATTCGCGAAACTCAGCGGCGACGACAATCCGATTCACTGCGATCCGGAGTTCGCCGCGAAGAGCCATTTCGGCGCCACCGTCGCGCACGGCATGCTGCTTTATGCCTGCATCTGCAAGGCGCTGACCGAGCAGGTCGGCCCCGGCGTGGTGCAACTTGAGCAAACGCTGATGTTTCCCAATCCGACGTATGCCGGTGACTTGCTCGACGTCAGCCTGCAGGTCGACACCGAAAGCGGAGGCATCGTCGATATCGCCACGGCGATTTCAAAAGTCGGCGCTGGCGATACGGCAGTTTCAACCGCGCTGGGGCGCTGCCGCGTCGCGCCCGCCGCTGTCGCCTTGCCGGAGATCGCGGCGGCCGCCCGTCAGGGCGCCAGTGGCGACGCCGTGTTGTACGGCCTGCGGCCCGGCATGGAGGCGAGCGCAACGCGCGCCTTCAGCGTCGCCGACCTCGACGAGTACGGTGACCTGAGCGGCGACCGCAACCCGATTTTCCGCGGCGACGCGGCAGCCCGGGCACGCGGCTTCGCGCGCCGCATCGTGCCCTGGCCGCTCTTGGCCGGGATGTTCTCCGACCTGCTCGGCACGCGCCTGCCCGGCCGCGGTACCGGCTGGATGAAGCAGGAGTTGCGCTACCCGTCGGTAGCCTATCCGGATGAGGCGCTGACGGCGACGGTGTCGATCATCCGGCTGCGCGCCGACAAGGAGCTGGTCAATCTCGCCACGCGCATCCATGCCGCCGACGGCCGGCTGGTCTGCGACGGCGAGGCGCTGGTCCTTGTCCGCAATCTCGAAAACCGGTCGGGGCCACAGGCGGCATGAAAGACGTCGGCATCCTCGGGTATGGGCTGTACCTGCCGCCACGGCGCATGAGCGCGGCGCAGATCGCCGCCGAAACCGGTGGCCGCTGGTCGGAGGCCGCCGTGCGCGACAAGCTCGGCATCGTCGGCAAGAGCATACCGGGGGCCGAGGACGGGACGCAGGAAATGGGCGCCCGCGCCGCGCTTGATGCGCTGGCGCGCACCGGCCTCGATCCGATGGAAATCGACCTGATCCTGTGCATGGGCGAGGAGTGGAAGGAATACCCGCTGACCACCTCGGCCATCCACATCCAGGAGCGCATCGGCGCACGGTGCGCCTGGGGCATCGACCTCCAGCAGCGCTGCAACACCACGGTGGCCGCGATCAAGATCGCCAAGGACATGATGACGGCCGATCCGGAGATCGCTACGACGTTGATCGTCGGCGGCTATCGCAATGGCGACCTGATCGATTACACCGATCCCGACGTGTCCTTCATGTACGACCTCGCGGCGGCGGGCGGCGCGCTGATCCTGCGGCGCGACCTCGGTCGCAATGCCGTGCTCGGCAGCCACATCATCACCGACGGATCGCTCTCGCGCGATACCGGCGTGCGCTACGGCGGTACCGTGCAGCCGATCGAAACCCTGCCGGAGGAAGTCCTGGCCGATCTGCGCGCGCGCGGCAATCGCAGCCTGAGCGTGTTCGATGCCGAACACATGAAGGCGCGCCTCAACGAGGTTTCCATGCCCAACTGGCTGACCTGTATCGACCGCGCGCTGGAAAAGAGCGGCGCGACGCGTGCCGACGTCAATTTCCTGAACGTGCTCCACTTCAAGCGCTCGATGCACGCGAGCCTGCTGGAAACCTTGGGTCTGCGCGCGGACCAATCGGTGTATCTGGAGGACTACGGCCATTCCGGGCAGGTGGATTTCATGCTTTCACTGCATGAAGGATTGCGGCAGGGACGCGTGAAGGATGGCAGCCTGATGGTCGCCATCGCCGCCGGCATCGGCTATGTCTGGGGTGCCACGGTCATCCGCTGGGGGCCGTCGGCATAACGCAGGAAAAAGCGATCGGTGCGGGCCGGACGCCATCGGCGCCCGCTCGACCTGTCAGCCTTCGGTGAAGCCGAATCGTTCGACGAACTGCACCGGATCGAGCGCCGGACCCTTGAAATCGGCCTGCATGTAGTCGCAGCGCAGTTCCTTGAGGCGCGCCGCGGCCACATCATCGGTGACGCCGACGGCGACCACCGCCAGCCTAAGGTGGTGGGCGAGTTCGATGATCGACTGGAGGATGCGATCGGATTTCGGCGTGACTGCAAGGTCGCCCACTGCCGAAACGTCAAGCTTGATTTCCTGGAAGGGCATCGCCGCGAGCTGGAACAACGATGCGATTGTCATCTTGTGGTCGTCGATCGACAGCTTGACCCCCAGTTCGCGCAAGCGGCCCAGCGTCTCCCGCGCGACCGGGTCCGTATGCAGCACGGTGGTTTCGCTGATGCCGAGGATCAGCGTTCCTGGGCGACGGCTCCAGGTACCGAGCGAACGCTGCACCACGTCCAGCAGTTCGGAGTGGCGCAGCACGCTGGCCGGAAGTCTGACGCCGATGCGCAGGTCGAGTCCGGCGCTGTAGCGAAACTCGGAAACGTTGCGCAGTGCGCGGTTCAGGATGGACGAGACCAGATCGGTGACCATGTCCGCCGAGTCGGCGGCGGCGAAGGCCTGTTCGGCAGGAATCAGGCCAGATGCCGGGCTATGCCAGTGCAAAAAGGCTTCCGCACCCATGACTTGTCCGAGGCGCAAGTCGTACTGCGGTTGAAAGACCAGTTCCAGCGCGTTCTCCGATACCGCCGTGCGCAGGCGATTCTCTTGCAGCAGGTCCGACTCGGCCGAATTGTTGCGGTCTTCGGCGTAGTCCGCGACCTGGCCGGGCAGGGTTCTGGCCAGCGCACAGGCACTCTTGGCGCGCTGCAGCAGAACCTCCGCCTGGTCGCCGTGATCCGGATAGATCGCGATGCCGATCGCTGGGCGGGCGAAGATTTCCTCCTCGCCGATCCAGAACGGGGCATTCAGAACGCGCAAGGTCTTTCGCGCCGCCAGCACGGCAACCGCCGGGTCATCCACGGTCGAAAGGACACAGGCAAAATCGTCGCGTCCCATCGATCCGACGAAATCGCCCGAGCGAAGCACTTCGGCGCAGAGCAACGAACTGACGCGGCTGCGTACGGCATCGCCGACGTGATAGCCCCAAACTGCATCGATCCGGGCGATGAGCCCGCAGTCGACAATCAGAACGGCCAGGCTACCGGAATCGCCCTGCCGTGCCGCGATCTTGCCACGCAGGGATTCGAGAAATGCGACGGGCTCCGCCGCGAATGGTTCACAAGCCCCGTCAGCCGCTCCTTCCGGGTCGGCACCACTCACAGAAACAGCTCTCGCGGATCGATCTTTACCGAGTTGTACTCGAGCGAGCGCAATATCCGGTACGGTTCGTCGGGTCGTGCCTTGGGTTCCTTCATCAGATCCAGCATCTTGTAAGGCACCATCGGGTTGCCCTTGGCGTCCTTGACGACCATGATGCGCGGCTGCATGCGACGCACCATGTTCTGGGCCACCACGATCGCGACTTCGCCGCTGTTGAGTTCGACCACGCTACCGACGGGGAACACGCCGATGCACTGGATGAACTGCTCGACCAGTGCCGGATGGAACTGCTTGCCACGCTCCTTGTAGATGAGGCTGAGCGCGTTTGCCGGCGACATGTTTTCGCCGAACGGCTTGGGCGCCGTCAGCGTGTCGAAGGTGTCGACGATGCCGGCGATCAGGCCGGGCAAGGCGATCGCGTCGCCGCGCAATCCTCGTGGATAACCGGTACCGTCGAAACGCTCATGGTGCAGCGAGGCCAGGCCGGGAAGCTCCGGCGGCAATCCCGCGGTATCGCTGAGGATGCGAACCGAGTGATTGATATGGGTCCGATAGAGCGCGGTCTCGGCGTCGTTGGTCGGACCGCTGGTGGCGAGCTGGGTCGGCAGTTTCAACTTGCCGACATCCTGCAGCAAGCCGAGCATGCCCAGCAACTGGATGCGGTCTTGCGGCAACTGGAGGAAACGGCCGAAGATGGTCATCATCACCGAAATCCCGACGGCGCGGCTCAGAGTCTCGCCACTCTTCTCCTGCAGCTTGATCAGCAGGGCCATCGCATCGGGGTTGCGCACCACGCTCTCGGTAATCTGTGCGGCGGCTTCATGCGAACGTACGCTATCGATCGAGCTGCCGATTTCGACGGCTTTTGAAAGTTCTGCAACGACGACCGTGGTTTTGGCAAAGGCGTTTTCCGCCTTGGGCATTTCCACCTCGACGCTGGCCACCTCCTTGTAGATCGTCGTGCCGCGAACCTTGGCCAGATCCTCCGCGGTTACCCGGCCGACAGCCTGCCGCTCTTCCTTTTCCGGATCGATGAAAACATGCTTGCAGTACTTCTTGAGGACGTCGAGCTGCTTGTCGCTTTTCAGGACGAATCCCTGGAAAACGAACGGTGTCTCCGTCCATGGCCGATCCAGCTTGGAGACGTACACTCCGAAGGTTAACTGGTCGACGGGTATTTCGCGAAGCTCCATGCGTTTAACTCTGTGTCAGGAACAAGATTGGATTCTGGCTTCGACCGGCCCGAACGGAGAGCGAAGCAACAGTCGAAGGTCAGGACGTGCTGGCGGTAGCATGCCACAGCCTCAGTTTGTCCAGCGTGACTTGATCGGTTGCATGGAGCACCATGCGCGCACCTTCGAAATTTTCGTTGATCGTGTAGTCGCTCACGGTAATCACTGTCGGTATTCCAGCCGCCAGCGTCGCCGCCAGTCCATGCGCCGAATCTTCGACGGCAAGGCAGTCGCGCGGCGGCAGGTTGAGCTGCTTAAGAGTCCACAGATAGATATCCGGCGACGGCTTTTTGGCCGCCGCCACGCTGCCAGAGGCGATCGCATCGAACCACGTGTCGGCATTCGGCCCAAGGTTGGCACGAAGCAGTCCAACCACGTTCTCCAGTTTCGAACTGGAAGCAATCGCCAGGCGGACGCCTTCGGTCCGCGCATCGCAAATGAGTTGCCCGATGTCGGCGCGCAGCGGGATGGCTCCCGCCGCAAGCAAACGCTGGTAGTTTCGCGTCTTGATGTCGTGGATGCGCTGCAGCAATTCTTCGAAGTCCGGTCGGGCGCAGGTTGCGGGATCATTGTGGCGGGCAAAGTGACGGATTCTTTCCAGGCCACCGGCAACGTCCAGAAGCGTGCCGTAAAAGGCTTCATCCCAGTGCCATGAGAGCCCGACTTCCGCGAAAGCCGCATTGAACGCCGGGCGATGGCCGTCACGTTCGGTATTGGCCAGGGTACCGTCGACATCGAAAATAAGTGCGCGCAGTGCCATGATGAAAAAGCCGCCAGACAATTCAGGAGGTGTAAAGACTAAACGATTTTATGCTTGCGAGGGTAGGGCTCTAACGTGTTTTTTTGGATGCGGCGGCGCAGCGATTTCTCTTCAGCCCCGAGGGTGCTAGAGTGCACCCGTTGTACCGTCGGCGACCGTCCGACGCCATCATCGTCCTGCCCCAGCTACTGGAGACCGCGCGCACGTGAAACCGACGAACATCGGCGGCCACGACTACTTTCACAAGGTCGTGGATTGCCAGTGGGCCTGTCCGGCCCACACCCCCGTTCCAGAGTACATCCGCCTGATAGCCGCAGGCCATTATTCGGATGCCTACATGATCAATTGGCGTTCGAATGTTTTCCCGGGAATTCTGGGTCGTGTCTGCGACCGTCCCTGTGAGCCGGCATGCCGGCGCGGGCGCGTCGATAAGGAGCCGGTCGCGATCTGTCGCTTGAAGCGAGTTGCGGCGGATCTGAAGGATGACATCACCGGCCGCCTGCCGCGGCCGGCAAAGACGAATGGCAAACGGATCGCCTGCGTCGGCGCTGGTCCGGCCTCGCTGACCGTGGCGCGCGATCTGGCGGTGCTGGGGTATCAGATCACGGTGTTCGACAACGGCGCCCGTCCGGGCGGCATGATGCGCAGCCAGATTCCGAAGTTCCGCCTGCCCGATGACGTGATCGACGAGGAGTGCGGATACATCATCGGCCTCGGCGTCGAGACCCGGTACAACCAGTGGATCGGCAGCCTGCGCGAATTGATGGCCGAGGGATGGGATGCCGTATTCGTCGGCACCGGAGCGCCGCGCGGTCGCGACGCGCCGATCCCGGGACGCGAGGAGGCGGCCAAGCACATCCATATCGGCATCGACTGGCTTGCCAACGTGGCGTTCGGCCACACGACAAAGATATCGAAGCGCGTGATAGTCCTTGGCGGCGGCAATACGGCCATGGACTGCTGCCGGTCCGCGCGCCGCCTTGGTGGTGACGACGTAAAGGTCATCGTGCGCAGCGGCTTCGAGGAAATGAAGGCATCACCCTGGGAAAAGGAGGAGGCCATCCACGAGGGCATTCCGATCATCAACATGCGTGTGCCCAAGGAGTTCCGTCACGAAAATGGCAGGCTTACGGGTGTCCTGTTCGAGATCGTACGCGCCGAGTACGACGGCAAGGGCCGACGTAGTCTTATTCCTACCGGGGAGCCCGACGAGTTCCACGAGTGCGACGAAGTCCTGGTGGCGATCGGTCAGGAAAATGCCTTTCCCTGGATCGAGAAGGATATCGGACTCGAATTCGACAAGTGGGACATGCCTGTCCTCAACGAGAAAACCCTGCAATCGACGTTGCCCAATGTCTTTTTCGGCGGTGATGCGGCGCTGGGGCCGAAGAACATAATCACGGCGGCAGCACAAGGCCATGAGGCGGCGATTTCGATCGACCTGTTCTGCCGCGGCAAGAAGCTGAATGACCGTCCGCCGCCGCAGTTCAACCTGGTCAGCCAGAAGATGGGCATCCACGAGTGGAGCTACGACAACCAGGTTTCCGAGGAAGAGCGCAAGAAGGTGCCGGTCAAGGCGCTGGAAAAGACCCTCAAGGACATCAAACTCGAACTGGAATTGGGCTTCGATCCATTCATGGCCTGTGCCGAGGCCGAGCGCTGCCTGAATTGCGACGTCGAAACGGTATTCACCGGCAAGACCTGCATCGAGTGCGATGCCTGCGTCGACATCTGCCCGACCGAATGCATCACCTTTACCGCCAACGGCGAAGAGGATGATCTGCGCGGGCGCCTCAAGGCGCCGGCGAAGAATAACGACCAGGCGCTTTACGTGTCGGAGGACCTGAAGACCGGACGCGTCATGGTCAAGGACGAGAACATCTGCCTGCACTGCGGCATGTGCGCCGAGCGTTGTCCGACGGGCGCCTGGGACATGCAGAAATTCTTCATGCAATGCGCCGAAGCCGGAACGGAGGCCAAGAGGACATGAGCCAAGTGAAGCCGATCGAAAGCAGCAACGATTTCGTCATCAAGTTCGCCAACGTCAACGGTTCCGGGTCGGCGTCGGCCAATGAACTTTTCGCGCGGGCCATCATGCGGATGGGGGTGCCGGTAGCGCCGCGCAACATATTCCCGTCCAACATCCAGGGCATGCCGACCTGGTACGAGATGCGTGTATCCGAGGCGGGATGGCTTGGCCGTCGGGGCGGGTGCGACCTGATGGTGGCCATGAACCCGCAAACCTGGGATCGCGACATCGCCGAGATCGAACCCGGTGGTTACCTGTTCTATGACTCGACCAAGTCCCAGCCGCGCTCGCGTTTCCGCGAGGACATCACCGTGCTCGGAATTCCGCTGACAGAGATGTGCAACCGGGAATACACGGATGCCCGCCAGCGCCAGTTGTTCAAGAACATCATGTACGTAGGCGCCCTGACTGCCTTGTTGGGCATCGACTTCAGCGTAGTCGAGAAGTTGATCGCGGACCAGTATCGCGGCAAGGACAAACTGATCGGCGCCAACGTCAATGCGCTCAAGCTGGGGTTCGATCACGCGACCGCCAACCTCCCGTGCCCGATAGGACTCCACGTCAAGCGCTCGGACGGCGTCGGCGACAAGATTTTCATAAACGGCAATGACGCCTGCGGACTGGGTGCCGTGTATGGTGGCGCCACGGTGGCGGCCTGGTATCCGATCACGCCGTCCACCTCGGTGATCGAGGCTTTCAGCAGCTATTGCCGGAAATACCGCACCGATCCGGACAATGGAATGGGGCGCTATGCGATTGTCCAGGCCGAGGACGAACTGGCCTCGATCGGAATGGTGATCGGTGCCGCCTGGAACGGTTCGCGGGCATTTACCGCCACATCCGGTCCGGGCATCTCGCTGATGCAGGAGTTCTTCGGCCTGGCTTACTTTGCCGAGGTTCCCGCGGTGATCTTCGACGTGCAGCGCGGCGGCCCCTCGACCGGAATGCCGACCCGCACGCAGCAGTCGGACCTGATTTCCTGCGCCTACGCCTCGCATGGCGACACCAAGCATGTATTGCTGTTTCCGGAAGACCCCTACGAGTGCTTCACGCTAGGTGCGCAGGCGTTCGATCTTGCCGATCGCTTGCAGACGCCGGTTTTCGTCCTGCTCGATCTAGACATCGGCATGAATGACCGCCTGTGCCAGCCCTTCGATTGGGACGACAGCCGTCGGTACGACCGAGGCAAGATAATGACCGCCGAGATGCTCGATTCCGGCAAGAACTTCGGCCGCTACCTCGACGTCGACGGCGACGGGATTCCATGGCGCACGATACCGGGCACGCACCCGACCAAGGGTGCCTTCTTCAGCCGGGGAACCACCCGTAACGCCTACGCCAAGTACAGTGAGGCCGGGACTGATTACATCTACAACATGGAGCGTCTGCGGCACAAGCTGGAAACGGCCAAGAAACTGGTGCCGGCGCCGATTCTGCAACCGGCGTCACAGGCCACGCGCTTCGGCGCCATTTACTATGGATCCACCAGTCCGGCCATGGCCGAGGCCTCGACGCTGCTGGAGGCTCAGGGAATCCATGTGGACACGCTTCGCGTGCGCGGATTTCCCTTCGCCGACGAAATCATCGATTTCATCAACGACCATGACCATGTCTTCGTGGTCGAGCAGAATGAAAGCGGCCAGTTGCGCATGCTTTTGCTCAACGAGGGCGAAGTCGATCCGAAACGCCTGATACGAGTACTTCATTACGACGGCACCCCGATCACCGCGCGCTTCATCGCCGGCAGGATTGCCGATGCACTTTCCCAGCACAAGGTGACTCCGATCCGCAAACAGGTGGCCTCATGACCTATCTCGCCAAACCCAAACTGTTGCGGGCCGATGCTCCGCGAAATACGCTTGGTTACACCCGGCGCGACTACGAGGGCGCCATATCGACGCTATGTGCCGGTTGCGGCCACGATTCGATCAGTGCAGCCGTGGTGCAGGCCTGCTTCGACCTCGACATCGAGCCGCACAAGGTGGCCAAGCTATCCGGCATCGGCTGCTCGTCCAAGACGCCCGATTATTTCCTCGGCGCCTCGCACGGGTTCAATACCACCCACGGCCGCATGCCCTCGGTGCTGACCGGCGCCGCGCTGGCCAACCGCGACCTGACCTATCTGGGCGTCTCCGGCGACGGCGACTCGGCCTCGATCGGCATCGGCCAGTTCGCGCACGCCATGCGCCGCGGCGTGAACATGACCTACATCGTCGAAAACAACGGGGTTTACGGCCTGACCAAAGGGCAATTCTCGGCCACCGCGGACAAGGGCTCGAAGAGCAAGCGCGGCGTCGTCAATAACGATACGCCGATCGACCTGGTGGCCCTAGCCCTGCAACTGGGGGCGAGTTACGTCGCCCGCAGTTTTTCGGGCGACAAGGAACAGCTGATTCCCCTGATCAAAGGCGCATTGCGTCATCGCGGACCCGCATTCATCGACGTGGTCAGTCCCTGCGTGACGTTCAACAACCACCCCGGATCGACCAAGAGCTATGACTACGTGCGCGAGCACAACGATGCCGTCAATCGCCTCGACGTGATCCTGCCGCGCGATCAGATAAACACGACTTACGCGCCGGGCACCCTGCGCCGCATCGTGCAGCATGACGGCTCGATCCTGCACCTGCGAAAGCTGGACACGGACTACGATCCATCGGATCGCGTCGGCGCGATGAACTATCTGCAGGAGCGGCATGCGCTGGGCGAAATCGTTACCGGCCTGCTGTATGTCGACAGCAGCGCCGAAGACCTGCATCGCTACCTGAATACGGTCGAGAAGCCGCTGAACCAGCTCGGTGATGCCTACCTGTGCCCTGGCAGCAAGGCTCTTGACGCGCTCAACGCATCCCTGCGCTAAGCCCTGGCCGGAAGGTCATTCCTTCGGCGGTCGCGGGCGCTTTCCGATCGTGACGTCGACCGCGACGTCACGTCCTTCGCGCTTCAGGCCGAAGCGCGCCGTACTGTCGGGTTGCAGCGCGGCGATCAGTTCCAGCATCGCCTGCGCGTCCTTTACGGGTTTGCCGGTGACCTGAACCAGGACATCGCCGGGCTTGATACCCGCCTTGTCGGCCGGACTGCCACGCATGACTCCGGCGATCAGGGCGCCCTCGGTGCCCGACAGCTTGAAGGATTCGGCCAGTTCGGGCGTGATCTCCTGCACTTCGATGCCGACCCAGCCGCGCGTGACGCCGCCAGTCCTGACGATCTGTTCCATGACGCTTTTAGCCAGCGACACCGGAATCGCGAAACCGATGCCCATCGAGCCGCCGCTTTGCGAATAGATGGCCGTGTTGATGCCGACCAGGTGGCCGTTGGCATCCACCAGTGCTCCGCCGGAATTGCCCGGATTAATCGCCGCATCGGTCTGGATGAAGTTTTCGAAGGTGTTTATCCCAAGGTGGGAGCGGCCCAGCGCCGAGACGATGCCCGAGGTAACCGTTTGCCCGACGCCGAACGGGTTCCCGATGGCGAGCACCACGTCGCCGACGCGCAGGGTGTCGCTGCTGCCGAAGGCCATCACCGGCAGCTTGTGGTCGGCCGGAATGCGCAGCACCGCCAGATCGGATTCCGGGTCGGAGCCCACTACCCGCGCCTTGTACTTGCGCCCGTCGTTGTGGGCGACTTCGATTTCGTCGGCGCCATCGATGACGTGGAAGTTGGTCAGGATGTAGCCCTCGGGAGAAACCACCACGCCGCTGCCGAGACCGGAACGCCGCTGCGCCTGCTCGCCGAAGCGATCGCCGAAGAAATGCCGGAATATGGGGTCGTTGATGAAGGGGTGGCGCGCTCCCGCCACTTCCTGGCTGGTGAAAATATGCACAACCGCGGGAACCGCGCGTTTTGCCGCTTCGGCGTACGAGCCGGGCCGATGCACCTCCGCGCCGGGCGGAGCTTCCAGTACGGTGGCCACTTCCGACAGGCTCGCATTGCCATCGGGCAGTTGCGCTAGCCACTCGGGTTTCAGCGTCTTGACGACAAACAGGACCGCGACGCAGATCGTCACGGTCTGGGCAAAGATCAGCCAAAGGCGGCGCATAATCGGGACTTTTTCGGGGTGATGGGCGATGGCGGGTGAGGCCGTGCTGCGTGAGGATCTTCGTGTCTGGCTGGATGCCTTGCTCGACGCAGAACGGTTTCGCGATTATTGCCCAAATGGTCTGCAAGTGGAAGGCCGCGAGCACATCCGGCGCATCGTCTGCGGTGTCACCGCCTCTCAGGCATTGATCGAGGCCGCCATCGAGCGCAGGGCGGATGCGCTGCTTGTGCATCACGGCTGGTTCTGGAAGGCCGAAGACGGCCGCGTCACCGGATTTCGCAAACAACGCATGGCGCGCCTGCTCGAGCATGACATCAGCCTGTTCGCCTACCACCTGCCGCTCGACGCACATCCGGAGTTGGGCAATAACGCGCAGCTTGCGGCGCGCCTGGGCTGGTCGGTAACAGGGCGATTCGCCGAGCAGGAGATCGGTTTTTTCGGCGTACCGTCAGCGCCGACTTCCGTCGCCGGCGTAGCGGCGCGAATCGAACGGGTCTTGGGGCGGCGACCGCTGCTGGTCGGCGATCCGGATCGCGCGGTAGAGCGCATTGCCTGGTGCAGCGGCGGCGCGCAGGGCTATTTCGAGGATGCCCTGGCGACCAATGCCGACGTATTCGTGACGGGCGAGATTTCCGAGCAGACCGTGCACCTGGCGCGGGAAACCGGCATGGCCTTCATCGGTGCCGGCCATCACGCGACCGAGCGTTACGGAGTGATGGCTCTGGGTGATCGCGTTCGGCAGCATTTCGGCATCGACTGCGAATTCGTGGATATCGACAATCCAGCCTGATCAAGGTCTGCGTATCAGGCGGGTCGGCGAAAGACGCCTGCATTGCGGCCAGCGACGATCAGTTGAGGCGAAATTTCACCGGAAACAGGGTTTGTCGGGGATTGCCCGGCAGCATGCCGATGTGGCGGGCGGCTTCGAGGGCAGCCTGGTCGAGCAGGACATGACCGGAACTGCGAGCAATTTCTGCAGACGCGAGTTGCCCGTTCGGCGCCAGGGTCAGTAGCAGGATGACCTCGCCTTCCAGTCCCCGGGCGACCGCATCCGGCGGATAGAACAGGTGCTGCGACAGGGCGGCCTGCGCGCGGCGCAGGGAGCCGCCTTCAAGTCGTTGCGGCAGCGCTGCTTCCCTTGGCAACGTTTTTGGCTCGGGCGAGGCGTCGGTGCTGACTTCTTCCGCCATGGATTCGGGCGCGGGCAGGGGCAGCAGGCGCGCCTCGATGCGTGCGATCGGCGTCGGCGTGGTTTCCAGCCAGAGCGGCGCGAGGATCGCGGCGGCATGCAGGCCCAGGCTCAGCAGCAGGGCAAGGTACAGTGACATTGGATGATTCTAGAGTGTGTGCGGCCAATTTCATTTTGATAACCGACCTTGAAGCAGGTGTGCGAGCGAAGGGGGAAGGCGGTTCGTTTCACGTCGGACATATACTTCGACGCATGAGAAAAAAGTTGCAGTGGCGATGGATCGCCACCCGGTCGAGTGCATTGGTCGTGGTCAGCCTGAAAGCCCTTGCCGGCTTGTTGTTGCTCGTTGCGGTCGTCGGACCTGCGCACGCCGCGACCCTGCCTGATTCCGCGCGGTTTTCCATCGCCATCGAGCAGGGTGACATAGCGCAGGCGCGCGAGTGGCTGGACAATGGTCTTCCGCCCGATTTCGAGGGAAATGCGATCGGCACCGGGATCATGATCGGCGCCTGGGAAGGAAACATTGCGATGATGGATCTCTTCGTCTCCCGCGGCGCCGACATCAACAAGGCCAACTCGCTGGGGGAGCAGGCGCTTCAGCACGCGGCGTGGCGCGGGCACCTGCCGGTGGTGCGCTGGCTGGTCGAGCGTGGCGCTCGCGTCAATCGCGAGGGCCAGGAATGGGCGGCGATTCACTACGCGGCATTCGCCGGGCATTCGGACGTGGTGAACTACCTCCTGGAGCGCGGCGCCGACGTCAACGCCCGCTCCACCAACGGTTCGACGCCCTTGATGATGGCCGCGCGGGAAGGCAAGGAGTCGATCGCGAAGGCCTTGCTGGCCGCCGGCGCGCGGCGCGACATCGTCAATGAGCAGGGCGAGGATGCCTTGCGCTGGGCGATGCGGC
This sequence comes from Sulfuritalea sp., assembly GCA_016716965.1. GTDB lineage: Bacteria > Pseudomonadota > Gammaproteobacteria > Burkholderiales > Rhodocyclaceae > Sulfuritalea. The sequence continues at coordinate 150,071 of JADJUP010000030.1, read as the reverse complement.
ACAACAACTTGTCGATCGCCCGCAGCATCGCCGGCAGCGAAGCGTTTGCGGTGGCGGCGACGCGTCCCCCCGTGTCCTGGGGGCCGCCGGTCCGTTCGCAGGCCGTGCCTGACCGTGCCGACTCGCTGATGGCGCAGGCGCGTCGAATGGAGGCCGAGGGTCGGCGCGACGAAGCGTTGCGGATCTATCGTGCGGCGCTCGCCGCGATCCGCCAGGCGGATGCATCGCGCAAGACCACCCAGGCGCCGCCGCGTGTGGCGACAGGAATGGTGATCTCGGCCCGACGCAGCAAACCTGACGCCCAGTCGGCGAACCTCAGTTTTGCCGCTCCGACACAAGGCGCTGCAGCCACGGAAGTCGGCGCTGGCGCTACGGCGGTCGCAGGCGACAGGGTCGATGGCTGGCTGCGTCGTGCCCGGGAACTCGAGGCTGCCGGGCGCCGCAAGGAGGCGTTGGAGGCCTTTCGCCAGGCCGCCGCCAGTCTGCGAACTGCGACGGCGGAGCCTGGTTTGGCATTGAGTCCCGCGCTGGCGCCCGCGGCGAACGCGAAGTCGGCCCCGCCACCGTGATCTTGAGCGGGGTGGGGAACATTTGACAACTAAACAAAGTTAGATTACGATAAGAGCAAATCAATTACGTAAAAAGAAATTACGATCATCCCCGAGGAGTTGCCATGACCGAAAAGAAATTCGCCTCCCACGCCGACCTGGAACAAAAGAAGGTCAGTTTCGAAAAGCTTTCGGAAAACGCTTACGCCTACACGGCTGAGGGCGATCCCAATACTGGCGTGATCATCGGCGACGACGCCGTGATGATCATCGATGCCACGGCAACGCCGGTGATGGCCCAGGACGTGGTGCGCCATGTGCGCCAGATCACGGATAAGCCGATCAAGTATGTCACCCTGACCCACTACCACGCGGTGCGTGTGCTCGGCGCCTCGGGCTACAAACAGCACGGCCTGCAGGAGGTTATCGCATCCAAGCCCACGTACGAATTGATCGTCGAGCGCGGCCAGCAGGACATGGATTCCGAGATCGGCCGCTTCCCGCGCCTGTTCAATGCCGTCGAGAGCGTGCCCGGCTTGACCTGGCCGACCCTGGTCGTCGATGGCGAGCTGACGCTTTGGATGGGAGACCTCGAAGTAAAAATCTGGCACCCGGGACGCGGCCACACCAAGGGCGATACCGTGGTCTGGCTGCCGCAGCAGAGGATCCTGTTTTCCGGCGACCTGGTGGAAGCCGACGCCGCCTGCTACACGGGCGATGCCTACCTTGCCGACTGGCCGGCGACGCTGGACAAACTTGCGGCCTTGAAGCCGGAAAAGCTGATCCCGGGTCGCGGCCCGGCGCTGCTGAATCCCGAGCAGGTGCAGCGGGGCCTGGGCTATACGCGCGACTTCGTCTCGACGCTATATGGCAGCGCCAAGGAAGCGGTGGCCCAGGGCATGGACCTCGCCGCCTGCATGACGCATACGCGCAAGGCGATGGATCCGAAGTTCGGCCAGGTGTTCATCTACGAGCACTGCCTGCCTTTTGACGTGACCCGTGCCCACGACGAGGCGTCGGGCATCCGCGATCCGCGCATCTGGACGGCCGAGCGCGACCAGCAGATGTGGCATGCCCTGCAGGCCGTCTGAGGCGGGGTGGCCAATGCTGAAGACCTATGCCTATCCGAAATATGACTATCGCGTCGCGCCCGAGATCGCCAGCGGCAGGGTCCTGAAGGTCCCCGTTGTCGTCATCGGCGCCGGCCCCGTCGGCCTTGCCATGGCGCTGGACCTGGACTTGCAGGGCGTTCCGGTGCTGCTGCTGGACGAGGACGACACGGTTTCGATCGGCTCGCGCGGCGTCTGCTACGCCAAGCGCGCGCTGGAAATCCTCGACCGCTACGGCGTCGGCGACGCGGTCTGCGCCAAGGGCGTGTCGTGGAACGTCGGCCGCACCTTCTTCCGCGACAAGGAGGTGTACAACTTCAACCTCGTACCCGAACCCGACCACCATCGCCCGGGCATGGTTAACCTGCAGCAGTACTACCTCGAAGAGTACCTGGTGAACCGTGTTGCCTCGCGTCCAGGCATCGAGCTGCGCTGGAAGAACAAGATCGTCTCGGTGGCGCAGTCGGCGACGGGCGTCACGCTGACAGTCGAGACTCCCGACGGCATGTACGCGGTCGAAGCCGATTGGTTGATCGCCGCCGACGGCGCGCGCAGCCCGGTCCGCCGCATGCTCGGCCTGGAAGTCGAAGGCAAGATCTTCATGGATCGCTTCCTGATCGCCGACGTGGTGATGAAGGCCGATTTTCCCGCCGAGCGCTGGTTCTGGTTCGATCCGCCCTTCCATCCCAACCAGTCCGTGCTGCTGCACAAGCAGACCGACAGCGTTTTCCGCATCGATTTCCAGCTCGGATGGGATGCCGATCCGGACGAGGAAAAGAAGCCGGAGAACGTGATCCCGCGCATCAAGGCGATGCTGGGTGACGAACGCGAGTTCGAACTGGAGTGGGTCAGTGTCTATACTTTTCAGTGCCGGCGCATGGGTCGCTTCAACCACGGCCGCGTGCTCTTCGTCGGCGACGCAGCGCACCAGGTTTCGCCGTTCGGCGCACGCGGGGCCAATTCGGGTCTGCAGGATGCCGACAACCTGGGTTGGAAGCTAAAGCTCGTCATGGACGGCAAGGCTACGGAGCGGCTGCTCGACAGCTATAGCGAAGAACGTGTCTACGCCGCCGACGAGAACCTGATGAACTCGACGCGCTCTACCGATTTCATCACGCCCAAGAGCCGCGCCAGCCGGACCTTCCGCAACGCCGCCTTGAGCCTCGCCAAAGACCACGCCTTTGGCCGCAGCCTGGTGAATTCCGGGCGACTCTCGGTACCGTCATTCCTGGTCGATTCCAGCCTCAACACGCAGGACGAGGATGCTTTTGCCGGGCGCATGCTGCCGGGCGCGCCGATGGACGACGCACCGGTGGAAAAGGACGGCGCACCCGGCTGGCTGCTGCAAAGCACCGGCAATCGCTTCCAGCTGATGATCTTCGTCGACGACCCAGCGACGACCGACACCTCGGCCTTGTCGCAGCTTGATACCGGCGACATTCCGGTCGAGCCGCTGCTGGTATCGCGGGTTGCCGCAACTGCTTGTCCCTGCCTTGTGTGCATGACGTTCGCGGTATCGCCGCCGAGCGCTATGACGCAAAACACGGCAGCGTTTACCTGATACGCCCCGACCAGCATGTGGCGGCGCGCTGGCGCAGCTTCGATGCCGCAAAGATTCGTGCCGCCGTTGCCCGTGCGACGTGCCAGGATTGATTGGAGACCGCGATGGCCCTGAACCTGAACCCGAATTTGTCCGAAGCCGGCAAGCGCTATTTCAGCGCCTATTCTCCCGGCGACGATTTCTATGAACTCCTGATCGGTGCGCACCGCGACCTGTCCGACGAGCAGTCGGAACTGCTCAACGCCCGCCTGATCCTCCTGCTGGCCAATCACATCGGCGACATCGCGACGCTGCGCGAAGCGCTGGCCGTCGCCCGCAAAGGAGTGTAGCCATGACCATGAACCTGATCCGCAAGGTGCACCACGTCGCCTACCGCTGCAAGGATGCGAAGCAAACCGTCGAGTGGTATGGCAAGTACCTGGGCATGAAGTTCATCCTGGCGATTGCCGAGGATGCCGTGCCATCGACCGGCGAGGCCGATCCCTACATGCATGTCTTCCTCGATGCCGGCGCGGGAAACATCCTCGCCTTTTTCGAACTGCCGACCCGGCCCGAGATGGGGCGCGATCCCAATACGCCGGCCTGGACCCAGCATCTGGCATTGGAGGTCGCCTCGATGGACGAGATGCTGGCGGCCAAGACCAGGCTCGAGGCCGACGGCATCGAAGTGGTGGGGCCGACCGACCATGCGCTGTTCCAGTCGATCTATTTTTTCGACCCGAGCGGCCACCGCCTCGAACTTGCTTTCAACACCGACACGCCCGAGATGATGCGGCGCCTTGACGACGTCAAGTGGGACATGATCAACGAGTGGGCGGTGACGAAAAAGGCGCCCCAGCATGCGCGCTGGATGCATGACGGCAGCTACAAGACCTGGGGCGGCAAATGAAACTTGCGACGCTGAAGCGCGGAGGTCGTGACGGTACGCTGGTGGTGGTCAGCCGCGACCTGGCGCGCTGTCAGGCTGTGGCCGACATCGCCACCACCCTGCAAGCGGCGCTCGACGACTGGGAGGCAGCGGCACCCAGGCTCGCGGCCGTGTATGAGGCGCTCAATCACGGCGCCGCGCGCCATGCCGAGCACTTCGATCCTGCTGCCTGCCATAGTCCGCTGCCACGCGCCTACCAGTGGGCGGACGGCTCCGCCTATGTCAATCACATCGAGCTGGTGCGCAAGGCGCGCAATGCCGAGATGCCGCCCGAGCTATGGACCGATCCGCTGATGTATCAGGGGGGCTCGGACAGTTTCGTCGGCCCGCGCGATCCGATCTGGGCCGGCGACGAGGCCTGGGGCATCGATTTCGAGGCCGAGGTGGCGGTCATCACCGGCGACGTGGCTATGGGCGCGATGGTTGCCCAGTGCGAAAAGCAGATCCGCCTGCTAATGCTGGTGAACGACGTCAGCCTGCGCAACCTGATTCCCGGCGAACTGGCCAAGGGCTTCGGTTTCCTGCAATCCAAGCCGGCCACGGCCTTCTCGCCGGTGGCGGTGACGCCGGACGAACTCGGCGACGCCTGGCGTGACGGCAAGGTGCATCTTCCGCTTGCCGTCGCGCTCAATGGCCAGCCCTTCGGCAAGCCGGATGCCGGCATGGACATGATCTTCAATTTCGCGCAACTCATGGCGCACCTGGCGAAGACGCGCGAACTCGAAGCTGGCTCGATCATTGGTTCCGGCACGGTGTCGAACAAGCAAGGAGGGCTGTTCGGGTCCTCGGTCGCCAACGGAGGCGTCGGCTATTGCTGCATTGCCGAAGTGCGCATGTACGAAACCATAGAAGCGGGCAAACCAATGACCTCGTTCATGCACTTTGGCGATCGCGTCAGGATTGAAATGTTCGACCGCAGCGGCGCCAGTATCTTCGGCGCCATCGAGCAGAAAGTGGAGCGCTACGCGGCGGCCTGATTGGCGCCCTGGTCGCCCTTCAGTATTTCGACCAGCAACAGCATTTCCTCGGCCACGGATTGCGGAAATCCGGCACGGGCGCCATCACGGTTGTCCTCCAGCAGGTGCCGCAGGTAGGGAATGCACTCCTCCGGCTTGTTCCAGATCGATTGAATGTGCTCGGCAACCCGGGAGAAATTCTCCAGCGTAGAAATCTCGCCACGCCCACTGGCGCCCCAGTCTTCGGCCTGGATGTTGAAGTTCTTGCGCAGCTTTTCGGCAGTCGCCAGGAACTCATCGTGCAGTCCCCGCTTGCGGTAGATGCCGAGCAGCTTGAGCATGTGGTACACGGCGTGGCGCGGATTGGCTTCGGTGTATTCGACCAGTGCCTGCGCCGCCCCTTGTTCCAGTCCCATGGACAACATGATTTCGGCCAGTTGCAGGGTCGGTTCCAGGTTCCTGTCGGTTGCCGCCCTGGGGGGGGCAGGCGCCACCGTCTTTGCCGCGACGGGAGTCTCGTCGACGATGGTTCCCGGGTCCGCTTCTTCGAGGACGAAATCGATGGTCGGCGATGGCGTGTCCGGCGTCGCCTGCGAGGCGCTCTCGGGCCGCTCGTCTGCGGCAACGGTCGGGGCAGAAGGCGTCGCTTCGGGCGGCGCGGGAAGTATGACCGTCGCCTCCATGTCGGTGATGGCCGGCGGCGCTTGAACCGCGACCTCCTGAGGACGGGGCGGCACCGGGAGCGGCACTGCAGCCGTTTCGGCAACCGATGTCAGTTCGGTGGCCGCGGCGACCGGACCGGCCGGCGCCGTGGCAATGCGCATCGCGGGTTCGGCGCGCGCTCCATCCCCGCGTTCATCCGCTGGCGCGTTCGCGTTGCGGGTCCTGCGCCGCCCGTACCACCATATCGTTACCAGCGTCAGCGCCGCGACGTTGGCCGCCATGAGTCGCCAGTCCGATTCGCTTTCCGGTTCGGTGGCAGCGGCAACCACGGCCGGCGTTGCGGCCCGCTTTTCAGTCGGCATGCTGCGAACCAGGTCATTGACCGTGACCAAGGTGGCTTCCATGCCGCGCAACTTGTCCGTGATTTCCTGCATGCGGCGGGATTCGTCGACGCCGCTCAATGCCGATCGCCACTCGATGCGCAGCACCGAGCGCTCATCGTCGGATACCTTGCCCAGCCGTTCCAATTGCAGGGTCTCGGATCTCTTGAGTTCGGAGGGCGGGGCGGCGGCCAGCGACAGCGCCGGCACCAGAAAAAGCAATAGCGCGACGCGGCCGAGACGCCTTCCGCAGCAGGAAAAAATGGTGGCCAGGGTGGTCGGCATCGGGTTCCGAAAGGCGCTGAAGTGCTGCTATTCTAGTACCAGTGATTGCGGCACGCGCAGCCGGAGCAGGCACCGGCAATCCCCCCAATTAACCGTTCCCGGGATATCCATGAAGCTATTCAGCTACTTTCGCAGCTCGGCAAGTTTTCGCGTGCGAATTGCATTGTCATTGAAGGGGCTGGGTTACGATTACATCCCCGTTCACCTGGTGAAGGATGGCGGCCAGCAATTCGGTACCGAGTACAGGGCCTTGAACCCGGCTGCGCTGGTGCCCGTGTTGCAGGAGGACGATGGACGGGTGCTGACGCAATCGCTGGCCATCATCGAATACCTCGAGGAAACCCGACCGCAACCCCCGCTGCTGCCAGCCGATGCGGCCGGTCGGGCGCGGGTTCGCTCGATTGCCCTGTCGATTGCCTGCGAGATTCATCCGCTCAACAACCTGCGTGTCCTCGGCTATCTGTCCAAAACCCTGGGCGTGACGGACGAGCAGAAAAATGCCTGGTACCGGCACTGGGTTGAAACCGGACTGGAAGCGGTAGAGGCGATGCTGGCCGGCGACGCGCGCACCGGAGTTTATTGCCATGGTGATGCGCCGACCATGGCGGATGTGCTGCTGGTTCCACAGATCTTCAATGCAAAACGTTTCAATTGCCGCCTTGATCACGTACCGACCGTGATGCGCATCCATCAACAGTGCCTGACACTGCCGGCCTTTGCCGGTTCGGTACCGGCGGAACAGCCTGACGCGGAATAGCGGGCTCAGGCGTTCTTCAGGCGTCCGGAAAATACCTTGCGCAACTTGGCTGCCTTGGGTGCGACAACCGCCTGGCAGTAGCCCTGCAGCGGATTGTTGGCGTAGTAGTTCTGGTGGTAATCCTCCGCGCGCCAGAAAGTCGGCGCTGGCGATACGGCGGTGATGATGGCGTCGGGCCAGATTTTCTGGCCGGCAAGCTCGGCGATCAGGTCGCGGGCGATTTTTTCCTGTTCCGCGTCATGGGTAAATATCACTGAACGGTACTGGGTTCCGACATCGTTGCCCTGGCGATCCGGAGTGGTCGGATCGTGGATGGCGAAGAAGGCCAGCAGCAGCGTGCGGTAATCGATCTCGGCTGGATCGAAGCGGACCTCGACCACCTCGACATGGTCTGTGTCGCCGCCGCAGACGCTGCGATAGTCCGGATCCGGCATCGCGCCGCCGGCATAGCCGGAGACGACGGATTCGACGCCCCGCAGTTGCAGCAGCGCAGCTTCCAGGCACCAGAAGCAGCCGCCGCCCAGTGTCGCCACTGAGGTGGCGACCGAGGTGGCTACCGGTTGGGTGTTCGGTGTGTTCATTCGACTCTCCCGCAGCGCAGCGCAATGGGCCAGATTATGGACTTCCTGTCATCCGGTTTGGGCCAGACTGAAAGAAGGCGTTCGCCGAGTTCGATGCAGGGATCGCTTCCCTTTTCCTTGATGTAGCGCTGGGTGGCCGACCAGGTGCGCAGGTAAGCCAGCAGGTCGTCCAGAGTCCATTCCAGCCGGATCTCGAAATCGGGGGTGGCGAGGTCGGCAAAGGGAAACGGCATGTCGCGGTAGGCCAGGTCGACCCAGCGTCTTTCCGGTGGCCACCAGGGGCCGACGGTGTGGCGGTAGAAATCCTCGACGATCGAGTTCAACGCCGGTTCGCCGCGCAGCAAGGTGTAGGTCCAGGCGGCGAGTATCCCGCCCGGCTTCAGGACGCGGCGGACTTCGGTGTAAAACGGGTCGCCACAGAACCAGTGCAAGGCCTGCGCCACGGTGACGAGGCTGCAACTGCGCTCGGGCAAGCCGCTGGCCTCGGCCGGTGCCGCACGGTAGTCGATGCGCGGATCGGGCGTGGCCTGGGCGATCTGCTCGGCCGACAGGTCCGTGGCATGGATGCGGCGGAAGTGTTCCGCCAGCGCCCGTGCGGCCTGGCCATTGCCGGTGCCGCAGTCCCAGGCCAGGTCTTTCTCCACGCACTGCCGCGCCAGCCAGGCGAAGAGTTCGGGCGGATACGACGGCCGGGCCTTGGCGTAATCCGCAGCGTGGCCGGAGAAGTGGTCCGCGGCCAGAGCCTCAGACCCTTTCGATGATCATTGCGATGCCTTGTCCGACGCCGATGCACATCGTGCACAGTGCGTAACGTCCGCCGGTGCGATGCAACTGATAGGTCGCCGTGGTGACCAGGCGTGCGCCGCTCATGCCCAGCGGATGGCCGATGGCGATCGCGCCGCCGTTCGGGTTGACGCGGGCATCGTCGTCGGCCAGCCCCAGGTCGCGGGTGACGGCGAGCCCCTGTGCGGCAAAGGCCTCATTGAGTTCGATGACGTCGATCTGGTCCAGGCGCAAGCCGGTCTGCGCCAGCAGTTTCTTCACCGCCGGCGCCGGGCCGAAGCCCATGATGCGCGGTGCGACGCCGGCCGTGGCCATCGCCACCACGCGCGCCCTCGGCGTCAAACCGTGGGCCTTGGCAGCGGCTTCGGAAGCCAGCAACACGGCGCAGGCGCCGTCATTGACGCCCGAGGCGTTGCCGGCCGTGACCGTCAGTTCGGGACCGTTGATGCCCTTGAGCTTGGCCAGTTGTTCGAAGGTGGTGTCGGTGCGCGGATGCTCGTCGGTGTCGAATATCTTCGGATCGCCCTTCTTCTGCGCGATTTCGACCGGCGCGATTTCGCTCTTGAACAAACCGGCGGCGTTGGCCGCGCCCCAGCGCTGCTGCGAACGTAGCGCGAAGGCATCCTGCTCGGCGCGACCGATCCCGAATTCGGCGGCGACGTTGTCGGCGGTCTCGGGCATCGAATCGATGCCGTACTGCGCCTTCATCAGCTTGTTGACGAAACGCCAGCCGATGGTCGTGTCGTATACGGCGTTGCTGCGCGAGAAGGCGCTTTCGGCCTTCGGCATGACAAAGGGCGCGCGGCTCATGCTTTCAACTCCGCCGGCGATCATCAGCGTCGTTTCGCCCGCCTTGATCGCGCGTGCTGCCGTACCGACCGCATCCATGCCGGAGCCGCACAGGCGGTTGATCGTCGAGCCGGGAACCGCCACCGGCAGTCCGGCAAGAAGCGCCGCCATGCGCGCGACGTTGCGATTGTCTTCGCCGGCCTGGTTGGCGCAGCCGTAGATCACGTCCTCGACCTGCTCCCAATTGACGCCGGGATTGCGTTTCATCAGCGCCTTGATCGGCAGCGCCGCGAGGTCATCGGTGCGGATGCCGGCGAGCGTGCCGCCGTAACGGCCGATGGGTGTGCGGATTGCGTCGCAGATGAAGGCTTGTTCGCTCATGATTCGGTGCTTTCGTCGAAGAAATGGCCCTTGATGCGGGTGGAGCGGCCGCGGAAGATGGCGATGGTCTTGCCGTCCTGGTTCGTGACCTCGATGTCGTAGATGCCGCTGCGGCCGCCCTGGTGGCGCGCACTGCCGACGGCCGTCAGTGTATCGCCGAGATGTGCCGGCGCAACGAAATTGATGTCCACGCCGGCAGCTACCGCCCTGTGGTTGAAGCTGTTGCAGGCGTAGGCGAAATTGGTGTCGGCGAGGGCGAAAATGAAGCCGCCGTGACAGATGCCGTGGCCATTGACCATGTCCTGGCGTACCTTCATGGTGACGGTGGCGCCGCCGGGCGTGGTGCTCGTGATGACGATTCCCAGTCCCTGGGCGGCATGGTCGTCCGGCCACATGATGGCCGTGCAGCGCTCGGCGACTTGCTGGGGTGTCAGTGTCATAGATTACTTTCCGGTGAATGAAGGGCTGCGCTTTGCCATGAAGGCGGCGACGCCTTCGCGATAGTCGGGCCCGAAACCCAGTTCGCGCTGGCAGTCGCGTTCGAGGTCGAGCTGCTGTTCCAGCGTGTTGCCGCCGCTGGCATAGATCGCCTGCTTGGTGCGCGCCAGGCCCTTGGTCGGCGCGCTGCTGAAATGCACGGCCAGTCGTTCGGCCTCGGCCATCAGCTTGTCGTCGTCGAGGCATTTCCAGATCAGGCCCCAGCTTTCGGCCTGCTCGGCGGAGAGCTTGTCGCCCAACATCGCCAATCCCATGGCGCGCGCATTGCCGACCAGACGCGGCAGCGCCCAGGTGCCGCCGGCATCCGGTACGAGGCCGAGCTTGCAGAAGGCCTGGATGAAGCTGGCCGAGCGCGCCGCGAGGACGATATCGCAGGCCAGGGCGATGCTCGCGCCGGCGCCGGCGGCAACCCCGTTCACGGCACAGATGACGGGCATTTCCAGTGTGCGCAGGCTGAGGATCAGCGGCCGGTAGTAGGTCTCGATGGTATGGCCGAGGTCAACCGGCGCGGCATCGGCCGAGACGTTGCGGTCGGCGAGGTCCTGTCCGGCGCAGAAGCCACGGCCGGCGCCGGTCAGCAGCAGTACGCGGACGTCACCGTCACGGCTACGCGCGATCGCGTCGCGCAGTTCCATGTGCATGTCGACGTTGAAGCTGTTGAGCCGGTCGGGGCGGTTCAGGGTGATGCGCGCGATGCCGGATTCGAGCGAAAACAGGATGTGCTGGTAGGTCATGGTCTGGGCTCCGGGGGATGGGCTGTGGCTTCGACTATTCTTGTCGGCGTCGTATCGTCGGCGCAAAGCCTGCAACCGCGCTAACGTACCACGAGTCCGAATTTGTGCTGGAACGACAGCGTTTCGATTGTGACACAGAAGCGTGGATTATTTTAGAATGAAAATGTATCATATCGCACTGTCCCTGCGGAGCGTTCCCCAATGAAAGTCTATGCAATCGACGGCATCGTGCCGGTGGTCGATCCGAGCGCCTATGTCCATCCGTCGGCCGTGCTGATCGGCGACGTTCATATTGGTCCGCGCGCCTACATCGGACCCTGTGCCAGCCTGCGCGGCGATTTCGGCCGCCTCTTCATCGGTGCCGGGGCCAACGTGCAGGATTGCTGCGTGATGCACGGTTTTCCCGGCAGCGACACCATCATCGAGGAAGATGGCCACATCGGCCATGGCGCCATCCTGCATGGCTGCATCGTGCGCAGGAACGGCATGGTCGGCATGAACGCCGTGGTGATGGACAAGGCCGTGGTCGGCGAATCGGCGATCGTTGCGGCGCAAAGCTTCGTCAAGGCGGGTCTCGAGATTCCGCCACGCATGCTGGCCGGCGGAGTGCCGGCCAAGGTGATGCGCGAACTGACCGAACTCGAAATGAACTGGAAGGTCGAGGGCACCAGCGTCTATCACGACCTTGTCCGGCGCTGCCATGGCACGATGCAGCAAGTCGAAGCCCTGACCGTCGCCGAACCCGATCGCAAGCGCCTGCAACTGCCGGATCTCAAGACCTTGCAGGAAACCCGGCGCGGTAGTTGAGCCGAGGGTAGTTCAAAAGTCGGCGCTGGCGCTACGGCGACTTCAGCGTCGCCTGCGCCACCGCGTGCTCCCAGCGTTGCATCAACTCGTCAGCGCGATCGCGCGACAGGGTCGGATGGAAGGTCCGGTCCACCTGCCAGTGCGCCGCCAGTTCGTCGAGCCCGGAAAAAATCCCGCAGGACAGGCCGGCCAGGTAGGCCGCACCCAGCGCCGTGGTTTCGATGACTTTCGGCCGCACCACCGGAATGCCCAGCAGGTCGGCCTGGAACTGCATCAGCAGGTTGTTCACGCAGGCGCCGCCGTCGACGCGAAGTTCGGTGACGCCGCCACTGCCGGCCATGTCCCGGCGCATCGCCTGCAGCAGGGCGGCGCTCTGGAAGGCGATACTTTCCAGCGCCGCGCGGGCGATATGCGCGACGCTGCTGCCGCGACTGAGGCCGAGGATGGCGCCGCGCGCGTCGGGTTGCCAGTAGGGGGCACCGAGCCCGGTGAAGGCCGGCACGAAGATCACGCCGCCGCTGTCGGGCACGCTGCTCGCCAGCGCCTCGATGTCGCTGCTGCTGCGTATCGCCTGCAGGCCGTCGCGCAGCCATTGCACCACGGCTCCGCCGATGAAGACGCTGCCTTCCAGGGCGAACTGAGGCGTTGTCGAAATCTGCGCGGCGCTGGTCGAGATCAACCCGTTGCCACTGGTGAGGCAGCGATCACCCGTGTGCATCAGCATGAAACAGCCGGTACCGTAGGTATTCTTCGCCAGTCCCGGGGCATGGCAAGCCTGGCCGAACAGCGCGCTTTGCTGGTCGCCGGCGATACCCCCGATCGGGATCGAGGTGCCCAAAAGGTCCGTCGTGGTGTGCCCGAAGGCGTGGCTGGAGGGATGGACCGCGGGCAGCATGGCGCGCGGAATGTCGAACAGGCCGAGCAGGTTATCGTCCCAGCGATTGCGATGGATGTCGAACAGCAGGGTGCGCGCGGCATTGCTGACGTCCGTGGCATGGACGGCACCGCCGGTCAGTTGCCAGAGCAGCCAGGTGTCTATCGTGCCGAAGGCCAGTTCGCCGCGCCGTGCCGCATTGCGTGCGCCGGGAATGTTGTCGAGCATCCAGGCCAGCTTGGTGGCGGAAAAATAGGCATCGATCACCAGTCCCGTCGTCGCCCGCAGCTTGTCCGACAGGCCGCGTGCTACAAGGTCCGCGCAGGCCGGCGCGGTGCGGCGATCCTGCCAGACGATGGCGTTGCACAGTGGCGCACCGCTGCGCCGGTCCCAAACCAGCGTGGTTTCGCGCTGGTTGGTGATGCCGATGGCGGCGACCTCGGCTGCATTGATGCCGGCATTGGAGAGTGCTTCGCGGGCCGTTGCCAGCTGCGAGTTCCAGATTTCCAGCGGATCGTGTTCGACCCAGCCCGGCTGGGGAAATATCTGGCGGAACTCGCGTTGCGACTGGGCGACGACCCGGCCGCGGGTATCGAACAGGATGCTGCGCGAACTGGACGTTCCCTGGTCGAGGGCGAGGAGGTAGCGGGAGCGGTTCATCGTGGACGAGGACCGGCGGAAGCGGATGTCCGACATTAACTCTGCGGCCGTCAGTAGGTCAATTGCCGGACGCCGGACATGGGGGCAGCAGTCTTTTGTAAGCTTCGATTAAGTGTGCTTATGTTAGTATTCCGCGCCGCAACAACCGCGCCATGGCAGGTTCCGAGGCCCTTGCGACGGCACGATTTACCAGTTCCCCCGGCGATACTGCCGACCCTGCGACAACAAGACCGGCAACCGCAATGGCCGCTTGATGCCGGCTTCAGATCAACGCAGCACCTACAACGAGGAAGACGCATGAAGATCCACGAATATCAGGGCAAGGAAATCCTGAAAAAATTCGGCGTGACAGTTCCGCGCGGCATTCCCTGCTTTTCCGTGGACGACGCGGTCAAGGCAGCGGAAACGCTGGGCGGCAAGGTCTGGGTAGTCAAAGCCCAGATCCACGCCGGCGGTCGCGGCAAGGGCGGTGGCGTGAAAGTGGCCAAGTCGATGGACGAGGTCAAGACCTACGCCGGCCAGATCCTCGGCATGCAGTTGAAGACGCACCAGACCGGCCCGGAAGGCCAGAAGGTCAATCGTCTCCTGGTCGAGGAAGGCGCCGACATCAAGAAGGAATACTACGTTGCAGCCCTGACCGACCGCGCCACGCAGAAGGTCGCCATGATGGCTTCCTCCGAAGGCGGCATGGACATCGAGGAAGTGGCGCACAAGACGCCCGAGAAAATCATCAAGGTGTTCGTCGATCCCGCCGCCGGCCTGACCGACGCGCAGGCGAATGAACTGGCCAACGGCATCGGCGTTCCCGCTGGTTCGCTGGCGCAGGCGGTGGATACGCTGAAGAAGCTCTACACCTGCTACATGGAAACCGATGCCTCGCTGGCGGAAATCAACCCGCTGATCCTCGAAGGCAACGGCAACATCAAGGCGCTCGACGCCAAGTTCAACTTCGATTCCAACGCGCTGTATCGTCACCCCGAGATCGTCGCCTACCGCGACCTCGACGAAGAGGATGCCGACGAAATCGAGGCCTCCAAGTTCGACCTGGCCTACATCAGCCTCGACGGCAACATCGGCTGCCTGGTGAATGGCGCCGGCCTGGCCATGGCGACCATGGACACGATCAAGCTGTTCGGCGCCGAGCCGGCCAACTTCCTCGACGTCGGCGGCGGCGCCACCACCGAGAAGGTCACCGAAGCCTTCAAGATCATGCTCAAGAACCCCAAGGTCAAGGGCATCCTGGTCAATATCTTCGGCGGCATCATGAAGTGCGACACCATCGCCGAAGGCGTGGTCGCCGCAGCCAAGGAAACCCACCTCAGCGTGCCGCTGGTGGTGCGCATGAAGGGCACCAACGAAGACCTCGGCAAGAAGATCCTCAAGGACTCCGGTCTGCCGATCATCACCGCTGACTCCATGGCCGAGGCCGCGACCAAGATCGTCGCCGCCGTCAAGTAAGGAACCAACATGTCCATATTCATCAATAAAGACACCAAGGTCATCACCCAGGGCATTACCGGCAAGACCGGTCAGTTCCATACCGAGAAGTGCCAGGAATACGCCAACGGCAAGAACTGCTTCGTTGCCGGCGTCAACCCCAAGAAGGCCGGCGAGAAGATTTTCGACATCCCGATCTTCGGTTCGGTCAAGGAAGCCAAGGCCCAGACCGGTGCCACCGTTTCCGTCATCTACGTGCCGCCCGCCGGCGCTGCCGATGCGATCTGGGAAGCCTGCGAAGCCGACCTCGATCTGGCCATCTGCATCACCGAAGGCATTCCGGTGCGCGACATGCTGGTCGTGCGCAACAAGATGAAGGCCAAGGAAGCCAAGGGCGGCAAGAAGACCCTGCTGCTCGGACCGAACTGCCCGGGCCTCATTACGCCGGACGAAATCAAGATCGGCATCATGCCCGGCCACATCCACCGCAAGGGCCGCATCGGCGTCGTGTCGCGTTCGGGTACGCTGACCTATGAAGCGGTCGGCCAACTGACCGAAATCGGCCTCGGGCAGTCGTCCGCGGTCGGTATCGGCGGCGATCCGATCAATGGCTTGAAGCATATCGACGTGATGCGCGCCTTCAACGATGATCCGGATACCGATGCGGTGATCATGATCGGCGAAATCGGCGGTCCGGATGAAGCGGAAGCCGCGGTCTGGTGCAAAGCCAACATGAAGAAGCCCATCGTCGGCTTCATCGCCGGCGTCACGGCACCTGCCGGCAAGCGCATGGGCCATGCCGGTGCGCTGATTTCGGGCGGGGCCGATACGGCCGATGCCAAGCTGGCGATCATGGAGGAGTGCGGGTTCACGGTGACGCGCAATCCTTCGGAAATGGCCAAACTGCTCAAGGCACTGCTGAAATAAGAAAGTCGGCGCCGGTGACACGGCGAACGCAGAACATCCCGCTCCCGATTCGGGGATAACGGGCAAGAAAAGCCGCTCCGGCGCGAACCGGAGCGGCTTTTTTACGCATACAATCGATACAAAACCTGCCTGAAATGTACGAATGTCATGAAATTGATTGACGTACTTGATGCGGGACTGTAAGAATTCGACTTATTGTCCTGTTTTAATACGGGCTCTTGCACAGGGTAACGACCGATGAAGAAGGCAGACTTCTGGAAGAGTGACTGGTTCTTCGGTGTGGTGGTCAGCGTCGTCGTGCTGATCTTCGGTAATGGGGATCTTCTACAGGGTCTCGAACGCAAAGCCTATGACATGGGTGTGGCCGCCGCCTCTCGCGCGCCTTCGGACAAGGTGGCAATCATCGCCATCGACAAGCCCAGCCTGGACAACATCGGCCGCTGGCCGTGGTCGCGGGAGATCATGGCGGACATGGTGGACAAGCTCGCCGCCGCCAAGGCCAAGGTAATCGCCACCACGGTGTTCTACTCCGAACCACAGCTCGACCAGGGGTTGGGGTATATCAACAAGCTGATCGAAACCTGCGGTGTGACCATTCCTGTGTCTGTCCCGGCGCCCGTCGTGGCACCTGCAACCGGAGAGGCTGTGCCGGTGCCGGCACCCGAACCTGTGGCTGAACCGGCCCCCTCGTCCTGCCCTCAGATCGAATCGATCTTGCTGGAAGCCGACCGGAAATTGAATACCGACCGCCGCCTGGCGGACGCCTTCGCCAAGTCCGGCAATGTGGCATTGCCGATGCTTTTTGTGCTCGGTGAACCAGTCGGTCGGCCGGATAAGGATCTACCCGACTACGTCAAGAAGAATGCGGTAAAGCTGTCAGGTGCCAGCGAAGCACCACCGTATCCGACGCTCGGGGTCGATGCCGGGGTGATCGAACCGCTGGGCAAGGTGGCCAGGGTGATCGGGCACCTGAACGTGACGCCGGATGTGGATGGTGCAATTCGCACCGAGCCGCTGGTCCTTTCGTATTTCGACCAGAACTATCCGTCGCTGTCGCTTTTGGTGGCGGCGCGCAGCCACAATCTAAACGTGGCCGACATCCAGGTCACGGCGGGTGATTCTGTCAAATTGGGCAATCTCAAGATCGGCACGGATATAGATTCGCGCATGCTGACGTTTTTCTACAAGGATGGCGAAGGCGGGAAACCTGCATTTCAGGTGGATTCATTTTTCGACGTCAAGAGCGGCAAGATTCCCTACGACAAGTACCGCGACAAGATCGTCCTGATCGGCCCGACCTCGTCGTCGGTGGGTAGCGTATTCGTCACACCGATCAATCCGACCATGCCTGCCGTGTTGATGCAGGCCCATGCAGTGTCCAGTCTGCTGTCCGAGCATTTCTTCGTCGCGCCGACCTGGGGCTTCTGGGTGGAAAAACTGGTGTTCCTGCTGATCGCCGCCTACCTTATCGCTCTGCTGCCCAAGATCAAGGCCGGCCTGGCGGCAGGCATCACCGTAGGCTTGCTGGTCACCTTGATCGCCCTTCATTTCGTCCTGATGACTACGCAATTGATGTGGCTGCAACTGATGATTCCGGCCACGTTGCTGCTGGTTGGCCACCTGCTGCTGACCGTGAAACGTTTCGTCGTCACGGAGCGCGGCAAGGAAAAATCCGATGCCGACTCCGCCGAATCCAACCGCATGCTCGGCCTGGCCTTCCAGGGCCAGGGCCAGCTCGACATGGCCTTCGACAAGTTCCGCAAGTGTCCGAAAGATGACCAGGTCATGGAGAACATCTACAACTTGGCACTCGACTTCGAACGCAAGCGGCAGTTCAACAAGGCCGAGGCGGCGTTCCGCTACATCTTCGATTACAACCCGAAGTTCCGCGACATCGAATCCCGCGTGAATCGCGCCAAGCAGCTCTCCGAGACCGTCATTCTCGGTGGCGGCGGAGGCGGGCGCAGCAACGCGAGCCTGATCGATACCGCCGGCAACGTCGAGAAGCCGATGCTCGGCCGCTACGAGATCGAGAAGGAGTTGGGCAAGGGCGCAATGGGGGTCGTCTATCTGGGCCGCGATCCGAAGATCAACCGCGTGGTCGCGATCAAGACCATGGCGCTGTCGCAGGAGTTCGAGGCGGACGAACTGGTCGAAGTCAAGGAGAGGTTCTTCCGCGAAGCCGAAACGGCCGGGCGACTCAATCACGCCAACATCGTCACCATGTTCGATGCCGGCGAAGAACACGATCTCGCCTACATCGCGATGGAGTTCCTCAAGGGCAAGGATCTGGTGCCGTATTCGAAGGCGGGCAACCTGATGCCCTTGCCGAAAGTCTTGAGCATCGTTGCGCGGGTCGCCGATGCCTTGTCCTATGCGCACGAGAACAACGTGGTGCATCGCGACATCAAGCCCGCCAACATCATGTACGAGCCTGAATCCGATCAGGTCAAGGTAACCGACTTCGGCATTGCCCGGATCACCGACTCGTCGAAGACCAAGACCGGCATGGTGCTCGGCACGCCAAGCTACATGTCACCGGAACAACTGGCCGGCAAGAAGATCGACGGCAGGTCCGACTTGTTCTCGCTTGGCGTGATGCTTTACCAGATGAGTTGCGGCAAGTTGCCGTTTGAAGGCGATTCGATGGCGCAGCTCATGTTCCGCATTGCGAACGAGCCGCATCCCGACGTTCGGACGGTCAACCCAGATCTTCCGGATTGCGTGGTCGCCATCATTGACAAGGCATTGACCAAGGACGCGGATGCTCGCTACCAGACTGGGGCCGAGTTGGCGCGCGACATTCGTACTTGCATGACGATGACCGGCGGCGCTGCCGCAGACGATTCCGGCGTCGATATCAGTATTTGAGGGCGTGACCATGGACATGAGCACCGTTCTGGAAATTGTCGCCAGCAGCAATCCGGGCATGGTGCGTTCGAACAACGAGGATGCCGTCCTCGCCAATCCGGTGCGCGGGTTTGCCGTGCTGGCCGATGGCATGGGTGGCTACAACGCGGGCGAGGTGGCCAGCGGCATGGCCACGGCCCTGCTCGGATCTGAACTGGATCGAGCCTTCCTTGAACGGGAGCCGAGCAGCCTGGACGCCTCCGGCCAATCCTGGGCGCAGACAACGCTCGTGGCGGAAATGGCCCGTGTCAATGGGGCCATCTACCAGGCGTCACAAAGCCAGCCGCAGTATGCGGGCATGGGCACCACATTGGTCGTTGCGGTGTTTCACGACAACCGGGTGACGGTTGGCCACATTGGCGACTCGCGCATGTATCGCTTGCGTGGCGAAGATTTCCAGCAGATCACCCGTGACCACTCGCTGCTGCAGGAGCAGATGGATGCCGGCCTGATTACTGCCGAACAGGCGCGCCATTCGCAAAACAAGAATCTGGTGACGCGCGCGGTCGGTATCGATCCAGAAGTGGCTGCCGAAATCCACGACCACGCGGTATTGCCGGGCGACGTGTACCTGCTTTGCTCGGATGGTCTCAATGACATGGTTGAGGATGATGAAATCGCGATGACTCTTGGAGCCCTGTCGGCAAACCTGGAGTTGTGCGCGATGCAACTGATCCAGATGGCCAATGACAACGGCGGCCGCGACAACGTTTCGGTAATACTGGTCAAGGTGAAGGGCGACTATCCGGCAAAGCGCGGCTGGTGGTCCCGTTTGCTGGCCTGGTTCAAGTGATGTGACCTCGAAGGACGAAAACAATGGCTAAGCTCATACTCAGCATGGAAACCACGATGCTCAAGGAAATTCCCTTGAACAAGGAGCGGACCACGATCGGCCGCAAGCCGCACAACGATATCCAGATTGACAATCTGGCGATCTCCGGTGAGCACGCGGTGGTGATTACCATACTCAATGATTCCTTCCTTGAGGATCTGGGCAGCACCAATGGCACGTTCGTTAACGGACAGTCGGTGAAGAAGCACTTCCTGAAGAACGGGGACACGATCGAGCTGGGCAAGTACCGCCTCAAGTATGTCAGCGAACTGCCGCAGCAAACGGGTTCGGCTGATTTCGAAAAGACCATGATTCTGCGACCTGGCGCCGTGGCTTCGGCCCCGCCTGCCGCTCCCGCACCGCAAGCGGCGCCTCCGGTCGCTTCGGCGGCTCCTGCGGCGGCTTCGGCGCCTCCTTCGGTGCCTCCTGCCGCCCACACCGCGACCTCGCCTGGTATGGCGCCCCACCCGGCGCCGACGCCGCCTCCGGCTGCCGCGGCCTTGCCTCTGGGTGCAATCCAGATTCTCTCTGGCGGCAACGCCGGCAAAGAGATGGAGTTGGTCAAGACGCTTACCACGCTCGGCAAGCCGGGCGTCCAGGTGGCGGTCATCGCGCGTCGGCCACATGGCTATTTCATTACTCATGTCGAAGGTGCCAGTTTCCCCGTGGTCAATGGGGCGGCGCTTGGCACCCAGGCGCATCAGCTTGCCGATCATGACGTGATCGAACTGGCCGGTACGAAAATGGAGTTTTTCCTCAAGGGCTGATGCTGCACACGCACGGTCGCAGGTGATCTCTTGAAACAGTACCTTCCCCGCTACGGACTGGGCCTCCTGATCCTTCTGGTTCTGCTCGGCCATTCGGCGCGCGTCTACCAGATTCCGTTCATCAATCACATGGACTCGCTTATCTATGATGTCAAGGTACGCCTGACCATGCCCAAGACCCTTGATCCGAGGGTCGTGATTCTTGATATCGACGAGAAATCGCTGGCCGAGCAGGGGCGCTGGCCCTGGGGGCGCGACAAGCTCGCGACCCTGATGGACAAGCTCTTCGATCGCTACGGCATTCGACTGGTCGGATTCGACGTGGTGTTTGCCGAACCGGACGACAGTTCCGGACTCAAGTCGCTCGAGTCCCTGGCCGCCAAGGAGTTGAAGGATGTGCCGGGCTTCCAGGCAACTTTGCGCGAGTTGCGGCCACAACTCGATAACGATGCCCGCTTCGCTGCAGCCCTGAAGAATCGCCCTGCCATCCTCGGCTACTACTTTTCCAGCAAGGAAGGTGGTGTCAATTCCGGTGCTGCGCCACAGCCGACTTTTCCTGCCGGTACATTTGCCGGTCGTCGCATTGCATTTACGCAATGGGTCAGTTATGGCGGGAACCTGCCGGAGTTTCAGAAAGCCGCGGCCGGTGCCGGGCACTTCAATCCCTTGGTCGATATTGACGGGACTTCGCGCCGCGTGCCGCTGCTGGTCGAGCACAATGGCCAATACTACGAGTCACTGTCACTGGCGATGGTGCGCAATTTGCTGGGCAATCCAACCGTTACGCCGGGTTACCCGGAAAAGACGCCCGGTTCCTATGCCGCGATGGAATGGCTTGCGCTGAAAACAGCCGATGGTGCTGAAATGCGCATCCCGGTCGATGAAAATGCGGCGACGCTGATTCCCTATCGCGGCTACCAGGGGAGCTTCCCGTACATCCCGATTACTGATGTCCTTAACGATCGGGTACCCAAAGATCAGCTTGAAGGGCGGGTTATCCTGATCGGTACCACTGCGCCTGGACTGATGGACTTGCGGGCGACCCCTGTTGGTGCTGCCTATGCCGGAGTTGAAGTCCACGCCAACCTGATCGCCGGAATGCTGTCTGGGACCATCAAGCACAAACCCCCCTACATTCTTGGTGCCGACGTGCTCCTTGTCCTGATTGCCGGCGGCGTCATGGTGTTCCTGTTGCCGATGCTTTCGCCGTTCCGGGCCACCGTCGTCGGCGGTATCGTGCTGTTGTTGCTGCTCAGCGTCAATTTCGGGTTCTGGCATGTCTCAAATGTAGTGCTGCCTCTTGCCAATGGCATGATAGCGGTGGCCCTGCTTTACGCGATGAACATGTCATGGGGCTATTTCGTCGAATCACGCACCAAGCGCCAGCTTACGGGTTTGTTCGGACAGTACGTTCCTCCGGAGCTTGTCGAGGAGATGAGTCGCGATCCCGAAAATTACAGCATGGCAGGGCGCAAAGCCGAGCTTACGGTACTGTTTTCCGATGTACGCGGATTTACGACGATTTCCGAAGGCCTGGAACCGGAAGAACTGGCGACCCTGATGAACCAGTACCTCGGTGCGATGACGCTGGTAGTGCGCAAGCATCGGGGTACGCTTGACAAATATATCGGCGACGCCATCATGGCCTTCTGGGGTGCCCCGGTTGATGATCCGGAGCATGCCAGGAACGCGGTCCTTACCGGGTTGGAGATGGATGTTGCGCTGCATGAGCTGAACAAGGATTTGGTGGCGCGTGGCTGGCCCGAACTCAAGATTGGCGTCGGCGTCAATACAGGGCCTATGACAGTCGGTGACATGGGGTCGCCCGTGCGCCAGTCCTATACGGTCATGGGAGATGCGGTCAATCTGGGTTCCCGGCTGGAAGGCATCACCAAGCAGTATGGCGTTGGTTTCATCGTCGGCGAATCCACGCGTGAGTTGCTGAAAAAGGAATTCGTGTTTCGCGAGCTTGATCGAGTGAGGGTAAAGGGCAAGGAAGACCCGGTCGGTATCTATGAGCCGGTTGGCGAGGACGGCAAGGTGTCCCGCGAGGATATGGAAGAGATAAAGTTGTGGAATCAGGCTCTCCGCGCGTATCGTTCGCAGGACTGGGATCAGGCGGAACTGACGCTGATGAATCTTCAGCGCATGAAGCCCCGTTATCTTTATGAGCTGTACATCAAGCGCGTGGAGCATTTGCGCAAGGAACCGCCCGGCGAAAATTGGGACGGCGTTACCATTTTCGAAACAAAGTAGAAACTATGAAGGTACGCATCCTCGGCTGCAGCGGTGGAATTGGCGGACGCCATCTACGTACCACTTCCTTGCTCGTCGACAACGACATTCTGATCGATGCCGGTACCGGAGTCGGCGACCTGGCGATCGCCGAGCTTGCCCAGATCGATCACGTATTTATTACACACTCTCACCTTGATCACCTGGCGTCATTGCCATTCATGGTCGACACGGTGGGCGACATGCGCAATCGCCCTGTCACCGTGCATGCCACGGAGGCGACTCTGGAAATCATTCGTGCCCATATCTTCAATTGGGCAATCTGGCCGGATTTCAGCGAGATCCCGACACCGGAAAAGCCTTTCATGCGTTTTTCGCCCATCCGTGTCGGAGAAGCGATCGATCTAGACGGGCGCAAGGTCATACCGCTGCCGGCCAACCATACCGTGCCTGCGGTGGGTTACCAACTCGATTCGGGCAATGCGAGCCTTGTATTCACAGGGGATACGGGGCCATGCCCGGAACTCTGGCAACAGGTAAATCAGATGCGAAACCTTCGCTACCTGATCATCGAGTGCGCATTTTCAAATGGCGAGAAGCGCCTTGCAGTGGCGTCACTTCATCTCTGTCCAAGCATGCTTCTGGAGGAACTGACCAATCTGCAGCGTGATGCTGAGGTGTTCATCACCCATCTGAAGCCGGGCCAGATCGAATTGACCATGCAGGAGATCGAGGACTGTATCGGAGAGTTTCGCCCCGGTATGCTGCAAAACAACCAGCTGTTCGAGTTTTGACGATGTCGATCACGGTGACCACTGAACTTCTGGGTCGTCTGCAACCGCTGATGTCGCTGCGCAGCGAAGGATTGCACGAGTTGCTGCCACGTTGTTCCACCTATCCTTTCGCACGCGACCTCGATCCGTTTCGTGCTTCAGACTGGAGCGGGCAGGTGGTGTACCTGATAAGTGGCCAACTTCTTGCCAGTCTGCCCGATGGGACCACTCGTGTATTGGTGGGGGGGCATGATCTCGCTGCGGCTCCGCTCGCTCGCAGCGGAAAGGTGCCGCGAAAGAGCAAGGCAATTACCGATGTGGAACTGCTGGCCCTTGAAGAAGACACGCTGGATATCGTACTGACCTGGAACCAGCTCGCCGTGCCGGCTTCGAGAGCGCTGGCGGGGGGCGAGCCGACCGATTGGCGCATGATGTCGGGAATGTTTGCGCTGGATAATCTGACGGTTGGTGCGTTCGCATCCCTGCCGCCGGCGAATATCCAGTCCTTGCTCGGCAAATTCAAGCGGGTTAATGTAAAGCGTGGCCAAACAATTATCGAGCAGGGTGGGGCCGGCGATTTTTATTACCTGATCGAAAGCGGGCGTTGCAAGGTATCCCGGCTCGTTGCGGGATCTTCCATGGAACTGGCCGAGCTGAAGGCAGGCAATGCATTCGGCGAAGAGGCACTGGTTGCGGACACGGTGCGCAATGCGACGGTAGTGATGAAAACGGATGGCGTGTTGCTGCGCCTTTCCAAAGACGACTTCAACGAATTGCTGCGTGCGCCCTTGTTGCAGAAGGTTTCCGGCGTGGAAGCGGAGCGGCGGGTGGCCGCAGGCGCAATTTGGATAGACGTCCGGTTTGCTGCCGAGTACCGCAACGACGGGTTTCCGGGTGCCATCAACATTCCGCTCGACGACATTCGCCAGGCGTCCGCCGCGCTGGACCCTTCCGTTGAATACATAGTTTATTGCCAGACCGGGCGCCGCAGTTCCGCTGCCGCATTTCTGCTTTCACAGCGTGGGTTCAATGCGGTACTGCTCGATGGTGGCATGCGGGCGCACACTGGTGTCATGGAGTCAGCCGTATGAGTGCCGTTCCAGCTACAAGCAACGCATCCGATGTGGATACCCGACTTGCGTTCTTTACGAACCTGCAAGTCGTCACGAACAAGATTCATGCCACTGCCAATATCGACGAGATCATGCTGGAACTCTCCGGCGAGATCTGCAGCTTGTTCAACGCGGATCGATTGACCATCTACACCGTCGGAGACGACAAGGCGTCGATAGTATCCAAGGTCAAGACCGGCCTGAATTCGTTCAAGGATCTGCGCCTGCCGATCGCCGACCAGAGCATCGCCGGCCATGTGGCGCTGTCCAAGAAAACCGTGAATATCCGCGACGTTTACGACGAAGCGGAATTGAAGGCGATCAATCCGTCTTTGCGTTTCCTGCAGGAGGTGGACAAGCGCACCGGCTACCGCACCAAACAGATGCTGGTGGCGCCTGTTGTCGATGCGCAGAGTGCGGAACTGCTCGGCGTCGTGCAGATCATCAACAACAAGGCCGGCACACCATTCGCTGCAGTTGCAATGGACGGTGTCAAGGGGCTTTGCGAGACGCTGGCGATTGCCTTCACCCAGCGCAGCAAGCCGGCGCAGGCGGTCAAGACGAAGTACGACTTCCTGGTGTCGGATGCCGTCATTTCGGCGCAGGAACTGGAATTGGCAACGCGCACCGCGCGACGCAAGAATCTCGATATCGAGGAAGTCCTGGTCAATGAGTTCCAGGTCAAGCACCCGGCGCTGGGCGCCGCGCTGGCCAAGTTCTTCAACGTGCCCTATGAGCCCTTCCGTTCGGATCGAATCAAGCCGGCGGATCTGCTGAAGAACCTCAAGCGGGACTTTCTGGAGCAGAGCAAGTGGGCTCCGGTGGAGGAGAGTTCCGAAGGCATCATGGTGGTCTGCCTCGATCCTGAACAGGTCAAGGGTTCGCGTATCGTCAACAACGTTTTCCCCCGAGGGAAAGTGGTCTATCGGGTGACCACCAACCACGAGTATGTACAGATGCTCGATCTGTTGTTCGGTGCATCGGGGGTTCCCGGGTACACGGATGACAGCTCCGTCGGCGATCTGCTGTCGACCCTCGACGAGGGAGACATGGATGGCGAAGGCAACGCCAGCGACGACATTTCCGCGGCGGCCGACAACGAACTGGTGAAGCTCGTCAACAAGATCATCGTTGACGCCTATCAGATGGGCGCTTCGGACATTCATATCGAGCCCGGACTTGGCAAGGACAAGGTGCTGATCCGCTTCCGCCGCGATGGTTCGTTGCAGAAGTACATTGAGGTTCCGGCCAGCTACCGCAATGCCATGGTGGCTCGCCTCAAGATCATGTGCGATCTCGACATCGCCGAGCGCCGCAAACCGCAGGACGGCAAGATCAAGTTCAAGAAGTACGGTCCGCTCGACATCGAACTGCGGGTAGCGACGATTCCATCGACCGGTGGTGTCGAAGACGTCGTCATGCGTATCCTTGCCGGTGGCGAACCGATTCCGCTGGACAAGCTGGGCGTGCTGCCGACCAACCTCGTCAAGCTCAAAGCAACGATTTCCAAGCCTTATGGATTGTTCTTCGTCTGCGGCCCGACCGGTTCCGGCAAGACCACCACGCTGCACTCCGTGCTGGGTTACCTGAATACCGTGGATACCAAGATCTGGACCGCCGAGGATCCGGTCGAAATCACCCAGAAGGGCTTGCGCCAGGTTCAGGTGAATAAGAAGGTGATGGACTTCCCGATGGTGATGAAGGCCTTCCTGCGGGCCGACCCGGACATCATCATGGTGGGCGAAATGCGCGATGCGGAAACCACGGGCATCGGTATCGAGGCGTCGCTCACCGGCCACCTGGTGTTCGCCACCCTGCATACCAATAGTGCGCCGGAATCAATCATCCGCCTGCTCGACATGGGCATGGATCCCTTCAACTTCTCCGACGCCCTGCTCGGGATTCTTGCCCAGCGTCTGGCCAAGCGGCTCTGCAAATGCAAGGAGTCCTACACCCCCGATGCCGATGAAGTCCGCCTGTTCATGAAGGAATACTGCAGCGAACTGGAAAGCACCGCGCCCTTCATCAAGGACAAGGACGCTGCCTACGCGGCGACTCTCGAGCGCCTGATCAAGGACTACGGCAAGGATGGCCACCTTGTGTTTACGCGGGCCAAGGGCTGCGACACCTGCGGTGGCAGCGGTTACAAGGGGCGCGTCGGCCTGCATGAACTGATGATCGGCACCGAGCCGCTGAAGAAGCTGATCCAGGAGCATGCCCGTGTCGTGCAACTGTTCGCCCAGGCGCTGGAGGACGGCATGTTGACGCTGAAGATGGACGGGCTGGAAAAGGCGCTGCAGGGCGTAACCGACCTCAAGCAGGTGCGCGCCGTCTGCATCAAGTAAGGAAGATTATGGTCCCCCACGCTCACATGCGTTCGCTGCCCACCGAGGGGGCGCCCCCCCTTGGGGCGGCCCTGCGGGAAGCGTAGTCATGGATAACTCTGGCGATCTGTTTCGCCGCCTCGAGCAGCTCAATGCCGTTGGTGCCGCGCTCTCCAAGGAGCGCGACATCAACCGGCTGCTGGAGTCGATCCTGATCGCAGCCAAGACCATCACCCACGCCGATGGCGGGACCCTCTACCGCATGACCGATGACGGTCGCGCCTTGCGTTTCGAGATCCTGCGCACCGACTCGCTGCATATCGCGATGGGCGGCACCACCGGCAACGCCATCAATTTTCCCAACCTGCCGCTGGTCAACGGCGAGGGCAAGTCCAACGACTCGATGGTGGCGGCCTATGCGGCCATCCACGACAAGACGGTCAATATCGCCGACGCCTACACGGAAGCCGGGTTCGATTTTTCCGGAACCCGCAGTTTCGATGAACGAACCGGCTATCGCTCGCAGTCTTTCCTCACGGTGCCGATGAAGAACCACGAGGGCGAGATCATAGGTGTGCTGCAGCTGATCAATGCACAGGATCCGGTTACGCGCGAGGTAAAGGCCTTTTCCTCGGCCGACCAGAGTCTGGCCGAATCGCTGGCTTCGCAGGCAGCGATCGCACTGACCAACCGGCTTCTGATCAGCCAGCTGGAAGAACTGTTCGAGTCCTTCATCAACCTGATCAACCTCGCCATCGACGAAAAGTCGCCCTATACCGGTGGCCATTGCCAGCGTGTGCCGGCACTGACGATGATGCTGGCCGAGGGGGCGGACGCCATCCGGGAAGGCCCGCTGGCTTCGTTCAAGATGGACGAGCGGGACCGTTACGAACTCAAGATTGCTGGCCTGCTGCACGATTGCGGCAAAGTCACCACTCCGGTACACGTGGTCGACAAGGCGACCAAGCTGCAGACCATTTTCGATCGGATACATCTGATCGATACCCGCTTCGAAGTGCTCAAGCGCGATGCGGAAATTCATGCACTGCGCAAGCAACTGGAGTTGCGTGGCGATATGGACAGTCCCGCCGATGCAAAGATATGGGCTGCCTATCACGACGAAGTGCGGGTGCTCGATGACGACCGGGAGTTCCTGCGCAAGGCCAATATCGGTGGCGAGGCAATGCAGGAAGCCGACCTGGAACGCGTGCGCAAGATTGGCAGCAGCCGCAAGTGGCGCAATGTCGATGCCATTGAAACCGAATTCCTCAATGCCGACGAAGTCGTCAACCTGACCATCCGTGCCGGGACGCTGACGCTGAAGGAACGTGACATCATCAACCACCACATCGTCGCCACCATCAAGATGCTGGAGCAGCTACCCTGGCCGAAGCATCTGACCCGGGTGCCCGAGTATGCGGGCGGGCATCACGAACGCATGGACGGCAAGGGCTATCCGAAGGGGTTGACGCGCGAACAGATGTCTCTGCAGGCGAGGATGATGGGCATTGCCGACATTTTCGAGGCGCTGACTGCTCGTGATCGTCCATACAAGCCTGGAATGAAGTTGTCGCAGGCAATGGGCATCATGGCCAAGTTCCGGTCGAATGGCCATATCGACCCCGACCTGTTCGAAGTTTTTGTCAGGCAGGGAGTCTATCGGCGCTACGCCGAGCAATTCCTCGACGCAGGGCAGATCGATAAAGTCAACGAGGCGGCTCTGTTTGAGGGTTGATTCCCGCGAGAGTCGGCGCTGGCGAGACGGCGATTTTCGGTCGGTGCGAGTGACGTTAATCGCGGTCGACTGACAATTTTCGTCACGATTGCAAACTGTGCTTCCTGCATCGTCGGCCTGCTGGGCCAGTCACGGGACCTTCGCTTGGTATATATCTTGCTGGATAAGCTCAGCGACGACCGTCGCGCCTGAATAGGAGAATACGAATGAAACAGCTACAAAAGGGTTTTACCCTGATCGAGCTGATGATCGTGGTTGCGATTATCGGTATTCTCGCTGCAATTGCGATCCCGCAATTCAGCGAGTACACGAAGAAGGCTGAAGACAAGTCGGCTCAGTCGGACGCCAAAAACGTCATGACCCTGGCCATCACCAATTCGACGTCCTGAGGAGCACACCATGAAAAAAGTAATTTTGGCGTCGGTTTTGGCGGTGTCTGCGGTCTCCGCGCATAGCGCCGCGACTCAGGTTTTTTGTTCCGGTACGGCAGGAAACGCTACCGCTGCTGCACTAAGCACGGTCACGACCGAGAATTTCGTGAAGTCGACCTTTACGGCCAAGTGTTCTGCCAACACCCACGTAACCGGGGAAGATGGCGGCAGCTACTATCGCGTTGGCTCCGGATCGATCAAGGGCAAGACTGCCTACGCCGGAACTTCGGCGGGTGGTGCCGTAGTTTCTGCGGGTCCATGTGGAGCCGCTACGGGTTGCGCGGTCAGCGATGCGACCACTGCCATGCAGTCTACGTACGCTCCGACGAGCTGATACTCGTCACGTGGAGAAAGAAAAAACGCGTCGCAAGGCGCGTTTTTTTTCACAAGTCCTACCGGGCCACGGCGCATTGAAAGGGGCTTGCCATCATTCAAGATGCTGCCACTTCGTAAAGTCAACGCACTCCTTCAGCGGAATGGTTTAGCCCGTTCATCGATGCACTGCCTGATGGTGCGCAAATGACTCTGTCAGGTCAAAAGTGCTGTGGGTGCACTGTGCAATTGAGGGCTGCAACCCGCCCCAACTCGCTCGGCCAAAGGTCGTTACGCTGATGCTTGCTGCTTGTAAGTTCATTTCTTATGCATTTCGCGGGATGTCTTACCAAACATGGAAAACCATAATTCCGATCTGTTAACCGCGATCGAACGAGCCGACGTATTGCGTGAGCAAGGCCAGATGGTCGACGCCTTGCACATTTTGCAGGCGGCCGCAACCGAATTCCCCGACGAGCCCGAAGCACATTACAAGCTGGGTGCGCTGCACGGTCGGCTCGAGCAAACGAAACTGGCGGAGTCGTGCTATCTGAAGGCCCTTTCACTTGCGCCCAGGTATCCCGAGGCGAACAACAATCTTGGGCTGATCTACATGCAACGCGGCGACTTGAATGCCGCCGAGGTCTGTTATCGCACTGCATTGGCAGAACGCCCGGATTTCCTCAATGCCCACCTCAATCTGGGCGGCTTGCTGCACGATGTCACGCGCCTTCTGGAGGCGGAGTACTGCGCCCGGCGAGCAATCGAAATTTCGCCAACGTCAGCCGAGGCGCATGCGCGACTCGGGCAGGCGGCGCGTTCCCACGGGCGAATCACCGAGTCGATCGTGCACTTCCAGCGCGCGGCGGAATTGGATCCCAAATATGTCGCAGCGCGGATCGAATTGGGCTTTTGCTATTGGCATCTTGGACGTCACCAGGACGCAGAGCGGCAACTAGTGTCGGCGATCGCTCTGGCGCCGGATTCCCTGCCGGCTTGGAGCAATCGTTTGCTGGCGGCAAATTACACGCTCGGAAGTCGTGCCGAAATCTTCGCCCTGCATAGTACCTTCGGCGCCATGATCCGTGAGAAATGCGGACCCTTGCCCCCGTTTCGACCCAGTGAACGCCCCGATTCCGAACGACGTCTGCGCGTCGGATTCCTGTCAGGCGATTTCCGTCGTCACTCCGTTGCGAACTTTCTCGATGGCGCGTTGGGGAATCTGTCTCGCACACAGTTTCAGTTGTTCGCCTACTACAATTTTCGTACCGAGGACGAGGTTACCCGGAGTCTGCGGCCGATATTTCATGTCTGGCGCAGCATTTATGGACTTCCTGACCAGGAAACCGCCGACCTGATTGCGGCTGACCGGATCGACATCCTGATCGACCTGAGCGGAATTACAGCCGCCGCCAGACCGCTGGTTCTCGGGCGCAAGCCGGCACCGGTTCAGGTGAGTTGGATCGGTTACCCCAATACCACCGGCCTGGATTGCATCGACTATCGGCTGACCGACTCGTGGGCGGACCCGGAGATTGAAACGGGAGAATTTTTCAGCGAGACGCTTTGGCGCTTGCCGCGGGCCTTCCTCTGTTACACCGCGCCACCTTCGGCGCCCGAAATCCAGCTGCCACCTTGCCTGACTAAGGCGGCAATCACTTTCGGATCATTCAATTCCCGCGCCAAACTGAGCGATGAATGCATCGCTATGTGGACCCAAGTGCTGGAGGCCGTGCCCAATTCCAGGCTGGTGCTTAAATCCGTGTTCGGCACCGATGACGAAGCGGCACGTGATAGCTTGCGGCAGGCTTTCGTCGCCGGCGGCGTCGATACCGGACGCGTCGAGATCCTGCTACGACGTGGGTCCGTCGAGGATCACCTTGCCGCCTACAACGAAATCGACATTGCGCTCGATACCTTTCCTTATCATGGTACGACCACGACCTGCGAGGCGCTCTGGATGGGCGTTCCGGTGGTGACGTTGGCAGGGGACCGCCATGCCGCCCGCGTCGGCGTCAGCCTCCTGACCAGCATAGGTCTGGAGGCATTCGTCGCCGAGAATCTCGACGAATTCGTCGAAATCGCAGTCGCTCTGGCCGAGAACCCGCAGTCCTTGTCCGGATTGCGCCAGACCATGCGCGAAAGAATGCGCTCCTCGCCGCTGATGGACCAGCGCGGGATGGGTGCCGACCTGGGTGCCGCACTGCGAGGTATGTGGCATCACCATTGTGAGAACTTTTCGTCGGACTTGCCCCTTGAATCCGCCGTTGCGACGGTCCCGAATGAGTTGCTGAAACTGCATGTGGGCGGCAGGATTGCGCGCGAAGGATGGAATATCCTCGATGTGGAGCCGCGTCCCGAAGTCGACTTCTCCGGCAGCATTCACGACTTATCCTTATTCGCCGCTGACAGCTGTTCCGATGTCTACTGCTCGCATATGCTGCAGCGCGTCGGACAGACCGAAATGCTTGAGACTTTGAATGGAATCCACCGCATTCTGGCGCCGGGAGGACGTCTGTATTTGTCGGTTCCAGATCTCGACGTTCTGGTCTGGCTGTTCTCAAAGCCGGATGCCAGCAAGGCGGAAAAGTTCCATGTCATGCGATTGATGTTTGGCGGCCAGGTCGATGAGCATGATTTTCACCGGATCGGCCTGAACTACGATTTCTTGACGGACTACCTTTTGGATGTTGGATTCGCCTCGATTGAGCATGTCGAAGCACTGGGAATGTTTGCGGACACGAGCGAGACCAGAATGCTGGGGCATATGGTTTCGCTCAATCTGATTGCCACCAAGTAAGGATTCAATCGATGGCAGCGAAGGGCAGCAATACGGGACGGCGTCCAGGTGGAAAAGCAAGGACTGTCCTCAACGATCCGGAACTGGTCGTGCTAATGCGCCTGGTGGAAGGAGGGCGCTTCGCCGATATCGAGCCCGCGGCGCGGCGGATACTGAACAGCCGGCCGAACCAGCCGCTTGCGTTGAAGGCCTTGTCCTTCTCGCTGCTGGGCCTGGCACGCTACGAGGAAGCAGTGACCCTGCTCGATTACGCGATCCAGCGTAATCCGCAGGATGCGGAATTGCACAACAATCGCGGTATTGCACTGTCGCAGTTGATGCGATGGGAGGAGTCGCTGGCCAGCTTCCAGCGCGCGCGATCGCTCACACCCAACGATCCGGAACTGCTGAAGAACATGGGGCTGGCGCTAAGGCGACTTCGTCGATGGGGCGAGGCAGTTCCGTTGCTCCTTGAAGCTATCGACAAGCACCCTGACGACTATATCGAAGCGATCTTGTTGCTTGCGGACTGCCTCTTCTACTCCGGTCGCAACGATGAAGCGTGGACTTGCTACCAGCAACTCGATGAGAATGACGAACAAGATCTGTATGTCTTGTTCCAACTGATTGGCACGGGATTGAGGCGAATTCATTGGGACGGAATTGTCGAGCGGATTGCCGAACTTAGAGTGAAATCCGACGGGTTTAGAGTCGCACATGGCTTGCCGCTGATGTCGTTGTTGTTTCCGGGCCTGGGCCTGTCCGAGCATCGGCGCATCGCCGAGAACTATGCGGCAACCGTGCTTACTTGCGTACCGGACGCACAGGAAGCTTCAGTTGCCGGCGCGGCCATAGGATCGGAAGGACGCAGGTTGCGCATTGGGTATCTTTCCGGAGATTTTTGTCCGCATCCGGTTGGCCTGATCATTCCGGAAATCATCGAGCGCCATGACCGGACGCAATTCGAGGTGCTGGGGTATTCGACCACGCCGGACGACGGTAGCGAGATTCGGAAGCGCCTGGGCGACGGCTTCGACGAATTGGTGGATGTGGGCAGCTTGACGGTTTCGAATCTTGCCGAAAGAATTCGCCATGACAATGTCGATATTCTGGTGGATTTGAGTGGGTGGACCAAGGACGGCCGGCCCGAAGCGCTGGCTCTGCGCTGTGCTCCGGTGCAGGTCAATTGGCTCGGGTATCCGGGAACCATGGGCCATAGGTCGTTAGCCGACTACATCATCGGCGATACCGTCGTCACGCCGGCAGGAGACGCCGACTGCTACTCGGAGACTATCGCGCAGTTGCCCTTCTGCTACCTCCCTGCGGATACCACCCTTCGACCGAAACAGTCCACCAGCCGCCATGCCGAAGGCTTGCCAGAGTCTGGTCTTGTATTCTGCTCCCTGAATGGCGTGCAGAAGTACAACCCGCCGCTGTTCGACCTGTGGTGCCGCCTGCTACGCGAGACGCCCGGCAGCGTCTTGTGGTTGAGTGACCCCGGAACTGCGGGCGCTGATGCGCTGCGGCAGGAGGCAACTAGACGCGACGTGCATGCCGAGCGTCTGGTGTTTGCGAAGCGCGTCGAAAGCAGGGGTGATCACCTCGCGCGGATCGAGCTTGCCGATCTGGGGCTTGATCCGTTTCCCTATAACTCGCATTCAACAGGCATGGATTTGCTATGGGCCGGCGTGCCGCTTCTTGCCCTGCGCGGCGAAACGTTCGCTGGAAGGGTAGGCGCGAGCATGCTGCTCGCGGTCGGACTGGAGGAACTGGTCGCTGAAACGCCAGCGCAGTACATCGAGATCGCAATGCGGCTCTACAATGATCGGCAGCGGTTGAGCGATTTGCGGGAACGCCTGCGCGTGGCACGGCGCTCGGCGCCCCTCTTCGACATGGCGAGATTTGCCCGAAACCTTGAGGACATCTATATCCGCATGTGGGAGAACCATCGAAACGGAAAGCACGTTGCGATTCTTGCTGATGAATTGTTTCAGCCCAAGAATCAGGATGAGGAGATTGGCGCGTGATTACCTTTTTGTTATCCGCATGGCGCGCCGGGTTGCGTAGCCGTAGCGTGCAGGCGATCCTGGTGCTCGGGATACTGCTGATGGGGGTAGCCTATCTTTCGTCGGCGTTTTCGCCGCGCCAGCCCAAGACCATCGCGCTCGATGTCGGCCTGTCCGGTATCCGCATCTCGCTGGTACTGTTCGCACTGTTCTGGGTGCAGGAACTCATCGGCCGCGAGATTGACCGACGTACCGTACTGTTTGCGCTGACCTACCCCGTTGCCCGTGGTTACTATGTGATTGGCCGCTATCTGGGCGTGCTCGGACTTCTGGCTCTGGCGGCCCTGCTGCTCGGCATGCTGCTCTGGATCGTGGTGCAATACACCGGGCTGGGGTATGACCAGGGATTTTCGATTCGGACTGGCAGTCCCTACTGGATCACGGTGGCAGGCCTTTGGGTGGATGCGGCCGTGGTGGCGGCCTTCGCCTTGTGGATCGCGACATTGTCCACGGTGCCGATGCTGCCGCTCGCGCTCGGTCTGGCTTTCGCCATCGGCGGGAAGAGCCTGGGTGCGGTGGTCGAATACCTTGCACAGGGCGCGGACGGCGACCCCGAATTGATGCGCTTTGCACCCATCGTGAACGCGATTCAGTGGGTATTGCCGGACCTGTCGCGGCTCGATTGGCGCGCCTGGCCAATGTACGGCCTGCCACCCGACGGGGTGGCCCTGGGCTTGAGCCTGGTCCTTGCCGCAAGCTATGCGGCCTTGCTGTTGACGCTAGCCGTGATTACCTTCTCGCGGCGGGAATTCCAGTAGTCGGGACATGGACGCGCGTATGAAGTCGCGAGGGATCCCAGCGCTCTGGCTGCTGGTACTGATGCTGGCGACCGTGTACATCGTCACCGTGGAGCGCTTGCGGCCGCAGCCCCGCCAATCCGTATCGGTCGAGATACAGGTGGCCTTGCCGCTTTTCGTGCAAGTGCTGATGGCATTGGGCGACCGCAACCTGGCGGCCGATTTTGCCACTATCCGCGCCCTGGTCGTGGTCACGGAAAAGATGCGTGCCGAGGAGTACCAGGTCCTTGGCAGGGTGCAGATGGACGCCTCCTGGTTGAACCCTGCGCATGAGGACAACTACTACATCGCGGCGCATATCCTGCCCTGGGCCGGCGAATTCGATGCGGCGCAGACGGTTCTTGCGCGCGCAACCCACGCGCGCTTCTTCGATTACCAGCCGGCCTTCCTTTACGCCTTTAACCTGATGCACTTCAAGGGTGATCACGCCGGTGCTGCAGAGTGGCTGCGTGCGGCGGCGCTGAAGATGCCGGAGGACGACGAGAATCGGCTGATCATGCAGAATCTGGCCGCGCGGTGGATGGACAAGGTGCAGGATATCGACATGGCGATCGGCGTCGTCGAGGCAATGGCCAAACAATCCAAGCGCAAGGATTTTCGTGCCTACCTAGAGCGGCGGGTAGAACGTTTGCGGGCTTTGAAGTCGCTGCGCGCCGTTGCCGCGGTTTTTCGCGAACGCCATGGTCGGGGTCCTGAGAAGCTGGAAGAACTGGTGGGCCCAGGCCTCCTTCCCGCCCTGCCGAAAGATCCGATCGGCTTTGGCTTCGATCTGGATCCCAAAGGGCAGATAATCCTCCGTACTTCTCCACCGAAATCATGACGGCAGCCATCGAAATTCAGAACCTCGGCAAGATTTATCCACGCAACTGGGCGACACCAGCCTTTGACGCGCTCAAGGGTATTTCGCTGACGGTCGATCAAGGTGAAGTCTTCGGCTTCATTGGGCCCAATGGTGCCGGCAAGAGCACCACGATCAAGATACTGACAGGCGTGATGCAGCCCAGCGGCGGCTCGGCCCGGCTGTTCGGCGTCGACGTGGCGCGTCCCGAGAGTCGCCGGGGCCTGGGTTACGTGCCCGAGAATCCAAGCCTGCCGGATTACCTCAACCCCCTGGAAATCCTTTCCATGGGCCTCGCCCTGCATGGCTGCAAGCCAGCCGATGCGCGCGCGCACTGCCTGCACTGGCTGGCGCGCTTCGGCCTGGACCAGGTTGCGACCAAGGTCGTGCGCGGTTTCTCCAAGGGGATGGCACAACGCACCGCCCTGGCACATGCCATGGCCGTGCAGCCACGCCTGCTGATCCTCGACGAGCCGCTCTCGGGGCTGGACCCGGTCGGGCGCAAGGATGTCGTCGATATCCTTTTCGAGTATCGCGAAAATGGCGGAACACTCTTCTTTACGTCGCACGTATTGCACGACGTGGAGCGCGTTGCCGACAAGTTCGGTTTCATCAATGAAGGGCAACTGCTCACCATCCAGTCGCCGAATGACTTGTTGGGTGGCGAACACAGGGTGACGATCCGTTCGCAGGGGAATTCGCCGGTTGCGGGATTCGCTCCGGAAACGCCCGGGCGCTGGGTCGGCGAGGTGAAGCGCGATGACTTGTGGAAGGCGCTCGAGGACCTGCGTGCCGCCGGGCACCAGGTCAGCGAGATCAAGCCGACCCTTACCCTGGAAAGCGCGTTTTTCCGGTTTCTGGGACGCGCGGGCGAATAGGCGAATCCTTCAGTCGTTGCGGCCTTGGCCGGCGAGAATATCCACACGTTGCTGCCGGTTCGGAACCGGACTGGGCGGTCGCAACAACTCTGTCAGCAATGGATCCCTGAGCCGCCCGATGTAGTGCGGTGGCAGCCCTCCGTTTTGAGTCTCAACAAAGGGGCGCGTGTAATCGGGTCGCCAGGCTTGCCAGGTGGCGGCTCGCCATAATTCGTTGAAGGGTGTGTGGGCGCCGATCAGCAGCATAAGCACGATGAGTATCGCGCGCGGGCGGGCCAGGGTCCAGGCGTCGAGAACAGCGCGCTGGCACAGGATCGCCATCAGCACCAGCGAGGGTGTCGCCACGCGCAGCAGCAGATCGTTGGACGGGCCCAGTTTTACCAGGGGAAGCAGGGCGAGGACGCACATGGCGACGATCAGCAGGCCTCGGGAATGCCGCAGGACGGTGAGGAGAACCATGCCGAGGATGGCGAATTCCATAAGGATGAAGGCGAGGTAGTTCTTGACGAAGGCCAGGCTCTGGCCCCCGCCGCCACCACGGAGATCGGGGGAGACGGTAGCCGACGATTGCAGCAAGGGAATGCTGCCGACATCGAGCAGTTGCAGCCTGATAGTCAGTCCGCCGACAAGGATAGCGGCCAGCACGGCAGGTATGGGCAATTTCAAGCCTTCGCTGCCCGACCGGGCGCGGTCGGCCAGCGCCAGAACCAGGAACGGCGCCAATCCGGGCAGTGCAAACGGCGTCAGCAGCGGCAGCGTGGGCAGCAACAGGCACAGTAGCGGCAGGAAATCGGGATGCTTCCAGTGCCGGTAGAAGAGGGCGGTTGCGATCCAGATTGGCAATACATGGTTGGGCGCCCAGATCAGTTGGCCGGTAAGCGACGAATAGCTGAACAGGGCGCGAAAATCGAAATCGCCCCACCATTCGATGCGCAGCGGAAAAATCGGATAGTGGCCGTGGAGCAGGAAGGCGCCGAGCACATCCATGCCACTGAAGGCGACGATGATGGCGATGCCGGCCAGCAGCCGGGTCAGGCCCTTGCGCGGCAGCGGCAGCAACAGGAGGAAGAGCAGGGTGCCGATGCCGGTCCAGGCGAACATCAGCCATGGCAGTGCTTGTGGTCCCAGCAGTTTGGCGGCCGCCGCGACAGGAAGGAAAAAGCCGATGGCCGAACGCAACAGGTCATGGTGCCCGTCGCGGAATCCATAGGATGGCGGCCAGTCGGAAAATGTGAGGTCACCCAGCACGGCATCGCGAACATGCCAATCGAGATTCGCATAGACGAAGTGGCTGCCGCCCCCCATCGCCGCCCACGCCAGCGCGACAAGAGCGAGGACGGCCAGGTGGCGGGTTGGCCAGTCGGGGCGAAAGCGTCCGGCAACCGATGCCGCTGCCAGCAGCATCAACCCGATACCAGCGATCGCGTAAATCGGCTTGAGCCAGGTGGCCAGAAAGATCAGCAGCGGAAGGCCAAGGTAGGCAAGCGCAAGCACCGTGATGCCGTCAGGCGGACGACTCGAATGCTCGCCATCGCCAGCGAAGAGTTGCTCGACCGTGGTGTCAGGGATCGCCGCCACGATCGATCAGTCGCGTCGGTCGAAGTTGATTCGCTCGCGCTCGACCACCAGCGGCCGTTTCTGCACCTGGGTATGGATCTGTAGGATGTATTCGCCGAGCAGCCCGATGAAAAACAGTTGCACCGAGGCGAAGAAGAAGAATCCGATCAGGATGGGGGCCATGCCGAAGGACATCTGCTCCCAGCGCAGGAACTTGTAGACCAGGTAGCCCAGCGCGATCAACAGGCTGCCCGCCGAAAGCGCGAACCCGGCCATGGTGGCCAGGCGCAGCGGCACCTTGGAATGGCTGGTGATGCCGAGCATGGCCATGTCGTACAGCGCATAGAAATTGCTCTTGGTGATGCCGCGTGTGCGCTGCGGCTGCACATAGGGAACTTCGACATGGGCGAAGCCCATGTCGGCGATCAGGCCGCGAAAGTAGGGATAGGGATCGTCGATCTGGCGCAGCGCCTCGATGACTTCGCGGTCGTAAAGGCCGAATCCCGTGTAGTGCGGAATCAGCTTGACGTCGGCGATGCGGCCGATGGTGGCGTAGTAAAGCCGGCGCAGGGCGAACATCGGTGCCGTTTCGTGGCTCTCGGGTTTGACGCCGGCCACGACCTTGTGGCCCTGCTGCCAGTGGCGGATGAAGTCGCCGATCAGCTCCGGCGGTTCCTGCATGTCCGAAGCCATGTTGATGATGGCATCGCCACGTGCCTGCAGCAGTCCGTGGTTCGACGAGCGGATGATGCCGAAATTGCGGTTGTTCACAATCGCCTTGACGCGAAAGTCGGCGCTGGCGAGACGGCGAATGGCGGCCACGGTGCCGTCGGTCGAGGCATTGTCGATGTAGATGTGCTCGAAATCGTACTGCGGGAACTGTTCCATCTGCGCGACGATGCGCCGATGCAATTCCTCGACGTTGCCCTCCTCGTTGTAGCAGGGTGTCAGGATGGAAATCAGCTTGCGTTCGTTCATTGCGTGCAGGGCGGGCCAAAAAAATTGGGTTGAAAGCCGGCAATAGCGCGAAGCTCGGGAAAAGGGTTCATGGCATCAGGCATTCCACAGGGCTTGCAGTTCGTTTGCCGAGCGACGCCAGATGGCCAGGTTGCGTGTTTGAGTTTTTCGCAGCGCATCCAGGCAGGCGTCGATATTCTTGCGGGGAAGCCCGCTTGTCATGCCGACCAGAGTCGTGCGGCGAAGAATCTCGGCCGACGCGTAGTTACCGGCGCATAGCCACTTCAGCGCCTCGAGCGGGGACGTGTCGGATTCGAACTGCGACGAATGGGTGCGACTGAGTTCCAACTGCTCGAATGCGGCAGCCTTGAACCAGGCTTCCGGCGTGTCGCCGGGATCGAGAGTTTCGAAGCGTTGCGACGCCGGAAAGAATGGATGGTCGATCGCAATTCCGGACATCTGCGCAGCCTGGCTCAGGGCCGCAATGCTTGTCTGGCGGTATCCCAGGTCGTTGGCGACCCTGGCCAGGGTCGCCAGAGCGGCAGGGCTGGCATTGGCCACGCAGAACTCGTTGAGGTCGCGGAAGGCCGCTTCCAGCATCGCGTAGCGCCGTTCCGGCGCCAGGCCATCCAGGAAGCGACTGGCGGCATAGGCGTGCCAGGGCATCGGAGAAGGGGCACGGTTCGATGTCATCGAGCGAAATTTCAAACGATCGCGCGTATGGCTGATTCAGCATCGCCGCCAGGGCCTTCGCGCGCTCGCTGTCGGCCAGAACAGGGGATCCGATCGAGAGCGCCAGGAGGCCCGACGCGGCAAGCTTCTGCGCGCGATCGGGCTTGGCCGCGAAGAGGTGCAACTGAAAGACATCCAGGCGCTCGTCGCAGGCCACCGGCACCAGCATCGACCCGTCGCCCAACAAGCGATAGGTTTCATAGCCCAGCGCGGCGAAGGTCCAGCGCAACTGTTCGCCGCGCGTATCCTCGTCGTGTTTGACCTCGTACATGATCAGTGGCGAAAAGTCCTGCAAGAACCTGCGACTGCCGGCAACAATTCGGGCTTCCTGGCCTTCGGCATCGATCTTGACGAAGTCGATGGATGTCCATCGGGTACGTTCCATTTCGGCGTCGAGGGTGGTGACTGCGACCGACTCCGTCGTGGACAGATCGGCATCCGCCGCAACGATGGAGTTGAGTTCTCCGGATGCGTCGATGTTCAGGGCTGCCGTTCCCTCGTAGTTCGAGAGCGCACAGGACGAGACGTCTACGTTGCCCAGCCCGTTCAGCTCGATGTTGCGCTCCAGGTGCCGCCGGTTGGCGGTGCCCGGTTCGTAGGCGAAGACGCGGCCATCGACCCCGACTGCCGTGGCCATCGGCACGGCATAGAGTCCGATGTTGGCGCCGACGTCGATGACAGTCATGCCATCCGCGAGGTATCGATCGAGGAAATCCGCTTCTATTTCGAACCAGCGTTCCTGCTCCAGCAGCGCAAAAGTCGAAATGCAGGCCAGTGTGGCGGGTGCCGAATAGATGAGGCCGGCGCCGGTTTCGATGAGCATCTCGTCATCAGGGCCGGCGGCCGGATCCGGCCGCGCCACGCCAGGCGATGTGCCGTCCGGCGCAGCGATGCCGAACCGGCGCGCATATCTGTCGGCCAGCCGCTGTCCCGTCTGGCGATCGTGTTCCACCAACACGGCCTGGGCCAGGTCGTAGGAGTCGAAAAGATCGTGCACGATCGCCGCGTACTTGCGCAACTTCGCTGGCGGGAGCCGGTCCAGCCGCATCCAGTCCTTGACATAGATTGCGTCGCTCCAAAGCTGCTGTTGTCGTTTTCCCATTAGTACTGGAGCAGGCGGGGACCTGAAAGGCCGCGTGCCGAAGCCGTCGATCCGGTGGTACCTGAAGCCGTTCGCACGCAGGAAGGAATCGACGTCCGAGAAGAGCGGCAAGTCCTTGTACATTTCGACGAAAGAAACCTCGGTCTGGATCACAAGCGTCTGCTCCAGCACCGAGCGTGCGTTGCGGAAGATATTCAGTTCCGAACCCTGGACGTCGATCTTGAAGAAGTCGATATCGCCCAGGTCGGCGATGTCGTCGAGGCGTGTCGTCGCGACGCGGATCTGTGCTTCCGGCGTTACAACTTCCGCCAAGTTGGCGAATTTTTCCAGAAGTGGCGTATCGGGTTCGTAGAGCGAGCCGGTGGCGACCCAATTGGTCTGATGGTAGGTGGCCTCTTTGCCGTCGCCAATGAAAAAAGGATAAAAGCGGTGGGCTCCGCCAAAGTGTAGGTTCAGCTTTTCGCACTCGACGGGGTCCGGCTCGAACCCGACCAACCGTGCCCGATTTGCGGCAACCAGTTTTGCATAGGGAGGTGCGTGGATCAGTGATGCGCCGACATCGAGGATACCGAGCACACAGTCATCGTCCAGAAGCTGGAAAAGACTCCACATGGTTTGACTCCGAAACAGGGTAGGTTAATCGCTGCGAAAGGTGGGTGACGTCGCGCAGGGGCTTTATCCGGGGATCAGCGATCGTCCCATCGGTTCGTTACAGGCCGCGGGCATAGATCAGGGCCTTGAGCTGTTCGTTGTGGGCGTAAGGGCTGTCGATGTCGTCGATGCGGACCGGCGCGTCGGCGGCGACCGCCCGCAGCAGGACTTCGCCGTGCATCAGTTCGCGGCAGGAGATTTGTCCGCGCTGCAGCGGCACGGCGAGATAGACATCGTCATCAGACAGCGCGTGTCCGGCAGCCAGGTCGCGACGGGCGTAGACCCCGCGCACCAGTCGGTCGAGGTAATCGATC
This sequence comes from Sulfuritalea sp., assembly GCA_016716965.1. GTDB lineage: Bacteria > Pseudomonadota > Gammaproteobacteria > Burkholderiales > Rhodocyclaceae > Sulfuritalea. Next base: position 108,311 of record JADJUP010000030.1, on the reverse strand, counting down.
TCGCGCCGCTGCGGCAGGCGCTTGCGGCTTCCCGGCGCACCGCACATTTCCACGGCTTTCTTCCAGGTGCGGAACCAGGTATCGATCTGCTCCGGCAGGCTGCAATACTCGGATACAGGAATGCCGTCGGCGTCGATGTCGATGTGGCGTTCGAAGCTGCGCGCGCCCTTGGCATAGGCCACCATGATCGAGCTGGTCCAGTCGTGGTACTCGTGGGTGGAAAAGCCGATGATATTGTCGGGGTAACGGTTGCGCAGGAAGTCGATCTGATTCAGTTCCAGCTCGTGGTCCTCGGACGGGTAGAGCGAAACGCAGTGGTTGATTGCCAGCGGGATGTTGCGATTGGCGAAGAAGCGGACGAGGTCGTCGACATCCTTGAGCGAGGAGCCACCGGTGGAAACGATCACCGGCTTTTTTGTCGTTGCCACCTTCTCGATCAGGATCCAGTCGTTGAGGTCCGAACTGGCCAGCTTGATGATATCCACGCCGAGCTCGTCGCAAAGTGCCACGGACTTTTCGTCGAAGGGCGTCGCCATCGGGATGCAGCCGGAGCTGCGGATGGCTTTGATCAGGGTGGCGTAGTCGCTCTTTTCGAGCCGGGTATCGAGGGTCTTCTTGATATAGCGGATGTCGTCGCGTTCACGAAAGTCCTTGTGAATGAAGGCATCCACGTCACGCAACTGGATCTTGATCGCGGCGCGCACGTTGTTGAAGCGCACGATGCGCGAGAAATCGGTGACGATGCGCAAGCCGCGCTCGATCCGCCCCCAATGGTTGTTGGCGAGTTCAAGGACGAACAGGTCTTCGAAAATGCGGGATTGGGTCATGCAGCGGGCGTGTACGGACAGAGGACGGAATTTATCACGTGAATGTCGTAACTGTCCCGCCGGATCCGGCGCCGACCGTGGCAAATTTCCGCGCCACCGCAAACAATTGCCCGGCGCCGTTGATGCCGCAGGACTCGATGGTGAAGCCGTTTCCGGCGAGGATGGCCCGCAGTGATGCAGCGGTGAAATAGTTCATGTGTTCGCGCATCGCGACAAAGCCGAACGGTGGCAGGCGCCCGAGCTTGATCCGGCAGGCGGTGCACAGCAGGTCGGCGGCCATCAGCAGCGGGCGCCAGCGCAGCAAGTGGTTCAGCCAGGCGGCCCGCAGCGCTTCGCTTCCGGGTGCCGGGCGCCACTGCTCGTTCGGCACCTCGATATAGAGCCATCCCGAATCGGCGAGCAGCGCAGCAATGTCCCGCAGATAGGCGGACGGCGACGACACATGTTCGAGCACCTGGCAGCTCAGGATCAGGTTCCATCCGGCGGGTAGCCTTGCAGCATCGTCGTAGCGCGCTATCCCTTGTGCCGCGGCGCAGGCCGAGGGTTCATAGACCGCTTTGCGATCGGCCTCTACCGCGGCCAGCATCTGCCCCTGATCGCCGCCGTGATCCAGCGCCGAAGCATATTGTGCCGGCGCACCGGACTGGGTGAGCGCGGCGCGGACCGCCTCGGCCCGCAGCGGTGAATGTGTCCACTCGAGAAGCGCCTGATGCTGTCCCTGCGTATAGAACGGTTCCCAGCGCCAGCGGGAGCGAACGTACTCGGCATCGCGATAGCCGCGATAGTAGCGCGCCGTTTCGGCCTCACTCAGGCCGCGTTCGTAGAAGCGGAAGCCGCAGGCGGGACAGGTCGCCAGTTCGGTTATCTGCGGTGGCCCGCCCCAGGCACGCGCCGCCAGGAAGCCGGAGACGATCTGGGCTTCTCGCCGCAATTCCCGCGCTCCGCAGCACAGGCAGCCTTGCGCGGACCGCCGCAGGTGATCGACGGCGTCAGGAACGGCCATCGGCGTCGTCAGCCGGCCACCGGTTGCATGACAGTTCGTCGCGTTCCAGAAACGGAAACATGTCCTCCAGCGGCGGCGAAACGATGGTTCCGTCATCCAGTTTGCGCGAGGTCATGCGCGGTTCGAAACCCTGCGCGTCGTCCAGCATCACATCGCAAAGGACCGGGCCGTCGCTGGCCAGTACCTCGGCCAGTTGGCGCGAAAAGTCGGCGCTGGTGATACGGCGTGCGGGGATGCCGAAGGCACTCGCCACGGCGACGAAATCCGGAAAGGTGACGCCGCTGTCGGGTCCCTCGCCGGTGAGGCGGCCGAAGAAGTTCTCCTGCGAGGAGCGGATCGACAGGTAGCCCCGGTTGTTCAGAACGAAGATCTTCAGCGGGATGCGGTTGCCGGCGATCGTCTGCAGTTCCTGCAGGTTCATCATGATGCTGCCGTCACCGGCGAGGCAGATGACGCGTTCCTGCTTTCCACGCACGGCGACGGCGCCGAACCAGGCGCCTATCGCGGCCGGCAGGTCATAGCCCATCGACGCCGCGCCGGAATTAGAGAACAGGCGCATGCCGGCCTGGATGCGGGCGACTTGAAACGGCACGATGGTGGCGCTGGCATTGCCGCAGGCGACGATGTCGTCGCCGTGCAGGCGGGAAAACAGTTCCTCGACGAAATGGTAGGGATTGATCCGGTCGCCGCTTGCTGCGCGCTGGCGTGGCGACACATTGGGGTAGCGCGCGAGGCGTGCCTTGCACCAGGCGAGCCAGGCGTGGTGTGCGCTCGTTGGCTGCCAATCCGACAATTCCTGATTCAGCGCCGAGACAAAAGCCTTGAGGTCGGCAACGACAGGCAGGTCGGGTCGCACTGTCGGCTTGCGCAGTTCGGCCGGGTCGATGTCGACCTGGATCTTGAAGGCACCGGGGGCGAAGGCCTGCCAGTTGTAGCTGACCTGGCGGATGTTCAGGCGACTGCCGAGGACCAGCACCAGGTCGGCGTTCTGCACCGTGAAGTTGCCGGCACGGGTGCCGATGGTGCCAGGGCGGCCGCAGAACAGCGGGTCGTCACTGGCGATCAGGTCGTGGGTCCAGGCAGTCGTGACCGGTAGTCCGAGCCGGCGCACCAGTTGTTCGAATTCGGCGGTGGCGCGCGCGGCGCGGATGCCGGTGCCGGCGATGATGACCGGGCGCGTCGCGCCGCGCAGCTTTGCGGCGACGGCAAGGACATCGGCCGTGGACAGCACCGGCACGGTTGCCGTCGGCGTCCAGCGCCGCAGTGCTGATGGGTCGACGGTCGCGGCCTGGACGTCGATCGGGATATCCAGCCACACCGGGCCCGGACGGCCGGCGCCGGCCAGATGCAGGGCCTGATCGAGGTGCCAGGCGACGTCCTCGGCACGGTCCACCACCGCTGCGTACTTGGTGATGCCACGTACCATCGGGATGATTTCCGCCTCCTGGTCGCCCAGTTGGCGCAAGCCGGGCATTGGCGTGGTGGCAAGGCAGGTCGTCCGCTTGACCTGGCCCGAAATGACGATCATCGGCACCGAGTCGGTCCAGGCGCCGAACACGCCGTTCAGCGCATTGATGCCCCCCGGGCCGGTGGTTACGTTGAGTATCGGCGGCACCTCGGCGATGCGCGCGTACGCCTCGGCGGCCATCGCGGCCGCCTGTTCGTGATGGAAATACACCGGCGTCAGGCCGGGTTCGTGGCACAAGGCATCATTGAGGAACATGGCGCCGCCGCCGGTCACCAGAAACCCATGGCGAGATCCCGATGCTACCAAGCACTTGGCAAGATAGGCGGCGACGGTCAGCATAGAAGATCCGGTGTTCGCAAGATCACGGAGCCAGGTCCCTTCATGTGGTTTTCAGGGATCGGGACATGATCCACGGCAACGCCGACCGGACATTGGCAGGCTGGCCAAGGCCCGTAGATGCAGTCCCATTGCTCGATCCAGAAAGTCCCGCTTGCCGGCCTTACTGTTGTAAAGCCGCGGAAGGTTCCAATGAAAACAGTGGCGGGCTTGGACAGGGCGTTGGCGCAAACCATGAAGCCGCTCAAGGTACCGGCAAAGTACGTCGCCGTATTCAGCAGCGCCACCTGCTGAATCAGCGGCAGGCCGCGCCCGGGGAAAAGGACTCTGGGATCGTTGGCACTGACGACGGGACGCAGACCCAATTCCACCACGGTCCAGCCCAACTTCAGGGCCTTGGCAACGAATACACGTGCGCTGTCCTCGGACAGACGGCGATCGGGATCCTCGCTGTCAAAATGCACTGCCATCAGCGGTCCCAGCGCCAGGCGACCCTCCCACGATGGTTCGAGGCGGGGCAAGCGCAGTTCGGGCTGTACATCTGCGACTCCTTGCAACCCCGCCGCGCGGCTGTAGGCTGTCAGGAGGTCGCTGCCGTCTCGAAGGTAGTTAGCGTGCGTGATACCCGATCGGGCTTTTGGAGGTCGCAAGCCTGTCCATGTACAGCGCTGCGTATCCAGGAACAGCTCATGGCACTCCAGGTCAGCAGGCAGGTGCTTCTTGGTCATCAACCAGGTCGCAATCGACTCTTCAGTAAAGACCGCATCGACAGCGGGACTCGCCGACGGCAGCGACGCAAAGCGTTCCGCGCAAATCCAGGCGACAGCCAGTTCCGGGCGCGATTTCCTGAGGTGCTGCGCGATCGGCAGGCAGGCGACGATGTCGCCAAAGCGCTCGATCATCACCACCAGCGCGACTTGTCGGCCTTGGGCACGGACCGCAGTAATCCAATGGGAGAGTTCGGCATTGCCAGCGCGGTACTTTCGCATGATCTCCGGCAAGTGGGCAGGCAAGTCACTTACGGCCGCTACCAGCGCATCCAACCTTTCCCGGGTCGCGCCGCGCATGCAGGTGCTCAGCCGCGCCCGGCCGAGGGGCGGGCGGAACCTTTGGCGGTCGCCGAGTGTCCGTTAATGACGTGATCGGAACTCATCTGATTATTGCGATCCAAGAATTCGCTCACATCCAGGGACTGAAGGGCGATTGCTGCGCTCATGAGCGTTCGAACACTGCGGTCAGTATGTTGGGCAGTCCGTTCAGCTCCCCGCGAACGACGTCTTCCGGGTTGCCGCTGCAAAGCAATCTGAAGCCCATGGACGAGAAGAAACGGACCAGGCTTTCAAGGCTGAAATGCCAGAGATGCTCATCGGGACGTCTATGTTTCCAGGCCATGAACCAAGCGTCATCGACGAAATGGCACCAGGGAACTGAAATCATGACGTAGCGGCACCGCAAAGAAGCGATCTCGTATGGATTCCTGAAGTGTTCGAGCGAATCGAAAAACGTCACCACTTCGTATTCTCTTTCATACAGCGACTCTGTCTGCCCGATAGTCGGCGGCAAAGGGTAGGCCGGAGGAACGTCATAGCCTTCGCAATCGGCAACCAGCTTGTGGGCGGTTCGGAGGAACTCGCCATTGCCGTAACCGACATCAAGCAGCGACGTCGGTGTGCGTCCGAGGGCACCAATGAGGTAGCCGAGACGTAGATGCGCCATCTGCGAAATTGGTGCATCGTGGTTATAGCGCATCTCGACATAGGCGAAGTCGTATACGAACTCGCCATATCGAATCTGATAGATGACACCATTGCTGTCAATGGCGTAGTTATCCGGCACAACGATCTTGGGTGTCATATTGAGCAAAGTCACGAAAAGCTGGCGAGGACAGACGGTCGAACGATTCCAACAGGAAATCCGGATCGTAGCTGATCAATCCGTCTTGGGAGGTGGCAAATTTGTCGGCGGGGCAGACAATTTGTCGGGAAGCCGGGAGCGTTTGGTAATTCCTGTCGGTAATAACCCAAAGGTTTGGATACCAAAGACTTCCTACGCCTGGGTCGTGGCGGTGCTGCATCGTGAGATTGGGGATGCCGAGCGCCGAGGAAGCGGGCCAGAAAACAGAGGTAACGCTGACAATTCGGACAGGGTATCCGCAATTCTTAAGTGCCGCGAGAAGACCAAATGTCTGTTCAATGGGGATTGCCATTGGATCGAGTTCAAATACCCGTTCGTCGCAAGTGTCGGCTTCTCCAGCGACAAGTACGACGTAGCCTCTCTCGACCAGCGCTGATGCAACATCCGCGATATATGGATAAACGTAGCCGCTGGAGCGACTATCCAGCTGCAGAAATGCAAGCCCTTTTGCGTGTAGCTCCAATTGCGGCCGCAACGATGCCATTAAAGCAAGTGCGGGGCTAGTGGCCGATTTGGGCAGATGGATGAGAGGAGAGGGGACTGGCTGCGGAAGTGGCAGACAAAAGCCACGATAGATCTCGGCGACCCTATGCTCGCAATGTGCATCGTACTCGTACAAAACGGGGACGACGATTGAACGCGGGTTTTCTTGTTCATGTCGAATGACTTCGCGGTAGTCGTAATTCTTCCAGTTTGTCGCGTTTGGAGATCCGGCGAAGGTGAGAGTTTCATCGATGTCCGGATTGCAGGCCAGCAGACGTTTGACGAGGGGGGCATTGTGTCCGTCGGCGTTCGATGAAACGTAGCCGACGAGTTGGACGCCGGGCAGCCTTCGCCGTATGTCGGCAATGGCTGGTGTTGCATAGAGGTAATCACCCAAACCGATAAAAAATACGAAACAGATCCGATCGACAAAGTTCCGCCTTACGGCTGAGTCTAAGTCGAAATACGTCCGGTTCCAGGGGGCCAATAGCGGCGCACGCCAAGGTAGCGCAGCCAGCTTGTGTTCTGGATCCCAATCGGCAGCGCAGCGGAACTTTGCCCTCGGCCCCGTGATCGAGTACCAAGCACTGCTCTGATGAGTGCGCTGTAGTGCCGAAACCAGATTCAGACATTCGCGAGGGCATAGAAGAAGCAGCGCCACAAGCCGTGCCAATTGGTTGATCCAATACATCGCAGTGCCGGCAGGCGCACCACTAACGCCGACTGAGTGACCGAAAGATGAGAGGCGTCCAAGTATTCGGTCACGAAAGCGTGGCGAATCCCGCGTCATTGTGCGTTCCTGCCAAACATGATCGGATGGTGGTGGGGCGGGCATGATTTGAGGTTACCGGCTTCCTCGCGTGTCGCTCGTGGCAGGATGAAGAGTCTTTGGTGCACGAGTTCTAACGTCTGTGCCGTTCTGCGTTGCCTTGATCGTGATTCGCTAAAACCAAGCGCTTAACCAAGCGGTTTCCGAAGATACAGCAAAAAACCTCCGCCAGGCCCAATGACGCGAGACCAAATTCGTCTCGAATGCTTGGCCTTCGTCGTTCAAGTGCCTCCGCAAGAAGCACAAGTTCCGATACGCGTAGCGTGACTAACGCGCGCGCCAGTTCCGCAAGCGAAGTGGGAACTCGCGGAGCCGGTTGGTATTCGAACATCTCCAGGGCGCAAGGACTGTCACTCCAGGATGGTCGAACCGGATCACCTTTGGTAAGCAACCCAATGACGTCAGGACTGGTTGGTTCCGGCTCGTGCAATATGACCAGACCGTTTTGCTGATATAAATAGATCGACTCGCAATCGGGGACCGCTTTCGCGAAAGCCGTCAGTGTCCCTGGGAACGCCAAGTTAATTGACGAATCGTGGAAGGTGTTACCGTCGATAGGCGAGTCGATCGCAGATATGACCAATTTTCCACCTGGCTTCACAGCACTCCAGGCATGACGCAAGAAGCGTTGGGGATCGCCCATTCGGGAGACAGTTCCATGCGAGACTACGAAGTCATATGTGTGTTCCTCGATGCGATCGAGAAATCCTGCGGCAGACGCCGTTGTGTAGCAGATTCCATGATGTGACCAGTGCTGGCGAGCGTAACGAACCCGGGCTAGTGACGTATCGACTGCATCCACTTTGCAAGAACTGGTGTGGGCCAAAGTGTAGGCACCGCAGCCTATGTCGCAATACAGATCGAGAACTCTTGCTTCGGCCGGCAACTGGGACGCGACGAAGGCATATCGTGCAAGCAATGCGGTATCAGTCTGATGAAGCCACGGTGTGACTGCGCGATTGGCAGCATCCAGTTCGCTCGGATCTTCGACGATTCGATCTATGCCCGCAGGCAGGCCAACAATGTTTGCCAAATCGTTGGCGTCCCGATTTTCGCAAAATAGCTCAGCGCCTGAGATGATCAGCCCATATAGTTCCCTGGCAAACAGCGGAGCTTGCTCGTGAAATGGTCGACGCAAGTCCGTACGTAGCTTATAGCGGGAGTCGCATGCGTCGAGAAGGCGCGCTGACATGCGGTCGGGATCGTCTTCCGGAATCAAGTAGCGCTTACACAGGTAGCCGACCAGTTTAAGGACGATGTCGGTCGGGGGATGCCAGGCGGCAACTACGTCGGACGGGCTTTCGCTTTGACATACGAATTCGAAATCCAGGGTCAACCCTTTGTCGCGATAGTAGGGTCGCCCGCCGACAATCACGGGTTTGCCATGCAACAGTGCTTCGAGTCCTACGTTTGAGGAGAATGTCAGCGTGGCTGTAGTGCTCAGTATCAGGAAGTGAATGCTGACTGAATCAACAACAAGGCCATCGTTCTTCTGAATGGGTATAAGGTCAGCTTCCCTGCGATCCTTCGGATGCCTCTTGAAGATTAGCTTGAATCGCGGCGTTAGTTTGTCTATCAGCCGCTGATAAAACTCCCGGAGAGACGGCAGTTCATCAAGACCGAAATAGACGTTGGCATCTGAGGCAACCTGCATTGGTACAAATAGACTGGGACGTGAGTCGCGATCAAGGAATTCAGTGACAACTCGCTCTTCTTCAATTGTGGTGGCCTGTGGATATTTGGATGTGCCGGCCGTGCGCCATTCTTCAATGAATCGCCTGACCCATTTCTCTCGTTCGTCGGTTAGTGGAGTTTTTACAACGGTATTCCAGTCGGTATCGATCATGTTGTGGCCGGGTATGAAGTGCTGGCCGCATGGATCAAGGGCGATATAACCTGGGAAAAACGAACTTTCGCTGACCAGAATCGGGATTTCCGCCTGCAGCGCCTTGGCGATCAAGATGCGTGCAACTGCTTCGGAACCATGTCCGATGACGATCGCGGTGGGTTGCATCGCCCTGTAGATTGCATCGATCTTGTGTGCAGCCCCGCGCAGCCTTTGATAATAAACAGACTCCGGGTCGAGTCGGCTTTGTGCGATTGCACCATTTGATTCCCAGCACTCGCCGGCAACTGAATGTTGTACAACGGATGCAAAATCAATATCATCGCCGCACGCGGCCGCGTACTGTTTCCGGGTCAATCTCGGCAGCGCGTTGAATCCGCCGGGAGCAAGAGGGAAGATCGGTATTCCGGCCAATCGCGAAGGCAAACCGGGATCATCGAACTCGCGATCCCAATATTCGAAGATTGTTATCTCATGTCCGAGTCTTGACAATAGCATCGCGACTTTGTCCGCCAATCGAACACTTTCCTCGCCGTTCATGGCAAATACCAGGAGCTTCGTCGCTGGTACGGCGCCTGACGGCAGGTGGGATTCTTGCGAATTCGTGCTTTCGTTGTGCATTGGTTGGAATACGTTTCTGTACTTCCCGAACAAGGAATAGTTCGTGAGTTGGCTTGCTTCAACTCGTTACACAACCCCGACGTGAGGACCTTGGTTCCCTGCGGTGCCAGAATATCGATCGAGCAATGCGAATCGGTTGGTGGACGCCGTTTCAGCGATGCTTCCCCTGTCAAGCCAGACTACATGGGTAGCCAATCGCTGAATGGTCTCGATATCATGGGATACGATTACGCAAGTCTTGTGCCTCAATTGGAACTGCCGCATGTGATCCAGACATTTCCGGCGAAATTCCACATCTCCAACTGCCAGCACTTCATCAACGATCAGAATGTCGGCGTTGACATGCGCTGCGACGGCGTAGGCCAGCCGCACGTACATGCCACTGGAGTAATGCTTGACCGGCGTATCAAGAAAGCGCTCGACTCCCGAGAAATCGACTATGGCATCGAAATTGCGCCGAACTTCCTTTTCCGCACAGCCAAGCATGGCCGCATTCAGGAACACGTTTTCCCTGCCCGTGAGTTCGGGATGAAAACCGGTACCGACTTCCAGCAGGGAAGCTATCCGGCCGCGAATCATTGCTCGGCCTTCCGTTGGCGGGATGATCCTGGAAAGGATCTTGAGCAAGGTGGACTTGCCAGACCCGTTCTTGCCGATCAGGGCCAGACATTCGCCTCGTTGGACCTGCAACGACACGTTTCTGAGCGCCCAGAATTCCTCGTCTCCGGATTGGTCGCGCCCGTTGGCGGTGTAGCGGATCTTTCCCCGCAGCCAAGTTTTCAGCGAGTCGGGACGGTTCTGGTGGGACAGCGCATAGCGTTTGCCCAACCCGGCGATGTCGATAACCGTGTCTGTCATTTGGGTGTCAGGCGAGATCCACGAGTTTGGGTTCGGTTATCAGGAAATGGCGAATCGCCGTTACGCCGATCACGATCGTCATGGACAGGGAAAGAATCACGGGCATCAGGGGAAAGCCGCCCATGCCATTCAGAAGGCACCAGCGCAAGCCCTCTACTATTCCAACGAGGGGGTTGAGGGCGTACAACAGTTGCCATTCCGTTGGGATGCGCTCGGTCGTATAACCCACCGGACTGATGAAAAATCCTACGGTGAGCAGGAAAGGTACAAGGTTGCCGACGTCACGGAACTGCAGATTGACGACGGCCAGCAACAGCCCGAGGGCGGCGCACAACGCCAGTAGTTGCAGGAAGAATAGCGGCAGGAAGACTATCTGCCAGCCAGGCAGATAGGCGAACCAGATACAGCCCAGGGCGAACAGAATCCACGCGACAAGAAATTCAATGGCGTCGATGGCGACGGCCGCCAACGGAAAGATAGCCCGCGGAAAGTAAGTCTTCTGGATGATGTGGATGTGGCCAAGAAGCGAGTTCATTCCATCCGGTACCGAGTTTGAGAAAAAGTACCAGGGGATGACTCCACAAAATATTAGCAATGGGTAAGGAGCGGAATGTACTTTCTGGAAACCGGCGAGAAAGCCGAAAGCAAAGCTCATCACGGCCATCAGCATTAGCGGCTTGAACAGCAGCCAGGCGAGCCCGAAATAGGTTTGCCGAAAGCGCACGATCAGGTCTCGTCGGATCAGCATCCATGCGACTTCGCGAAACTCGAAAACCTCGCGGCAATAGGCTGCAAGAGTGGGGGGCGACGCATCGATCAGGATCGTGGGCTCGCCGATCGGAGTGGCGGATTCTTTCATGGCGAGAGAGATCCCGTCCCGGCCTCCAGCCAGGCCAGGGTTCGTTGTTGCGCCGCGTCGAGGTCGAGGCGCACATCGACACCAAGTTCGCGCCGGGCGCGCTCTATCGCGGGCACATAGCGGTCGATTGCCGCCGCCGCAGTCGAGGTGGCGCCGGCCAGGTTGATCTCGATCGGTCGTCCGGTTGCGGCAGCGACGCGTTGGGCCAGTTCCAGGATGCTAAGCGCCTGATCGCTGCCGACGTTGTATGCGGCCTGTGGACGGCCCTTCAACAGCAGCGCCAACAGCCAGATGGTCAGGTCAGCCGCGTGCAGGTAGCTGCGTATCGCCCGGCCGTCGCCACGGATCCGGATTGGCCCCCCGGCCAGCGCATCCCTCAGAAAGTTTCCCGCAGCAAACCGGCCGTCCAGAGGCAGGTGCGGCCCAACAAACGAAAAGCAGCGGGCGATTACTATGTCGACTTCCGGCGTCAGCGCACACATCTGTTCTACCAGTCGTTTGCCGTTGCCATAGGCGGAGGACGGATTCATCGGATCGGGGGCGCCGCCACAGGTTTCGTCGATATGGGAGAGTTCCGGGGTCTGCGGCCCGTAGACGGCGCCCGAACTGGTAACCAGCATGCGGCGGATTTCCGCATGACGCGCATAGTCGAGCACGCGGGAAATGCTCGCGAGCTTGGTCTTGAGCATTTCGGCTGGATCGGTCTGCGTGAGATGCGCGCTGGTGGCGGTCGCCAGGTGCAGGAGGTAATCGTGGCGGGAGACCGGGAAGCTGAAGGTCGCCGGGTTGCCGCAAAGCCAGTCAAACTCGGACCGATCCGCCAAATGTGGCATTCGCGCGAGAAACGCAGCCGGATTGCGGCTCAGCACCGTGGCGCCAACGCCGACTTTCAGGGTGTCATTCGCGGCGGCTATGCTCTCCAGCAGCCAGATGCCGAAAAACCCGGTACCGCCGGTGATGAAGATGCGCGATCCGGCCAGTTCACGCCACAGGGGCGTCGTATGGGCGAGGATGTGTTCAAGGTCTGCCGCTGGCAGTGGCTGGTGGGGTTGGTTCAGAATCCCACTCCCAGGAACTCGCCGATCCGGTCGGCGGCGTAGTCCAGCATCTCCACGCTCAATCCCGGATACACGCCGATCCAGAAGCTGCGCTCGGTGATCACGTTGGCGATGGCCAGGTCGCCGGCGACACGGTAGGGGCGTCCCTTCATGTACGGCTGGCGGGTTACGTTGCCGGCGAACAGGAGGCGAGTGCCTATCCTGTGCTGGTCCAGGTAGCGCAGCAGGTCGACGCGGCTGCAGGGTGCGGTTTCGCGCAGAGTGAGGAGGAAGCCGAACCAGGACGGAATGCTGCCGGGTGTCGCTGCGGGCAGGATCAGGAATTCCTCGCAGGCGCGCATCCGCTCGGTCAGGTGCGCGAAATTGGCGCGCCGTGCGGCAACGAACTCGTCGAGCCGGGCCATTTGCGCGACGCCCAGCGCTGCCTGCATGTCGGTCATCTTGAGGTTGTAGCCGGCATGGGCATAGATGTACTTGTGGTCGTAGCCGCAGGGCAGGTTGCCGAGTTGCCAGTCGAAGCGCTTGCCGCAGGTGTTGTCCCGGCCGGGCGCGCAGTAGCAGTCGCGGCCCCAGTCGCGGAAGGACTCAATGGCGCGGGCGAGCAGGGGATCGTCGGTGAACACCGCGCCGCCTTCGCCGGTGGTGATGTGGTGCGCCGGATAGAAGCTCAGGGTGCCGACATGCCCAAAGCTGCCGACGCTGCGGCCGTGCAACAGGGAGCCGAAGGCATCGCAGCAGTCTTCGATCAGCCACAGGCCACGCCGGTCGGCCAGTTCCCGCAATGCGGCGGCATCGAACGGATTACCCAGCGCATGTGCCAGCATGATGGCTCGCGTGTGCGGCCCGATGGCGGCCTCGACGGCTTCCACCGTCGGGTTGTAGCCGGGCAGCGAGGAATCGACGAAGACCGGCACCAGACCGTTCTGGAGGATGGGGTTGATGGTGGTCGGAAACCCGGCCGCTGCCGTGATGACTTCGTCGCCGGGTTTGAGCGCCCGGTCGCAGAGTAGCGGCGATGTCAGTGCCGACAGTGCCAGCAGGTTGGCCGACGACCCCGAGTTGGTGGTCAGCGCCCGCTCTACGCCTATGCGCGCTGCGATCAGGCGTTCGAACTCGTCGTTGAAGCGTCCGGTGGTGAGCCAGCCGTCGAGCGCGGCATCGACCATGGCGACGTAGGCTTCGGCATCGAGGACGCGTCCCGCAGGGGGGACGGCGTCACGGCCGGGGACGAAGGGCGTGCGCTGCTCCTTTTGTGTCGCATAGTCGCGAACCAGGTCAAGGATCACTTTTCGTTGTTCGTCGGTGGTCATGGACTTGCAGTGTAGTCGTCGATCTGCTTCAGCGTCATTCTGGTGATACCGGCGACGTCGCCCGGGTTTTCCAGCCACCGGCGATACCAGGCGAGCGTCTGCCGCAGGGCCTGGTCGGCATCCCAGTGCGGACGCCAGCCCAGGAGTTTGCGCGCGTCGCCTGCGTCGATTTGCAAGGTAGTGGATTCCTTCTGGAAGTTTGCCGCGGCAGTCTCTATGCGGGCACCGTCGCCCCACAGGTCTGCACAGCGTTGAGCGACGTCGCCGACCGTCAGGTGGTCGACTGCGGCTGGACCGAAATTCCAGCCGCGGGCATGTCGCGCACCGTCGTTGTCGCACAGCCGTTCTGCCAGCAACAGATAGCCGGCCAGTGCTTCGAGTACATGCTGCCAGGGGCGAACGGCCTGCGGCATGCGCAGGGCGAGCGTCTGGCCGGAGCCAAAGGCGCGCACGATGTCAGGCAGCAGGCGGTGCGTCGACCAGTCGCCGCCGCCGATGACGTTTCCGGCGCGGGCCGTGGCGATGCGTGGCGCGCCGTCGCCATCGAAAAAGGATGCCCGCCACGCCGCCACGGCGATCTCGGCGCAACTCTTGCTGGCGCTGTAAGGGTCGCTGCCGCCGAGCGGATCGGTTTCGCGCAACACTTTGCCGCCCTGCGCCGGCGCATAGCATTTGTCGCTGGTGACGATCACTCCTGCTTTGACGGGCGGACTGTTGCGAATCGCGTCCAGCAGGTTGACGGTGCCCATCACGTTGGTGGCGAAGGTGTCGCGGGCATATCGATAGCCGTCGGCGACGATGGCCTGGGCGGCGAGATGGAAGACGATGCTGGCGCCGCTGGCTTGCAGCGCGGCATCAAGCGCGGCGTGATCGCGGATGTCGCCATGGATGGAGGTGATGCCGTCGGCGACGTTCGCTGCTTCGAACAGGTTGGGCAGTGTGGGCGGATCGAGCGAGAACGCCGTGACGTCAGCGCCGACTTTCCGCAGCCAGAGCGCCAGCCAACTACCCTTGAAACCGGTATGGCCGGTGAGGAAGACCTTGCGGCCTTTCCAGAAACCCGGGTTCATCACCATCGTTTCCAAGGCGCCTGTCCGCGAGCCCAGAGTTCCTCCAGCAAATTCTTGTCGCGCAGGGTGTCCATCGGTTGCCAGAAGCCGTCATGGCGGTAGGCCGCCAACTGGCCGGCCGCAGCCAGGCGCTGCATCGGCGTGGTTTCCCATTGCGTATCGTCGCCGTCGATCATGTCCAGCGCAGCAGGGGACAGCACGAAAAAGCCGCCGTTGATCCAGTCACCGTCTCCACGCGGCTTTTCCTGGAAGCCTCGGGCGCGCCGCCCGTCGAGGTCGAGGCGGCCGAAGCGCGCCGGCGGGCGCACGGCGGTAACCGTGGCCTGGCAGCCTTCCTCGCGATGAAAGGCGACCAACGTGCCGATGTCGACGTCCGCGACGCCGTCGCCGTAGGTCATGCAGAAGTCGCCGTCCTCGACCAGATGGCGGATGCGGCGCAGGCGACCGCCCGTGTTCGAACGTTCGCCGGTATCGATCAGTTCGATGTTCCACGGTTCGGACTGGTTCTGGTGCAGGTCGACGCGGTTTTCACCCAGCCTGACCGTCACGTCGGCGGTGTGCAGGGCCAGATTGGCGAAATATTCCTTGACCATGTAGCCGCGGTAGCCGAGGCAGATCACGAAATCGGTGATGCCGAAATGGGCGTAGCCCTTCATGATGTGCCAGAGGATGGGCTTGCTTCCGATTTCGACCATCGGCTTGGGGCGCAGCACGGTTTCCTCGGCCAGGCGTGTGCCCAGGCCGCCGGCAAGGATCACAGCTTTCATAGAGGGCGGAAAGGCTCCTGGAGACGCTGAGCGAATCTTAACAGAGCCACCTATAAGGACCTTTCGAGGAAATCCAAACAATCGCTTATCGCCAAATAGAAATAATCGCATTGGCGCACGAGGGGGAAAATTGTTAACCTCCTGCCTTCGAAGAATAACCACACATTGAGGAGGCTCGGCATGGCGTTGGTCAATCCGCACGGTGGCGGCAGTCTGCGACCCTTGTTGCTCGAAGGCGAGGCGCTCAAGGCGGAACTTGCACGTGCCGCATCCCTGCCCAGGGTCAAGGTCAGTTCGCGCGAAAAGGGCGACATCGTCATGATGGGCCAGGGCGGCTTCACTCCGCTCGACGGTTTCATGACCCACGCCGACTGGCAGGGCGTGTGCGACGGCATGAAGATGGCCTCCGGCCTGTTCTGGCCGATCCCGATCACGCTGTCGACCGACAAGGCTACCGCCGAGGGCATCAAGGTCGCCGGCGATGTGGCGCTGGTCGATCCCGACGATGGCTCGATACTGGCCACCATGAAGGTGACCGAGAAGTACGCGATCGACAAGGCGCATGAGTGCGCTACGGTGTTCAAGACCGTCGACATGGAGCACCCCGGCGTCAAGATGGTCATGGAGCAGGGCGACATCAACCTCGCCGGCCCGATCAAGGTGCTCTCGCTGGGCGGCTTCCCGGAGACCTACGGCGAACTGCTGATGTCGCCCAAGGAAACCCGCGCCCTGTTCGAATCCTACGGCTGGAGCAAGGTGGCGGCGTTCCAGACGCGCAACCCGATGCACCGCTCGCACGAGTACCTGGCCAAGGTGGCGATCGAAACCTGCGACGGCGTGCTGATCCACTCGCTGCTCGGCAACCTGAAGCCGGGCGACATTCCCGCCGATGTCCGCTCGGAGGCGATCGGCACCCTGATCGACAACTACTTCGTCAAGAAGACCGTGATCCAGGCTGGCTACCCGCTCGACATGCGTTACGCCGGTCCGCGCGAGGCGCTGCTGCACGCGCTGTTCCGCCAGAACTACGGCTGCTCGCACCTGATCGTCGGTCGCGACCACGCCGGCGTCGGCAGCTATTACGGCCCCTTCGATGCCCACCACATCTTCGACGAACTGCCCAAGGGCGCGCTGGAAACCCAGGCCCTGAAGATCGACTGGACCTTCTGGTGCTACAAGTGCGGCGGCATGGCGTCGGCCCGCACCTGCCCGCACGGTGAGGCGGACCGCCTGCTGCTGTCCGGCACCAAGCTGCGCAAGATGTTGTCCGAGGGCGGCGAGGTGCCGGCCGAGTTTTCCCGTCCCGAAGTGCTCGAAGTCTTGCGCGCCTACTACGCGAGCCTGGCCGAGCATGAAAAGGTCGAAGTCAAGCTGTCCGGGCATTCAGCCCGCTGATTCAGGTAACAGAGTCGCACGTTTTTCCCAGTGCTTTTTTTGATGATCCACACCGCAACCAAGGAGTAGAAAACAAATGCCAACCTTTGTTCGTACCGAGAAGTGCGACGGCTGCAAGGGGCAGGACAAGACTGCCTGCATGTACATTTGCCCGCACAACCTGATGAAGCTCGACAAGGACGGTTCCGAAACCGGCCATGCCATGAAGGCCTTCAACCAGGAGCCGGAGCAGTGCTGGGAGTGCTACTCCTGCGTCAAGATCTGCCCGCAAGGCGCGATCGAAGTTCGCCACTATGCAGACATCGTGCCGCTGGGCGGCTCGGTGCAGCCGATGCGCGGTTCCGATTCGATCATGTGGACCATCAAGTTCCGCAATGGCACGCTGAAGCGCTTCAAGTTCCCGATCCGCACCACGGCCGAAGGTTCGATCGATCCTTACGGCGGCAAGCCGATGCCCAAGATGTCCGAGATCACCGCCGATGGCGTGTTCACCCGCGCCGTCATGGGTGGTTTCCGCGCCGGCAACCCTGCCGAACTGATCCGCAAGTAATCGACCAATCGAGGAAAGAAAAATGGCTGGAACATTTGAAGCACCCGAAGTCGTCCAGGAAGAACTGGACATCCTGCTGATCGGCGGCGGCATGGCCTGCTGCGGTACGGCATACGAAATGATGCGCTGGGCCGAGGCCGTCAAGGCCGAAACGGGCAAAGAGCTCAAGATCAAGCTGGTGGACAAGGCTGCCATGGACCGCTCCGGCGCCGTGGCCCAGGGCCTGTCCGCGATCAACACCTACATCGGCGACAAGCAGGATCCCGCCGACTACGCGCGCATGGTCTCCAACGACCTGATGGGCATCACCCGCGACGACCTGGCCTACGACCTCGGCCGCAACGTCGATGACTCCGTGCACCTGTTCGAGGAGTGGGGCCTGCCGATCTGGAAGACCGACGCCGAAGGCGTTCGCCACGACGGCGCCGAGGCGCAGAAGGAAGGCCTGCCGGCCCTGAAGGATGGCGGCCAGCCGGTGCGTTCGGGCAAGTGGCAGATCATGATCAACGGCGAATCCTACAAGTGGATCGTCGCCGAAGCCGCGAAGAAGGCGCTGGGCCTGGATCGCATCCAGGAGCGCGTGTTCATCGTCAAGCTGGTGAACGACAAGAACGACCCGTCGCGCATCGCCGGCGCTGTCGGCTTCTCGGTTCGCGAGAACAAGGTGTATGTGTACAAGGCCAAGGCCGTGATGCTGGCTGCCGGCGGTTGCGTCAACCTGTTCCGTCCGCGTTCGGTGGGCGAAGGTTCGGGCCGCGCCTGGTACCCGGTGTGGAATGCCGGTTCGACCTACGCCATGGCCGCCGAAGCCGGCGCCGAGATGACCATGATGGAAAACCGCTTCGTGCCGGCCCGCTTCAAGGACGGTTACGGCCCGGTCGGTGCGTGGTTCCTGTTGTTCAAGGCCAAGGCCACCAACGCCTACGGCGAAGACTACATGGTCAAGAACAAGGAAATGCTGAACGATTACCCGCCCTACGGGCAGGCTGCCGTTCCCGCGTCCTGCCTGCGCAACCACCTGATGCTGAAGGAAATGAAGGAAGGTCGCGGCCCGATCTACATGGACACCGTCGCCGCCCTGGCCAAGCTGGCCGAGACCCTGACGCCGAAGGAAGTGAAGCACCTCGAAGCCGAAGCCTGGGAAGACTTCCTCGACATGTGTATCGGCCAGTGCGGCATCTGGGTCGGCGAGAACGTCGATCCGCGCGAGAAGAATTCCGAGCTGATGCCGACCGAGCCCTACCTGCTGGGTTCGCACTCCGGCTGCTGCGGCATCTGGGTTTCGGGCCCGACCGACGTCGGCGCGCCGACCACGGAAGAGTACGAAGGCATTCCCGCGCACCTGCCGAAGGGCTGGAACTGGGGCTACCGCTCGATGACCACGGTCAAGGGCCTGTTCACCGCCGGTGACGGCGTGGGCGCCTCCGGCCACAAGTTCTCGTCCGGTTCGCACACCGAAGGCCGCCTGGCTGCCAAGGCCATGGTCAAATACGCGCTGGACAATGCCGACTGGAAGGTCGAGCTCGATACCTCCGCCGAGGATCTCGTGGCCCAGATCTACCAGCCGGTCCGCACTTTCCTCGAGTTCAAGGACTACAGCACCGCGATCGACGTCAACCCCAACTACATCACGCCCAAGATGCTGCAGATGCGCTTGCAGAAGATCATGGACGAGTACGTCGCCGGCGTCGCCACCTACTACAACACCAACGACAAGATGTTGGCCGTTGCGGAAGAGAAGCTGGAGATGCTGAAGGAAGACTCGAAGAAGCTGCGTGCCAAGGACCTGCACGAGCTGCTGCGCGCCTGGGAAAACTACCATCGCATCCTGACCGCCGAAGCCCACATGAAGCACATCCAGTTCCGCGAAGAAAGCCGTTACCCCGGCTTCTACTATCGCACCGACAAGAACTTCGTCGACGAGAAGAACTGGCACTGCTTCGTGAACTCGATCTACGACAAGAACACCAAGAAGTGGACCTGCTTCAAGCGCAAGCATGTCGATCTGGTGGACAAGTCGAAGCTGTTCAAGGCCGCGGCGCCGCACTAAGCGCGGTCTAAGGGTACTATTCAGGCCGGAAGCCGAAAGGCTCCCGGCCTGTTTCTTTCCGATTCCTGAATTTCGATCCCGAGACCATGTCCCAGCCAGATATTCCTTTCCCCAACAGCCCGGTGGTTCCCACCATGGTGGCTGAAACCCATGTCATCGAGTTCTCCTGCCACAAGGGCATAGGCTGCTGGAACGCCTGCTGTTCCAACATCGACATCTCGCTGACGCCCTATGACGTGCTGCGCATGAAGACGCGGCTGGGCATCACCTCCACCGAGTTCCTCAAGGACTACACGGTGCCCTACGAGATGGAAAAGGACGGCATCGCCGGCATCAAGTTCCGTCCCATCGAGGGCGGCAGCGCCTGCCGCTTCATGAAGCCGGAAGGCTGCGACATCTATACCGACCGGCCGACCGCCTGCCGCTACTATCCGGTGGCGCTGCTGTCGATGCGCAAGCAGGACGAATATGTGGATCGCGACTCCTACGCGATCGTCAAGGAAGACCACTGCAAGGGCCACTACGAGAAGCGCCCTGTCACCATCGCCGACTATCGCAAGGAACAGGGGCTCGTGGAGTACGACGATCTGGCGCGCGGCTGGCGCCAACTGGTGCTGAAGAAGAAGTCCTCCGGCCCCACCATCGGCAAGCCCACCTTGCGCAGCCGCCAGCTGTTTTTCATGGCCTGCTACGACATCGATCGCTTCCGCGAGTTCGTCTTCGCCGAGTCCTTCAACAAGTTGTTCGAATTGAAGCCGGAGGAGCGCGAGTCGTTCGCGACCGACGATGCCGCCCTGCTGCAGTTCGCTTTCCGCTTCCTGCGTCAGGTGATGTTCGGCGAGGAGAGCATCGCGCTGAATGCCGAGGCGGCGCAGGAACGCCTGGTCAAGGTGCAGGAAAAGCGCCTGATCGAGGAGCGCGAGGCGGCCAAGAAGCGCGCCCTGGAAGCCGAGAACGACACAGGGGCCGACGAAGGCTTCGACTGAAGCACCCCTGAAAGAAAGTCGGCGCTGGTGGTACGGCGATATTCGCCGTACCACCAGCGCCGACTCTTTGGAGTTCGCCGGCTTACTTGCCGGCGATCTTTTCCAGCTTCTCGGCGCGGATCAGCTGGCCGTCCAGCGCCGCGTCCTTGGCCGAGCCGCCGTAGGCGACGGTCATCAGCTGCGAGTAATAGACGACGGGCATGTTGAACTTGGTGCCCTGTTTCTTGTTGATCTCCGACTGGTAGACCTCGACGTTGGCCTGGCATAGAGGGCAGGGCGTGACGATCATTTCGGCGCCGTGGTCGTAGGCGGATTCGACGATGTCGCGGATCTGCTTCTGGCTCTTTTCCGGTTCGGAAAAGGCCAGCGCGCCGCCGCAGCAGGTCACCTTCTGCTCGTACTTGGACAGCGCTTCGCCGCCCAGGGTCTCGACCATCTTGTCGAGGTACATCGGGTTTTCGAAGGATTCTCCATCGATTCCGAAGGGACGGTTGGTCTGGCAGCCGACGTAGCCGGCAATCTTGAGGCCTTCCAGCGACTTCTTCATCGGCGCCTTGAGGCCGTCGTAGCCGAAGTCCTCGATCAGGACTTCCACCATGTGGCGGACGTTGGCGCCGCCGTTGTAATGCAGGCCGGCGGCGGCCAGGGCTTCGTTGGTTTCCTTCAACAACTGGGCCGAGCCGTCCAGCCGCTCCTTGGATTCGCGCGCGCTGAGCCAGCAGGCGGCGCAGGTGGCGACGATATCCTGACCGGGCAGGTGGGTCTCGGCCTGCGCGAAGTTGCGCGCGTTGATGGCGATGCGCGGCAGTTCTCCGCCTTCGCAGTAACCGACCGGACGCGCCGCAGCAGTTCCAGTCCGGGAATCTCGGTCAGCTTGATGTCTAGCGTCTTGCATATCGAATTGGTCGATACCAGGTAATTCGACGCCGAGGCCTTGAGCTGCGATGAGCAGCCGGGGTAGAACGCGTATTCTTTCTTAGCCATTTTGATGTCTCTCCGTCAGGCCGTGAAGCCCTTCTTGCGGTCCTCGATTTCCTTTGCCTTGGCGACGATGGCGTGGAAGCCCTTGAGATCCTTGACGCCATGGCCGCCAAAAATCTCCATCGGGTTGAGGCGTTTGGCCATGAACAGACCAAGGCCGACGCTCTGCATGCCCAGCGCTTCCTTGATGCCGGAGACCAGGCCGCCGCGGAAGTAGTGGCGCAGGGTCAGCATCAGTTCATTGACACGGCCCTTCTTGATGGCGTTGTTCCAGAACAGCGTGGCGAAGTCGCGCGTCGGCTGGCCCTTGGGGGCGAGGCCGAGGCGGTGCGCGTAATTGGCCAGGCCGTGCATGATGTGGGTGATCGGCAGCTGGCGCGGGCAGCGCACCATGCAGTTATAGCAGGAGGTGCACATGAACATGGAGTCCGAGCCCAGCACTTCGTCGCGCTTGCCGGCACGGATCATCATGAAGATCTTCTGCGGCGAGTGCGTCCAGTGCGGGCCGAGCGGGCAGGAGCCGGCGCAGACGCCGCACTGCATGCACATCTTGACCATGTGGCCTTCTTCGACGTTGGCCTCGACTTCCTTGAGGAAGTTGTTGCGGTAGCGCTCGATGGCGTTGGTGTTTGCAGTAGTCATCTCGCGTCTCCTTAGCCGAAGCCCTTCATCGGGGATGGCCCCAGCTTGTCGAGTTCGGCGACGTAGTCGTTGATCAGCTTGACCACGCGGGCGTTGTCGGTGATCGCCACTTCCTGGGTGACCACGCGCTCGGGCTCGAGGCCCATCTGCTTCAGCGTGTCGCCGATCTTGCTCATGCGGTAGTGGGCGAGTTCGGAACCCTTGACGAAGTGGCACTGGTATTCGTCGCCCTTCTTGCAACCCATCATCATCACGCCGTCGTAGCCGCCGTTGAGCGCGTCGGTGATCCAGATGGTGTTCACCGAGCCGAGGCAGCGCACCGGAATGACGCGAACGAAGGCCGAGTAGTTCATGCGCGCCATGCCCGCCATGTCGAGCGCCGGGTAGGCGTCGTTCTCGCAGGCCAGCACCAGGATGCGCGGCTTCTCTTCGTCCTCCTCGGGAACCTCGACGGCCTTGACCTGGCTGCCGACGGTATCCACCGAGTAGTTCTCGAAGGAGATCACGCGCACCGGGCAGGCGCCCATGCAGGTGCCGCAGCGGCGGCAACGTTCCTCGTTGAACTTGGGGAAGCGCTTCTCGTCCTCGTCGATGGCGCCGAAGGGGCACTCGACCGTGCAGCGCTTGCACTGGGTGCAGCCTTCGAGGCGGGCGGTGGGGAAGGAGAGGTCGCCCGAGCGCGGATGCGCGGCGCGGCCGAGGGCGGCGTTTTCGACGGCCTGGATCGCCTTCAGCGCGGCGCCGGTGGCGTCGTCCGTGGCCTGCAGGATGTCCATCGGGCGTCGTACCGGGCCGGCGGCGTAGATGCCGGTGCGGCGCGTCTCGTAGGGGAAGCAGATGAAGTGCGAATCGGCGAAGCCGTGCTTGAACTGCGGCACGTCCGGACCCTGGCGGTAGTTGAGCTTGAGCACCGAGGTGGTCCGCATCACGTCGCGCTGGGCCTTGGCGGCTTCGTCGCCGCCTTCGGCGGCCGTCACCACCGGATTCCAGGCTTCGAGGTCGACGCCGGCATTCGGCACCTGGCCGGTGGCGAGCACCACGAGGTCGGCGGGTATGGTGTTTTCTTCGTCGAGGATCAGGTCCTTGAAGGTCACTGCACAGCTGTCGCCGCCGGTGACCTTGCTCGCGGTGCCCTTGGTGAAGATCACGCCACGTTCCTGCGCACTGCGGTAGAAATCCTCGCCCATGCCCGGTACCCGAAGGTCCTGGTACATGACCACGGTGTCGATGTCCGGGTTCTGGTCCTTGAAGTAGGTTGCCTGCTTGATGCTGGTGCCGCAGCAGTGGCCGGAACAGTAGGACAGGTGCGTGCCGGTGGTGTCGCGCTGGCCGGCGCACTGCACGAACACCACGGACTTGATTTCCTTGCCGTCGGCACGTTTTATCGCGCCGCCGTTGGCCTGGCGGGCCAGCGCTTCGAGTCCGGCCTGGTCGACCACGTTGGGCTGGCCACCGCCGAGTTCCGGCAGCTTGGCGATATCGTAGGTGGTGAAGCCGGAGGCCTGGACGATGGCACCCACGGTGACTTCGCTGACGGCGCCCGATTCCTGGGCGACCTGGATCACGAAGCGGCCGGGCGCGCCCGAAGTGTCGGCGATGGTCGAGTTCAGGTGGACCGTGATCAGCGGCGTGGCGCCGATCTTCGCGACCATCTCGGCCACGCCGGTGTCCTGTGCGGCCGCATACGGCATCTTGAACGGCTGGCGCTTCCACAGTTGCGCCGCCATGCCACCCAGTGCGCCGGTCTTTTCGACCAACACGGCTTCGTAGCCGGCTTCGGCGATTTCCAGTGCCGCCGTCATGCCGGACATGCCGCCACCGACGATCAGGATGCGCTTGGACGAACTCTCCTTGACGTTGCCGGACGGCTGTTTCATTTTCTTGACTTCGGCGCAGCCCATGCGTACGTAGTCGGCAGCCATTTCCTGGCGTACTTCGTCGTGTTCCTTGCCGGCGGCGACGACCCACAGCACGCCTTCGCGCAGGTTGGCGCGCGACATGGCGACGCCGTCGAACTGGAAGGCTTCGGTCTTGGCTCGGCGCGAGCAGGCGGCGATGCAGACATGCGTGACTTGCTCGTTGGCGATGTCGTCCCTGATCGTCTGCACGCCTTCGGCATTGCACAGGAAGGGATGGCTCTTGACCAGCGCCATCTTGCCTTCCTTCTTGGCGATGTTCTCGAGCTGTCCGACCTTCATGGCATCGCCGATGCCGCAGCCGGAGCAGATGTAGGCGGCGTACTTGGGTGTCACAGGTGTAGCCGGGGCGTTCATACAGCCTCCGTCGAAGCGGTTTTACGAATGACCTGGATCGCGTGCAGGCTGGCGGCGGTGGCGCTTTGCACCGAACGATTGACGTCGAGCGGGCTGGAGGCCGCGCCGGCGCCGAACATGCCGCCATCCTTGCTGCCTTCGATGAAGTTCGAAGAATCGAGGATCACGTCGTCGGGCAGCTTCACGCCGGTGATCTCCGGCTCCATGCCGACGGCCAGCACGACCAGGTCGTGTTCCGTGGCGTAGCGGTGGTAACCCTCGGTATCCACGCCGTGCAGCACCGGATTGCCGTTCTCCGCGTTCTCGACGATCTTCGCCACCTTGCTCTTGACGAAGCTGACGGTCGCATCCTTCTGCACCATCTGGTAGAAGTCCTCGAAGCGGTCGATGGCGCGGATGTCGATGTAGTAGATGGTCGACTTGCCCTGGTCGCCGAAGGCTTCGCGCACGTATTGCGTCTGCTTCAGCGAGGCCATGCAGCAAATGCGCGAGCAATGGCGCAGGTGGTTCTCGTCGCGCGAGCCGGCGCACTGGATGAAGGCGATATTCTTCGCCTCCTTGCCGTCGCCGGGGCGCAGGATCTTGCCTCCGGTTGGCCCTTGCGGGTCCGCCAGGCGCTCGAATTCGAGGCTGGTGATCACGTTGGCGAAGCGGCCGTAGCCGTAGGGCTGGATCTTCGCCGCGTCGTACGGGCGCCAGCCGGTGGCGTAGATCACCGCGCCGACCGACAAGGTGACGGTCTCTTCCTTCATGTCGAGATCGACGGCGCCGACCGGACAGGCGGCCTTGGCCTTTTCGCCCTCGGGCGTGCCGACGATGGAGGGGTCGATCACGTAGCGCTGGGGATAGGCCATGTTGTGCGGCAGGTAGGCCGCCTTCATCTTGTCCAGCCCGTAGTTCCACGGGTTCGACACTTCGGCCGTAACCGCCTCGGCACACTTGCCGCAGGCGGTGCAATTTTCATTGACGAAGCGCGGCGCGACTTTCAGCGTCACGCTGTAGTTGCCGCGACTGCCGGAAACCGCGGTGACCTCGGTCATGGTCATCAGGCGGATGTTGCGGTTCTGCTTGATCCGGCGCAGGTTGATTTCCAGCCCGCAGGTCGGATGGCACATCTTCGGAAAGTAGCGGTAGAGCCGCGCCGTGCGGCCACCGAGGACGGGGGTCTTTTCGACCAGGATCACCTGCTTGCCGCATTCCGCGGCTTCGAGCGCCGCCGTCATGCCGCTGATGCCGCCGCCTACGACCAGAATCGTCTGGTTGGTTGCAATTGAAGCCGTCACATCGAGCTCCCGGTTAGTTATTTCAGCAGCCCGCGATTTTATCGGTTGCGACTGCGTGCACCTTTGCAATCTTCCAATGTTTCAATAGAAAAGCTGAATGCACCGCAGCATTTTTCGTGAATCGTTCGCCGCGGAATCCGGATCTAGGCGCCGGCCGGCGCGGCGGCCAGTTCGCGAACTTCGAAGCTCATGGCCGCGAGGTCGGCGAGTATCCATGTGGCCGAGGGCGCACCGAGGCCGGCCACCGTGCCTGGATTGACCATCCAGGTCCGGGTTCCCAGGATGTTGGCCTGTTGGCGGATTTCTGCAATGTGGCTGTGGCCGCAGCAGACCAGGTCGTAGTCGCCGGTGCAGGCCATGCCATGGCCGATGTGTGGGTAGTGGGTGAGGAAGATGCGCCGGCCGCCGAGCTGGATGGCCGCGTCCGCACCATGGTAATGCAGCATGCCATCGGAATGATGGGCGAGGCGCGCGATCGATACCGGATCGCCGAGGTTGTTGCCATGCACGGCATGGATCGGCAACCCGAGCTTGATCGTGGCGCGCAGGGTGTTGCCGCCGATGATGTCGCCGCAGTGGATCACCGCTTCCGCGCCTTCGTCCATGGCGATGCCGACGGCGCGGGCCATCATCGGGCCGCGGTCGTGGCTGTCGGAAAGGATGCAGATTTTCATGGGGCTTCGCCCGGCCGGAAGCCGAACAACTCGTCGAGTCGCATTTCGCGGATAAGTTGGTCGGCCGCGGCCTGGCCGTGCTCGCGGATCACGTCCGCAATGATCAGGCGTGCTCCGTTGCGGTTGTAGCCGCCGCCAAAGCTGACCTGGGTACCGAGCAGCTGGCGTGCCTTTTCCAGGGTCATATGATGACCGGGCCGTGGTAGTCCTCTTCGCTGGTCGGCGCCTGCTTTTCGGCGCCCTGCGGCAGGGCAGCGGCGCGCGTGGCATGGTGGTCGGCCTGAAGTTGCAGCATGTTGGTGACGCAATCGCCGAGATTGTCGTAGGTGTCGCGGCCGGTGCCGAATACCTCGCTCTCGGAATAGAAGAACTGGCAGCGGAAGCGCTGGTCACCCGTCTTGGCAACGATGAACTCCGCGCCGAGCTGGCTCCAGTAAAGCGCCGGACACGGCGTGGGTTCCGTGCTTGCGGCATCGAGCAGCATGTCGACCTCGGCGGATTGAAGCGGAACGATGCGGCCGTAACGCTCGAGCAGTATCTGGCTGACCAGTTGCGACTCGGTGTCGGTGAATTCGGGAATGCTCATGGGATGGTGCTCCTGCGGTGTGCAGCGTGTGTCGACGCCGGCCGCGTACTCTACAGCGCCCGGCTGAACGCGGACAATCACTGTTGCTTATCTAAAAATAGAAATTATCCCCTTGTACGCGGGGCGAGCTTATCGTCAGAATATCGAGACTTTCTAATGTTCCGTCCGGAACCCCGATACCCCATTCGATGCTGGCCGCCAACGCAACCATTCCGCCGCTGCAGGAAATCAAGACCACGACGTGCTACATGTGCGCCTGCCGTTGCGGCATCCGGGTGCATCTGCGCGATGGCGTCGTGCGTTACATCGATGGCAACCCGGATCACCCGCTGAACAAGGGCGTGATCTGCGCCAAGGGCTCGTCGGGAATCATGAAGCAGTACTCCCCTGCGCGGTTGCTGAAGCCGCTCAAGCGCAAGGTCGGTGCCGATCGCGGCGCCGGCGAGTTCGAAGAGATCGAGTGGGAGGAGGCCTTCGCCACCCTGGCCGAACGCCTCGGGAAGATTCGCGCGACGGACCCGAAGAAATTCGCCCTGTTCACCGGCCGCGACCAGATGCAGGCGCTGACCGGCATGTTCGCGCGCCAGTTCGGCACGCCCAACTATGCCGCGCACGGCGGCTTCTGTTCGGTGAACATGGCCGCCGGCATGATCTACACCATCGGCGGCTCGTTCTGGGAGTTCGGCGGGCCCGACCTCGACCGCGCCAAGCTGTTCGTGATGATCGGCACCGCCGAGGACCATCATTCCAACCCGCTGAAGATCGCGCTGTCGAAGTTCAAGCGCGACGGCGGCCGCTTCATTTCGATCAATCCGGTGCGCACCGGCTATTCGGCGATCGCCGACGAGTGGGTGCCGATCCGTCCCGGTACCGATGGCGCGCTGCTGCTGGCCATCATCCACGAGATCATCGCCACCGGCCTCTACGATCGCGAATTCCTGGTCCAGTACAGCAACGCCGGCCAACTGATCAATGTTAATGAGGCCAATGACGAGTTCGGCTTCTTCGTGCGCACCGAGGTGCCGACCGAGGAGGCTTGCTACGAACCGCAGGACAAGCTGTGGTGGGACCGCACCACGGATCGCGCGGTGGTGACGCACAAGCCCGGTGCCGATCCATACCTGCTTGGCGAATTCAAGCTGCCGGACGGCACGCCGGTGAAGCCGGCCTTCCAGTTACTGCACGAACGCGTCAAGGACTACACCCCGGAATGGGCCAGCCAGATCACGGGGATCCCGGCCGAGGTGATCCGTCGCCTGGCCTACGAGATGGGCGTCACGGCGCGCGACCAGAAGATAGAACTGCCAATCGCGTGGACCGATTCCTGGGGCAATGAACACGACACGGTGACCGGCAACCCGGTGGCCTTCCACGCCATGCGCGGTCTTGCGGCGCACAGCAACGGCTTCCAGACCATACGCGCCATGGCGATTCTGATGTCCCTGCTGGGCACCATCGACCGCCCCGGCGGCTTTCGCCACAAGGCGCCTTTCCCGCGGCCGATTCCGCCTTGCGCGCGCACGCCCAACGACCCGCGCGCGGTGCAACCCAACCGGCCGCTGGACGGTATGGCGCTGGGCTGGCCCTCCGACCCGGACGACCTGTTCGTCAACGACGATGGCAGCCCGGTCCGCATCGACAAGGCCTTTTCCTGGGAGTACCCGCTGTCGGTGCATGGCCTGATGCACAACGCCATCACCAACGCCTGGCGCGGCGATCCCTACCGCATCGACACGCTGCTGATCTTCATGGCCAACATGGCGTGGAACTCGACCATGAACGCGGTCGAAGTGCGGCAGATGCTCAACGACCGGGACGAGAACGGCGAGTTCAAGATTCCCTTCCTCGTCGTCTGCGACGCTTTCCATTCCGAGATGACGGCCTTCGCCGACCTGATCCTGCCCGACACGACTTACCTCGAACGCCACGACGTGATGTCCATGCTCGACCGGCCGATTTCGGAATTCGACGGGCCGGTGGATTCGGTGCGCGTGCCGGTGGTGCCCGTTTCGGGCGACTGCAAGCCCTTCCAGGAAGTGCTGATCGAACTCGGCACGCGGCTCAAACTGCCCGCGTTCGTGACCAAGGAGGGCGAGCGCAAATTCCGCGACTATCCCGACTTCGTCGTCAATTGGGAATCCGAGCCGGGTTCCGGCATCGGCTTCCTCGCCGGCTGGCGCGGCAAGGGCGGCGAGAAGTCGCTGCGTGGCGAGCCGAATCCCAACCAGTGGGAGATGTACAAGAAGAACAACTGCGTCTTCCACTACGAGTTGCCCAAGTCCTACCAGTACATGCGCAACTGGAACAAGGGCTACCTCGAGTGGTCGCAGCGCAACCGCATTACGCGCTACGCCGAGCCGATCCTGATCCACATCTATTCCGAAGTGCTGCAGCGCTTCCGTGGCGCGGCACAGGGCAAGGGCCTGACCCGCAAGCCGCCGCAGAACCTGCGCAAGCGCGTCGAGACCTATTTCGATCCGCTGCCCTTCTACTACGACCCGCTCGAGGCGCAGCTCACCGACAAGCACAAGTATCCGTTGGCGGCGGTAACGCAGCGTCCGATGGCGATGTATCACTCCTGGGATTCACAGAACGCCTGGCTGCGCCAGATACATACCCACAATTACCTTTACGTCAATGCCCGCACTGCTTTGAGCCAGGGCATCGCCGACGGCGACTGGATATGGGTCGAGTCGCAATGGGGCAAGGTACGCTGCATGGCACGCCATTCCGAGGCGGTGGAACCGGGCACGGTGTGGACCTGGAACGCGATCGGCAAGGCTGCGGGCGCCTGGAACCTGACGCCGGATGCCAACGAATCGCAGAAGGGCTTCCTGCTCAACCACCTGATTTCCGAAGAACTGCCGGCCGATGCCGGAATGGGCGCCGGGCAGCGCATGTCGAACTCCGACCCGATCACCGGTCAGGCGGCGTGGTATGACGTTCGGGTGCGCATCAGCAAGGCCGAAGCCGGTGAACCGGAGCAGACCTCGCCGCAGTTCGCCGTGATGAAACCCTATCCGGGCATGAAGACGCGCAGCAGCATCCTGGCCTTTCTCGGGATCAAGGCGAAATGACCCAGCTGGCCCTGGTAATAGATCTCAACGTCTGTGTCGGCTGCCAGGCCTGCGTGACTTCGTGCAAGGAGTGGAACACTTCGGGCAGCGCCGGTCCGATGGGCGACCAGAATCCTTATGGCGCCGATCCCACCGGAACCTTCTTCAATCGCGTGCAGACCTTCGAAGTCGGCGAGTTTCCCAACACCGAAACCGTGCACTTCCCCAAGTCCTGCCTGCACTGCGAGGATCCGCCCTGCGTGCCGGTGTGCCCGACCGGAGCATCGTACAAGCGCAAGGAAGATGGCATCGTCCTCGTCGATTACGACAAGTGCATCGGCTGCAAGTACTGCTCGTGGGCCTGCCCCTACGGCGCGCGCGAACTCGACGAGCAGCAGCAGGTGATGAAGAAATGCACGCTCTGCGTCGATCGCATCTATGACATGACGATGGCGCCGGAAGACCGCAAGCCGTCCTGCGTCAAGGCCTGCCCGACCTCGGCGCGCCTGTTCGGCGACATCCATGATCCCCAGTCCGCCGTGTCCCTCGCCATTCGCGAAAGCGGGGGCTATCCGCTGATGCCCGAATGGGGCACCCAGCCAGCCAATCACTACCTGCCGCGGCGCAAGACCCGCATCAAGATCCACGAGGACGAACTCGAACGCGCCGACAATCCGCTCAAGGTCGATCGCCAGTTGCCGCGCCCGGCCATGGACGAACCGACGCTCGACGACGTCACCACCTGGTAAGCGCAACGAAATGCATCCGGCCTTTTCCGTCATCTTTCTGACCACCCTGATCGGAGCCGCGCAGGGCCTTTTCCTTGCGTTGTTTACCGCTCAGTCCTATGCCGCGTTCAAGCTGTTGCCGCAGCCGGATGCCCACGCTTTCTATGGTCAGGGCAGCCTGCTGGCGCTGGTATTGCTGATCGCCGGCCTTGGCGCATCGTTCTTCCACCTTGGGCATCCGGAGCGCGCCTGGCGCGCGGCGACAAAGTGGCGCACGTCGTGGCTGTCGCGCGAGGTGATCGTGCTGCCCGCCTTCATGGGCGTGGTTTTTCTTTATGGCCTTGCCCACTGGCTGGGCTGGCATCCGGTGATGATGACCCTGCCCGGGGGTTTGCCGGTGGATCCGAGCGCAATCCTTGGTGTGGCGGGTACCTTGCTCGCCTTTGCCCTGTTCGTCTGCACGGCGATGATCTACGCGAGCCTGAAATTTCTCGCTGAATGGCATTCGCCGCTGACGGTGATCAACTACATCCTGCTCGGAGGGGCTTCCGGCTTTTCCCTGGCGGCGGCGTTCGCTGCATACACGGCACCGGAACTAGTCAGTTTCCTCACGGGTTGGGCGATCATCATCACCTTGCTCGGACTGGTCGGGCGAGCGGCGTCGCTCTATCGCAACGCCCGATTGAAGCCGAAGTCCACGCTGCAAACCGCCATCGGAATAAAGCATCCGCGCATCGTGCAGAAAACCCAGGGCTTCATGGGTGGCAGCTTCAACACGCGGGAGTTTTTCCACGGCAGTTCGGTGGGCGTGCTGCGTGCGATCAAGTGGTTCTTCCTGGTCGCCGTGTTTCCCATGCCAGTGGTCCTGCTGGCGTCTGGCATGCAGGGCGCGACAATATTGCTGGCAGCGGCGTTCCTGGTGCAGTATGCAGGCTTGCTGGCCGAGCGCTGGTATTTCTTCGCCCAGGCCAACCATCCGCAGAACCTGTATTACCAGTCCATCGCCTGAGCCCTGTTCCGGTGTAGGGACTTTGGGTATATTATTGATCGCTTAACTACGAATCCAGTTTCACCACAGCCAAATCAAGAGAGAGGATAAGCACATGAACTTCGACAAGGAACTCGACGCCCGCGGCCTTAACTGCCCGCTTCCCATCCTTCGCGCCAAGAAGTCGCTGGCCGAGCTTCAGTCCGGTCAGGTATTGCGGATCATCGCCACCGACCCGGGTTCGGTCAAGGATTTCGCTGCCTTCGCCAAGCAGACCGGCAATGAACTGCTGGCCAGCGCGGAAAAGGACAAGGAATTCGAATTCTTCATGAAGCGCAAGTAAGCAGCGTCGATTTCTCTTGCGGCTCGCCTGTGGGTGGGCCGCGCTTCACCGATCCACGCGCCGTGTTGCCGGCGCCGACTTTCAAAGATCATCCACTCGGATATTCCGGTCCGGAATCGGTCTGGGAGAGCGAGATGCCCACACAATTATTATTGGCTATCCGGGTATAGAAAAATTCGTCTGGATGCTGCGCTGCACTTTATCAGACTATTCGGAATTGGTCATATAGGCAGGGAGCAGAGATATGGGCGCAATCCCCGAAATCGCAAGCATCGACGAACTGGTCAACCGCCGTCTGGAAGAACTCCTGCCGCAGAAGATCGAGGAAGCCCTGCGCGAGCGTGAGGAGTCGAAGACACCCTCGATGGCGATCATCGCCACCCGCGGCACGCTGGACTGGGCCTATCCGCCCTTCATCCTTGGTTCCACCGCTGCTGCGCTGGGCTGGGACGTTTCGATTTTCTTCACCTTCTACGGGCTGAATCTGCTCAAGAAGGATGTATCCGACCTGAAAGTCAGTCCGCTCGGCAATCCCGGCATGCCAATGAAGATGCCGTTTGGCCCCGAATGGTTCAAGGGCATCAACTGGAACATCCCGAACATAATCCAGGCCGGCGTCCCCGGTTTCGAAACCGTCGCCACCATGCTGATGCAACAGACCATCAAGAACAACGGTGTCGCCACCATCGAAGAACTGCGTGGTCTGGCGCAGGAAGCCGATGTCAAGTTCATCGCCTGCCAGATGACGGTCGATCTGTTCGGTTTCCACCACGACGACTTCGTTCCCGGGCTCGACTTCGCCGGCGCCGCGACCTTCCTGCCGGTAGCGCAGAAGGCCGATGTCAGCCTGTTCATGTAGCAGGAAGGCAACATGAGTCCAGTCGAATCTGCGGTTCGTCTGGACTTCATGAATCACTTCGGTTTATACCTATAACGCATTGAAATTTATCCAACACCCTCGGGGAGATATTCGAATGAAACTGAAAAAAATCGCAGTACTGGTGGCCGTCGCCGCCGTATCCGGGTCGGCGTTCGCGACTGACGGCTACTTTGCGCACGGCTATGGCATGAAGGCCAAGGGCATGGGCGGCGCCGCAACCGCGATGGCTTCCGATGCCATGGGTGGCGCCAACAATCCGGCCAGCATGGTCTGGGCCGGCGATCGGCTGGATGTCGGTTTGGACTTCTTCTCGCCGAAGCGGAAGATCAGCCGAAGCGGTGGCACGGCCGGTCTCGATTTCGAGGCAGATAGCGACAGCAATCTTCACTATGTCCCCGAGTTTGGCTACAACAAGATGCTGGGCTGGGACATGTCGGCCGGGGTCACCGTGTATGGCAACGGTGGCATGAACACTGATTTTCCCGGAGGTCAAATCAATACCGCCGGCGCAGCCGGTGCCTGCCCCGGATTTAACGGCTGGCCAGCGGTTGGGTTGGCCCGTCAACCTGCTCTGCGGTAGCGGTCGCCTCTGGGCATGACATGATGCAACTGGTCGTTGCGCCGACTTTCGCGATGAAGGTTAACAAGACCAACTCGGTTGGGGTTTCCCTGCTCATCGCTCATCAGCAATTCAAGGCTAGCGGCATTCAGTGCTTTGGGGCTATACACCGACAGCAACCACGGGGCCCGAATCTGACAACCCTTGGCCGCGACAAGTCCAACGGCGTTGGCTTGAGGCTCGGATGGATGGGCCAGCTTGCCGACAGGTGACGATGGGTGCGGCCTATTCGATGAAGATGAAGATGAGCAAGTTCGATTTGTACAAGGCCTTGTTCGCGGAAGAGGGCGGATTCGATATTCCGGAGAACTGGAGCATCGGCCTTGCCTTCAGGCCAAATGATCAGTGGACGGTCGCTGCTGATTTCCAAAGGATCAATTACGGCGGAGTCAATTCAATTGGAAATCCCAGCACGAACGGAGGCATTGGCATCGGTCCCGGAGCTCCAGGAGGATTTGCCGCGGCTGGCGGGACGCTGGGTGACTTGCCGTGGGTTCGGTTGGTCAAACGTGGATGTGATCAAGCTTGGCTTCGAATATAAATACAATAAGGATCTGGTGCTGCGTGCCGGCTACAACCACACCGACAATCCGATCTCCTCGCGTGACGTGACGTTCAACATGCTTGCACCGGGTGTGGTTAAGGACCACGTGACACTTGGCTTCACCTACAATGTGACCAAGGATTCGGAGTTGACCATGGCCTACATGCACGCTTTCAAGAACTCCGTGTCGGGTGTCAGTTTGTTCAATCAATGGACAACAGGTTTCGGTATGGGCACCGCGGGTACCGACAAGATCGAGATGTCGCAGAATTCACTCGGCATCGCTTACGGCCTGAAGTTCTGATCGGCTAAGACCGGTCGGAGTGCAACAGATCTGACCTGCAAGGGCTGAGAGCGAAGTCGCTTTCAGCCCTTTTTCAATCAGCGCCAAACAAACGCCCGGAGTGGTCCAGACCACGCCGGCAGGCCCCTTTCGTTCCCAAAATCCAGATTCAAAACAATCCAAGGAGAGAGATATGTCCAGATTCATGAATAACATCGCCGTATTGATCATGGCGCTGTCCGCTGCCGCGGCATTCGCCCAGGATGTCATGCTGAAGCCCTTCGTTCTTGCCTCGAAAGGGGCAGGCGATGTCGCGCAGAAAGTCGAGGCCACGAAGGCGGCGCTGAGCAAGGCCGGCTTCACGGTGGCCGGCAGCTATTCGCCGTATGCCAACACGACAGTGATCGGCGTCACCAATGACGAACTGCGCAATACCGCCGCCAAGTCGGAACACGGCGGCTACGGCGCGGCGATGCGTGTGGCGGTGGTCAAGGTGAAGGACGAAGTGCAGGTTTCCTACACCAATCCGCCGTACTGGGCCAACGTCTATCGTATGTCCGGCGATCTCGGCGATACGGCAGCGAAGCTGCAGGCGGCGCTGGGCAAGGTCGAGGAGTTCGGCGCCAAGGGACTCACCGCCGAGCAACTGCGCAAGTACCACTACGCATTCGGCATGGAGTACTTCAATGAAGACAACGAGTTCGTCAAGTACGGCAGCCACGAGGAGGCGGTCAAGGCGGTCGAGGCCGGGCTGGCCGCCGGCAAGCAGGGCGTAACCAAGGTCTATCGCGTCGATGTCGCGGGCAAGAAGGAAGTCCTGTTCGGGGTGGCGATGAAGGGGGCGGGCGACAGCAAGATGATGGACGATGCCTACCTCATGAGCGAGATCGACTTTCGCGACGTGAAGTCGGCGGCACACCTGCCCTACGACATCCTGGTCTCCGACAAGACCGTCTTCGCCCAGTACGCACGCTTTCGCATCGCGGTCAGCTTTCCCGACCTGTCGATGATGGGCGCCAACAGCTTCATGAACATCATGAAGTCGCCCGAGGCGATCCGCGAAGCGCTTTCGCTCACGGTAGGCGGAAAGAAGGACGCGCGCTGAGGGGGCGAGCCGATCCGGCAATTGCATCGCCGTATCGCCGGCGCCGACTTTTGCGGAGCGGTCGTCGATCCGCTCCACTTCGACGGCGCCGCGGTGGCCCGACATCGCGCCGGGAGCGGCACCGGGCAGTAAAATGCCCGCACGCAATGAAACGGCGGTCCCGCAGCACAACGGAGAAGGCAATGGCCAGGAACATCAGCATCATCGGCGCCGGTTTCGGCGCCCTCACCGCGGCGCGCAGCCTGCGCAAGCTGGATGCCGCCGCGCGCATCACCATGATCGCGCCGCGGCCCGAGTTCATCTACCTGCCCAGCCTGATCTGGCTGCCTTCCGGCAAGCGCAAGGCGCAGGACCTGGTGGTGCCGCTTGACAAGTTCCTGCGCGAAAACGACATCCAGTTCGTCGCGGCGGAGGCGAACGGATTGGCCGACGGCGGGCGCAGCGTGCTGACCAGCACTGGTCCGGTTGCCAACGACGGCCTCGTCATCGCCTGCGGCGGACGCTTCATCAAGAAGCTGCCGGGCATCGAACTGGCCATCCTGCCCTGCGAAGGCATCGCGCCGGTTGAGCGCCTGCGTACAAGGGTCGCCGAGCTGGAATCGGGCACCATTGCATTGGGCTTCGCCGGAAATCCGAACGAGCCGACCGCGATGCGCGGCGGACCGATCTTCGAATTCCTGTTCGGCCTCGACACCCAGTTGCGGCGCGAGGGGCGGCGCGAAAAGATCAAGCTGGTCTTCTTCAATCCGATGCCCAAGCCGGGCAACCGCCTCGGCGAAAAGGCCGTGGAGCGCCTGATGGGCGAAATGAAGCGCCGCGAAATCGCCACCCACCTCGGGCACAAAATGGTGGGATTCGAACCCGGCAAGGTCAAGACCGAGGGCGGCGAATTCGCCGCCGACATCATCGTCTTCATGCCCGGCATGACCGGCAACGCCTGGTTCGACAATACCGACCTGCCGCGCTCGGCCGGTGGACTGATCAAGGCCGACGCGCACTGCCGCGTCGATGGCTGCGAGAAGGTTTACGTAGTGGGCGACGCGGGCAGCTTCCCGGGGCCCGACTGGATGCCGAAGCAGGCACACATGGCCGACCTGCAAGCCGCCACGGCAGCGGCCAACCTGCTCGCGGAACTGGATGGGCGCACCGCGGACCAGACCTTTGCGGTCGAACTCATGTGCATCGTCGACAGCCTCGACGCCGGCATGCTGGTGCGCCGCACCGAGTCCTCGGCCTGGGCCCTGCCGCGCATGAAGCTGATGCACGGCGCCAAGGACCTGTTCGAATCCCTATATCTGCGGCGCTACCGTTAGCCGCGCGGCGGGCGGCTTAGCCCAGTCGCTGCCGCTGCGCCACGAGTTTCGCCAGCGTGGCCTGGAAACCCGTGAGCCGTTCCCGCTCCTGCGCCACCACCGCGGCTGGAGCACGGGCGACGAAGCTTTCGGTGGCGAGCTTCTTTTCCGCCTTGCCGATCTCGCCTTCGATGCGCAGGATTTCCTTGCCCATGCGCTCGCGTTCCGCGGCCACGTCGATCTCGATCTTCAGCATCAGGCGGAACTCGCCGACGATCTGTACCGGCGCATCGGAGTCCGGCAGCGTTTCCGCCGCCGTCACGTCGGAGAGCTTGGCCAGCGCGGCGAGGTAGGGCGCATAGGCGTTCAGGATCGCCGTGTCGCCGGCGCCGACTAACGGCACCTTTTGCGCCGGCGAGATGTTCATCTCGCCGCGCAGGCTGCGGCAGGCGTTGATCATGTCCTTCAGCCTTGCCACCCAGGCTTCGGCCGCGGTGTCGCAGCGCGAGAGGTCGGCTTTGGGGTAGGGCTGCAGCATCAGCGATCGTGAGTCGTCGGCGGCGTCGGCGCGGCCGGCCAGCGGGGCCACCGTTTGCCAGAGTTCCTCGGTGATGAACGGAATCAGCGGATGCGCCAGGCGCAGCACGGTCTCCAGCACGCGCACCAGGGTGCGCCGCGTGGCGCGCTGCTGGGCGTCGCTGCCTTTTTGCACCTGAACCTTGGCCAGTTCCAGGTACCAGTCGCAATACTCGTCCCAGATAAATTCGTAAATGCCGCGGGCCAGCAGGTCAAAGCGGTAGTCGGCGAAATGCTGCGCGACCTCCTGCTCGACCTTTTGCAGGCGGCTGACGATCCAGCGATCGGCCGGGGAGAAATCCAGGTAGCTGCCGGTGCAGGCGTCGGAACCGTGTTCGGCGAGGCCGCAATCCTGCCCCTCGCAATTCATCAGCACGAAGCGCGAGGCGTTCCACAACTTGTTGCAGAAGTTGCGGTAACCCTCGCAGCGCTGCATGTCGAACTTGATGTCGCGTCCCGGCGAGGCCAGCGAAAGGAAGGTGAAGCGCAGCGCGTCGGTGCCGAAGCCGGGAATGCCGTCCGGGTACTCCTTGCGCGTGCGTTTTTCGATCTTGGCGGCGTCCTTCGGATTCATCAGGCCGGTGGTGCGCTTCTTGACCAGTTCGTCGAGCGTGATGCCGTCGATCAGGTCGATCGGATCGAGCACGTTGCCCTTGGACTTGCTCATCTTCTGGCCTTCCGCGTCGCGGATCAGGCCGTGCACGTAGACGTCCTTGAACGGGATCTTGCCGGTGATGTGCTTGGTCATCATCACCATGCGCGCCACCCAGAAGAAAATGATGTCGAAGCCGGTGACCAGCACCGTCGAGGGCAGGTAGAGGTCAAGCGCGGTATTCGACTTCGCTGGCCACTCGGGCGTCCAGTCCAACGTGGAGAAGGGCCACAGGGCGGAGGAGTACCAGGTGTCGAGCACGTCCGGGTCGCGTTCCAGGCCGCCCGTGTAGCCGTCGCGTCTTGCTTGCGCATAGGCCTCGGCTTCGTCGTGGGCGACGTAGAAGCGCCCGTCGTCCGAGTACCAGGCCGGAATCTGGTGGCCCCACCAGAGCTGGCGAGAAATGCACCAGTCCTGGATGTTGTTGAGCCACTGGTTGTAGGTGTTGACCCAGTTTTCCGGGACGAACTTGATTTCGCCCGAGGCCACGCATTCCAGGGCCTTGCCGGCGATGCTGCTGCCGTCGGCGCCGGGCTTGCTCATGGCGACGAACCACTGGTCGGTCAGCATCGGCTCGATCACCGCGCCGGTGCGGTCGCCACGCGGCACCATCAGCTTGTGCGGCTTCACGCTGGCCAGCAGGCCGGCCGCTTCGAGGTCGGCGACGATCGCCCGGCGCGCCTCGTAACGGTCCATGCCGCGGTACTTTTCGGGGCCGTGTTCGTTGATGCGCGCGTCGAGCGTCAGCACGCTGATCGGCGCCAGGCCGTGGCGATGGCCGACCTGCCAGTCGTTGAAGTCGTGCGCCGGCGTGATCTTGACGCAGCCGGTGCCGAATTCCTGGTCCACGTAGCTGTCGGCGATGACCGGTATGCTGCGGTCGCACAGTGGCAGTTGTACCTGCTTGCCGATCAGGTGCTTGTAGCGGTCGTCGTCGGGATTGACCGCCACGGCGACGTCGCCGAGCATGGTTTCGGGGCGCGTCGTCGCCACGGTCAGCGACCCCTTGCCGCAGGCGAAGGGATAGTGGATCTCCCACATCGAGCCGTCTTCCTCCTCGCTCACCACTTCGAGGTCGGACACGGCGGTGAGCAGCTTCGGGTCCCAGTTCACCAGGCGCTTGCCGCGATAGATCAGGCCTTCGTTGTAAAGGCGGACGAAGGTTTCGGTCACGATCTTCGACAGGCCCGCGTCCATCGTGAAGCGTTCGCGCGACCAGTCGGGCGAGGTTCCCAGCCGGCGCATCTGGCGCGTGATGGTGTCGCCGGAGTATTTCTTCCATTCCCAGACTTTTTCGAGGAATTTCTCGCGTCCGAGGTCGTGGCGCGACTGGCCCTGCGCATCGAGTTGGCGTTCGACGACGATCTGCGTCGCGATGCCGGCGTGGTCGGTGCCCGGCTGCCACAGCGTGTTGTCGCCGCGCATGCGGTGGTAGCGCGTCAGCGAATCCATGATCGCCTGGTTGAAGCCGTGGCCCATGTGCAGGGTGCCGGTGACGTTCGGCGGCGGCAGCAGGATGCAGAAATTGTCGGTCCTGGCGGTGTCGAGTCCGGCGGCGAAATAGCCGCGCGACTCCCAGATCGGATACCAGCGCCGCTCGATGTCGGCGGGTTCGAAGCTCTTGGCGAGTTCCATAGCAGTGCAGGGAAGTGCAAAAGCGGCAATTTTAGCGGAAGGCCGTCGCCAGACCGGCCGAAATGGGCGCTAAATCTGCGGCGGCCGGGGGTTTGGGCTATCATTGCCGCCTTCCAAAGCTGGCTCTCCATGGCCCGTTCCCAGTTTCCATGATCCGCAAGCTGTTGCGCCGCGTGTTCCGCCGCGGCGACCCTTCCGTTCCGTCCGCACCGGCCATGATTCCCATGGCCCGCCACGGCATTCGTCGCGAGCACGTGTCCCTCGGCGCGCGCCGTACCTGCGAGACGCTGCAGCAGGCGGGGCACAAGGCCTACATCGTCGGCGGCGCGGTGCGCGACCTGATCGCCGGCATCGATCCCAAGGATTACGACATCGCCACCGACGCCACGCCGGAGCAGGTTCGCGCGTTGTTCCGCCGCGCGCGCATCATCGGCCGCCGCTTCCAGATCGTGCATGTCATGCAGGGCGGCGAGACGCTGGAGGTGTCCACCTTCCGCGCCGCGCACGATGCCGATACGGTCAAGGACGAGCATGGCCGCGTGCTGCGCGACAACGTTTTCGGTTCGATCGCGGAAGACGCCGCGCGGCGCGACTTCACCGTCAATGCGCTCTATTACGATCCGTCCTCGGAGACGGTAATCGACTACCACCATGGCGTCGCCGACCTGCAGCAGAAGACGCTGCGCATGATCGGCGAGCCGCGCTTGCGTTATCGCGAAGACCCGGTGCGCATGCTGCGCGCCGTGCGCCT
This sequence comes from Sulfuritalea sp., assembly GCA_016716965.1. Lineage (GTDB taxonomy): Bacteria > Pseudomonadota > Gammaproteobacteria > Burkholderiales > Rhodocyclaceae > Sulfuritalea. The sequence continues at coordinate 68,190 of JADJUP010000030.1, read as the reverse complement.
TTCCGCCAAGCTCGGGCTGACGCTCGATCCGGCGGTTCGGGCGCCGATCCGCGAGATGGCCGAGTTGATGGAAAACGTGCCGGCGGCGCGCCTTTTCGACGAAATGCTGAAACTGCTGTTTTCCGGACACTCGGTCGAGGCCGTCCATCGCCTGCGCGACGATGGCCTGCACCACGGCCTGTTGCCGCTGCTCGACGTGATCCTCGAACAGCCGCTGGGCGAGAAGTTCGTCATGCTGGCGCTGGCCGGCACTGATGCCCGGGTCAAGGCCGGCAAGTCGCTTTCGCCCGGTTACCTCTTTGCCACCCTGCTCTGGCATGAAGTGCTGGCCGCCTGGGAAGCGCGCAAGGCGCGCGGCGAAGTGCCGATTCCCGCCCTGTACGAAGCGATGGATGAGGTGCTTAACGTGCAGGGTGAGAAGCTCGCCATCACGCGCCGCATCGCCGGCGACATCAAGGACATCTGGGCCTTGCAGCCGCGTTTCGAAAAGCGCGCCGGCAAGACCCCGTATCGCCTGATCGAGCTGCCGCGCTTTCGCGCCGGCTACGATTTCCTCGTGCTGCGCGCACAAAGCGGCGAGATCGACATGGAGATCGCCGATTGGTGGCACGACTTCCAGAATGCCGACCACGAGGGGCGCGAAGCCCTGCTGATTCCGGACAGCGCGCCGAAGAAGCGCCGCCGCCGCGTGCGCGGCAAGAAGTCGACGGAGGAGGCTGCCACCTCCGACACGGCGCCCGCCAGCGAAGGCTGACGTGGGCCATACCTGCTTCATCGCGCTGGGCGCCAATCTCGGGGACCCGGTAACGACGGTCAATGCCGCCATCCTTGCCCTGCGCCAGCTGCCACGTACGCGCTTCGTCGCCGCATCTTCGCTGTACCGCACCGCACCGGTCGGCCTCAGGCACCAGCCCGACTTCATCAATGCCGTGGTGGCGCTGGATGCCGTGTCGCCAGCGCCGACTCTTCTGGACGACCTGTTTGACATCGAGGCGCGCTTCGGCCGCAGCCGCAGCGTGAAGAACGCACCGCGCACGCTGGACCTCGACCTGCTGCTCTACGGCGACGAGACGTCGGACGATCCGCTGCTGACCCTCCCGCACCCGCGCCTGCACGAGCGTGCCTTCGTACTCGCACCGCTGAGCGAGATCGCGCCTGACTTGTTCATTCCTGGGCGCGGTGCGGTGCGTGAGCTGCTTGCGCGCTGCGCCGACCAGCAGATCGAGAAACTGATACCGCAGTCGGTTTGACATGGCGTCGGCGCTGCAGATCCCTGTCGTCTGGCAGACCGCGCTATTGCTGACGGCCTCGAATGTCTTCATGACATTCGCCTGGTATGCCCACCTCAAGAACCTCAACGATCGCCCCTGGTGGATCGCCGCGCTGGCCTCATGGGGCATCGCCCTGTTCGAATACCTGCTGCAGGTACCGGCCAATCGCATCGGCCACGCCGAATTGTCGCTGGCGCAACTGAAGATCATGCAGGAGGCGATCACGCTCACGGTGTTCGTGCCCTTCGTGGTGTTCTACATGCACCAGCCGCTGAAGCTTGATTACCTGTGGGCCGGTTTGTGTATCCTTGGCGCCGTTTACTTCATATTTCGCAGTCCATGACGACCTTTCCCCCATCCCCTTTCCTGAGGAAAGGGGCGACATCGGTTCAGCCGCTCCGCGGCTTCCTTTGTACTGACTCGCGCCTCCTTGGGGCGGCCCTACGGAGGCACCATGACCTACCTAGCCAGCAATAAGCCGATCACGCTGCCCGAGCTCGCGCGCATGAAGCGCGACCGCGAGAAGATCGCGATGCTCACCTGCTATGACGCCAGCTTTGCTGCGCTGGAGGACCGCTGCGGCGTCGACGTCATGCTGGTCGGCGATTCGCTGGGCAACGTGATCCAGGGCAAGACCTCGACGCTGCCGGTGACGATGGAGCACATGGTGTATCACACGGCCTGCGTCGCCGCGCTGCCGAGCCGGCCGATGCTGGTCGCCGACCTGCCCTTCGGCGCCTATCACGAGTCGAAGGAGCAGGCCATCCGCAACGCCGGCAAACTGCTTGCCGTCGGTGCCGAAATGGTCAAGCTCGAAGGCGGCGAGGTGATGGCGGAAACCGTGCATTTCATGGTCGAACGCGGCGTGCCGGTGTGCGCCCATATCGGCCTCACGCCGCAGTCGGTCCATGCGCTCGGAGGCTACCGCGTGCAGGGGCGGGGCGAGGAAGCGGCGGCGCGCATGAAGCGCGAGGCGCTGGCGCTGGAACAGGCCGGGGCGGCGCTGATGGTGCTGGAAATGGTGCCGGCCGACCTTGCCGGCGAAATCACCACCCTGCTCAAGGTCTGCGCCACCATCGGCATCGGCGCCGGCAAGGATTGCGACGGCCAGGTGCTGGTGTTGCACGACATGCTCGGCGTCTACCCCGGCAAGAAGGGGCGCTTCGTCCGGGATTTCATGGCCGGCGCGACCAACATCGATGCCGCCGTCACCGCCTACGTGCGGGCGGTAAAGGACGGCAGCTTTCCGGCACCCGAGCACACCTACTGAACATGTACATCCACGAAACCATCGCCGGCCTGCGCGAGGCGCGCCGTCGGGCCGGGCGCGTTGCGCTGGTGCCCACCATGGGCAACCTGCATGCGGGCCACATCGCGCTGATGACCCAGGCCCGCGATCACGCGGATCAGGTCGTGGCGACGATCTTCGTCAATCGCCTGCAATTTCGCCCCGGCGAGGATTTCGAAAAGTATCCGCGCACCTTCGAGGATGATTGCGCCAAGTTGGAGGCGGCAGGCGTGGACCACCTCTTCGCGCCGGACGAGGCGCAGATGTATCCGCAGCCGCAGACCTACCATGTCGAGCCGCCGCCCGAACAGGCCGGCGTGCTCGACGGCGAGTTTCGCCCCGGACACTTTCGCGGCGTCGCCACGGTGGTGATGAAGCTGTTCCAGATCGCGCAGCCCGACGTGGCGCTGTTCGGCAAGAAGGATTACCAGCAACTCATGGTGATTCGCAACATGGCCCGCGAGTTCAATCTCCCGATCGAGATCATCGGCGGCGAGACGGTCCGTGCCGTCGACGGATTGGCGCTGTCCTCGCGCAACGGCTACCTGTCGGCCGCCGAGCGCGCCGAGGCTCCGAGGCTGTATCGGGTGCTTGCCGAACTGGCCGCCGAGGTCCGCAATGGCGCCGGAAACTACCCGGAACTGGAGGCCAAGGCCATGAATATATTAAGTATCAATGGGTGGGCTCCGGATTATGTTGCGTTGCGTAAAAAGCTTGATCTACAATGCCCGTCCGCTCACGATTCCGGATTGGTGGTGTTGGCGGCGGCGCGTCTCGGAAGCACGCGCCTCATCGACAATCTGGAAGTTTAGGCCACCGCGATGCGCTCATGCCGGTGGTGCGCCAGAAGCGAAACGGATGGGAAATTCGCTGGTTTTCGCGAGCTCCCAAATTGCCGCCTTTGCATGAGAAGGGCCTGACAATGCAGCGCACGATGCTCAAATCCAAACTTCACCGCGTGACGGTGACGCACGCCGAATTGCACTATGAAGGTTCCTGCGCGATCGATGAAAATCTTCTCGACGCGGCGGACATAAAGGAATACCAGCAGATCGACATCTATAACGTGAATAACGGCGAGCGTTTCACCACCTATGCCATTCGCGCCGATCGCGGCAGCGGGACCATTTCGGTCAATGGTGCCGCCGCGCGCAAGGCCGCTGCCGGTGACCTGCTGATCATCGCCACCTACGCCATGATGAACGAGATCGAACTGCAGAACTTCGAGCCCGACCTGGTGTATGTCGATGCCAGGAACCGCATCACGCATCACAGCAAGCGAATCCCGCCACAGGCCGTCGCCTGATCGGTTCGCCACCGGCATGACCAGAAGCCCGCCATCCGGTGGGCTTTTTTTATGTCCGGCCCGGAGGCCGGACGGTATCCAGAGGAATGTCCTGTGCATCGGGTCGCATGCACCGCGTTCCGGTGCGGTATAGTCGCCGCGGCAGAACAATAAAAAGCGTCAATTTCGGAGGGAGCATGGCCAAGAGAATCCTGATCGCGGACGATGAGCCGAACATCGTCATTTCACTCGAATTCCTGCTCAAGCGCGAGGGCTATGAGGTGGTCGTCGCGACCAACGGCGCTGCGGCGCTGGCCTCGGTTCGCGAACAGCGGCCCGACCTTGCCATCCTCGACGTGATGATGCCGCAGCGGAACGGGTTCGAAGTCTGCCAGGACCTGCGCAGCGATCCGCAAATGCAGGGCCTGCGCATCATCATGCTGACCGCGAAAGGACGTGACACCGAAGTTGCCAAGGGCCTGGCGCTGGGTGCCGACCACTACATGACCAAGCCGTTTTCGACCCGTGAATTGGTGGCTCGGGTCAAGGATTTGCTCGCCGATGCCTGATTTGTTCGACGCGAGAGTTTCGGCATGAAATACTCAGCGATCGATGGCGACGGCGCCGAGGCCGCGCCGGCCCACCTCAACACGCGCTTGCGTAATCTTGCTCTGGCCCCGCCAATCCAGGTCTCCCCGGAAAGGTCTGTGCGCGACGCGCTGCGCACAATGGATGCGCGCGATGCCGAGGCGGCAGTGGTTGTCGATGACGCAAGCGGCGTGCCGCTGGGTATCGTTACCGCGCGCGATGCGTTGCGCGCGATCGTCAGCGACGAATGCGACCTTGCAGGCCCGGTGGCCGGCCTGATGATCGGAGGGTTGGTGAGCCTGTCGGCGGACGCGACCGTGCACCAGGCGACGCTGCTCATGTTTCGCCGCGGAATGCGCCATCTGGTATTGACGGACTCCGATGGGCGCCTCTTCAATGTCGTCTCGCAGGCCGATTTGTACGGCATGCAGTCGGCTGATTCTGCAAGCCTGATAGATGCCATCCTGTCGACTCGCAGCATTGCCGAACTTGCCACCCAGTCGAACGCCGTGCGTATTTTCGCCACGCGTCGGCTTGCCAGCGGCGATGGTCCGGAATTGCTGTGCGAGTGGATTTCGGTGCTCAACGACCTGATCGCCATGCAGGTGATCGACCTGGTCGAGGGTGAGTTCGAACTGCCTTACGTGCCGTGGTGCTGGATGGTCTTCGGTTCGGAAGGACGGCTGGAACAGACCCTGGTCACGGATCAGGACAACGGGATCGTATTCGCGGCGGATTCGGCGGTGGAAGCGGCGGAACTTCGACTCAAGTTCCTGCCCTTTGCCAAGGCCGTCAATGTGGCGCTCGACGCCTGCGGTTTCCCGCTGTGCAGCGGCGACATCATGGCTGGAAATCCTGCCTGGTGCCTTTCCCTCGATGAATGGAAACAGTGTTTCGACGACTGGATCGCAGTGCCGAAACCCACGGCCCTGCTCAATGCCACCATCTTCTTCGATTTTCGCCCGCTTTACGGCCACGAGGAGTTGGTGACCAAATTGCAGGCCTGGCTGTTGCGTCGTACCGGCGGCAATACCGCATTCCTGCGGGCGATGGCCTCCGTTGCCCTCGAGCAGCGGCCACCTCTTGCATGGTGGCGGGATTTTCGCCTCGATGGTGGCAAGGCGCATCCGCATACACTCGACCTCAAATTGCGTGGAATTCGCCTGTTTGTCGATGCGGCACGCGTACTGGCGCTGGATCATGGTGTAGTCGCCACGAATACCGTCGAACGACTGCGCGGACTGCGCAAGAGCATGGGCCTGCGGCTGCCGCCAAGGGAGGTCGAGGCGATGGCGGCAGCCTTTTACCAGATGCAGCGCCTGCGCCTGCAGAACCAGGTGGGGGGCGAGTTTCCCGATGCTGCCAATCGCCTCAACCCGGATCGCCTGCACAAATTCGACCGACAGATACTCAAGGAAGCCCTGCGCCAGGCGCGGACCCTGCAACTTCGTTTGCAGCTGGATTACCTGACCTAGGGAAGCGGTAGGCACGGCCCGACCCGCAATTTCTGATCCGGCGGATGTAGTGTGTGAAAATCTCGCCAGAATCTTCCCGGTAGAACCTACTTGATCCGATCATTGGCTTTGCGCCTGCTGTTTTCACTTGCGATCCTGGGGACCATCGCCGTTTCGGCGCTTGCCCAGTCGGGCAAGCCGCAGGTGCCGATTTTTGTCCTGCATTCCTACAGCCAGGAGTATCCGTGGACACGAGGGCAGCACCTTGGATTCATGGCGGCGCTGGATGCGGACAAGGGGCGCGGCTATGAGCTTCGCGTCGAGTACCTCGATACCAAGCGCGCCGGCTATGGTGCAGACTATGCGCGTCTGATCGCAGCGCACCTGCGTGCCAAGTACGCCGGCTACAGGCCGGCCGCCATCTATGTTTCGGACGACAATGCGCTGTCCTTCTCCCTTGCCCATATGGACCGCATCTTCCCGGGCGTGCCGGTGTTTTTTTCCGGGGTCAACGACTATTCGGTCAAGCGACAGATCGACTCGCGGAAAATTACGGGAGTGTTCGAAAACAAGGAGATCGGCCCGAACCTCGACCTGATCCGGAGCATATCCGGCGAACGTCAGGATATCGTTGTCATAGGCGATGCGAGCGAAACCTACCGGGCGATAGAAAACGAGGTACGGGCCGAGTTGCATCGGCATCCCGGGGTGCAGGCCAGTTTCGTATCAAGCAATCGGCTCGATGACCTGATCGACAAGCTGGCCAGGGCGCGCGCCCGTTTTGTCTTCCTCACCACGCTGGGGGCAGTTGCCGATGCCCAGGGACACACCCTGAGCCTGTCGGAAACACTTGACGCCATCACCAAAAGCGGAGATTTCATCATCCTCAGCATGGAAGACGTTTACCTGCGGGCCGGGGTGTTGGGTGGTTGGGTGACCAGCGGGCCGCGCCAGGGGCGGGCCGCGGCCGAGTTGCTGCGTCGTCACCTGGATGGCGTGGCGCTTGACGCACTGCCGCCGATCGAGGAAAGCCCGAACGAATACGTGTTCGATGACCGGGAACTGGAGCGCGCGGGTCTCACGCTGCCACCGGAGGTGGACCGGCGGGCGCTGCACCTCTACGTCAAGCCGGGGTTCTACGAGGCCAACCGCAGCATCGTGCTCGGCGGCCTGTATGGCATGTTCGGGCTGGTATTGCTGGGCCTGCTGTGGACCGTGCTGGTCTATGCGCACAAAAATCGACTGATACTGGCCACCTCGCGCCGGCTTGCGGAAAGCGAGGCGCGTTTCCTCGCAACGTTCGAGCAGGCCGCCGTTGGTATCGCACAGGTGGCGCCTGGCGGCAGCCTGCTGCGGGTTAACCGGCGTTTCTGCGACATTGTCGGCTATCGCCGCGAGGAACTGGTGGGCAGGACCTTCCTTGATATTACCCATCCCGATGACGGGGAACTTCACCGTGACCGGCTGCGTGCCCTGCTGGCAAGGGAAATCGAGTTCTTTTCCGTCGAAAAGCGTTACCTGCGCAAGGACGGAGAGGTGGTCTGGATCAACCTGACGCTCGCCATGACCTGGAACGCGGACGGCACGCCGGACTATTTCATTTCCGTGATCGAGGACATCGGCGAGCGCAAGCAGGCGGCCGAGGCCTTGCAGCGCAGCGAGGAAGAACAGCGGACTCTGATCGAATCCCTGCCGGATGTCATCATGCGCTTTGATGCGCAGGAGAGGCACTTGTTCGTTTCCAGCAACGTCGCCGAGGTGGTCGACATGCCGCCGGCGGCATTCATCGGCAAGACGCATCGCGAACTTGGCTTTCCCGAGCCGCTGTGCGAGTTATGGGAAGGCGCGCTGAAAGCCGTGTTCGACAGCGGCGTTGCGAGCGAGAGCGAGTTCACCCTGGACCGGCCATCGGGAAGTCGTACGTTCAGTTGGCGGCTGGTGCCAGACAAGGATTCGTCCGGCAAGGTGCGCACGGTTCTGGCGATAGCGCGCGATATCACCGAGCGCAAGGAAAGCGAATCCCGACTGGAACAGTACCGGCAACACCTGGAACAGATGGTCGAGGAACGCACTGCCGCGCTGTCGGTGGCCAAGGAGGCGGCGGAGTCCGCCAGTCGTGCCAAGAGCACCTTCCTTGCCAACATGAGCCATGAACTGCGCACGCCGATGAATGTCATCATGGGCATGACCAACCTGGCGCTGCGTCGTGTCGAAGACCCGCGCCTGACGGAGCTCCTGGCGAAGGTAGACCATGCGTCGCGCAACCTGCTCGGCGTCATCAACGACATCCTCGACATCTCCAAGATCGAAGCCGAGCGCCTGAGCCTGGAGCAGGTCGACTTCACGCTGGACGACGTGCTGAACAACCTGTCGGCGCTGATCGGGCACAAGGTCGCGGAAAAGGGCCTCGGCCTGCACATCGACGTGACGCCGGAAGATGCGCGGCGGCAGCTCAAGGGCGACCCGCTGCGGCTGGGGCAGATCCTGCTCAACCTGGCCGGCAACGCCGTCAAGTTCACCGACGCCGGCAGCATCACGCTGCGGGTCCGGGTCGAGGAACTCGGCGGCGACGAGTTGCGGCTGCGGATCGACGTCACGGACACCGGCATCGGCATCGCCGCCGAGGACCAGAAGCGGCTGTTCACCGCCTTCGAACAGGCCGATGGCTCGATGACCCGCAAGTACGGCGGCACCGGTCTGGGGCTGGCCATCAGCCGGCGCCTGGCGCGGATGATGGGCGGCGACATCGACGTCAGCAGCCGGCCGGGGGCCGGCAGCACCTTCCGGCTCCATGTGACGCTGCGGAAGGCCACCGGCGCCGTGGCGCCGGCGCCGACTTCCGGGCCGGGCACGACGGAAGCGCGGCTGCAGGCGGAATTCGGCGGCACCCGGATCCTGCTTGCGGAAGACGAGCCGACCAACCGCGACGTGGCGCGCTGGCTGCTGGAAGACCGCGGGCTGGTGGTGGACCTGGCCGAGGACGGCGCGCAGGCGGTGGACCTCGCGAGCCGCACGCGCTACGCGCTGATCCTGATGGACATGCAGATGCCCAGACTCAACGGCGTCGATGCGACGCGGGCGATCCGTGCGCTGCCGGGGCACGAGCGCACGCCGATCCTGGCGATGACGGCGAATGCCTTCGCCGAGGACCGCCAGGTCTGCCTCGACGCCGGGATGGACGACCACATCGGCAAGCCGGTCGATCCGGACCTGCTGTTCGAGGTGCTGCTGCACTGGCTGACCCTGACCCGCATTGAGCCGCCGACCAATGTTCAGGACTCGCGGTCGGGATAGCCGGTGATGTCCCTGATGTCGCGATAAAGCGGCTGCAACTGCCGATACATGCGGCAATACACTTTCCGGTAAAGCTGCTCATAGATGCGCACGTTCTGCGCTTCCGGTTCGAACACCCGGCCGACGCGGGTCATTTCGCGCACGGCGGTGGTGAAGTCGGGATGCAGGCCGAGACCGACCGCCGCGACGATCGCGGCGCCGAGGCCACTGGTTTCGTAGAGGTGCGGCCGTTCGCTGGGCAGATTGAAAATGTTGGCGGTGATCTGCATCGCCGCGTCGCTTTGCGAGCCACCACCGGATACCCGGACGCGCGTAATGCGGCTGCCGCCGCGGCGCTCGATGCGTTCCTTGCCCTCGCGCAGGGCATAGGCAAGGCCTTCGAGGATGGCGCGGTAAAGGTGGGCGCGCGTATGCACTTCGCCGAAGCCGATCACCGCGCCCTTGGCTTCCGGGCCTGGAACCTTGATGCCGGGGTTCCAGAAGGGTTGCAGCATCAGGCCCAGCGAACCGGGCGGCACGGCGTTGACCAGGTCGTCGAACAGGCTCTCCGGCGTCACCTCGCGCTGCCGTGCCTCCAGCGTCTCGTGCAGGCCGAACTGCTCCTTGAACCAGTTGACCATCCAGAAGCCGCGCGTGATCTGGATTTCGGTGTTGTAGTGGCCGGGAATCGCGGCCTGGTAGGGGGGGATGAAGGGCGTGGCCTCGAGGTAACGCGGCGTGGTGGTGTTGATCGTGGCGGCGGTGCCGTAGGACAGGCAGGCGATTTCGGCCGTCAGGCAGCCGGCGCCGATTACCTCGCAGGCCTTGTCGGCGGCGCCGGCGATCACCGGCAGGCCCTCGGGAATGCCGGTGTCGCGCGCCGCGGCGGCGCTCACCGTACCCAGCCGCGCACCCGCCGGGACAAGCTCCGGAAGCATTGCGCGCCGGATCGGCAGGCATTGCCATTTCCAGTTCCAGGCATGCGCCCAGCGCGCGCGCCGATAGTCGAATGGAATGTAGCCGACCTGGCTCGCGGCCGAGTCGACGAAATGCCCGGTGACGCGCCAGTTGAGGTAACCCGACAGCAGCAGGAATTTCTCGGTGCGCGCCCACAAAGCCGGCTGGTGCTGGGCGATCCAGTTCGCCTCGGCCTCGCGCGCGAAGTAGCGCACGGTGTCGCGCATGCGCACCGCGCGCAGCGCCAGCTCCCACCACCACGCCAGTTTCGGGTCCGCGTCCGAGCGGCGCTGGTCGAGCCAGACGATGGCCGGCCGCAGCGGCTCGCCGCGGGCATCGAGGTTGATGACGGTGGCGCGCTGCGTGGTGATGACCAATCCGCGCAGCGCCGACTTCGGCACGCTGGTGTTGGCCCACAGGCGTTGGCAGGCCAGGCTCAGGGTGCGCCAGAATTCCTCGGGATCGTTCTCAACCCAGCCCGGCTGCGGTGCCTGGTAACTGTCGATCTCGACCTGCGCCTTGTCCACCAGGTGGCCCTGCAGGTCGAAGATCAGGGCGCGCACGCTCTGCGTGCCGCAGTCGATGGCGAGGAGGTAGTCGTTGCTCATCGCGGCCGGGATCGCCGTAGCGCCAGCGCCGACTCTTGGGCTAGATCGCGGCGATCACGGTCTGCTGCTGCTCGCCGAGCCCGTCAACCGCCAGCCTGAGCCGGTCGCCGACGGCGAGGAAACGGCCGCGGCCCATGCCTACGCCTTGCGGCGTGCCGGTGCAGATCACGTCACCGGGCAACAGGGTCATGAAGCGCGAGACGTAGCTGACGATCTCTGCGCAGGAAAACACCATGTCTGCGGTGGAGGAATCCTGCATGCGTTCGCCATTTAGGTCGAGCCACAGGCGCAACGCCTGCGGGTCGGGTACTTCGTCCTTAGTCACCAGCCAGGGCCCGATCGGACCGAAGCTGTCGCAGCCCTTGCCCTTGTCCCACTGGCCGCCGCGCTCCAACTGGAAACTGCGTTCGGACACGTCGTTGAAGCTGCAGTAGCCGGCGACATGGTCCAGCGCGCGGGTTTCGGCGACCCGGCGCGCCTCGCGGCCGATGACGATGCCGAGCTCGACTTCCCAGTCGAGCTTGGTGCTGTCGACCGGTTTGATGATCGGGTCGCAAGGGCCGCTGATGCAGGTGGTGGCCTTCATGAACATCACCGGCTCGGTGGGGATCGGCATGCCGGCCTCTTGGGCGTGGGCACGGTAGTTGAGGCCGATGCCGACGATCTTGGAAATGCCGGTGAAGGGCACGCCCAGGCGCGGCGTGCCGCGCAGCTTCGGCAGCGTCGCCGGATCGAGCGCGCGCAGGCGCTTCTGCCCGGCGGCGGAGAGTTCGTTCCAGCTGATGCCGGCGACATGCGCGGAAAGGTCGCGCAGGCTGCCGTCGGGGGCGATCAGCCCGGGCTTTTCGCGCCCCTTGGGGCCGTAGCGGACCAGTTTCATGACGTCTCCTCGTATGTTGGTTGGATGGGTTGCGAATCAGGGGCGCTACTTCTGCCGCTTCCCGCGCCAGATGGCGTCGGGTTGCTGCTCCAGGGTTTCCGCCAGCAGGCGCAGGGCGTCGGCGGCGCGGGCGATCTCCTTCAGCGCGGCATTGACGGCCTGCACCGTCGGCGCTTCCTGTTCGGTCAGGCTGCGCACGGCGTTGGCGGCCCGCGCCAGTTCCTCGCTGGCCTGCGTCATGCCGGCCACCACGCGCGAGTCGGGTCGCGCCAGGTCGGCGACGCGGTCAGCCGCGGTGTCGAGCTTGGCAAGCGCCGCCTGTGCCGCCAGCAGCGCCTTGTTCATCTCGGCCAGGTTGTCACGCACGTCCTTCAGGATCGGCCCGCCCTGCGCATCGAAACGCCTGGCGAGCGATTCGAGGTGGCGCAGGGTCGCATCGAGGCGGCGCGGCAGGTCCTGCGTGGCCTGCGCCGACATCAGCTTGTTCACCGCGCCGCTGATCGCCGCGACGTCGGCGAGGAAGCTGTCCATCGGGAAGCCTTCGAGCTTGGTGGTCAGTTCCTGGACGGTGGTGCGAATGGTTGGGATCTCGCTTTGCTCGGGGTCGAGGGCGGCGAATACGGCCGGCTTGTCCGGATGGAAATCCAGATCGACATAAAGCTGGCCGGTGAGCAGGCTCTGCATGCGCAGTCGAGCGCGCAGGCCGCGCTCGACCAGTTGGCGGATCGTGGCGCGATCGCGCAGGTCGATGTCGGCGCCGCCGTGGGATTGCACGACGCGAGGTTCGACTTCGATCGTCACCGGCACCAGGAAGCGGCGGCTCTGCTGGTCCAGACCTAACTGTATCTGGCGCACGGTGCCGACCTTGACGCCGAGGAAGACCACCGGCGCGCCCACCTGCAGGCCCTGCGCGGCGCCCTCGAAATACAGCACGTGCTGGCGGCGCTCGCCGAACCAGCTGCCGCCGGCCAGCAGCAGGGTGGCGGCGATCGCCAGCGCCACGGCGCCAAGGACGAAGGCGCCGATCAGGGTGGGGTTGGCTTTTCTGCTCATTGGACTACCTTCCCCCCAGCCCCCTGCCCAAGGCAGGGGGTGACGGTGGTTCGCCGCTTTGCGGCTCCGAAGTTTGGCTGTGCCCCGCTTGGGACGGCCCGGCGCAGGGCGCTCACTTCGTTCCCCCGCGAGTCAGAAAATGGCGCACCTTGGGGTGCCCGTTCTTCAATGCGTCCTGCGGATGGCCGGTGGCGATCATGCGGCGGCTTTCGGAATCGAGATAGATGGAATTGTTACCGATGCTGAGGATGCTGGCCAGTTCGTGGGTGACGACGACAATCGTGGTGCCCAGGCTGTCGCGCAGTTCGACGATCAGTTCGTCCAGGCGCCGCGCCGTCAGCGGATCGAGGCCGGAGGAGGGTTCGTCGATGACCAGGATCTCGGGATCGAGCGCCATCGCACGTGCCAGGCCGGCGCGCTTCTTCATGCCGCCGCTCAGTTCGGCCGGGTACAGGTCTTCGCAGCCGGCGAGCCCGACCAGGGCCAGCTTGAAGGCGACGATCTCTTCCACCCGGGCCTGCGGCAGGCCGGTGTATTCGGCGATCGGCAGCGCGACGTTTTCCGCCAGGGTCAGCGAGCTCCACAGCGCGCCACCCTGGAACAGGATTCCCAGCCGCCGCTTGAGCCTTTGCTGTTCGTCCGCGGCCGCATTCCAGAAATCCTCGCCGCTATAGAGCACCGAACCCGCCACGGGCTTCTGCAGGCCGACCAGCGCGCGCATCAGCGTCGTCTTGCCGCAGCCATTGCCGCCCATGACGATGAAGATGTCGCCCTTGTTGACGACGAAGTCGAGGCCGCTTTGCACGATGAAATCGCCATAGGCCATGGAGAGGTCGCGGACTTCGATGTGCGGCACGGTGTCCATGGGTCAGATGCCGAGCTGGTAATAGACGACGGTCATGATCGAGGCCGCGATCGTGATCAGCAGGATCGCGGTGACCACGGCGGATGTTGCCGCATGGCCGACCGCCTCGGCGCTGCGCCCGCACTGCATGCCACGCAGGCAGCCGGCGAAGGCGATCATCGCGCCATACACCGTGCCCTTGGACAGGCCGACGGCGAACTGCTTGAACTCCAGCGCGCGCAAGGTTTCGGTGTAGTACTCGAATACGCCGATGTCGAAGATGGTGACCGACACCAGCAATCCCGCCAGCATGCCGATGAAGCCCGAGTAGAGCGTCAACAGCGGCACCATCAGCATCAGCGCCAGCATGCGCGGCAGTACCAGGAAATCGATGGCCGAGATGCCGAGCGCCTTGTAGGCGTCGATCTCCTCGTTGACCTGCATGGTGCCGAGCTGGGCGGCGAAGGCGGCGCCGGTACGGCCGGCGATGATGATGCCGGTCATCAGGGCGCCGACCTCGCGCACCATGCCGATGGCCACCAGGTCGGCGATGAAGATCTGCGCCCCGACCAGCTTCAGCTGGTCGGCGCCGAGATAGGCGAGGATCAGTCCGACCAGGAAGCTGATTACCGAGACGATGGGCAGCGCGCGCGGCCCGACTTCCTCGATTTCCAGCCACAGGTCGCGGGCGCGGAAACGGGCGCGTCCGGAGAGCAGTCGCAGCAATGACAGCACGACTTCGCCGAGGAAGCCGAGCATTTGCGGCGCGCCGCGAATGAACTCCAGCGTGGCGATTCCGGCCTGGGCGAACAGTCCTGGGGCTCCGGCATGACGTCCGGTCAGCTTCTGCTCGGGCACCGCCCGTGCCATCGCCAGCAGGCGCCGGGCTCCTGGCGGCAGGCCGCTGTCATCGAGGGCGATGCCGCGCTCCGCGCATATTTTGCCGATCCCGGCAACGAAGCCGAGGAGTGCCGTATCCCAGTCGGTAAGTCCGTCAGCGTCGATGCACACCCGGCGTATCGAGGCGTCCAGCTTTTCCTTCAGGATTTCCGGGGCCGGCAGGCCGGGGTCGATGCGCCAGCGCCCGCCAAGATCGATGAACAGTGTGCCGCAGTCATCCGACTCGCCCGGGCGCAGGGCCAATCGCCACGCAGCCGCACCGCCCATGATCGATCTCGGCGCTATTTCTTGCCGAAGCCGCCGAGCAGGGCCGCCACCGGGCGTTGCGGGCGGGTTGGTGCCGGCTTTTGCGCGGCGACTTCCACGCCGGCCGATTTGCTGACGTAGGGCTTGTTCGGATCGAAGTCGAGCTTGGGCAAGCGCGGGTCAAGGCGTGGCACGTGGGCGGCAGGTGTGGGCAACTCGCGGCCGGCCGGTCGGCTGCCGTCCAGTGTCTGCGCGCGATCGCGCTCGCGGGCCTTCTCGCGGGCGCGTTCGAGGTGCTCGCGTTTGTGGCCGCGATTGCTCGGCGCACGCTCGGGCGGCGCGGAGGCCAGCTCGGCGAAGCCGCTGATTTCGACGCGCTCGATCTTGCGCTTGATCAGCTTTTCGATGTCGGCCAGGCGCTGCGCCTCCTCGGGGGCGAACAGCGAGGTAGCGTCGCCGTGCTTGCCGGCGCGGCCGGTACGGCCGATGCGATGCACGTAGTCTTCCGCAGTGTGCGGCAACTCGTAGTTGATGACGTGGGGTAGGTCGTCGATGTCCAACCCGCGCGCGGCGACGTCGGTGGCGACCAGGACGCGGATCTTGCCGGACTTGAAGCCTTCCAGCGCTTCGGTGCGTTGTTGCTGGCTCTTGTCGCCGTGGATGGCGTCGGCGGCGATGCCCTGGCGTTCCAGGTACACCGCGAGCCGGCTGGCGCCGAACTTGGTGCCGACGAAGACCAGAACCTGCTTGGCCTTTTCCTCGTCGTGAGTCAAGAGATGCACCAGCAGGCTGCGCTTGAGGTCGGAGGCGACCGGGTACACGCGGTGAGTGATGGTCTCCGAGACGGCGTTGCGGCGCGCAACCTCGATCAGCTGCGGCGACTTCAGCATGCTGTCGGCGAGGTTCTTGATCTCGTTGGAGAAGGTGGCCGAGAACAGCAGGCTCTGGCGCTCCTTGGGCAGCATGGCGAGGATGCGCTTGATGTCGGGGATGAAGCCCATGTCGAGCATGCGGTCGGCTTCGTCGAGCACCAGCACCTCGACCTGGGCGAAGGAGACGCTCTTCTGCTCGACGTGGTCGAGCAGGCGGCCCGGCGTGGCGACGACGATCTCGCGGCCCTCGCGCAACTGGGCGATCTGCGGCCGGATGTCCACGCCGCCGTAGATGCAGACGGAGCGCAGCGGCAGATGCTTGCTGTAGGTGACGACGCTTTCATGCACCTGCATCGCCAGTTCGCGGGTCGGCGCCAGGATCAGGGCGCGCACCGGGTGCCGCGCCGGGGAAGGCGAGGAACTGGCGTACTTGGCCAGGCGCTGCAGCAGCGGCAGGGTGAAGCCGGCGGTCTTGCCGGTGCCGGTTTGCGCGCCGCCCATGACGTCCTTGCCGGCCAGGATGATGGGGATGGCCTGGCTCTGGATCGGTGTCGGGTGGGTGTAGCCGTTGTCCTTGACGGCGCGCAACAGCTCGGGGAGGAGGCCGATTTCGTCAAAAGTCGGCGCCGGCGCAACGGCATCGGCGTCTGTTACAGCGGCAGGGTCGGAGGATATGGCGGGGGTTTGTGTGATCGCGTTCAAATGAACTCCTGAATCGGCCTGCCCCTCGCGGGGAACCGGTTCAGGCGGCGAAGCGCTTGAGGGAAGTGCGGCAGATTGCCGGAACGGGCGCCAACCGGCAGGGCGCGCCACGCGTATTGTATTACAGGCCACCCCCGCCGCGCGGCCTCGTTTGGGCGGCGCAGCCTACTTGAGCAGGCCCTTGATCGATCTGCCGGTCTTGTCCAGCGCCTGGCTGGTCGATTTCAGGAGTCGGTCGAAATTTGCAGCCGCGGCCAGCTTCGATTTCAGGGCTGCAGTGATTTCCTGCCCCAGTTCCCCCGGCGTGATGCCGCCCCGCGCCTTGCCGACGTTGCGCAACGTAATGTCGGGCAGCGGGATGCTGAGGGACTTGCCGCCCATGAAGGGAGCGCTGGCGCGCGCCTTGGAGTTGCAGATGGTCAGTTCCTCGACGATCAGTTTCGGGCCGGATTGCCCGCCGCTCTTGTTGGCGGGTCCGAGGTAGGCTGCAATGTTTTTCTGGATCGCATCGAAGTTGGTCAACGCGTCGCCCTTTTCATAGATCACGTCAGGTCCGTCGATGGTGATCAGGCGGACGACGATGACATCCCTGGCGATCGAGGCAATGTCGATGTCAACGTCTATTCGGGCAACCGTCAGCGCGTGGGATGTCTTGAATCCTGCCGGATTCCCGATCGAAATCCGGTGGATGCTTCCCTTGCCGCTGGAAGGCGAGATGTGCACTTCGCCGACGCCGACCTTCGCCTTGATCATGGCACTGCCGTAGTCGGTGAGGGCATCCTTGACCAGTCCGTCGATATTGCCGGACAGCCAGTAGCCAATTGCTCCGATCGTGGCTGCAAGGACCAGCAGGACGACGATCACTTTTCTCATGCGTTCCCTCGCAGCAGGCGCAGGGTGGCACGGAACAGCGGATGGGTCGCCTCGCCCAGGGCTTCGACGCTCGCCAGGTGATGGCGGCCGGGGAGGGGCAGGTCGTCGCGGAAGCAGTGTGGCCAGGCACGGCGGATAAGGCGGTTCTGGCGGCGGAATTCGGCGCTTTCGTCGGCTCCCACGGCGGTGATCAGCGGCGTTGCCAGATCCGGGCGATAGCTGACCGGACTGACGAACTTCGCTGTGCGTGCATCGAGTCGCAGGTCGTCTTGCAGGAAGGCTGCATGCACCAGAGGTCGCAGGTCGTAAAGTCCGGAAATGCAGACGGCGCCGCGCAGCAGGTCGGCCGGCAAATCGGGCGACAGGCGCGGCCAGTCGGCGGCCAGCATCATCGCGGCGAGGTGGGCACCCGCCGAGTGGCCGGCGACCACGATGCGCCGGGCATCGATGCCGTATCGCGACGCGTTGCGATACAGCCAGGACAATGCCCCCAGCATCTGCCGCACCATATCGGCGATCGATGTGGCCGGCGCCAGGCCATAGTTCGGCATCGCGACGGCGATGCCGGCTTCGACGAAGGCTGGCGCAAGGTAGGAAAAGTCCTGCTTGTCCAGCGAACGCCAGTAGCCGCCGTGGATGAACACCAGCAAGGCGGCATCGCGTGTGGCGGCCGGGTAGAGGTCAAGGGTTTCGGCGGGGGACGGGCCGAACCGGCAGTCGGCATCGAGATTCAGGCGGCCACGGGCGGCCCTGGATTCCTCCCGCCATCGCTCAAAGATCAGCGGATGATCGGGAATCGCTGCGCGGGCGTTGTACTCGTCATCGAGTTGCTGTGGCGTCAACATTCTGCGGCTCAGGCGATATTCCGGAAGAGAATCGCTCGCCGGCGCACCGCGGCAAAGCGACGTGATTACTTTTTCTTCGTCGTCGCGGCGGAAGCGCTTGCCTTGACGACAGCAAGCAGGTCGTAGAGCTGGTTGCGCTGCTTTTCGTCCATTCCGGCGTAGAGCTCGACGATCCAGTTTTCATGGGCGTCGGCCATTTTGCGGAAGCTGCGGCGACCTTCGGGCGTCAGCTTGACGATGTAGGCGCGGCGGTCCTTCGGGCTGTCTTCGCGTACCACGAGGCCTTCGGCCACCAGTTGGTCGGTGATGCCGGTCACATTGCCGCCGGTCACCATCATGCGTTTCGAGAGTTCGCCCATCTTGAGGCCCAGCGGCGAGCGCTCGAGCTGTGCCATCAGGTCGAAGCGCGGCAGGGTGATGCCGAACTCGGCGCGCAGGCGCGAACGGATGTGGTTTTCGATCAGGTTGGTGCAGGCCAGCGTACGCAGCCATAGCCGCAGGTCGGGGGCATGTTCGGATGTGGCGCGGGTTTCGGTATCTGCACCGGCGGAAGCGGTTTTTTTCGACATGTGGTATGGGGCGGCTGCGGGCGCAGCGCAATAGATATATCCATGTCTAAAATATCAAAAGATATCTATTTCCGCAACCGGCATGAAAGCAGGCCAGTTTCACGGAGGGTGATTCAGGCGAAATCCGGATTGATCACGGCCCGCAGCACGGTCTCCGAACGCCCGCCCCGATCGCGACTGCCAAACCACCAGATTCCTCCCTTTCTTACCGTCCAGTCATCCTCGTGGCCGGACAGCAGCAGCGCCGCAACGCGACCGAGCGTGGGTTGATGGCCGACGATCAGCACCGTGCCGTCCCGGTCCGACCAGCCGGCCGCCGCCAGCACCGCCGTCGCCGTGGCGCCGGCGCCGACCTTTGGTTCGACTTCGTAGGCCAGTCCCAGTGCGTGCGCCGTCTGTCGCGTACGTTCGGTGGGGCTGGCGAGGATCGTCAGCTTGCGCGGCAAACGGCTTTGCAGCCAGCGCGCAACCTGTCTGGCCTGTTTTTCGCCGCGTTGCGTCAGGCGCCGTTCGGGATCAGTAAGGATGCCATTGCCTTCCTCGGCTTCGGCGTGGCGCCAGAGTATCAAGTCCATCGGATTTCCTTTTGCCGGAATTGCCGGACTTTGAACGGAAGAGTCATGGCATCGCCTCCGCGGCGAGCTTGGGCAGTCGCAAGCGGACCAGGCCGCGTTGCTGGCGCGACAGGCCCGCCTGCAGCGACGCGTAGCGCGGGCCGTGCCAGCCGCCAATGAGCGTTACCGCCTCGCGCAGGCGGGGATCGTCGCCCGCGCATTCCATCAGCAGCGTGCCGGCATTGGTCAGATCGTTCAGCTGCCCCAGCGTCTCCTGTGCATCGGCCAGTCGCCGCAAGGCGCGGTCGAAGGCCTTTGCAGGTACCAGGGGAGCGAAGAACTCCATTGCGTAGCGCAGGCGCTTGACAGCAATGCGCAGCGCGTGCAGCGACGCGGGTTGCTCCGGATCCGCGGCTGCCGCCAGTCGGCGCAGCTTGCGGTGCAGCCGGCCGAGGCGTTGCGTCGCAAAGTCGCGCAAGGAAGTCTTTCCATCTCCTGTGGCGTCCCCTGCGTGGAGCGCTTCGAGCACGGATAACAAGGTCAATCCGTAGCCGGGCGATGCGAGCAGGGCCAGGGCCTGGACGCGTGCGGCGTAACGGCGGTTCGTGATGTCGCTTGCCAGTGCCGGCAGGCGCGGTTCATCAGGCAGGGCCGTCAGGACCGGATTGGCGATTTCGTCCAGCAGTACATCGAGGTCGCGCGCTCGTCCCAGGTGTTCCATCAGGTTCGCCAGTGGCTGGCGCAGGGATTCAACAAGTGATTCCGTCAGCATTGGTGCGAACAGGCGCAGCGCGGCGCGCAAGCGGCGCGTGGCGACCCGCATCTGGTGGATGTACTCCGGATCGTCGCTGCACAGCGCGCCGTGATGGTTCTGCTGCAGGTGTTCGAGGCAGGACAACGCAATGTGGCGAAAGGCCGCGAGCGGGGGCATGGTCGCCGACAGTGGAACGACGGCGGCGCGAAACGGGGTCGGCGCCACGTCGCTGAAAAGCCGATACCCGCGTTCGGCCTTGGAAAGCACCGCTGGGGCCACTGCCACGCGCTGCGCGAATTGGCCGGCGATCTCGAAGATGGAGTGGACGGATGCGCCCGCAAGTTCCAGTTCCAGCTCGGAAATCGCTTCGCGGCGCCCGTTGGCCACGATCCACCCACGGTCCAGCGTGAGCAGCACGGCGCCGGGCTTGGCGGCGAACCGCCAGGTGATTCGGCGAAAGCGCGTTTCGCAGATGGGCACGATGCGCGCCAGCAGTTTCGGCCGCTGCAGCCAGTCGCGCACCGTGGTCTGGTCAATGGCGGAGAAATCGAAATGGCCCGCGTAGGGCGTTTCCCACTCCGGCCGGCTGGACAGGCCTGCCGCAGAAGTGCCTGCCAGCTTGACCGTCTGCAGCCAGTCGCGTCCGATTCGGCGCAGTCGCAGGGCAATGCCGCGCCGGCGCAGGGCCAGGTCCGGCGTGTCGTAATAGATGTTGTCGATCGTCGCTGCGCGGCGTTCCAGCGCCTGCTTCAGCGCGGGGTGGCGCAGGAAACGGGCTTGCCGGTCTTCGGCCAGCGCCAGCTTTAGTTCGACTTCATCAGCCATGGGGTTTCATGGATTGCGGTGGCAACGGGTGCATTCTAAATCCATCGTACCGTGACGCCGGCGCCGACTATTCGTAACGCAACGCCTCGATGGGCAGCAGGCGCGAGGCCTTGCGTGCCGGATAGAAGCCGAAGAATATGCCGATCGCACCGGCAAAGCCGGCGGCCAGCACGATCGAGCCACCCGAGAGTTCCGTGCGCCAGCCGGCGAGTTCGGCGATCGCCGTGGCGCCGCCCACCCCGAGCAGGATGCCGATGGCGCCGCCGATCAGCGAAAGCGTGACGGCTTCGACCAGGAACTGGGTCAGGATGTCGCGGCCGCGGGCGCCGACGGCCATGCGCAGGCCGATTTCGCGCGTACGCTCGGTCACCGAAACCAGCATGATGTTCATGATGCCGATGCCGCCCACCAGCAGCGAGACCGAGGCCACGGCGGCCAGCAGCAGCGACATGACCTTGGACGAGGCTTCCTGGGCCTGCAGGATCTCGGACAGGTTGCGTACATAAAAATCGTCGTCCTGGCCGTTCTGCAGGCGGTGGCGCTGACGCAGCAGCTCGCGCATGCGGGCTTCCGCTTCGGTCATGTTGGCGCCGTCCCTGATCTTGACCATGATCGAGCCGACGTTGCGGCCGGCGGCGAAACGGCTGGAGCCGAGCACGCGCTTTCTGGCCGTGCTGATCGGCATCAGCACGATGTCGTCCTGGTCCTGGCCCATCATGTTCTGACCCTTGCGGTCGAGCACACCGATGATCGTCAGCGGCACCTTGTTGATGCGCACCACCTGGTCGACAGGGCTGACGTCGCCGAACAGGTTCTTTGCCACCGTTTGGCCCAGCAGAACCACCTTGCCGGCGCCGTTAACTTCTGCTTGTTCGAAGCCACGACCCTCGATAACGGGCCAGTCCCTCACCTGGAGATACTCCGGAGATGTGCCGTAGAAGACAGTCGACCAGTTGGTGTTGCCCAGCACCACCTGACCACTGCCGCGCAGGGATGGTGCCGCTGCTTGCACTTCATCGATCTCCCTGTTCAACGCGTAGGCGTCGTCTTCGGTAATGGTCGGCTGCGAACCGCTGCCGCCGCGGGCGCCGCCCGAAGTCATCGAGCCGGAGAGCACCATGATGATGTTCGAACCGAGGCTCTTGATCTGGTCCTCGACGCGCGCCTGGGCGCCATTGCCGACGGCGATCATGATGATGACGGCGGCGACGCCGATGATGATGCCGAGCATGGTCAGCGCCGAGCGCAGCTTGTTGATGCGCAGGGCGAGCAGGGCGATGCGCAGGGTGGCGGTGAAGTTCATAGCGCCGCTGCCGCATCCTTGGCCGCATTGGCCCGGTCTTCGATTACCTGGCCGTCTCGGAAGGAAATGATGCGTCCGGCGAAATCCGCAATGTCGTGTTCGTGGGTCACCAGCACGATGGTGATGCCCTCGCGATTCAGTTCCTGCAGCAAGGCCATGATTTCGACGCTGGTGCGCGAATCAAGTGCACCGGTCGGTTCGTCGGCGAGCACAAGTTGCGGGTCGTTGGACCAGCGCGCGGGCGATGGCGACGCGCTGTTGCTGGCCACCGGAAAGCTGCGATGGATGGTGATCCATGCGTTCGGCGAGCCCGATCTGGGTCAGGCGACGCGTTGCCCGTTGGTGGCGCTCGGCGGTCGGCACGTTGCCGTACAGCAGCGGCAGCGCGACATTGTCCAGTGCGGTGGTGCGCGCGAGCAGGTTGAAGTGCTGGAAAACGAAACCCAGCTTGTGACTCCGTACTGCCGCGAGTTCGTCGCCGGAAAGCGCCGAGACTTCCTGGCCGGCCAGCGAGTAGCGGCCGGCGCTCGGATGGTCCAGGCAGCCAAGCAGGTTCATGAAGGTTGATTTTCCGGAGCCTGACGGCCCCATCACGGCGACGAACTCGCCTGCCGCGATGTCGAGCGTGACACCGCGCAACGCCGGCACCACGTTACTGCCCATGACGTAATCCTTGGTCAAGCCCTCGACCCGGATCAGAGGTTCGCTCATGCGGATTTCCTAGAACAGGCGCGGGCCTGGCATGCCGGAAGCTTTCGGCGCAGCCTGCTGCCCGACAATCACTTCCCCGCCTTCCTTGATGTCGCCGGAAACGACCTCGGTCATGCTGCCGTCGGTGAGGCCGAGGCGCAGCTCGACTGCCTTCGGCTTGCCATCCTCGCCGACGATCCAGATGCGACCGGTACCGCCGCCTCCGCCAGCGCGAGCCGCGGCCGCCTGCGCACCGAGTTCGTCGTAGCGCAGCTTCTGTTCCGGGGTCAGCATGGCCGCTACCTTTTCGCGAATCTCGGCACGGTTGCGTTCCTGGGCCCTGGACTTCTCGGCCTCGGGCAGGTCACGCGCTGCCATGAATTTATCGCGCATGCCGGCGAAGATAGCGTCGAGCTTGCCTTGCTGGTCGGCGTCGAGCTTGAGTTCGGCGACCAGGCGCTCCCTGAGTTGCGCGGTCCCGCCGCCGCTACCGCCGGAAGTCGGCGCTGGCGACACGGCGCTCGGGGCCGCGGGCGAGGTTTTCTTCTCATCGGTGGCGCCGGCGGGGCGGAAGCGCAGGGCCGCATTGGGAGCCTTCAGCACCTTGTCCTTCTGCGCGGTGATGATGCGTACGTTGGCGGTCATGCCGGGCAGCAACGTGAGGTCGGGATTTGCCGCTGAAATGACCACGGTATAAGTTACGACGTTGGACACCACCGTGGCCGCCTTGCGTACCTGGCGCACTTCGCCTTCGAAATGGCGGCCGGCAAAGGCATCAACGGTGAACGTAGCCTTCTGTCCGAGGCGGACACGGCCGACGTCGGCCTCGTCGATCGAGGTTTCCACCTGCATGTCGGTCAGGTTCTTGGCGATGACGAACAGTTCGGGCGCCTGCAGGCTCGCTGCCACGGTCTGTCCCGGCTCGATGCTGCGCTTCACTACGACACCATCGACAGGGGCGGTGATCGACGTGCGCGTCAGGTCTACGCGCGCCGCCGCCAGTTGCGCTTCGCGCTGACGCACGATCGCTTCGCCGTTCCTCACCTGCGCCTCGGCCGAGGCCAGCGATGCACGCGCGGCATCAAGGTTGTTCTGCGCGGTATCGCGCTCGGCGGGCGAGATGAAGTTCTTCTCGACCAGGGTTTTCTTGCGTTCGTAATCGCGCTGGGCATTCGACAGGTTGGCGCGGGCGCGGGCCACTTCGGCCTGCTGCACGCCCTGGGCGGCACGGGCGGCGTCCACGTCGGCTTCGGCCTGGCGCACGCGATGCTGATAGGTTTCCGGATCAAGGCGGGCAATCAACTGGCCGGATTTCACGGGTGAATTGAAGTCCACCAGGATTTCCTTGATCTGGCCGGAGACCTGCGAACCGACCTGGACCGAGACGACGGGGTTCAATGTGCCGGTGGCGGAGACCGCCGCAGTGAGCGGTCCGGATTCCACCTTGGCCAGCTTGTATTTCGTCGCGTTGGCGCTGCGATCCGACGATTGCCAGAAAAAGAAGGCTCCGAGACCGAGGGCGGCAACGATTGCCGCCAGCAAGAGGTTGCGCTTATTCATTCTGCGATTCTAGCCGACCCATGACGTGCTCAGGCAGTCGGACTTGCAAGGGAATGTTACGGTTGCGCATGCGCGGTGCCTGGTTTTTCCGGCTGACGCCGCCATTCCCGCCTGGCTCAGCGAATTGTTGAATTCGTGAGCCGGTGCGAGTAATGTTTTAGGTTCAAACAATTGCAGGAACCATACTATCCTGCCCAACAAGGAGAAAATCAATGAATGTCAATTCGTTCCACTCCCTGGCGATCGCGATCCTGACGCCGATGCTGCTTTTGGCCGGATGTGCGACCGCCGACCTCGCCGCCAATGGCCATCCGGACAAGGTCGTCTATCACGTCAATGATTCGACTGTGGCGTCCGATGTGCTCCGCAACGTCGGCAACCACCTTGATGTCAATCCGCAGGCGCAAATTGTGGTGGTGACCCATGCCCGTGGCGTGGATTTCCTGATGGAAGGTGCCAAGGACAAGAACGGCAATGCCTACAACGTCGTGGTGGAGACTCTTGCCGGGCGCGGAGTAAGCTTTGACGTATGCGAAATTACGCTGAAGAACCGCAAGCTGGATCGCAAGCAGTTCATTCCAGAGTCCGTATTCGTGCCGTCAGGTGTCGCGGAAATCGCCAAGCTCCAGGCGCGCGGTGGCTATGCCTACCTGAAGCCCTGACGTAATTCGATGACGTTCGCTGCGCCCCGCGTTGGTCGGGGTGCGTCCGCCCGCCGTGTCAAGCTCAGGCGGCGTGCCCCGGATTCCCTTTCATTCCCACCAGTTTCGGCTGGTTTAGCTTGCGCGCGGTGATGGTCTTTTTGTCGCGCAGGTAGCGCGCCACGACATCCCATACCGGTTCTCCCTTGGCGCCTTCCGCGACCGGAGCCCAGCCGGCAACCTTGTAGGTCTTGTCGGCGTCGAGCGGCTTGCCTCCGAGGCGCATGTCCCGGATGCGATTGCCGATCTTTGCGTTCGGATCGCAGGCGTAGGCAAGGCCACCGACGCGCACCATGTCGCCGCCCTGCTGGTAATACGGGTCAGGATTGAAGAGGTTGTCACCCACGTCTTCCAGGATGCTCTTGATCTGATCACCTTTCATCTCGGACAGCGTCACGCTCGGATAGGTAATCGCTGTCTGGTCCATCAGGTGCTCGAAGGTGATCGCCTGGCCCGGCAGGATCGTGGTGCCCCAGCGGAAACCCGGCGAGAAGCCGATGTCGGCCCCCTGAACCTCCATGATGGCGTCAAGGATCAGTTGGTCCCAGCTGCCGTTGAAGTTGCCACGGCGATAGAGCAGGCCTTCGGAGACGGCGAGCTTTTCTTCGAGCTTCGCCTTGTGCGGCGCGCGCACTTTGTCGATCAGCGCCGCCATCTCGGTGTCGGCCGGCAGCAGGTTGGAAAATACCGGCAGCAGCTTGTAGCGGAAGTCCGAAACCTTGCCGTTCTTCACGTCGAAATCGAGCACGCCGAGAAACTTGCCGTTAGAGCCGGCATTGGTTACCAGCGTCTGGCCGCCGGCGTTTTTGATCACGGAGGGTTGCGGCACGCCATCATGGGTATGGCCGCCCATGATGGCGTCAATTCCAGTGACGCGGCTCGCCATCTTGAGGTCAACGTCCATGCCGTTGTGCGACAGCACGACCACCACGTGCGCGCCTTTGGCACGCGCTTCATCGACCGTCTTCTGCATGTTGTCGTCCTGGATGCCGAAGGTCCATTCGGGCACCATCCAGCGCGGGTTGGCGATCGGCGTGTACGGGAAGGCCTGGCCGATCACGGCGATCTTGACCCCGTTCATTTCGCGCATGCTGTAGGGTTCGAACACCTTGTCGCCGAAGTCGCTGGTCTTGATGTTCTGGGCGACGAAGTCGATTTTTCCCTTGAAATCCTTTTCGACGATTTCCAGCACGCGCTTGTCGCCCAGCGTGAATTCCCAGTGGCCGGCCATGATGTCCACGCCGAGCAGCTTGCAGGCATCGACCATGTCCTGGCCGTTGCTCCACAAGGCTGTGGCCGAGCCCTGCCAGGTATCGCCGCCGTCCAGCAGCAAGGCGCCCGGACGCCCTGCGCGCAGGCGCTTGACCAGCGTGGCGAGGTGGGCAAAACCGCCCACCTTGCCGTAGGTTTTGGCCGCCTTTTCGAAGTTCAGATAGGTGAAAGCGTGGGCTTCGATGCCACCCGGCTTGATGCCGAAGGCCTTCAGCAGATGCTCGCCCACCAGGTGGGGTGCCTTGCCCGCCGCACCGCCGATGCCGAGATTGACGCTGGGCTCGCGGAAATGGATCGGCTGCAACTGGGCGTGGCAGTCGGTGAAATGCAGGAAGTGGACATTGCCGAACTTCTTCAATTCATAGAGGCTGTCGCCCTTGCCGGCCGCCCATACCGAGCGCGCATCGAGTGCGAAACCGGCCGCGGAAGCCGCAGCCATGATTTGAAGGAATTCACGACGGTTCATTGATGACATGGATTATTCCTCGGGGCAATCCCACTACTGGAGACCGTCCCCGCTCTGGACGGGGACATAAAAAAGCCCAGCCGCAGCCGGGCTTTTGGGTGCACGTCGGACTACTTGTTGACCGGCGACTGCGGGTCCAGAAGCAGAGCTACCAGATCCTTGATTTGCGCTTCGGTCAATGCGCTGGAGTGGCCGAAGCGCGGCATGGCCGAGCAGGCGTTGTAGGCCTTGGCGTTGTAGATCTTCGAGTAGGTATACTTTTGGATCTCCGGCGAATTGCCGCGAATCTTGCCGAAGTGCAGCAGGCTGGGTCCGATCGTGCCGTAAGACAGCTCCTGCGGTGACAACTGGTGACAGTTGTAGCAGTTGCCACCGTTCGGAATGCCGGTCTTGTCGCTCCACGTCATGCCACGTCCGCTTTGCGCCAGCTTTTCACCGGCTTTCCAGTCGCCGAGGAGATTGCCATCGGCGGGCAACTTGATTGCCGCCATCTGTTCGCGTTCCACTACGGCAGCCATATCGGGCGATGGCTTGCTGTTGGTGGCGTTGCAGATGTCCTGCAGTTTGTCGGTATTCAGGCGGTCGAGGCTGGCGCTTCCTTTCGCGTCAAAGTCCCGCTTGAAGGCGGCCATGGCGTTCTTGATGACGTCGGGCGACGGGTTGTATGCGCTGCGATCGGTGGCACAGCCGCCAAGCAGGACGGTGGTCAGTCCCAAGGCCAGCGCGACGGTCAGAGGGCTTTTCGTGTAGGTTGTCATTTGCATTCTCCGTTCAGCGCTTGAGGGCCGGACCCTTGTACTCGGCACCGTTGCCGGTCTGGGCCATGTAGGTGATCAGGGCGTTGACCGCTTCCGACATATACCGCGGTTCGGGCAGTCGTTGCTGGCGGAAGCAGTCGTTGATGCGCCACTGCATGGTGTGCACCCGGCTGGTGGAAACACGGTAGGCCGGCCAGCCGATATAGGCGCGCTTGGCATCCTCGGACTTGGTCAGGTTGGGCAATTCCTGCAGGCGAATGCGCAGATTGTCTTCGCCGTGGCAGGTGGCGCAGGAGAAGTCGTAGGGGCCGGCGCGCATGTGAAATACGGCCTGACCGAGTTCGTAGGCTGCACGCTCCTTCGGGTGGTTGCTCGGCACGTTCATTGTCATGCCCTTCGATGCAGTCACGACATAGGTAAGCAGGTCCTCGATCTCCGATGGCTTGTCTGCACTGCCGAACGGACGCTTGCGGATATCGGCTTCGCTGATGCCTTGCTGGGTCATGCGACACCAGTTGATGCGTGTCTCCATGTCCATGACGCGGTCAACATCGGCGAAGTAACGCGGCGTTTGCGCATAGGCGCCCTTGACCACGCCAGGACCGAGGCCGAGGTCGCAGTTTTCGAGCGACACGTTCTTGGGCCCGGCCTTCTTCTTCCAGGCTTGCTCGCCGCGTGCTTCATAAAGTTCGGCGGGGTTGTCGTCGCCGAGCATTTCGCGGTATTTTTCGATGCCGGCGATTGTAGGATCCTTGGCCTGGGCCAGGGCTGTTCCTGCCCACGCGGCAGCCAGCGCCGCAATAGCTACGATGGAAAACTTCATGGTTCCTCCTTCAGGGTAGATGCCGCCGGACTTGGTCGCCGGCTTTGGCCGATTCATCAATAATCAGGCCACGGTGGCTTCGTCGGTTCGCTTGTCACCCTTGTTATCGACCCAACTGACGACAACCTTGTCGCCTGCCTTGGCGCCTTTCATCTTGAAGCCAAAAACCGGATTGCGCGAGATGGATGTGCCAATCTGCGCATCTACCATCCGCTTGCCGCCCACGTCGACCGTCATCGACTGTATGAAATGCGCGGGGATGGCCTTGCCGGCGGCGTCTTTCCGCTGGCCGGTTTCCATCGCGTGTCCCATCAGGACACGAACTTCGGTGACATCACCCTTCATCTGGGCGCGAATCTTCATCGGATCTGCCATGGTGTTTTCCTTTGGTCCCTTTGAGTGTGATCAGCCGCCGCAACCGCCGACGGTGACTTTGACTTCTTTCTGTGCCGTATAGAACTTGCCGTCAGCCTTTGCCACGGCCTTGACCAGCGAGGTCTGGCCCATCTTGAGGCGCGCCGCGACTTCCGGCAGGGCGCCATTGGCGAAATCGAACTGTGCACACAGCGGTTGCGGGTTCTTCTCGACCAGGATCGCGATCGAGGTGGTGTTGGGAATGTTGCTGAGAACATCCACCGGAACTACGGCGCCGTTCTCGGCGATGTCGGGAACCTTGAGTACCAGGTCCTTGCTGTCGGCAGAGGCCGCTGCGCCCATGCCCTTCAGGGCGCCGGCAGTGTCCTTGGCTTCGAACGCGGCCTTGTTCCATTCTGCGGCGTAAACCGCAGTCGGCTTGAGTACGCCAGCCAGCACCAGTGCGGATAGCGCTCCCAGGCTGCTTGCGCCGCGAAGCACTGTTCTCCGTGCGGGGTTCATTTCCATCGCTTTGATCTCCTCCATAACATCAGATTAATAGTTGGCTGCATCGGCACCAAACCTATCACCGAATCAACAAGAAATAAAGTTGTGATCGGCGCAGTCCGTCGAATAGACAGTCCGGAAGTTTTACACAGGCGCCTTGCGATGCCAATGAAAATTCGCTATTCGTGCAATCGCCAAAGAAATGGAATATATCGCCCAGGGAAAACGTCTCTTGCCTATTGCGATGCAGCAATGGCGGGGTCGCTCAGAGTTCGATCTGGGTCCCGAGTTCCACGACGCGATTGGTCGGCAGTTTGAAGAAATCCGTCGCAGTGTCGGCGTTGCGGAACATCCACATGAACAGCACCTGGCGCCACAACGTCATGGCTGGCACGCGGTTGGGAACGATGGTTTCGCGGCCGAGGAAGAATGAGGTTTCCATCATTTCGATCGGTGCCATGCCGTGATTGCCGCAGAGTTCCAGCGCCAGCGGAATGTTGGGGTCGTCCTTGAATCCGTAGCGCAGCATGACGCGGTAGAAGCCATCGCTGAGCGGTTCGACGGCGATGCGCTCCGCTTCGTCGACGTGGGGAATGTCCTGCATGCTGACGTTGAGCAGCACCACGCGTTCGTGCAGTACCTTGTTGTGCAGCATGTTGTGCAGCATGGCGCGCGGCACCCCGTCGGGGCGCGTGGTCATGAATATGCCGGTTCCTGGGACGCGATGCGGCCCGCCATACCTGAGGCTGGAAAGGAAGGCATCGAGCGGCATCGAGTCCTCCTGGAGTTTGTCGTAGAGCAGCGCGCGGCCGCGCTTCCAGGTGGCGAACAGGGTGAAGATGCCGAGCCCGAGGAGCAGGGGGAACCATCCGCCATCGAGCACCTTCACCAGATTGGCGGAGAAGAACGCGAAATCGACCACGATGAACAGTGCGAGGAACAACCCGGCCTGCAGCCAGTTCCAGTTCCACAGCGCGCGAACCACGACGAAGGCAAGCACGGTGTCGATCATCATGGTCAGCGTCACGGCGATGCCATAGGCCGAGGCCAGGTTCGAGGACGACTTGAAACTGAGCACCAGGATGATCACGGCCAGCAGCAGCAGCCAGTTGATGTTGGGTACGTAAATCTGCCCCTTTTCGCGTTCGGAAGTGAACTTCACCTGTATGCGCGGGCAGTAGCCGAGTTGCATCGCCTGGCTTGTCAGCGAGAACGCACCGGAGATGACGGCCTGCGAGGCGATCACGGTGGCGGCTGTGGCAAGTGCGACCATCGGGTAGAGCAGGCCGTCGGGGACCAGCATGAAGAAGGGATTCTTGATCGCCGCCGGATTGTCGAGGATCAGCGCGCCTTGTCCGAGGTAGTTCAGGTACAGGCAGGGGAAGACATAACCGAGCCAGGCCCATTTGATCGAACGTCGGCCGAAGTGCCCCATGTCGGCATACAGCGCTTCACCGCCGGTGATGGCGAGTACCACCGCGCCCAGGGCCAGCCAGGCGTGGCTGCGGTTCTCCAGGAAGAAGTGTGCGGCGTACCAGGGATTGATCGCCGCGAGCACGTCGGGATGTTTGAAAATGTTCCACACGCCGAGCGCACCCAGGGTGCCGAACCAGAACAGCATTACGGGTCCAAACAGCGCGCCGACGCTGGCGGTCCCGCGCGGCTGGAACAGAAAAAGGCCGCACAGTACCAGCACCGTGATCGGCACCACGTAGGGCTTGAACATCGGGGTCGCGACTTCCAGCCCTTCGACGGCCGACAGCACCGACATCGCCGGCGTGATCACGGCATCGCCATAGAACAGCCCGGCGCCGAAAATGCCCAGGCCCGACATCAGCCACAGCATGCGAGGTCCGGCGCCCTTTGTGCGCAGGGCAAGCGAGGTCAGCGCCATGATGCCGCCTTCGCCCCGGTTATCGGCGCGGGTGATGAACATTACGTACTTGAGCGAGACCGTGATGGTCAGGGCCCAGAAGATCAGCGAGAGTATGCCCAGAAGGTTGTCGGGATTCACGGCGACCGCGTGGGGGCCGTTGAAGACTTCCTTCATGGTGTACAGGGGGCTGGTGCCGATGTCGCCGTAAACCACGCCCATGGCCGCCACCGAGGTGGCGAGGAGGCGTGGGGATGACGTGACGGCGGAATTGCTGCTTTGCACCATTTATGGATTATAGGCGCTTAGATATATCTGTGCGCTGCTGCAGGCGCTGCACTATCGCCCATCGTGGCGATTGGCGACACGGCGTCCCGCCGGAAGTCGGCGCTGGCGGTACGGCAAGGGGAGATTGTGGGACGGGCGGGATTGTCGGATAATGCGCGCCTTCCGCAGCCGGTAGTTTCGGGTTGCACCATCCCGGGCCGGGGTGACGGAATCGGTAGACGTAGCGGTCTCAAACACCGCCGCCGCAAGGCATGGGGATTCGACTTCCCCCCCCGGCACCAGCAGCCTGCGAGTAAATTCAGCCGGTCAGGGCAGCCGCAGCCGCTGGCACGGTGGAAAATCGGCGCCAATCAGGATTACACTTTGCCTTGAGTGCAGATTGCAGTCTTCGCGGAGGTTATCGATTGATGTCGCCAAATCCCGGCGTTTCCTTGACGGTTCTTAGGGCGTTGCCGATTTTCGAGATGCTCGACGACGAATGCCTCAGGCCGCTTACCCGTGTCGCCATGCTGCGCCACATTCCCCGCCACACCGTGGTACTGCAGGCCGGAGACCATACGGACAACATCTACTTCGTGTTGTCCGGGGCCTTGAAGGTCCAGGTAAGCGATGAGGAGGGGCGCGAGGTGATCCTGTCGATGCTCGGCCCCGGCGAGTTGTTCGGCGAAATGGGCGTGCTCGACGACCATCCCCGATCGGCTACCGTGCTTGCGGTCGAGTCGAGCGACGTGGTGGTGATGGGCAAGGAGGACTTCAAGCATTGCCTGGTCGACAACCCCGACGTTTCACTGTTCATCATGCGCAGCCTGACCAAGCGCCTGCGCCTGGCCGACCGCAACATCGAGAGCCTCGCCCTGCTCGACGTCTACGGACGCGTGGCGCGCCTGCTGCTGGAATCGGCAGAGACAATCGACGGACGCAAGGTCGTGACGCACAAGATGACCAAGCAGGACATCGCCAAGATGATCGGCGCGTCGCGCGAGATGGTGAGCCGCGTGATGCGCGACCTGACGGCGCAGGGCCTGATCCAGGAGCACGAGGGCCAGCTGATCCTGGTCGACCTGGCGGCATTCCGCCGACACGGCGATCTCGATGCCGTGAATTGAAAGGCGGCGGCACCGAAACGATTTACCCGATGCTCGCACCAACTGTCCGCCACGGCCATTCGCCGTGGTGGCTGCCGCGGACGCGTCCGCCATGCCTGCGGCCGTTTCCGCCTCAATGCCAACGATGTCCCTGACCCTCGCCGATTTCGACTACCTGCTGCCGCCGGAACTGGTGGCGCAGGCGCCCCTGCCGCAACGTTCGGCGAGCCGCTTGTTGGTCGTCGCCGGCGACGACTGCATCGATAGCGGCGTCGCCGAGTTGCCGCAATGGCTGCGCGCCGGCGACCTGCTGGTGATGAACGACACCCGGGTGCTGCATGCGCGGCTGCTTGGTCGCAAGGAAAGCGGCGGGCAGATCGAGGTGCTGGTGGAACGCCTGCTCGATGGAGAGGTCGCGCTGGCGCAGGTGCGTGCGAGCAAGTCGCCACGCGCCGGTGGCCGCCTGTTGCTGGAGGATGCCATCGAGGTCGAGGTCCTGGGACGCGAGGGAGAGTTCTATCGCCTGCGCTTTCCCGGCGATGCCGCGCAGTTGATCGAGCGTCACGGACGCTTGCCGCTGCCACCCTACATCGAACGCGCCGCCTCGGCGCCGGATGAAACCCGCTACCAGACGGTCTATGCGCGCGAGAGCGGATCGGTGGCGGCGCCGACGGCGGGGCTGCATTTCGACGACGAACTGCTGGCCAGGCTGCGTGATATGGGCGTCGGCACCGCCTGGGTCACGCTGCACGTCGGCGCCGGCACGTTCCAGCCGGTGCGGACCGAAGACCTCGCCGCGCATCGGATGCATACCGAGCGCTATGTGCTGCCGCAGGCGACCGCCGACGCGATCGAGGCGACGCGGCGCAATGGCGGCCGCGTCGTGGCGGTCGGCACGACGTCGGTGCGGGTGATGGAATCGGCGGCGCTGGACGGTAGCTTGAAAGTCGGCGCTGGCGAGACGGCGTTGTTCGTCACGCCCGGCTTCGAGTTCCGCGTGACGGACATGCTGATAACCAATTTCCATCTGCCGAAGTCCACGCTGCTGATGCTGGTGTCGGCCTTCGGCGGCCTCGAGCAGCTTCGCGCGGCCTACCGCCATGCGATCGCCGCCCGCTATCGTTTTTTCAGTTATGGGGATGCCATGTTGCTGCATCGCAGGACCGCATCGTGAAGTTCGATCTGCTCGCCACGGATGGCGCCGCGCGGCGCGGAACGCTGACGCTGGCGCATGGCGTGGCGCAGACGCCGACCTTCATGCCGGTGGGAACCTATGGCACGGTGAAGGCCATGTCGCCCGAGGAACTGGTCGGCATCGGCGCGTCCATCGTGCTCGGCAATACCTTCCACCTCTGGTTGCGGCCGGGGCTGGAGGTGGTCGCCGCGCATGGCGGCTTGCATCGATTCATGGGCTGGAACGGGCCGATCCTCACCGATTCGGGCGGCTTCCAGGTGTTTTCGCTGGGCGAGTTGCGCAAGATCAGCGAGGAAGGGGTGAAGTTCGCGTCGCCGATCAACGGCGACCGGCTGTTCCTGACGCCCGAAGAGTCCATGCGCATCCAGCATGTGCTGAATTCCGACGTGGTGATGATCTTCGACGAATGCACGCCCTATCCGGCGGACCTGGCAACCGCCGCCGCTTCGATGCGCCTGTCCCTGCGCTGGGCGCGCCGCTCGCGCGACGAACACGACCGCCTGCAGAATTCGAATGCCCTGTTCGGCATCGTGCAGGGCGGCATGCACGAGGACCTGCGCGACGAATCGCTGGCGGCGCTGGTAGATATCGGCTTCGACGGTTTCGCCATCGGCGGGCTGTCGGTCGGCGAACCGAAGGAGGAAATGGCGCGCATCCTGGCCCATGCCGCGCCGCGCCTGCCCTCCGGCAAACCGCGCTACCTGATGGGGGTGGGCACGCCGGAAGACCTGGTGTATGCCGTGGGACACGGCATCGACATGTTCGACTGCGTGATGCCCACGCGCAACGCGCGCAACGGATGGCTGTTTACCCGCCATGGCGACGTCAAGATCAAGAACGCCAGCCACAAGAACGATACCCGGCCGCTGGACGAGACCTGCGGCTGCTATACCTGCCGGAATTTCACGCGCGCCTACCTGCACCACCTGCATCGCATCGGCGAGATACTGGGCGCGCGTCTGAACACCATCCACAATTTGTACTACTACCAGATACTGATGGCGGAAATGCGGGTGGCCATCGAACAGGGCGACTTCGCCGGTTTCCGCCTGCGCTTCACTCGGGGGCGGGCGGGCGAGCAGGTATAATTCGTCGGTTCTGTCCGACAATTCTGGAGATACACAGTGCTGATTTCAAATGCTTACGCGCAGGCGGCCGGCGCCGCCCAAGACCCGACCGGCGGTTTGATGGGCATGCTGCCCATCCTGCTGATGTTCGTCGTGCTCTGGTTCGTCATGATCCGGCCGCAGATGAAGAAGGCCAAGGAGCAGCAGAAGATGGTCAGCGAACTGGCCAAGGGTGACGAGGTGGTTACCCAGGGCGGCATCACCGGCCGCATTTCCAAGGTCGGCGAAAACTATCTGAGCCTGGAAGTCGCTGAGGGCAAGGATGGTCCGGTGGTGATCACCGTGCAGAAAAACGCCGTGGGCGCGCTCTTGCCCAAGGGTACGCTCAAGAATCTGTAACGGGCGAGGTGCGCTCGCGCGGCCTTGAGGTCGCGTCGCGCAGCTTCGGCATCCCTTACTTCTTCCTACCGAAAAAATGAATCGCTATCCTCTCTGGAAGAATGCCACGGTCCTGATTGCCCTGGTGCTCGGACTGTTGTACACCCTGCCCAACTTCTTTGGCGAGGCGCCCGCCGTGCAGGTGGCCAGCGTCAAGGCGACGCACAAGGTTGACGCCCGCCTGATGTCGCAGGTGGAGGCAGCGCTCAAAGGCGCCGCCGTGGTACCGCAGGGCGTGGTGCTTGACCTCAACAGCATACGGGTGCGCCTGGCCGATACCGATACCCAGCTCAAGGCCAAGGACGCCATCGAGAAGACGCTGAATCCTGTGGCCGCGGACGCCAGCTACAGTGTCGCGCTCAACCTGGTCTCCGACTCGCCCAACTGGCTGACCGGAATCCATGCGCTGCCGATGTATCTCGGCCTCGACCTGCGTGGTGGCGTGCATTTCCTGCTGCAGGTAGACATGAAGGGCGCCCTGACCAAACGGCTCGATTCGATTGGTGCGGATTTACGTAGCCTGATGCGCGACAAGAACATTCGCCACGGTGGCGTCGTGCGCGAGGGACAGACGGTGGCAATCCGCTTCCGCGATGCGGAAACTCGCGACAAGGCGCGTGCCGCGCTGGCCAACAACCAGCCTGACCTGCAGTTGGCCGACGCACAGGAGGGTGCCGATTTCCGCCTGGTCGCGACCCTCATGCCGCAGGCCGAGAAGCGCATCCAGGAATTCGCGGTGAAACAGAACATCACCACCTTGCACAATCGAATCAACGAACTCGGCGTTGCCGAACCGGTGATCCAGCAGCAGGGCATCGACCGGATCGTGGTGCAGTTGCCCGGCGTGCAGGACACGGCCAAGGCGAAGGACATCCTGGGCCGCACGGCGACGCTGGAAGTGCGCATGGTCGACGACGAAGCCAGCGCCAACATGGACATCATGGAGCAGGCAGCGCGCGGCGAGCCGCCGCCGGGGACCGAGTACTACATCGAACGTGGCGGACGTGGTCTGCTGGTGAAGAAGCAGGTGGTGCTGACCGGTGAGCGGCTGACCGATGCGCAAGCCGGGTTCGACAGCCAGACACAGGAACCTGCCGTGCATCTGTCGCTCGACTCGTCCGGTGCGCGGATTTTCAAGGATGTGACGCGCGAGAGCGTCGGCAAGCGCATGGCCATTCTCCTCATCGAGAAGGGCAAGGGTGAAGTGGTTACCGCGCCGGTGATTCGCACCGAGATCGGTGGCGGCCGGGTGCAGATCTCAGGTCGCATGAGCACCGTCGAAGCGAATGACGTGGCCCTGCTTCTGCGCGCGGGATCGCTTGCGGCCCCGATGGAAATCATCGAGGAGCGTACGGTCGGTCCCAGCCTCGGCGCCGACAACATCGACAAGGGCTTCAACTCGACGAAGTGGGGCTTCATCGCCATCTCGGTGTTCATGATCTCGTATTACCTGCTGTTCGGCGTCGTGTCGGTGCTGGCGCTGTCGGCCAACCTGCTGTTCCTGGTGGCGCTGCTGTCCCTCTTGCAGGCGACCCTGACCTTGCCCGGCATCGCCGCCATCGCCCTGACGCTGGGCATGGCGATCGATGCCAATGTGCTGATCAACGAGCGGGTGCGTGAGGAATTGCGCGGCGGCAACTCGCCGCAGGCATCGATTACCGCCGGTTACGAACGCGCCTGGGCAACCATCCTCGATTCGAACATCACCACGCTGATTGCCGGCGTCGCACTGTTGATCTTCGGTTCCGGTCCGGTGCGCGGCTTCGCGGTGGTGCATTGCCTGGGCATCCTGACCTCGATCTTCAGTTCGGTAGTGGTGTCGCGCGCGCTGATCAACCTGATCTACGGCCACCGGCGCAAGCTGGGCTCTGTGAGCATCGGCCAAGTCTGGAAACCGGGAGTCTGAGATGGAATTTTTCCGCATACGCAAAGACATTCCCTTCATGCGCCATGCCCTGGTGTTCAACATCATCTCGTTGATCACCTTCCTAGCCGCGGTGTTCTTCCTGGCGACCAAGGGGCTGCATTTTTCCGTTGAGTTCACCGGCGGCACGCTGTTGGAAGTCAACTATTCGCAGGCGCCGGACCTGGGGAAGATACGGCAGCAACTGGAAAGTGACGGTTTTGCCGATCCGCAGGTACAGAACTTTGGTTCTTCGCGCGATGTGCTGATCCGCGTGCCGCTGGCAAAGGGCGCCGAAAGTTCCAAGGTCGGCGAGCAGGTCATGGCCTCGTTGTTGAAAGTCGGCGCTGGCGGTACGGCGCCGGCCATGACGCCGCAACTGAAGCGGGTCGAGTTTGTCGGTCCGCAAGTCGGCAAGGAACTCGCCGAGGACGGGGCACTAGCCTTGTTGCTGGTCATCATCGGCATCATGTTGTACTTGGCGTTTCGCTTCGAATGGCGCTTTGCCGTGTCCGCCATCATCGCCAACCTGCATGACGTCGTGATCATCCTCGGTTTCTTCGCCTTCTTCCAGTGGGAGTTCTCCCTCCCGGTGCTGGCAGCAGTATTGGCTGTGCTGGGCTACTCCGTCAACGAGTCTGTGGTGGTCTTCGACCGGGTGCGCGAGACCTTCAAGAAGAAGCGCGGCTTGACGACGCCTCAGGTTCTGGACCACGCGATTACCAGCACCATTTCACGCACCATCATCACCCATGGCTCGACGCAGATGATGGTCACCTCCATGCTGATATTTGGCGGCGCGGCGCTGCACTACTTTGCGCTGGCCCTGACCATCGGTATCTGTTTCGGCATCTACTCGTCGGTGCTGGTCGCCAGCCCGCTCGTGATGTGGATGGGTGTGTCGCGCGAGCAGTTCGTCAAGCCCAAGGTCGAAAAGCAGGAGGCTGTTGTCTGATGCAGCGCATCCTGGTCTGGGACCTGCCGCTACGGCTGTTCCATTGGCTGCTGGTGGTATGCGTTTCAGGCTCCATTGTCAGCGCGAAGATCGGTGGCAACGCGATGGTCTGGCATGGCCGCTTCGGACTGGTGGTGGTAGGCCTGCTGGTATTCCGCCTGGTCTGGGGCTTTGTAGGTTCCACCTACGCCCGTTTCTTCCAGTTCGTGCGCGGCCCCGGTGCCATCATCGCCTACCTTCGCGGGCAGTGGCACGGCGAGGGCCACAACCCGCTTGGCGCACTTTCAGTTCTGGCCATGCTCGGCACCCTGCTGCTGCTGGTGGCGACCGGCCTTTTCGCGAATGACGACATCGCTTTCGAAGGCCCCTTGTATGCCCTGGTCGGCAAGGATCTGTCGGACCGCGTGGTGGGCATCCATCGCCTGGTCGAACCGCTGATCATCCTGCTGGTGGTGGCGCATCTTGCGGCGATCGCCTTTTACGTCCGGATCAAGAAGGAAACCCTGATCATGCCGATGATCACCGGGCAGAAAGTTATGCGAAGCGGTATCCAGGCGGACGGCGTTGGCGAGACGGCAAAAGGTGGCGGCCCGGTGGCTCTCTGTATTGCGCTGGTCTTGGCACTGGGCGCAGCCTACTGCGCCAGCGGCGCCTGGATTTCCTCGCCTCCGGCGGCCGCGGCACCTGCCGCCGCACCCAACTGGTAAGAAAAACGGCCACCGTCGGGTGGCCGTTTGTTCTCATGCCCGGCGTTGCCGGACGGCGATCTGCTTACTTTTGTTCCTTGCGGAACTCGTCGTGACAGGCCTTGCAGGCCTTGCCCAGATTGCCGAACTGGGTTTTGACGGCGGCGGCATCGCCCGCAGCGGCGACCTTAGCCAGTTCATTGGCTTCCTTGTTGTATGCCGATCCGACTTCCCTTAACTTCGCGGTGTTTGTGAAAAGTTCAGGTTTGACCTCGGTCTCGTGCCATCCCTTGCCCTTGTCGGTCCCAGGTGCAAACAATGCGCCTGAGCCGGAATTGGCCAGCGCCTGTATGGTGTTGGCAGCCTGGATAACCTGATCCTTGTTGTAGGCACCTTCGATATTCGCCTTGATGCGGCCCATGCTCCAGCCCAGGGTCTGCATGACCGACTGGCGCCAACGAATCTGATCCTCCGGCTTGCCGATCGATTGCGCCAGGGTTGCGCTGGAAAGGCCGATGGCGAGAGCGGTAACGGCGATCTTCTTGAATTTCATCTTGACTCCTTATTCTGTCTAGGGAATGGCCAGCACGAAGTGGCATGGGGTATACGCTTGGACCGCGGCGATTATTCCATGCATCTATGGATCCTCAGTTCCGTCCGGGATGGGACGGGACGAAGGCTATTCGATCGTCGTGGCGAACAGGTGTTTGACACGCAGCAAACCGCTGTCACCCGCAGCCAATGCCAGGAGTCGGTCGATGTTGGGATGTTTTCCAGGGTTCAGGCGCGCGTCCTCGGTGTGTTCCGAATAAAGTTCCAGCCCCTTTTTCGCAGCTTCGATCGTGATCGCACCGTAAATCTGCCCGAGGTGGT
This sequence comes from Sulfuritalea sp., assembly GCA_016716965.1. Lineage (GTDB taxonomy): Bacteria > Pseudomonadota > Gammaproteobacteria > Burkholderiales > Rhodocyclaceae > Sulfuritalea. The sequence goes on along the minus strand of JADJUP010000030.1, from coordinate 28,752 downwards.
TATAGACCGACAGGGATCCGGTTTGGCCGGTCTTGTTTTCTATGGTGCCGACGACGACTCCATCCCGGTCCAGCAACTGGATTGCAGCAAGGTGCGATATTCGCGGCAATTGCTTGAGATTCTCGGCAAACCCCATCTCAGATATTCCTCGCCAGTTCGGCTGCCTTGCCTATGTACGAAGCCGGGGTCATGTCGAGCAGTCGCTGGCGGTCTGCTTCCGGCAACGGCAGTTTCGCGATGAACTGCCGCAAGGCATCGCGCTCGATGCCCTTGCCGCGCGTAAGTTCCTTGAGTTGTTCGTATGGGTTGGGTACGCCGAAGCGACGCATCACCGTCTGCACCGGCTCGGCCAGCACTTCCCACGCATCCCGCAGATCTTCGGCCAGTCGCTGTGGATTGGCTTCCAGCTTGTTCAGTCCGCGCAGCGTAGAGTCGAAGGCGAGCAGGGTGTAGCCGAAGGCGACCCCCATGTTGCGCAGTACTGTCGAGTCGGTTAAATCGCGCTGCAGGCGCGATATCGGCAGTTTCTCCGCCAGATGGCGCAGCACCGCATTGGCGAGCCCCAGGTTGCCTTCGGAGTTTTCGAAGTCGATCGGATTGACCTTGTGCGGCATGGTCGAGGAACCGATTTCCCCCTCTTTGAGTTTCTGCTTGAAATAGCCCAGCGAGATGTACTGCCAAATGTCGCGGTCGGCATCGATCAGGATGGTATTGGCACGCGCCATCGCGTCGAACAGCTCGGCCATGGCATCGTGCGGTTCGATCTGGATGGTGTAGGGATTGAACTCGAGGCCCAGTGACTCGATGAAGCTGCGATTGAAAGCCTCCCAGTCGACCTCCGGATAGGCCGCGAGATGGGCGTTGTAATTGCCCACGGCACCATTGAATTTTGCACTGAGCGACACTGCGGAAATTTGCCTGCGGGCCCGCATCAGACGCGCCGCGATATTGGCCATTTCCTTGCCCAGCGTGGTCGGTGTTGCCGGTTGCCCGTGCGTGCGGGCCAGCATCGGGAGTTCCGCCAACTGATGGGCGAGGTCGCGCAGGCGGGCAATCACGCGGTCAAGTTCGGGCAACAGGCTGCCACTGATCGCATCCTTCAGCATCAGGGCATGTGAAGCATTGTTGATGTCTTCCGAGGTGCAGCCGAAGTGGATGAATTCGCTGACACGCATGACCTCCGGGTTGCCGGCCAGGGTGTCCTTCAGCCAGTACTCCATCGCCTTTACGTCGTGATTGGTGCGTGCCTCGATGGCTTTTACCGCGTCGGCGTCGGCGACCGAGAAGCCAGAGACGATCTGATCGAGTTGAGCGATCGTGGCGGAGGAAAACGCCGGGCATTCGACGAACTGGCTGCCAGCGGAAAGCGCCTTCAGCCATTCGATCTCGACCCGGATGCGATTCCGTATAAGCCCGAATTCGGAGAAGTGGATGCGCAGGCTTTCGACCTTGGACGCGTAGCGACCGTCCAGCGGTGAGAGTGCGGTAAGTGCGGTAAGTGTCATTTCGATGGCGCTGGAGGATGCGCTGAGGGCCCTGAAAACATGTGAATTTTAACATGCAGGTTTGGACTCGCCGGCCACGGAAGCCTTGCTGTATGGAGACCGCGTGGTATAGTTTCCACGCCCCAAAACTTTGCGGTTTGCCCCAATGAAACTGATCGGTTCGCTTACCAGTCCCTACGTCCGCAAGATACGTGTCGTGCTGGCGGAAAAGAAGATCGATTACGAATTGGTTCTCGATAACCCATGGGCGGGGGACAATCAGGTCGGCACGTTCAATCCGCTCGGAAAGGTACCGGTGTTGGTACTGGACGACGACAGTACGCTCTATGATTCCCGCGTCATCGCCGAATACCTGGATACAGTGGCGCCCAATAATCGTCTGATCCCTGCGTCCGGCCGCGAACGAATCAGCGTGAAACGCTGGGAGGCTCTTGCCGACGGCGTTCTCGATGCTGCCGTCTCGGCATTTCTGGAAGCAAAACGACCCGACGGCGAGCGCAGCCCGTCCTGGATCGACCGTCAGCGCGGCAAGGTTAACGGTGCACTGAAAGTCATGGCCGACGATTTGGGTGATCAGCCCTGGTGCCACGGCAACGGCCTTTCTCTGGCTGATGTTGCTGTGGGTTGCGCGCTAGGTTACGTGTCGTTTCGACTGGGTGACATTCCGTGGGCGCGCCAGCATCCCACGCTTTCGGCTTTTTACGAGAAGTTGATGCAGCGCCAAGCGTTCTTGGATACCGTTCCGCCAGTTTAGTCGGTCGCTGACGGCGGCTTTTGGGCCGTGCCATCCAGACGGGCCAATAGTCGTGGCAGGAGGTTCCTTTCGGCCTGATGAGTCAGTTCGCCCATCAACTGGTCGGCGAGCCCGTCAGTTACCTTCAGCACGGCATGTGGCAACTCCTGTTCAAGCCAGAGCGACAATTCTTCGCGCAACGCGTCGAGATGCTGCTGCATGTGAGGCGGTGCCGTGGCGAGGGCGACATCATGCTCGGTGACAATTTCCGTTAGCACAGGCAAGTCGTCGTCAGGCGGCGCCATTGGCTTTTGCGCTGATGGCAATCCAGCGACATAGGTTCGCGATCGCCGGATCAGCGCATCGGCCTTGAGCAGGATCTCACTGGTACCGTCGTCAGCCATTTGACTCGAATCCATTCGAAATGTCGTCGTTGCGCAGTGGGTAGCCGCGTTCGCGATAAAAGCGGAAGCGCTCACGGCCTGGCAGGCGGTCGCGATCGTCGACGCTGACGATTTCGACCAGTTGCTGGAAGCGGCTGAATCCCGGTGGTATTTCATCTGAAAGATTCAAAAGGCAATCATCCTGCACGGATTCCTCCAGTCTGGATGCGAGGATGATCGGCGTTTCTCCTGCCAGGCGATCATCGGCTGTGCAGTGAGCGACAAAGCCTGTCGCCGGGACGGTCCAGAGCAGGCGATCCAGTCGCTGGCAATCCGACTCTGATGGTACATAAACCACCACCGACCGACTTTCGTATCCTGCACGGGCCAGCCATTCGACTGCGGCCTGAAGGCGGTCGCTCGCGCCATGAAAGAAGGTGATGTTCGTCATTTCCGTTTGCGTTTGCCCCCGGATACTCCTGCAATGCCGGCACGGTCGATAAGAAACTGGCTCAGCATGGGAACTGGTCGGCCCGTGGCACCTTTTTCCTTGCCGGAGCGCCATGCCGTGCCGGCAATGTCAAGGTGCGCCCATTGGTACTTTTCAGTGAACCTTGCCAGAAAGCAGGCCGCGGTAATTGTCCCCGCCGGTTTTCCGCCGATATTCGCCATGTCGGCGAAGTTGCTCTTTAGCTGTTCTTGGTAATCATCCCAAAGGGGCATCTGCCAAGCTCGGTCGTACGCTTCCTGGCCGGCATCGATCAATTCCTTTGCAAGGCTTTCGTTGTTCGCCAGCAATCCGGTCGCGACGTGACCTAGTGCAATGACGCAAGCTCCGGTCAGCGTTGCGATATCGACCACGCATTGCGGGTCGAAGCGCTCGACATAGGTTAGCGCGTCGCAAAGGATCAGTCGCCCCTCGGCATCTGTGTTGAGTATCTCCACTGTCTGGCCCGACATCGAGGTGATTACATCGCCCGGCTTCGTTGCAGCGCCGCCGGGCATGTTTTCCGTCGAGGGAATCACACCGACGACGTTGAGCGGCAGTTTCATCATGGCGACGGACTTGAGTGTTCCAAGTACGCTGGCAGCGCCGCACATGTCATACTTCATTTCGTCCATTTCCGCGCCGGGCTTGAGCGAAATGCCGCCGGAATCGAACGTGATGCCCTTGCCGACAAGGACTACCGGTTTAGCTTCGGCAGGGCCACCGGAGTGGCGCAGGACAATGAATTTTGGTGGTTCGTGCGATCCGCGCGCGACCGAAAGCAGGGTGTTCATACCCAGCTTCTCCATGTCAACTCGGTCAAGGACATCGACAGCCAGTCCATGCGATTTCGCGAGCTGCCGAGCCTGGTCGGCTAGATAGCTCGGCGTACAGATGTTGCCGGGTAGGTTGCCAAGGTCTTTCGCCAGTTCAACCCCTGCACCCGTCGCCACACCTTGTGCGAGTGCCAGTTCCGCGGCGGCAAGTTCGTTGCGGCGGGCGACGCAAAATGTCAGTTTGCGCAAAGGACGCCGTACGGCATCCTTTTTCGACTTGAGCCGGTCGAATCGATACAGGGTTTCGTGCGCCACTATCGCGGCTTGCCGGATTTTCCAGGGCACATCACGTTTTCTTACGGCCAGTTCGGTCAGGAACACAGTTCCGTCGAAGCCCCCGGTTTCATTTAGCTGGCGGACCGCTGTCGCTATTGCGGCACGGTATTCCTTCTCGCGGAATTCCCGTTCCTTGCCAAGCCCCACCAAAAGGACGCGGTCCGCTTCGATACCAGAAACTCCATGGAGTAACAGGCTGGTACCCGCCTTGCCTTCCATGTCGCCACGACGAAGGATATCGCTGAGAAATTGTTGGGAGGCCTGGTCAATTGTTTCAGCCGCGGCGGAAAGCTTTCTTGTCTCGAAAACTCCGACTACGACACAGGCACTGCGCTGCTTTTCCGGGCTTCCGCTTTTTATGCTAAATTCCAAAACATACTCCCTTCTGGCGGCTGGAAATCCACGAAAGCATCGTGTTTCGGGCGATTTCGTTGCTGATGGCCATTATTCCTCAAGTTTTCTCCAAATGTCAAAGCGGACATTCTGCTAAGCGATGATTTTTCAGCGAGCCGCAATTCGGGAGTTCACCCATACGGCGGCTGGGGTTTTCGTTGCGCTGTTCGCGATCTTGATGACCACCCAGTTGATCCGGCTTCTGGGGGATGCAGCGGGCGGGAAACTGGCATCTGAAGCTGTTATTGCATTGCTCGGCTTTCGGGCGATCAGCTATTTGCCGGTGCTTTTGTCGCTGACGGTGTTCATCGCCGTACTCATGACGTTGTCGCGCTGGTATCGAGATTCGGAAATGGTCGTGTGGCTGGCTTCGGGGATTCCCCTGACGTCGTGGGTCGTTCCCGTATTGAAATTCTCGGTTCCGCCAGTGGTGGTGATTGCCTTGCTTTCCCTGTTGCTTGCGCCGTGGGCAAACTGGAAAAGCGAGACCTATCGCCAGACAATGAACCAGCGGGATGATGTGGCGCGGGTGTCGCCCGGTGCATTCAACGAATCGAGTTCTGCCGATCGCGTATTTTTTGTCGAAAGCGTTGCTGGTGAAGATGGGAAGGTAAAGAACGTATTCATCAGTTCGATCCAGCAGGGCCGACTGGGGGTCATGGCTACAGCACAAGGTCATACTGAAACCATGGGCAATGGCGACAGATTCCTGGTTCTGGATCGCGGTCGTCGTTATGAAGGCACGGCAGGTACGGCGGAGTATCGGGTAATGGAATTCGATCGATACTTCGTCAGGATCGAAACAAAGGAAGCCCGTGGCTTTGAGGATTCTCCCCGTACCAAATCACTTTCGGATTTGTTGCGTGATCCGCAACCAGCTCATTTGGCCGAGTTGCTCTGGCGTATTGGGTTACCCTTGGCGGCACTGAATCTTGCCGTACTTGCAATACCCCTTGCGTTCGTCAATCCGCGCGCAGGACGCGCCAACAACCTCATCTTTGCGCTGCTCACCTACATGATCTACAGCAACCTGCTGAGTGTGAGTCAGGCATGGGTCGCACAAGGCAAATTGCGTTTCGAAATCGGCATATGGGCGGTGCATGTCGGGATGTTTGCGCTTCTTGTCGTGCTTTTCTATCGGCGCCAGAACCCTCTTGCCTGGGGGAGGTTGCGTTGGCGCTGACACTGAAGATTTATGAGCGGCACCTAGCGCGCGAGATCTATGCAACGACCGGCCTCGTGCTGCTTGCATTTCTAATGTTGTTTGCGTTTTTTGACCTGATCCACCAACTTGAAAGCATAGGCAAGGGCGGTTACCAGATTCAGCATGCACTGGGTTACGTGATCCTTACTCTGCCCGGAAGGCTATATGAACTGTTTCCGATCGGCGTACTGATTGGCACCTTGTATGCACTGACGGTACTGGCGCGTCACTCCGAGATTACGGTGCTGCGTGCGGCTGGACTTTCGACCCGCGATTTTCTGGGCGCGCTTGCCAAGATCGGTATTGTATTTTCTGCACTGACCCTGTTGGTCGGCGAGTTGGTCGCCCCGCCCTCGGAACGTGCGGCACAGCAGCTACGGCTAAAAGCCATGGGCGCGCTCGTGGCGCAGGAGTTTCGTTCGGGTTTGTGGGTTCGGGACGAGCGCTCGTTCGTCAATGTGCGGGAGGTGCTGCCCGATACATCATTGCAAAACGTACGGGTATTCGATTTTGATGACGGCTTCCAACTACGCTCGATCAGCCATGCCGACGGCGGACGCTACATAAAAGATGGCACCTGGCTGCTGAACGGTGTGGTGCGCACCGTGTTTACCGGCGATGCCGCGCATGTCGAAAAGTATCGCGAACTGATTTGGAAGTCAGCGCTCAATCCGGATCTTCTTGCCGTGCTAATGGTTGTGCCCGAGCGCATGTCATTGGTGAACTTGTACCTGTACATTCGGCATTTGAGCGGAAACCAGCAAAAGACCGATCGATACGACATTGCTATTTGGAAAAAGTTGATCTATCCACTGGCCGCCATCGTGATGATGGCGCTGGCTCTGCCTTTCGCCTACATGCAGGACAGGATGGGCGCAGTCAGCATCAGAGTATTTGCCGGCATCATGCTCGGCATAGGCTTTCATATGCTCAATGGGCTGTTCTCAAGCCTTGGCGTGATCAACAGTTGGCCGCCGTTCTTTTCTGCAATTACTCCCAGCGTAATATTCCTGATGACTGCGGCAGTGCTACTCTGGTGGGTTGAGAGGCGCTGAGCTCTGCTAGCGCGGCTTGAATATCAGCCGAGTTCCGGCTAACCGGTCATGTAGAAATTGCCGATCCTTATCAATCAGCGACCAAAAGATTCCCACGCCAAAGTAAATCAGGCTTGGCCAACTCAGGGCGTATCGCAATGCCAGGCGGGGAAGGCTTGGTTTTGCTCCGCTCGGAGTCGAAATCTTGACCTTCCAGGTTTGCATTGCAAGGGTTTGACCTCCGTGATGCCAGTACCAGAGGAAATAACATCCAACCACCATGAATACATTGCCAAGGAGGACCCAGCCGGGCAGCAGCATGTTGAATCCGATTCCCAGTATCATCTGCGGCAACATAAATCCGACTGAAAGCACTCCGATTAGGAGCAGGCTTTCGTAAGCCATGCATGCAATGCGCCGACCTAGCCCAGGGGGGGCGAATTCAGGTTCTGACATTGTGTAGAAGGGTTGGCGCTAGTGCGTTGTGGCAGGCGCAGCAACAGTGCGCCTGTCAGCATCCGGCGGTTTAGCAGGGGAGCCAGATACCTTGGGCGGGGCTGGGCGCTGAGTCGGCCGCTTAGTGGTCTGGGCTTTTAGACGGTCTTTCTCACCCTCTGGAAGATCTTTGTATTCCTGCCATTTGAGCTTTACTGCCTCTTTCTTTTCAGGGGGGGCTTTTTGCAGGGATTTGTACTGGTCGCGCGCGCGCCGTCGTTCGTCAGGGGTGAGCTTTGCCCATGTCGTCATCCTTCGTTGCATGCGGGTTTGTTCGTCCGGGCTTAGCGTTTGGTAGCGCTGTGCAATGCCCAGCCATTTCTTGCGCCGAAATCCTTCCATCTTGTCCCATTCGCCCGCAAGTGGAGCGAGCGTGCGCTTTTGCTCCGCATTCAACTCACTCCAGGATGGTTGCGATAACGGGGGTACGATGACGGCGTTGCTGATCGGAGCAACCAGCCAAAGCGCTACTGCGAGGACGAGTCCGAGGCGTTTTCGAGCCATGCGTGGAAGCCTCGGTCAAGATAGGCGGATGGCGGAAGTTCGTCGGCAAGAAGGGCGCTGTCGACTTCTTCATATTCCTGCGCTTGCTCGAAAGCATTCCAGTAATACGTTCCGGTCGCGCCAATTACCAGAGCCATGGCTGCAAGCAGACTCGTTGCGTAGGGATATACCGCCAGCTCAATACTGTGCCCGATGCCGGCCAAACGCAGTCCGTGAACTTGCGCCCGTTGCATGTTCAATGCCTTTTGACGAGCTTCCTGAAGGCGGATTACAACCCTGGTTTCCAAGGAATCCACATCTTTGTTAAGGACTTGTCTTGTCTTGTAACCGAATTCTGCATCCTGATTCATAGCTCTATACCCTTTGCCTTTAGCGCTGCAGCCAAAGTATGTGTGGCACGCGAACAGTGCGTTTTTACGCTCCCTTCCGTGCACCCCATCGCCGCAGCGGTCTCGGCAATATCCATTTCCTCCCAGTAACGCATCAGAAAGGCTTCGCGTTGACGTGTCGGCAATTTCGCTATCTCTTTTTCAATAGTTACAATTAGTTGCGAGCGTTCCAGTTCCCTTTCTGGACCCCGAAGCCCATCTGACTCCTGGTCAGCAGCAAAAGTTTCGAGTGGATCCGCTTCGTCGTCCCCTCTAGCGGACAGCGACGATAGCAGTGTTGTCCATAGAGACCTTACTTTTGAGCGCCGGTAGCAATCGCGTATGGCGTTCTGCAATATTCTCTGAAACAGCATCGGCCATTCGAGAACAGGCCGATCACCGTACTTTTCTGCAAGACGCATCATCGCATCCTGAACGATGTCCAGTGCTGTTTCCTCGTTCCGTATTGCAAACATCGCCTGCTTGAAGGCACGTCGTTCTACGCCGGCGAGGAAATCTGATAGTTCAGTTCGGGAACCCAGAAGCTTCTCCTGCAGCTTGAATGCAATTTAAAAACTCCAATGCCGAACTATAGTCCCTAAGAATGTCGTTTCCAGAACGGAAATAGGAGACATAATTCTTGACCATTTGCGAACGAGTCAGTATGGTTACGTGTTTCACTCAAAAAAGTGCAACAGGTGTAATCGATGCAGCTAACTGGCGCGGAAATTGTTATCAGGTGCTTGCAAGAGGAAAAAGTCGAATACGTGTTCGGCTATCCCGGCGGCTCAGTCCTTTTCATTTATGACGAATTGTTTAAACAGGACAAGTTCAAACATGTTCTGGTTAGGCATGAGCAAGCTGCTGTACATGCGGCCGATGCCTACTCGCGATCTTCCAACAAGATCGGCGTCTGCCTTGTGACATCGGGACCTGGCGTGACCAATGCCGTAACTGGCATTGCTACTGCGCACATGGATTCCGTGCCAATGGTGATCATTAGCGGGCAGGTTCCGACGGCCTACATCGGTCAAGATGCGTTTCAGGAGTGTGACACGGTCGGCATTACGCGGCCCTGCGTAAAACACAACTTCCTGGTAAAGGATGTACGGGACCTTGCAATTACCCTGAAGAAGGCGTTCTACATTGCTAAAACAGGGCGCCCCGGACCCGTGCTGGTGGATATTCCAAAGGATGTGACGAACCAAAAGTGCGAGTTCGAATATCCGAAGAGTATCTCCATGCGCTCATACAATCCCGTGGTAAAGGGACACGGTGGGCAGATCAAGAAGGCAGTCCAGATGCTGCTGGATGCAAAGCGCCCGATGATCTATGCCGGCGGCGGGGTGATTCTCTCGGATGCGGCCGATAGGCTGGTTAAACTTGCCCGCACCCTAGGGTATCCGGTAACCAATACCCTGATGGGCCTTGGTGGATACCCGGCCACTGACAAGCAGTCGCTAGGAATGCTTGGGATGCACGGCACTTATGAAGCCAACATGGCCATGCAGAACTGTGATGTTCTCATCGCTGTCGGAGCTCGGTTCGACGACCGGGTAATCGGCAATCCCGCTCATTTCGGCGAGGTTGCACGAAAGATCATCCATATCGATATCGATCCATCCTCAATATCGAAACGCGTCAAGGTGGACGTTCCAATAGTCGGCAATCTTCCAGACGTATTGGACGAACTTCAAAAGCTGCTTGAGGCATCGGCGGGTGTCCCCGACGCCAAGGCTTTGGCCGCATGGTGGAAGCAGATCGACGAGTGGCGAAGCAAGAAGTCCTTGAAGTACAAACAAGGCAAAGAAATCATCATGCCCCAGTATGTCGTCGAGAAGCTCTACGAGGTTACTGGTGGTGACGCCTTTGTTACGTCAGATGTCGGCCAACATCAGATGTGGGCGGCACAATACTACAAGTTCGATAAACCCCGTCGCTGGATCAATTCTGGCGGCCTGGGAACCATGGGCGTCGGTCTGCCGTATGCCATGGGTGTCCGCTTTGCGAATCCAAAAGCCACCGTGGCGTGCGTCACCGGCGAGGCCTCGATTCAGATGAACATCCAGGAGTTGTCGACGGCAAAGCAATTCCGGCTGCCGATCAAGATCATCAACCTCAACAATCGTTACCTTGGCATGGTACGTCAGTGGCAGCAGATGTTTCACGGCAATCGCTATGCGGAATCCTATGTCGATGCTCTACCGGATTTCGTCAAGCTGGCCGAGTCGTACGGTCATGTCGGTATGAAAATTGAGCGGCCTGCGGATGTTGAGCCGGCACTACGTGAGGCCTTTACCAAACACAAGAACGATCTGGTGTTCATGGACTTTCTCACCGATCAGACGGCGAACGTGTATCCCATGGTTGCGGCCGGCAAGGGTCTGTCTGAAATGATTCTGGCTGAGGAATTGTAAGCATGCGACACATCATTTCAATTCTCATTGAAAACGAGGCCGGAGCGCTTTCGCGAGTCTCGGGACTTTTCTCCGCTCGAGCCTTCAATATTGAGTCGTTGACCGTTGCACCAACCGAAGATGCGTCCCTTTCGCGCATGACCATCGTCAGCACCGGGTCCGACGATGTCATCGAGCAGATTACCAAGCAACTCAATAAATTGATTGATGTCGTCAAGGTGGTGGATCTATCAGAGGCGGCCCATATCGAGCGCGAACTGATGCTTGTCAAGGTCCGGGCAGCCGGCAAGGATCGGGAAGAGATGAAGCGCATCGCAGACATTTTTCGCGGTCGCATCATCGACGTTACGGATTCGACTTACGTCATCGAATTGACGGGCAATGGGTCCAAATTGGATGCTTTTCTTGAAGCTATCGACAGATCGTTGATTCTCGAAACCGTGCGCACCGGTGTTTCCGGCATCGGCCGCGGTGACCGAATTCTCAAAGTCTGAAATCTGAATACAAGGATATCGAATGAAAGTTTATTACGACAAGGATGCGGATCTTTCGCTGATCAAGGGCAAGAAGGTCACTATCGTTGGCTACGGCTCGCAGGGACACGCACATGCACAGAACCTCAAGGACTCTGGCGTCAAGGTTACAGTCGGTCTTCGCAAGGGTGGTGCTTCCTGGGACAAGGCCAAGAAGGCCGGGCTGAAGGTCGAGGAGGTTGCAAAGGCGGTGAAGGATGCGGATGTCGTAATGATGCTCTTGCCCGACGAAACGATTCCAGCCGTTTATCACGCGGATGTGGAAGGGAATATGAAGAAGGGTGCTGCGTTGGCATTCGCCCATGGATTCAATGTTCATTACAACCAGGTGGTTCCACGCACGGATGTCGACGTGATCATGATCGCCCCGAAAGGTCCCGGTCATACGGTGAGGTCCGAATATCTGCGTGGCGGTGGTGTTCCATCGTTGATCGCGATTCATCAGGACAGATCCGGCAAGGCAAAGGACATTGCGTTGTCCTATGCGGCCGCGAACGGCGGGACAAAGGGTGGCGTAATCGAGACCAATTTTAGGGAAGAGACCGAAACGGACCTGTTCGGCGAACAGGCAGTGCTTTGTGGCGGGCTGGTCGAGTTGATCAAGGCTGGCTATGAAACCTTGACCGATGCGGGCTACGCTCCGGAAATGGCTTATTTCGAATGTCTGCACGAGGTCAAGCTGATCGTCGATTTGATATTCGAAGGTGGCATTGCCAACATGAATTATTCGATTTCCAACAATGCCGAGTATGGCGAGTATGTGACTGGGCCCAAGGTGATCGGTGCCGAAGCGCGCGCCGCGATGAAGGAAGCCCTGAAAGCGATTCAAGAGGGTGAGTACGCGAAGAAGTTCATCCTTGAAGGTCGCACCAATTATCCGGAGATGACCGCTCGACGTCGTCTGACTGCTGCCCATCCGATTGAGCAGGTTGGTGAGCAACTGCGGGCGATGATGCCGTGGATCAAAAAGAACAAGCTTGTGGATCAGACCAAGAACTGACGCTGTTGCATGTCGGAGAAAGGCGCGGCATTGCCGCGCCTTTGTTTTTTCGAATTCCATATCGGCCAGGATTTCGAATCGGTTCCCTGGGGCGATCAGAGTTCCGTCGTTAAGGTCGTCTGAACCGTTAGAATAGGATTTGCTTTTTACTATCCATTGACAATGCCGCCCCTTCCACCCCGCAAGGCGTTGATGAATCCGGAATTGCGTCGACGCGGAATCTTCCTGCTACCCAATCTGCTGACTACGGCTGGCCTTTTCGCTGGTTTTTACGCCATCGTCCAGGCAATGACCGGGCGCTTCGAGAATGCGGCTGTGGCAATTTTCATCGCGATGGTGTTTGACGGTTTGGATGGTCGAGTTGCACGAATGACCCGGACTCAGAGTGCGTTTGGTGCCGAATACGATTCCCTTTCTGACATGGTGTCATTTGGTGCAGCGCCAGCTTTGATCGCATTTGAGTGGGCGATGAAGGGAATGGGGAAGTGGGGCTGGATTGCTGCTTTCGTATATTGCGCTGGAGCTGCGCTCCGTTTGGCCCGGTTCAATACCAATATCGGCATTGTGGACAAACGCTATTTTCAGGGATTGCCAAGTCCGGCAGCCGCTGCGCTGGTCGCAGGCTTTGTCTGGATTATCAACGACCTGAATATTCCCGGAGAAGAGGTGCGATGGTATGCATTCGCCTTGACGTTGTTTTCGGGAGTTACGATGGTAAGTACCCTCCCCTATTGGAGTGGCAAGGACATCAATCTGCGTCGAAGCGTACCGTTCATGGTCCTTCCAGTGATCGTGCTCGGATATGTGCTGGTTTCTTCGTATCCTCCGGGCGTGCTGTTCGCCTTGTTTTTGGCGTACGCGATTTCGGGTTATTTGATGGCAGCATGGAGCTGGCGCGCCAAGAGAAAATCTGTTGCACGCCCAGACTAATGTCTTTATAGTGCAATCATGTTTGCAGAACTTTTCTTTGCTGCTTTGTTTCTCGGCTTCTCAGGCGTGCTGATCGCGCGCCAGCCGTTGCGGGCGAAATTGCTCCCGCTGCTGCGCCGCGCGCGCTAAAAAATCCACCCACACAATCCGGTTGTCGATAGTGCCTGCTCCTTGAGGGGCGGGATAAACCCATTCCTGTTTTGCCTGGAGAGAATCATGGCCAAAGATCAATTGATCATTTTCGATACGACATTGCGTGACGGTGAGCAGAGTCCCGGCGCATCGATGACGAAGGAGGAAAAGCTGCGGATCGCCCGCCAGCTTGAGAGGATGCGAGTAGATGTCATCGAGGCAGGTTTCCCGGCTGCCTCCAATGGGGATTTTGAAGCAGTAAAGGCTGTGGCCGAGGCCATCAAGGAGTCTACCGTTGCCGGCCTGTGTCGCGCCTTCGACAAGGATATCGCGCGGGCGCTGGATGCTGTAAGGCCTGCAAGATCGGGACGCATTCATACTTTCATTGCTACCAGCCCGATTCATATGGAAAAGAAGCTGCGCATGGCACCCGAGGATGTATTGGTGGCGGCGCAGAAGGCCGTTCGATTTGCTCGAAACGGCATCGATGACGTCGAGTTTTCTTGCGAAGACGCGGGGCGTTCCGATCTGGAGTTTCTTTGCAGGATCATCGAGGCGGTGATCAAGGAAGGCGCTAGCACCATCAACATTCCTGACACGGTGGGTTATAACGTACCCGAGCAATATGCCGATAGAATCAGGCAGCTGCGCGAGCGGATTCCAGGTTCGGACAAGGTGATATGGTCGGTGCATTGCCACAATGACCTGGGTCTTGCCGTTGCGAACAGCCTCGCTGCCGTCATGGCAGGCGCACGCCAGGTCGAATGCACCATAAATGGTCTTGGCGAGCGTGCAGGCAATGCCGCGCTGGAAGAAATTGTCATGGCGGTTCATACGCGACAAGACGTATTTCCATGCGTGACTCGCATCGACACGACGCAGATTGTTGCTGCGTCCAAGATGGTCTCCAGCATTACCGGATTTCCCGTGCAGCCGAACAAGGCGATTGTCGGCGCGAACGCCTTTGCGCACGAGTCGGGAATTCATCAGGATGGGGTACTCAAGCATCGGGAAACCTACGAAATCATGCGTGCCGAAGATGTTGGCTGGAATGCCAACAAGCTGGTGCTCGGCAAGCATTCGGGTCGCACCGCCTTCAAGGCCCGCCTAAAGGAGCTTGGGATCGAGGTCGAAAGTGAGCAGGTTCTAAACGTTGCATTTGCGCATTTCAAGGAACTCGCTGACAAGAAACATGAGATATTCGACGAGGACTTGCATGCGTTGATGAGCGACGAAATGGTCGTCACGGATGATGAACATTACAAGTTGGTCTCGTCGATGTTTCACTCGGAAACCGGGGAGGTCCCGCTTGCCCGTCTGACCTTGTCCGCAGGTGGTGCCGAGCTACAGGCCGAGTCAAGCGGCAGCGGTCCGGTAGACGCGACCTTCAAGGCCATTGAAACGGTAGCGATGAGTGGCTCCGAACTCCTGCTGTATTCCGTAAATGCGATTACGACGGGGACGGATGCCCAGGGTGAAGTTACCGTGCGTCTTGCCAAGGACGGACGGATCGTAAATGGTCAGGGCGCTGATACCGACATCGTGGTTGCGTCCGCCAAGGCCTATATCAACGCACTCAACAAACTGCGTTATGGCCAGGAAAAGCTCAATCCGCAGCTTTGACGGCACGGGAGGGGGCTGTTACGCGTGCGTGGCCGAGGCATCCGGCGAACAGGCCGGTTGCCGTGATGATTTCGGCCATCGCCAGAATCTGGCTTGTGCCTTCGTCGGAGGCCGCTCGCACCAGGCCCTCTGCGACATAGGCAAGCGACAGCATTGATGTCCACTGGTGGGTATAGCGTTTGCCGCGCAGAATGCCGAACAGGGGGAGCAGCAGCGGCAGGGCCTTGAGAGCCAGCATTGAGCCACCCGGACGCAATGGCGCGAGCCACAGTTCCCAGGACAAGCAAAGGAATAGCAGGCTGATCAGGCTGACTGCAGCCAATCGGTTGAACCACGAATTCATGCCGCTAGTTTCTTCGCGGTTTCGGCCAGTCGGTACCCGAGTGCAATCGCCAGCGCCTTTTCGTGGGTGCTGGGCGTCGTGCTTCCGTTCATTCCGCTGACATGACTCGCCCCGTACGGGGTACCGCCCTCGCGGGTTTCCGAGAGTGCTGCTTCGGTGTAGGGAATGCCGACAATCATCATCCCGTGGTGAAGCAGGGGCAGCATCATCGATAGCAGCGTCGATTCCTGGCCACCGTGCATGGTCGATGTCGAAGTAAAGACAGCGGCGGGCTTCCCGGCCAGCGCGCCTTTCAGCCAAAGTTCGCTGGTCGAATCGAGAAAGTACTTTAGCGGCGCTGCCATGTTGCCGAAGCGCGTAGGGCTGCCTATCGCCAGCGCCATGCATTCCGCAAGGTCGCGCAATTCGACAAACGGTGCTCCCGCATCCGGAATGTCCGAGGCGGTTGCCTCGCATACTGTGGATACTTTCGGCACCGTGCGCACGCGCGCGCAGACGCCTTTGGCCTGCTCGATTCCGCGCGCGATGTGGTGAGCCAACTCACGGGTCGCACCATGGTGGCTATAGTAAAGAACAAGTATTTCCTGAGTTTTGCCAGCCGCTTGCATTTTTCCGCCTCCAGTAGAATTCGATTATATGTGGCTACTGGCACCCTTTCGGCTGATCGCCCGCACTGCTCGAAGATTTCATCGCGAACACTGCGTGCAGACGGCTGCGGCGCTCTCATTCGCTACCCTTATTGGCTTGGTTCCCATGATTGCCGGCGCATTCGCGCTTGTTTCATATCTCCCGGTCGGAGTCGGGCTCGGTACCGCTCTGGAAAAGTTCCTGCTAACCAATCTGCTGCCTGACAAGGCCGGCGCAATCATCGCCAAATACATTGGGCAGTTTGCGACACGTGCCGGCCGGCTTACTTTTTTTGGTGTCATGGTTCTTGCGGTAACGGCGTTGATGCAGATGTTGACAATCGAACGGACCTTTAATCAGATTTGGAAAGTGCGTTCCGGGCGTCCCTTTTTGCGGCGACTGGCCATTCACGGGCTTGCACTGCTGTTGGGGCCGCTGGTTTTCGGTGCAAGCCTGGTAGCGATTTCATTTGTCGTTGGCGTCTCGTTCGGAGTCCTGCACGAACCTCTGTGGGTGAACGCCTTCGTAATTCGCGGCCTGCTGCCATTCCTGTTTATGAGTGCGCTGTTCGGACTGCTTTACTGGGGAGTGCCGAATCGGCCCGTCAATGTATGGCATGCAACTCTCGGCGGCGCTGCGGCAGCCATCGGCTTCGTCGGTCTGCAGAAACTCTTTACGCTCTATATTGCTACCGGATTCACTGTGAACGCGGTCGTCTATGGGGCGTTTTCGGCGATCCCAATGTTTTTGATATGGCTCTATGCATCCTGGAGCGTAATACTGGTCGGCGCCCTGATCGTCGCGGAGCTGCCTGAGTCGTCTCGGCCCTAACTGGCGGAACGATTGCGCACGAACTCGAAGACCTCGATGCTGGATGTCTCGATCAGGGTCCTTTGCGGAATGTATTCCGCGACCTGCAACTGGGATTCGGTTTCCTGCACCAATGTGAATGGACGGGAATTGTAATTGCCGCGTCCGGCAAGTATGGATTCACTGCGATTGATGCTGGGCAGGGCAGGGAGCAGCAAGGCGGGTACCGGCGGCTCGGGATTCCGAGCGCCGATCGCCTGGATTCGAACCGGCTTCGCGGATGGCGAGATGACTTCCAGTCCAAGTTCGACATGGCTGCTGCTTCGGCTGCGAGCCCAGCGGACGAGGCAGATTTGCCAGGCCGCTCCGGCACCCGTGCGCAATCCCACCGCGCAGCCCGGCACGATACCCATGACCGCT
Source organism: Sulfuritalea sp. (assembly GCA_016716965.1). GTDB lineage: Bacteria > Pseudomonadota > Gammaproteobacteria > Burkholderiales > Rhodocyclaceae > Sulfuritalea. Next base: position 11,699 of record JADJUP010000030.1, on the reverse strand, counting down.
CCTACAACATGCACGATCGCATAACCGGATGGACCTTCATTTAGTAGCGTCCAGTCGCTGTATGTCAGTTCGCAGACCGAGGAAGTCGGGTCCAACTCGGATTCCCCCTTAAGGGCCGTCCAGATAGAACTCAACTGGGTGCAAACTTCCACCGGCAATGACTGCGGCCGGCGATTGAAGCTGCGTCGGCGCGGGGCCGCCCAGTGCTGCCTGGCGCGTTCAAGTGCATTGCGGTAGTCGGCGCCGGCAGCTTGCAGTGGAAGCCCGAGCGTTCGCGGCGGAATGCCTTCGTTCAGTTGTTCGAGGTGCCGCGCCGCCTCCAGGGCAAGCTCACCGAAGCGGATATAGAGACATTGGCCACCGCTCGGTTTCATTCGTTCAAGTGGAACCGGCGGTTGATCCATGCTCAGGTCGAGCCAGTACCAGTCATCAGACGCTTCCGGCGCAATCGGGTCGATTCTCGTAAGTCCAGCTGTTGATTCCAGGTACTCAGCAAGGAACACGATTTCGCGTGGCGTGAGCCCTTCCGGTTGCGCCGCAGTGAGTGCCAGCATGGCTTTGAACTTGGCATCGATTGCCGCAATTTCGGCGGGAAGTGTCGAGTCCGGATCCACCGACTCGTGCGCAGCATGATAGATTTCCTGGCAGTTTCGCCAGAAATTCATGGGTGTCGGTATCGCTACGACTTGTACCGCCATGAATTGACTGGCGAGGTTGTTAATTCCCTGCAGGCATATCTGTGGTCGGCTGCGATTTACGCGGGCCAGATCGTGGGGATCGGCTTCGCCTGCGATGCGCAACCAGGTTTCACCGAGTTCCGCGCGCAAGCCAATCAGACTGTGGGCAACGGTTCCTAGCGATACGGGGAGCGGCAGTTTTACATCAAGCAGCAGCGGAATGAGCGCTTCGTCGATACGTTCGGCTCTTTCTTGCAGCAGTTCGTCGATCTTCAGGCGATGCAGAACGGGAATCTGCAGCGACCCAATTGCCGCGAGGTGCTTGCGCAGAGGTATCAGATCCAGGAGCGGATCATCTTTCGCCGGTTCGGCGAGCCAGTCCAGCGCCTGCTGCAGCAGAGGATGAGGGGGGGGCAATGTCTGATTGCGGCGCATTTTGGTCAGGACAGCCGGTATGAATTCCGATTCTAGTGGAAACTGGATGCATTTTCTTTCCTTGCGCTTGATGACGTCAGGACTCAAGGAGTACTCGATCCTTGATGGAGTTGGGGTCGTCCGGGCATTGGTCACTGCCACGGAGTAAGCGAGGCGGTCGTGTACTCACAGGCCATCGGAAGTCAGGCCGTTCCCTTGTTCTGGACGGTCGGGGGTGGGAAGCAACTCGTATTTGGCGGAGTCGGACTCCCCTGGCCAAAAAGGGGGACAACTTCTTGTTTTATCCCTGTCTTTGCAATAGAATCGCCGGCTTTCCCGCTTTTCAAGAGAACACCATGGTTGTTATTCGTCTGGCCCGCAGCGGCGCCAAAAAGCGCCCGTTCTTCAATATGGTGGTTGCCGATTCGCGCAATCGCCGTGACGGTCGCTTTATCGAGCGCATCGGCTACTACAATCCTGTCGCCGCCGCGAGCGAGCAGGGCCTCGTGATCAACACCGAGCGCCTGGCCTACTGGCAGGGGCATGGCGCCCAACTGTCGCCGACCGCAGCCCGTCTGGTCAAGCAGGCGGCCGCTACCAAGGCTGCCTGATTCGCATGATCGTGTTGGGGCGCATTGTCGCCCCGTTCGGGGTTCAAGGCTGGTTGAGGGTGCACGCCTTCGGCGATGACCCCGAGGCATGGCGAAAGATGCCGCAATGGTGGCTCTCGGCGGATGCCGATGCGCCTGCGGAACGCTGGACGCCCCGCGTTCTTGAGGCGATAAAGCTGCATGGCGACGGTGTCGTGGCCAAACTGTCCGGGATCGATGATCGCGATGCATCGGAGGCCTTGGGCAGTTGTTATTTCGGCGCACCGCGCGAAGCATTGCCGGCGCCGGCTCAGGATGAGTACTACTGGGCCGACCTGGTCGGCCTTGATGTTGTGAATATGCAGGATCAGCCGCTGGGCTGCGTCAAGTCACTGATTGAGACAGGCGCGAACGAGGTGCTGGTAGTGGCGGACGGCGAGCGGGAGCGGTTGCTGCCTTTTGTCGAGCAGGTGGTCAGGAAGGTCGATGTCACGGCGAAGTTGGTGCGTGTCGACTGGGATAGTGACTGGTGAGTTTGCGCTTCGACGTCATTACGCTGTTCCCCGAGATGTTCGCGGCCTTGACCGGCTCAGGTATTTCAAGGCGGGCGCTGGAGCGCGGGTTGTGGCAGGTGGAGTTTCGCAACCCGCGAGAGTGGACGCGAGATGTGCATAGAACGGTGGATGACCGGCCGTATGGCGGTGGCCCCGGGATGGTGATGATGGCCTCCCCGCTGGAGCAGGCGATTGATGCGGCGAAGGCAGCGACAAGAGTCGGCGCTGGCGCTACGGCGAAAGTGATCTACCTTTCGCCGCAAGGGCGGCCGATCGACCAGCGTCGAGTTGTCGAACTGGTAGAGGAAGGTGGAGCGATCCTGTTGTGCGGGCGCTACGAAGGAATAGACGAGCGCGTAATCGAGCGCTGCGTGGATGAGGAATTGTCGCTGGGCGATTTTGTATTGTCCGGCGGAGAACTGGCGGCAATGGCCCTGATGGATGCCTGCATCAGGTTGCTGCCGGGAGCACTGAACGACGAGGCCTCGGCAGCGGAAGATTCGTTTGCCGCAGGCTTGCTGGACTGTCCGCACTACACGCGGCCGGAGGTGTATGAAGGAATTGCGGTACCGGCGGTTTTGCTGTCCGGCAACCATGAGGCAATACGGCGCTGGCGCTTGAAACAGGCGTTGGGTCGGACGTGGCAACGGCGCCCGGATCTGATCGAGACGAGGGGGCTGAGCAGTGAAGAGGCCATACTGCTGGGCGAGTTCCAGCGGGAGGTCAATTAGAAACAGCGCGTATCAAGACTTTTGTCCTGCTCTGCGCGCAAGGCTGACGGGAAGCATCCGTAGCCACAAGATATGGAGTAAAGCATGAACCTGATTCAGCAACTCGAAAAGGAAGAAATCGAACGCCTGGGCAAGACCGTACCCGAGTTCGCGCCCGGCGATACCGTGGTGGTGAACGTGAACGTGGTCGAAGGCGATCGCAAGCGCGTCCAGGCTTTCGAAGGCGTGGTGATCTCCAAGCGCAATCGCGGCCTCAACTCGAACTTCATCGTGCGCAAGATTTCCTCCGGCGAGGGCGTCGAGCGTACGTTCCAGACCTACTCGCCGCTGATCGCCAGCATCGAGCTCAAGCGCCGCGGCGATGTCCGTCGCGCCAAGCTGTATTACCTGCGCGACCGTTCCGGTAAGTCGGCGCGCATCAAGGAGAAACTTACGCGCAAGGCGTAAGTTTTCAGCGCAGGCGAGTGCCTGCCCCGCAAGAACAACGGGCCGCCAGGTTTGCACCGGGCGGCCCGTTTCGTTCGTGTCGGGAGAAGTCAGTGCGATCAGTAGCGCTTCTTGTCGCACTCGATCAGCGCGTAGGCCGAGTGGTTGTGGATCGACTCGAAGTTTTCGCTTTCGACCACGTAGGCATCGATGCGCGGATCGGCATTGAGTGCGCCGGCAACGTCGCGCACCAAATCCTCGACGAACTTGGGATTGTCATAGGCGCGCTCGGTAACGAGCTTTTCGTCGGGTCGCTTGAGCAGTCCGTAGAGTTCGCAGGACGCCTGCGTTTCGGCCATGCGCACGAGGTCCTCGATCCACACCAACTGGTTGGTGGTGGCCGTGATGGTCACGTGCGAGCGCTGGTTGTGGGCGCCACGGTCCGATATCTTCTTCGAGCATGGGCAGAGGCTGGTGACCGGCACAACCACCTTGATGGTCTGGCGGTAGCGATTCCCGGCGATGATTTCGCCGATGAAGGTGACCTCGTAATCCATCAGGCTCTTGACCCCGGAAACCGGTGCCGCCTTGTTGATGAAATACGGAAAACTCATTTCCAGATGCCCGGTCTCCGCCTCCAGGCGGGCTACCATTTCGCGCAACATGGTCTCGAAGCTCTCGACCGAAATCTCCTCCTCGTGCGAGTTGAGAATCTCGACGAAGCGCGACATATGGGTGCCCTTGAAATTGTGGGGCAGGCCGACATACATGTTGAACGTGGCGATCGTGTGGCGTACGCCGCCACTTTTATCCAGTACCTTGAAAGGATGGCGTATGTCCTTGATGCCGACCTTGTTGATCGGCAACTGGCGCGAATCCTCGCTGTTCTGGACGTCTGCTATCGGGGCTTGCTTGGCTTGAGCCATGGGATTCCTGCTGTTCATAGTGCTCGTGTGCGATGGTCGATGGGCGAACTATAGCATTGTCCGACTGAAATACTCAACTATTGTTCGCCTTGTTCATGCTGGCCATGACGCTACGCTCAATTCCGGCGGCGTCAAGGCCAAGTTCCGCGAGCAGCAGGGTCGAATCGCCGTGATCGATGAATCGGTCGGGCAGGCCCAGGCGCAGAAAAGCCACCGTGATGCCGGCTTCTTCAAGTGCGCGGGCAATCTCGGCGCCGCCGCCGCCGATCAGGGCATTTTCCTCGATGCTGACCAGGAGTTCGTGTTCCGCCGCCAACTGGCGCACCAGTTCGGTGTCGAGCGGCTTGACGAAGCGCATGTTGGCTACGCTGGCGTCGAGTGCCTCGGCCGCTTTCAAGGCCGGCGCCAGCATGGAGCCAAAGGCCAGCAGCGCCACTTTCTTGCCGCGCCGGCGCACCTCCCCCTTGCCGGTCGGCAGGACGTCCAGGGAGGCTTCCACGGGGGTTCCCGGCCCGCTGCCGCGCGGATAGCGGACGGCGCTCGGGCAATTCAGCGTGTAGGCCGTGGAGAGCATCTTGCGGCATTCGTTCTCATCGCTCGGCGTCATCACCACCATGTTCGGGATGCAGGCCAGGTAGGACAGGTCGAAGGCGCCGTTATGCGTGGCGCCGTCGGCGCCGACCAGACCGCCGCGGTCGATGGCGAACACCACCGGCAGGTTCTGCAGGGCGATATCGTGTATCAGCTGGTCGTAGGCGCGCTGGAGGAAGGTGGAATAGATCGCGACTACCGGGCGCATGCCTTCGCAGGCGAGGCCCCCGGCAAAGGTGACGGCATGCTGCTCGGCGATGCCGACGTCGAAGTAGCGCTGCGGAAACTCCTGGGCGAAGCGCACCATGCCGGAACCCTCACGCATCGCCGGTGTAATGCCGACCAGGCGGTTGTCGGCTTTCGCCTGGTCGCACAACCAGTCGCCGAAGACCTGTGTGTAGGTCGGACGGCCGGGAGCCTTGGCTTGTTCGATGCCATTCGCGGCGTCGAACTTGCCGACGCCGTGATAGAGGATCGGATCGGCTTCGGCCAGCTTGTAGCCCTGCCCCTTGCGCGTGATGACGTGGAGGAACTGGGGACCCTTCAGCTTGCGCAGGTTCTGCAGCGTGGGGATCAGCGCATCGAGGTCGTGGCCGTCGATCGGGCCGATGTAGTTGAAGCCGAATTCCTCGAACAGGGTGCCCGGCGAGATCATTCCCTTGACATGCTCCTCGACGCGGTTGGCGAATTCGAGGACATTCGGCAGCGACGCGAGTACCTTCTCGCCGGCGCGCCGCGCCGCGTTGAAGGTGCCGCCTGACAGCAGCCGCGCCAGGTATTTGTTGAGCGCGCCGACCGGCGGCGAGATCGACATGTCGTTGTCGTTGAGGATGACCAGCAGGTTGGCGTCGATCACGCCGGCGTTGTTGAGCGCCTCGAAGGCCTGTCCGGCGGACATCGCGCCGTCGCCGATGATCGCGACCACGCGCCGCTCCTCGCCCCGGTTGCGGGCGGCGACCGCCATGCCCAGCGCGGCGGAAATCGAGGTCGATGAATGGCCGACGCCGAAGGTGTCGTACTCGCTCTCGCTGCGGCGCGGAAAGCCCGAGACGCCGTCTTTCATGCGCAGGCGCTGCATGCCGCCGCGCCTGCCGGTCAGCGCCTTGTGCGGATAAGTCTGGTGGCCGACGTCCCAGACCAGGCGGTCGGCGGGTGTGTCGAACACGTAATGCAGCGCCACGGTCAGTTCCACCGTGCCGAGGTTGGACGACAGGTGGCCACCCGTCTTCGATACCGATTCGAGCAGGAATGCCCGCAACTCATCGGCGATTTGCGGCAACTGTTCGCGCGGCAGGGCGCGCAGGTCGGCGGGAGAAAGGATTGCGTCAAGCAGGGGATGTGTCATCAGAAGGTCCGCTCGACGATGAAGTCGGCAAGTTCATGCAGGCGCGTGGCGGAATTGCCGAATGGGGCAAGCGCGTCGTGGGCATCCTGACGCAGCTTGGCGGCCATGGCTTTTGCTTCTTTCACGCCGAGGAAATTGACATAGGTGGGCTTGTTCTGGGCGGCATCCTTGCCGGCGGTCTTGCCCAGGGTGGCGGTGCTCGCCTCGGCATCGAGGATGTCGTCGACCACCTGGAACAGCAGGCCGATGCGGTTGGCGAAGCGCCCGAGGCGCTCCATCGCGTCGGGGGAGGCTTCGCCGCAATGCGCGCCGAGCAGGACGGCGGCACGAATCAGCGCGCCGGTCTTGTGGATGTGCATGTATTCAAGTTCGCCGATGTCGAGCTGGCGGCCGACCGCGGCAAGGTCGATGGCCTGACCGCCGGCCATGCCGCGCGATCCCGAGGCAACCGCCAGCAGGCGCATCATCTCGATCTGCCGTGGCGCGGAGATACCTGGGAGCCGTTCGGCGAGCACCTGGAAGGCCAGGGTCTGCAAGGCGTCACCGACCAGGAGCGCGGTCGCCTCGTCGAACTCGACGTGGCAGGTCGGCTTGCCGCGGCGAAGCACATCATCGTCCATGCAGGGCATGTCGTCGTGCACCAGCGAATAGGCATGGATCAGTTCGACCGCGATGGCCGGTGCGTCCAGCACCTTCTCGGCGGCGCCGAAGATGGCCCCGGCCGCGTGGCAAAGCAGCGGGCGCACGCGCTTGCCGCCACCGAGGACCGAGTAGCGCATCGCCTGGTGCAGGCGCGCGGGCGACAGGTCCGAGGCCGGCAGGGCGGCCTCGAGGGCCGATTCGGTGCGCCGCTGGATGGCGGACATCCAGGTCAGGAAATCCATGGGTGCTTCAGCTTTCCTGTTTGCCGTCGATATCCCGGTTCCCCGAAGGAACTTCCTGCGGGGCGTCGAAATCGCGCAGTCTATCGCCGTCGAGGATACGTATCTGCTGTTCTGCCGTGCTGAGGGTAGCCTGGCACTGGCGCAACAGGTCCGAGCCGCGTTTGTAGGCGTCGAGTGCTTCCTGCAGGGACATCTGGCCGGCCTCCATCGCCGCGACTATCGCTTCCAGTTCGCTGAGGGCGCTTTCAAACGACAGGGAGTTCTCGCCAGCGGAATCGGTATCCAAAACAGTCTTCGAAGGTGTGGCCATGAGTGAAGCCTTGGCCGAAAACAGTGACCGGCGGCAACGGAAAAGCGTAAAAATAGCCTAAGGTGCGCCCTCTGGTCAAATTGGCTACAATTGCGCGGCCGGATTTTCCGGCCGATTGTCTGTCCTGGCGGACCTTCAGTTTCGGCAATTTGCCCGCTGGCGCGGGGTATCGGCCTGTAGCGAAACTTGGCATTCCGTCCGTTTCCGGTTTCCGGGTAAACCCTCTTGGAGGTTGGGAATCATGTCCGAAGTAGGCTCGCGAGCGCTCCTGTCGCCAGGTGCGTCGCAGTTTCCGGTTGAGTGGTATTTCGATGAAAAGCGCTTCGAGATGGAGAAGAAGCTGATCTTCGATGCCGGACCGGGCTATGTCGGTCATGAACTGATGGTTCCCGCGCTGCATGACTATCGTTCGCAGGAGTGGCACGACCATTCGCGCCTGGTGGTGCACCAGCCGGACGGCCACTACGAGATGTCAAATGTCTGCCGTCATCGGCAGGCCATCATGCTGCAGGGCGCGGGCAATGCGAAGAACATCGTCTGCCCGATCCATCGCTGGACCTACGACACCGGCGGCGAACTGATCGGGGCGCCGCACTTTCCCGCCAATCCCTGCCTCAACCTTGCCAAGCAGAAGCTGGAAAACTGGCAGGGGCTCTTGTTCCGTGGGCCGCGTTCGGCCAACGTCGACCTGGCCGGCATGAAGGTGGCGGGCGAACTCAAGTTCGATGGCTACAAGCTCGACCATGTCGAATTGCACCAGTGCAATTACAACTGGAAGACCTTCATCGAGGTGTATCTGGAGGACTACCACGTCGTGCCTTATCACCCCGGGCTCGGCGGCTTCGTCACCTGCGAGGACCTGGCCTGGCAGTTCGGCGACTGGTATTCGGTGCAGCGGGTCGGCATCACTTCGCTGGCCAAGCCCGGTTCGGCGACCTACAAGCAGTGGCACAAGGCGGTACTGGACTACTACAACGGCGAGATGCCGAAGCACGGCGCGATCTGGCTCACCTACTACCCGAACATCATGGTCGAGTGGTATCCGCACGTGCTGGTGGTGTCGACACTGATTCCGCAGGATGTGGACCGGACCCTGAACGTGGTCGAGTTCTATTACCCCGAGGACATCGCGCTGTTCGAGCCGGAATTCATCAAGGCCGAGCAGGCCGCCTACATGGAGACGGCGATCGAGGACGACGACATCGGCGAGCGCATGGATCGCGGCCGCCGTGCGCTGATGAAGCAGGGGCGCAGCGAGGTCGGCCCCTACCAGTCGCCGATGGAAGACGGCATGCAGCACTTCCACGAGTTCTACCGTCGCGTGATGGCCGAACAAGGCTGATTCATTATCCAAGCGTCGAGGCGCCGGCCGCTGGCCGGCGTCTTTTTTCGGTCACTGAGTCGCCTTCGATGCAATCACTCTGGATGGTCGCGGCAAGCCTGCTGTTTGCCTGCATGGGCGTTTGCGTCAAGCTCGGCGCGGCGCAGTTTTCCGCCGCGGAACTGGTGTTCTGGCGCGGCTTCATCGCCACGCTGCTGATCGGCGCCTACGTCGTGCTGCGCCGGCTGCCGCTGGCAACGCCGCACGCGCGGACCCACGTCGTGCGCGGCCTGTCGGGCTTCGTCTCGCTGGTGATGTACTTCTACGCCATCAGCATGATCCCTCTGGCGGCGGCGGTGACCCTCAACTACACCTCGCCGCTGTTCCTCGCGCTGCTGCTGGCGCTGTGGGTCAAGGAACCGGTGCGGCGCGGCTTCTACGGCGTGCTTGCGGTCGGCTTCGTCGGCGTGATCCTCCTGCTGCAGCCGACGCTGGCGCGCGACCAGTGGCTGGGCGCGGTGTTCGGCCTCGGCTCCGGCATCATTTCCAGCGTCGCCTACCTCAACGTACGGCGCCTGGGCGAACTGGGTGAGCCGGAATGGCGCACCGTGTTCTATTTCTCGGCCATGGCCACCCTCGGCGGCCTGCCCTGGCTGCTGGCGGCCAGCCCCTTCCATGCCATCGACCTGCGCGGCTGGCTGCTGCTGCTCGGCGTCGGCGGCTTCGGCCTGCTGGCACAACTGTGCATGACAGCCGCCTACAAGCGCGGCAAGACGCTGACCTCGGCCAGCCTCGCCTACAGTACGGTGGTGTTCTCCAGCGCCTTCGGCATGCTGCTATGGGGCGAAACCCTGCCCTGGGCAGGCTGGGCCGGCGTGGTGATGATCGTCGCCAGCGGCCTGTTCGCCACGGTGCTGTCGCGGCGGACCGATACGGAAGCGGTTACCGACTGAGCGGAATTCGGAGACCCATCAAAAAAACGCCGCCGCAAGTTGCATGCGGCGGCGTTTCGCTTGTTGCAGGTCTCGGATCAGTCGATCGCCAGCGACGTCGTCGGCTTCTTGGGGGTGGACTGCTTGCCGTCGTCCTTGGCCTTGTCACCGGGACAGGCCCAGGCCGACGTGGCTGCCAGCGCGAACATGAGCGCGAGAATGCGTGCGACGAATTTCATGGATCACCTCCTTCGGTTGGCTGCGGAACTTGAAATCTAAACCTCTGGCACGACATTTTCAAGCCCGCGCTTTCAGCCGGTGATCTTGCGCTTCACCGCGCGCGTCACCATGCGCAGGCGCTGGGCCAGGGGCAGGCGCTTGAAGTTGGTCTTCACGGCGCCCTGGGTGAAGGCGGTGCGCTTCGAATAATCCATGATCAGGTCGACGATCACCGGCCTGCCTGCGGCAGCAGCTTCGCGTGCGTGGGCAATCGCCGCAGTCACCTCGGCATTCGAGGGCACGGCGATGTACTCGGCGCCGGTGGCGATGGCGACGCCGCTGAAGTCGATCGCGCCAAGCGCGGTGCAGGGCTTGCGGTTGAAGGGGATTTCCTGTGCCTGGGCGATCTGCGACAGTTCGCCGTCGTGGAATACGTAGTACACGATGCCCAGTCCCAGCCGTGTGGCGGAGACGATCTCCATGCAGGTCATGGTGAAGGCGCCGTCGCCGACGATGGCGAAGACCTCACGTTCCGGATTGGCCAGCTTGGCGCCGATCGATGCTGGCACGGCGTAGCCCATGGCGTTGAAATCGGTCGGCACGATCAGCGCCTTCGACTGATGCACGGGGAAGAGTTCTGCGGTCAGGTAGGTGTGGTTGCCGTCATCCACCACGGCGATCGCATCGTCGGGGACGGCGGCGCGCAGGGCGTCGAAGAATACGGCCGGGTTGACCTTGTCCTTGCTGTCATGGAGCAGCCATTCGTCCTTGTAGGCCCTCTTGTCGCCTGCAATTTTGGCGTGCAGCCCCGTATTCGCCGTGGCACCGGCGCCGACTTTCCGTAACGCTTCCAGCAGCGCGCCCAGCACGGTCGCCGCGTCCCCTTCGAGCGCTATCGCCGCCGGATAGTTGGCGCTGAACACCTGCGGGTTGATGTCGACGTGGATCAGGTTCGGCGGCACCTTAACGCCGAAACTGCCGGTGGCGATCTCGGCGAAGCGCGTGCCGACCGCCAGCAGGCAGTCGCAGTCGGCGAAGGCGTTTCGCGCGGCGGGTACCGCCGCCGCGCCGAAGCCGAAGCCGGTGTGTAACGGATGCGTGGCGGGGAATACCGAAAGGCCCTGCAGCGTGGTTGCCACCGGTGCCTGGAGAATGTCGGCGATGGCGCGGGTCAGATCGACCGCGTCGCGCGCTCCCCAGCCGAGGAACAGCGCCGGATGCTTTGCCGCGCGCAGCATCTGCGCCGCACGCTGAAAGTCGGCGCCGGCGGCACGGCAGGGGCGCTCGATCACTGGCAGCGGCGGCAGCGGCGTGACCTCGCCGGGGAACATCTGCAGGTTCACCGGAATCTCGACGAAGACCGGGCCCGGCTCGCCGCTGTGGGCGGTCTCCCAGGCCTTGAACAGCATCGGCACGATTTCGGCATGGGTGCTGGCGAGGAAGGTCGCCTTGGTCAGGGCCTTGACGAAGGCATGCTGATCCATTTCGTGCAGCTGATACTTCTTGCCCAGGTCGTTGCGGATGCCGCCGCAGATCACCAGCATCGGGATGCCGTCGAGGAAGGCCTCGCCGATGCCGCTGGCGGCGTGGGTGGCACCTGCGGCGGGAACGATGACCAAAGTGCCGGTGAGGCCAGAGGTGCGGCTCATGCCGTCGGCCATGAAGGACGCTCCGCCTTCGTGGGTCACCAACACTGGTGTGATTGTTTCCGAGCTGTTGAGCTCGTCGTAGAGTTCGGTGTTGTGCACGCCGGGAATGCCGAAGGTATAGCGGATGCCG